>NZ_JPRF03000107.1 GCF_001188955.3 Kitasatospora aureofaciens | reverse complement strand
CCGGCAAGCTCGGCATCGCCGGCATCGACGCCAACAACAACCTCAAGTTCTACCCCGGCGACGGCGCCGGCCACGTCAGCGGCGGCACCCAGATGCTCCCCGGCAACGGCCTCTGGGCCGGCTTCTAGTCAACCACGGGCCGCCAGGATCAGGTTGACCCTGGCGGCCCTTTCCTGCCCCAACCCTCTGCCCCAGCCCTGAACTTCGGAGGATCGCCGTGCGCCGGCCCGCCCCCCACAAGACCGTCCGTAAGACCGCGGCACTCGCCGCGCTGCTCTCCGGAGCGCTGCTCTGCGCCGTCGTCCCCTCGGCTCACGCCGCCTCGGTCGCCACCTGGGAGAAGGTCGCCCAGTGCGAGAGCAGCGGCAACTGGAGCATCGACACCGGCAACGGCTACTACGGTGGCCTGCAGATCTCCAGCCAGACCTGGGCCGCCTACGGTGGCACCGCCTACGCCCCCGAGGCGAACCTGGCGACCGAAGAGCAGCAGATCCTGACAGCCGAGAAGATCCTGGCGGCCCAGGGTCAGAACGCCTGGCCAACCTGTGGCCCTGCGGCCAACCTCGCGGCCGACACCGCCAACCCATACCCGTCGACCCCGCCGGCGACGCCGCGGCCGGCGCGGGTGGCGGCGGGTGACTTCAACGGTGACGGCAAGCTGGACGTGGTCGGCGTCGACGCGAACAGCAACATGCAGTACTACCCCGGCAACGGCGCGGGCTCGGTCAGCGGACCGG
>NZ_JPRF03000106.1 GCF_001188955.3 Kitasatospora aureofaciens | reverse complement strand
CGGCGGGCAATGCCTGTCTGGACGCGTTGGCGGTGCACCGGCGTGCGCTGGGTCTGCCGGGGGTGTCGCTGGCGTGGGGTCCGTGGTCCGGGGTGGCGGGCATGACCGGCACCCTCACCGAAGCCGAGTCCGAGCGCATCGCCCGTCACGGCCTCCCGGCGATCTCCCCGGAACAGGGCACCGCGCTCTTCGACGCGGCGCTCTCCGCCGGGCACGCGGCCGTGCTGCCGGTCCGGCTCGACCCTGCGGCGGTGGTGGCGCACGGCGACGTGCCTGCGCTGCTGCGGGGCCTGGTACGGGGGCGGGTGCGGCGTGCGGTCGTGGCGCGGTCGGCCGTGACGGCGGGGCTGGCGCAGCGCCTGTCCACGCTGGGCGGCGACGAGCGGCGCGCGGTGGTGCTGGAGCTGGTGCGCGAGCAGATCGCGGTGGTGCTGGGGCACGAGGGCGGGTCCGCGGTCGATCCGTCGCGGGCGTTCCAGGACCTCGGGTTCGACTCGCTGACGGCGGTGGAGCTGCGGAACCGGCTGCGGTCCGTGACCGGGCTCCAGCTCCCGGCGACCGTCGTTTTCGACTACCCGACCGCCCGTGCCCTGGCCGGCTTCCTGCTGGAGGGCCTGCTCGGTACCGAGAGCGTGGTCCACGTCCCGGAGGTCCTGCCGTCACTGACGGACGACCCGGTCGTGATCGTGGGGATGGCCTGCCGCTACCCCGGAGGCGTCGCCTCACCGGAGGACCTGTGGCGGCTGGTCGCCGACGGGGTGGACGCGGTGTCGGACTTCCCGGCGGACCGAGGCTGGGACGTCGAGTCGCTGTACCACCCGGACCCGGACCACACCGGCACCTCCTACACGCGCTCGGGCGGATTCCTGCACACCGCAGGGGAGTTCGACCCCGAGTTCTTCGGGATGAGTCCGCGGGAGGCGTTGGCGACGGATGCGCAGCAGCGGTTGCTGCTGGAGACGTCCTGGGAGGCGTTCGAGCGGGCGGGTATCGACCCGGTGTCGTTGCGGGGCAGTCGTACCGGTGTGTTCGCGGGCGTGATGTACGCCGACTATGCCGGCC
>NZ_JPRF03000105.1 GCF_001188955.3 Kitasatospora aureofaciens | reverse complement strand
CGCCGGCCCGGGCGGCGGCCGCCGGGGCCACCCCGGCCGGGCCGAGCAGCAGGCGCTGGTTGGACAGCCGGTCCGGCCGCCAGCGCTGCTTGTACGGTTCCTGGCCGCGCAGCAGCCCGAGCACCGGGATGTCCGCGCCGACCGTCTCCTCCAGGGCGGCGTTGAACAGCAGCCCGGCGATGTCCAGCCGCTCGCGCAGCCCCGGGTGGGCGCCGTACAGGTACAGGCCGCCGAAGGAGGGGCAGAGCAGCAGCAGGTTGACCGCGACCAGTTCGCCGTCCAGGTGGAACTGGTGGACGGCTGCCCGGCCCGTGGCGACCAGGCCGACGGTGGACTCGGTCAGGTGCCGGGCGAAGCGCTCGGTGCGGTGCTCGGCGGTGACGCCACGCTTCTGCCACTGCTGGAAGTGCAGCCGCAGCAGCCCCTCCAGGGCGGCCGGCACCTCCTCCAGCGGGGTGGAGCGGACCCGCACCCCGGCCTCGGCGATCTTGCGCAGTTTCACCCGGCTGCGCTGGGCGGTCTTGCCGGGCACCCGCTTGAGCAGCCGCTCCATCGGGACGGCCGGGAGGTACTGGCACAGCGAGTCCTCGTGGCGGCGGCGGGAGCCGCGCCAGTGCTCGTAGACCCGTTGCATCGCGGCCTCGGGGTGCACCTCGCGCAGTTCCAGCCAGTGCCAGGGGCGGGTGAGCGGGAGGGCGGCGGCGAACTCGGCGGCGGCCCGGTCGGCGCACTCGTCGTCGAGCAGGACGTCCCCGTAGTCGGCCAGCCCGGCGCCGAGGCCGGTGAGCCCCCCGAACGGGCCGCGGCGCCGCATGAAGGCGCCGGCGCCGACCAGCCGGCCGTCCCGGCGGACCAGCACCACCAACAGCGCGCCGGGGCGGCCGTAGTGGCGCCACCAGGAGCGCTGCCAGGCAGCGGCCTGGAAGAACGTGGCGGTGCGGCAGCGGGCCGCCAGTTCGTCCCACTCCTCGGCGACGGTGTCGAGGGCGTCGTCCTCGCGGCGCAGCTCGGTGGTCCAGACCGGCGCCGCCGACCGGGACGGCAGGCCGGCGGCGCGGGCCTCGGTGCTCACCGTCCGCTCCCGGCGGCGGTTTTCTCCTCGGCCGGGAGCTTCGGCTCCGCCTCGGGCCTGCCGCCCGGGGCGGTTGCGGCGCCGGCCTTCGCCTCGGTCCGCGCGGCGGGCGTCGACTCCGCCTTGGCCTCGGTCCGGGACCCGGCCTTGGACCCGGCCTTGGGCTCCGCCTTCGCGTCGCCCCTCGCCTCGGTCTTCGGCCGGGTCCTGCCGGTCTGCGCCGCACTGCGCGGGCGGGG
>NZ_JPRF03000103.1 GCF_001188955.3 Kitasatospora aureofaciens | reverse complement strand
CCAAGGGGATGCGCTGGATCTCGTAGTCCGGGATTGACCCTTCGGCCTGGGCCTTGGCCCGACCCCGCTCGCTGCGGGGTGTGCGGAGTTGTAAGATGTACTACGATCGTATAGTGTACTGCGGCAAAATGTTAGTGCAGGAAAGCGGGAAGGAAAAAGAAGCAACTAAACGAGGGTGTAGAAAAAGACGAAGAGGAAAGGATTAACCGTAGAAGAGAGGGAAATGGAGGGAAGAGAACAAAACCGGAGTGTTTTTTTTTTTTTGTAGGAATATCGGAGGAGAATATTGTTTGTACATATCAAGTAGTAGCAACCCAATGAGCATAATGGAGTGCTTAACTCTTCAGAAGAAGAGTGCAGCTGGATAGTGCGAATTTTTCTGAATCGAATGGTAGGTTAGTTATGGGATTTAGCATAGGAAGCCAAGAAACTAGAGAGAAAAAAAAAAAAAAAAGAAATAAAGATTGCAGCACCTGAGTTTCGCGTATGGTCACCCACTACACTACTCGGTCAGGCTCTTACCAGCTTAACTACAGTTGATCGGACGGGAAACGGTGCTTTCTGGTAGATATGGCCGCAACCGATAGTTTAACGGAAACGCAGGTGATATGAGGGCAGGGTCCAGACATGTTCAGTAGGTGGGAGTGAGAGGTGTTATGGGTGGAGGACAATTTTTATTATATTTCATCTAATAGCAATAGGATATGAGAGGTGAAAAAGCAAAAGCAATAGTGCATTGTGATGTGGAGAATAAGGTGCATACGATGAAAAAGGTGATTTGTCATTTACAAGAGGTAGGTCGAAACAGAACATGAAAGTTGGTCGGTAGGTGGCATGCAGAGGTAGTTTCAAGGTGACAGGTTATGAAGATATGGTGCAAAAGACAAATGGATGGTGGCAGGCATAGTAAAATGATGGTGTGGAAGACATAGATGGTATTTGTTTTGCATTTACGGCACCGGATGCGGGCGATAATGACGGGAAGAGATTTAGTATGTGGGACAGAATTTCGGCGGCAGTATTGAGACCATGAGAGTAGCAAACGTAAGTCTAAAGGTTGTTTTATAGTAGTTAGGATGTAGGAAATGTATTCCGATAGGCCATTTTACATTTGGAGGGACGGTTGAAAGTGGACAGAGGAAAAGGTGCGGAAATGGCTGATTTTGATTGTTTATGTTTTGTGTGATAATTTTACATTTTTGCATAGTATTAGGTAGTTAGATGAAAGATGAATAGACATAGGAGTAAGAAAACATAGAATAGTTACCATTATTGGTAGGAGTGTGGTGGGGTGGTATAGTCCGCATTGGGATGTTACTTTCCTGTTATGGCATGGATTTCCCTTTAGGGTCTCTGAAGCGTATTTCCGTCACCGAAAAAGGCAGAAAAAGGGAAACTGAAGGGAGGATAGTAGTAAAGTTTGAATGGTGGTAGTGTAATGTATGATATCCGTTGGTTTTGGTTTCGGTTGTGAAAAGTTTTTTGGTATGATATTTTGCAAGTAGCATATATTTCTTGTGTGAGAAAGGTATATTTTGTATGTTCCCGCGCGTTTCCGTATTTTCCGCTTCCGTATTTTCCGCTTCCGTATTTTCCGCTTCCGTATTTTCCGCTTCCGCTTCCGCAGTAAAAAAAAGTGAGGAACTGGGTTACCCGGGGCACCTGTCACTTTGGAAAAAAAAAAGAAAAAAATATACGCTAAGATTTTTGGAGAATAGCTTAAATTGAAGTTTTTCTCGGCGAGAAATACGTAGTTAAGGCAGAGCGACAGAGAGGGCAAAAGAAAATAAAAGTAAGATTTTAGTTTGTAATGGGAGGGGGGGTTTAGTCATGGAGTACAAGTGTGAGGAAAAGTAGTTGGGAGGTACTTCATGCGAAAGCAGTTGAAGACAAGTTCGAAAAGAGTTTGGAAACGAATTCGAGTAGGCTTGTCGTTCGTTATGTTTTTGTAAATGGCCTCGTCAAACGGTGGAGAGAGTCGCTAGGTGATCGTCAGATCTGCCTAGTCTCTATACAGCGTGTTTAATTGACATGGGTTGATGCGTATTGAGAGATACAATTTGGGAAGAAATTCCCAGAGTGTGTTTCTTTTGCGTTTAACCTGAACAGTCTCATCGTGGGCATCTTGCGATTCCATTGGTGAGCAGCGAAGGATTTGGTGGATTACTAGCTAATAGCAATCTATTTCAAAGAATTCAAACTTGGGGGAATGCCTTGTTGAATAGCCGGTCGCAAGACTGTGATTCTTCAAGTGTAACCTCCTCTCAAATCAGCGAGGGACACCGCCGTGCAGCGGGCCGAGGCCGCGCTGCACACCGTCCAGCGGGACGGCTCGCCCTGGCTG
>NZ_JPRF03000102.1 GCF_001188955.3 Kitasatospora aureofaciens | reverse complement strand
CTGAGGACAAGCCCTCGGCCTATTAGTACCGGTCAACTCCACCCCTCACAGGGCTTCCATATCCGGCCTATCAACCCAGTCGTCTACTGGGAGCCTTACCCTCTCAAGGAGGTGGGAGTGCTCATCTCGAAGCAGGCTTCCCGCTTAGATGCTTTCAGCGGTTATCCCTCCCGAACGTAGCCAACCAGCCATGCCCTTGGCAGAACAACTGGCACACCAGAGGTTCGTCCGTCCCGGTCCTCTCGTACTAGGGACAGCCCTTCTCAACACTCCTACGCGCACAGCGGATAGGGACCGAACTGTCTCACGACGTTCTAAACCCAGCTCGCGTACCGCTTTAATGGGCGAACAGCCCAACCCTTGGGACCTACTCCAGCCCCAGGATGCGACGAGCCGACATCGAGGTGCCAAACCATCCCGTCGATATGGACTCTTGGGGAAGATCAGCCTGTTATCCCCGGGGTACCTTTTATCCGTTGAGCGACGGCGCTTCCACAAGCCACCGCCGGATCACTAGTCCCTACTTTCGTACCTGCTCGACCCGTCAGTCTCACAGTCAAGCTCCCTTGTGCACTTACACTCAACACCTGATTGCCAACCAGGCTGAGGGAACCTTTGGGCGCCTCCGTTACCCTTTAGGAGGCAACCGCCCCAGTTAAACTACCCACCAGACACTGTCCCTGATCCGGATCACGGACCCAGGTTAGACATCCAGCACGACCAGAGTGGTATTTCAACGGCGACTCCACAACAACTGGCGTTGCTGCTTCACAGTCTCCCACCTATCCTACACAAGCCGAACCGAACACCAATATCAAGCTATAGTAAAGGTCCCGGGGTCTTTCCGTCCTGCTGCGCGAAACGAGCATCTTTACTCGTAATGCAATTTCACCGGGCCTATGGTTGAGACAGTCGAGAAGTCGTTACGCCATTCGTGCAGGTCGGAACTTACCCGACAAGGAATTTCGCTACCTTAGGATGGTTATAGTTACCACCGCCGTTTACTGGCGCTTAAGTTCTCAGCTTCGCCCCACCGAAGTGGAGCTAACCGGTCCCCTTAACGTTCCAGCACCGGGCAGGCGTCAGTCCGTATACATCGCCTTACGGCTTCGCACGGACCTGTGTTTTTAGTAAACAGTCGCTTCTCGCTGGTCTCTGCGGCCACCCCCAGCTCAAGGCGCAAGGCCCGTCACCAGGAATGGCCCCCCTTCTCCCGAAGTTACGGGGGCATTTTGCCGAGTTCCTTAACCATAGTTCACCCGAACGCCTCGGTATTCTCTACCTGACCACCTGAGTCGGTTTGGGGTACGGGCCGCCATGAAACTCGCTAGAGGCTTTTCTCGACAGCATAGGATCATCCACTTCACCACAATCGGCTCGGCATCAGGTCTCAGACTATATGTGAGGCGGATTTGCCTACCCCACGTCCTACACCCTTACCCCGGGACAACCACCGCCCGGGCTGGACTACCTTCCTGCGTCACCCCATCGCTCACCTACTACCCCGTTGGGCCACCGGCTCCACCACTTCCCTTTGCCCGAAGGCTCCGGGACGGCTTCACGGGCTTAGCATCAGAAGGTTCAGCGTTGGCGCTTCAAAGCGGGTACGGGAATATCAACCCGTTGTCCATCGACTACGCCTGTCGGCCTCGCCTTAGGTCCCGACTTACCCTGGGCAGATCAGCTTGACCCAGGAACCCTTGGTCAATCGGCGCAAGAGTTTCCCACTCTTGTATCGCTACTCATGCCTGCATTCTCACTCGTATACCGTCCACGACTCGATTCCTCGGCCGCTTCACCCGGCACACGACGCTCCCCTACCCATCACAGCAGGCGTTGGCCCTATAGCTGCAATGACACGACTTCGGTGATGTGCTTGAGCCCCGCTACATTGTCGGCGCGGAATCACTTGACCAGTGAGCTATTACGCACTCTTTCAAGGGTGGCTGCTTCTAAGCCAACCTCCTGGTTGTCTCTGCGACTCCACATCCTTTCCCACTTAGCACACGCTTAGGGACCTTAGTCGGTGTTCTGGGCTGTTTCCCTCTCGACCATGGAGCTTATCCCCCACAGTCTCACTGCCACGCTCTCACTTACCGGCATTCGGAGTTTGGCTAAGGTCAGTAACCCGGTAAGGCCCATCGCCTATCCAGTGCTCTACCTCCGGCAAGAAACACGTGACGCTGCACCTAAATGCATTTCGGGGAGAACCAGCTATCACGGAGTTTGATTGGCCTTTCACCCCTAACCACAGGTCATCCCCCAGGTTTTCAACCCTGGTGGGTTCGGTCCTCCACACGGTCTTACCCGCGCTTCAACCTGCCCATGGCTAGATCACTCCGCTTCGGGTCTTGGGCATGCAACTCAAACGCCCTATTCGGACTCGCTTTCGCTACGGCTACCCCACACGGGTTAACCTCGCTACACACCGCAAACTCGCAGGCTCATTCTTCAAAAGGCACGCAGTCACGGCCCACCAGCAAGCTGGCGAACGACGCTCCCACGGCTTGTAGGCACACGGTTTCAGGTACTATTTCACTCCGCTCCCGCGGTACTTTTCACCATTCCCTCACGGTACTATCCGCTATCGGTCACCAGGGAATATTTAGGCTTAGCGGGTGGTCCCGCCAGATTCACACGGGATTTCTCGGGCCCCGTGCTACTTGGGAGATGAGCAAGCAAGCCGTACAGATTTCGTCTACGGGGGTCTTACCCTCTACGCCGGACCTTTCGCATGTCCTTCGACTACCCATACGGTTTCTGACTCGCCCAGCCGCCGGCAGACGACTGAAGCTCATTCCCACAACCCCGTATTGGCAACCCCTGCCGGGTCTCACACCAATACGGTTTAGCCTCATCCAGTTTCGCTCGCCACTACTCCCGGAATCACGGTTGTTTTCTCTTCCTGCGGGTACTGAGATGTTTCACTTCCCCGCGTTCCCTCCACACTGCCTATGTGTTCAGCAGCGGGTGACAGCCCATGACGACTGCCGGGTTTCCCCATTCGGACACCCCCGGATCAAAGCTCGGTTGACAGCTCCCCGGGGCCTATCGCGGCCTCCCACGTCCTTCATCGGTTCCTGGTGCCAAGGCATCCACCGTGCGCCCTTAAAAACTTGGCCACAGATGCTCGCGTCCACTGTGCAGTTCTCAAACAACGACCAGTCACACACCCTC
>NZ_JPRF03000101.1 GCF_001188955.3 Kitasatospora aureofaciens | reverse complement strand
GCAGCGCCTGCTCGACGCCGTACTCGTCCAGCTCCGACAGGAGGCCGTCCACGCCCTCCCGGTCGGTGGTGTGGTCGTCCGCGAAACGACGGTCACCCGTCGCGTCCGGCACGTACTTCACACAGACAACGATCCTCAAGCTCACGGCCTTGTCTCCTGTACTGGTCTCGTCCGGCGGCTGCGGCGTGCAAGCGGGCGCGAACACGGCACGCACCCGCTCCGGGCAGCGAGTTTCCCGTGCCGGTCCGGAACTTCCTGGCAGCATACTCGGCGGTACACCAGCGGTCACTACTGGCCAGTAGCTTATGCCGGACGGCCCGGGTCGCCGCCTGCGCCCATCCTGCCCCAGCCAGGGGCCGGCTCCACCTCGCGGGGCGGCGCCGACCGCAGATGACAGATATCAGCAAACAGATTTCATCATCTGTTCGCTGACATCTGTCATCTGTTCGCTGTCACTTGTTACTCGGCACCCGCCATCAGACCGCCTGACCCAGCGCCGCGATCACATCCGCCTTGCGCGGCATCCCGGCCGCCCGGCGCACCACCCGGCCCGCCGCGTCCAGCACCAGCACGGTCGGCGTCCGCAGGACCTCCAGCCGACGGACCAGCTCCAGCTGAGCCTCGGCATCCAGCTCGACGTGCTCCACCCCGTCGACCATCCCCGCGACCTCCGCGAGCACCCTCCGGGTGGCCCGGCAGGGCTGGCAGAACGCAGTGGAGAACTGCACCAGGGTCGCCCGCTCACCGAGCGGCCCGCCCAGGTCCGCCTCCGACAGTCGTACCGTCCCGTCCTTGGTGCGCACCCTCAGCCTTCCGTCGCGCCCGGCCCTCAACAGCCCGAACGTGGTCGCCATCGCCAACACGACAACGCACACCACGAGTCCGGTCATCCCTCCAGTCTGCGTCAGCGCGTGCGGGCTCCGAAAGGAAGGTCGACCCGCCGACCCCGGGCCCGTACGATCGGCAGGTGGACTCCGACCCCCTCTCCCCACCGCTGCTGACCGTCCGTCGCGCCGTCGACCCGGATCCGATCGCCACCGCCGGCCGTCGCTGACGCGCCCCGCCGCAGCCGTCCGCCGCGACCCTCCCGGAGCCCCCGTGCAGACCGACCCCCGCGGTCCCCGCTTCGCCGCCGCACTCACCGCAGTGGTGCTGGCCGCCGTCCTCATCACCGGCAGCGGGTTACTGCTGGCCGCCCAGACCCTCGTGTTCGTACTCGGCGCGGTGGGCGGCCCCCGCGTCTCCCCGTACAGCTGGCTGTTCCACGTCTTCATCGCGCCGCACCTGACACCGCCCACCGAGACCCAGGACGAGCGGCCGCTGCGCTTCACCCAGGGCGGCGGGGCCGTGTTCGCCGCCGTGGGCACCCTCGGCTACCTCACCGGGGTGACCTGGCTCGGCCTGCTGTCCACCGGCTTCGCCCTGGCGGCCGCGTTCCTGAACGCAGTCTTCGGCTACTGCCTGGGCTGCGAGATCTATCCGATCGTCCGACGCGCCCAGGGCCGACTGGGCGCGGGCGCCTGACGCCACCCCCGGTACCACCGCCGACACCACCCGCCCGGGAAACGAGGCGGAACTGAAAGGTTCCCGACCGAACTCATCACGGAGATCACACCGTGAATATTCGCTTGACCGCACCCCTCAGGTGACAGCAGGCACTCGTTCGGGGGATCATCTCCGTGTATCACCCGTGACCGCCGCGGCGTGCCGTGCTCCGGTCGGCTCCCACGCACGGCGCGGGTACCCGCCGTACCGGGCCCCGGCCCGTGGAAGTCAGGACTGACCGTGGCAGAGTTCGTCTACCCGCCGGTGATCGGCGCCGCACTCACCGCCTTCCGCGCACTCGACGTGCGGATAAAGATCATCGGTGCCGAGCACATCCCCGCCACCGGCGGAGCGGTGCTGGTCAGCAACCACATCAGCTACCTGGACTTCCTCTTCGCCGGCCTCGGCGCCTACCGCGGCGGCAAGCGCAAGACACGCTTCATGGCCAAGGACGACGTCTTCCGGCACCGCATCTCCGGTCCACTGATGCGCGGCATGAAGCACATCCCCGTCGACCGCACCGACGGCCAGCCCGCCTACGAGGCCGCCGTGCGCGCCCTCAAGGCCGGCGAGGTCGTCGGGGTCTTCCCCGAGGCGACCATCAGCCGCTCGTTCATGCTGAAGAAGTTCAAGACCGGCGCCGCCCGGATGGCCGCCGACTCCGGCGCCCCGCTGCTGCCCGTCGTCCTCTGGGGCACTCAGCAACTCTGGACCAAGGGCCGCCCGAAGACCCTCACCAAGCGCCACATCCCGGTGACCATCATGATCGGCGAGCCGATCCACCTGGGCCCGAACGACAAGCCCGTCATGGTCACCAGAAAGCTGCGCGCCGCCATGACCGAGATGCTCGACCGGGCCCAGCGCGAGTACCCCGGCAAGCCCTCCGGCCCGGACGACACCTGGTGGCTGCCCGCGCAGCTCGGCGGCACCGCGCCCACCCTGGAGGTCGCCGAGGCCGAGGACGAGGCGGAGGCCCTCGCCAAGGCCGAGCGCCGCGCCGCCCGGGGCTGACCCGCCCCGCACTGCCGAGCACTTCCGCGACCACCCCCGCAAAGACTTCCGAGCGCCCGTCCGATCCGTCCACTCCTTGTGACCGAGCAGACGCATTCCGTTGCGTGTCGCCCGGCCTCCGATGTTCCCGTCTGGCACAGTGACAGCTCCTCCAGGGGCCGTCCCCTGGATTCGTCCTGGGTCCCTCCCGCCATCGGAGCCGGGGCACAACGTCGGAGCGGTCGGAAAGGTCGGAGACGGAGATGACGCGGAGCACCGGTACACGGCAGCCCCTCACGAGCAAGGCCCGCACCCGCGCAACCGCCGGTGCGGGCCTCCTGCTCGTAGGCGCCCTGATCACCGGTTGCGGGGCCGAGCCCGGCGAGATCCCGCTCTCCGAGATCCGCCCGGAGTCCCCCACCGCCACCCCCACACCCAGCCAGTCAGCCACCCCGGACGCCGTCGGCGCCGCAGCCGCGGAGGCACACAACGGACTGATCGTCAGCCGGGCCTACACCGACGCCACGCGCACCACCAGCGCCATCGTCACCGTCGGCCCCGACGGTACCGGCCAGCGCCAGGTCACCCAGCCGCCCGCGCGCGCCCGTGACGACCGCCCCGACTGGTCCCCCGACGGCAGCGCCATCGCCTTCGACCGCACCGACCCGCAGACCGGCACCGCCCGCCTCTGGACAGTCTCCACCAGCGGTGAGAACGCGCACCAGATCAGCCAACTCTGCGACGCCGCCGGCGGCGGCGCCGACTGCGCCAACGAGGACGAACGCGCCCCCGCCTTCTCCCCCGACGGCAAGCAGCTCGCCTTCAGCCGTTCCTGGGGCGCCCTCGACGAGGCCCACAACAAGCAGATCCAGTACTCGGACCTCTACCTGATGAGCCCCGACGGCACCAACGTCCAGCGGCTCACCTTCCTGACCAACGACAAGCCCTACTCCGGTGCCGTCAGCAACCCCAGCTGGTCGCCCGACGGCAAGCAGCTCACCTTCGAGTACCGCACCAGCGCCACCGGACAGCCCGCCAACAGCCGCGCCATCTACGTCGTCGGTGTCGACGGCACCGGACTCCGCCAGCTCACCCCATGGGAGCTGCGCGCCGGCGAGCGCGCGGACTGGTCCCCCGACGGCACCCAGATCCTCTTCACCACCTACCCGGCCGGCGCCGACAACGCACCCGGCGGCGGCATCTACACCGTCCACCCCGACGGCACCGCGATCGGCGCCCTCACCCCCGCCCCCTCAACGGCCTTCTACGGCAGCGCGGCCTACGCGCCAGACGGCAAGTCCATCGTCTTCACCCAGGCCGCCGCGGGCTCCGGCACCGATCTCTACAGCATGCGACCGGACGGTACGGGCATGACCCGGCTCACCAACAGCGCGGACAAGTGGCTCAGCCGCCCGGCCTGGGGAACGGCGGCCGTACCGGCCCAAGGCACCCAGTCCGAGGCCCCGTCAGCTACACCCTCTGCTGCACAGTCAGCTGCACAGTCAGCGTCCGCCTCAGTGGCCCTGTCCGCGGCCCCGTCACCATCGGCCGGGCTGACGCCGGCCCAGGCGCCGGGACAGCCGAAGCCCGATGACAACGAGCTGCCGGACGGCGAAGACGACGACAACTGAGCTGAAATGCGAAAAGCCCCTGATCCAAAGGATCAGGGGCTTTTCTGAATGATTGTTCGGCGGCGTCCTACTCTCCCACAGGGTCCCCCCTGCAGTACCATCGGCGCTGTGAGGCTTAGCTTCCG
>NZ_JPRF03000100.1 GCF_001188955.3 Kitasatospora aureofaciens | reverse complement strand
CGGCGGGTGCGCCGGCTCGCGGCGGCGGTGGCCGGGCGGGTGCACGAGGCGGCCCGGCGGATGCTCGGCGAGGAGCCGGGCGCGCTGGGCCGGGAGGCCTTCGAGGAACTCTTCCCGGTCGACGGCGGCTGGGCCACGGCCGTGCTCGCCGAGGGGCTGTTCGTCCCCGCCGGGCCCGGATTCCGCTTCGCCCACGGGGAGTTCGCCGACTGGCTGCAGGGGTGGCACCTGGACCTGGAGGCGGCGCTGCGGATGCTCCTCGGCGAGGCGGAGGACACCCTGCCCGGGCCGGAGGGCTCCGGCCCGGCCGTCCCCCGGCACCGGATCGGTCCGGTCGCCGCCGCGCTGCGCAGGGTCGCCGAGACCTGGGGCGCGCCCGCCCTGGACCCGTGGCTGCACCGGATCTGGCGCGCGCTGGACCTGCGCCCGCCGGGCAGCGAACCCGCCTGGTGGGCGGCCCGGTTGCTCACCGCCGGGCTCGCCGCCAGCCCCGACCCCGTCGAACACCGGGCGCTGCTCGACCAGTTGGCCCGCCGGATCGCCGAGCGGGCCGCCGACGCGGGTGGCGGGCGGGCGCTCGACGGGCGGGCGCTCGACGGGCCGGTCCGCTTCGGCCCGGAGTTCTGGGCCGGCCTCGGCCTGCCCGTGGAGGCCGAACTCCCCCTGCTGCGCCGCCTGGTGGCCGCCGACGGCCCCGAGCAGCGCTTCCTCGGCGCGGTCGCCGAACGGCTGCGCGCCGACCCCGTCGCGGTGTTCCCGCTGCTCTGCGCCTGGTTCGACGACCCGGGCGGACTGCCCGGCCGCCCCGGGGTCGGGGTCGCCGACATCGCCCAGGACCTGCTGTACGCCCACCGGCGGCTGGCCCTGGACGAGTTGGCCGACGCGCTGGCCGCCGCCGCGCACCCGAGGGCCGACGCGCTGCTCAGCGTGCTCGCCGCCGAGGAGCCGTCCGCGCTCTGCCGCGCGGTGGACCGCTGGAGCCACGACCGGCGGCCCGAACGGCACGTCGCGGCTGCCGTGCACGCGCTGCGGACGGCCCCCCACGCCGCCGGGGCCGGGGCCGAACTGCTGCGCTTCAGCGCGCTCACCCTGCTCGCCCGCGAGGACGAACCGGGCCTGCACGGCGCCGCCCTGGCCCTGCTGGTCGGCGACCCGGCGACCCGGTCCGGGTACCTGGACGCCGCGCTCGCGCTGCACCGGGCGGGCGGCGACGCCTTCCTCACCCCGTACGCGCTGGCTCCGGCCCTGGAGAGCGACCCGGAGCCCGTCCTCGCCGCGCTCGCCGACCGGCTGGTGGCCCCCGGCACGGCCCCGGCCGAGACCCTGCGGGTGCTCGCCGACGCCCGCGCCCCGGTCGCCGTCCGCAGGGGCGCCGAACTGGCCGCCCGGCTGCTGCGCGAGCAGCCGGAGCTGGCCGGGCCAATCGCCGTCGACTACCTCGGCCGGCGCCTGCGGCAGGCCGCGATCGACGGGCCGACCACCCGGCTGGAACTGCGGGTGCTGCTCGGAGCCGCGCTGGCCGCCCGGACGACGGCGGTCCGCCGGCCGTTCGCCGAGGTGCTGTCGGCCCCGGTGGCCGACCCGGCGGCGGACGCGCTGCGCTGCGAACTGCTGGACGCGCTGCTCGCCGCCGAGACCGACCGGGCGGTGCTCACCGCCGCCGTGGAACGCCTCGCCGAGCACTGCGCGGCCGAGAACCCGGCCCGGGCCCGCGCCGTGCTGGCCCGCGCCACCCCGGGCCTGGCCGACGCGGACGACCTGCTGGTGCGCTGCGCCGGGCGCTCCGCGGCCTTCGCCCAACTGCTCGCCCAGTGGCCGGGTGACGCCGCCCCGACCGCGCCCGACGGCCCCCGGCTGGCCCGGATGCGGGCCCTGGTGGCGGCCGGACGTGACCCGCAGTACGCCGCCGCCGAGGCCGAGCGGACCACCCCGGCGCCGGCCCCGCGCGCACCGGTGCGCTCAACCCCCATTCCGGTGCCTGAGCCGGGGCAGGCGCATGGCACGCTATAGGGGTTCGGGTTTTGAGCGTTTGAGCGTGCCGAGGGTACGCACCGTACGGAACGAGGAGCAGTCGGGTGCAGCGCTGGCGTGGCCTGGAGGAGATCCCCGCTGACTGGGGACGCAGCGTCGTCACCATCGGCTCGTTCGACGGGGTGCACCGCGGGCACCAGTTGATCATCGGGCAGGCGGTCGAGCGGGCCCGCGAACTCGGCCTGCCCTCGGTCGTGGTGACCTTCGACCCGCACCCGCGCGAGGTGATCCGCCCCGGCAGCCACCCGCCGCTGCTCGCGCCGCACCCGCGCCGGGCCGAGCTGATCGCCGAACTCGGCGTGGACGCGGTGCTGGTGCTGCCGTTCACCACCGAGTTCTCCAACGAGTCCCCGGAGACCTTCGTCCAGCAGGTGCTGGTGGACGCGCTGCGCGCCCGGGTCGTCATCGAGGGCCCCAACTTCCGCTTCGGGCACAAGGCGGCCGGGGACGTCGCGCTGCTCACCGAGCTGGGCCGGGCGGACGACTTCCAGGTCGAGGTGGTGGACCTGCAGGTGTGCGGCACCGCCGGGGACGGCGAGCCGTTCTCCTCCAGCCTGACCCGCCGCCTGGTCGAGTCCGGGGACATGGCCGGCGCCAACGAGGTGCTCGGCCGGCCGCACCGGGTCGAGGGTGTGGTGGTGCGGGGCGCGCAGCGCGGCCGCGAGCTCGGCTATCCGACCGCCAACGTGGAGACCGTGCCGCACAGCGCCGTCCCGGCCGACGGCGTGTACGCGGGCTGGCTGACCGCCCGGGGCGAGCGGATGCCGGCGGCGATCTCGGTCGGCACCAACCCGACCTTCGACGGCACGGCCCGCACCGTCGAGGCGTACGCCATCGACCGGGTCGGCCTGGACCTGTACGGGCTGCACGTGGCCGTGGACTTCCTGGCCTACCTGCGCGGGATGGAGAAGTTCGACTCCATCGAGGCGCTGCTCGACCGGATGGCCGACGACGTCAAGCGCGCGCGTGAGCTGACCGACGCCGACTGACGGCCGGCGCCGGCTTCCGGCGCCGGTTTCCGTCCGGCACTGCGGCAGCGGGCCCGCCGACTCCTGGTCGGCGGGCCCTTCGTCGTCCTACTGCTGGGGCGGCTGCTGCTGCGGCGGGTAACCGTAGCCCGGCGGCTGCTGCTGGGGCGGGTAGCCGTACCCGGGCGGCGGCGGGGGCTGGGGAGCCTGCTGCTGCGGGTCGGCGTAGGGCTGGGGCTGCGGCTGGGGCCAGCCGTAGCCGGGCGGGGGCGCGGGCTGGCCGGGCTGCGCCCCCCACGGCGCGCCGGGCGCGGGCTGGGCGGCGGCCTGCTGCGGGTCGGCGTACGGCTGGGGCTGGCCCTGCTGGTAGCCGGCCTGTGCCTGATGCTGCCAGCCGGCCTGCTGGGCGGCGGCCTGCTGGGCCCGGACGATGTCCTCGCCGACCAGGGTGGCCAGCTCGAAGTACGCCTCGCGGACCTTGGGCCGCATCATGTCGAGGTTGACCTCGGCACCGGCCGCCAGGCTCTCGTCGAAGGGCACCACGACGACGCCGCGGCAGCGGGTCTGGAAGTGCGCGACAATGTCCTCGACCTTGATCATCTTGCTGGTCTCGCGCACCCCGGAGACCACCGTGATGCTGCGCTGCACCAGGTCGGCGTAGCCGTGCGCGGAGAGCCAGTCCAGGGTCGTCGAGGCGCTGGAGGCACCGTCCACGCTGGGGGTGGAGACGATGATCAGCTGGTCGGCGAGGTCCAGCACCCCGCGCATCGCGCTGTACAGCAGACCGGTGCCGGAGTCGGTCAGGATGATCGGGTACTGGCGGCCCAGCACCTCGATGACCTGGCGGTAGTCCGAGTCGTTGAAGGTGGTCGAGACGGCCGGGTCGACGTCGTTCGCCAGGATCTCCAGGCCCGAGTTCAGGTCCTGCGAGGTGAACTGACGGATGTCCATGTAGCTGCGCAGGTGCGGGATCGCCGTCACCAGGTCGCGGATGGTCGCGCCGGTCTGGCGCTTGACCCGGCGGCCCAGGGTGCCTGCGTCCGGGTTGGCGTCGATCGCGATCACCTTGTCCTGGCGCTCGCTGGCCAGGGTCGCGCCGAGCGCCGTGGTGGTCGTGGTCTTCCCGACCCCGCCCTTGAGGCTGATCACCGCGATCCGGTAGCAGCTCAGCACCGGCGTGCGGATGATCTCCAGCTTGCGGGCCTTCTCGGCCGCCGCGGCCTTGCCGCCGAACTGGAACCGCGGCTGCTGGCGCTGCTGCTTGGGCTGGCTGCGCAGCAGCCGGTCCGAGGACAGCTCGACGGCGGCCGTGTAGCCGAGCGGGGCGCCGTGCGCGGTCTGCTGCGGCGCGGCGGCCTGCTGGAACGCGGCGGGCGGCGGCGTGGCGGCGC
>NZ_JPRF03000099.1 GCF_001188955.3 Kitasatospora aureofaciens | reverse complement strand
CCACCGCCCCGGCCCCGGCCGCCGCCCCGGCCGGCCCCGAGCTGGTCCAGCTGCGCGGCCCGGCCAAGGCCGTCGCCGCCAACATGGACGCCTCGCTGGAGGTGCCGACCGCGACCTCGGTCCGCGCCGTCCCGGCGAAGCTGTTGATCGACAACCGCATCGTCATCAACAACCACCTGCAGCGCGCCCGCGGCGGCAAGGTCTCCTTCACCCACCTGATCGGTTACGCCCTGGTCCAGGCCATCAAGGCCGCCCCGGGCATGAACCACAGCTACAAGGTGGAGGACGGCAAGGCCTTCCTGGTCAAGCCGGAGCACGTCAACCTCGGCCTGGCGATCGACCTGGTCAAGCCGAACGGCGACCGCCAGCTGGTCGTCGCGGCCATCAAGAAGGCCGAGACCCTCGACTTCTTCGGCTTCTGGCAGGCCTACGAGGACATCGTCCGCCGGGCCCGCGCCAACAAGCTGACCATGGACGACTTCACCGGCGTCACGGTCTCGCTGACCAACCCCGGCGGCATCGGCACCGTGCACTCCGTGCCGCGCCTGATGCAGAACCAGGGCACCATCGTCGGCGTCGGCGCCATGGAGTACCCGGCCGAGTTCCAGGGCTCCGCCCCGGAGACCCTGTCCCGTCTGGGCGTCTCCAAGATCATGACGCTGACCTCGACCTACGACCACCGCGTCATCCAGGGCGCGGCGTCCGGCGAGTTCCTGCGCGAGATCCACCGCCTGCTGCTCGGCGAGAACGGCTTCTACGACGAGATCTTCGAGTCGCTGCGGATCCCGTACGAGCCGGTCCGCTGGGCGACCGACGTCGCCACCACCCACGACGACGAGGTCAACAAGACCGCCCGCGTCATGGAGCTGATCCACTCCTACCGGGTCCGCGGCCACCTCATGGCCGACACCGACCCGCTGGAGTACAAGCAGCGCAAGCACCCCGACCTGGACGTCACCACCCACGGCCTCACCCTGTGGGACCTGGAGCGCGAGTTCGCGGTCGGCGGCTTCGGCGGCCAGAAGATGATGAAGCTCCGCGACATCCTCGGCCTGCTGCGCAACACCTACTGCCGCACCGTCGGCATCGAGTACATGCACATCCAGGACCCGAAGCAGCGCAAGTGGCTGCAGGAGCGCCTGGAGAAGCCGTACGCGAAGCCCGAGCGCGAGGAGCAGCTGCGGATCCTGCGCCGGCTGAACTCGGCCGAGGCCTTCGAGACGTTCCTGCAGACCAAGTACGTCGGCCAGAAGCGCTTCTCGCTGGAGGGCGGTGAGTCGCTGATCGCGCTGCTGGACGCGACCATCGACGCCGCCGCCGAGCACCGCCTGGACGAGGCCGTCATCGGCATGGCCCACCGCGGCCGCCTGAACGTGCTGGCCAACATCGTCGGCAAGCCGTACGGCAAGATCTTCGGCGAGTTCGAGGGCAACCTCGACCCGAAGTCGATGCACGGCTCCGGCGACGTCAAGTACCACCTCGGCTCCGAGGGCACCTTCACCGGGCTGGACGGGGAGACCATCAAGGTCTCGCTCGCCGCGAACCCCTCCCACCTGGAGACGGTCGACCCGGTCGTCGAGGGCATCGCCCGCGCCAAGCAGGACATCCTGGACCAGGGCGGCACCACCTTCCCGGTGCTGCCGATCCAGATCCACGGCGACGCGGCCTTCGCCGGCCAGGGCGTCGTCGCGGAGACCCTGAACATGTCGCAGCTGCGCGGCTACCGCACCGGCGGCACCGTGCACGTCGTGGTGAACAACCAGGTCGGCTTCACCGCCGCCCCGGCGTCCTCGCGCTCCTCGATGTACTGCACCGACGTGGCCCGCATGATCGAGGCCCCGATCTTCCACGTGAACGGCGACGACCCGGAGGCCGTGGTCCGCGTCGCGCGGCTCGCCTTCGAGTTCCGCCAGGCGTTCCACAAGGACGTCGTGATCGACCTCATCTGCTACCGCCGCCGCGGTCACAACGAGGCCGACAACCCGTCGTTCACCCAGCCGCTGATGTACGACCTGATCGACAAGAAGCGCTCGGTGCGCAAGCTGTACACCGAGGGCCTGATCGGTCGCGGCGACATCACCATGGAAGAGGCGGAGCAGGCGCTCCAGGACTTCCAGGGCCAGCTGGAGAAGGTCTTCGCCGAGGTCCGCGAGGCGGCCCAGGCTCCGGCCGACACCACCACGGGCAAGCCGGTCGCCGACTTCCCGGTCTCCATCCAGACCGGCATCTCCCAGGAGATGGTCAAGCGGATCGCCGCCTCGCAGGTCAACTTCCCGGACTGGCTGACCGTCCACCCGCGCCTGCTGCCGCAGCTGCAGCGCCGCGCCGCCTCGGTCGAGGACAACACCATCGACTGGGCGATGGGCGAGACCCTCGCCATCGGCTCGCTGCTCATGGAGGGCCACCCGGTCCGCCTGGCCGGCCAGGACAGCCGCCGCGGCACCTTCGGCCAGCGGCACGCCGTCCTGATCGACCGCAAGACCGGCGAGGACTACACCCCGCTGCAGTACCTCACCGAGGACCAGGCCCGCTACACCGTCTACGACAGCCTGCTGTCGGAGTACGCGGCCATGGGCTTCGAGTACGGCTACTCGCTGACCCGCCCGAACGCGCTGGTCATGTGGGAGGCGCAGTTCGGCGACTTCGTCAACGGCGCGCAGACCATGGTGGACGAGTACATCGCCTCCGCCGAGCAGAAGTGGGGCCAGCACTCCGGCGTCACCCTGCTGCTGCCGCACGGCTACGAGGGCCAGGGCCCGGACCACTCGTCCGCCCGCCCGGAGCGCTTCCTCCAGCTGTGCGCGCAGGACAACATGACGGTCGCCATGCCGACCCTGCCGTCGAACTACTTCCACCTGCTGCGCTGGCAGGCGCACAACCCGCACCACAAGCCGCTGATCGTCTTCACCCCGAAGTCGATGCTGCGTCTGAAGGCCGCGGCGAGTGCGACCGAGGAGTTCCTGTCGGGCTCGTTCCGCCCGGTCATCGGTGACACCACCGTCGACCCGGCGCAGGTCCGCAAGGTGGTCATCACCTCCGGCAAGTTCTACTACGACCTGGCGGCGGCCCGGACCGAGCGCGGCATCACCGACACCGCGATCGTCCGCATGGAGCGGCTGTACCCGCTGCCGGTGGCCGAGCTCCAGGAGGAGCTGGCCCGCTACGGCGACAACGTCCAGTTCGTCTGGGCGCAGGAGGAGCCGGCCAACCAGGGTGCCTGGCCGTTCATCGCGATGAACCTGGTCGACCACCTGCAGGTCGTCATCGGCCGCAGCGGCGGCGACGCCCGTCTGCGCCGCGTCGCCCGCACGGCGGCCTCGTCGCCGGCCGTCGGCTCGGCCAAGCGGCACGGTGCCGAGCAGCAGGCGCTGATCGAGGAGGTCTTCGCGCTCTGACGCGCTGAGACCCCCCGCACCGCCGACACGCCCGCGGCCCCCGTCCCCTCACCGAGGGAGCGGGGGCCGCGGGCGTCGTCGTGCCGCGGGCGCCGTGTCGTGCCCCGGCAAAGGTCGCAGCTCTGCAACCAAACGCGGACCGGCCTGCGCGGTTTCCTGACGGATCGATAGGTTATGCCTCGCCGGTTCGCCGCCGGGCGCCGGTCCCTGCGCCCGCGAGCCGGCCGAACGACCTCATCGCTCATCCCAGGGGGATCACCAATGACCGCCGACACGCCGCACCCCGGCAAACTGCCTCCGGTCTTCCAGCCGCTCCTTCCGGACGACCCCCGGGAGGTCGGCGGCTACCGGCTGTTCGCCCGGCTCGGCGCCGGCGGCATGGGGCGCGTCTACCTCTCGTACACGCCCGGCGGGCGTCCGGTGGCGCTCAAGGTGGTGCGCTCCGAGTTCGCCGAGGACGGCGAGTTCCGCCGCCGGTTCGCCCAGGAGGTCAGCAACGCCCAGCGGATCCACGGGCTGTACACCGCCCAGGTGATCGACTCAGGCGGCCTGGACTCGGACGCCCCGTGGCTGGTCACCGCGTACGTGCCCGGCCCGTCCCTGCAGCAGGTGGTGCGGGAGCACGGCGCGCTGCCGGTGCGCACCGTGCTGCTGCTGATGGGCGGCATCGCCGAGGCGCTGCAGGCGATCCACAGCGTCGAGGTGGTCCACCGCGACCTCAAGCCCGCCAACGTGCTGGTCGCCGGGGACGGACCGCGGGTGATCGACTTCGGCATCGCCCGGGCCGCCGACGCCACCGCGCTGACCGGCACCGGCTACCGGATCGGCTCCCCCGCCTTCATGGCCCCCGAGCAGGCGCAGGGCCGCGCGGTCACCCCGGCCACCGACGTCTTCGCGCTGGGCGCCCTGGCCGCGTACGTGGCCGGCGGCACCCCGCCGTTCGGTGACGGGCCGGACACCGCGGTGCTCTACCGGGTGGTGCACGAGGAGCCCGACCTGACGGCCGTCCCGGCGGACCTCCGCGAGCTGGTCCAGCGCTGCCTGGCGAAGTCGCCGGAGGACCGCCCGAAGCCGGCCGAGATCATCCAGGCCGCCCGCAACCACCCGGAGGTCGGCGGCCAGCTGCGGTTCGGCGAGGACTGGCTGCCGCGGCAGGTCAACACCGAGATCACCCGGCGCTCCGACCTGCCCAGGACGCCCCCGGCTCCGCTGCCGGCCGCCCCCGCGACCCCGCCGGCGCCGGCGGCCCC
>NZ_JPRF03000098.1 GCF_001188955.3 Kitasatospora aureofaciens | reverse complement strand
CGCCCGCGGCGCCGGGCGCACCGGCAGCCGCCGTGCCCGGACGGCCCGCTGGACCGGCAGCACCTGCCGCCGCTCCCCCGCGCCTTCCGGTCGGCCCACCGCCTCGCCGTCTTCCGCCCCGCCAACCGCACCGACCGGCAGGACGAGTTCGTCCCCGCTCCCGACGACCGTCGCCGGGCCGCCCGGCGCAGCGACCGCCCGCAGGATGCCCACCGGTGCGGTCGGCAGAACCGCATGGCCGAGCGGTCCGCACAGCGAAGGGTCCTGCCAGGAGGCGAGCCGGGAACGGAACCTGAGGCCGTCGCTGACCCCGTGCCCGGCCCCGGCCAGGGTCGGGACGAGCGGCGTCACCGCGCGCCATCCGCCGTCCCCGGCCGCCGGTCGCCGCCGGGCCGCCGCCGGCGGTGCCTCGCCCGTACCGGTGGTCCCACCGGCCGGCTCGGCACCACCGGACACAGCGCTACCAGCCACAGCACCACCGGACGCAACACCCCCGGCCGCGGCACCACCGTCGGCCCGGCGCCGCCGTGCCATCCAGTCCCGCACCCCCACCCGGCTCACCCACCCTCGTTGACCCGGGAGTTGATGCGCGCTATCTCGCGCACCCACTGCCCGCGTTCACGGTGGGTCAGGTCGAGGAGGTCCTCGCGCGGCCAGTGGAAGTGGTAGGCGATGTACGCGATCTCCTCGTACAGCCGAGCAGGCGCGTACGTCACGATTCCCCCAGGCGCCCACCGGCGAGGTCGACCTCGAAGGCGCCGTCGCAGTGCGGGCAGGTCACGGCGGCGCGCGTGTGGCCTTCGCTGTTGATCCGCTGGTAGAGGTCCTGGAGGAACGCCACGTCGGTGGCGTACATCCGCTCGACGATCCCGGCGTGCACGTCGGTGACGTCGCCCAGCCTGGTGATGACGTGGCTGAGCAGCACGACGCCGAGGTAGGCCGGGTTCTCCTTGACCCGCAGGTCGATCTGCGGCATCAGCTCGTCCCGGGCGGTGGCCAGCCGCATGGCGCCGTGGCGGTGCACGGTGCCCTCGTCGTCGACGTAGCCGAGCGGCAGCTCGAACTCGAACTCGGTGTGCGGCGCCCGCCCCCGGGGCGAAGCCGACCCGGCGTGCGGCCCGGCGCCCTGCGGGCCCGGGACGGGAACCGTACCCGCGCCCGGCACCGTGCCCTGGACCCCGCCCGGGGCCGGGCCCTGGGCGGGCGCCCGTTCCAGCAACTCGTCCAGGCCGATCTTCCGCCTCATTCGACGCTGATCTCCTCGAACACGATGGTCACGGTCTCGGTCGCCGCACTCGACTCACCGGCGCTGAGGGTGGGGCCCTCCCAGCGGCTCGCCCAGGCGTTGGTGAGCTGGATGCGCCGCAGGGTGGCGCCGGTGGTGTCCTTGACCTCGATGGTGAGGTTCTGACGCGCGGTGTTGATCGCGCCGTTGTTGAGAGTCTCCTTGATCCAGTCCGTGAACGCGCCGCTCTTGTCCAGGCCGCGGGTGATGGTCACCTCGCCGGGCAGCCGGGCGCCGGGCTGCTTGCGGACGATCAGCTTGCCCTCTTGGGTCACCTGCTTGTACTCGACGACGTCCTGTTCGACCGTCAGGTTGCTGATCTCCTTGACGGACTCGACGTTGTACCCGCCGAGTTGGACGCCGAATATGTGTGTGGAGAGCGGATCGCCTTCAGCCATGGTGTGCTGTCACCTTCCGATGCGTTTGGGTGCCGACAGAAACGAGGGACCGGGTCACTCGTTGACGAGGCTCGTGCTGTCGGAGAACTGGGCCAGCCGGAACACCACGAACTCGGCCGGCTTCACCGGGGCGACGCCGATCTCGCAGATCACCTGGCCGAGGTCGATGGACTCCGGCGGGTTGTTGTCGCGGTCGCACTTGACGTAGAAGGCCTCGGCCGCGGTCTGGCCGAACAGCGCCCCGCGCCGCCACTCCTCGGTGAGGAAGGCGGTGATGTTCCGGCGGATGCTGGACCACAGCCGGTCGTCGTTGGGTTCGAAGACCACCCACTGGGTCCCCAGGAGGATCGACTCCTCCAGGTAGTTGAAGAGCCGGCGCACGTTCAGGTAGCGCCAGGCCGGGTCGGAGGAGAGGGTGCGCGCGCCCCAGATCCGGATGCCGCGCCCGGGAAAGGCCCGTACGCAGTTGACGCCGATCGGGTTCAGCAGGTCCTGTTCGCCCTTGCTGAGCCGCAGTTCGAGGTCCACCGCGCCGCGGATGACCTCGTTGGCGGGCGCCTTGTGCACGCCGCGCTCGGAGTCGCTGCGCGCCCACACCCCGGCGACGTGCCCGCTCGGCGGCACCAGCACGTTGCGGCCGCTGGCCGGGTCGAAGACCTTGATCCACGGGTAGTAGAGCGCGGCGTAGCGGGAGTCGAACCCCGCCTCCTCGTTGCGCCAGGTGCGCATCCGCTGGGCGTTCAGGCCGGGCGGCGGGTCGAGGACGGCGATCCGGTCGCCCATCTGCTCGCAGTGCGACATGACGGCCAGCTGGACGGTGCGCAGGCCTTCGTCGTCGAGGTCGCCGCGCTGGTAGGCGCTCATCAGGTCCGGCACCGCCACCATGGTGATCTCGTCGATCGCCTCCAGACCCGAGAAGCCGGTACGGGCGGCGGCGTCGCCGACGTACTCGGCGGGGTCGAGCCGGGAGGCGGGGGCCGCGACCGGCCCAGGCGCGACGGCGGGAGCCGCGGCGAGCGCGTGGGTCTGCCGCTCGGGGCGGCTGGGCGCGGTACCGGGCTGCTCGACGACCGCGACCAGCTTGGACTCGCGCAGCTGGGTGACGACGTAGCCCTTGGTGTTCTTCCGGGTCGAGACGTCGTAGGTCTCCACGACCTCGGCGCCCCGGCGGACCAGCAGCCGGAACCGGTCCTCGGGGACGTTCTCGCCCTCCGTGTCGGCGATCTCGACGGACACCTCGCCGCCCGCGCCGGGCAGGGCCGAGAACAGGAAGCCCGCGACGGCGACCGGCGGGGCCACGGCGACGGCGGCTGCCGGGGCGGCGCCGGGGGCCCGCCGGGCCGGGTCGCCGACCCGGACGACGTAGGCGGAGCCGCCGCCGTTGGCGAAGAAGCCGTAGACCGCGTGCGCCAGGTAGGTGCCCTCGGTGAAGCCGCCGAACCGCTGGACGTACTGGTCCCAGTTGGTCACCAGCGTGGGCTCGTGGAAGGGCCCGGACCCGGCGAAGCCGACGAAGGCGGCGACGGCGGTGCCGACCCCCTCGATCGGCCGGGCACCGGACTGCACCTCCTCCACGTACACGCCCGGGGTGAGGTACGACGGCATACGCGCTCCTTCGGCTGGCCAGTCATTTCGCCGGTCATTCGCTGATCGCCAGCTGATCACTTCGCTGATCTTGCCGATCGCTCACTGATCGCTCACTGATCATTCGCCCCCGAGTCTGCGGTCCGGGCGCCGTCCGGACCATGTCCCGAGGTCCCGGACCGGGGGCAGCACCGGCTGCCCCGGCGGGCAGTCCGACCGGTCCCCCCGGGCGGCCCCGCAGGGCCCCACCGCTCCGGACGCGACCGTCCAGGGGTCAGCCCAGGGGGTGGTCAGCCGCGCCCGCTGTCCCCGAGGGCGCCCAGCCACGGCCCGAACTCGCTCTCCAGCACCAGCCGCCCGAGTTTGCGGTACTCCCCGACCACGGCGGCGACCAGCTGCGCCATGCCCAGCGGCGCTCCGCTGCCCGCGGCCAGGTAGGCGGCGGAGACCGCGCAGGCCCGGATGGAGCCGCCGGTCAGCTCGAAGTGCCGGGCGCAGAAGTCCAGGTCGAGGTCGTCGCCGCGGGGCAGTCGCGTCCCCAGGCAGCGGTCCCACAGCAGGCGCCGCTGCGCCTGGTCGGGCAGCGGGAACTCGGCGATGACGTCCAGGCGCCGGGTGAAGGCCTCGTCGAGGTTGGCGCGCAGGTTGGTGGTCAGCACCGCGATCCCGTCGAAGGACTCCATCCGCTGGAGCAGGTAGGCCGTCTCCACGTTGGCGTGGCGGTCGTGGGCGTCCTTGACCTGCGAGCGCTTGCCGAACAGTGCGTCCGCCTCGTCGAACAGGAGGACGGCGTTGACCTGCGCGGCCTCGGTGAAGACGCGGTCCAGGTTCTTCTCGGTCTCGCCGATGTACTTGTCCACCACGGTGGAGAGGTCGACGACGTACAGCTCCATGCCGAGCTCCGCCGCCACCACCTCGGCGGACATCGTCTTGCCGGTGCCGGACTCCCCCGCGAACAGGGCGATCACCCCGTTGCCCCGGCCGCCGCCCGGCCGCATCCGCCACTGCCCGAGCACCCGGTCGCGGTGCCGGGCCCGCAGCACCAGCTCGCGCAGCCGGCCCGCGGTCGGGTCCGGCAGCACCAGGTCGGCCCAGCCGACCGCCGGCTCGATCCGGCGGGCGAGCCGGGCCAGGCCCGCGGCGTTCTGCGCCCGGACGGCGGCCCGCAGATCCTCGCCACGCACCGGGCGGTGCTCGGCGGCCGCCGTCCGGGCCGCCACCGCGGCGGCCCGCTCCAGCTTCTCCCGGTCCAGCCGGAAGGCGGCCACCGCCTCGGCCAGCTCCTCCGTCAGCTCCCGGCTCGGTGGCGCCCCGCCCGCGGCCAGCGCGCGGGCCCACTGCCCGGCCCGGTCGCGCGCGTCCGGCGGGGGTACGCTCACCACCACCGGGCTCTCCCGGGCCCAGACCGGGTCCCACACCTGCGGGCCGTGCACGACCAGCGGGACGGGCCCCAGTTGCGCGCACAGGTCGCGCAACAGGGCCGCCCGCTCGGGCCGTTCGGGTTCCAGCCGGTCCAGCGGGCCGAGCACCACGCCGCCCCCGCCCAGCCGGGCCTCGCGGGCGAGCACCCGCACGGTGCCCGTCGACGGGTGGGCGGCGGCCAGCGCGGCGGCGGCGACGACCAGGGGCGGCCGTCC
>NZ_JPRF03000097.1 GCF_001188955.3 Kitasatospora aureofaciens | reverse complement strand
GGCGGGTCAGCGCCGGAGCGACCGCGCTCACGGGTTCGGCGACCGGCTCGGCCTTCGGCGCCTCGACGGGCGCGGGCGTGGCAGCGGCGGCCCGGTCGTCGGTCTTGACGGCGCGGACGGCGGCCGGGGTCGGGTCCAGCAGCGGGGCGATCCGCACGACGTCGCCGACCGACAGGCCCGAGGCCTTCGCGACGGCGTCGGCCTTCGCACCCTCGTACCCCGCGAGCCCGGCGACCCGGCGCGCACGCTGGGCGGTCAGCTTGTCCAGCTCCTTCTGCGCGGCCGCGACCTGCTTCTCGGCGGCCGTGATCCCGGTGCGCAGCTCGCGCAGAGAGGCGAGCTCGGCGGTGTACGTCTTCCGGTCCATCAGCGGGTCATTCCCCCCTCGGTGTCGGGCTGGTGGGTGGTGGTCGGGTTGGTGGGGACGTAGGCGATCGGGCCGCCGGAGACGGACGCCAGGCGGGTGCCGAGCAGCAGTCCCGCCAGGCGGGCGTCCTGCGGGTCGGTGGGGGTGGCGGCGTTGGCGGGGGCGGTGAGGTCGGTCAGGTAGCCGGCCAGGCGCGCCTTCGGGAAGCGGAACCGGGCCGCGGTGCCGACGGTGCCGTCGCCCTCCCACTCGGTGAGGCCGGTCAGCACCGCGACGACGAACCCGGCGACGGTCACCGGCAGCACTGCGCCGGCCGCGACCCGGGCCGGGTCGCACCGCCACCAGCCGGACAGGGCGGCCAGCAGCTGCGCCCGGTCCAGCGCGGTGCCGAAGCCGATCCAGTCGCGGTCCGGCTCGTCGACCCGGGTCGGGGCGTCCGAGCGCAGCACTGCGATCTCGGGCGCGCTGAGCACGGTCAGACCGGCGGCGGGCCGGGCCTGGAGCGCCTGGAGCGCGGCCAGCGGGAACACCTGCCGGCCCTGCTCGCGGACCCCGGGGACCACGCCGGTGGCCATCAGCTTCTTCACCGTCGGGATCGAGCACCCCAGGGCCGTCCCGGCCTGCCCGGTCGTCACGAACACACCCACGACCCTCCATGCCTATTCAGCTGACTTGAACCGCTATGGCGACTCTACGCCCCTCCGGCAGCGTCCTGGCCAGGCCGCCTGCCCGGCTTCCTCATGGACGGCCGGAGGTCCACCGGACGGTGGGCCTGCGGCGACGGCTCGACACGGCGACGGGCACCGAGGCGGCGACACCGGCCGCATCGGGTAACCCCCGGCCGTCGGCAGCGAGCGCGACACCGGCTGCCTAGTCCTCGTCGGCCTCCTGGTCACTGGCGGCGTTGGCGCGGTCGATCTCGGCCATGTGCTCCTCCGCCCAGGTCCGCAGCCCCGCGAGTACGGCTTCCAGGGACATCCCGAGTCCGGTGAGCCGGTAGAAGACCCGCGGGGGCACGGCCGGTTCGACCCGGCGCGACACCAGCCCGTCACGGGTCAGGCTCCGCAACGTCACGGACAGCATCTTCTGCGAGACGCCGGGCATCCGGCGCCTCAGCTCCGCGAAGCGCACCTCCTCCGGCGCGGCGTCGGCGAGCGCCTTGACGGCCATGGACGTCCACTTCGTCCCGATGCGGTCCAGCAACTGCCGCGTGGGGCAACAGGGGTCGAACAGATCGCCGCGTACGCCGCGACCGCCGGCCGGGGCTCCTCGGGTGGTCACCCGCGGCTCACCACCTTCCTCGAAAGTGCCGTCTGGGAACTGGCCAGGCAGTTACCTATCGTTTTGTCGTCACCAATGGTAACCAGGCTGAGGAGCCGTCATGCCCGCCACCCGCACACCCCGGCTGCGCCGCATCGAGACGAACGGCGTCCGTCTCAATGTCGCCGTCGCCGGGGAAGGACCCGCGGTCCTCCTGCTGCACGGATTCCCGCACACCTGGCGGCTCTGGGACGGCATCATGGGCCGGCTCGCCGGGCGGTACCGGGTCATCGCCCCGGACCTGCGAGGCTTCGGTGGCAGTGAACGCGCCGTCGGCGGTTACGACGCGGGCACCCTCGCGGCCGACGCCGAAGGGCTGCTCGACGCACTCGGCGAACCCTCGGCAGCAGTGGTCGGCATCGACGCCGGCACCGCCCCCGGCGCCCTGCTGGCGCTGCGCCGACCCGACCGCGTCCGGCGCCTGGTCGTGATGGAGGCGCTGCTCGGCCACCTGCCCGGCGCCGAGCACGTCGTCGCGGGCGGCGCCCCGTGGTGGTTCGGCTTCCACGCCGCCCCCGGCCTCGCCGAGACCGTGCTGGCCGGCAACGAGGCCGCCTACATCGACTGGTTCCTCGACTCGGGGACACTCGGACGAGGAGTACCCGCCGACATCCGCGCGGCCTTCGTCCACGCCTACACCGGGCGCGAGGCCCTGCGCTGCGCGTTCTCCTACTACCGGGCCCTGCCCACCAGCGCGCGGCAACTCCAGGACGCCGTCGCCACGGCCCGGCTGACCGTGCCCACCATGGCCCTCGGCTCCCACCCCGTCGGAACCGGGCTCGAACGCCAACTCCGTCCCGTCGCCGACGACCTGGTGGGCCACCACCTCCAGGACTGCGGTCACATCATCCCCCTCGACCGCCCGGACGCGCTGCTCGCGCTCCTCGCTCCCTTCCTCTCCGAAGACCTGCCGAGGTGACCGAATCGCGCCCGTGGCGCGCAGGACTGCGTCGACCTGCGCACCGCTGCCCGGGCGGCCCGGGACCGGCTGGACGGCAACCGCCCCGCCGACGACGCGGGCCCGGTCCACGCCGGCGACCCGATGCCGCGGCTCGCGATCGGCCGGGCCTGCGACGTCCTCGTCCACCCGCACCGGGCCACCCGGGTCCGCGGGTTCTGACCCCGGCCAGGCGGAGGCGGAGACGTCGGTGGTGAACAGGCGCAGGAGTTGGCGGCCCGGTCGAACCGGGCGGCCATCACCCAGGCCGTCAACACCCCGCGCCGGGCGTGCGAGACCGTCTGAGCACGCCCGGCCCGCAGGCAGCGCCCGCACCAGGTCCTTGCGCCAGCACCTCACCCCGTCGCTCCGGAGCGGCCCGGCTCCGACCGGGCCGCTCCCCGGCCGTCCCGGCGCACCGGGCCCGCCGGTCGGGCCCGGTGTCCGTCGGCCGGCGGCTTCCTGGTCGCGGTATCGCCGGGCGGGGCCGAGGGTGGGCAGCGGAGCGCCCGGCCCGCTGCCGGCGCGGACAGGATCCGAGGAGTGCCGATGACCGAGTACGAGCGCACCCGCACCATGCCGGCCCTGCCGGAACTGGTCTTCGACCAGGCCTGCGACCCCGGGCGGTTCGACGCGTGGATGCCCCGCGACCTGCACGTGCGGGTCGACGACCCGCCCGCGGTGACCGTGCACGAGGACCGCACCGGCGAGGACGAGCGCGGACTCCTGCGGGCGCAGAGGGACCAGATGCGGATGGAGTGGGGCACCCGGGACAACGGCCGGTACGCCGGCTGGCTCCAGGTGGCGGGCCTGGACACCGGGACCAGCCAGGTGACCGTCCACCTGTCGTTCTTCGACGCGAAGTCGGCCCCGCCGCGCGAGGAGGTCGAACAGCTGCTGGAGGACAGCCTGGCCCGGCTGGAGGAGCAGGTCCGCCTGCGGGCCGACTCCAGCGGCTGAGCGACCGCGTCCCTGCCGACCGGTGCGCGGCCGACCGATGCGCGGCCGGGTCAGGAGCGCGGCGGGGTCAGGAGCGCGGCGGGAGCCGGTGGAGGCGCAGCTCGGTGAGGTGGCCGTCGTCCGCGCGGGCGGTCAGGTAGGTGGCGAAGGGCTGGCGGCGCCGGTCGGTCGGGGAGCCGGGGTTGAGCAGCCGCGGGCCGCCGGGGGCGCGGCTGTCCCACGGGATGTGGCTGTGTCCGAAGACCAGGACGTCCGTGTCGGGAAAGCGGGAGCGGCAGCGCTGTTCGCGCCCCCGGGCGGGGCCGGTCTCGTGGACGACCGCGAAGCGCAGGCCCGCCAGTTCGGCCCGGGCCACTTCGGGCAGCCGTTCGCGCAGCTCCTGCCCGTCGTTGTTGCCGTGGACGGCGACCAGCCACCGGGCCCGGGCCTCGAACAGGTCGAGCGTGGCGGTGTCGACCCAGTCCCCGGCGTGGAACACCACGTCGGCCTCGTCGAGGGCGCGCAGCAGCGGGGCGGGCAGGGAGCGCGCCCGGGTGGGGACGTGGGTGTCGGAGGTGAGGAGCAGTCGGGCGAAGCTGTCCGACGGCATGGTGCGACCTCCCGGGGGACGCGGCGGTCCGCGCGGACCGGGGACCGCGTGCGACGCCTACCCGGGTGCGGCGGGGCCAACCGGGCGGGCCGGCCGCCGCTGCGGGGACGTCGCGGACGGGCGTCAGCCGTCGCCCGAGCCGGGTCGGGCCATGGTGCGGTGCATCTGCGCCTTGGCGCTGTCGGGCAGCACCTTGTTCGCGGCGGCCTGGGCGCGGGTCCTGAGGGAACCGGCGGTCACCCTGTCCTTGCCGGCCATGAGGGCCTCGAAGCCCTGCCGGGCGACCTGGGCCGGGTCGTCCTTGTCCTGCCGGCCGAGCTTGGTGTCGGTCATGTCGGCGCGGCGGAAGAAGTCGGTCTCGGTGGGGCCGGGCATCAGCGCGGTGACGGTGACGCCGGTGTCCTTCAGCTCGTTCTGCAGGGCCTGGGCGAAGGACTGGAGGAAGGACTTGGAGGCGTTGTAGACGGCCTGGAAGGGGCCGGGCATGGTCGCGGCGATGGAGGAGGTGATGAGTACGCGGCCCTCGTCGCGGGCGGTCATGTCGCGCAGGACGTGCTTGGCCAGGCGGACGGTCGCGGTGATGTTGAGGTCGATGATCTCCAGTTCGTCGCTGAGGTCGGTGTCGACGAAGGCGCCGCCCCGGCCGACGCCGGCGTTGAGTGCGACCGCCGCGACGGGCCTGCCGGTGGCGGTGATCGCCGACCACAGGGTCTCCACGCCGTGGCGGGTGCGCAGGTCCGCGTGGACGTCGGTCACGACGGCGCCGTCGGCGCGCAGGCTCTCGGCGGCCGTGGCGAGGTCGCCGTCCTCGGCGTTGATCAGAAGGTCGAAGCCGTGTTCGGCGAACTGGCGGGCCAGTTCGTAGCCGATGCCGCTGGAGGCGCCGGTCACCACGGCGAGGGGTCGGGTGGGAGTCGTCATGCCGCGCGACTGCCCAGCCGCTCGCACGTGAATCACACCGGGCGTGGCCGCCGGCACCGGCCTGCCGCTCCCCGGTGGGCCGTCCGCGAAGGGTCAGGTTCTGCGGGAGACGACCATGACGTATTCGCAGGGGGCGTGCCGTGGCGACGGCTACGCGCTGGAGTCCCTCGCACCGCCGATCGGCTGACCGCGCCCACGGCGGCGGGCGTGGCCGTGCCCGCGCCCGCACCGGCTCGTTGACGGGGCATGCGAGCGATCACAGCAGCCGCGCGCACCCGGCGCGCCCTGCTCACCGGGGCGGCCGGGGCGGCCGCCGGTCTCGGCCTCGACCTCGGCCCGAGCGCGGGCGGGCCGGCGCGGGCGGCGGGACGGACCGAAGGGCAGGCGGGACGGACCGAAGGGCAGGCGGGACGGTCCCAGGGGCAGGCGGGACGGTCCCAGGCCGGGCGGCGGGTCGCCGTGCTCGGCGGCGGGGTCGCCGGCCTGAGCGCGGCGCAGGAACTGGCCGAGCGCGGCTACCGGGTAACGGTCTACGAGCGCAACCGGGCGCTGGGCGGCAAGGCCCGCAGCATGGACGTGCCCGGCACCGCCCGGGGCGGACGGCGGCCGCTGCCCGGCGAACACGGCTTCCGAGGCCCGCTACCGCCGGGGCCTGCCGAACGCCCTCGACCTGGGCTGACGGCGGACCCGGCGGACCTGGGCCGGCGCCGGGGCCCGGGCCCCGGCGCGTGTCCTGCCCGCCCCGCTACAGCATGACGAGCAGCTTGGTGCCGGGGACGAGCTTGCGGTTGACCGAGGTCGACTGGACGAAGACGGTGTAGGCGGGGTTCTCGCCGGGCTTGACGGTGGCTTCGGCGCAGGGCAGGCCGAGGAGTTGGCGGGCGGCCGGGCCGGAGAAGACGCGGCCGGTCATCCGGCCGGTGGCCGGGTCCTTCTCGGCGACGGCGAGCTGCTTGTTGCCCTGGATCTTCTCGCGCTTGGAGAGCTCGTAGAAGGCGCAGCCGGTCCGGTACGTGTGGCCGGCGCTGGTGACGAAGTCGCGGATGGGGGTGGGCTGGTCGACGGGGACCAGCATGTACTTGCCGGTGTCGAGGGCGTCGAGCTTGGCCTTGACCTCGGCGGTGTTGAGGTCCTGGCCCATGGCGAAGAGGTTCTTGGTGCCGCGCACGCCCTGTTCGCGGCCGCGCAGGAAGCTGGTGGCGGCCGACTTGACGGTGCCGATGGCCTCTTCGACGCCCTGGCTGGAGTCGGCGTCCCAGATCGCGATGTTGCCGGCGGGGAAGCCGTACTCCTGGGCGGTGCGCTTGGCCAGGGAGTTGGGGACCAGGATGGCCGAGGTCCAGTGGTCGGGCAGCTCGTCCATGGCGCCCTGGATGCGGTCCCGCCAGGTGCGCAGGACGGTGGTGCCCCGGCCGGCGTTCATCCGGGTGTGCATCTGGCCGGTCTGGGAGAAGCCGGAGGCGTTCTCCTCGCCGTCGGTGACGACGACCTGGAGGAAGGAGTGCTCGCCGTAGCCCTCCCAGATGTTCTTGAGGTCGTCGACGGACTTCACGGCGGCTTCGATGAGCGCGGTGGCGCCGTTGTCGACGCGGTAGAGGCCGCGCAGGGAGGGCAGGTGTTTGACGTCCATGTCCCAGACGAGGTTCTGCACTTCGTGGTCGAAGGCGTAGAGGCTGATCCGGGTCTCGTGGCCGAGGCGGTCGGACTCCTCCTGCAGGCCCTTGACGAACTCGTCGACGACGCGGATGAGTTGGGCCTGGTGCTGGCGCATCGAGCCGGACTTGTCGACCACGAGCGAGACGTGGTTGACCTTGTGCTTGATCCTGTTCGCGGACATGGGTGTGCCCCCCCTTGTTCGTGCGGTGGTTTTTCGGCGGGCTCTGCGGGCGCCTTCGCGGCGCCCTCTCCGTCGTGGTTCCCACCCTAGGCGGGGGCACTGACAGTGCGTCCGCTCCCGTGGCGCCGGGGGTGCCACTCGGCCAGGGCGATGGTGGCGTCGTCGCGCAGCTGGTGGTCCTGGTGGGTGAGCAGGGCGTGGACCAGGCGGCGCAGGGCCTCGGGAGCGGGGTCGCCGCCGGCCATGTGGTGGACCAGGGTGTCGGTCAGGCGGTGTTCGCCGAAGAGTTCGCCGGCGGCCGAGCGGGCCTCGGTGACCCCGTCGGTGTAGACCAGCAGGCGGTCGCCGGGCTGGAGCCTGGCGTGGTGGACGGGTTGCGGCCCGTGCTCGTGGAAGCCGAGGCCGAGCGGCAGTTCGGGCCTTCGGCGCAGGGCGTCGGGGACGACGCGGGCGTCGCGGATGAGCAGCGGCGGCGGGTGGCCGCAGTTGACCCAGGACAGTTCGCCGGTGGCGGTGTCGAGGTCGGCGATGACGGCGGTGAGCAGTCGGTCCGGGATCCACCGGGCGAGGGTGCGGTCGATGGTGCGGGCGATGTCGGCCAAGCCGCCGCCGGAGCGGCGGGTGGAACGACAGGCGGCCAGGGCGACGGAGCTGGCGCCGCCGGAGGCGAGGTCGTGGCCCATCGCGTCGAACACGGACACGTGGAGGTGGCCGTGGGCCACCGCGTGGTCGAAGGCGTCGCCGCCGACGTCGTAGGCGGGTTCCAGGACCGCGCTGGAGGTGACGTCGCGGGTGCCGATGGTGCGCGGCGGCAGGAAGGCCCACAGCAGTTCGGCCTGCAGGCTCATCCGCTGCCGGCGGACCGCTTCGACGATGACGTCGCTGTAGGCGCTCTTGGACGCCACCACCAGGGCGACCAGGCCGGCCAGCGCCTCGCAGCACTCGATCGTGTGGCGGTCCAGCGCTGCGCCTTCGACGCCTTCGATCCGCAGCACGCCGATCCGTTCGACGCCGTCGACCAGGGGGAACCAGCCGGTGGGCGGCGGGCCGGCGGACAGCTGGGTCTGCTGCAGGCGGTAGGCGCGGCCGCCGAGTGTGCCCTCGATGTCGACCCGGTGGCCGTCCTCCCCCGGCTCGGGGCCGGGCAGCGGGACGAGGGAGTGCTGCTGGACGTCGGCGAGCAAGACCCGTGCGCCGTCGGTGCCCAGTGCGCGGGCGGCCTCGTGCACCAGGGCGGGCAGCTCGGCCGGCCCGCTGGTCCGGGAGCCGGTGAGCAGCCCGGCCAGGGCGCCGCCCAGCACCGCGTCGTCGCAGGTCACCGCTTCGCACCTCCCGTCGCAGCGGCGTGTACCCCGTTCGGGGCCGGCCGCACGCGGTTGGCGGCCCACCCGCGGTTGGCGGTGGCCCTCCACGGCCATCCGCAGGCCCGGCAGGCCGTCGTCAACTCCGCCCTCGCCGACTTCCCCATCATCGGCGGCCAGCTGCGCCAGAACGTCCACTCCGTCCAGGGCAGCGGGCTGGCGCTGGTGGTCGCCGTGCTCGGCCTGCTGTACGGCACGCTGGGCATCGCGCAGGTCCTCCAGCACGCCATGGCCGAGATCTGGAACGTGCCGGGGGTGGTGCGTCCCGGCTACTTCCCGCGCCTGGCCCGCAGCCTGCTGCTGTTCACCGTCCTGGCCCTCGGGCTGCTGCTGGCCACCTGGGCCGCCACCCTCGTCGCCGTCGCCCTCACCGGGCCGGCCGCGCAGGTAGGCGGGCCGGTGCTGTCCGCCCTGGTCAACACCGCCCTGTGCCTGGCGTGCTTCCGCGTCCTCACGCCCACAAGCGTGCCCACCCGCGCGCTGCTGCACGGGTGCCTGCTCGCCGGCCCGCTGTTCACCGTGCTGCAGGCCTTCGGCGCCCTGCTGGTCGCCCACCAGCTGCGGCACGCCACGGCCGTCTACGGGTTCTTCGCCACCGTGATCGGCCTGCTGTCCTGGCTCTACCTGAACGCCCAGATCACCGTGTACGCCGCCGAGGCCAATGTGGTGCTGCACCGGCGGCTGTGGCCGCGCAGCATCCTGCAGCCCCCGCTGACCGGGCCGGACCAGGAGGTCCTGTCGTCCATCGCGCGCCAGGAGGAGCGGCGGCCGGAGGAGCGCGTCAGCGTGGACTTCGGGGAGGGGGGCGGGAGCGGGGACGGGGAGGAGAGCAGGGACGGCGACGGGAAGGGGGAGGACGGGGACGGGGACGCCGGGAGGGCGCCGCCGTCCGGGTAGGGCCGCCCGGGACGGCGGCGGCCCGCCGGGTGCAGGGACTCTGCACGCGGCGGGCCGCCGGGTGTGCGGGGTCAGCGCACGGTCACGGTGAACACGGGCGAGGCGGTGTTCCCGCTGACGATGCGCAGCTCGTTCAGGCCCTTGATGCCGAGCTTGACGCCGAGGGAGTAGGAGCCGTTGCGGGTCGTGTGCACGGAGGCCGGCAGGGTGACCCACGTGCCGTGCTGCTTCTGCTGGAGGGTCACCGTGCTCCCGGCCTCGAGGCCGGTGGTGGTACCGGTGACCCGGAACAGCTGCCAGGCCTGGACGGAGGTGACCGACGGCTTGGCGGTGATGCCGGCGGACACGGAGGCGACGGGGGCGGAGGCGACGGGGGCGGGGGCGGGGGCGGGGGCGGGGGCGGTGGCGGTGGCGGCGACGGGGTCGGGGTCGGTGGCGGCCGGGGCGGCCGCCATGGCGGTGCCCGCCGTCCCGAGGAACAGCGCGCCCAGGGCGGCGACGGCGGCCAGGCGCAGGGAGTTCCGCTTGGTGACGATCACTGGTGCACCCCTTTCAGAGGGGAGGTGGTCGTTCGGCCCGAGGCACCGTCGGTGCGGTTCGGGCACTGTCCTTCCTGAGGACGTCCCACTCCGCGCCACCGGTTGTGTGCGGAACGTCACTGTCATGTAACAGTCGGACGGGCTCCCGGTCGGACGGGACCGGGGTCAGTCCTCCTCGGCGCGGGAGAGGGCGTCGGTGATCAGCCGGGTGGCGAAGTCTCGGTCGTCGCCGCAGATGCGGTTGACGTACTCCGCGAGGAGGGTGGCGGTGGCTTCCAGCGGGTTCATCTCGGCGTCGGTCCAGGGACCGTACTGGGCGCGCCACAGGTTGGGGCTCAGGCCGCTGCCGGCGGCGATGAGCAGGCCGGCCATGGTGGGGACGACCTCGGGGCGGAAGGTCCTGGGCATCATGCGCATCGTGGCGACGAGGGTGGGCACCACGTACTCGATGACGTCCTTGCCGTGGTCCTCGCACGCCCGGCCGAGCCAGTTCATGTACATGTAGATGAGGGTGCAGGCGCCCTCCAGCAGGGCTCCGAACTCGTCGGGGCCCATGGAGGCGGCGAGTTGGTCGACCATCCGCAGGTGTTCGGGGTCGGCCTCGGTGCGGCCGTCGTAGAGGGCCTTGAGCCGGGAGTCGATCACCATGAGCGCTGCGCTCACGTCGCCGGCGGGAGCGTACTGGGGGTCGCAGGGCGAGGACACGGGTCTCCTCCTCCATGGGGCGTAGCGGGTTTCGCCGTGCCCGGGGCCGGGCTGCTCCATGACAGCCCGGGCGGGCCCGGCCCGGAGGGGAAACCGCGTGCGCGTCACCCGGACGGGACCCCGCAGGCCGCCCGGGTGTTGACGCGGGGGCGGTTCTGCGGACGGCTGGTCAGGGGTCGGCGGCCAGGGGCCCGGCCGGGGGCCCGGTCGGTGGTCAGGGCTTGAGGGCGACGCCGGCGTAGAAGGAGACCTGGGCGTCGGTGACGGTGGCCGGCAGCAGGTCGGCGGCGCCGTCGGTGCCGTCCGGGTGCCAGCGGTGGGCCGGGACGATGCCCGGGTCGAGGAGGTCCAGGCCTTCGAAGAGGGTGGCGAACTCGGCCCGGGAGCGCAGCCGCAGGGAGGTGCCGGCCTGGTTGTAGATCTCCTCGACCTTGGAGGCGCCGGGCGGGTCGAGTTCGGCGGTGGCGTGGGAGAGGACCAGGGCGGATCCGGCCGGCAGGGGGTTCAGGAGGTGCTCGACGATGGCGCGGGCGTCGTCGAGGTCCGGGACGAAGTGGAGCAGGGCCACCATCGACAGGACCACGGGCCGGGTCAGGTCGAGGGTTTCGGCGACCTGGGGGGTCGTCAGGATCGAGGCCGGGTCGCGGACGTCGCCGTGGACGTAGGCGGTGCGGCCCTGGGGGGTGCTGGTCATCAGGGCGCGGGAGTGGGCCAGGACGACGGGGTCGTTGTCGGCGTAGACGACGCGGGCGCGCGGTTCGACGGCCTGGGCGACCTCGTGGAGGTTGGGCGAGGTGGGGATGCCGGTGCCGATGTCCAGCCACTGGCTCAGGCCGCGCCGGGCCAGCGCGCGGGTGGCGCGGTGCATGAAGGTGCGGTTGGCGCGGACGGCGGTGCGCATGGTGGGGAAGGCGGTCAGGACGCGCTCGGCGGCTTCGCGGTCGACGGCGAAGTTGTCCTTGCCGCCGAGGAAGTAGTCGTACATCCGGGCGCTGTGCGGGATGTCCTGGCGTATCTGCGGCCCCGCCGGCTCGGCCGGGTCGGGATCGGTCACGGTCATCCAGGTCTCCCCCATGCTCATCCCTGCCCCTTCCCTGTCCCTTGGTGATCACACCGGGCCGGGGCAGTCTAGCCAACTGGGCGGTACCGCGCGGGAAGTGGGTCCAGGTCCGGTACGGCAGCGGCCGGCAGCGGGGGCCGGGGCCGTCGGGGCGGCCCGCTGGCCCCGGGGCGGGCTGACCAGTGCTCGGCGGGGGGGTAGCGCTGTCCCGGGCCGGGGCGGGATCGGCTACGGTCGGCCGTCCGGGTCCGGGCGTGGTCCGGGCCGGGGAGGTCCCGGCCCGGCGGGCAGCCGAGGAGGAAGGGGCGAGGGGTGGCGGCGCGGAGTGTGTTCCGGGGTGAGGGTGTGCCCGCGAAGGAGCGGTTCGACTGCTGGCGGGAGCTGATCGGGCGCACCCGGGCCAGCGAGATGACCAGCGTTCACGCCGACGACTTCCGGGCGGAGATGCGGCGCCTGGAGCTGGGGCCGGTGACCCTGCTGAGGTCCTCCTTCCCGCCCACCCGGTTCCGGCGCACCGCCGCGATGGTGCGGCGCGCGGACCCGCAGGTGTACCACCTGACGATGCCGCTCGGCGGCGGGCTGTCGCTGAGCCGCGGCGCCCGGGAGGGGGCCCGCGCCTTCGGGCCGGGCGACCTGTACCTGGTCGACAGCTCGACGCCCTACGACGTGCGGGCCGTCGGGGTGCGCGTCGACGGCCGCCGGGAGCGGCGGACCGACGCGGTGGGCATCGACTTCCCGGCCTCGCTGCTGCCGCTGCCGCCGGAGCGGCTGCGCGACCTGCTGGGCCGGGGGTTCTCGGTGCGGGAGGGGACGTGTGCGCTGCTGTCGGAGTTCCTGGTCGGCCTGGACCGGCAGGCCGCCGTGCTGGGGCCGGGCGAGGCGGCGCGGCTGGGGACGGTCGCGGTGGACCTGGTGGCCGCCTGGCTGGCCCGGGAGTTGGAGGCCGAGGCCGCGCTGCCGGACGACGCCCGGCGGCGGGCGCTGGTGCAGAGCGTGCGCTCCTTCGTCCGGCGCCGTCTGCACGACCCGGAGCTGTCGCCGTCCGTGATCGCCGCCGCCCACCACGTCTCGGTGAGCCACCTGCACCGGGTGTTCAGCGGGCAGTCGCGCGACGGCGTGACGCTGGCCGCGTGGATCCGCGGCCAGCGGCTGGAGCGGGCGCGTCGCGACCTGGCCGACCCGGCGCTGCGGGCGCTGCCGGTCCACGTCGTCGCCGCGCGCTGGGGCATCCCGCGGGCCTCCGACTTCAGCCGCTCCTTCCGGGCCGCGTACGGGCTCTCGCCCCGCGAGCACCGGCAGCGGGAGCTGGCCGGGGGCACGAGTGCGGGCGGCGCGGGCGCGGCGGGCGCGTAGACGCATTGCCAAGGAAGTGACGACGCAGTGACAACACGGCGGGGCGGCGGCCTGGCATCCTCCACGAGGAACACCGCGGTACGCGCCCGGGCCACCCGGCCGGGGCGCGGCAGAACCGCCGGTGACGGCCCGGCACGCCACGGGGGAGCGTGCCGGGCCACCGGCGCTGTCGGAACCGCTAGTTGCGGTAGCGGAAGCGGATCCGGCCGCGGGTGAGGTCGTAGGGGCTGAGCTCCACGAGCACCCGGTCGTGCGGGAGGATCTTGATGTGGTTCCTCCGGACCTTCCCGCTGATGTGGGCGAGCACGACGTGCCCGTTGGGGAGCTCCACCTTGAAGTTGGCGTTGCGCAGGCACTCGACGACGGTGCCTTCGACTTCGATGCCGTTCGTTGTCTTGGTCATGGTCCTTCACCTCTTCGGTTCGTGACGTTTCGTAACGTGTAGTGGCCCGGGGACGCGTCAGCGGCGGACGAGTTCCAGGGGGCTGCTCATGCGGAGGGCGCCGACGCCCTTGAGGAGTGCGGTGGCGGCCGGGGCGGGCGCCACCGCCTCGGCCCACGCTTCGGTGGTGCCTTCACGGTGCGGGGATTCCGGTGCGTGGGCCGGCAGGGCCCGGGCGGCGCCGCAGCGGTGCAGCTCGGCGCGTACGGCGAGCCGGCCGATCCGCGGGCGGCGCGGCGGTGACACCCGGATGTCCTCCACGGCGTGCCACTCGGTGTCGCGGACCCGCGCGAACGCGGGGGCGCGGTGGTCGGTGCTGCGCCCGTTCGGGGCGGGGTGGGCAGGGTTCATGGTGGCGCCTTTCGGAAGTGCCTGGTCTGAGGCGCTCCCGGGCGACACCGACGTCAATCGCCCACCGTGACGACAAGGGGGAGCACCCACACGGATACAGCCTTCATGGGTCTCACCTCCTCGCGCTTCTCTCATGGCTGCGCTGACGGTAGCAGTCAACGGCGCACCCGCCCAACCGATTTACGCCGACGTAGTGGATCATGAGGGGGTCGCTCCGCCGGTAGGGAAGAGGTGGTCTCGTGGTTCCCGTCGTGCCCGATCCTGGGGTGCTGCACCCGTTTCCGGAGCAGCCGCGGGTGGTGCTGCTGAAGCCGTTGGTGACCTCGCCGTTGATCGAGGTGGGTGAGTACTCGTACTACGACGACCCGGAGGACCCGACGGCGTTCGAGACGCGCAACGTGCTGTACCACTACGGGCCGGAGCGGCTGGTGATCGGGAGGTTCTGCGCGTTCGCGCAGGGGGTGCGGTTCGTGATGAACGGGGCCAACCACCGGATGGACGGGCCGTCGACGTTCCCGTTCCCGATCATGGGCGGCGCGTGGGCGGAGCACTTCGACCTGCTGAGCGGGCTGCCGGGGCGCGGGGACACGGTGGTGGGGCACGACGTGTGGCTCGGGTACCGCACGACGGTGATGCCGGGGGTGCGGATCGGCAACGGGGCGATCGTCGCCGCCGGGTCGGTCGTCACCTCCGACATCCCGGACTACGCGATCGCCGGCGGCAATCCCGCGAAGGTGGTCCGGATGCGGTACGAGGAGGACGAGGTGGCGCGGCTGCTGGCCGTCGCGTGGTGGGACTGGCCGGTGGAGCACCTGACGCGCCATCTGCGGACCGTGATGTCCGGCAGCGTCGAGGAGTTGGAGGCCGCCGCGCCCCGGCCGTGAGGCCTCGGACCCGAGGCGTCGGGCCCGAGGCGGCGCGCGGCGGACCCGGGCGCGGCGGGCCGGTCAGTGGCGCAGGACGGCGGCGATGCGCCGGCTGTCGGCGAGGGTGTCGTCGGGGACGAAGGTGATCCGGGCGCCGGTGTCGAGGGCGCGTTCGATGACCTCGTCGACGATGTCCTCGCGGGCGCCGGCCTCGTCGGCCTGCGCGGGGACGAGGTGGTCGCCGTCGTCGCGGACGGTGGCGCGGTAGTTCTCCTCGACGACCAGGCGGGCGATGCGGGCCTCGCCGGCGGCCCGCCAGACCTCGTCGAGGCCGGCGGCGAACTCCTGGCGGCCGCGGGCCTTGTCGAGCTGGGCGAGGGTGTCGTCGACCTCGCGTTCGGCGTGGGCGCGGACGGCGGGTTCGACCACCCGGTGGACGGTCGCGACGTCGGCCTGGGCGAGGCCGCCGTGCGGGACCTGGGCGGCGGCCTCCTTGGCGATCGGGCCGGCGGCGTCCAGCAGGGCCAGGGCGGGGGCGTCGCCGACGACGTACAGCGGGCGGGGGTCGGCGGCCAGGACCTTGCCGATCGCGGTGTCGGCCTGGCGCAGGAAGGTCTTGGCCTCCTCGTCGCGGAAGGTGCTGGGGGTGTCGCCGATGCGCTCCTGGCGTTCGGGGTCGGGGTTGGGGAAGGTGCGGACCAGCGGGAAGCCGTTGCCGCTCTCCTCGGTGACCCGCTCCTGGTTGCCGCCCCACAGCACGGCCCGGTCGGCGGCGACGGCGAGGACCCAGTAGGGGCGCTCGGCGGCCTGGGCGGCGACCAGGTTGCGGGTGAGGAAGGTGTCGGACAGGACCACCCGGGCGGGGGCGGTGCGGGCGAACGACCACACCTGGTGCTCGCCGGGCGCGGCAAGGACGGCCAGGCCGTCCTCGGCGTGGACGAGGTCGACCTCGGCGAGTGCCCGGTCGAGCTGTTCGAGGACGTCGATGCGGTCGGCCCGGGAGACCTTGGGGTCGGCCTGGACCCGCTCCCTGGCCTCGGCCAGCAGGTTGCGCAGCCGGACCGGGTCCTGGGCGCTGTCCGGTTCGCGCCGGTGGGTGGGCATCAGGACGGACACCGCCGGGTAGGGCCGGGGCCGGCGCAGTTCGGCGAGGACGGCGGGGCTGAGGGCGGGGCGCATGAAGACCCCTTTCCGAAGGCGGTCGGCCTTCTCTGCGTGGACGCTCGGTTCCTGGCACAGCTGCCCAATGTCCTCAATGTAACGATTTGCACACCGGGTCGCCGGGCCAGCTCTTGCCCCGGAGCCGTCCAGGCTGTACCTACTGGTACGTACAGTTGAGGCCAGGGAGGGAGTCGGCATGCCGTTCGTCCGCATCGACGCGTTGGGGGCCGGATCTGAGCGGCTCGGCGCCCTCGGGCGCGCCGTCCACGAGGCGCTGGTGGAGGCGATCGGGATCCCGCCGAACGACCACTTCCAGGTGCTGGTCGGGCACGACGGCACCAACAGCCTGCTGCGCTACGGCGATTACCTCGGGGTGCGGCGGGACGAGGGCATCGTGTACGTGGCGATCACGCTGCGCGCCGGACGCACGGACGCGCAGAAGCGGGCCCTGTACGCGAGGATCGCCGAGCTCGCCCAGGCGTACGCGGGCACCGAGCCGCGCAACGTGTTCGTCGTTCTGACGGAGAACACGTCGGCCGACTGGTCACTGGGCCACGGGCTCGCCCAGTACGCCCTCCCGGACGGGGAGGGCGTACCGCTCAGCTGAGGCGGGCGGGCGCGTGGTCCGCGGTCTGCCGCGTGACGGGGTCGGCGGGCGGCCAGGGGGCGTGGGCCGCGACCTGGGCGCGCAGTTGGCGCAGGGCGCGGGCGCAGGCGATGCCGACCGCGCCGGTGACCCGGCCCCGGTGCAGGCAGGCGGCGGCGAAGCGGTGGTCGGCGGGGCTGCCGTCGACGAGTTCGAAGCGGTCGGCCGTGCCGGGGCTGCCGAACGCCTGGATACGCAGGCCGTACTGGTCGGTCCACAGGTACGGGACCGGGGCGTAGGCCTGCCGGGCGCCGTCCGGGCCGGCCAGCAGGTTGCGGGCGGCGTGCAGGGCCTGTTCGGTGGCGTTGGTGCGCTGTTCGAGGCGCCGGCGGCGGCCGGTGCGCGGGTCGGGCCAGGAGGCGGCGTCGCCGGCCGCCCAGACGCCGGGGCCGGCGGCGCAGTGGGCGTCGCAGGCCACGCCGCCGCCCGCGTCCAGGGGCACCCCGCTGCCGGCCAGCCACTCGGTGGCGGGCTCGGATCCGATCGCCATCAGCACGGCGTCGGCGGCCAGTTCGGATCCGTCGGCCAGCCGCACGCCGGCGGCCCGGCCGCGCCGCCGGACCACCGCGGCGGCCGTGCCCCGGTGGATGCGCACCCCGTGTTCGCGGTGCAGGCCGGTCAGCAGCGCGGCCGTCTCGGCGCCCAGGACGGCGGCCAGCGGGGCGGCGGCGGACACCAGCCAGACCACCTCGGCCCCGAGTCCGACGGCGGTGGCCGCCGCCTCGGCGCCGAGCAGCCCGCCGCCGGCCACCAACAGCCTTGTCCCGGGGCGCAGTTCCTCGCGCAGGGCGAGGGCGTCGGCGAGGGTGCGCAGCACGTGGGCGCCGGGCAGCGGCGCCTCGGCCCCGGGCAGTCGGCGGGGGCGGACGCCGGTGGCGAGGACGACGGCCTGGCAGCGGACCTGGTGGCCGTCGGCGAGGTGCACCGTCCGGGCCTGGCGGTCCAGGCGTTCGGCGGGTACGCCCAGGCGCAGGTCGAGCCGTAGCTCTGCCAGGGCGTCGGGGCTGCGCAGGGCAAGTCTGTCGGGTTGCCACTGCCCGTCGAGCAGGTGCTTGGACAGCGGCGGCCGGTCGTACGGGGGTTCGTCCTCGGCTCCGATGAGGGTGAGGCGGCCGTCGTAGCCGGCCCGGCGCAGCGCCTCGGCTGCGTGCAGTCCGGCGGCGCCGGCGCCGACGACGGCCACCTCCCGCAGTGCGGTCATGCCCGGTCCGGGGCCTGGTCCAGCTGGATCGCGGCGGCCGGGCAGACGGCGGCGGCGTCCTGGACGGCCTGGTGGAGTTCGGCAGGCGGGCGGGCGTCGAGCAGGACGACGATGCCGTCCTCGTCGCGCTGGTCGAAGACGTCGGGGGCGGCGAGGACGCAGTGTCCGGCGCCGCAGCACTTCTCCTGGTCGATCTGGACGAGCACGGGGGTTTCCCTTCAGGGGTACGGCGGGTGTCGGGGTGGGGCTGCGGTGGGGCGGGCGTGGTGGCGCCCGGCGGGTCACCAGGCGAGCGGCAGCTCGTGGACGCCGTAGATGAGCATGTCGCCGCGGAAGCGGACGTCCTCGAACGGTACGGCCAGGCGCAGTTCGGGCAGTCGCCGCAGGAGGGTGGCGAGGGCGATCTGCAGTTCCAGCCGGGCGAGGGGCTGGCCCAGGCACTGGTGGACGCCGAAGCCGAAGGCCAGGTGGCGGCGGGCGTCGCGGGTCAGGTCGAGTTCGTCGCCGTCCGGGAACTCGTCCTCGTCGCGGTTGGCGGTGCTGATCATGCAGACGACGCCTTCGCCGGCCCGGATGCGCACCGCGCCGAGGTCGACGTCCTCGGTGGCGACCCGGCCCAGGCCGGAGTGGACGATGGTCAGGTAGCGCAGCAGTTCCTCGACCGCGCCGGTGACGGCTTCGGGGTGGCGGCGCAGGTGGTCGAGCTGGTCGGGGTTGCGCAGCAGGGCGAGGACCGACAGGGCGGTCATGTTGGCGGTGGTCTCGTGTCCGGCGACGAGCAGCAGCCGGCCCATCGCGCCGATCTCCGCGGTGGTCAGTTCGCCGCGTTCCACCAGGCGGCTGAGGATGCCGTCGTCGGGCTGGGTGCGCTTGGCCTCGGTGAGCCGGTTCAGGTAGTCGACCAGGCGGTCCTGGGCGGCGCCGACCTCCTCGGCGGAGGATTCTCGGCGCAGCATGACGCGGCTGCACTCCTGGAAGAACTCGTGGTCCTGGTAGGGGACGCCGAGCAGCAGGCAGATGACCAGGGAGGGCAGCGGCAGGGCGAACTCGCGGACCAGGTCGGCGCCGGTGCGTCCGTCGGCGGTCATCCGGTCGAGCAGGTCGTCGGCGATGCGCTGGATCCGGGGGCGCAGCGCCTCGACCTTCTTGATCACGAAATCGCCGGTGAGCATCCGGCGCAGCCGGGCGTGCTCGGGGTCGTCCATCCGGATGAAGGTGGGCCGGCCGGCGTTGAGTTGCCGGACACCCGCGGTGAGGAAGGGGAAGCCGGGGCGGGTGCTGTCGGCGCTGAAGCGGGGGTCGGCCAGGACCGCCTTGACGTCCTCGTGGCGGGTGGCCAGCCAGCTGGCGCTGCCGTCCCACAGGGTGATGCGGCTGACCGGCTCCTCCTGCTGGGCCTGGCGGTAGGCGGGCGGCGGGGCGAAGGGGCAGGTGCCGCGGGCGGCGGGGTGGGTGAAGCGGGGGGTCTGTGCGGCGGTGGCCATCAGGGGGCTCCCTTCTCGGAGCTGGGTGTGCTGGCGGTGCCGGGTGGGGGTGCGGTGCGGGCCCTGAGCATTTACGTGCCAAAAGCAACTAACTCGCCGTCACGCTAACTCGCGGTCCGTGGCGGTGGAAGAGCCCGTCCGGTGGGCGCGGAAACTGTCCGAAATCCGGTCAGCGGTCGGCACCGCAGCGGTGGCGGGCACCGGCTCGCTACAGTTCGCCCATGTCGGACGCCGCAGACGATCGGACCGCCGCGGACGCCACCGCGGACCTGGAGGCCGTACTGGCCTCGCTGGCCTACCTGCTGACCCGCTCCCAGGAGCACGAACGCCGCACCGCCCGGGCCGGCATCACCGCCGCCCGCTCGGACGTCTACCTGCTGCGCGCGCTCGCCGAGGCCGAGGGGCCCAGCCGGGTGGGCGACCTGGCCGCCAGACTGATGGTCAAGCCCTCCCACGTCACCCGGCAGATCGACCGCCTGGAGGGCCAGCGGCTGGTCGAGCGCACCCCGGACGCCCTGGACCGGCGGGCCCGCCGGGTCGCGCTCACGGCCGACGGGCGGGCGATGCTGGAGCGGCTGAAACAGGCCAACATCATCGGGCTGACCAGTGCGCTGGACGGCGTGGCGGAGCCGGACGTCACCGCGACGGTGGGGGTGCTGCGCCACCTGATCGAGCGCTACGTGCAGCGGGTGCGGGGCTCGATGCTGCCGGAGGAGGACGGCTCCGCTCCCCCGGCGGACGGGGCCGCGGGGGCGCGGCGGGGCATCGTGCGCGACGCCGTGGAGACCTGAGCACCCCCACCGCCGGGGCCGGTCACGAGCCGGACCCGGCGCAGGATGCGCAGGAAGGCCCGGTTCCGGTCGGCGGGGCCGGCTCGGTGCGCCAGCGGGCCCGCAGGACCCCGTCGGCGTCGGGCAGCACGGCGGCGAACAGCGGGCTGCGCTCCCCGGTGTACACCGACAGGACGGCGGCGGCCCGGGCTCCGGACAGCTCGGCGGTCCGCGCCCTGAACTCCTGCGGGTCGTCGACCTCGCTGGTGATCCTGCCGCCGTGGTCCTCCCGGACGAACTCGACCAGCCCGTCCTCGGGGAGGGCGGCCAGGACCGCCGCGACGTCGGTGGACAGGTCCGGCCAGACGGCGAGCCTGGCGCGCGGGGTCAGCCGGGCGCGCACCGCCTCGATCGCTCCCCCGTCGAGCCGGTGCCAGCGGGAGGCGTTGTCGATGTACGTCTCCTCCAGCAGCGCCGCCCGGCCCGCCGCCACGCACCCGCGCAGCCGGGCCCAGAAGTCGTCGTCGGCGGGGCGCTGCTCGCCCGGCTCGCCGGACCCGGCCTCGGCCTCGGCCTCGTACGGCGAGGCGTCCAACGGCTCGGGGTGGAGGCCCAGTTCGCGGGTGCGCGCCACCGCGGCCGGGCAGGGCCCCTCGCTGCCGACGTAGACGTACTGGTCCCAGCCGACGGCACGGCGAAGGCGGGCTCAGTGGAGGAGGGCACGGTGAACGCGGGCCCGGTGAACGCGGGCCCGGTGAAGGTGTCGGGCTCGGTTTCCAGGCGGCACCAGGCGCCGCTGTCGCGGAGCATCGCCCGTACCAGTTCCAGGCCGACGGCGACCGGTACCCGGGCGCCGTCGTGGAAACCGGTCAGGTCGGGCGGGAAGATCCCCGCGAGGCCGCCGCCCTCGAGCGCCGGCTCCAGGCCGAAGTGGGTGAAGCCGAGCGGGGCCTGGGGCTCGCGGATCGACAGGTGCCGCACGCCGCTCTCCTCGGCGAAGGCGGCGATCGCCTCCAGGTAGGCGGCCTCGACCGGCCCGTGGTCGCTGACCGCCTCCTCCGGTCCCGTGTAGACGCCCCGCTCGTCACGGTCGGCCGGGTCGTACTTGGTGATCCGGTACACGTGGGGCGGCGCGTCGCGGGGCCGTCGGGGAAGGGAGTCCATCCGGGCCATCGTGCCGCAAGCGGTGCTCAGGGCGGCGGTCGGGGCAGATCGGGGCGGGGCGGGCGGGCCGGGTCAGGGCAGGCGGGCGGCGGCTTCGGCGGTGTTGGCGTGGTGGGCGGCCTGGCGGTGGACGGGGAGCCAGGTGGGGCGGAAGCGGCGGCGGTAGTGGGCGCACCAGGTGTGCAGGAGTTCGTCGAGGCGGGGGTCGGGTTCGGGGGTGGCGCGGCGCAGGAGGGCGGCGGCGCGTACCGGGATGCGGTGGGCCCACAGGTCGATGCCGGCCAGGTGGGCGCGGGTGAGCAGGGGCGGCGGGAGGAGGGGGGCCTGGGCGGTGCGCGGGTCCCAGGCGTCGGCGAGTTGCCGTAGGGCGGTCAGCTGGGTTCGGACGGCGCGCAGCAGCGGGGTGTCGTGCGGCGGGAGCGCGGGGGCCAGGTCGGTGAGCTGGCGGCCGCGTTCGCGCAGTTGGTCGGCGGCGGCGCGCAGGCGCGGGTCGGCGTCGTCGGCGGGGCGGGTGTCGCCGAGGCGGTCGGTGGTCCAGGCGGGCACTTCGACGACGACGGTGCGGCCGCCGTGGCGCCGGGGGGCGAACCAGGTGGCGGCGCGGGCGCCGGGCGGGGTCTCGTCCGGGGCGAGCATGCCGGTGGTGTTCTCCTGGGAGTCGATGTGGTGGGGCTCCATCAGGAAGACGCCGGGGCCGGCGACCGGCAGGCGGTAGGTGTCGAAGGAACCGGTCTCGACCGGGATGCCGAGGGCGGCGGCGGAGCGGGCGAAGGGTTCGGCGAGGGCGCTGGGGTCGGTGCGGGCGCTCGGGTCGGCAGTGGCCTGGAGGAAGGTGCCGCCCACGTCGGCGGTGTGGAGGGTGAGTTGGAGGCGGGGGCGTAGTTCGTCGATGAGGTCGAGGAGGATCCGGCTCTCGGGCAGGCGGCCGCCGACCGCCGGGGCCCATTCGGGCTGTTCGTCGGCGGCGGGGCGGTAGTAGCCGGCGAAGTAGGCGGGCAGGGTGCGGGCGAGCAGGCCGCCCTGGGCCAGGTGCGCGCCGTCGGGGTCGAGGCAGAGCAGGAAGTGCCAGGCCGTGGCCGCGGCCGGGGTGGGGCGGGCCAGGACGCGGTGGGCGAGTTCGACGATGCCGGCCCGGCCGGAGAACTCGTCGGCGTGGGCGCCGGAGACGACCAGGACGTTGTCGGGGGCGCGACGGGTGTCGGCGTCGGCCCCGGGGCCGATGGACAGCAGGTGCAGGGGGCGGCCGGCGCGGGAGGTGCCGAGGGTGCGCACCCGGCAGCGCCGGGGGTGGCGGGCGGCCAGTCGGTGTGCGGCGTCGGCGAGTTCGTCGAGGGTGGGATAGCGGTCGTGGAGCAGCATCGCCCTGCCCGCGCCGGTCGAGGTGTCGGTCAGCACCGGTTCTCCTTCCCCTGGCCCCGGCAGCCGGTGGGCCCGGGGGTGTCATTGGATCCGGCCGGGTGCGGGTCCGTCCAGGGGCTGGCCGCCGCCGAGGCCGACCACGACCCCGGCCCCCCGCGGAGGCCGTCCTCCACCTGGAAGCGGACCTGCGCGCCGCCCGGACCCACCGGTACGACGAGGGCGAGGCGGCCGCCCTGGCCGCCCTGCGGGCCCTGCCGGGCGGGGCCCGCACCGGGCTGGCGGCCTTTCGGCCGTGACCCCTCGCCGACCCGTCCAGGGGGGGCATGATGCCGGGATGGAAACAACCACGGCAACAGCCGCCGACGGGGAGTTCACCGCTCTCTGTGATCGGGCCTGGGACGTCCTGGTCCCCGCCCGCGCCGGTTACCTGGCGGGCGTCTCGCCGCACTACGACGAGGTCTTCGCCGAGGTCGCGCAGCGGGCCCGGCTCAGCGGCAGCCTCGGCAAGGCCGACATCGCGGTGCTGACGGTCTGGAAGCGGCTGTCCGCGCGCACCCCGTGGGCGGCGGTGCTCATGTCCCGGCCCGATGCGGAGGTGCGGGCCGTCACCGCGCGGGCCGTCGCGGCCGTCCGGGACACCGCCCTCCCGCGCGGCGAGGCCGCCCGTGCGGGACGGGCCGTCCTCGGGCAGCTGCCCGGGCTTCGCACGGGGGACGCACTCGCCTCCGCCGTGCTGACCGCGGCGGCACCGGGGCGGATGGCCGTCTACGACCGCCGCGTCCAGGCCGCCCTGGACGCCCTCGGATTCACCCTCACCCCGGCACCGGGCCGCTACGGCCGCTACCTGCGGCTCCTCGACGGCCTCCTGCTGCACGGCGGGCCACGGGCGGACGGCTGGACGGCCCGCGACCTCGACACCGCCCTGTACTGGGCGGGCGGCAACGGACCGCAGCCGTCCTGACGCACCGGCCCCGACCCGCCACCCCACGGGCCATCGGGTCCGGGGCGGTCAGGGGTGGTAGTCGGTGAGGGTGTGGTGGGGGTGCCAGCCCTGGGTGTGGGCGCGGGTGAGGTCGAGGACGACGCTGCGGGTGAGGAGGTCGAGGGTGTAGGGGGTGAGGCCGGGCAGGAGGGTGGTGCGGGCGGCGAGGCGGGCGAGGGGGGCGGGGAGGTGGAGGATGCGGGCGGACCGGCGGTGGGCGGCCAGGACGTGGCGCAGGGCGGTGTCGCGGCGGTAGGGGGCGGGATCGGCGATGTTGTAGGCGCCGGGGGGCCAGGGCGGGGTGGTGGTGAGGCCGAGGGCGGCCAGGCAGGCGTCGGTGAGGTTGGCGACGGCGGTGAGGCTGAGGGGGATGTCGGGGCCGGGCAGGGGCAGCAGGCCGTGGCGGGCGCGGGCGAGCAGGGGTGGCAGCAGGTGGGGGTCGCCGGGGCCGTAGACGGCGCGGGGGCGCAGGACGACGGCGCCGGCGGCGAGGGCGTGGTGTTCGGCGGCGGCCTTGGTGCGGCCGTAGGCGTTGAGGTGGCCGGTGTGGGTGGGGTGGTCCTCGGTGAGGGCGGCGGCGGTGGTGCGCGGGTCGTAGACGCTGGCGCTGCTGACGTGGACGAGGGGGCGGCCGGCGGCGGCGCGCAGGACGCGCTGGGTGCCGGTGACGTTGACGGCGTGCTGGTGGGCTTCGTCCGGGTGGCCCGGGGGCAGGTCGGCGACGGCGGCGGCGCAGTGGACGACGAGGTCGGCACCGGTGAAGTCGGGGTCCGCTTCGGTGGCGTCCCAGGGGAGGTGGCGGCCGAGCGGGCCGGGGCGGCGGCCGTGGCAGGTGACGTCGAGGCCCAACCGGGCGGCGGCGCGGGCGAGGTGGGAGCCGCAGAAGCCCGCGGCGCCGGTGACGGCGATGCGCATCAGCGGGTTCCTTCCGCGCGCAGGGTGAGGTGGGCGTATCCGGGCAGGGCGGCGTGGCGGTCGACGCGGGCGCGTACGACGCGGGGGCGGTGGGGGGCCAATGCGAGGAGAGTGTCCGCGAGTTGGGCGCGGGCCAGGGCGGCGCCGGGGCAGGCGTGGGCGCCGGTGCCGAAGACGGCTTGGGTGGCGGCGGGGTCCTGGGGTGGGGTGCGGTGGTGGGCGCGGGCGGCGTGGCGGGCGACGAGGACGAGCCGGTCGCCGGCGCGCACGGGGTGTCCGGCGAGGGTGGCGTTCGCGGCGGCGGCTCTGGGCAGCAGCGGGGAGGGGGCGGTCAGGCGCAGGAGTTCGGCGGCGAGGGCGGGTGCGGAGGTGGCGTCGACGGCGGGCCACAGGCGGGCGTCGGCGCACCAGGCGGCGGCTCTGGGCAGGGCGGCGACGGTGGTGTTGACGGCGGCGACGGCGAGCATGGCGTCGCGGGGGTCGGGCAGCAGGGCGGTCAGGCGCGCGGCGGCCTCGGCGGCGTCCGTCCCTCGTGGAGGGCGGGGCCCGGGCAGGTGGTCGCGGGCGGTGGCGGCGGCCGCTTCGCGGGCGGCGCGGGCGAGTTCGCGGGGCGGGGCGTCGGTGCCGGTCAGGGCGGCGGCGGTGGCTGCGGCCAGTTCCTCGGCGAGGTCGACGAGTTCGAGGGTGCCGGTGGCGAGGGCGGGGACGCGTTCGGCGAGGACGTCCTGCCACAGTGGGCGCAGCCGGGACAGGGCGGGGGCGGCGAGGTCGGTGGTCAGGGCGCGGCGGGCGGCGCGGTGGTCGTCGCCGTCCTGGTCGAACAGGATTCGGCCGCCGGTGAATTGGGCGGCGGCGCCGCCGGTGGTGCCGGGTGCGGTGCGTTCCAGGGGGATGCGGGTGAGGGCGTGGCGGTAGGCGTCGGGGTCGTGGACGATCAGGGTGCGGCCCAGGCGCAGGACCGGGCGGTGGCGGGTGGCGCAGAGCAGGGCGAACAGCAGGGGGTGGCTGCGCAGGTAGACGGTGCGGTCGCGGCGGCGGGCGCGGCGGGAGGCGGCGGGGTGGACAGCGGGCGGTGTCATCGGGCCAGCTCCCGTGCGCAGTGGGCGGATGCGGCGGCCCGGTCGGGTTTGCGGGAGCGTCCGGCAAGGGGGACGGTGCCGAAGAGCAGGGCGTCGGGGCGGGCGGCGCCCATGCGTTGCAGTGGGCCGTCGAGTCGGGTGCGCAGCTGTCGGGGGTCGGTGCCGGGGTCGGGTTGGACGAGGGCGACGAGGCGTTCGTCGCCGTCGGTGTCGGGTACGCCGACGAGCAGGGCGAGTTCGACGCCGGGGATGTGCAGGGCGGGTTCGTACAGGCCCGGGTAGATGTTGCGGGCGCGGCGCAGCACCATGTCCTTGAGTCGGCCGGCGAGGACGATGCGGCCGTCCGGGGTGAGGGTGGCGCGGTCGCCGGTGCGGATCCAGGGGTCGGGTTCCTGGCCGAGGTAGCGGTGGCGGGCGGCGGGGCCGGTGAGGTGGAGTTCGCCGTCGTCGGCGAGGCGGGTGCGGACGCCGGGCAGGGGGTGGCCGACGAGGTCGCCGTCGCCGGTGTGGGCGCTCTTGTCGCTCTCCTCGACGGCGGCGGCGGGGAAGAGTTCGGTGAGGGCGTAGACGCTCCAGGCGGTGTCGGCGCCGGCGTCCTTGGCGCGGCGCAGCAGGGCTGCGTCGGCGGGGGCGGAGCCGGTCCACAGGGTGCCGGTGAGGCGGGCGCCGGCGGCCAGGGCGGTGCGCAGTCGGGGCGGGGTGAGGTAGGCGTGGGCGGGGGTGAGGTGGGTGAGTTGGCGGGCGAGGGCGGTGGGGGTGCGGGCGGGCAGGGCGACGGTGGCGCCGGCGGCCAGGGCGGGGGCGAGGACGAAGAAGGTGCCGCCGAGGACGGTGGTGCCTTCCTGGGGGCGGACCAGGTCGGTGACGGTGCGCAGGCCGGCGGTGAGGCCGCCGTGGGTGTGGACGACGGCGCGGGGGCGGGCGGTGGTGCCGGAGGTGAAGACGATCACGGCGTCGGCGTCGGGGTCGTGGCGCCGGGGTGGGACGGGGGTGGTGGCGGGGCGCAGGCGGGGTGCGCAGCCGGGCAGGCGGGGGCCGAGGGTGGCGACGGGGCCGAGGGTGGCGAGGCGGGGCAGGTGGAGGTCGGCGCGGCGGGCGAGCGGTGCGGCCCAGCCGGCGGCGGCCTGGGCGGTGGCGTCGGCGAGGATGAGGCCGGGCCCGGCGAGGGCGAGGTGGGCGGCGAGGACGTCGGGGCCGGCGGTGGGGTCGAGGACGGCGACGCGCAGGCCGAGGCGGTGGGCGGCGATCAGGGCGGCGAGGGCGCGGGGGCCTGGGCGCAGGGCGAGGCCGAGGGTGGCGCCGTGGGTGAGGCGGCGGGCGTGGAGGGCGGCGGCGTAGCCGTCGGCGAGGTCGGCGAGCTCGCCGCGGCGGATGCGGGTGCGGGTGGCGCCGGTGCGGGTGTGGTGCAGGACGGCGGGGCGGTCGGGGTGGTGGGTGCGCAGGGCGTGGGCGAGTTGGTCGAGCACGGCGGGTTCCCCCTGGGGTGTCAGCGGATGTCGGCGGGGCGGGGGCCGGCGCCGCGTTCGAGGTACCAGCGGGCGGTGCCGAGGACGCCGTAGGCGCGGATGCGGCGGGTGGAGTTCTGGACGACCATGGCGCGGCTGCGGGTGATGGCGGTGGTGTGGCGGCGGACCTGGTTGAGGAAGGTGCGGTCGGTGGGCGAGGGGCGCCGGGGCATGCCGCCGACGGCCTGGTAGAGCGCGGCGGTGATGGCCATGTTGTTTCCGGCGTGCATCCGGTAGGGGGTGAGGTAGCCGTGGCGGCGGTGGTGGGCGGGGCGGATGCGGCCGAAGAACGCGCCGAGGGCGACCAGGAGGAGGAAGAGGGCGCGTCCGGCGGGTCCGTGTTCGTCACGGCGGGCGGTGACGCGGCCGCAGACCAGTCCGTCGTGGGCGAGCAGGGCGGTGCGGGCGGCGGCGGTCCAGCCGGGTTCGGGCAGGCAGTCGGCGTCGGTGCGGGCGAGCAGGGTGGCGCCGTGGGCGATGGCGTGGCGGAAGGCGGTGTCGACGGCGCAGCCGACGCCCTTCTGCGGTTCGGTCAGGACGTGGACCGGGAAGGGGGCGTGGGCGGCGAAGGCGCGGACGGTGGCGACGGTGGCGTCGGTGGAGCCGTTGTCGGCGACCAGGAGGGTGAAGTCGCGGTCGTGCTGGGCGGCGAGGGCGCGCAGGGCGCCGTCGATCCGGGCTTCCTCCTGGTAGGCGGGGATGATCACCCAGAGGGTCATGAGGCCTCCCAGACCATGGTCATCAGGGAGACGCCGCCGCCCAGGCCGATCATGAGGACCTTCTCCCCCGGTTTCAACTGCGCTTTGACAAGGTCGAGTTGGATGCCGATGGTGGCGCTGGCGACGTTGCCGAGCTCGGGCACGGTGAGGACCAGCCTGTCGGCGGGGGCGCCGGTGAGTTCGACGAAGCGCTCCAGGTAGGGGACGGTGACCTGGTGCACCAGGACCCGGGCGTAGTCGTCCCAGGTGAGGCCGGTGCGCTGGGTGAGGTCGGCCAGGGCGGCGGGGCCGATCCGTTCGAAGATGCCGCGCAGTTCCTTGCCGCCGCCGCGGAAGTAGCTGTACTCGTCGCCGCGCGGGTGGCGTGAGCCGCCGCCGGGGATGCCGCCGGCCTGCCAGTGTTCGGAGGCGGTGACGGTGGCGGTGTCGAGGATGCCGCCGCGTTCGACCGGTTCGACGACGACGGCGGCGCCGGCGTCGCCGAAGGTGTAGCCGGCGAAGCCGTCGCGCAGGGCGGCGGCATCGGCGGGGTCACGGCGCATCGCGCGGCTGGGGGTCTCGCCGGTGACGACCAGGGCGCGGCGGGCGCGGCCGGCCAGGATCATCGCGCGGGCCAGGTCGATGCCGTTGAGGAAGCTGTTGCAGGCGTTGCTGACGTCCAACGCGTGGGCTCGGGTGCCGAGTTCGGTCTGCACGATGTGGGCGGTGGCGGGCTCGCAGATGTCCCGGGTAGCGGAGGCGAAGAGCAGCAGGTCGATGTCGCGGGGGTCGAGGCCGCGAGCGGCCAGGGCGCGGCGGGCGGCGCCGGTGGCGAGGGTGGAGGCGTACTCGCCGTCGGCGGCGAAGCGGCGGGTGCGGATGCCGGTGGCCTTCTCCAGCATCCGCTCGGGCAGGGCGAGCCGGGTGCCGGCGGTGATCTCGTCCTGGAGCTGCTGGGAGGTGAGCCGGCGGGCGGGCAGGTGGGAGCCGACGGCGGTGATGCCGATCCTCTGTGTCGCTGCTGGATGTTGCATGGCCCCATGCTGCGTGGCGGGTGCCGGGGCCCACCTGAGTACGGGTACTCAGGTGGGCCGGGGCGGATACCCGTTCGGGTCGTGCGGGCTACCCGGGCGGGCGGCGGCCTCAGGGCGTGAGGACCCACTTCTGGTTGGCCAGGCCGTTGCAGTCCCAGATGCCCAGCTGGGCGCGGTTGGAGGTGTCGAAGCCGAGCTCGTCCAGGCACTTGCCGGTGAGCACGTTCTTCAGCGAGCCGTCGGGCTGCGGGATCCACTGCTCGCCCTGGCTGCCGACGCAGTCGTAGATCTCGACCTTGGTGCCGTTGGGGCTGGAGGCGCTGCCCCACACGACGTTCAGGCACTTGCCCAGGCCGCGGACGGTGTTGTCCAGGCCCAGGGTCCACCACTGGGCGCCGGTGCCGTTGCAGTCGTAGATCTGCACGGGAGTGGCGTTGTTGTTGCTGCCGTGGGCGATGTCCACGCACTTGCCGCCGTATCCGACCAGGCGGCCCTGCTTGCCCTGCATGCCGATGACGACCGGGCGGATGGTGTCGGTGGCGGTGTCGCCGGGGTGGCACACGGCGGTGGAGGTCCCGTTGCCGACCACGGTGTTGCCGGCGACCCAGTAGGTGATCGGCTGGCTCTGGACGACGTAGAAACAGACCACCTGGACCTGCCAGACCGTGCCGGGTGGCACGTTGTTGCAGGTGGCGGAGGCCATCGGGCCGCCGCGGCCGGTGCCGCAGGCGCCCGGGGTCTCGGCCTGGGCGGTGGAGGACAGGGCGGCGACGCCCGCCAGGGTGAGCAGGGTGGTCAGGAGGGCGGCGAGGGTTCGTCGCAGGCGCATACGCGGGGTCCCTTCTGGTCGACGGGGCCCAACCGGATGTGTGGATCGTGTGGTTGGTGCCGCCCAGCGTGGGCGATGACATGAGCGTGCGTCAACTGTTGTGAATTGCTTGTCCGGAAACGATTCATGTCAGCTTGCTGCGCCAGTGGCCCGGCCGGCCCGGGGGACGGGGGTCGGGGACCGGCTGTCACACCCGCCCGGCAGACTGGGCGCGGACCACCCGAGCGAAGCGAGGACGACACCATGGCCGACCGGCCCCTGACACTGATGGCAGTGCACGCCCACCCCGACGACGAGGCCACCGGCACCGGCGGCGTGCTCGCCCGCTACGCCGCCGAGGGCATCCGCACCGTCCTCGTCACCTGCACCGACGGCGCCTGCGGCGACGGCCCCGGCGGCGTCAAGCCCGGCGAGGACGGGCACGACCCGCAGGCGGTGGCCGCCCTGCGCCGCAAGGAGTTGGAGGCCAGCTGCCGCGTCCTGGGCGTCGACCATCTCGAGACGCTCGACTACGGCGACTCCGGGATGATGGGCTGGCCCGCCAACGACGCCCCCGGCTCGTTCTGGGGCAGCCCCGTCGCCGAGGGCGCCGCCCGCCTGGCCGAGCTGATCCGCCACTACCGGCCGGACGTCGTCGTCACCTACGACGAGAACGGCTTCTACGGCCACCCCGACCACATCCAGGCCCACCGCATCACCATGGCCGCCCTGGACCTGGCCCCCGACCTGGCGTCCAAGGTGTACTGGACCACCGCACCGCACTCGGCGATGAAGCGCTTCGGCGAGGTGATGCGGGAGTTCGGCGCCGACTGGGACGAGGCGGGCGATGCGGCCGAGACGGCCGAGGCCGGCGAGGGGACCGACGGGACGAGCGGGGCCGGATCGGCCGTCGAGGCCCCCGAGCTGCCGCCGATCGGGCTGCCCGACGAGGAGGTCACCACCTGGGTGGACACCAGCGCCTACGGCGGGCAGAAGTACGACGCGCTGGCCGCCCACGCCAGCCAGGGCGAGAACATCTTCTTCCTGCGGATGGGCAAGGAGCGCTTCACCGACCTGATGGGCATCGAGACCTTCGTGCGCGTCCGCGACACCACCGGCGCGCCGCTGCCCGAGCAGGACCTGTTCGCCGGCCTGCGCTGACGCCCCCGGCCCCCGGGCCCCCAGCAGGGGCCAGGGGGCCGTTTGTCCTTTTGACGCGGGGGTTTATGGGCAGTGGCCCCCTATGGGCATCCCCAGTCCGCCCGGAGCGCCGTCGCGGCGGCTGCCGGCAGCGCCGGAGAGCGCCGCGCTGGCCCGCCGGTTCGTGCGGTCGGTGCTGGACGGTGTCACGCCCGAGGTGGCGGACACCGCCGAACTGCTGACCTGCGAGCTGGCGACCAACGCGGTCCTGCACGCGCGCGGCGACTTCGAGGTACGGGGCTGGGCGGGTGAGGACCGGGTCCAGGTGCAGTTCAGCGACGGCTGTCCGGAGCGCGGCCTGGTCCCGCACGACCACCACCCCTTCGCCTGCACCGGCCGGGGCCTGGCCCTGGTGGAGGAGCTGGCGCCCAGCCACGGCGTCCACAGCGGCGCGGACCGCAAGACCGTCTGGTTCGAGCTGTGGCCCGGTCCGACGGCGCCGCCCACCGTGAAGCGACGGGGCGTCGGACCGGGACTCCCGCGAAGGAGACGACGGCGCTTCGCGCCCACGGGCCAGGGCCGCATTCCCTCCCAGCTGAAACCGGGCGGGGGCGGACCGCCGGTCGGCGAGGGCGGCGGCGTCCTGGTGCGCACCGAGGAGATCCACTCCGGGCCACAGGTCGACGCGGACGCCCCGGCCGCCACCGCGATCCTGCGCCAGGGCCTGGACGCCTGGCTGGGCGACCTCAAGACCGCCGCCGAGCACTGCGGCTGACCGGCCGTCACACCTCCCCCGGCCCCGCTCCCCGCGCGAGTGCGCAGGTCAGGAGCGGGTCCAGGTGTGCGCGGGTGGCCGGATGACCATGAGAATGGTGCGGACAGTCCCCCCGAAAGTTCAGAGAAGGAACCCCCACATGGATCTCGGCGTGCGCTGGAAGCTGCACGGTGACGGGCGAACGCCCGCACCGGGAGCGGTCGTCCGCCCCGACGAACGGCTCTCCTGGCCCCGCACGGCAGGGCTCGGCGCCCAGCACGTGGTGGCCATGTTCGGCGCGAGCTTCGTGGCCCCGGTGCTGATGGGGCTGGACCCCAACCTGGCGATCATGATGTCCGGCGTCTCGACCGTGATCTTCCTGCTGGCCACCCGCGGCAAGGTGCCCAGCTACCTCGGCTGCTCGCTGTCCTTCGTCGGGGTCGCCGCGGTGATCCGGGCCCAGGGCGGCACCAGCGCGACGGTCACCGGCGCGGTGCTCGTGGTGGGCGTGGTGCTGTTCCTGGTGGGCCTGGCCGTCCAGTACTTCGGGGCGCGGATCATCCACGCGACGATGCCGCCCATCGTCACCGGCGCCGTGGTCATGCTGATCGGCTTCAACCTGGCCCCGGTGACCGCCTCCACGTACTGGCCGCAGGACCAGTGGACGGCGCTGCTGGTGATGCTGTTCACCGGTCTCGCGGTGGTGTGCCTGCGCGGCTTCTGGTCGCGGGTGGCGATCTTCCTGGGGCTGGTCTTCGGGTACGGGATCTCCTTCGTGTTCGACCGCGTCTTCGGCAAGATCCACTCGGTGGACGGCGGCGGGCACATGACCGACCACTGGCGCCTGGACCTGTCCGGCGTCGGCAAGGCCGACTGGATCGGCCTGCCCGCCTTCCACGGCCCCTCCTTCCAGTGGTCGGCCGTCCTGGTCGCGCTGCCCGTGGTGATCGCGCTGGTCGCCGAGAACGCCGGGCACGTCAAGGCGGTCGGCGAGATGACGGGCGAGAACCTGGACGACAAGCTGGGCACCGCGATCTCGGCGGACGGTGTGGGTTCTGTGCTGTCCACCGCCCTCGGCGGCCCGCCCAACACCACCTACTCCGAGAACATCGGCGTCATGGCCGCCACCCGGGTCTACTCGACGGCGGCGTACTGGGCGGCGGCCGGGTTCGCGCTGCTGTTCGGCATCTGCCCGAAGTTCGGCGCGGTAGTGGCCGCGATCCCGGGCGGGGTGCTCGGCGGGATCACGGTCATCCTGTACGGCATGATCGGCCTGCTCGGCGCGCAGATCTGGATCAAATCCAAGGTGGACCTGCGCAATCCGCTGAACCTGGTGCCGGCCGCGGCGGGCATCATCATCGGCATCGGCAACGTGACGCTGAAGTTCACCGACACCTTCAGCCTCAGCGGAATCGCGCTCGGCACCCTGGTCGTCATCACCGGCTACCACGCGCTGCGGGCGCTGGCCCCGGCGCACCTCAAGACCCAGGAACCGCTGCTGGACGAGGGCCCCTCGTCCTACGACGAGAACGGCGGGCAGCGGCGTACCCCGTAAGGGTGATGTCCTCAAAGACCGGCGGAAGTACCCGAAAGGGTACTTCCGCCGGTCTTTTTTGCCTGGTCAGAGGGGTCGTCAGATGGTCGAATCGCTCCGTACACCCTTCTTGACCGCCCATTGACGGGAGAGGCATGTCCGTTCTGCCCCAGCACCGCAAGCTCACCGTCGGAGCCCTGGCCCTGGCCACCTTCGCGATCTCCTGCAGCTCGGCCGCGGCCAGCAGTTCGGCCGCCACTGGCAAGGTCCTGTGGACCCCGAGCACGGCCAAGGGGCCGTCGTCCTTCGTCGGCGTCCAGTGCGCAGCCCCGAGCAGCTTCGGCGTCGTCAAGGACCCGGTGAAGGGGAGCGTGTGGAAGGCGTTCCAAGCCGCGAACCAGGAACGCTGCGAGACGGTCGGCCCGGACCTGAAGGAGGGCGACACGTTCTACCTGGGCTGGTCGTCCAAGGTGGAGATCGGCGATGACCAGAGCCGGTACGTGTTCCAGCTCAAGTGCTCGCCCAGCGAGGGCACAGCGAACCACCCGATCGAGATCGACCTCACCACCGGGCGGGTGCGGCTGCAGGAGTGGGACACCGAGCACGTGGCGCACCCGCTGTGGACCGCGCCGGTGAAGAACGGCGAGTGGCACGCGTACGCGTTGAAGATCCACCTGGGGCGCAGCGACGGGACGATCGACTTCTGGTTCGACGGCAAGAAGCAGACGTTCAGCGGCGGTTCGGGGACGTTCAAGGGCACGACGTGGGACGGTGACCGCAACTACCTCAAGTGGGGCTCCTACCACCCGAACCCGGGCGATGCGACGAACACCTTCACCAGCCCGGTGATGGCCACCACGTTGGAGACGGCCACCGCCGGCTCGTAGCGGAAGAGGAGGACAACGACGGCGACAGGCCCGGACCGCAGGGATTGCGGTCCGGGCCTGTCGCTTTAGAGGTCGCCGAACTCCCCACTGCGGACAGCGGAGACGAACGACTTCCAGGCCTCGGACGGGAAGACCAAGGCGGGCCCCTGAGGGTCCTTCGAGTCGCGAACGGGCATCAGTCCCTGGAAGTCGAACGCCACCTCAACGCACTGTCCGCCGTTGCCGCTGTAGCTGCTCTTGCTCCAGGAAGCACCCGTCAGGTCAACGTTCTCGCTCATGCTGAAGAGTCCCTTCGCGCCTTGCTGATCTTTGCGAGCGATGCCGTCTGCGACAGCGCTTCCACCTGGAGCAGATCGTATTCCCTCGCCCAAGCGGACACGATTGCCCGGTCGTTCTCCAGGTAGCCACGTTGATGCGTCTCGGTGTACCCGAGCGAGGCGCCGTCGCCGAGATCGAGAATCGACATGGACCGCATGAACGGGCGAAGCGCGCCCAACTCGAAGGGCGCGACCTGGACCACATAGTTGGACCGCTGGGCCAACATCTCCAGATGTGCCAGCTGTTGAGACATCACAGCCCCACCACCGCCAACCACGGTCCGTAGACAGCTCTCGTCAAGGATCACATGGATCAGCGGAGCAGGGTCTCTGTTGATTCGTTCTTGTCGATTCAGAAGGAGCCGGACCCGTTCGGCTCCTTGCTCAGCTGTGACACCGCCTCGCGCAACAGCACCGGCCTCCAGGGCCTCAGCGTAACCGCGAGTCTGCACCAGGCCGGGGATGATGCCCAGCTCGAAGAGCCGGATGACCCTGGCCTCCCGTTCCTTGGCTGCGTACTCCGGGTAGCCCGGCAGGAAAGACGACCCTCTGAGACTCCAGTACGTCAGTTCTAGCGTGCCACCGGTAACAAGGACCTTGTCAGCAGCGCGGACCCACTCAAGCGTGGGATTGCGCGTCCCTCTTTCGAGGTTCGAAATCTGACTATCACTCAACTGCGTGCGCTCCCCCAGCTGGGTCTGCGTCAAGCCCGCCGCCTTGCGCAGCCTGCGCAATTGGGCTCCAAACGCCTTGAGGGGCGAAGCCGATGGATCCAGCCGAGACTCACGCACCGTCAGACCTCCACTGCTGCGCGAATTCCACATGAGGAAACTGTCAAGTGGGAAAGCCTTCCGATCGTACCGAGCGAAGCGCCACCATGGCCACACCCGGTAATTCACCGGACGCACAGCGCTACCTGCGGAGACCCCATGCCTGACGCGCAGAACTCCCCTCATTCCTTCCAACTCCACGAAGTCGTCCGGGACTTCAGCTGTCTGGAGGACGGGAAGCCGCGCGAGGGGGTCTTCGTCGAAGTGCTCCTCGGAACGGCGGTTCTCCGACCGCTCGGAGCGACCGGGCCCGAGTGGCGGGTCGCCCCTGCCTTCCTCCAGTCCCTCAACCCCCGGGAGACCGCGCCGGGGACCTGCGGCAAGCCGCGCCGTCGGCCGCTGTAACCAACCCCCTTCGAGCCCCTCCCACCCTGGAGCAGAGTTGAACCGCACCCGCCTCATGAGCCGTCCTCCCGCCCGGCGGTCGGGTCAGCAGGTCTTCGTCCTCCTCGAAGACCCCGACCGGGCGGACGACTTCTTCGTCCTCCTCGTCGACCCCGTCCACCGCGAGGGCCTGACCCTGCCCGGTGGCAGCGCCGAGCAGGACGAACTCCCCCACCTCGCGGCCCGCCGCCACCTCGAAGCGGAGACCGGGCTCGTCCTGGGCCTGCGCACGGTCCTGACCATCGACTACGTGCCCGCCGCCGAGTTCCCCGAGGGCGTCGACTTCGTCTACGCGGGCGGGATGCTCACGCCCCAGCAGGCCGACACCGTCCGCCGCCACCAGCCGCCGGCCGACATCCGCGGCCTGCACTGGGTGCCCCAGTCCAAGCTGCGCGAGGTCATGGCCGACGACCAGTACCGGCGCGTCGACGACGCCTGGGACGCCTGGGAGCACGGCGCCGGCCTCCCGCTCCTCATCCAGGGCGTCCCGGTCCCGGTGGGCTGACCAGCGTGCACCAAAAGGATTGACATCGGTTCGTGTGCTCCACGAAGCTTCTGCTCCGTTTCAGATGATCTTCAACCGTGGAGCCGATATGACCGTACGTGGATCCAGACTGCTGGCGGCCGTGGCCGTGACCGGAGTACTTCTGGCCGCCCCGGCCGCCACCGCGGCCGCCGACACGAACCAGCCGCAGCCGATCGACCGCTGGAAGTTCGCCCAGGCCGCCGGCAGCCCGCTGAGCTCGCCGGACGAGGGCTCCGCCCACGCGGCCGCCGTCCTCGGCAACGGCGCCTCGGTCAGCCCGGAGGAGCCCCTCCTCCCGGCCCCCGGCTTCCTGCGGCTCGACGGCGCCACCGGCTACGCCGAGGCCGCCGCCGCTTCCCTGCACGCCGACCGGAGCTTCACCCTCACCGCCTGGGCCAACAGCAGCGACCCCACCCGGGACATGACGGTGCTCTCCCAGGGCACCGGCACCACCAGCTCCGTCGCCCTGCGCTGGCACTACCTGGGCGTCGACCCGTACGGCGGCGGCCCCATGGGCGAGTGGCAGGCCACGGTCGCCGACTCCGACAGCCCCACCGCCGCCCGCACCACCGTCGCCCACACCGCGAACATCTCGGTGCTGGAGAACTGGACCCACCTGGCGGTGGTCTACGACGCCGACGCCTCCCGGCTCACCCTGTACGTCGACGGGCAGCGCGAGAACCAGTCCTGCGAGCCCGACGCGAGCGGCTGCACCCCGCACGTCTCCTCCGCCCCGAGCGTGCGCCCCTTCGACGCGGGAGCGGGCCTGGAGTTCGGCCGGGCGCGCACCGACGGCGCCTGGGGCGAGTACTTCGCCGGTTCGCTGGACGACGTCTGGGTGCACCAGGGCGTCCTGAGCGAGACCCGGATCGCCCAGCTTGCCGACTACAACGTCGAGTTGGGCACGCCCGGCTAGCGCCCGGCCCGGGGCCGGCGAAAGGCACTCCTTTCCAACGGATTCTGGACTTGTGGGTCCATTTTCGGCTGCCTACCGTGCTGGACGTTCCCTCCCGAACGAACCCGCGCAGGAAGGCGGTCACCCCGTGCACGCGATCCGCATCGAGGAGCACGGCGGCCCCGAGGTCATGCGCTGGACCGAGCTGCCCGACCCGGGACGCTTGGTCTGGACCAGGAGTCGAAACTGTGGCTCTCGCCACGCCCGCGGGCGCCCGTCGTGAGAAGGCTCACCTGCGGCGGGGGATCGCGGCGGCAGACGGCGACGACGCCTACGGGCACTGGGCAGGCCTTGGTTCGGCACGGGCGAAGGCCCTGTCCGTTTCGGGACCAAGGTCACCGGTCCGGTTGACCTTGGACCCGGTGGTGGCACGTGTGTACCCGGGCAACCGTGGACGGTCGCCCGGTGTGATCGGGCGGAGGCGCCGTCCAGCGTGGGCGGCGTCGTTCCCTGCCGTCTACCCGGCGCACGGGCGCGAGACGCGGCCGTACGCTCCGGAGGACCCCGAAACCCATGTCCCAGACCATCGACAACGCCCCGTATACCGCCTTCCACCGCCGGCTGGCGCTCGCCTGTTCCGGTGGGCCGCTGCTGGACGGCTACATCCTGAGCATCGTCGGCGTCGCCCTGATCGGGATGCGCCCCGACCTGGGCCTGTCCACCGCGCAGGTCAGCCTGATCGGCGCCGCCGCCCTGGTGGGCATGTTCGTCGGCGGCGCCCTGTTCGGCGTGCTGACCGACAAGATCGGCCGGGAGGTGATGTACACCGCCGACCTGCTGGTGATGGTCGCCTGCTCGGTGCTCTCCTTCTGGGTCGACTCGGTGTGGGCGATCGCCGTGCTGCGCTTCGTGCTCGGCATGGCGGTGGCCGCCGACTACCCGATCGCCACCTCCCTGCTCGCCGAGTGGCTGCCCGCCAAGCACCGCGGGCGGCTGCTCGGCCAGCAGATCGTCGCCTGGTACGCCGGCTCGGTGCTCGCCTACGTGGTGGGCTACCTGTTCCTGGAGCTGGCCGGACCGGGCAGCTGGCGGTGGATGCTGGCCAGTTCGACGGTGCTGTGCGTGGTGTTCCTGGTGATCCGGCGCGGTTCGCCGGAGTCGCCGCGCTGGCTGGCCGCCAACGGGCGGGTGGGCGACGCGGTGCGCGTGGTGGAGAAGCACCTCGGGGTGCGGGTGGACGGCCGCGAGCTGATGCCCGACCCGGCCGAGCGCGCCCGGCGCAGCAGCGGGCTGCGGCTGCTGATGACCCCGCCGTACCGGCGCCGCACGCTGTTCTGCGGCCTGTTCTTCCTGTGCCAGGTCGGCCCGCTGTTCGCGATGCTGACCTTCGGCCCGCAGATCCTGTCCTCCTTCGGCATGCCCGGCGGCACCGTGATGGAGACCCTGGGTACCGGGCTGATCAGCCTGGTCTTCCTGCTGGGCTGCTACCCGGCGCTGCGCCTGGTCGACACCAAGGGCCGGCGCCCCGTCATCGTCTGGTCGTTCGCGCTGATGACCGTTCCGCTGGCGCTGCTGGGCGTGTGGCCCACCGCGCCGGCCGCCGTGGCGCTGACGGCGCTGTGCGCGTACGCGTTCCTGTGCGGCGGGCCGAACGTGCTCGACTGGACCTACCCCAACGAGCTGTTCCCGACCGAGATCCGGGCCACCGCCGTGGGCGTGGCGACCTCGGTGAGCCGGATCGGCGCGGCGGTGGGCACCTACCTGCTGCCGCTGTCGCTGACCGGGCTGGGCACCGGGCCGACCATGCTGATCGCCGCCGGGACGACGGCGCTGGGCCTGCTGGTGTGCGTGCTGTGGGCGGAGGAGACCCGTGGCACGGCGCTGGGCGCCGCCCCGGTCGCCGGCCGTACGGGTACGGCGAAGACGTCGGCCGTCCCGGCGCAGCGCGTGCCGCAGACGGCGCGCGGCTGACGGCCGGCACGTGAAGGCGGCGGCGCCGTCCGGGATGCGTCCCGGGCGGCGCCGTCGTCGTTGCTCACCGGTGGTCGTCCTGGGTGTCGTCGACGCCGTTCAGGCGGTTCAGGACGGCCCGGAAGACCCACCGGTCGAGGTAGCCCGCGTAGAGGGGGTGGGGTGGGAGGGGGTCGTCGCGTTCGACGCCGGGGGGCAGTCGGCCGGTGGCGGGGGCGAGTTCGCGTTCGTCGTGGAAGGCGAGGGCGGCCCAGTACTCGGCGGCCAGCGGCGCGGCGGCCACGCCCGGCGGCGTGGGCCAGGGCTCGCCGGTCTGCGGATGGCGCGGGACCACGGCGATGTCCGGGAGGGGACGGGGCAGTGGTCGGCCCGGTCCGGCCAGGGCCGCGCGCCGGGCCGGGCGGGCCTGCGGGGGCGGGAGTTGGCCGAGGAGTCCGCGGAAGGCCTGGGCGAGCGGGCCGGGGGCGAGGGCGAGGGGCGCGCCGTCGGCGGCGGAGACCAGGTGGGCCAGGGTCACGGCGGCTTCCACGTCCCAGCGGATGCTCCGGCTCCCGTCCGCCTCCACCAGGGCGGCGGCGCGCCACCGGCCGGCGACCGACGCCCAGTCGGCGACCGGGCGGGGCGGACCCGCGGGGACTCGGCGCGCCGCGTCCGGTTCCAGCCAGGTGGCCTGCCACGCGGAGCACTCGTCGATCCGGGCCGCCACCGGGCGGCCGCAGCCCGCGCAGGCGAGGTTCGGTCCGCCGTAGCCGTCGAGGCCGCAGCAGTTGCCTTCGTTGCGCCCGGGGATCAGGCGGGTGCCGGCGGCGTCGCCCGGGGCCAGCAGCACCGACCCCTCGTTCTCGCCCTCGTCGGCGGGGTCGAGCAGGTCGATGCCGAGGGCGTAGGTCCCGGACTCCATCAGGACGGGCATGGCCACGCCGTTGCCGTAGGGGATGCCGGCGTAGACGGGGAACGGGACCCGCGACAGCGGCCCGGTCAGGGCGGTGCCGCACCCCCTGCACTCGAAGACCTCCACGCCCGCCCGCTCCCCCTTCGTCCGCACCGCCGGCAGGCGAGTATCGCGGTCCGGGCGGACACGGGCCAACGGTTTTGCGGGGCGGGTCGGCGTGTCCGTGGCGCGCCGGGCCCGGGCGGCGGGCCGCGTGCGGCTTTGTCAAGCCCGCACCGGAGCGGGCTGATCGGCAGTAACCTCGGCTCTCTGCAACGACGGGCCCGGCAGGGCGAATTGGAGGCGGCGGGTGGCCGAGGGGAAGGCCGGGGGCGGCGAGGGGGCCGGACGGGACGACGGGCCGCTGCACGAGCGCGAGGCCGAACTGCGGTCGGCGGCCCAGGCGATCGAGGCGCTGACCCGGCCGGCCGGCACCGGGGTCGGGGAGCTGCTGCTCTACACCGGAGCGGCCGGACTGGGCAAGACCGCGATGCTGACCGAGGTGCGCCGGGCGGCGAGGCACGCGGGCTGCACGGTGCTGTTCGCCCGGGGCGGCCAGCGGCAGTGCCACGAACCGTTCCATGTGGTGCGCCAGCTGGTGCGGCCGGTGCTGTCGGCCCTGTCCGACGACGAGCGGGCGCGGGTCTTCGGCCCGTGGGAGGACGTCGTCGGCCCCGCAGCCGGCCTGCGGCCGCCCGGCGGGCAGCTCGACCCGCAAGGGGTGCGCGACGGGCTGGACTTCGTCGTGACCCGCCTGGTGCAGCTGCGTTCGCCGCTGGCCGTGCTGGTCGACGACCTGCACTGGGCCGACCCGGAGTCGCTCGGCTGGCTGGCTTCGCGGTCCGGGCCCGGGAGCTGCCGGCCCTGCTGGTGCTCGCCTGCCGCGACGAGTTCCCCGACGACGCGCTGGCGCTGCAACGCGGCCTCGCCGACCGGGCCGACCGCCGGCACGAACTGCGCCCGCTCCAGCCCGCCTCGGTCGCGCACCTGGTCCGCGCGGCGCTGGGCGCGCAGGCCGAGGACGCCTTCTGCCGCCACGTCTGGGCCGTCACCGCCGGGAACCCGTACGAGACCGCCGCCCTGCTGCGCGAGGTGGCCGACCAGCGCCTCGACCCGGTCGAGGAGAGCACGGGGCTGCTGCGCGAGATCGCCGCCACCGCCCGCGGGATGACGCTGCGGCACTGGCTGGACCGGCTCGGCCCCACCGCGCTGCGTTTCGCCTGGGCGGCGTCCGTCCTGGACACCGACATCCGCCCCGACCTCGCCGCCGCCATCTGTGCCCAGGGGCCCGAGACCGCCGCCCAGTCCGTCCGGGAACTGCGCCGCCACCGGGTGCTGACCGGCACAGCGGCGGGCCGGCTGGAGTTCGTCCACCCGCTGATCGCCACCTCCGTCTACCAGTCGATGACGCCGGCCGCCCGGACCGGGATGCACGGGGTCGCCGCCGTCGAGGTCGAGAACGCCGGCCTCGGCCTGCCGGCGGCCTCCCGGCACATGCTGGAGATCCTGCCCGAAGGGGACGGCGTCATCGTCGACAAGCTGCGCCGGGCGGCCCGCGAGCACCTGGCGATCGGCGCGCCCGAGGCCGCGCAGCGCTGCCTGCGCCGCGCCCTCAGCGAGCCGCCCGCCGACGAGGACCGCGCCTCGGTGCTCTACGAGCTCGGCTGCTCGGCCCTGCTCACCGACCCGGCGACCACGGTCAACCAGCTGCGCCTGGCGCTCGCCGACCCGTACGGGCTGGACCCCGGGCTGCGGGTGGACGCGACCTTCCGCCTCGCCCAGGCCCTCGCCCACAGCAACCGGCTCGGCGAGGCCGCCGCGCTGTGCGCCGAGGAGGCCGCGCGCACCCCGCCCGGGCCGGGACGGCTGCGTCTGGAGGTCGCCCACTTCATGTTCGCCGCGTTCCAGTCCGAGGACGCGGACGGCCCCGGCCGTTCCCGGCGCCTTGCGCAGTTCCACCGGACGCTGGACACGGTCGGCATGGCCTTCACCGACGCCGGCGCGGACGCGGCGGCCCCGGGCGGGGCCGTCTTCGAGCACGACGGTCTGGCCCACGCGGTGGCCGTGCTGCGCTGCTGGGACCTCACGCTGCGCGGCGCCGACCGCGCGCGGGCGCTCGCGCTGGCCGACTCCGCGCTGCCGCAGGGCCGGCTGCCGCACAGCCTCGGCTGGACCAACACCACCTGGGGCTTCGAACTGCCCGGGATCCTGGGCCTCAGTTACCTGTACGCCGACCGCGTCGAGCGGGCGGAGGAGCTGTTCACCGAGGCGGTGCGCGCCTACGAGGTCGCCGGGTGGAGCGGCGGCCACCTGGGCTTCGCCTACCTGCTGACCGGCATGCTGCGGTTCCGCTGCGGCGCGCTCGTCGAAGCGGAGGACTACCTGCGCCGCGCCCTGCGCACGGCCGGGCGGATCGGCCCGGGCACCCCGCTGCACTGGGACGCGGTCGGGGCGCTGGCCGAGACCCTGGCAGCGCGCGGCCGGCTGGAGGAGGCCCTGGAACTCGCGCGCGAGCACGCCTTCGGCCCGCCCTACCCGACGGTGATGGTGCTGCCCGACGCTCCCACGCTGTACGGGCGCCTGCTGCTGGCGGCGGGCGACGCGGCGGGGGCGGCCGAGGTGCTGACGGCCGCCGGGGCGGCCCTGGACGCGCGCGGGTGGCGCAACACGGTGTGGGCGCCGTGGCTGGGGCACCTGGCGCGGGCGGTGGCCCCGTCCGAGCCGCAGCGGGCCCGCGAGCTGGCCGGGGAGGCCGTGCGCCGGGCCCGGCGGTCGGGCACGGACTCGGCCGTCGGCAGCGCGCTGCGCCTGTGCGCCGCGGTGCACGACGGTCCGCGCGCGGCCGAGCTGCTGGCGCAGGCGGTGCGGCACCTGGAGCGCTCGCCGGCCCGCTACGAGCACGCGATGGCACTGGTCGACCTCGGCGGGGCGCCGGTGCCGGCTCCGCAGGCCCGTGCCGCGCTCGCCCGGGGGCTGGAGCTGGCCGTCGAGTGCGGCGCCGACGGCCTGGCGGACCGCGCCCGCGGCCTCCTGGAGGCGGGGGCCGGGGCGGGCGGCTGAGGCCGGGGGCTGCGGCCAAGGGCTGCGGCCGGGGGGCTGGGGGCGGTCAGACGGACAGGGCCGCTCTGCCGGGCACCCGGCGCAGCACCCGGCCCGGGGTCAGGCCGCCGGGCCCGACCGCGGCGATCAGCAGGAAGGCCCAGCAGAACATCACCGCGGGTTCGCCGCCGTTCTGGATGGGCCACAGGCCGTGCTCCTGGTGCACGCCGAAGTAGGCGTAGGCCATCGACCCGGAGCACAGGAGCGCGGCCGGGCGCACCGCCAGGCCCACGAGGACCAGGACGCCGCCGGCCAGCTGGATGGCGGCCGCCCACCAGCCGGGCCACTGCCCGAACCCGGGTGCCTTGCCGTGCGTACCGCCCAGGACGCCGAAGATGGTGGCCGCGCCGTGGCAGGCGAACAGCAGGGAGACCACGATCCGGAACAGCCCCAGGACCAGGGGGCGGGTGCGTTCGGCGAGGGGCGAGGGGTCGACGGTCATCGGAAGCTCCTCGGTCAGGTGGGGGTTGGGGGATGCGCGCCGGTGCCGGGGCCGTGCGGGGCCTCTCCGGCCGCGGTTGACGCGGCGGCGCCAATTCTGACCCCGCGTCACCTCGGGCGGCAGGAGTGGGGAGCTCTGAGGTTCCTCTGAGTTGCGCGGCGGCCGCCGGCGGCGGGGCCGTCCACCGCGCGGGGCCGCCCGCCGGTGGGCCCGCCCGCAAAAATATGCAGCTCTTGCAACTTAATGAGTGCACAACTATTGTCGGAGCGCGTAGATTTCATTCGCAACAAGCTGCGCCCGCCCGCGCCGACGGGCGCCGCGGACCGAGCCGGGAGCCCGACATGAGCACCACCCTCTTCACCCCGTACACCCTGCGGGACGTGACCGTCCCCAACCGGGTCTGGATGCCGCCGATGTGCCAGTACAGCGCCGCCCCGGCCGGGGAGGCGGCCGGGGTGCCCACGGACTGGCACTACACCCATCTGGCGGCGCGGGCCGCGGGCGGCACCGGGCTGATCATCGTGGAGGCCACCGCCGTCAGCCCCGAGGGGCGCATCAGCCCGTACGACCTCGGGCTGTGGAACGACACCCAGCTGGAGGCGTTCCGCCGGATCACCTCCTTCCTCAAGGAGCAGGGCACCGTCCCGGCCGTCCAGCTCGGACACGCCGGGCGCAAGGCCTCCACCGAGCGGCCGTGGGTCGAGCGCGGGCGCGCCCTGGCCCCCGAGGAGGAGCACGGCTGGACCCCGGTCGCGCCCAGCGCCGTGGCCTTCTCCCCCGACCACACCACGCCGGAAGAGCTGACGGTCGATCAGATCCGGGAGATCGTCGGCAAGTTCGCCGACGCCGCCCGGCGCGCGCTGGAGGCCGGCTTCCAGGCCGTCGAACTCCACGGCGCCCACGGCTACCTGATCCACCAGTTCCTCTCCCCGCAGAGCAACCACCGCACCGACGCCTACGGCGGCGACTTCCAGGGCCGCATCCGCTTCGCCCTGGAGGTCGTCGACGCGGTGCGCGCGGTGTGGCCCGAGGAACTGCCGCTGTTCTTCCGCGTCTCGGCCACCGACTGGCTCACCGAGAACCCCGAGGACGGCCGCGAGGGCTGGACCTGCGAGGACACCGTGCGCCTGGCCAAGGAACTCCAGGCGCACGGCGTGGACCTGCTGGACGTCTCCACCGGCGGCCTCGTGCCCGACGCCCGGATCGAGGCCGCGCCCGGCTTCCAGGTGCCCTTCGCCGAGGCGGTGCGCAACGAGGCCGGGCTGCCGGTGGCGGCCGTCGGCCTGATCACCGACCCCGCCCAGGCCCAGGACATCCTCGCCACCGGCCGGGCCGACGCCGTCCTGCTCGGCCGCGAGCTGCTGCGCAACCCGTTCTGGGCCCGCCACGCGGCCGGCGCGCTGGGCGGCGAGGTCCACTCCCCCGTCCAGTACCACCGCGCCTGAGCGCGGACGAGCGCGCCTGAGCGTGGACGAGGGGCGCCGCAGGACAGCCGTCCTGCGACGCCCCTCCACCTTTTCGCTCCCACCGGGTCAACGGCCCCACGGGCCGAGCGGGTTCACGGCCGCAGGAGCCGGATCGCCGGAAGGGAGCACGGGGACCGTTCGGGGGGCGCGCTCCGCACGGACGAGAGCCCGTTGGGGGACATGACGCCCCGCGCACAGGGCCCCGCACCCCCTCCAGGGAAAGGGGTGCGGGGCCCTGGTGGCGGGTCCGGTCAGGCCAGCAGGTCGCACTGGAGGGTGACGACCTGGCGGAACGCCGTGGCCGGCACCCCGCGCGGGTTGGTCATCGTGACCACGGCCACCACGTCGGAGGCCGACACGAACGCCACCCGCGTGGTCGGCACGCCCTTGCCCGCGGTCTCCTGGGAGTCCTTGCGGGTCACCTCGATGCCCGCGACGGTGTCCCAGCCGTCGCCGGAGGCCATCTTCGCGTCGGGGGCGGCCTTGAGCTGCAGGTCCGTGCGCCCGCGGAAGTAGGTTTCCCGGGCCTCGTTCGGGGAGCCGAAGCGCAGCAGCCGGATCCGGGTCGAGGTGCCGTCGGAGGCCGTCCACTCCCGGACGGTCGCCGCGCGGCACACGTTCTGCAGCAGCAGGCCGTGCAGCCTGGCCGGGTTCTGCAGCTCGGAGCCCATCGCCTCGCAGCCCACCCAGTTGGCCGGGGCCGTCGCGCCGGGGGCGGCGGACGCGGCCGGCGCGGCGGTGGCCGAGGCGCTCGCTCCCGGGGTCGCCGGCGCGGTGTCCGAGGGCGCGGCCGACGCGGAAGCCGGGGCCGAGGCGGTGGCGGTGGGCGCGGTGGGCGACGGGAAGACCGGCGGGTTCACCGAGCCGCCGGCCTCCTTGGGGGCGGGCAGCAGCAGGTAGCGCAGGTCCGCCTGGTGCAGGCCCTTGCTGTTGTCCTTCAGGTCCGGCGCGGCCTTGCCCGAGGGCAGCGGAGGCAGCGTCAGGGGCGGGAAGGTGTAGCGGCCGTCGTTGGCGGTGGCCAGACCGGGAATGTCGGTGCGCTCGGGCGCGGTGACCGCCAGCGCGGTGCCGGTGCCCGCGATCGCGAACACCAGGACGGCGCAGCTCCACCGCACCGCGGCCCTGCGGCGCCGGGCGCGGCGGGCGGCCTGCTCCTGCGGGCTCTGCGTCGGCTCGGGCGGCGCGAACGGCGCGGGGGCCTGGCCGGCGTCGGGCTGCGGGTCGTCGATCGTGATGGCGGCCCAAGGGTTGGCGTCGTCCGCGGGGGTGACCGGGGTGACGGCGGTGGCCTGGTCGTGGGGCTCCGGCCCGGGCTGCGGCGCGGTGGCGTGGTCGGTCATGCGGAGGCTCCCGGGCTGGCGAGGCGGTCGAGCTGCAGGGTGAAGAGGCCGACGATCTTGTCCTTGGGCAGCGGTGCCACGCCCTCGACGCTCATGACCACCAGCAGGTCGCCCTCGGCGGCCGAGCACTCCAGGTAGTCGATCGGCGCGGACGGCGGGGCGGGCATCAGGTAGCAGTGCGCCTCGGGGTGGCCCGGGATCTGCGGGCCGGAGCGGAAGATGCCGGTGTCGCCGGTGAACACCGCGGTGTACTCGTTGATCCGCTGCACCTCCTGCTGGTTGAACTGGCGCAGCCGCAGCCCGACCACCAGGTTGTTGCCGTCGTTGCGGTAGGTCCGCACGCCGGTTCCCTTGACGTGCAGCCCCTCCCAGTAGGAGCGCAGCTTGTCGCGCTTGTCCTTGGGGACCTGCTGGAGCTCGGCGTCCAGCTCGTCCGAGATCTGCCCGGCGCCGATCTCGGTGTCGTTGCCGTAGCCGCCCTCGTCGGGGCCGAGTTCGAAGCCGGCCGGGACGGGCAGCAGCAGGTCGCGCAGCGAGCCGAAGTGGCTGCCGTTGGACTTCGCGCCGTACGGCGTGGGGGTGGCCGTCGGGGCGGGGGCGCCGGTGGGGCCGGCGGCCGCGGCCGGGGCGGGGTCGTCGTACCGGGTCTTGATGATGCCGACGCCGATGACCACGCCCACCAGCGCGGCGGCCACCGTCGCCGCGCCCGCGCGCAGCAGGCGGCGGGAGGCGGGGCGGGGCGCGGCGGGGGGCTGCTCGGGGGTGAACCCCGCTGCGGCGTCGGCGGGTTCGGGGCGGCGGGTTCGGGGGCGGCGGGTTCGGGGGCGGGCGTGGTGGCCGGCGTCGCGGTCACGGAGTCGTCGTCGGTCATGCCAGTCGCTCCCACTGCTGCTTGGCCAGGGCCTTGAGTTCCTCGCCGTCCACCGGCTTCGGGCTGAAGATCTCCACCTTCATCTGCACCGTGCCGCGCTGGGCCTGGGCCTGCCCGTAGTAGTACTGCTCCTCGGTGTCGGACCACTTCCTGGGCGTGAAGTCCATGCTGTAGCCGCCGTTGGCGTCGCCGGCGAAGGGCATCCAGAAGCCGGAGGCGGCCTCGGCCTCGTCGATGTGCTCGGGGGTGTACTGGGTGAGCGAGACGCGGTAGCGGGTGTCGCCCTTCATCCAGTCCACCTCAGCGGCGCGCCGGAAGCCGGAGGAGGCCAGGTCCTTGAAGACCAGGGCCGCGCCGCCCCTGCGCTCGGCGAGTTCGCCGATCGACATCCAGCCCGGCTTGTTCGGGTAGTCGCCCCAGGCGGTGCTGCCGTCGGGGGCGCTGACCAGCAGCTTGGGCAGGTCGCCCTCGATGGCCGGCGGCCCGGGCTGCGCGGCGGCGAGGGCGGCCGGGTCGACCACCTCGGCCGGGTAGGCCGGCAGGGCCACCTGCAGCGGCGGCAGGGGCGTGGGCGGGCGCTGGGCCTGGATCGCGTAGCCGGCGCCGCCACCGGCCAGGACGCCGACGGCCAGCGCGCAGACGGACAGCAGCACCGGGCGGGGGCGGCGCGGGGCGCGCGGGGCCGACTCCGGGCCGGCGGACAGGATGTCGGCGGCGTAGGGGTCCTGGTGCGGCGTCTGCTCGGCCGACGGCGCGGCGGACGGTTCGTCGGACGCCTCGGCGGAGCCGAACGGGACGGGCGGGACGGGCGGCACGGGCGGCACGGGCGGGACCGGCGGCTCGTCCGGCGCCGGGGGTACCGGCGGCAGCGGCGGTTCGGCCGCCGCGGACGGCGGCTGCTCGGGTTCGGTGGTCACGGAAGTGGCTCCAGACAGGAGGAAGGGAGGACGACGTCGTGGGGCGGGCGCCGGCGCGGGCTCAGCCGCCGGATGCGAGCCACTCGCGCTGGCGCTTCATCAGGTCGTTGAGCAGCGCCTTGTCCGGTGTGCCCTTGACGTCGACGTCGATGGTGTACTGGACGTCACCCTGGCTGGAGACGCCGGTCATCGAGCCGGTGTACGCCTCGTGCTTGGGCGTGCGGCGGAAGCCGTGGGCGTTGGGGTCGCCGTCGATGTCGATCGGCTCCTGCGACTTGATGGTGTAGCCCTGGACGAACCTGCTGGCCGTGTCGGCGGAGCCGAAGTGCAGCAGGGTGACGGTCACTTCGGCCTTGCCGTCGGCCGTGCGGTAGGTGCGGGTCGCCCCGTCCCGGTAGCCGAGCCGGTTGAGGATGGTGTCGATGTCGTCCTGTTTGCCGAAGATCCCGGAGACGTCGTCGCGGGTCATCGGCATCCCGTCCGCGGGCCCGTAGGACTCGCCGCCGGCGGGGATCGGGAGCAGGAAGTAGCGCAGGTCGCCCTCGTGCTTGCCGTTGCTGACCGTGCCCTTGACGGTGCTGGCCGGGGCGGGCTCGCTCGGCACGACGGTCGGCACCGGGACGGCGGAGGGCGTCGCGCTCGCACCGGCGCTCGGCGAGGCGGTGGCGGTGGCGCGGGGCGCGGGCGCGGCGGCCGGACGGCTGTCGGGCTTGCCGACCGCGACGGTCACCGCGGCGCTGGCCGCGGTGACGGCGAGCAGCCCGGCGGTGGCCAGCGCGACGCCGACGGCGCGCGGCAGCCGGCGCGGGGCCGGGGCCTGGTCCGGCGCGGGTACGGGCGCGGGCGCGGGCGCGGGCAGGGGCACGGCAGCCGCTTCCGGCGCGGCTGCGGGCCCGGGCACCTCTACGGGTGCGGGCGTGGGTGCGGCGGCCGGTTCCGTCACCGCGGCAGCCGGCTCCGGCGGCGGATCGGTGAAGGCGGCGCTCTCGTTCTCGGGCGCGGACAAAGGACTCCCCCCAAAGGGAAAACGTGGGATTTCGCACGCGGGCCACCGTCGGATCCCGCTCCCCCAAGCGGCTCTCCGGACCGTCCGTCACGTGTCTCAGCAGGCATTATGAGAGTCCGATGACATTCACGCCAACAAAATCAATCGCCGCACTCCCACCCAATGCTTGACGAACCGGACGCTCCGTGATCCAACCGCAACACCGCCCCGTCGGCGGCACCAGGGTGGCCCGGTGACGGGCAGTCGGGACACGGTGCTGGTGGTGGTGCGGGGGCCGAGCGGGGCTGGCAAGTCCAGCGTCGCCGCCGGACTGCGGGCCGCGTACGGGCGCGGCCTTGCCCTCGTCGGGCAGGACCTGCTGCGGCGCACCGTGCTGCGCGAGCGCGACGTGCCGGGCGGGGCGAACATCGGCCTGATCTCCCTGGTGGCGCGGCACGCGCTGGACAGCGGCTTCCACGTCGTGGTGGAGGGCATCCTCGCCGCCGAGCGCTACGGCCCGATGCTGGCGGACCTGGTCGCCGACCACCGGGGGCGCAGCCACCTGTACTACCTGGACGTCGACTTCGCGGAGACGGTGCGCCGCCACGCCACCCGGTCGCAGGCGGCCGAGTTCTCGCCCGAGGACATGGCCGGCTGGTACCGGGAGCGGGACCTGCTGCCGGGCGGCGCCGAGCGGGTCGTCCCGCAGGACAGCACGCTGGCGGGGACGGTCGCCCGAATCCTCGCCGATACCGCGCTGACTCCGCCCGGGTGGACGCCCCGCCCCTGACGGGGTGTCGTACGGGCGCGGCTTTGGCTCCGGCTTGAGTTGGAGTGCACTCCAAGTCCTACGGTTCATGCCGTGGTCACGACCGCAAGGGCCGGGACCACGGCACGAGCACGAGTACGGGTACGAGGAGAGGACAGGCGCCATGGGTGTTTCCGCGAACGGGGCCGAGCAGCGGCAGGAGCGTTTCGACCGGGGCCTGGAGGTGCTCACCCGGGTCGACGGCGAGGGCGGGCAGCGGGTGATCGACGCGCTGGCCGACATCAATCCCGAGCTGGCCCACCAGGTCGTCGCCTGGGGCTTCGGCGAGATCTACAGCCGCCATGAACTCGCTGCGCGGGAACGCCAGTTGGTGACCCTGGGGATGCTCACCGCGCTGGGCGGCTGCGAGCCGCAGCTGGAGGTGCACATCAACGCCGCCCTCAACGTCGGCCTCACCCCCACCGAGATCACCGAGGCCCTGCTGCACTCCGCCGTCTACTGCGGGTTCCCCAAGGCCCTGAACGCGACCTTCGTCGCCAAGAAGGTCTTCGGCGAGCGCGGCCTGCTCCCGGTCGCGGCGAACTGACGCGGCGCCGGGAGCGGTGCGCGGCCGCCCGGGCTCAGAACCTGGACTCGCGGGCGAAGACGGTCTCGGCGACGGCGTCCTGCAGCGGGGTCAGGCGGTCGACGAACTGCTGGCGGCCGGTGGAGCGGCCGTCCGCCCACTGGCCGAGGGCGGCCGCCGGTCGGGCGGGGCCGTGCCGCGTCACCCGGTCCAGCGCCGGGTGACGCGACACCTGGGGTCCGGGGGCTTCGACGGGCGGTTCGCCTTCCCCCTGTGTCCACCGGCATCGAACTGCCGGGGCGCGGGCGCTAGTTGAGGCGTTCGCCGAAGGTGCGGCGGTAGGCGCCGGGGGTGGTGCCGAGCGCGGCGTGGAAGCGGCGGCGCAGGTTGACGGCGGAGGCCAGGCCCACCCGGGCGGCGACGGCCTCCACCGGCAGGTCGGTCTGTTCCAGCAGGGCCCGGGCGGCGTCGATGCGCCGGGCCAGCAGCCACTGGCCGGGGCTGGTGCCGAGCTGTTCGGTGAAGCGCCGGGACAGGGTACGCCCGGACAGTCCGGCGCGGGCGGCCAGGTCGTCCAGGGTCAGCCGCTCCCCCAGCCGTTCCTGGGCCCAGTCCAGCAGCGGCGCCAGCGACTCGTCCGCGCGGGCGGGCGCCGGGGCGGCGGCGTACTGCAGCTGGCTGCCCTCGCGGTGCGGGGGCAGCACCATGTGCCGGGCGACCTGCCCGGCGTAGGCGGCGCCGTGGTCGCGGCGCAGCAGGTGCAGGCACAGGTCGATGCCGGCGCCGGAGCCGGCGCTGGTGGCGACGTCGCCGTGGTCGACGTACAGCACGTCCCGGTCGACCTCCAGGGCCGGGTGCTGGGCGGCGAGTTGGGCGGTGCGGCCCCAGTGGGTGGTGGCGCGGCGTCCGTCGAGCAGTCCGGCCTGGGCGAGGACGAAGGCGCCGGTGCAGATGGAGACGATCCGGGTGCCGCGGGCGTGGGCGGTGCGCAGCGCGTCCAGGACGGGGGCCGGCGCGGGTGAGCCGGGCGGGTGCCAGCCGGGGACGACGACGGTGTCGGCGTGCTCCAGCGCCTCGAGGCCGTCCTCGACCAGCAGGGGGACGCCGAGGGTGGTGGGCAGCGGGCCGGGGGTCTCGGTGCACAGGGCGAACTCGTAGTAGGAGGGCAGTCCGGCGCGTTGGGTGCCGAAGGCCTCTGCGGCGCAGGCGAGTTCGAAGGGTGCCTGGGGTGCGCCGAGCAGGGCCACCACCCGGTGGCGGGGTGCTTCCGCGGGCGCTGTCACGGCTGCTGTCACGGGTGCGTTCCCGGCAGGGGCGGCGGCGGGTGCGTGCATGGCAGGAATGTACCCGAGGATGTCTTTGCGGACACTGGGGCGGCGGGGGTGGGGGCGGCCACAGTGGGGGCATGGACGAGAACGACGCACTGAAGACGACGTTGCTGGTCGACGACGTGGAGCCGGTGGAGGTCGGGCCGGGGATCCTGCGGCGCCGGCTGACCGCCACCGGGTACGCCCGTGCCTGGCTGATCGACTTCGAGCCGGGCAGCCGGTGGCCGGAGGTCGACGTGCACGACACCGAGGAGCGGTACTACGTGCTCAGCGGCGAGGTGATCGAGGGCGAGGAGCGCCATCCGGCGGGCAGTTACGTGGTGTTCGCGCCGGGCAGCCGGCACCGGCCGCGCACCGAGGCGGGCGCGCGGATCCTGGGGATCACCCTGTCCGCCGTCTGACGCGCGGGCCGCCGCGCGCCGGCGCGCCGGGGCATCGTCACGACCGGCCGCCGCGCGCCGGTCGTGACGATGTCGCGGCCTTGTCACCGTTGTGGGAGGAGGCCTGGTCACGGGGGCCGGGCGGCCCGAGGATCGGGGTCCGGGACGGTGGCGGGGCGCGGGCGCCTGGGGGGCGGGGCTGATGGGGGCGGGAGCGGTTCGGGCGGGAGTGGTCGGGGCGGGGCCGGTGCGCGGCTGCGTGGCGGTGGCCGTGGCGGCGGTGGTGGCGCTGGCGCTCGCGGGCTCGGCGGCGGTGTGGCGGTGGTCGCAGGACGATCCGGTGGGCGGGTGGCTGGGGTGGCTGTGCGCCGGGTCGGCGGCGGTGGCGCTGGCGGCGTCCGCCGTGCTGCGCGGTCGCGATCCGCAGGCGCCCGTGGGGATGGGCACGCGGGCGGTGGGGTTCCTGCTGCTGACGCTGGTCGCGGTGTTCCCGGCCGCGCAGGTCGCCGGCACCGTGCGGGAGCGGCTGGGCCGTCCGCGCAGCACGACGGCCCGGGTGACGGGCTGTCGGGTGAGCGGCCAGGAGCCGGGCGGGGAGGGCAACGGCCTGGGGGCGAAGACGTACGCCTGCACCTTCCGCTGGAGCGTGGAGGGGCGGGAGTTCGGCGCGGAGCGGCCGGAAGGGCCGTACGAGCAGGGCGAGGAGGTCACGGTGTGGCTGGACGAGCGGGGGCGGATGAGCACCGGCCGGCCGAGCCGGGTGTTCGGTGCCGCTGTTCGCCGCCCCCGTCCCGTTCGCCGTGTTCGGCGCGGTGTTCCTGGGCCGCTGGGCGGCCCGGGACGCGGTGGGGTGGTGGCGCCGGGCGGCGCGGGAGTGAACCGCCGGGCCGGCTTCGCGTGGTGGCGGGCCGTCACAGCCAGCCGCGGCGGGCGGCCTGGACGCCGGCCTGGAAGCGGGTGGTGGCGCCGAGGTGGGCGAGCAGGGTGGAGACCCGGCGCACCACGGTGCGCCGCCCCAGGCCCAGGCGGCGGGCGATGGCGTCGTCGGTGGCGCCGGAGGCCATCAGGGTGAGGATGCGCCGGTCGCGTTCGTCGATGCGCAGGTCGACCCCGGCCACGGTGGCGGGCACCGCCAGGCGCCACAGCGTCTCGAAGACCGCGGCCAGGGCGTTCAGCAGCCCGGAGGGGCGCACCAGCAGCGAGACGACGCCGTCGCGGCCGTCGGCGGGCAGGGTGACGATGGCCAGGTCCTCGTCCCCGATGGCGAGTTTGAGCGGTGGCTCGTCCAGGGTGCGGGCCTGCTCCCCCGCCTCGACCATCCGCGCCATGTTCGGCCCGGCCACCGGGTCCTCGAAGGCGCAGCCCTGGTAGATCGCCCGGTAGACCACGCCCGCGGCCATCCGGCGGCGCTGCAGTGCCTCCTGGTCGAGGTAGTGGGCGCTGCTGCCGGAGTACGGCGGCACGTCGATCACCCGTACCTGGTGTCGGGCCGCCAGCTGCAGCCGGTTGCTGGCCGCCATCACCTCGGCGCGGTCCTCGACCACTTCCAGCGCGCCGTAGGTGCCCGCGTCGCGCCGGGCGTAGCGGTAGAGCCGTTCGAGTTCGTCCCCGGCCCGGCGGGCGGTGGCCTGGCGCATGGCGTCGCGCTGGAGCACGGTCTCGACCACCCGGGCGGGCGGCAGGGCCTCCCAGCAGTGGTCGCGGTCGTCGCTGCTGTGGGCGGGGCCGAAGGCCACCGCGGCGCCCTCCTCGGCGAGGTCGCGGAGCACGGCCAGCACGGTGTCCGCGTCCAGGCCCGCCGCCGGGGCCAGCTCCTGGATCCGGGCCCGCGGCCGGGCGACCAGGCAGCGGTAGACGCGGCCGCGTTCGGAGTCCGCGTCCAGCACGTCGTGCACGGTGAGCACCCCCCTTTCGTCGCCTTCCGGCCCCGGCCCCGGGCGGGGCCGGGGGAGGCCGGAGGCCGTGGGAGGCTACCCACGGGTGTGGCGCACATGCGCCAGTGGCCCAGGTGGGCCGCCGGGCGCTCTGGCGGACGGCCCGGGCACCTCGCAAGAGTTGTCAGTGCTCAGACATTCTCTGAGTTCCGGACCAGCCCGCTGAAGGCCGAGGACGCCCATGACCCCTGCCCGGCTCCGGCGCGCCCGAGCGGCCCTCGCCGCCCTGGCCGCCTGCCTGCTCCTGCTCGCCGCGCCCGCTTCCCCGGCCGCGGCCGCCCCGGGCGCCGCGCCCGTCGAGGCGCCCGGCCCGCCGCCGCTGGCCGACGGCTTCGGCCTCACCCAGGTCGGCGCCGCCACCGGCAGCGCCACCAACTTCGTCATCACCGTCACCACCGCGCAGGTCGCCGGGGAGCACACCATCCGCATCCTGCTACCCGCCGACTACGCCGCCCGGCCGGACAAGCGCTACCCCGTGCTGTACTTCCTGCACGGCGCCTCGGACAACCCGGCCGACCCGGCACTGGCCTACCCCGCCCTGACCGCCGCCCGGTCGATGATCACCGTCATCCCGGACGGCGGCCTGCGCGGCTGGTACACCGACTGGCTCGACCAGGGCACCGCCGCCGGGGCGCAGAACTGGGAGACCTTCCACCTCGGCCAGGTACTCCCGTTCGTCGACGCCAACCTGCGCACCCTTTGCGACCGCGCCCACCGCGCCGTCGGCGGCCTGTCCATGGGCGGCTTCGGCGCCCTGCACTACGCCCAGGACCGCCCCGAACTGTTCGGGCAGGTCCTCACCATGTCCGGCGCCGACGACCTGTCCGCCGACGAGATGATCATCCGCGGCGCCGTCGTCGCCATGCTCACCAACGTCGGCACCGTCCTGTGCGGGCCCAGCGACGGGCGCCCCTGCGCCCTGGACTACGGCCCCACCGTCTCCAGCGACGCCGTCTTCGGCAGCCCGTACCCGGTGTTCAACGCCGACTGGCGCTGGAACGCCGTCGACCCCACCGCCCGGGCCGCCCTGCTCGCGCACACCGGCATCGCCGTCTACACCGGCAACGGCGACGGCAACGCCGGCGACCTGGAGTTCTGGGCCGAGGGCACCGCCAAGCGCCTCAAGGACCGCCTGGACGCGCTCGGCCTGCCCTACCGCTACGTCGACTACGGCAACGGCGCCGGCTGGGGATCCGACTGCCACGGCGGCCACACCCCCGGCTGCTGGGCCCAGGACCTCGCGGACTACGTGCCGCGCCTGGAGGCGGCCTTCGCGGCCGCCTGACACCGCCCGCTCCCCCTCTTTTCTCCTAGGAAAGGACCCTCCGTGCCCTCCACCCCCGCCCCGGCGCGCACCGCGCCCTGGCCGCGGCTGCTGGCGACCGCCCTGGCGCTGTGCTGCGCCCTCCTGGGCCTGAGCGCCGCACCCGCCCTCGCCGCACCGGCCGCGCCGGCCCTGTCCTCCTGCGCCTCGCCACAGCAGTGCCTGACCATCAAGTCGCTCAGCAACGGGCGCCAACTCGACGTCCAGAACGGCACCATGGGCGACGGCGCGTACATCGTCACCAACTCCGCGCCCGGCTACCACCAGTCCTGGCACCTGAGCGTCGACCCCTCGGACTTCACCTTCACCATCGTCAACAACGACACCGGCAAGTGCATCGACCTGGCCTTCTTCACCCCGGCCCTGCGCCAGCAGACCTGCGCCGGACAGGCCAGCCAGCGCTGGTTCCTGCAGCCGGCGCCGGGCTCGGACGACGCCTTCATGATCCGCCACGCGGGCGACAACACCTGCCTGGACCTGCTGATGGGCGCCAACTACGACGACGCCTGGACCGACCAGTACACCTGCAACGGCACCAACAACCAGCAGTGGTCCACCGGATTCCCGCTCGCCGCCCGCAACCTGGCCGTCGACCACGCCGCCAAGCAGTGCGAGAAGGACACCTCCACCTGCTCCTGGTCCGTGAAGAGCGAGGCCCCCGCGGCGCCGCTGCCGCGCGCCTGCGTCTCCTCGGTCTGGTTCAACAACACCAGCGGCACCGTCCAGCAGTCCTTCTCGGTCACCGACGAGAGCGGCTGGTCCAACACCATCGGAACCAGCCTGACCTCCAGCATCTCCGCAGGCGCCCCGACCGTCCTGACGGCGACCATCACCTCGGCCCTGTCCTTCACCAACGAGTGGCACGGGTCGAGGAGCGTCAACAACGCCGTCGTGGTCTCCGTCCCGCCCCAGCAGTACGGCTGGGTGACGCTGGCCGAGGTCGCCCGCAAGGTCACCGGCAGCTGGACCTTCGACACCCACGGCTTCCCGTGGACCGCCGACGACACCATCACCGTCCCGGTCACCTCGGACCCCAACGCCGGCCCGACCCTCTACATCGCCAACACCAGCCCGACGTTCACCAGCTGCGTCTGACGGAGCGTCGAGACCATGCCGCCGCCCGGTGCCCCGCGCCGGGCGGCGGCCCGGTTTCCGGCTCCGGCTACCGGCCTGCGCCACCGGCCCCGAGGAGGGCGAGCACCTCGCGCACCGCCACCTGCCCGGCCCTGCGGTAGGCGTACTCGCTGGTGTCCACGTCGTGCACCCCGGTGCGGCGCACCACGAGCGCCAACGCCACCATGGCATCCGGCAGTTGCTCCGCCAGCTCGGCGCGCACGCCCTCGGCCAGCGCCGCGTGGTAGCGGGCGAGGCCCTCCTGCGAGGCGGCGCCGCCGTACACGGTGGCACCGGCGGCGACCTCCAGGTGCACGCCCTCCTCCCACGGCTCGAAGTCGACCACGGCGTCCGCGAAAGGGCCGCAGCCGCCCTGGAGGACGTAGCGGGCCCGCACCCCGCGCACCGGGCGGGGCGGGAAGGCCTCCCCTGTGGCGGTCACGGCCGTCAAGACCGGGTGATCTCGACCTTGGTGATCACCACGTCCTCGACCGGGCGCTCGCCCTCGGTCGGGGCGGCCGCGATCGCGTCCACCACGGCCTTGGAGGCGGCGTCGGCGACCTGGCCGAAGATGGTGTGCCGGCGGTTGAGGTGGGTGGGCGTGCCCACCGTGATGAAGAACTGCGAACCGTTGGTGCCCGGACCGGAGTTGGCCATGGCCAGCAGGTACGGCTTGGTGAAGAACAGCTCCGGGTGGAACTCGTCCGCGAAGGCGTAGCCCGGACCGCCCGTGCCGGTGCCGGTCGGGTCACCGCCCTGGATCATGAAGCCCTTGACCACCCGGTGGAACGTCGTGCCGTCGTAGTACGGGCCGCTGCCCGGCTCGCCGGTGCGCGGGTCGGTGTACTCCCGGGCCCCCTCGGCGAGTTCGACGAAGTTGCGGACCGTCTTCGGCGCGTGGAACGGGAACAGTTCCAGCCGGATCGGGCCCGCGGTGGTGTGCAGGGTGGCGAACCGGGCGTTGGCCACGGGTGACTCCTTCTTCGTCGGTCGTGTTCGGTACTCGGACGGAAATCCTGGCACATGGCAGGATTCGTGGCCGAACCGGTGAGGGAGAAGAGGAGTCCGTGATGGTCGGAGCGGTGCTGGTCGGGGTGCTGGTACTGGTGCTCGCCGGGTGCGGGTGCGTGGTGTGGGCCGAGCGCGGCGGCCCGCGCTGGGCGCGCGCGGTCGCGGCGCTGACGCTCGCCGCGGGCGACCTGCTGCGCAGCGCGGAGCAGCGCCGGCGGCGGCGGGAACGGCGGGAGCGGTGGCTCCTGGGCAAGGGCGGCAGCGGCGAGAGCAGCGGGGACTGAGCCTTGACGGATGACCAGCACGAGCGGGACGGGCAGGACGGGCAGGACGGGCGGGACGGGCAGCGGCTGCGCCGCGTCTTCGCGGCTGCGCTGGACGACGCCCTGACCGGGCGCGGGGTGGCGACCTGCCTGGGCCTGGACCAGGAGACCGAGGAGGCCCTGTGGGCGGTGTACGACGCCGGGTACTTCGGGGCCGGGCGGCAGGTGAGCGAGGAGCGGGTGGCGGCCGCCCACCGGGCGTTCGAGGGGCAGTTGGACGGCAGCAACGCGGCGCGGTGGCGCGAGCAGCTCGCGCACCGGTTCCCGAGCGCTGAGAACCGGCACCGAGAACGCTGAGAGCGGGCGCGTCCCGGCCCGCCGTCGTGGGGGCGGCGGGCCGGGACGCGACCGGGTGTCAGCTCTCGGCGGAGCGGCGGCGGGAGAGCGCGACCAGCGCGGCTCCGGCGGCGAGGGCCGCGGCTGCGCCGCCGGCCTCCCAGCCGAGCCCCTCGGTACCGGTGGCGGCCAGCGTGCCCGTGGTGGCTCCGGTGGTGCCGGTGGCATGACTCAGGAGGCGGACGGTTCGATCTCCCCCGCGAAGACGATGATCTGGTCGATGAGGCTCCGTCGCAGATGGACGACGTCCGTTCCCGCCAGGCGGGGGCCTCCGTCAGGCGTGGTGAAGACCCACCGGTACCGGGCCCATTCGTCGGGCATGTCCACCGCTGAGCAGCGCACCATCGTGCCGGTCCCCGCCGGGTGGCGTCGGATGTCCAGCACGAACCGCTCGACCGCCGCGATTCCTTCGCTGCGACCCAACGGCCCCCAGAAGACCACGTCCGAGGTCAGGGCCTGCGGGAGAAGGGCAGTCACATAGCTGTCGTCCGAGGCGTTGAACGCGGAGATGAACGTGTCGATCGCCGAGCGTGCGGTCTCTTCCTGCATACCCCAGTAATACCAGCCGTTTCGCGTGCGCTCGCCCCACGAGCCGCCTTCCGGTCACGGTGAACCTCCCGGTCACAGCACTAGGGTGGGGCGGGTGAGCTTTCATCTGGTCGTCGGACACGGGCCCGCCGGGGCCGCCACCGCCCGCCTGCTGGCCGAACAGGGCCACGAGGTCCGGGTCGTCACCCGCGGCGGCCGCCCCGCCGGACCTGCCGTCGAAGGCATCGGGCACCTCGCCCTGGACGCGAGCGACCCCGCCCGCCTGACACAGGCCGCCCGCGGCGCCGTCGCGATCCACGGCTGCGCCGCACCGCCGCTGGCGCAGTGGGCCGCGCAGTGGCCCGCCCTCACCTCCGCGCTGTGCGCGGCGGCCGAGGACAGCGGCGCCGTGCTGGTCATGCTCGGCAACCTGTACGGCTACGGCCCGGTCGAGGGCCCGCTGACCGAGGACCTGCCGCCGGCCGCGACCGGCCCCAAGGGCCGGGTGCGGGCGGCGGGCTGGGAGCAGGCGCGGGCCCTGCACGAGGCCGGGCGGATCCGCGCCGTGGAGGTGCGCGCCTCGGACTTCTTCGGCCCCGGCGTCACCGACGGCGGCCACCTGGCCTCCCGCGCGATGCCGAACCTGCTCAAGGGCCGTCCGGTCGCCGTCCTCGGCGACCCGGACACCCCGCACAGCTGGACCTACCTGCCCGACGTGGCCCGCGCGATGGCCGAACTCGCCACCGGGGAACGCGCCTGGGGCCGCCCCTGGCACGTCCCCACCGCCCCCGCCCTGCCGGTGCGCGCCATGGTCGAACGCCTCGCCGCCGAGGCCGGCACCGGCCCCGTCGCGGTGCGCCGCCTGTCCCCCGTCCTGCTGGGCGCAGCCGGGCTGTTCTCCCCCCTGGTGCGTGAACTGCGCGAGGTCCGCTACCAGTTCGACCGCCCCTTCGTCATGGACTCCTCCGCGTACGAGGCGGCCTTCACCCTCCGGGCGACCCCTCTGGAGCAGCAGCTCGAGGCAACCGTCGGCTGGTGGCGCGAGCGGCTGCGGACGGCCTGAGGCGCGGTGGGCGACGCTCTGAGGCCCGGGGCGGTCGCGGTGGGCGGCAGGACGGCGACCGCCCGCACCCTTCGAGGACGAGCCGGACCCGGCACTGCCGAACAACCCCTGCGCCTGGCTCTCCACCGCGAGCGGGGGCACGCCCGGGCTCGGCCACCGCGGCGCGCACGCCGTGGAAATGGTGTCCGACGGCGACAACACCGTGGAACGGGTGGCGCACGTCAAGGGCCTCGCGGCTCCGATCGCCGAGCAGATCCAGGACGTTGCGCCCTGACGGCCGCTGGGCGCCCCCGGACTCAGTGCTCCTTGAGGGCGTCAGCGCCCCGGTAGCCGGCCGGCACGCCCTCGGCGATGATCACGTCGGCGACCATGTGCCGGGTGCGCAGCGGCAGGATCTCCCGGTAGGCGGGCGAGTCGTACCAGGCGCGGGCCCGCTCGTAGTCGGGGAACTCGATCAGGATCAGACCGAGTGGTCCCCAACTTCCCTCCGGGTTCTCGAACGTGCCGCCGTGGACGACGAAGCGGCCGCCGAAGGGGTCGAGGGTGTCGTCGATGCGCTCCAGGTACTCGACGATGTCGGGGCACATCTCGGCGGAGTGGACCTGGGCGAGGGCGAAGGCGGACATGTGCTGCTCCGTGGTGTCGTGGGGGCGGTCCGGTTGACGTCTTCGACGGTACGGGGCGGCGGGGGCCGGGCGAATCAGTCACGCATCAGTAGGGGTGACGTACGGACGGCCCTGATGGTTCGTGTAAAGTCCGCCCAGCTCGAGCGCTTGACCTAAATGAAGTGGAGGAGCGGCGTGCCGGACAGTGCCGGAGACGGGCCGCAGGACGGCAGAACGACGACGCGCAACCGGCGGGCCCTCGCCGTCGCGGCGTGGGCCTGCGCCCTCGGTGTGGCGGGGATCGGCGGGGCGCAGCTGCTGACCGGCTCACCGGGCACCGCCCCGGCGGCGCCGGACGCGGCGGCCACGTCGAGCCCCTCGGCGGCGGCGTCGCCGTCGGCCTCGGCGGCGGCTTCGGTTTCGGTTTCGGTTTCGGCTTCGGCTTCGGCTTCGGCGGTGGAGACGACGACCGCTCCCCCGGCGCCCCTCCCGGCCGAGACCCCCACGGCCGTTCCGGTGGACGACGGGACCGGGGCCGCGCCGGAGCCCTCCGCCACCAGGCACACGCAGGCCCCGGCCCGCCCCCGCGCCACGGCGGCCGCGACGGCGACTGCGACTGCGGCTGCGGCGAGGCAGCCCTCGGGCGACCAGGCGCCGGCCCCCGTCCGCACCGTCCCGCCCCGGCCGGCGCCGCCGACATTCGGGCCGGTGCGGACCAACGCGCCCTGCCCGCCCTTGCAGGCCATCACCTACGCCGGCTGCCGTCCGATCGGCCCGGTCATCACCCTCGGCCCGACCACCCCGCACGGCTGAGCCGGCCGGCCGGGTTCCCGCGGTTTCGCGCGGTGCGCCGTGCGGGGCGGGTCGTCGGGGTAGTGCGGATGATCTTCCGGTGAGTAGGGTGAACCACCGGATCGTGGGCGGTCGTTCGCACGCCGCCCGGGCGGATCCGCGCTTGACCGCTGACGCTTGCCATGCACGTGGACGTCTGTGCGGCGGGCTGGTGCACTGCGAAGCGTTGTCCCGTTTTCCGGCCGCGAGGGTGAGAGGCGGTGCGCGGCGCCGGGACGAGCGGCGCGTGTGCCGGCGGCGCCGCCGGGCACCAGAAAGTGAGTCGTAGACAGATGCAACCGACGTTCGTACTGGTTCACGGAGCTTTCGCGAACTCCTTCTCCTTCGCACCGCTCCAGGCCGAACTGGGCCTGCTGGGCCACCGCTCCGTCGCGGTCGACCTCCCGGGGCACGGGTTCGCCGCGACGTACCCGGGCGCCTACCAGGCGCCGCAGGACCTCGCGGGGCTCGCCTGCGCGCCCGGGGCCATCAAGGGCGTCACGCTCGCCGACAACGCCGCGCACCTGATCGGGATACTGGAGCGGGCCAAGCGCAACGGTCCGGTCATCCTCGTCTCGCACAGCCGCGGCGGTGTGACGGCCACCGTCGCGGCCAACCGGCGGCCCGACCTGATCGACCGCATCGTCTACGTCTCCTCCTGGTGCCCCGTCGACCTCGACGTCAGCGCCTACTACGCCGAGCCCGAGATGGCCGCCGTCGACGCCCGGGGGCTGGCCTCGGCGATGGTCGGCAATCCCGCCGAACTCGGGCTGCTGCGCTGCAACTTCCGCACGGCCGACCCCGGCGTCCTGGCGTCCTTCAAGGCGGCCTTCCTCGCCGACGGGACGGACGAGGAGTTCATGGTCTTCCTCAACACCTTCCAGCCCGACGAGAACCTCGACGCCGGAACCCCCGACGACCGGGCGCAGGCCGACAGCTGGGGGCGGATCCCCAGGACGTACGTCCGGCTGAGCGAGGACACCAGCGTGCCGCCGGCCATGCAGGACCGGATGATCCGCGAGGGCGACGCGCTGACGCCGCAGAACCCCTACGACGTCCGCACGCTGACCAGCAGCCACCTGAAGTGGCTGGTGGACCCGGCGCCGGCGGCCCGGGTGCTGGCGGAGGTCGCCGCGCTCCTGCCGTCCGGGTCGTGACCGGCGCCGGCTGAGGAGAGCAGAAGGGCCGGCCCGCCGCCCCGGACACCGGGCGCGGCGGGGCCGCCGTCTCCCTCAGGCCCAGGGCAGCGACGAGCGGGTGCGCCAGTAGTCCTCGGCGGGTTCGGCCATCGCGGCCAGCGGGGCGAGGTCCTCGGGGCCGAGGACCACCTCGGCGGCGGCGAGGTTGGAGGTGAGCTGGTCGAGGGTGGCGGCGCCGGACAGGACGACGTCGGCCCAGGGCTGGGCGGCGGCTGCGGCCAGGGCGAGGGCGTCGGGGGCGGTGGCGGTGCGGGCGGCGAGGGTGCGCAGGGCGGCGGTGTCGGGGCCGGTGGCGTTGCGGCCGGCCAGGCGGCCGTTGGCCATGCCCTCCTTGACCACGACCAGCCAGCCGGCCCGGTGGGCCTCGGCGAGGGCGGGGGCGGCGGAGGTCTCCAGCAGGTTCCAGGTGGCCTGGACGGCGGTGAACAGCGGGCGGCCGTCCACGGTGACGGCCAGCGCCCGGCGGATGGCCTCGGCCTGGGCGGGGCCGCTGGTGGACAGGCCCACCCGCACGCCCTCGGCGGCGAGGCCGGCCAGGCGCCGGTGCAGGGCGGGGTCGGTGAGGGCGGGGCTGTCGGCGGTGACCGAGTGGACGAGGTAGACGTCCAGGTGGGGGCCGAGCAGGGCGCGGGTCTCGCGGATCTGGCGGTCGTACACCGCCGTCGAGTGCTCCTTGACCTCGTGCGCGGCGACGCCGCTGGTGCGCCAGTCGGCCGTGTAGGTGTAGCCCCACTTGCTGCCGACCGTCACCTCGGCCGCGGCCTCGGGGTGTTCGGCGAGCCACTGGGCGAGGAACTCCTCGGCGCGGCCGTAGGAGCGGGCGGTGTCGAGGTAGCGCACGCCGGCGGCGTACGCGGCGTCGAGCAGGGCGTGGGTGCGTTCGCGCAGGGCCTCGACGGTGCGCTCGGCGGGCAGGTCGTCCGCGCGGCCGAGGGTGATGTAGCCGGGGCGGCCGACCGCCGCGGTGCCCAGTCCCAGGCGCGCGGCCCGCGGGCGCGCGGCGTGCGGGCCCGCGGCCTGCGGGCGGGCGTCGGCGTCGGCGTCGGGCGTGGTGGCGGCGGGGTCGGTCGGCACGGCGGGGTCTCCTCGGGCGGGCGCGGGGGTGCTCACCTGGGACTTTAGCCGCCGCCCCGCCCCGGGCCGGTGGCCGGCCGGTCCAGGCGCAGCACGAAGTCGACGTAGTCCAGCGGCTTGCCCGGCCAGTGGCGGTCGCTGCTGGTGAGCAACTGGCTGCGCACGCCGTCGTGTTCGGTGAGCGGCCCGGGGGTGGTGCGCGGGTTGGGCTGCCGGCTGCGGCCGCACGGGCGGTGTTCCAGGGCGAGCGTCCGGCTGTCCTCAGGGGTCAACGGATGCGGGACGCACGGAGGAGCGGACGGACGGCGACCGGGCGGTGACCGGGCGGTTCCGGGGCGTACGCGGGCTCGGTGCGGCCGCCCGGGCCGTACGGGCGGCCCGGGCGGAGAGCGGGTGCGGCGGGAGGGCGCGGAGGCGGGCGGCGGTGGCGGTGCGGGACGCGGGGCGCCGCGCGACGGGGCAACAGCCGCCGCCAGGACGTGGTCTGATGAGACATCAGGTTGGTCGACGGCGCCCGCGGGCTGCCCGTCCAGGATGTCAGTCGCCGTTACGCGGGTCAACTGGAGTTGATTGCGGGTATCTTCGGATCCATGCCAGCTGATGCCGTTCGGCTATCGTGACCTGGCCGGCCCTGCCCGTCCGTCGAGGTCGCGGCGCGGAGGGCCCGGGTGTGAGGAAGGTGGGGAATGGCGGAGTCGACGGGGGACGGCGTTGAGGTGGAACCCGAGGGCGCTCCACCGGAGCTGAACAGCCCCGGGGACGGCCCCGGGGGCGGGGACGGGGACGAGGGCCTTCCGGCGAGCGCGGAGGCGAGCGGGCTCGCGGCCCGGATCGAGGCGCTGTTCCACACCGTCCGCCGCCCCGACCGCGAGCAGTACACCAACGAGGAGGTGGCCCGGGCCTGCCGCGAGGCGACCGGGGAGTCCTTCTCCACCACCTACCTGTGGCAGCTGCGCACCGGGCGCCGGGACAACCCGACCAAGCGTCACCTGGAGGCGCTGGCCCACTTCTTCCAGGTCCCGCCCGCGTACTTCTTCGACGAGCGGCAGGGCGCCGAGATCGCCAAGGAGCTGGCACTGCTGGGCGCGCTGCGCGACGCGGGCGTGCGCAGCCTGGCGCTGCGGGCGGTGGGCCTGTCGCCGGAGGGGCTGGACACCGTCAGCGAACTGGTCGACGTGATCGCCCGCCGGGACGCGGCGCGCAAACGCCCCTCGTCCTGAGAGCGGGAGTCCGTCGGCCCCGGGCGCTGTCGACCGGGGCCCGGACGGGCTGGGCCCGGGGCCCGGGGCCTGGGACGTGCGTAGGGGTGGAGCTGGAGGGGAGCTCGGCTTGTGGGGTGACTTATGGGGTGGCCGGGGCTACCGGTCCACGCTGCGGCGATGTCGCCGGATGGCCGAACAGCTGGAGCTGCCGCGCCCGTTCGACCCGGTGGCGCTGCTGGAGCAGCTCGCCGTGCGGCGCGGACGGCCGATCGAGCTGCTGCCGGTGGCGGCCCGTCCGCACGCCCCCTGCGGGCTGCTGGTCTCCACGCTGGAGGCGGACTACATCCTGTACGCGGCGGACACCGGCGCACTGCACCAGCGGCACATCCTGGTGCACGAGATCGCGCACCTGCTGCTCGACCACGCCGGGTCCGCGCCGCTGGCACCGGCCGCCGCGCTGCTGCCCAACCTCTCCCCCGCGCTGGTGCAGCGGGTGCTGGGGCGCACCAGCTACGACGAGCCGCAGGAGCGGGAGGCGGAGCTGCTGGCCTCGCTGATCCTGAACCGGGCGGACCGGGCGGACGCCGCCGGCGGTCCGGGGAAGGCCCCGGCCCACGGTTCGCTGGACGCGCTGGGCCTGCTGCTGAGCAGCGGCCGCGGCCCGCAGCCCGCCGACGGCGAACGGACGGACAGCGGGGAGCCCAAGGGCGGCGGGGAGCCCAAGGGCGGCGAACCGGAGGACGGCGAGCCGAAGGAGGGGCGGCCGTGAGCAACCTGGCCCTCTACCCCGTCGGCCTGTTCTTCGTGCTGAGCGCCGCCCACTTCGCGCGCAGCCGCATCGACTCCCGCGCCACCGCCCGCTACACCTGTTACGGCACCGCGCTGCTGGGCGCCGCCCTGCTGGTGCTCGCCCCGCCGACGATACGGGCGGTGCAGAGCACGGGGGTTGCGGTGCTCGCGGTGCTGGCGATCGTGCTCGGCGACGGGCTGCGCGACGGCGCGGCCGCGGCGATCCGGCTGCTCGCACCGGCACTGCGGGCGGCCGACGCCGCCGCGCACGCCGCACAGGCCGGCAACGCCGAGGCCGCCGGGAACGCCGCCCGCGCCGTGCACCGCCACGAGGTGCGGGGCGGCCTGGCCCTGCTGGGCACGGTGCTGGGGCTGCGGCTGGCGCTGATCACCGCGGCCGCGCCGGGCCTGTCGGGCGAGGACCTGACCGTCGGTCCCGAGCTGTCCGCGCGCCTGGCGCTGGCCGGGTACACCGCCGTGGGCATGCTCCACACCACCGTGTGCCTGGTCGCGCTGCTGCGCGAACTGGTCCGGCGCGCCCGGGCGGCCGGCCCCGGGCGCCTGGGCACCGGGCTGCGGCTGCTGACCGGCGGGCTGGTGGCCGGGCTGCTGTGGAACGCCTGGAGCATGGACGACGTGCTGCGCGCGGCCGCCACCGGCATCCAGGACGGCCCCGAGGACACGCTGTGCGCCGTCCTGGGCGGGCTGTGCGCGGCCCTGATCGCCGCGGGCCTGGGCAGTACGCTGTGGCCGGCCGCGGCCGGGGCGGTACGGGGCTGGGTGCACGCCCACCGCCGCTACCGGGCGCTCACCCCGCTCTGGCGCGACCTGCACACCGTGCTGCCGCAGATCGCCCTCGACCCGGCCCGCCGCCTTCCGCTGCCCCCGCGCGACCCGCAGTTCGCGCTCTACCGGCGGATCATCGAGATCCACGACGCGCGCCTGATCCTGCGCCAGCACTGCGACCCGCGCACCGCCCAGTGGCTCGACCAGGCCACCCGCCGCTTCCCGCCGCCCTGCGACCACGCCGCCGCCACCGCGGAGGCGGCGGCGCTGGCCGCCGCCCTGGAGCTGGCCGCTTCCGGCGCCGTACCGGAAGCCGCCGCACCGGAAGCCGTCCTGTCCGCCGTGCCCGGGACGACCGTCACGGACACCATGGACGGCGAGGCCGAGCACCTCGCCCACCTGGCCCGGGTCTACGCCACCTGCCCCGCCGTCGCCGAGGTCCGCACCCGCGCCCGCGCCGAACGGGCCCGCGCCGCAAGCGCCGCAGGGGCGCTGCGGTGAGCCGCCGTCGACATCGACGACCCCCGCCTGGAGCCGTAGGGCCGCTGTCGGGCGAAGCCGGGGACGAGCTCCGCCGGGCGATAGCGCGCGAACCCTGCCTGCCCGGTACCCACCCAGCCCTAGCCGTCCCGGCGTAGCGCCTGCGCCGTAGCGCCTCGGCCGCGGCTTCAGCGGTGGCGTTGTGCCGCAGCGTCTCAACCGGCCTGCGCGGTCAGCGCCTTGACCAGCGCGACGGCCTCCTTGAGGCTCAGGCCGGGGCGTGCGGTGCGCAGCTCGCGGACGGCCTTGATCTCGGCCGTACGGGGGTCGATGCCGGCCAGCGCCAGGACGTTGCGCGCCCAGTCCACCCCGGCCGCGCCGCCGGCGGGGACGAAGTCCTCCACGATCCGGATCGCGCGGCGCAGGCCCGCCAGTTCGTCCTGGTCGGCGGCGTCCAGGGCGGCCTGCAGGGCTGCCTGGAGGGCTTCGAGGTTGGCCGGCTTGGCGCGGTTGGACAGCGGGTTGAACACGGTGGTTCCTCTTTCTTCCGTTCAGGGTCGTGGTAGCGCATCCGCGGTCCGGCCCCCCGAGTCGCCGGTTCGCCGCCGGCCTGTCCGGCCTGCTCCGGCCCGTTCGGCCTGCTCCGGCTGCGGCGTCGTCGCGGGTCGAGCCCTCGCCTCCCCCCGTGCGCATGCCCGCCACGCTAGTACTTGCCCGGTGGGAAAGTAAATGCCAGGATCGCGGGGCACCGCACAACCGCGCCAGGGAACAACCGAGTTGGAGACCTGATGGCAGTTCACCACGTCGACCCCGCGGATGCCCTCGCCGCCCTGCGCACCGCGCGCCGGGCCCGGGCGGCGGCCCGTCCCCGTCCGCTGCCGGGCTGGTACCCGGCGACGGCCGCCGGGCTGTTCGCGCTGGGGTTCGTCCTGTTCGGTCTGTCGGTCCTGCTGCCGGAACGGCTCTGGCTGCCGGCCGCCGGACTGCAACTGGCCGCGGCTGCGGCCCTGATCGGCCACGTCGTGGTCAGCCACCGGGTCGAGCACCGGCCCGGGATCGTCCCGGCCCTGCCGCGCCCGGGCGCCTGGTTCCCGGCCGCGGCGGCCCACCTGCCGGCGCTGGCCGTGTCCGGGGTGCTGGCCCTGTCGTACGGCCCTGCCGGGTTCCTGCTCGCCCTCGGCCCCACCTGCGGCCTCGCCCACCTGCTGCTGCTGCGCCGCAAGCGGGCGCGGGCGGGCGCCGAGTGAACGCCGAACCGCCCGCCCCGGCGTTCGACGAGCTGATCCACCAGCCCACCCGGCTCACCGTGGTGGCCTTCCTCTCCGGCTGCGCCGAGGCGGAGTTCCGTACCGTACGGGAGAACTGCGGGGTCTCGGAGTCGGCGCTGAGCAAGGTGGTCAGCACCCTGGAGGCCGCCTCCTACGTCAAGGTCCGCCGCGGCTACGTCGGCAAACGCCCCCGCACCTGGCTGCGCCTCAGCCCCGAGGGCCGCCGCGCCCTGGCCGCCCACCTGGCCGAACTGCAACGCATCGCCGCCACCGCCACCGCCCTGGCCGCCACCTTGGACCACCACCCGCCCCAGCCCTGACCCGGGCCGCCTCCGCCCGCTGCGCGGGAAGTCGGCCGGGCCGACTTCCCGCGCGAGAGTCCGGACGATGCCCTCGCTGCTGCGGTCGGCCGAAGCAGCGACGCAGACCCACCCTTCGCTCCGCGCGGGGGGTCCACTGGACAGGGCGGGGCCGTGGACACCACCGCGGCCCCGCCCTGCGGCCTATCGGACTCACGGCTTCACCACGAGTGGCGCGGCTGCGCACTCGCACCACACCACCTTCCCCACACCGCCCGGGCGCGGGAAGTGGCCCCATTGCGTGGCGAGGGCTTCCACGAGGAGCAGCCCGCGCCCGCACCCGGCCGTGGGATCGGGCTGCTGCGGAAGCGGGGGCCGGTCGCTCGCGTCGTGGACCTCGATGCGCAGCCGGATGGCGTCGACGTCGAAGGACACCCGGATCAGCCGGCCCGGCATGCCCGAGTGCAGCACGGCGTTGCCCACCAGCTCCGTGGCGAGCAACTCGCCGACCTCCGAGTAGCGGTCGCCGCCCGGCACAGTGGCGAGCAGCTCGCGCAGCATCCGCCGCGCGAGCAACGGCGAGCGGCAGGATCGCGGGAACCAGCAGCTGCGGACGGCGGTCGGACCGACGGGCGCGTCAGTTTCAGGCATGGCGGAGCCACCTCCGGTGGGGATGCGGATCGGGCAAAGGGATACCCGGCGGTCGATCGCAGAGAGTGTTCACCTCATCGACCGTGAGTAGCATGCGCCCACCGGAAGATCATTCGCAAGATTTCCTGATGGAACATTTTCCGATCTTGATTTCCGAGTAATCTGGCATCAGTTCCGCTTCTTGATGGGGAGTTGATCACATGGGCCAACCGCGGCCCTCGGTCCGTCGTCGCCGCGTAGCAAGCTTGCTCATCCGCCACCGCGAGGCGGCGGACAAGACTCCGGATGAGGCCGCGGCGCGCATCGACTGCCATCGCTCCAAGATCAGTCGGATGGAGAATGCCTGGCTGCCGATCTCCAGCAGCGAGCTGCGAGACCTGCTCACGTTCTACGGCGTGGACGATCCGGCTTATGTGGAGGAAGTGGTCGCGCTCAACCGGCAGGGTTCTGAACGTGGTTGGGCACAGCGGTTCGATATCACGCCACCGTCGTACGTCGACTACATCGATTACGAAGAGAGCGCCAGCCACATCCGCTCGTTCCAGCCGATGATGGTGGCAGGGCTGTTGCAGACGGCGGACTACGCGCGAGCCGTCTACCGGGCATCGCCGTTCGACATCCCTCCGGAGCGGATCGACGAGCTCGTGGCAGTTCGCCTGCAACGGCAGAAGGTGCTGGATCACGCTGAGCCGCCGCGGCTCAGCGTGATCCTGGGAGAAGCCTCGCTTCGAGGGCACGTAGGCGGCGTGCACGTCCTGCGGAAACAGCTGGACCATCTACGGAAGTTGGCCGACCGCCCGAACATCGACCTCCAGGTGCTGCCCTTCACCGCGGGAGCCCATGCCGGAATCATGGGCTCGTTCGTGCTCTTCAGCTTCTCCACAGCCGCTTTCTCCGACGTGGCGTGTGTGGAGCACCAGGCAGGCATGCTCTACATGGAGAAGCCCGAGGAGACGTCTGCCTATACGCTCACGTTCGACTCGTTGCGTTCGAGTGCGTTGAGTGCCTCCGAGAGCCTCGACCTGCTCACTCGGGTCATACGAGAGCTGTAGCGGTATCGACCGGAGGTACTGAAGGTGTCCACTCCCGATCTCAGCGGTGCGAACTGGCGGAAGAGCTCGTTCAGTGGAGAGACCGGGGCCTGCGTCGAAGTGGCGGACGGGTTCCCGGGGTTGCTTCCCGTCCGCGATTCCAAGGACCCGCAGGGGCCGTGCCTCCTCTTCACCCCCGATGCCTGGGCGGCCTTCATCACCGCTGTCCGCGCGGGGGAGTTCCGCGTACGGCACTGACCGGCAGCAGATCGGCGCCCCATCCCTCGGCAGCCGCCGACACCACACCTCACGCGCCGCCGTCCCGGAGCCCGCGCACGCAGGAAGTCGGGCCGGTCCGACGTCCTGCGCAGCGACGCGCTTCCTGTCGGGCGAGGGGCGGCGGAAAGGAATATGGTCCGTCTTCGCCCACCGTGTCGATCCGCGGCCGCGCCGTTCGACCTTGGGGTGGAGAGGGTCGGCAGGCGACCCCGTTCGAGGAGGTTGAGATGGCGAAGTACATGCTGATCATGCGGGGCACGGACGAGTCCGTGGCGAAGATGATGGAGACGCCGTTCGAGGAGATGCTGGAGACCGTGGGGCGCTTCAACGAGGAGCTGATCCGGGCGGGCGTGCTGGTGGCGGCCGAGGGGCTGGACGACCCGTCGCAGGGCGCGGTGGTCGACTTCGGCGGTGAGGCCCCGGTGGTCACCGACGGCCCGTACGGGGAGACCAAGGAGCTGTTCGGCGGCTTCTACATCCTCGACGTCGCCTCCAAGGAGGAGGCCGTCGAGTGGGCCAAGCGGATGCCCGCGTTCCCCGGTTCCAAGTGCGAGGTGCGCCGGGTGCCGGGCATCGAGGAGTTCCCGCAGGACAACGAGTGGATCGTCAAGGAGCGGGCCTGGCGCGAGCGCACCGGCCAGCTCTGATGCCCGCGGCAACCGACCTCCCGCCGGGCGGCGAGTCCGCCCGGCGGGCCGTCGAGGCCGTGTGGCGCATCGAGTCCGCACGGATCGTCGGCGCGCTCGCCCGCTACACCGGGGACTTCGCGCTCGCCGAGGACGTCGCGCAGGAGGCGCTGGCGCAGGCCCTGGTCAGCTGGGAGCGCGACGGCCCGCCGGCCAGCCCGGTGGGCTGGCTGCTGGCCACCGCCCGGCGCCGCGCCATCGACGCCTTCCGCCGCGCCTCGGCCCTCGACGAGCGCTACGCCGCACTCGCGGGCCCGCTCGCCGAGGGCGAGTTCAGCGCGGGCGCGGCGGGCGCACCCCAGCAGCCGGACGACCTGCCGTGGGACCCGGACCGCGTCGACGACGACGTCCTCGCCCTGATGTTCACCGCCTGCCACCCCGTGCTCTCCCCCGAGGCCCGGGTGGCGCTGACCCTGCGCGTGGTGGGCGGACTGTCCAGCGAGGAGATCGCCCGCGCGTTCCTGGTGCCGGTGCCCACCGTCCAGGCCCGGATCACCCGGGCGAAGAAGACCATCGCCGCCGCGCACGTCCCCTTCGAGCTGCCCCCGCAGCAGGAGCGGCGCACCCGGCTCGGCGCGGTCCTGAGCGTCCTGTACGTGATCTTCACGGAGGGCTCGACGGCGACCGCCGGCGAGGACCTGCTGCGCCCCGACCTCGCCCACGAGGCCCTACGGCTGGCCCGGATGCTCGCCGCCCTGCTGCCCTGCGAGCCGGAGGTGCACGGGCAGCTCGCCCTGTTCGAGCTCACCGCCGCCCGCTTCCCGGCCCGCACCGGGCCGGACGGGGAGGCGGTGCTCCTGGAGGACCAGGACCGGCGCCGCTGGGACCGCTCCGCGATCCGCCGCGGCCTGGCCGCGCTGGGCCGGGCCGCGAGCCTGGGCCGCGGTCTTGGCCCGTACGGGCTGCAGGCCTCGATCGCCGCCTGCCACGCGGCGGCGCCCTCGGTGGCGCGGACCGACTGGGAGCGCATCGTGCTGCTCTACGAGGCGCTCGGCCGGGTCGCGCCGTCCCCGGTGGTCGAGCTCAACCGGGCGGTGGCCGTCGCGATGGCCGAGGGGCCGCGCCAGGCGCTCGCCCTGGTCGACGACCTGGCCGTCTCCGGCCGGCTGTCCGGCTCGCACCTGCTGCCGGGCGTGCGCGGCGAACTCCTGGCCCGCCTCGGCCGCACCGCCGAGGCCCGGGCCGAACTGGAGCTCGCCGCCCGGCTGTGCCGCAACACCCGCGAGCGCGCCGTGCTGCTGCGCAAGGCGGCCGCACTCGACACCGGGGAGTGATCACCCGGTCACAGGACGGGAGTTGCGCCGGACGCGGACGGCCCCGCGCCGGGCCCGCCCGGCCCCGCAGCCGCGGGGCCGGGCCGCTCAGCCGCTCAGCTCTGGGGGCGGCGGCCGTGGTTGGCCCCGCGCCGGGCCCGGGCCTTCTTCTTGCGGCGGCGCTTGGACGACATGGCGACTCCTCTCGCGGCTCTCACAGCCAGGACCCCCGGTCTTCCACCGTTCCACACCCCGCCCGCCCCGGCCCGTCGAGGCACCGGCCCGCCCCCGGCCCCCTCGCCCCCCGGCCCCGGCCCCGGCCCCGGCCCCCGGCGCATGGGGACACTGGCACACTGGCCCGATGACGACGGACGAGGAGCTCCTGCGCCACCAGGCAGCCCTGCAGGCGGAAGCCGACGCGGTCCACGCCGACCTGGGCCTGGAAACAGCCGGCTCGGCGCCCTCGGCACGCCGGTGCGGGTGGGCGGTTCGGCGCTGGGGCTGATGGTGCGCCGGGACCTGGACGTCACCGTGGTGTGCCCGCGCCTGGACACCGCCGCCCACGAGCGGGTCGCCGCCCTGGGCGCCCGCCTGGCCGTGCACGAGCGGGTGCGGCAGGTGCGCTTGCGCAACGACACCGGCGCCTGGAACGAGGACCCCGACGCCTACCCGGACGGCCTCTACCTCGGCCCGTCCTACCGCTCCCCCGCCTCCCACTCCCCCTGCCCCCCGGAAGGCCGGGACTGGACGCTCGACCTGTGGTTCGTCGACGACCCCGCCCGCCAGCCCGACCTCGCCCACCTGCGCGAGCTGCCCCCACGGCTGACCCCGCAGGCCCGCACCGCGATCCTGCGCATCAAGCACGCCTGGGCCCACAACCCCGACTACGGCCGCACCGTGCGCGGTTGGGACGTCTACCGCGCCGTCCTGGACGGCGGGGTGCGCACCCCCGAGGAGTTCGAGCGCCCCCGCCGCGGCACCTGACCCCCCTCACACCGCCACGCCCGCCATCTCCCGCACCACGGCGCGCAGCAGCCGGTTGAAGGCGGCGGGCTGCTCCTCGTGCGGCATGTGGCCGGAGCCCTCGATGACGTGCGGGCTGCCGTGCGGGGTGTCCTGGGGGCCGTCGGGGGCCGCCGGGGTGCCCGCCGCCCCGGCGGGCGTCACTGGCCCACCCGGCCGTCCACGCACTCGCGCAGCAGGTCGGCGTGCCCGCAGTGGCGGGCGTACTCCTCGACGCGGTGCACCTGCAGCTCCCGCACCGCGATGCCCTGCCTGCCGAGCCGCTCCCCCAGATCCGTGTGGGCGGCCAACTCGGAGTCCAGTGCCGCCTGTTCGCGCTCCAGGTCGCGCCAGGCGGCCTCGACCACCGCGGGATCGGCCACCGCCCCGTCGAAGTCCGCGTCCCGCGCGCCGTACAGCTTCGACAGCGGCTCGTCCTCGGTGATCCAGTTCCGCCAGTCCCGCTCCACCCGCGCGAGGTGGCGCACCAGCCCGAGCAGCGACATCGTCGACGGCGGCACCGAGCGCCGGGCCAGCTGCTCGGCGTCCAGGCCCTCGCACTTCATCCGCAGGGTCAGCCGGTAGTTGGCCAGATAGTCCTCGAGGGTGGCGAGTTCGCCGTCCGGGGAGGTGCCTTCGCTGTTGCGCGGATCGTCGGCCGGGTCGGCCCACATGTCGGGGTAAACGGTCGCCTGGGTCCATCGCTCAAGTCGCTCGGTCATACCGGCATGCTCACCCGCCACCGCCCCTTCCCGTCAAAGGGTTTACGGCGGGCGGCGGGCCGTGACCGGGCGCTCTCGCGGGGCACCGGCGGGAAGCGGCCCGGCATCCCGTCGATGCGTGCGCGCCTGAGCCACTGGTGGGAGCCCAGGAGCGGCCCGTGACCGACCTTCACCGGCCGACGGACGGCACCGCCCTCGCCCGCCGGGGCGGGGCCGAGGCCGAAGGGGTGGTCGGGGCCGAGGCCGAAGGGGCACCCGGTCGGGGCCGCCCGGTCAGGTCAGTTTCCCGCCGCGGCCCGCAGGAACCCCGTGAAGGCGGCGACGGCGGGGGCGATCCGCCGGCCGCGGCGGGTGGCGGTGCAGACGTGGCGCACGGGGGTGTCGTCCGGGTGGAGGGGGACCAGGGTGACGTCGGGGCGGGCGGCGCGGGCGGCGAGGGAGGGGATGAGGGTGGGGCCCAGTCCGGCGGCGACCAGGCCGAGTTTGGCGGTCCAGGCGCCGACGGCGTATTCGATGCGGGGCTGGAAGCCGCTGCGGACGCAGGCCGCGAGGAGGGTGGACTCGGGGTGGCGGCTGGCGGCGATCCAGGGTTCGTCGGCGAGTTCGGCCAGCCGCAGGCGGCGCCGGGTGGCGAGGCGGTGCCCGGGGGGCAGGGCGACCAGGACCGGGTCGTCCAGCAGGGGCCGCACGTCGAACTGCTCGGTGTCGTAGGCGGCTTCGGCGTCGCGGGTGTAGGAGGCGACGACGGCGAGGTCGATCGCGCCGTCGGCGAGCCGCTCCAGCAGGTGGGCGGTGAGCCCTTCGGTGGGGGCGATCTCCACCCGCGGGTGGGCGGCACGGAAGGCGGCGAGGGCGCTGGGGACGAGTTCGGCGTTGGCGCTGTCGAAGGCGCCCACCCGGAGGCGCCCGGCGCCCAGTTCGGTGAGGGCGACGAGGTCGCGCCGGGTGGTGTCGAGGCGTTCCAGCAGGGCTTCGGCGTGCGGGAGCAGGGTGCGCCCGTGTTCGGTCAGCCGCACCCCGCGGGCCAGACGGTCGAACAGCTGGGCGCCCAACTCGGCTTCCAGGGTGGCGATCTGACGGGAGACCGCGGACTGGGTGAAACCGAGGCGCTCCCCGGCGGCGGTGAAGGAGCCCAGGTGGGCGACGGTGCGGAAGACGTCCAGCCAAGCCATGTCCATTGCGCATGGATACCATGCCGGACATTCGCTTGTCGCCTGGCTCGGGACTGCCTAGCGTTGCGGCCATGGAAAAGATCGCCTTTCTGGGCCTGGGCCGGATGGGGCAGCCGATGGCCCGTCGCCTGGCCGCCGCCGGCTACCCGCTGACCGTCTGGAACCGCTCCCCGGGCCGCGCCGACGACCTCACCGAGGCCGCGAGCCCGGCCGAGGCCGTCGCCGGGGCCGACGTCGTCGTCACCATGCTGTCCGACCCGCAGGCCGCGGCCGAGGTCGCCGGGCGGTTCACGCCCGCGCTGGCCCCGGGCACGCTGTGGATCGACATGTCCTCGATCGGCCCGCGGGCCGTCGCCGGGCTGCGCGCCCAACTGCCGGACGGCGTCGCCCTGGTGGACGCCCCGGTGGTCGGCAGCGTCGGCCCTGCGACCACCGGCGACCTGGGCATCCTCGCGGGCGGCGAGGACGCCGACCTGGAGCGCGCCGAACCCGTCCTGGCCCAGCTCGGCCGGGTGCGGCGCTGCGGCGGCCCGGGCGCGGGGGCGGCGCTGAAGGTGGTGGTGATCGGCGGGATCGTGGCGTGCGTCACCGTGCTCTCCGAAGTCCTGGCGGTGGCCGGCGAGTTGGGCGTCCCGCGGGAGGTGGCGCTGGAGGTGCTGTCGGCCGGTCCGCTGGCGGGGGCCCTGGCCCGGGCGCGCAGCGCCGAGTCGGACTTCCCGGTGCGGCTGGCCGCCAAGGACCTCGCCCTGGCGGGCGGGGGCCCGGTGCTGTCGGCGGCCCGGCAGGTGCTGCTGGCGGACCCGTCGATCGCGGACCGGGACCTGTCGGCGGTGGTGGGGGCGCTGCGGGAGGAGTAGCCGGGTTTCCGGACACCTCAGGTCTGCGCGCGGGCGGCGAGGCGGGTCTGCGCGCAGGGGGCGGGCGTCGAGGGTGGTCGGGGCCGAGCAGGGGGACGCGGTCGGGGACGAGGGCGTCCGGGAGCCGGGCGCCCCCGCCTCGCCCTGGCCGGGCGGATCACGCCGCCCGAGCGCGTGGGCGGGGCGATGGCGCCGCCGGGCAGCGGGCGCATCGCCGGGCAGGGCCCGCGGTGACCGCCTGCGGGCCGCCGACCGGCGCCCACGGCCCGCCCCGGCTGCCGGGGAGTGCCCGCACCCGTCAACCACCGGTCCCGCGTTCACCCGATCAGGGTGGCCGGTGTGCAAGCGGGGGCAGGCGGCACGTAGCGTCGTAACAGGGTACGAAGCAAGGCCGGGGAGGGCGACAGGAGTGCAGGTCATGAGGGCTGAACGGGTCACCACGGCGCTGGCGCTGGCGCTGGCGGTACTGGTGGCGACGGCCTGCGGGGCACCCCCGTCCGGCAGCGGCAGCGACGACGCCGACCCGACGGGCGGGGCGGCCAGGGTCGGCAAGGCCGCGCAGGATCCCGACGGCCGCCCGCTGGCCCTGGTCTACCGGGGCCCGGCGGCCTGCGACGGCTGCCCCGAGGCCGCGCACGACATGCTGGAGACCGACGGCTTCACGGTGCGCTACATCGGGCCCGACGAACAGGCCCGCTTCGGCCCGGACGCGCTGTCCGGCGCGGCCCTGTACGTGCAGCCGGGCGGCACCAACGGGCAGGAGGTGAGCACCGCGTGGAGCCTGCTGCAGCGCGACCCGGGCTTCTCCCCGGAGCTGGTGCGCTCCTACGTGCGCGGCGGCGGGCACTACCTGGGCCTGTGCATGGGCGGCTACCTGGCGGGCAGCGAACCGGGCTACGGCCTCCTGCCGGGCGACTCCGGCCAGTACATCAGCTCCCGGAACGCCGCCGTCACCGACGAGCAGGACCACCTGCTCGACGTCCTGTGGCGCGGGCAGCCGCAGAAGATGTACTTCCAGGACGGCCCGTACTTCGACGTGGACGGCCCGGGGGCGGAGGTGCTGGCCCGCTACACCAACGGCCGGGCCGCCGCCGTGGTCGCCTCCTACGGCGCCGGGCGGATCGCGGTCAGCGGCCCGCACCCGGAGGCACCCTCGGAGTGGTACCGCGACTACAAGCTGCCCAACGAGTCGCAGACCGGCCTGGCGCTGGGCAAGGACCTGCTGAACACCCTGATGGCCACCGCACCCGCGGCCACCGCCGCACCGGCGCCCTGACCCCCGGCGCCCCCGGCGCCCTGCCCTTTCGTCCATGGACGGACGCCGGGAGCCCCCCGCCGTACGGCTGCGGGCCACCGACAGCGCCGCCGCGTACGACCTCGGCGCGGCCCACGACCCCGGCACGGCGCGGCCGCCGGCCCGGGCCCCGCGGCACGTCCTGCCGGCCTGGCTGATGGGGCGCGCCCCGGCGCCCGGGCCGGGGCTGCCCGCCCCGCCGTTCCTGTACCGGGCCGTACCGCCCCGCCCTGCCAGCCAGCCCGCACTAGTGCACCCGGCCCGGCCCGGTACGCCCCCCGCCTGCGCAGACCCTCCCCCGCTGCCCCCGAGCGCGTTCGGCGCCGCCCCGGAACCACCCTGGTGCACTAGTGCAGGATCTCAAGTAACCGTAGAACAAGCCTTGTTGAGTCTCGCGCGTACGGCGTACGGTGGCGGGCGTGGAGAACACCGACATCCTCATCTGCGGCGCCGGCATCGCCGGCCCCGCCCTCGCCCACTGGCTGCGCCGCCACGGCTTTCGCCCCACCGTCGTCGAGCGGGCCCCCGGGCCGCGCCCCGGCGGGCAGGCCGTCGACCTGCGCGGCGCCGGACGCACCGTCATCGAGCGCATGGGCCTCATGGAGCGGGCCCGCGCGCTGTGCGTCGAGCAGCGCGGCGTCGCCCTGGTGGACCGCCGCGGCCGGCACACCGCCCGGATGCCCGTCGAGCTGTTCGGGGGCGAGGGCATCGTCTCCGAGATCGAGATCCTGCGCGGCGACCTCGCGGACCTGCTCCGGGAGGCGAGCGAGGGCGTGGAGTACCTGTACGACGACACCGTCACCGCGCTGACCGAGGACGCCGGCGGCGTCACCGTCCGCTTCGAGAACGCGCCGCAGCGCCGCTTCCACCTGGTCGTCGGCGCCGACGGGCTGCACTCGGCGGTACGGCGCCTGGCGTTCGGCCCCGAGCAGGACCACTACCGCCCGCTCGGCGGCTACCACTGCTGGTTCACCGTCCACGACCCGGCGCTCGCCCGCGCCCTGGACGGCTGGTTCCTGATGTACAACGCCCCCGGCGGGCTGGTCGCCGGCGTCCGGCCGGGCCGGCTGCCCGGCGAGGTCAAGGCCTGCCTGGGCTTGCGCTGCGAGCCGCCGGCCGGGGAGCTGCGCGACGCGCACGCCCAGCGGCGCCTGCTCGCCGCGCGTTTCGCCGGCGCCGGCTGGGAGGTGGAGCGCCTGCTCGCCGCCATGGCCACCGCGCAGGACTTCGCCTTCGACTCCTTCGGGCAGATCCACCTCGGGCGCTACAGCCGCGGCCGCACCGCGCTGCTCGGCGACGCCGGCTACAGCCCCAGCCCGCTCACCGGCCTCGGCACCAGCCTGGCCCTGGTCGGCGCCTATCTGCTGGCCGGTGAACTCGCCGCCGCGGCAGGCGACTTCACCACCGCCTACGCCCGCTACGAGGAGCTGATGCGCCCCTACGTGGCGCGCGCCCAGGAGCTGCCGCCCGGCGGCGTGCAGGGCTACGCCCCCGACAGCGCCCTGATGATCCGCCTGCGGGCGGCCTCCATGCGCTGGATGGGCCGCTGGCCGCTGCGCAGCCTCCTGGCCGCCCAGTTCGCCAAGGCCGGCGACATCACCCTGCCCGACTACCCCCTGCCCGCCCGCACCGCCTGAAGGCGTGTCCGTGCGCTGCGGCGCGGCCCCGGGCTTGCACCTCACGCGGCGTGAGGAGGAATGCTCGTGCCATGCCCTCCCGTGAAGAACAGACCCGGTCCGAGGAACGGACCTGGAAGGTCGGCCCGCTCGCCGAGGCCAGCGGCCTGACCGTACGCACCCTGCACCACTGGGACGAGATCGGCCTGCTGCGCCCCTCCCGGCGCACCTCCTGCGGCCACCGCGCCTACACCGAGCAGGACGTCGTGCGCCTCTACCAGGTCCTCGCGCTGCGCCGCCTGGGCCTGGGGCTGGAGACCATCGCGACCTGCCTGGACGCCGGCGTGGACCCGCGGCGGCTGGTGCGCGAGCACCTGGCCGCCACCGAGGCCTCCCTGGCCGCCCTGCACACCCTGCGCGAACGCCTCGCCCGCCTGCAGGACGAACTCGACGCCGAACGCACCCCCGGCACCGCCGAGCTGCTGCGCCTGGTCCAGGCCGTCGGCGCCACCGGTGCGGCGGCCGGCGAGGCCCTGCGCCGCCACCTCGACGAGGACCAGCTGCACGCCCTCGCCGACCACGCCGCCGCCCTGGGCCCGGGCGCCCACTACCTGCTGGAGGTCGAATGGCCCCAGCTCTACCGCCGCGCCGAGGCCCTGCGCACCGCCGGCACCGACCCCGCCGACCCGCGGGTGCGGCGCATCGCGGCGCGCCTGGACGAACTCTCCCGCCTCTTCAGCGGCGGCGACACCACCCTGTCCGCGGCCGTGCGCACCGCCTGGCGCGAGGACCCGGGCGCCCTGTCCGGCGACCCGGCGGCCCCGGCCGACGCCTGGGCCGCGCTGCGCGCCTTCCTGGACCGGGCCCGGCAGGTGTCGCGATGACCGCCCCGGTGATGCCCCGACACCTGCGGCCGCGCGTCGCCCTGCTGAGCACCCTGCCGGTGCTGGCCGTGGCCGCCGTCGTGCTGCCCCCGCCGGCCGCGGCCGGCCTGCTCCCGTGGTCGCTGCTGCCCGCCGTGGCCCTGGCCCAGGGCGTCCGGGCGTGGCTGGTCTCGCGCCGCCTGGGCCGCGCCGACGACGGCGGCGGGCCCGGGGCTACTTCCCGCGCGGCTGGTTGAAGCGCAGCATGTTGCCCGCCGGGTCGCGGAAGGCGCAGTCGCGCACGCCGTAGGGCTGGTCCATCGGCTCCTGGAGGACCTCGGCGCCGGCGGCGCGGATGCGCTCGAAGGTCGCGTCGCAGTCGTCGGTGCGGAAGATGACGCCGCGCAGCAGGCCCTTGGCCAGCAGTTCGGCGGCGGCCCGGCGGTCGTCCTCGCAGGCGTGCGGGTCGGCCAGCGGGGGTTCCAGGACGATCTCCACGCCGGGCTGTTCGGGCGAGCCGACGGTGACCCAGCGCATCCCCTCGAATCCGACGTCGTTGCGCACCTCGAAGCCGAGCACGTCGCGGTAGAAGGCGAGCGCCTTGTCGTGGTCGTCGACGGCGATGAAGCACTGTGCGAGTTCGATGCTCATGCCCGTCACGCTACGGGAACCGGCCTTGGGTGCGCCGCACGGGACGGGTGCGGATCTTGGCGACGCAGGCGGGGATCGGTTCGCCGTCGGCGTGGTCGCGGGCGCGGTAGGCGCTGGGGCTCTCGCCGACCAGTTCGGTGAAGCGGGTGCTGAAGGAGCCCAGCGAGGTGCAGCCGACGGACATGCACACGTCGGTGACGCTCAGGTCGCCGCGCCGCAGCAGGGCCTTGGCCCGTTCGATCCGGCGGGTCATGAGGTAGCTGTAGGGGGTCTCGCCGTAGGCGGCGCGGAAGCTGCGGGAGAAGTGGCCGGGCGACATCAGGGCGGTGGCGGCCAGCGCGGGCACGTCCAGCGGCTGGTCGTACTCGCGGTCCATCCGGTCGCGGGCGCGGCGCAGCCGGACGAGGTCGTCGAGGGGGACTCGGGTGGGCACGCCCTTCACCTTAGCGAGTGTCCCTGGCGAACTCCCCCGCCCGGCGGCGGCCCGCTCGCGTGGGCCGCGCGGGGCCGACCATCCTGGAGGGTGGCCGCAGACGACGAACCGCTCTCCCCGCGCGCCCCCGGTAACGGGGCGGTGGCCGTCGGGGTGCTGGTGGCCACCGCGCTGGTGCTGCTCGCCCAGGCGGCCAGCGGGACCAGTTCCCGGCTGGTGCTGCTGCTGGTGTTCCTGCCCGCGCTGCTGGCGGGTCTGGGCACGGTGGCGCAGACGGTGGCCGTCTCGGTGTGGGTGAGCGCCGTGGTGGCGGTGTACTCGGCGCTGTACCCGCCCGCGGACCTGCCGGCCCGGCTGGGCACCCTGCTGGGCGTGGTGGCCGCCGAGGCGGCCGTGATCGCCCTGTGCGCGCGGCGGGTGCGGCGCGAGCGCCAGCTGTTCCGGATGCGCCAGAGCGCGGTGGCGCTGCAGCGCCAGCTGCTGCGGCCGCTGCCGGTGCGCACGGCGGAGCTGGACCTGTTCGGGCTGTACCGGCCGGTGGAGGAGGACACCCTGATCGGCGGTGACCTGTACGACGTCGCCGAGACCCCGCACGGCACCCGGGTGCTGGTCGGTGACGTGCAGGGCAAGGGCCTGCGCGCGATCGGCACGGGCTTCGCGGTGCTGAGCGCCTTCCGGGAGGCGGCCTTTAGGGAGGCGGAGCTGACGGCGGTGGCCGACGCCCTGGAGGCGGCGGTCGAGCGCCACAACGCCTACGCCGTGCAGAGCGGGGAGCCGGAGCGCTTCGTCACCGCCACCGTGCTGTGCGTGCGGCGCGGCGGCGACGTACGGGCCGTCAACTGCGGGCACCTCGCGCCGTGCCTGCTGCACCCCGACGGGCGGGTCGAGGCCGTGGGGCTGCCGGCCGGGGTCCCGCTGGGCCTGGCGGCGCTGACCGGTGAGCCGCGGACCATGGAGCGCTTCGCGCTGCCCGAGGGCGGGGTGCTGGTGCTGCTGACCGACGGCATCACCGAGGCCCAGGACGCCTCCGGGGCGTTCTACCCGGCCGAGCAGGGCCTGGCGGAGCTGGCCGGCACCCCGGCCGCCGAGCTGCCGGGGGCGCTGGACGGGTGCGCCCGGCGCTGGAGCGGCGGGCGCAGCCGCGACGACGTCACGGTGCTGGTGCTGCGCCCGGCCCGCTGAGCGCCGCACCGCCCCGGGGGCGGGGGCCCGGCTGCGGCTGCCGTCAGGGGCGTTCTAGGGTGGCTGGCATGATCCCTGCTGCGATGTCCGCTCCGATATCCGACCCCGACGAGGCCCTGCGGGTGCTGCTGGAGGGCAATGCCCGGTTCGTGGCCGGCAGTCCCGAGCACCCCAACCAGGACGCCGGGCGGCGCGCGGCGCTCGCGCCGGGTCAGAAGCCCTTCGCCGTGCTGTTCGGCTGCTCCGACTCCCGGCTGGCCGCCGAGATCATCTTCGACCAGGGCCTGGGCGACCTGTTCGTGGTGCGCACCGCCGGGCACGTGACCGGTGTGGAGGCGCTGGGCAGCGTCGAGTACGGGGTGGCGGTGCTGGACTGCCCGCTGGTGGTGGTGCTCGGGCACGACTCGTGCGGCGCGGTGGCGGCGGCGCTGGATTCCCTGGAGGGCAGGCTGCCCGGCGGCTTCGTGCGGGACGTGGTGGAGCGGGTGACGCCGAGCGTGCTGTCCGCTCGGGCGGCGGGCATCGAGGAGCCGGAGGCGATCGTGGACGAGCACATCCGCCAGACCGTGGACCTGCTGCTGGAGCGCTCCCAGCTGCTGGCCTCGCGGGTGGCCGAGGGGCGGCTCGCGGTGGTGGGGCTGTCGTACCGGCTGCACGACGGCCGGGCCCGTACGGTCGCCGCCCGCGGCATCGGCTGACGGGGCCGAAGCGGCCGGCCGGCGGCGGGCACGGGACCGGCGGGAGGGGCGGGAGGGGCGGGAGGGGCGGGAGGGGCGGGAGCTGGATGTCCGATCCCCGCCAGCGCCGGTGCGCGGGCGGGGGCAGAGTCGGTGGCCGGCGGCGGATCATTCCCGGTCCGCCCGTCTCCCGGTCCAAGGAACGGCTCTTCCCGTGCACAAGGTCACCGATCTCAAGGTCCTCTACTTCGGCACCCCGGTGGTGCTGATCGGCTCGCGCAACGAGGACGGCGGCGCCAACCTGGCGCCGATGTCCTCGGCCTGGTGGCTGGGCCAGTCGTGCGTGCTGGGGCTGGGCAACAGCTCCCAGACCAGCGCCAACCTGCGGCGCGAGGGCGAGTGCGTGCTCAACCTGCCCTGCGCGGCGCAGGTGGACGCCGTCGACGCCCTCGCGCTGCTGACCGCCAACCCGCACATCGCCGAGTACCGGCGCGAGCAGGGCTACCGCCACGAGCGGGACAAGTTCGGCGCCGCCGGGCTGACCGAGCTGCCCGGCGAGCTGGTGCGGGCGCCGCGGGCCGCCGAGTGCCCGGTGCAGCTGGAGTGCCGGGTGGAGGCGGCCACCCCGCTGGCCGGCAACGAGGGGTGCACGGCGTTCGAGGTCACCGTGGTGCGCGCCCACGTGGACGAGGGCCTGATCGTGCCGGGCACCGACCACTACGTGGACCCGGTCGGCTGGGACCCGCTGATCATGAAGTTCTGCGAGTTCTTCGGCGAGGGCCGGCGCCTGAGCCCCTCCCGCCTGGCCGAGGGCTGGCGCATGCCGGGCCGGCTGCCGGCCGCGGTGTGAGGACCGCGCCGCTGGCCGGCGCCACGGCCGCCGTGTGACGGCCGCCGTGCGACGGCTGGCGTTTCACAGGTGGCGTTTCACGGCGCGACGGCCGCTCCGCAGGAGTCGCACACCCGGGTCGCCGGCAGCTCCAGGAAACAGGTCGGGCAGATCGCCGGCGGGCGCGGCGCGGGCGCCGCGGCGACGGTGGTGGTGGTGGTGCTCCGGCGGGTCGCCGCGGTCTTCAGCCGCGGGGCCAGCGCCGGGATGCCGCCGTCGGCGGGCAGGTCGGCGCCGAAGTGGCGGTAGCAGGCCAGCCGGGCGGCGGCGGCGTGCTGCTCGCGGTCCATCTCGTCCGGGATCGGCGGCTGTCCGGCCACCGCCAGCACGTCCTGGTAGCCGGTTCCGACCATGCCGTCGGCGGCGTGCACCACCAGGGAGGTCAGCGGCGGGTCGCCGCGGCGGTGGGCCTCGCGCACCACCAGGGCCAGCACCTTGCCGATCCAGTGCCGCTGGTTGATGCTGGTGCGCACCCCGGAGGCCTGCTGGACGGCCTCGGCCAGCTCGGCGTAGGTGATCACCGCGTGGTAGCGGCGTGCCACCTCCACCAGGGCCGGGTAGGCCGCCCTGGTCCACACGATGTGCGCCTGGCTGACGGCGACGGGCGAGCCGTCCGAGTCCCGCCAGTAGCCGCGCTGCTGCTGCGTCATCCGTCCGCCCCTGTCCGTTGTGCCTGTCGGCGCCCGCCGGGAGCGAGGCTACCCGGCGAAGGTGGCGCTCTTCCCGTCGGGGCGGGCGGCCGGGCCCGGCTTCCCGTGCTGCCGAAGGCGTTGCCCGGGCGCCGGCCGCGGCCGTACGGGCTTGCGCGGTCGATGCCCCCTGTACGGGAACGCCCCGGGGCCGGGGCCGTTTCCCGGCCGTGCCGCCGGCGGCCCCGGCCCCCGGTTCACCCCGTCCACCCCGTCCACCCCGTCCACCCCGTCCGCCCCGTCCGCCCCGTCCGCCCGGTCCGTGCGGTCCGTGCGGTCCGTGCGGTCCGTGCGGTCCGTGCGGTCCGTGCGGTCCGTCCCGTTCACCACGGTCGGGGGCGGAGCGTTCGCGGCCGCGGCCGCGGGTGGTACTGCCCACCTCCACGGTACGGGCCCTCGCGCCGCCCTTCGCCTCCCGCCCCCCCCGGGGGGGCGGTTCGTGCGCGGGCCTTCACAGGCGGGGCGCCCTGGGCGGTGTCCCGCCAAGGGCGGGCAAAGCGGAAAAGGGCGGTGCGGTCACGGTGGGGACCGTGACCGCACCGCCTTTGCGGTGCCCGGGGTGGGCTACGTCACAGGGCTGCGGCGTCGGGCGCGGGTGGCGCGGCGGCCGGGGGGCGGGGTGGGGTCGGCGTTCCAGGCGGCGACGGGGTTGCCGAGCCAGCGGGTGGCGTCGGGGACGTTCTCGCCGCGCATGACCAGGGAGGCGGGGCCGACCGTGGTGTTGGCGCCGAGGGAGGAGTTGAGCAGCACGATCGAGTGCGGGCCGGTGGTGGAGCCGGTGCCCAGGTGGACGGGGCCCAGGCGCATCACCCGGTCGTGGAACAGGTGGGTCTGCAGCACGGTGCCGCGGTTGACGCTGGCGCCGGCCCCGACGGTGACCAGGTCGCTCTCGGGCAGCCAGTGGGTCTCGCACCACACGCCGCGCCCGATCCTGGCGCCGAGGCTGCGCAGCCACAGGTTCAGGTAGGGGGTGCCGGTCATGGCGCCGCCGCCGAAGGGCATGGCGAGTTCCTCGACGAAGGTGTCGTAGAGCTCGTTGCGCCACACGAAGGACGACCACAGGGGGTGCTCGGCGACCCGGAAGCGTCCGACCAGCAGCCATTTGGCGAGGGTGGCGATGGTGCAGGCGGCGACGGCGGCGGCGACCAGCACCAGGCCGGCGGCGCCGACGGCCACGCCCAGCCCGTAGCCGTTGCGGATGGCCTGCAGGGCGGCGAAGACCAGGTCGGCGAGCAGGGCGGCGATGATCACCGGGACGAGCCGGCACAGCTCGACGCCTGCGCGCGCCCACATCAGGCGCCTGGGCGGCTCGTAGGTGCGGGCCTCGCCGCCGCCTTCGGCCACCCGGGGCAGGGCGAAGGCGGGCCGGCCCAGCCACGAGGAGCCCTCCAGGGCCTGGGCGGGGGTGTCGGAGAGCACGCCGACCAGGGAGTTGTCGGGCAGCCAGCGGCCGGGGCCGACGATGCCGGAGTTGCCGACGAAGGAGCGGCGTCCGACGCGGGCGCGGCCCAGGTGCAGCCAGCCGCCGCGCAGCTCGTAGGGGGCGACGAGGGTGTCGTCGGCGAGGAAGGCGCCGTCGTCGACCCGCATCAGGCCGGGCAGGGCGAGCACGGTGGAGGCCTCCACCCGGCGGCCGATCCTCGCGCCGAGCAGGCGCAGCCACACCGGGGTGAAGAGGCTGGCGTAGAGGGGGAACAGGGTGCGCCGGGCGCTGTCGCTCAGACCGGAGACGGCCCAGGCGCAGAACGCGACGCCCCCGGTGGCCGGGTGGAAGCCGGGGCGCAGCGGCAGGGAGAACAGGCGGATCAGCAGGGCTATCAGGGTGGCGTGGCACAGGACGGTCAGGACGGCGAGCGGCACGGTCAGCGGCAGCAGTTGGAGCAGGGCGGTGCCGAGGGTGTGCTCGTTGTCGACCATCGGGTAGACGATGAACAGGGCGGGCAGGGCGGAGAGGAGGGGGACGAGGCCGAAGAGGACGAGGCTGAGGCCGTAGGCGGCGTTCCAGATCCGGTGGGGGCGGGCGGGGGCGGCGGGCCAGGGGGTGCGGGTCTCGGTGGAGGGGCGGGCCGGGGAGCCGTGCCAGTGTTCGCCGGGTGGGACGGTGGCGGTGACGCAGGTGCCGGGGGCGATCTCGGCGCCGGCGCCGATGCGGGCGCCGGGCATCAGGGTGGCGCGGTGGCCGATGCTGGCGCCTTCGCCGATGTCGATGTGGCCGAGTTGGAGGGTGTCGCCGTCGAGCCACCAGCCGGCGATGTCGACCTCGGGTTCGAGGCAGGCGCCGGCGCCGATGCGGGCCAGTCCGGTGACCGGGGGTGCGGTGTGCAGTTGGACGCCGCGGCCGACGCGGCAGCCGAGCATGCGGGCGTAGCGCGGGGCCCAGGGGGTGCCGGACAGGGAGGCGGTGGCGAACATGGCGGTGTAGCGTTCGGCGGCCCACAGCCGCAGGTGGACCTGGCCGCCGCGGGGGTGGCTGCCGGGGCGGATGCCGGCGGTGATCAGGCGGGCTCCGGCGGCGGCGAGCAGGGTGCGGCCGGGGGCGCTGTAGAAGGCGGCGGCGCCGGCGGCGACGGGCCACCAGGAGCTGTGGGGGGCCCATGACAGGTGGGTGCCGAGCAGGTTGTCGGCGGCGACCAGGACGATCGTCCAGCGCAGTCCGGCGAGGGCGAACAGGGCGAGCAGCATGAGGGTCTGCCACAGGGCGGCGCTGCGCGGGGTGGGGCGTACCGCTCGTGCGGGGTGGGCGGTCGTGGCGGTTTGTGGCCCTGCCGCGGCCCGGGGGGCCGGGGCGAGGGAGTCGAGGTAGTGGGCGAGGTCGCCGAGCACGGGGTGGGCGTAGAGGTCGGCGACGGAGACGCCGTTGTGGCGGGTGCGCAGTTCGGAGACCAGGCGGGCGGCGGTGAGGCTGGAGCCGCCGAGGGCGAAGAAGTCGTCGGTGGCGGCGGGGGCCGTGCCGAGCAGGCGTTCCCAGTGGCCGGCGAGCCAGCCGGCGGTGCCGTGCAGTTGTTCGGCGGGGCCGTGGGTGGTGGTGGCGGTGGTGGCCAGTGGCCAGGGCAGGGCGCCTCGGTCGACCTTGCCGGAGGTCTTGGTGGGCAGGGAGTCGACGAGGGCCAGGACCGGTACCAGGGGTGCGGGCAGGTGTTCGAGCAGGTGCTGGCGGGCGGTGGCGAGGTCGGGGCCGGTGCCGGGCTGGGGGACGAGGTAGCCGACCAGCAGGTCGGCGCCGGCCGGGGTCTTGCGCACGGCGGCGGCGGCTGCCCGGATGCCGGGCAGGGCCTGGAGGGCGGCGTCGATCTCGCCGAGTTCGATGCGGCGCCCGCCGAGTTTGATCTGGTCGTCGGCGCGGCCGAGGAAGATCAGGCCTTCGGGGTCGTTGCGGACCAGGTCGCCGCTGCGGTAGACGCGGGGGGAGGCGATCGCGGGGTGGGGGCTGTACTTCTCGGCGTCCTTGGCGGGGTCGAGGTAGCGGGCGGTGCCGATGCCGCTGATCAGCAGTTCGCCGCTCTCGTACCAGGGCACGGGGTTGCCGGCCTGGTCGACGACGGCGATCTCCCAGCCGTCCAGGGGGGCGCCGATGCGCACCGGCTGGCCGGGCAGCATCCGGGCGGCGGTGGCCACCACGGTGGTCTCGGTGGGGCCGTAGGTGTTCCAGAACTCGCGGCCGGGCACGGCCAGGCGTTCGACGAGTTCGGCGGGACAGGCCTCGCCGCCGACGATGATCAGGCGCACCTGGTCCAGGCACTCCTGCGGCCACAGGGCGAGCAGGGTGGGGACGGTGGAGATCGCGGTGATGCGGCGCTGGACCAGCCAGGGGCCCAGGTCGGTGCCGGCCTTGACCAGGGCGCGGGGGGCGGGGACCAGGCAGGCGCCGTGGCGCCAGGCCAGCCACATCTCCTCGCAGGAGGCGTCGAAGGCCACCGAGAGGCCGGCCAGGACGCGGTCGCCGGGGCCCAGCGGGTGCTGGCGCAGGAAGATGCGCGCCTCGGCGTCGACGAAGGCGGCGGCGCTGCGGTGGGTGACGGCCACGCCCTTGGGGCGGCCGGTGGTGCCGGAGGTGAAGATGATCCACGCGTCGTCGTCGGGGTTGGGCCAGGCGGGACGGCCGCGGGGGCGGGCGCCGGGGCCGGCGAAGAGACGGCGTTCGGCGCCCAGGACGGCACAGACCTGGGCGTCCTGCCAGATCATCTCGGCGCGTTCGTCGGGATCGTCGGCGTCCACCGGCACGTAGGCGGCGCCGCAGCGCAGCACGGCCAGGATGGAGACGTACAGGTCGGCGGTGCCGGAAGGGATGCGGACCCCGACCCGGTCGCCGGTGCCGATGCCGTGGCCGGCCAGGACACCGGCGAGGGCGTCGACCTCCTGCAGGAGGGTGCGGTAGTCCAGGACGGTGGTGCCGGTGTCGAGCGCGGGTGCGTGGGGGTGCGCGTCGGCGGTGGCGGCGATGACGTCGAGCAGGCTGCGCGGGTGGGCGGGCTGGGCCACCGGCCAGCCCGCGGCGAGCCCGGGATGGGGGCGGTGCAGCGTGCGTGGGCCGGCCGTGTCGTGGCGTACGTCCATGGGGGTGGGTTCCTCGGCTCCGTTTTCCTGGGGGGCGCGTATCGCTTGCTACGTGCGGTGACGGCGTTGTCACCTGGTGGGACGCGCCCACTCACCATGACTCCGCTGGGAGTCGGCTGGATGCAGCGAAGGTGCGGTCAAAGAAAATTCTCATCATCGATGCCGTAATTCGGCGGCAGCGGTGCGTTTCGAATGTCATTTCGGTGTTTTCGAACGTTTTCGCTGGTGAAGGGTAATCGGCGCCGACCCGGGGGCCGTGACGACAGGGGGACGCGTGGTGAACACCATGGCGTCCGGAACGGTACCGGTAGTGAGGGGCCGACTACCGAATCGGGGGGTTCTGGTCCTCGGATCACCAACCCGTTCACGTCGCTCGCACGTTTGTGTGGGACCGTGCCGCCGCCGCTGTCCCTGCGGAGGATTCCTGGGAATACGGTGTGCAGCACAGCGGCCCCCTTCCGGCCGCGGTGACGAGGAACCACCCGGCGCCGCACCGGCCGTCCCACCGCGGGGGACCGGCCGGCGCAGCGCCCGGTGAGCCGCTCGTCCGGTGCGCGGCCACGGATCCAACCTGCACGCCACACGCCTGGCCTGCTACCCGTACGAGGACCCCACAAGGGCCGTCCGGACGGCGGCGCCCACCCCCACCCGCCCACCCGAGACCCCTCCACCCCGAGCGGAAGACCATGCAGACACTGCCCGGGACCCCCTCCCTCACCACGCCCCGACCGGCCAGCGGCACCACGCACGCCTTCCACAACCCGCCATCACCCGGACGGGCTCCTCCACGCCCCCACCCCCCTCACCCACCACCCACTCCCCCGCCCCACCCCACACACCCACCACCCACCCGACACCGGCCCCCACCCCGATCCCGGCCACCACACACGAACACACCCACCCCCAGCCACCACAACACCCCACCGCGCGAAGACACGCCCAGACAACCCCCACCACCCACCCCCACCACCACCACCCACAGCGCCAGCGGCCGGGGGGCTCGCCGCCGGCGGCCCCAGCGAGAGGAAGCCACGCACATGCCTCCCGTCCCGGTGAAGCCCGGCAGCCACGAAATCGACGGCACCATCCTGGGCGGACAGGCCGTGGTCACGGCCGGCGAGCACGCGACGGAGCACGCAGTGCCCCTCATCACCAGCCGCCCGCCGCACCCGCCGTTCCAACAGACCCGGACCATCGAGCCGGGCGAGCCCGTGCCGGGCCCGCCGTACGTGATCCGCCCGACCCACCACGAGCAGGCCGGCCTCGTGATCGCCGAGGACAAGCTGGGGGTCAACGACGCCCCGCGCCGGCCATGGGCGCAGTTCACGTTCGAGCCGGCCCTCGGCGGGTCCGGATCCGGTCGGACAAGGGCCTGTCCCTGCGCCTGGTGCGTCCCGGCGAACAGCTCGAACTCCCGCGCCGCAGCGGCAGCCCCTGGAGCCGTGGCACCTGACGCTGCGCCCGTTCGGCGAGGAGCAGACGCCGGGCGAGCGCCCGGGTGGGCGCGCGAGTGGGCGCCCACGCCCGGGGCCGCCGGGGCCGCTCGCCCCGGCCGCCCCGCCCCGATCCCTCCGAGCGGTGGTGAACCCGTCCGGCGGTGGGATCCGTCGAATTCCGGTGGGGGCCTGAGGCCGGTAGGCCCGCCCGGGCGGGAAGTCGACGGGGCCGACTTCCCGCGCGGGCGGGCGGTTCCGGCCGGCGCCGTCGGCGGGGTGACGGCCCCGCCGACGGCTGCCCCGGCGCACGGCAGCGCCGCGGGCCGACCGTAGCGGGCCGGTGGCCACCCAGGCGGGCGGACCGGCCGCTCAGGCGGGCAGGTTGCCCTCACCGCCCAGGTTGGCGGTGATGCGGCGCAGAACGTTGACGGCGGTCACGAACTCCGCCTCGTCCACGCCCTCGTGGGCGCGGCGGTGCACGCGCAGGTTGCGTTCGCGGGCCCGCAAGCGCGCGGCCTCGCCCTCCTCGGTGAGCGACATGGCACCCGTCGCCCGGTCCTCCAACAGCCAGCCGCGCGCGGCGAGGTCGTCGAAGACCTCGCCGAAGTCGAGGCCGAGGTCCTCGTAGCGGGCCAGGCGCTCGGCCAGCGTCGCGCGGTTCCAGACGCCCGGGGCCCCGGCGGCGTGGTTGAGCGTCCACCAGTGGGGCTGGGTCAGGCCCTCCACGGCCAACTGCTCACGCAGCGCCCCCACCACCCGCCGGTACACCTCGCCGCTCCACGCGCCGATGGGCTGGGCCGCCAGGACCTCGTGCGGATACTCCTCAAGCGCCACGCCGACACACCCTTCCTCGCCTCCTCGCCGGACCACCGGGACACGAACACCGTAGAACCTCAAGTCTCCTTGAGATCAAGGAGGTTCCTGCCGGGATCCCGGCAGCGGGATCAGGCCGAAGCCGCGCGCCGGACCGGCCGACTTCCCGCTGCGCAAACCCGCCGGCGCACTACGGCCCGGCCCCGCTCACCCACACGGGTGGCCGGCGCCTGCCCCTCCGACCCGGCCCCGCCACCTGACACGGCGGGGACACGGCAGGCCCCCCGGGCAAGGAACGGCGGGAACAACGGCCCGCACCCCGCCGAGCGCCAACTCCCCTCCCCCGGGCGGCCACCGCACGCCCACCACCCACCACGCCCCTTGCAGACGGGCCGAAGCCGCCCGCACCGGACCGCCCCCCCCCCCCCCGCACCGGCTCCGGCTTCAGCTCCGGCCGACCGCAGTCCCCCCTGACCGGAGCGGGAAGTCGTCCCCGCGACTCTGCTGGCGAAGTCGGTTGGGGGTTGTGGGACAGTAAGTGTCCGCCGATTTGGGTGAACCACGCACCCAGCGCGTCCTCTCCATGCGGCCGAAGAAGAACGGCCTGCTCCGCGTCGCCTTCTCCCGCGCAAACGGTCGCCCCCGCCCGATCCGCGCCCAGTGCACCACCAGCGCCCCACACCCCGGCCGGGTCCTGAAGATCCATCGCGAACCGATCCATACCGCGCAGGCTCGCGCACCGCCAGCCGGTGATCGTGCCGAAATGGCGCTGCGAACGGCGGTGACCCGTCACGGCTTCGGCGGACAGCGGGCCGCCGCTGCACGGGAACGGACGGCGCGCACCGGGCGGGTGCTGCCGGCGGCCGGCCCCCGGGTGCGCGGGGCCGGCTCCCAGGAGACCGACCCCATCGCGGGCTCTCAGGTGCCGGCCGGGTGCTGAAATTGAGACCGCGTACGACGAGCCGACGTCGCGGGCCCTTCTCCCCCGACACCAGCCGCCGAACGCTGCTCTGGTGGCAGGGCGGTTGTCACAGGCCCGCGCTAGCGTGCGGGCATGACGACCTCCCTCACCCTCGCGCCGTGGTCCGAGCCGGGCCTGGACCTGCTGCACCGCCAGAACACCCCCGAACTGACCGAACACCTGGGCGGGGTGGAGAGCGCCGAACAGGTACGGCGCCGGCACGAGCGCTATCTCGCGATGACCGACGGGCAGATGTTCCTGCTACTGCTCGGCGGCCGGGCCGCCGGGTCGGTCGGGTACTGGCCGCACACCTGGCAGGAACAAGACGTCTACGAGACGGGGTACGCCGTGCTGCCCGAGTACCAGGGCCGCGGCCTGGCCGTACAGGCGGTGCTGCTGTGCGCACAGCGGGCCGCACAGCAGGGCGTGCTGCCGTGGCTGCACGCCTTTCCCTCGGCGGCACACCAAGCCTCCAACGCCGTGTGCCGCAGAGCGGGCTTCGAACTGCTCGGCGAGGTGGCCTTCGAGTACCCACCGGGCCACCCCATCCGCTCCAACAACTGGCGCCTGCCCCTGACCGGTTGACCACAGCGACCACCCCGGCCCGCCCGCCCCGCTACGCCGTCAGCAGCGCGGCGAGGCCGGCGGCCCCGTGCGGGTGGAGCGCGGCCTTGTCCTCGTGCAGGGCGAGGATGCGCGCGGCGAGGTCCGCGGCCACGTCGTCGAAGAGGTCGGGGCCAATGGCGATCTCCGCCAGACGAGGCGCGATCTGCGGGTCGCCGGCCACGTGGAGGGGGTCGTGCCTGTAGCGGCGCAGGGCGTCCAGGTCGGCGATACCCACGCAGTAGGCGTGAACGCCACCGTCCTCCTCACCCAGGCCCCGGCCGACGGTGGCCGAGGCCACCGACACCGCGGAGGCCGTGCGGCGCATCACCACGAGCACGTGCTCGCGTACGGCTCCCGTCGCCCCCTCCTTGAACGCGAACCGCAGCACGTGGACGATCACGTCGCTTTCCGCCCCCTTCCCGCGTTCTGGACTGACTGGTTCAGGAACTCCCACCGACTGGTCCAGCTGGCCGGCCCTGAACCGAGCCCACGACTTCGGAAGCGTCAACCGCCTCCGGCCGGCCCCCCTTCGCGACCGGCCGGACACGCACCGCCCGCGGTTCACTTCGCGGGGTTCACTTCCCGGCCGTCGCCGCGCAGGCGGCCGCCTCGGCGACACCGGCGCGGTACAGGCCCATCCAGGGGCCCAGAACCCGCACGCCGCCGGGCAGCGGGAAACTGCGGATGCCCGCCAGAGGCACGCTGACACCGTCCTGGTCGACCAGCACGTTGATCTCGTTGACCCCCTGAACGGTGCCGGTGATCGCACCGCTGCAGTCAAGACCGATCACCGCGCAGGCCCTCTGCCCGGCCCGGACAGTGAAACGCGCCGCGCCACCGGCCAGCACCGGCCCGGGGCTCTCACTCCGGTCCCGCCCGGCGCCACCGCCCAGGCCGACCCCCGGAGAGGAGCTGAAACCGCAGGCACCCGCACCGGTGCCGTACACCTCGATCACCCCCTGGTCCGGCGCCCCCCGAGCGAGCCAACGCCCTGATCAACAGACTCTCAACATCACACCGACCCGCGCCCGCGGAACCGCTGCCGGACGAACCGGAGGACAAGGCGCCGGACGAACCGGAGGACGAGGCGCCGGACGAGCCGGAGGACGAGGCGTGCGGGACCGGGCGCGAGGGCGACATGGTCACCGGTGCGCCGCCAGCCGCCTCCCCGGCCATCACAGGGGCCGCCGTCGCGGGCACGGAAGCCGCCGGAGCGGCGGAGTCGGTACCGCCGGGCCCACAGGCACTCAACGCCAGACCCGCCCCGCGACAAGGACGACAACGGCAAGCAGCGGACGGCGGTGGCACCCGGACACGACGGCTCCCCGTGCCGGTAGACACTGACGGCTGCGGACACACCCCAGGACCGCCCTACGGCCGCCCGCGGTGCCACGCACCACGTCACAAACGCGCGGACACCACCCGGGTACGGCCATGACACTTCGCCACCCGCCACACCCGCCCCCCCAGCGGCGTTACCAGACACCGGCGCCCGGCACACACCGGCGCGCCCCTGACGCATGTCAGGGACCGCCATCGGGCCCGCGTTCCTAGGCTGACCAGCACCAGGCCCGGCCCCCTCGACCGGGCCGCCGCAACCAGCAAGGGAGAACCACCCATGCGCAGGACCACCCATGCCCTGGCCGCCCTCACAGTGGCCGCCGCCGCGCTGACCGCCGTGGCCACCGGCAACGCCGGCGCCGCCGACGGCTCCTGGGCCGGCTGCCCCTACGGCGCCGTATGCGTCTACCCTCAGGACCAGAACCCCGCCTCCTCGCCCAGCGCCGTCTACTGGAGCTACGGCGCCCACAACCTCAACGGCCAGTACGGCAACCACTGGGTACTCAACAACCAGTCCGCCGGCGCCCACGCCCACCTGTGCCAGAGCTACAACGGCGCCAACTGCGTGTACGACATCCCCGCCCAAAACGGCGTCTACTACAACCTCGGACCGATCAACTCCATCACCCTCGACCACCCCTAACACCCACCGATGAGCCCGGGGTGCCCGCCACCACCACAGAGAACGGGCACCCCACCCCCCACCACCACAACCCGCCCGCTTGTTCACGACACCCAGCGCGGCACGAAGCCCGCCCCGGCGCGCTCCACACGGGCGGCGCCGGGCCCGGCGAAGTGCGCGGGCAGGACCAGCTCCCGCCGGTCGGCGGCCTGCCGCAGGATCCTCAGGCGGCTGGCCGCGGCCTGCTCCTGGTCCAGGCAGAAGCAACTGCTGCACCCGGGGTTCGCCAGCTGGACGGGCGAGTGCAGCAGATCCCCGACGAACACTGCGTGTTCACCCCCGGAGGTCAGCCGTAGCACGCTGGAGCCGGGGGTATGGCCCGGCGCCTCCTGAAGGACGAGGCCTGTGCCGATGGTGCGGGTGCCCGACCAGGGGGCGGCCTGTCCGGCGGCCAGGACGGGGGCGAGGCTGTCGGCGAAGACACGGTCCCATTCGGCCCAGCGGGCCGGGTCGACGCTGTCGTCGGTGCGGGCGGGATGTGCCGCGCCAGGGTCGAAGAAGGCGAGGTCGGCGGCGGGCAGGTGGTAGACGGCATTGGGAAACGACGGAACCCAACTACCCTGCCGGTCCCGGGTGTTCCAGCCGACATGGTCGGCGTGCAGGTGGGTGTTGACCACGACATCGACGTCCTCGGGACGGATACCCGCTTCCGCCAGCAGATCGAGGAAGCGGCCCTTGCGGCGGTGGAACAAGGGGGTGTCGGGGCGTTCACGGTCGTCGCCGACACCGGTGTCCACCACCACAGTGTGCGCACCGGTGCGCACCACCCAGGTCTGCAGGGCGCCGAGGTAGGAACCGGAAGCGGGGTCGTAGTGGTCGGGGCCGGCACGGCGCCAGGCGGCCTCCGCGGGTTCGGGCACGATACGCCCGGCCGGGGCGAAAGCGCCCTGCCACTCCAGAATCCGGATGATCTCCGCATCGCCCAGCCCGATCCGTTGCACCGTCACGCTCTCCGCCTTTGCCGTGTGTCGTGGTTCTACGCCTCGAGCCTAGGAAACCCGGATGAGCGACTCAATGCGCTGACGGCTTGAGCAGATACGCAAACAGCTCAGGCCGATCAGACCGACGGCCACGGACATGAACAGCGACGCGAACGCGGCGGTACACGACAAACCGCCCGCCCCCGACCAGACACAGCCACAACGACCCGCAGGGCACGGATCCCGGGCCACGCCGGGCCCGGGCTCCCACGCGCCACCCGCACACCCCGCCAACTCATCACCCAGAACAGCCACAAGGCGGACCACCTCACGGCGAAACACGCGACACCACCACGCAACACCGAACAACTCCCACCCGCCGATGAGTTGACCTACCACCAATCACGACGACTGCCCCAGCTGAACACACCGCCCGAGCGGCCCCCACAGACAAACCCAACGGCCGACACAAACGGGACCGGCGGCACGAACCCCGCGGACGAAACGGGCAGCACGAACGGAACGGGCGGGACGGTCGACGCGGCCGGCCGGGGCGAAGCGCCCTGCCACCCCAGAATCCGGATGATCTCCGCATCGCCCAGCCCGATCCGTTGCACCGTCACGCTCTCCGCCTCTGCACCTCTGCCGTGTGCCGTGGTCTGCGCCTCGAGCCCAGGAAGACCGGGCGAGCGGCTCAATGCGCAGACGACTGGATCGGATACGCGACCGGCTCAGGCCGGTTAGGCTGACAGCCATGGATGTGGTCAGCGACGCGATCGCGGCGGTACGGGTCGGGCGGCCGTCCTTCGACCGGGTACGGGCACGGGGGCGCTGGGGGGCGTGGATCCCGGGGTACGCGGGCGCGGGCTTCCACGTGGTACTCGCGGGCTCCTGCTGGCTCGTGACCGAGAGCGGCCGCAGGGCGGTACGCCTCGAGGCGGGAGACGCGGTACTACTACCACACGGCACCGGACATGCCCTGTCCGCCGAAGAGTTGACCTACCCCCAAGCACGACAGCTGCCCCAGCTGAACACGCTACTCGAGCGGCCCCCGCAGGCAAACGGAACGGTCGGCGCGAACGGGACGGACAGGACAGGCGGCACGGGCACGACGGGCGGCGCGGAGGACGCGGAACTGCTGTGTGGAAAATACCGGCTGGAGCGCGGCCCGGCCCATCCGCTGATGCGTGAGCTGCCGGCCCTCCTCCACCTGCCCACCCACGATGGCGAGCACCCCGAACTGCGCTCGGCCGTCGAGCTGTTGGGCGCCGAGCTGGCCACCGCACGCCCCGGCGCCCAGCTGGCCGCGCCCGCACTGATCGACCTGCTGCTGGTGTACCTGGTGCGCGCCTGGACGACCCGACCCGAGGCCGGGGGCTGGGGAGCGGCACTGGCCGACCCGGTGGTGGCCGCCGCACTGGCCGCCGTCCACACAAACCCGGCCCACCCGTGGAACGCCGAGACACTGGCCGCCCGGGCGGGCGTCTCACGGGCCACCCTCAACCGCCGCTTCACCGCACTGACGGGCCGCCCGCCGATGGCTTACCTCACCTGGTGGCGGATGACCCGAGCCGCAGCCCTGCTACGCCGCGGCACGGACCCGCTCGAAACGGTCGCCCGCCAGGTCGGCTACAGCAGTGGGTACGCTCTCTCACACGCCTTCACCCGCCAGTTCGGCACCACCCCAGGCCGCTACCGCACCGCAACCGCAACCGCCACCGACGAGACGGTAGGCGCGAACACCCCCGCACACGCCGCCGCAAAGGCCGCGCAGCCAGGGCACGTTCACGAAGGTAACGAATAGCGGCACATTCCCAGGAGGCTGTTTTACTTCTTGACGCCATGTACGCGGTCACGTTTAACTCCCCCCACCCCCGCCGCACCGCCGCGGCGCCCCCAGGGAGAGGCACCCGTATGAACGCCCGACTGCGTCGCGTCATCGTCTCGACCGCCGGCCTCGCGCTGGCCCTTTCCATGACCGCCGCCTGCGGCAAGGCCGGCGGCGACAAGAAGGATTCCGCCGCCTCCGGCGACAACAAGTCCATCGGCCTGCTGCTGCCCGAGAACGCCTCCTCGGTGCGCTACGAGTCCTTCGACAAGCCCTTCATCGAGGCCAAGGTCAAGTCCCTGTGTGCGGACTGCAAGGTGCTCTACAACAACGCCGAGGGCAGCGCCGCCAAGCAGAAGCAGCAGTTCGACACCCTGATCGCCCAGGGCGTCAAGGTGATCGTCCTGGACGCCTTCGACGCCACCTCGACCGAGAGCTGGGTCAAGGAGGCCGCCGCCAAGGGCGTCAAGGTCGTCGCCTACGACCGCCTGGCCACCGGCCCGGTCGCCGCCTACGCCTCCTTCGACAACGAGAAGGTCGGCGAACTCCAGGGCCAGGCCCTGCTCGACGCCCTCGGCCCCCAGGCCCCCGACGACAACATCGTCATGATCAACGGCGACGAGGCCGACCCCAACGCCGCCCAGTTCAAGGCCGGCGCCCACAAGATCCTCGACGGCAAGGTGAAGAAGGTCGTCTACGAGCAGTCGGGCGAGTGGAAGCCCACCGTCGCCGGCCAGAAGATCGGCGCCGCGATCACCCAGCTCGGCAAGGACGGTTTCCAGGGCGTCTACTCCGCCAACGACGGCATGGCCGGCGCCATCATCACCCAGCTCCAGGGCGCCGGCATCAAGGTCCCCGTCGGCGGCCAGGACGCCGGCCTGGACGCCGTCCAGCGCATCGTCAACGGCGACCAGGCCTACACCATCTACAAGGCCTACAAGCCACTCGCCGACTCCGCCGCCGAACTGGCCGTCGACCTGCTCCAGGGCAAGGACGTCAAGACCGTGGCCACCACCACCGTCGACAGCTCCACCGACAAGAACATCCCCGCCAAACTCCTCGACGCCAAAATCGTCACCAAGGCCAACATCAAGGACACCGTCATCGCCGACGGCCTCTACAAGGCCACCGACATCTGCACCGCGGACTACGCCGCCGCCTGCACCACCGCCGGCCTCAAATAGTTCCAGCCACCCAACAACCCCGCCCCACACCCCCAAACCGCCCACCAGCCCCTCAGCCGTCAAGCAGCCCATCAGCCGAGCCGACTACACAGCGGCCTACACCCACGTGTGGGCCGCCACCGAGGAACAGCGGCGAAGATGGTGATGCCGCGGTCGCGTTCCTGGGAGTCGGAATCGGTGACCGTGTTACCGGTGTGTACCTCGCCGCGCTCGCCGGTGACAACTGTGGGATAGACGATCCGGTCTGACGGTCGATTCGGTCCGGAGGACGGAACGGGGAGCGATTGCCGACTCAGGTGCGCGGTGAGGACCGGTTCGGCACCATGGCAGTCAGCCGTCCGGTGAGGAACTGATGAGAACGGCCGCCCACCATCACCCGCGCCGATAGCGTGAACAGATGGATCAGAACGAGCGGCACCTCCACGCATCGTCCTTCGGCGCGGCGGCGGCCGCCTACGCCGAGCACCGCCCGGACTACGCGCACGCGGCGGTGCGCTGGGTGCTGGAGGCCGCGCCCGGGTTGCGGGTGCTCGATCTCGGGGCCGGAACCGGCAAGTTGACCGGGGTGCTGGTCGGGTTGGGGGCGGAGGTGGTTGCGGTCGAGCCGGATCCGGCGATGCTGGCCGAGCTGCGCTGTTCGCAGCCGACGGTCCGGGCGCTGTCGGGCAGTGCCGAGGCGATTCCGTTGCCGGACGCGTCCGTCGATGCCGTACTGGCCGGGAATGCGATGCACTGGTTCGACATGGCGGTCGCGGGGCCGGAGATCGACCGGGTGCTCGCGCCGGGCGGGATCCTGGCCGGGTTGTGGAACGTGATGGACGACCGGGTCGCGTGGGTGGCGGATCTCGCACGCGTCAGCGGGCCGGCGGCCGTCGGGCCGCGGGACACGCCGGCCGGTTGGCGGGCCGCGACGGCTGCGGCACACCTTCCGAGGACCGGTGGGACCGCCCGCTTCGGTTCGCCGGAGCAGCGGCTGTTCCCGCACGGGCACCGCCGCACCGCGGATTCCCTGGTCGCGACCCTCGGGACGCGCGCGGGAATGCTGGTGATGCCGGAGAAGGAGCGGAAGGCCGCGCTGGACGGGATCCGGGCGTTCCTCGCGGGCAGGCCGGAGACCGCCGAGGGCGAGTTCGCCCTGCCGATGCTGACCGCCGTGCTGCGCGTCGGGCGATTGTGAGCGTGAGCCACCGCCGCACTCACGTGCCGGGCGCCCACCACTTCCGCAGCACCTGTTCCGCAGGCTTCCCGTGGGGGGTGTACGCGAGGTTCTTCGCCGTCTCGCCGCTGTCGGGCCAGTCGTCCCACATCCACCAGCAGACACCGGCCCACCACGGCTTGCTGTCGAAGGTGTCGAGCAACGCCTCGTAGGCGGCGGCCTGTTCGGCGTCGTCCTCGGTCTTGCTGACGGTCCAGGAGTACGGGGCGGTGGTGGTGCCGCGCTGGCTGACGTAGCCGGCCTCGGTGAAGAGGATCTTCCGCTGCAGGCGCCCGGAGAAGGCGGCGAGTTGGTCGGCGATGGGCTGCCAGGCCCGGCGCAGCTGCGCCGGGTCGGTGGTGGCCTGGTCGGCGAGCGGCCAGTAGGCGTCGATGCCGATGACGTCGAGGTCGTTCCAGAACGGGATCCGCTGGTACTCGTCGTAGTTGGCGGCGTACGTCAGCGGGCCCTTGTAGCGGGCCCGGACGGCGGCGATGACCTTGCTCCAGTGCGGGCCGTCCTGCGAGGTGCCCGCGAGTTCGGTGCCGACCGCGAGCTGTTCGGCGCCGGTGTCGGCCGCGAGTTGGGCGTAGTGGGTGATGAAGCGCTCGTAGGCCGCGAACCAGGCGTCCGGGTCCTTGGGCTTGATCCTGGCCCGGTCGCCGCCCTTGGTCAGGTCGACGTGGGGCTTGACCATGGTCTTGAGGCCGGCGTCGTGGGCGAGGCGGATGATGTTGCGCAGGCTGTCGTCGGCGGCGGTCTCGTCGGTGGTGTGCATCTCCGGGTCGCCGACGCGGTCCTGGTACCAGGTGGGGGTGAAGGCGACCCACCGGGCGCCGGTGGCGGCGATCTGACGGAGGTACGTGGTGGCCTGGGGGCTGTTGTAGTCGTCGGTGTTCCACGCGGGGAGCGTCATGCCCCGCATCCGGCTCGCCCTGGCATCCTCGGGCCCACCGCCCGCAGCACCGGTTCCGGTCGGGGAAGCGGGAGATGAGGGAGAAGCGGGAGAAGCGGGAGAAGCGGGCCCGGCCGAGCCGCTGCGGCTGCTCGGTCCGCCGGCCGAGGGGGCGGGCGTTTCGTCCTCGCCGCCGCCGGACGAGGAGCATCCGACGGCGGCGAAGAGGACGGCCACCGCCGACAGGGCCGCGGCGGCCGCCCTCTTCATCGGGTTCACTGCTGGGGACTCCTCACCTGTCGGGAAGTCGGGGAGTTCAGTTGGCGAGGTCGGTCGGGCCGACGAAGGTGTAGCCGAGGGCCCTGATGCCGTCGATCGTCTGCTGGAGCGGCGCCACGTCGTAGTACGGGTGGTAGAAGAAGCTCGCCACACCGTCCCGGACGGCCAGGTTGGCCTTGGCGGAGGCGATCAGATCGGCGGGCAGCCTCGCCGGGTGGTTGTTGTACGGCAGCGGCTCGTAGTTGCCGATGTCCTCGGGCAGCACGGTCGTACCGTAGACGTCCTTCACCCAGTAGGGGAAGAACTGGCCGATGTAGCGGCTGGCGTTCACCGGTCCGCCGCTGAGCGTTCCGGCGAAGTAGAGCGAACGCTCCAGCCGCGCCGTGTAGTTCCGGCCGAAGACCTGGTAGTCGGCGGCCGAGGCGGCGTAGTGCGGGGTCGTCCAGAGCGTGGGCCGGGGCAGGCCGGCCGCGGCGAAGGCCGCGAGCGCGGAGGTGACCCGGCTCTGGGCCCAGGCCGTGGAGTCCTCGCCCGGCGGTCCGTCGTAGACGACGTTGTCGGCGGCGTCGATGTGGGCGCGGAAGAACTCGAAGTCGTCGCCGGTGACGCCGGTGTACGGGTTGTCGACGTTGCTGTACTGGTGGGTGTAGCCGTGGTTCATCAGCACGGCGCCGTGCTGGAGCATGTACTGGAGCGCGGCGGCGACGTCCGGGGCCTGGGCCAGGGTGATGGTCTGCGGGATCCCGTTGTCGTAGGCGCCCTTGGGGTCGGTGTAGACGGGGATGACGTTGATTCCGTACGGGATGTGCTGCGAGGCCAGGTAGTCGGCCATGGTCCGCAGTTGCGTCGGGTCCGAGGCGGGGCTGATGTCCTCCAGCCGCACGAAGGCCCGGTGGCGGTCGGTGGTGGCGGGGGCGAGGGAGTCGAAGAGGAGGTCCTCGAAGGCGATCACCCGGTCCGACTCGGAGACGTAGGAGAAGGGGATCTCCCCGACGTAGGTGAGGTTGGCCGAGCGGATCGCCCACGGGCTGGTGGCCCCGGTGGTGCCGTCGACGGCCCGGGCGAGCTGGGTGACCTGGGGGTAGCCGGCGCCGGAGAGGGCCGGGTGCAGCACTCCGCCGTCCTGGCCCGCGGGGATCTTCCTGGTCAGCGACTGGTTCCTGTACGTGACCTGGTTGATGTTGCCGACGCTGCCGTTGGTCTCGAAGTAGGAGTTGGTCGGGTCCCAGCCGTACTTCTTCTTGAAGTTCTCGATGCCGACGGCGTTGGCCATGTTCCAGACGTTGTCGCCGATCCAGGTGACCGGCTTGGCGGTCGTCATCGCGTCCTGGTAGAAGGCCGCCGGGACGGCGTCCGGGACGGCTCCGCCGTAGTACGTCGAGCCGATGTAGAAGGTGGCGGTGTACTGCTCCACCGTGCTCGCGGTGTACGCGGAGACCGGTTGGGCGGTGACGGTGCCGAAGTGACCGGCGAGGTTGGCGACGGCCATCGCGTAGAGCTCGCCGAGATAGCCGTAGGGGCCGGTGGTGTCGTAGAGGACGAGGGCCGAGGTGCCGGCCGGGCCGGCCGCGGCGTCCGCGGCGTCCGCGGCGTCTGCGGCGTTCGTGTTCCGGGCGGCGGCCTTCGGAGCCGCGACGGTGGGCCGGGCCGGTGCCGGGGTCACGGCGAGCCGGTGGGCGTGGCGCTCGCGGTCGTTGGCCAGCCCGGCGGCGTTCCAGGCCGTCAGGTCCTCGGGGCCGACGGCGGAGGGCGCCCCGGGATCGGCGGCCCCGAGGCCACGGGACGCGGCGGGCGGCCTCCTGCCCCGGCCCGTCGCCGCCTCGGCGCCCGCGGAGAACGCGATGCCGCCCAACAACGCCCCGACCACGGCCAGGACGAGCGGGACCCGGGAGAGCGGAGCTCTCCCTCGCACGCTTTTCATGGTGCCCCCCTGAATCAAGAGTTTTGTCGGCACCTCCGTCCGGGATCTCCATCCGGGATCTCCGACCGGGGTCTGCATCCGGGGTCTGCATCCGGGGTCTCCGCCCGGGATCTTCACCCAGGATCTCTGCCTGATCCGCGGTTGAGATCTGCCGTCCGAGATCTCGATCCGAGGCACCCCTCGACGAAACCGGTGAAGGCGCGGCGATGAGGCCCCGACAGATTGCCGATTCTTGCGCCGGGCCTGGAGGAGTGTCAACAGGAAATCTCGGCCCGGGGTGCCGCATTCATGACAGATCAACCCTCGGCGCACCGAAATTGGCCAGGGATGGCCCGTTCAGGCCATTGATCCCACGTGTCACACAGCCCCCTGATCAGGCACAACGGCCCGCTGCTCGGTGGAATTAATCATTCCGATCCTAAATTTCCCACCATCTCGGACGGGCGCGAGCCTGCCGTCTGATAGCTTCCGGTTCGCAACGCCTCGGAACGACGAACGAGGCGGAATCCGGGGGGATCTCATGTACGGAAAACCCGCTCTGGGGATAGTCCTGCCCCTGGCCGGACTGACGGCAGCCCCAGAAGTTCTGCCGGGCCTTCCTTTTGCCAAAGACCTTCAGGAAGCGGCCGGCGCCGGATTCCTTCTCTACTGCTTCCTGGCTGTCGCCCTCATCGGGGTAAAATTCTGGTTCGCTTTCCGGAACCCCGGTGATCGCCGGTGATCACGGACGTTCTCCTCGGGGCGAGCATCGCCATCATCGTGATGGCGGGCTGCTACAACTCCGCCCTCTTCCTCCTCTCCAGACGCCGGGTCCGCAACGACCGCGCCCCGCACGCCGAGCGGCTCTACGTCTTCCTTCTCGCCTGCCTGAACGAGGAGAAGGTCCTCGCCGAAAGCCTGGCCCGGATCACCTCACTGCCGGTCGGCAGCTTCCTGGCCCTGGTCATCGACGACGCGTCCGAGGACCGCACCGCCGAGATCGCCCGCGCCGCCGACCCCGACCGGGTCAAACTGCTCCAGCGACACCTGCCCGACGCCCGCAGGGGCAAGGGAGCCGCCCTCAACGCCGGCATCCGCCACCTGCGGGAATCCGGCATCCTCGACGGCCGCGACCCGAGCGACGTCATCGTCTGCGTGGTGGACGCCGACGGCCGCCTCGACCCGCACATCGTCCAGGCCGTCGACCCCTTCTTCGACGACCCACGCACCGGCGCCACCCAGGTCGGCGTGCGGATGTACAACCGTCACCAGGGCCTGTTGGCCCGGCTCCAGGACATGGAATTCGTCATCTACGGGGACATCTTCCAGTCCGCGCGCCGCTACTTCGGCAGCGTCGGCATGGGCGGCAACGGCCAGTTCATGCGGCTCTCCGCGCTGGATACCCTCAGCGACGGAAGCGGGAAGGGGCCGTGGAGCGACTCCCTGACCGAGGACCTGGACCTCGGAGTGCGCCTGATCGCCCGCGGCTGGACCAACCACCACTGCACCACCGCCGCCGTCTCCCAGCAGGCCGTGCTCGACGTGCGCCGGCTGGTGCGCCAGCGGTCCCGCTGGTTCCAGGGCCACCTCCAGTCGGCCCGGCTCGTCCCGCTGATCCTGCGCGAAGTGCCCACCAGGGCCGCGATCGACCTGCTGTACCACCTCTCCAGCCCCGTGCTGATCCTGCTCACCTCGCTGCTGCCGCTCTCCTTCGCCGTGGCGGCGGGCGGCGTCGTGGCGGGCTCGGTCGAGGCCGGCCGCCCGCTGATGTCACCGATGTGGTTCATCGGCCCGTACGTCCTGTCCTTCACCGCGGCGTACGCCTACGGCTGGGTCTACTCCCGCCGCGAGCGCGGACTCGGCCTGGTCCGCGCGGTGCTGCTCTCCCACGTCTTCGTCGTCTACGGCTACATCTGGTTCGCCGCCGGCTGGTGGGGCCTGTGGCGAATGCTCACCGGCAAGCAGACCTGGCTGAAGACCGCGCGCACCTGAGGCGCGCCCGCCCCACTCGCCGCCTCCCTTCCTCTCTGCGTCTCAAGCAGCTTCAAGCACCCTCCTTGGAGACCCCATGTCCCCGAACGGCTCGATGTCCCCGAACAGCTCGACGGCCCCGGACCCCGGCCCGGCTCCCGTCCGCGCGATGCTCGTCCTGGGCACCCGCCCGGAAGCGATCAAGCTCGCGCCCGTGGCCCGCGCCATGGCCGCCTCCCCGCACTTCGAACCCCTCGTCGTCACCACCGGCCAGCACCGCGAGATGCTCCAGCAGATGCTCGAACTGCTGAACGTCCAGGCGAAGTTCGAGCTCGACGTGATGAGAGAGCGGCAGGAGCTGTCCAAGCTGACGGCCCGGCTGGTCGACAGGCTGGGCGAGGTCGTCCGCGCCGAACGCCCCGACCTCGTCATCGTCCAGGGCGACACCACCTCCGCGCTGACCGGGGCTCTCGCCGCCTTCTACGAGCACGTGCCCGTCGCCCATGTCGAGGCCGGGCTGCGCACCGGGGTGGCGGACAACCCTTTCCCCGAGGAACTCAACCGCCGGCTCATCGGCCGCATCGCCCGTCGGCACTTCGCGCCCACGCCCCGCGCCGCCGGACACCTGATCGCCGAGGGAGTTCCGGCGGGCGAGGTGTTCGTGACCGGCAACACCGTCGTCGACAACCTGCTGTGGGTGCTCGAACAGGGCGTCGGCCGCGACCAGTTCGAGAGCAGCGGCGCCCTGCGGCGCCTCCTGGTCACCCTGCACCGCCGCGAGAACCAGGGCGACACGATGCGTGCCATGGGCAAGGCCCTGCGCCGACTGGCCGACCGCGGCGACGCGGAGATCGTGCTGCCGCTCCACAGGAGCCCGGCCGTCCGCGAGGTCCTGCTGCCCGAACTGTCCGGACACCCCGGCATCCGGATCGTCGAACCGCTGGGCTACGCGGACTTCTCCGCCACCCTGGCCGGCTGCGACCTCGTCCTGACCGACTCCGGCGGGATCCAGGAGGAGGCCCCCACCCTCGGCAAACCCGCCCTGGTGCTGCGCACCACCACCGAGCGGCCCGAGGCCGTGGAGGCCGGTGCGGCCCGGCTGGTGGGCACGGACCCGGACGTCATCATGGACGCCACGGTCCGGCTGCTGGACGACGAGGCGGCGTACCGACGGATGGCGAAGGCCGGGAACCCCTTCGGTGACGGGCACGCCACGGCGCGGATCGTGGCACAGCTGGCCCGGGACTTCGGCGTCGAGGCGGCTGCGGCGTCCACGGCGGTCCCGTCGGTCACCCCTCGGCCCGGCGGTGCGGGGTCATACTCGACGGCATGACGAGAGTTCGCCTGGTCCTCGCCCTCGCCCTGCTCGCCGCCACCGCGGCCACGGGACTCGCCGTCGCGGTGAGCACCGGCTGGGGAGGCGGCGGCGGAGGGCCGGCCCGGCCGTGGACCGACGGTTCGGTCCACGGCCCGTGGCGGTCGGTCTTCGACGGCCACGGCGAGAACACCGGCCTCGACGACGGCCTGTCGCTCTCCCCCATGCCCTCGCGCACCGCGTCGGAGACCCACGCCGGGCTGATCGTCTCCACCCGGCAGTACCGGGACATGGACCTGAAGGCGCGGATGCGCACGGTCGCCCAGCTGCGCACGCCCACGCCCAACCCGTGGGAGGTCCCGTGGCTGGTGTGGGCGTACTCCGATCCGGAGCACTTCTACTACCTCATCCTCAAGCCCAACGGCTGGGAGTTGGGCAAGCGCGACCCCGTCTACCCGGGCGGCCAGCGCTTCCTGGCGACGGGCCCGGACCAGTTCCCCGTCGGCCCCTGGTCCGGGGTGACGGTGGCCCAGCGCGGCGCGCACCTGGAGGTGAGCGTCGACGGCAGGGCCCTGGTGTCCTACCAGGACGACGAACGCCCGTACCCGGCCGGCAGCGTCGGGGCGTACACCGAGGACGCCCGGGTGGAGTTCACGGACATCGCGGTGGAACCGGCGCAGTAGCGCCGGCCTGGCCGTCGGACGGAAGAGCGGCCGGGAGGGCGGCCGCGATGCAGTCGAGGACGCGCTGCAGGCCGGAGCCGAACTGCTCGTCGCGGCCCATCCGCGGCTGCCGCGCCTCCGTCGCGATCCTGCCGAAGATCGGGTACTGCCCGCTCTCCAGCAGCTGCTGGACGTACGGGTAGCTGCGCGCCAGCCACTCGGACTCGCTCACCCCGCTGCGGCGGACCTCCTCGGCCCAGCTGACCTCGTCGCGGGCGGCGCCCTCGACGTAGCCGTTGAGGAGGGCCATCAGCGCGAGGTTCTCGTCGATCGGGACGTGGGCGTCGAGCGCCCCCATCACCGCTTCGATCAGGCGCAGTTGCTGGGGGCCGAGGACCGGCAGCGCCCGCTGCGCGGTGGCGATCCACGGGTGCCGCAGCCACATGGCGCGCAGCCCGTGGGCGTAGCGGGTCAGATCGGCCCGCCAGTCGCCGGAGGGCATGCCGTCGACGTCGATCTCGCCCATCAGCCGGTCGGCCATCAGCAGGACCAGGTCGTCGCGGCTGGGGACGTACCGGTAGAGCGACATCGCGCCGGCGCCGATCTCGGCGGCGATCCGCCGCATGGTGGCGGCTTCCAGTCCTTCGGCGTCGGCGATCCGCACTGCGGCCTCGGCGATCTGTGCCCGGCTGTAGGCGGGCTTCGGTCCGCGGGCGGGGCGTTCGGGCCGCATCCAGATGTTCACGTACTCGGCGTCGGTCACGGTCGGCCCTCCTTCTTGCGTACACGGTACCCAGTAATCTACCTTGGCCGCCATGACCGCGTACAACGTACTCAGTAGTGGCATCGGATGACGGCGGCCGGGACCGAAGGGCCGCCGATCAGCGCCCAGCACCGCGACACCGCCGTACGGCGGCTACAGGAGGCGTACGCCGAAGGACACTTGTCGGACGAGGAGTTGGACGAGCGCCTCCGGACGGCACTCACCGCCACCACCCCCGGCGGGCTCGACTCGGCCCTGGCCGCGCTCCCGGAGCCGCCCCCGGACGCCACGGCCACCATCACCGGCACCGGAACGGGCGGGTGGATCCGGCGGCGCGGGGCCTGGAGCGTCCCCCGGGTCCTCAAGGTCGCGTCCGCGCTCGGCCGGGTGCGCCTGGACCTGTCCCGGGCGGTCATCGCCCACCCGGTGGTCGACATCGAGCTGCACCTCGGCACCGGCGGTGCCAACGTCATCGTGCCCCGGGACGCGGTCGTCGACCTCAGCGGCCTGCACGCCGGCCTACGGGCGCCGCGCTACCGGCCCCGGCAGCCCGCCCGGGCGGGCGGGCCGACGATCCGGATCTCCGGGGGTCTGGGGCTGGGACGGCTGAGGATCCGCCACGCACGTTGGTGAAGCCTCTCAGCGAGCGGCCGTTGCACCCGGCCTCACCGAGCGACCGCCCGCAGCGAGCGACCGTCCGCACCGCCTCGATGAACCCGCCGGCCCGGCCGAGGCCGTCCAGCAACGGCTGCCCGGGGCGGACAGCGAGCCGACGGGTCGACGAACAGAGGGTCGAGTCGACCGCTCTCCAAGGACCGGACCCGCGCGACGGACAGGGCGGTGCGCGAGGCCGGGCTCATCGCGTCAGGCATCGACGTCATGCCGGACAGTCTGCCCCGCTCCACAAGTCCGGCCGCGGCGAAGGGAATTCCTCGCACTCGTGATCGCCACTGAGTGATTGTCAGGACCTCGACAAGGGAAGGAGCCTCCCCACAGACCCGCCGTCCACCGGGAGGCCCCTCGTGCACACCAGGACCACCAGCACGGTCAGCAGGGCCGCGTCCGCCCTGCTGACCACCGCCCTCGCCGCGACCGTGCTCGGCGCCGCCCCCGCCTGGAGCGCACCGGCGGACGGGCGCGGCGCACCGGCGGCGGACGGGCCCCGGCGCCAGGTGGAGGCCTTCGCCGAGGACGGCGGCATCTCCCGCGCCACGGCCCCCGCCGCCTCCCCCTACCTCGCGGCCCCGCCCGCCGGCCTCGCCGCGCCGACCGGCGACGGCGACGGCGAGGTCACCGCCCTGGTCCGCAACGGCGACCCGGCCACCAAGCTGGACGTTGTGGTGGTCGGCGACGGCTACTCCGCCCAGGAACAGGAGAAGTTCCGCACCGACGCCGCCGAGAAGTGGCGCGAGATCACCGCCGTCGAGCCGTACGCCACCTACCAGCGCCTGTTCAACGTCTGGACGGTGAACGCGGTCTCCCCCGAGTCCGGCGTCACCGGCGATCCGGACCAGGCGACCGTCCGGCACACCGCGCTCGGCTCGTACTTCTGGTGCGACGGCGTGGAGCGGCTGCTGTGCGTGGACGAGAAGGCGGTCGAGCGCTACGCCGCCAAGGCCCCGCAGGCGGACCTGGTGATCGTGGTGGCCAACAGCGCCAAGTACGGCGGGGCGGGCTACAACGACGTCAAGTCCCCGGTCGGCTACGAGGGCATAGCCACCGTCGCGGGCGGCAACGCGAAGTCCGGCCAGATCGCGGTGCACGAGACCGGGCACTCACTGGGCAAGCTGGCCGACGAGTACGCCTACGACGGCCAGGGCACCTACCAGGGCGACGAGCCACCGGAGGCCAACCTCAGCACGCTGACCGCCGACCGGATGAGCGACCAGGGCACCAAGTGGGCCCGCTGGCTGGGCCAGTCCTCCCCCGACGGCGGGACGGTCGGCACTTACCAGGGCGGCGGCTACTACCCCACGGGGCTCTACCGGCCGACCGAGAACTCGATCATGCGCTCGCTCGGGCGGGAGTTCAACCTGCCCGGGCGGGAGGCGATGATCGCCGGCTTCTACCGCCACGCCACCCCGCTGACGAGCCCCACGCCGGTCGGCAGCTGGCTCACCGCCGCCGACCGGCTGACCGTCGACCTCCCGGTGCCCGGCACCGTGCTGCGCTGGTACCTGGACGGGCGCGAGCAGCCCCGGCTGCGCGGGCGCACCGCGCTCGACCTCGACGCCCTGCACCTGACCGGCCCCCGTTCCCGGCCGCACCTGCTCTCCGCCGTCGCCACCGATCCGACCCCGGCGGTCGCGGACCCGGCGCTGCGGACCGAGCTGACCGGCAGCCTTTCCTGGCTGGTGACGCGCTGATCGGCCCCACTGCCAGGAGCTGTCCGACCGATCGTCACCTGACCGGACGCACAGGTCCTACTCGGAGGCGGTGAGGCTGCCGAGGAGGTGCAGCGCCTCCTCGGCGGGGCTGCCGGGCGGGGCCGTGTAGACCACCAGCAGGTGGTGGGCGGCGCCGGGGACGTGGAAGGTCTCGTAGTCGAGCGTGACCTCTCCGACCGACGGGTGCCGGAAGCGCTTGGGGCCGTGGTTCTTCTCGTGCACGTGGTGGCCGGCCCACAGCCGGCGGAAGGTCTCGCTGCCCAGGGACAGTTCGCCGACCAGGCGCACGAGTTCCGGGTCGTGCGGGTGCCGCCCGGCGGCCATCCGCAGGATGCCGACGGTGGTGCGCGCGGCCTCGTCCCAGTCGAGGTGGACCTCCCGTGCGTCCGGGTCCAGGAAGATCCGGCGGGCCATGTTCCGCTCGGGCGGGGCGAGGCGGGGGAAGTCGGCGATCAGGGCGGCGGCCGGCCGGTTCCAGGCCAGGACGTCGTTGCGGTCGTTCATGATCAGGGCCGGGGTGACCGGGATGGCCTCGACGATCTGCCGCAGTGCCGGCCGCAGCGCCTCTCCCCGTCCGGCGGTCGCCGCCTTCGCCGACGCCCTGCGGGGTGGCCGGGCCAGGTCGTACAGATGGGCGCGCTCGGCGGGCCCGAGCCGCAGCGCCCTGCCGAGCGCGTCCAGCACCTCGTCGGAGGGGCGGTCGGCGCGCCCCTGCTCCAGCCGGACGTAGTAGTCGGCGCTGAGCCCGACGAGTTCCGCGACCTCCTCGCGGCGCAGGCCGGGCACCCGGCGGCGGCCGGTCTCCGGCAGGCCCGCGTCGGCCGGTGACACCAGGGCACGCCGGGCGCGGAGGTAGTCGCCGAGACTGCTGGTGATCATGCTCGTGTTGGCCATGCGCCCCAGTATGGGGGCCTTCGGTAGGGGCGCGGCGGCCCGAGGGTGGCCCTGTCGTTCCCAGGGAACGGCGGTCACTTCATGCCCCGGCGGATCCCGCCGACGATCGGGGCATGTCCACACCTTCCTCCCTCGCCACCGCCCGCCGCCCCGGGCCGCACCGCTCCCGAACCGCGGACGACAGCGGGCGCGGCTACTGGCCCACGGCGGTCGCGGTCGCGTCCGCCAGCATGATGCTGCCGTTCTCCGTGACCGGCGCCGCCGTCGCCCTGCCGAACATGGCGGCACACCTGGGTTCCTCGGTCGGCGCCGCCCAGTGGATGCTGAACGCCTTCAACATCACCTTCGCCGCCCTGCCGCTGGCGGCCGGCAGCCTCGCGGACCGGCTCGGCCGACGACGCGTCCTGCTGACCGGCATCGCCTTGGTCGGGGCACTGTCCCTGCTGGTCGCGCTGGCGCCGTCGATGGCCTTCGCCGATGCGGCCAGGGCGGTCCAGGGATGCGGAGCCGCGGCCGTACTGGCCTCGGGGGCGGTGCTGGCCCACTCCACCTCCGGGCGGCGCCGGCAGCTGGCCTTCGGGGTCCTCGGCTCCTCCTTCGGCACGGGCCTGGCGATCGGACCGCTGGTCGCCGGAGCGCTGGTCGAAGCGGCCGGCTGGCGCTCGGTGTTCGCCCTGGTCGCCGTGATGTCCGTGCCCGCGTGGCTGTGCGCGACCCGCGCGCCGGAATCCCGCACCCCCGACCGGCCCGCCCTCGACCTGGCCGGGGCCGTCGCCTTCACCGCCGGACTGGCCTGTCTGTCCTTCGCCTTCGTCCGGGCCGGGTCCGCGGGCTGGGGCGCGGTGAGCACCCTGCTGCCGATGTTCGCGGCGGTGGCGCTGGTGGCGCTGTTCGCCGTGGTGGAGCAGCACCGGGGCGACCGGGCGATGTTCGACGTCCGCCTGCTCCGCCGGCCGGAGTTCCTCGCGGTGGTCTGCCAGCCCTTCACGGTCACCCTCGGCTTCGTCATCCTCCTGGTCTACCTGCCCGCCTACCTCCAGGGCGTCGCCGGCCGCACCGCCCTGGCCGGCGGACTACTCCTGCTCCCGATGACCGCCCCGGTCCTGCTGCTGCCGCTCGCCGCCGGCCGACTGGCCGCGCGCACCTCGGTACGGGCGGTGCTGACCTGCGCCTCCGCGCTGATCGCGGTCGGCTCCCTGCTCCTGACCACCCTGCACGGCAACGGATCGTGGCTCCAACTGGCGCTTCCCCTGCTGCCCTTCGGGGCCGGGGTGGGACTGGCCTTCGGGGTCATGGACAACGCCGCCGTCAGCACCGTGCCGGTCGAGAACGCCGGAGCGGCGGCGGGCATCTTCAACACCATGCGGATCACCGGCGAGTCCGTCGCCGTCGCCGGGGCGTCCGCCCTGCTCGCCGCGCTCACCGCCGCCCGGTTGAACGACAGCGGCCTTCCCACCGGAGCGGCGGCCCGGATCGCCGGGCAGGCCGTCCAGGGACAGGTGGCCGAAGCCCACCGCCCGGCCCTGACGGAGGGGTTGACCAGCGCCTTCCACACCCTCGGCCTCGTCCTCGCGGCGCTCTCCGCGCTCGGTGCGGTACTGACCCACCTCGCGCTCGCGCCCGACCGGGCGGTGCCGAAGCCCGGTCAGGGCGACGGCGTCCGGCCCGGCGGGGTGCCGAAGTCGGGGGCGGGCCGCCAGATCCGCCCGTCGGGGAGGTTCTGGCGGGCGCCGAGGAAGTAGTCGAGGCCGTCCTCGAAGCCGGGCGGTCCGAGCAGGTCCTGCACGGGCCGCCACAGCTGTGCGGGGACGGGGTACCCGCCCGCCATCATCCAGTCGTCGTCGCCGAGTTCGGCCGCGAAGAGGTGCCGGATGCGCAGGTACTCCTCCCGCCCGAGCAGCCGGGAGGAGTGCTGACGGTCGTCGGAGCCGTAACCCTCCAGCTCCCAGAGCACGTTGTGCCCGTCGGCGAACGGGTAGTCGCGGTAGGCGTGATCACGGTCCACGCCCCCAGCCTAGGCCTGTCTTCGAACTCGCGTCTGCAGGAGTTCGAAGACAGGCCTAGGCCGACACACGCCCTGGTCAGACGGCGGGCCAACGGCGCTCCGTGCCCTCCGGGGGGCGGCGGCGCAGCGGGGCCAGTTCGCGCTCCAGGGTCCGGACGTCGCGGGCTATGCTCGCCGCGAGTTCCCTCGGGGCGGTGTCACTCGGCAGTCGGCGCGTCCAGGAACGGGCCTTCGCCGGGCCGTCCTGAACCATGTGGAAGGTGAGGCCCACCACTCCTCCGACGTCGGCCAGGCTCACCAGGATCCGGGTGTCGGCGAGGTCGATGGTCACCTCGTTGCCGATGCAGGAGCAGGCCACCAGGCCCTCGATGCCCTCCTCCGCCAGGTACCTGGCCAGCGGAACCGCCCTGCCCCGGACCAGAAACGGACGTGCCACCGGACCCACGGGATCCGCCTCCTCTCGCCGTACGCGTGCCACCTCGGCCGGGCGCAGGCGCGCCGCAACAGACCGGACTCCGCCCATGCTCCACCACGTCGCCGAAAAGCACCAACTTCGCGCCTCACAAGGCGACTTGAGCGCATGCACTCGACCGGCGCACCGGCGCACACCGGGGCGCACCGGACGGCTCACGGCACCGGGGGCGCACGGTTCGCCGACGGGCGGACCGACGCCGCAACCCGACGGACTTGCCGGTGGCCAGCCACGGCGGATAGCTTGAACGCGTTCAATTTGAACCCGTTCAAACCTCCCCGGGGGGACCGGATGTCAGTACACCTCTTCGCCTTCCGAGCCGGAAGGCCCTGGCCGATCGCCCTGTTCGCCGCAGCCACCTGGGTGCAGCCCTGGGTACTGGTGGACGCGACCGCGCCCCGGTGGCTCGCCACCCTCTGGGCCCTGTTCCTGGCGCTCACCACGGTCCCCCTCACGATCGCGGACCCGCTGGTCTTCCGCCGCGCCTGTCTGACCGTCGGCACGACGGTGCTCGGCACCCAGGTCGCGCTCTCCGTCCCGTACCTGCTGATCCCGCTGCCGTTCGCCCTCATCCTGTTCCCGGCCGGCCTCCTCCTGCTGCTCGCGGGCTGGAAGCGCTGCGCCCTGGCCCGCGGCACCCTCGCCGCCCTCCTGCTGGTCGTCCCGGTGCTGGCCGGCTTCACCACCCTCTGGCCGCCGCACTGACCACGCCCGGGAAGTGCGGCCGCCCACCTTCACCGACACATCCGGAGGGACAGCATGACCGAACGCCCCGTCCCGTTGCGCACCGACCGCCCGTGGCAGATCGTCGCCCTGGCCGGGGCCAGCTGGTTGACGCCCTGGGCGCTGGTGCGCGGTGACGTCAACGGGGAAACCATCGCGCTCTGGTTCCTGCTGCTCGCGCTGACCGTACTGCCGCTCTCCTACCGCAACCCCTACCTGTTCCGCCGCACCTGCCGGATCGTCGGCGGGGTCCTGCTCGGCCTGCAGTTCGTGGTCTCCGTGCCGTTCCTCCTGCTGGTCCTGCCGCTCCTCGTCGCCTTCCTGCCCGCCGGCGCGCTGCTCCTGCTCGCGGGCTGGAAACGCAGCGGGCCGGTCCGCACCGGTCTCGCCGTCACCCTCGCCGCCCTCCCGCTCGTGATCGTCGCCGGAGTGCTCTGCCACTCCCGCTGACCATGCCCGAGCGGCGCAGCCTGGAGTCGCCGGCTGCGCCGCTGAGCGCCGTCACGGCGTCGGAGAGCCCGTAGGGCGTGTCTCTCGGAGCTCCCTGGCTAGCGGAGGACGCCTCGCACGGCCTCCGGGTCGGTGGGCGGGAGCGGACCGGTCCGGGCGGCCGTCAGCGCCTTGGCGGTGGCGGGCGGCGGGGTCACGTAGACCGGGGTCGGATCGGCCTCGGGGGCGCAGGTCTTGGCGATCCGCCCCTTGCCCTGGGGCAGGCTGCCGTCGCGCAGGTAGGCGGTGAAGGTGTCGTCCAGACAGGCGTTGCCGTGGAACAGGATCTCGTGGAAACTGCCGCCGTCCTGGACGACCAGCTTGGAGCCGGGCAGCGCGTCGTGCATGGCGAGCCCGCCCTGGTACGGCGTGGCCGCGTCCTCGGTGGCCTGGAAGAGCAGGACCGGGGGCAGGTTCTTGCCGGTGATCTTCAGACGGCCCGCCGGGTTGCCCTGGTAGGGCCAGAACATGCAGGCGGCGTTGTACCACATGTTGTTATAGGTGTAGAAGGGCGCGGTGGCGTCGACCTTGGCCTGGTCCTTCTTCCAGAACTCCCAGTCGCGCGGCCAGGCGTTCTCGGTGCACTGGGCGGCGTTGTAGGCCGGGAAGGCGCCGTCGTCGGCGCCGGGGGCGGCGTACTTGTTGTAGGCGATGGTCAGTGGCCGGGTGTCGTGCTGGTTGAGGTAGGCGGAGAGCACGGTGGCCATCCGGGGCCAGCGCAGGAAGTTGTAGCCGCCGCTGTAGAAGGTGTCCTCGAACTCGGCGGGGCCGATCTTCCCGGTCGAGGGCGCGGCGTCCGCCGGCTCCTTGCGCAGGGCGTCCTCGACCTGGTGGTAGGCCTGTTCCACGGCCTTGGCGTCGGTGCCGAGGTGGTAGACGGAGTCGGCCTTGGCGGTCCAGTCGGCGAAGGCGTCGAAGCGGCGCTGGTGCTCCCGGTCCTGGAGGACGTTGTGGTCGTACCAGCTGATGGTCGGGCCGACGATGCTGTCCAGCACCATCCGGCGCACGTGCGAGGGGAAGAGCTGGCCGTAGGTGGAACCGAGCGAGGTGCCCCAGGAGCCGCCGTAGAAGTTGATCTTCGTCACGCCGAGCGCCCGGCGGATGCTGTCCAGGTCGCGGGCGTTGTCGACGGTGGTCATGTGCGGGAGCAGCCAGGACCAGTCGGCCGCGCAGTCGGCGGCGTAGCCGGCCGCCTTCTTCAGCCACGCCTTCGAAGTCCCCTGGTCCACCTGGTAGTCGGGGCGCTCGGCGTCGAAGTAGTGGGCGTCGCAGACCACATGCGGGTCGCTGCCGTTGGTGCCGCGAGGGTCGAACCCGATCCAGTCGTAGGTCGACGCGACGTCCGCCGGGATCTGCCCGGAGATGTAGCCGGGCATCCAGAGCCCGGAGTCGCCGGGGCCGCCCGGGTTGAGCAGGATCGGGCCCTGCTGCTTGTCCTTGGGGGCGGTGGCGGGCAGCCGGTTGAGCTTGATCTTGATCTTGCGGCCACGCGGGTCGGCGTAGTCCACCGGCACCTCGAGCATGGCGCACTGGAGCGCCGGGGTGGTGGTGTCGTTGCAGGAGCTCCAGACGAGCTTCCCCTGACCGGTGTCGACCAGGTCGGGACCGTCGGGCTCGACGGCGGAGGCGGCGGGGCCGACGATCCCGCCGAGGGTGGCCACGGCGGCGGCGGCCGAGAGGAGGGCGATGGCTTTTCTCATGGGGAGCATGATGTGACATGTGCAATGGCACATCCAAGGGGCGAAACCGGACTTTGCCAAGCCTTGACCGTTCCTGTCGGCCCGATCACGGCTTCATCGCGTCAGGTCGCCCGGTTAGGCTGCGGTATGGCCCGTTTCGTCCTGACCCGTCTCAGCCCGCTGCCGCCCGCCGACTGCTGGGCGCGGCTCACCGCCTGGCCCCGGCACGGCGACCGGGTGCCGTTCACCCGGGTGAGCGTGGTGCGGGGCACCGGACGGCAGCCGGGGGACGTGATCCTGGCGCGGACGGCCCTCGGGCCGCTGCGCTTCGACGACCCGATGGAACTGGTCGAGCTCGTGGCGCCCATGCACTGCCTGTTGGCGAAGCGGGGGCGGGTGGTGCGCGGCGGCGCCGAGCTGCGGATCCGCGCGGTGGGCGCGGGCACGGTGGGCGCGGGAAGCGAGGTGGGCGCGGGCACGGTGGGCGCGGGCACGGTGGGCGCGGGCACGGTGGGCGCGGGAAGCGAGGTGGGCGCGGGAAGCGAGGTGGGCGCGGGCACGGTGGGCGCGGGAAGCGAGGTGGTCTGGGCCGAGGAGCTGCGGATCACCGGCCTGCCCCGGCTGTTCGACCCGGCGGTGGCGCTCGCCGGGCGGCTCGTCTTCGGCCGCGTGCTGGACCACCTGCTGGCCACGCCCCCCGCTTCCGCTACGGGTTGAGGGCGCGCCGGCTCAGGTACTGCTGGCGCACGTAGTGGCGCTGGTCGCCCTCGACCCTGACCCGGTCGTGCTCCACCAGCCGCTGCGCCTCCCCCAGCGCGATCGCCAGCGCCAGACCGTCCCCGTCGCGCAGGAACACCCGGTCGGCCAGCGCCGCCCGACGCAGCAGGTGCTCCCGACCGAGCCGGACCCGCCGCTTGACGGCCTTCCCCAGTGCCACGAGGTCCTGCCGCTCCTCCTCGATGCCCGGCGCGTCCGCGTAGGCCTGCTCGGGATCGGGCGCACCCTCGACGGGCGGGGCCCACAGCGGCAGCGGCGGCAGCTGTGGCAGTCCGCGCACCCTGAGCACCTCGTTCGCGAACTCCGGTAGGTCGACGGGCAATTCATGCTCGACGAAGACGGCGAACAGTTCGGCCAGCGCCCGGGGCGGGACGCCCTCCGGGGTGTCCTCATCGGTGACGTCGATCCGGCCGAGGCGCGGGCCCCAGAACCGGCCGGGCGGCTCGGCGAGGCGCAGCCGCAGGGTGAGGTGGTGTCCGTCGTTCTCCTCGTCCCGGCCGAGTTCCATCGCCAGCCCCCGGACGTCCGCCCAGGCGTAGTGGCGCGGCACCAGCAACCGCACCAGGGTGAGCCCGTCCTCGTCCGCGCGCAGCCAGTACGCGTGGGGCGCGGCGAGGGCCGCCACCGCGACGATCGCCGCCATGACCAGGAAGGCCGCTCCCCCGCCGACCGTCCCCGTCTCGGTGAGGACGGCGGCCGCGACCAGCCCCACCATGGAGCCGACGCCGGCCAACTCCCCCCGCTGCTGCATGAACCACAGCCGCACCACGTCCCGGCCCCCTTTCGCCGACCCCACGCTCCCGACCGCGACCGGCCCTCGGCAACCACCGCCGCGAAGCTGTGACACCGCCGTGACGAACCCGCGTCACCGTTGTCGCCCGCGAAGCCGCCGGACCAGGTTGCGGGCGGCCTGCGGCCAGTGCGGGTACGCGAAGGCGAAGCCCGCCTCCAGCAGCCGGGTGGGCACGACGCGGCGGCTCTTCAGCAGCAGTTCGCTCTCCGAGCGCAGCGCGAACGCGCCGAGTTCCGTCATCCAGCGCGCGGCGGGCAGCGCCAGCGGCATTCCCCAGCCCGCGCGCAGCTCGCGCATGAACTCCCGCTGGGGCAGCGGGTCCGGGGCGGCGAGGTTGACCGGCCCGCTGAGCTCCTCGTGCTCGATCAGGAACTCGACGGCGCGGGCGAAGTCCCGGTCGTGGATCCAGGACCCGTACTGCGCGCCGCCCGCGATCGGCCCGCCGACGCCGAGCCGGGCCAGCCAGGACAGCGAGTCGAAGGCGCCCCCGCGCTCGGGGCCGAGGACGACGGCGGTGCGCAGCGCGAGGCGGCGGGTGTGCGGGGTGTCGGCCTGCGCCTGGGCGTCCTCCCAGGCCCGGGCGATGTCGATGCTGTACCGCCAGGAGGCCGGGGCATCGGGTTCGCCGCCGCCGATCCGGCCGGTCAGCTCGTCGTTGGGCGCGTGGTGCCGGTGGGCGTAGACGGTGGCGGTGCTCATCTGCAGCCAGACGGCGGGCGGTCGGCGGGCTTCGGCGATCGCCCGGCCGACGGCCCGGGTGGAGTGCACCCGGGAGTCCATCATGGCCCGCCGGTTCTCCGGGGTGTAGCGGCAGTTGACGCTGCGCCCGGCCAGGTTGACGACGGCGTCGCTGCCGTCGATCTCGGCCGTCCAGGCTCCGGGACTGCGCCCGTCCCAGCCGACCTGCCGGGGCCCGGCGGGCCGTCGGCTGAGCACCACGACCTGGTGCCCGGCGGCCGTCAGACTGCGGTCCAGAAGGGTCCCGAGCGCACCGGAGCCGCCGGGGATGACGATCTTCATGATTTCCCCCTCATCTCTGGCCGCGAGCCTAGCGCCATAATTGAACACGTTCAATTCAATGTGCCCCCACTCCGACTCCCCACTCCACCGCGCTCGGGCCGCCGACCGCCGACGGCCCGCACCGGCAAGGGGTTCACCTCGGAAATATTTGATGCAAACATGACATCTATCTTTGTCCGGCGCGCCCCGCTACCCGATCCCACCACCGTCCCGCATGCCGGCCCTGCCGCCTGGTACGGCGCGACAAACGGAAGCCCCGTCGGTACGTTGAATTACGTCCACCTGGACGGTTCCTCGCCCGGTTCCACCGGGCCGACGGTCACCCGTGCGATGACGCGGGCACGAACGGTAGTCGCAGCCTGAAGTCGGCAGTTCGGCGCATGGGGGAATCATGCACACCAGCCTGGTGATTTCCGCCTACAACGAGGGCCCGGTGCTTCTGCGTACCGTCCGAGCATGCATCCAGGTACTCGAGGACCTGTACGCCGAAATCGTCGTGGCGGACGACGCGTCGGACGACGGCTCGGTGGCCGAGGTCGAGCGGAGCCTGCCTGTGGTCCGGACCGTGCACAGCGCACGGCGCCGCGGGGCCTCACCGACGAAGGCGATGGGCGCCGACGCCGCGCGCGGAGACGTGCTGGTGTTCCTCGACGGCCCCACCAAACCGGAACCGGGCTCGCTGCGTCGGCTCGTCGAGGACGTGGAGCGTACCGACGGACAGGCGGTGGCCACGCCGCGCCTGTTGAATCTGGACGTCGAACGATGGATCAACGACCCGCTGCAGGCCGGTCACGGTTACCGGTTGGATCTGGGCACACTCGACTGCGGGTGGCTGGACCTGCCGGACATGACGGCCGTCTCCGTGGGGCGGCGTCGGCTGTACGAGTCCCCGAGCCTGATCGGATGCGCGTTCGCGATCAGCCGTCAGCTGTACGAGAAGTTGTGGGGGATGGATCGGGACATGCTGTTCTGGGGGGTCGAGGACCTCGATTTCGGGCTCAAGTGCTGGCTCATGGGTCATCGGATCCTGCACGATCCGGAGGCGACCATCGGACACCGGTTCCGTGAGTCCTTCGACAACTACGACGTACCGCCGGAGCACTTTCTCGCCAACCAGCTCAGAATGGCGCGGAAGAACTACACCGAAGGCACGTGGCGGCAGTGGCTGGAAGCCACCGCGCAGCGCCAGCTGCAGGTGTCCGAGGACGTGCCGGAGAGCCTGTGGGCGCGTGCCTGGCTCACGTTCGACCGGGCGAGGGCCAGTGTCGAACAGGAGCGGGCCTACCTGCACGGGAGCCGTACCCGGGACGAGTTCTGGTACGCCCGCCGCTTCTCCCTCGACTGGCCCTACGTGTCGGAGTTCCCCGCCCCTGCGTTGCCCTTGGACCTGTCGATCACGCCCAGTGGCGGTCCCCGTCCCAGTGGCGGTCCCCATCCCAGTGGCGGCCCCCATCCGACCAGCGTCCCGCCCCAGCCGCCCGTCCTGGTCCTGGTGCGCCCGACAGCGGGCCAGACGTTCGCGATCACCGGAGACGCACAGATGCCGACCGTCGTGGCCGAGGCCCGGGTCACCGGGGTGACCCCCGATCCGACCCCCGCCACCGACTTCCACTGGACGGTCCAGATCTCCTTCGACGCCAGTACCTGCCGGCACGGACCGCACCGGACCATCAACCCGCCGCCCGTCACGCAGACCACGCACGGCACCCCGCTGACGATCGCCTTCCCGCTGGTACGTGGCGGCAGCCTTGCCATCCAGGTGCAGGCGACGGTCGGCGGCCGCCTGCTGACCGCGCGCTCGCAGCACCTGTCCATCGTGGGCACCAACCCGCCCGCCGCCACCCTGCACGCGGCGCTGCCCCACGACGTGCTGCGGCGCATCGCCCGCCACGAGTCCGGCTGCCGACAGTTCGACGCGGGGGCCGACGGAGGCACCTCCGGCTGCCCCCTCTGTCAGCGGCGGCACCAACGCCTGGACGGGCGCCGGGTACGCCCTGGACCGGGTGGCCGGCGCCCGGCCGGTGTGGGCGATGGACCCCTGCCGCCGTGCCGCCGCCCAGGCGCTGGGAGGCGAACAGGGGCAGGAAGGTGCTCAGCCCGGTGAAGACGCTCGAGCGGCACCACGGCCAGCGACAGCTCCACGACCGCTCGGCCTCGACCGGCCCACCGTCCTCGCCGTCGGCCCACTGCTGTGGCTCACCCAGCTGCGGCTGCACCGCGCCCTGGTGCTGCTCGCCGAGGGGCAGCCGGTCACCGCCGCGGCCCACCGCCGCGGCTGGTCCTCCGCCAGCGCCTTCATCGACGTCTTACGCCGCGCCGCCACCGCCCCGACCGCACGCCGGGCAGCGCCGACCGCGCGCCGGACGGCCGACCGGCGCGCTGAAGGCCCCGGTTGTCCGTGCCGGGTGGCAGGCTGGGGACATGTGCGGCCGCTTCGTCTCCACCACCACGCCCCAGGACCTCGTCTCGCTGCTCGGAGAGCTCCGGTGGGACCCGGCCGAGACCCTCGCGCCGAGCTGGAACGTCGCGCCCACCGACCCGGTCCCGGCCGTCCTGGAGCGCCTCGACCGTGACACCGGCGAGGTGCTGCGCCAGCTGCGTCCGCTGCGCTGGGGACTCGTCCCCTCCTGGTCCAAGGACCCGTCCGGCGCCGCCCGGATGATCAACGCCCGCTCGGAGACCGTCGACACCAAGCCCGCCTTCCGCAAGGCCTTCGCCGCCCGCCGCTGCGTCATCCCCGCCGACGGCTACTACGAGTGGCGTGAGGTGCCCGCCACCGACGACCGCAGGAAGTACAAGCAGCCGTACTTCCTCAGCACCGGCGGCCTGATGCTGATGGCCGGCCTGTACGAGTTCTGGCGCGACCCCAGCCGCCCCGAGGACGACCCGCTCGCCTGGCTCGCCACCGCCACCGTCATCACCACCGACGCCACCGACTCCGCCGGGCGCGTCCACGACCGGATGCCGCTCACCATCGCCCCCGGCGACCTGCCCACCTGGCTCTCCCCCGGCCACACCGAACCGGCCGAGCTCCACCACCTGCTGCGCCGCCCCGCCGACGGCGCCCTGCGGGTCCGCGCCGTCCCACCCACCGTCAACAGCGTGCGCAACAACGGCCCCGAGCTGCTCGCCACCGCCCCGGACCCGCTGGGGCTGGCCGACTGATCCCCACCGGCCCCGACGGATCCCGGCCTTGGGGCAATCCGCTGACAACGCGTCTGACCAGCACTACGGTGGGCGGGCGAAGCCGTAAACAGGGGGTTGGGGGCGCGAAGTGTTGATGTCCATGACGGCGCACATCCGTCCCGAGAGCGGCATGCCCGACCCGGAGCCCTTCGAGCAGCGCCGCCGCCCCGGCTCTCCCTCGGCCGCCGACGCGGACCCGCACGCCGCCGTCCTCCCGCCCGAGGCCGCGCGGTCCGCGCTGACCGTCGAGGCGACCACCCCGACGCCCAACCTGCCGCCCCGCGCCTCCGGCCGACTCGTCGGCCGGGAGAGCGAGCTGCGGGCCGTCGCCGACGCCCTGGCGCACGACGGCGGCGGCGGGCTGGTCACCCAGGCCACCACCCTCCACGGCCTCGGCGGCGTCGGCAAGACCAGCCTCGCCCTGCACCACGCCTACGCGCGGGCCGACCACTACCGGCTGATCTGGTGGATCACCGCCGAGTCCGAGGGACAGCTCGCCGAGGCCTTCGCCGGACTCGCCGTCCACCTCCACCCCTCCTGGGCCCTCACCGCCCCGCCCGGCCAGCAGGTCGAGTGGGCCATCGCCTGGCTGCGCGCCCACGACCGCTGGCTGCTCGTCTACGACAACGCCGAGGACCCGGCTCACCTCACCCCCTACGTCGGCCGGCTGCTCGGCCGCGGCCACCAGCTGGTCACCAGCCGCCGCGCGGGCGGCTGGCACCCGGGCATCCGGCCCGTACGGATCGACGTCCTCGACGCCCCCGAGGCCGCCCGGCTGCTCTGCGGGGCGGCGTACCCGGGCACGGCCCTCGATCCGGCCGAGCAGGACGAGGCCCGCGCCCTCGCCGACGAGTTGGGCCACCTGCCGATCGCCCTCGCCCAGGCCGGCGCCTACGTACAGCAGACCGGCACCACCTTCGCGGCGTACCGCGAACTGCTGCGGGACACCGGGCCGGTGGGACCGGGGGCCGAGCACACCGTCGCCCGCCTCTGGCGGACCACGCTGCGGACCGTCCAGCACACCGCGCCCTTCGCCGTCGACCTGCTGCGCACCCTGGCCTGGTACGCCCCCGAGGCGCTGCCGCGCGAAACCCTCACCCCCTTCGGGGAGCGCCGCCCGGACGAGGTGGACCGGGCACTGCGGTTGCTCGCCGACTACCACCTGATCACCCTCGGCGACACCGTCACCGTGCACCGCCTGCTCCAGACCGTGCTGCGCGACTCCGGCCCCGCGCAGGGCTTCCGGCAGCGGGCGGAACGGCACCTGGCGGAGGCCGCGGCCCGGCTCTGGCCCTCGGGCGGGTCGGAGCTTCGGCGGGCACTGCTGCCGCACGTCCGGGAACTGGCCGACAGCGGCCCCTCGGCGGAGCCGACGGCGCAGACCGTGGCGTTGTACGGGCTGGCGGCGGCCGAACTGACCGACCGGGCACAGCGGGTGTACGCCGCACGGCTGGTGGAGGCCATGGCGGACGGGCAGCGGCGGCTGCTCGGCGACGACCACCCGGAGACGCTGACCACCCTCGGGCGACTCGGCAGACTGCAGGCCAAGACCGGCGACCCGGCGCGGGCCGTGGCACTCTGCCAGGACGTGGTCGCCCGGCGGACGCGCGTCCAGGGCGGACCATCCGGCCGCCCTCGCCGACCGGCACACGCTCGCCCAGGCCTACCGCAGGGCCGGCCGACACGAGTTCGCCATCGCGGAGTTCCGGGCCGTCGTCGCCGATCGGGCTCGGGTGCTGGGACCGGACCACCCCGAAACGATGCACAGCCGGGCGAGCCTGGCGTACGCCCTCCAGGTGGCCGGAGAGCACCGGGACTCGGTCGCCGAGTACGAGCGGCTGGTGGCCGACGCGGAGCGGGTGCTCGGCCTGGACCACCCGGAGGTGGTGACCCGGCGCAGCGGCCTCGCCTTCGCCCAACTCGCTGCCGGTCTACACGAATTGGCGATCCGCCGGTACGAGCAGGTGGTCGCCGACCGGACCCGTGTGCTGGGTGCCGACCACCCCGACACCCTGAACAGTCGCGGCTGGCTCGCGGCCGCCCACTCCGACGCGGGCGACCACCTCGCGGCGATCGCCGCCTTCGAGACCCTCGTCGCGGACCGCACCCGGGTCCAGGGCCCGGACCACCCGCAGACCCTCTACGCGCGCAAGCGCCTGGCCTCCCTCCACCGCAAGTCCGGCCATCCCGCCCTCGCCGTCACCCGGTTCGGCGAGCTCGTCGCCGACTACACCCGGGTCCTCGGCCCGGACCACCCCCACACGCTCAACGCGCGCAGCGGCCTGGCCCGCGCCCACCGGGAGGCGGGTACTCCCGGCCGCGCGGTCGAGCAGCACCGGGCCCTGGTCCGCGACCGCGCCCGCATCCAGGGCGAGCGCCACCCCGACACCTTGGAGGAGCGCAGCTTCCTGGGGTTCGCGCTGCGCATCGCCGGCCTGCCCGCCCTCGAAGTCGAGGAACTGAAGCGCCTGGTGGCCGACCGGGTCCGGATCCAGGGCCCCGACCACCCCGGCACCCTGGAGGAGCGCTCCGGCCTCGCCCGCGCCCTGAACGCCGCCGGCCGCCCGCGCGAGGCCCTCGCCGTACGGGAGCAACTCGTCGCCGACCGCCTGCGCATCAACGGCCCCGAGCACTTCGAGACCTTCGACGCCCGGCTGCGGCTGGCCCGGTCCGTCGACGAGGCCTGCTCCTCGACGAGCAGAACCACGCCCTGGGACTGCACGACGCGCTGGTCGCCGATCACACCCGGGTCAACGGGCCGGACCACCCCGACACCCTGGACGCTCGTGCCAACTGCTTCTCGGCCTACCAGAGCGCCGGCCACCACCGCCGCGCGATCGAACTGATCGAGTCACTACTGGACGATCGGATCCGGCTCCAGGGCGCCGACCACCCCGATACCCTCTCCACCCGCCAGTGGACGGCCACCGCCCACGGGAACGCCGGCGATCACCGCCGCGCGACCCACCTGCTCGAATCACTCGTCACCGACCGCACCCGCACCCAGGGCGCCGACCACTTCGAGACCCTCTTCACCCGTTTCGCTCACGCCCTCGCCTGCCGGAACGCCGGCGACCACCGCCGAGCCCTGTCCCTGCTCGAACCCCTCGCGCGCGACTACGCCAGGACGCTCGGACCGGACCACCCCAGCACTCTCGGCGTACTGGTCTGGCAGGCGTCCACCTGCTGGTCCGCCGGTGACCGCCACCGGGCCGCCGCACTGTTCGAAGGCCTGGTCACCGACCACATCCGGGTGTTCGGGCCGGACCATCCCAGTACGCTGCACTGCCGCCGCGAACGGGCCTCCGCATGGCGGGAGTCCGACGAACACGCCCTGGCCCTCGCCGAATTCGCATCGCTGGCGGCGGATCACACCCGGATCAACGGGCCGGACCACCCGCAGACGCTGGAGATCCGCCAGGACCTGGCCCGCTCGTACGCGCAGGCGGGCGATCACCGTCGCGCCACCGAGGCCTTCGTCGCCCTGATCGCCGACCGCTGTCGGATCCAGGGCCCGGACCACTGGGGAACGCTCGACACCCGCTGGTGGCACGCGTTCGCCCGGGACAGCGCGGGAGATCACCGCCTCGCCGGTGAACTGTTCGACGCGCTGGCAGCCGACCGCGCACGGATCCTCGGATCCGATCACCTGGAGACCCTGCACGCCCGGCAGTGTCACGCCACCTCCTGCCGCGCCGCCGGCAATCTCCGGCAGGCTCTGCAACTGTTCGAGACGCTGCTGGCCGACCGCGTGCGGATCGCCGGCCCGGACCACCCGGAGACCCTCAACACCCGTCTTCTGCTCGCCTGGACCCACCGGACCTCCGGCAACCATCTGCGCAGCATCCGGCTCAACGAAGCCCTGGTCCGCGATCGGATCCGCATCCAGGGCCCCGACCATCCGGCCGTGTTCACCGCCCGGAGCATCCTCGCCACCGATCGTGGGTTCGCCGGACTGCACCGTCGGGCGGTCGCCGACCGGGAGCAGTTGGCCACGGATTCCGCCCGCGTCCACGGGCCGGAGCACCCGGACCGCTTCCTCGAGCGCTCCCTGCTGGCCCAGGAGGTCCGCGAGACCGGCGAGCTCGACCGTGCCGGCGACCTCCTCGCAAGACTGGTCACCGATCGGACGCGCAGTCAGGGCCCGGACCATCCCAGCACCCTCGACGAGCGTGCCGAACTCGCCTACATCCGCCGCCTCGCCGGACGTCATCACCAGGAGGTCGCTGAATCGCAGGCGCTCGTGGCCGACCACGAGCGGGTCCACGGCCCCGACCACCCCGCCGCACTGACCGCCCGCTCCAACCTGGCCCACGCCCTCCGCCACGGGTGGAGGCACCACCGCGCCCAGGTCATGTACCAGTCCGTCCTGGCCGACCGCGGCCGGGTCCTGGGAGCCGACCACCCGGACACCCTCGACGTCCGGGACAGCATCGCGCGGAACCTCTTCGACGCCGGCCGGCACGCCGAGGCGGCCGCGTACTACCGCGACGCGCTCGCCCTCGCCGGCGAGGCGCTCGGGCCCGAGCACTCCACCGTCCGGGAACTCCGGCGCGACCTCGGCAAGGCCCTGATCCTCAGCGGTGCGCTCGACGCGGCCGTCGCCGAACTGTCCCCGATGGCCGACGACTGGGACGGGCCCAGCGGTCCCGGCCTGCCCGACCTGGTCCACGCCGGATGCGTCCTCGCCTACGCACTTCACCTCACCGGGGAGCAGCAGGCGGCCCTGCGGCTGGTCGGCGGCCTCGCCACCACCGCCACCGCCGCCCTGGGCGGCCCGGACGAGGCGACCGTCACCGCCCGGACGTCCCACGCGCTCCTCCTGGCCGAGGGCACCCGCCCGCTGCGGGCCGTCGTCCGGTTGGAGGAGCTCGCCGAAACCTGCGCCGAGAGCGCCGGTCCGCGCAGCCGACCGACCCTGGACGTCCGCCGGAGCCTCGCGCACGCCCGGCTCCGGGCCGGGGACGCCGACGGCGCCGTCCAGGTGTACGAGCGCATCATCGCCGACCGGACCACCGTCGGGTACGCCTCGCCGACCGCCGTGCTGCTGGCCGGCCACGCGGACGCCCACGACGTCGCCGTCAGCATCGGCGCCCAACGCCCCGGGCCGCTCCCGGTGTTCCCCTCGCTGGCCGTCGGACTGGCCCACGCCCTGGTGGCGGCCGGGCGCCGCGACGCCGCCCGGGAGCTGCTGGCGGCGGTGTGCACCGGGCGGGAGGCCCTGATGGACCCGGGACACCCGCTGGCGGCCGAGGCGCGAACCGCGCTGGCCCGACTCGACCGCACCGCACCGCACCGCACCGCACCGGAGACCGAACCGGAGCAGGAGCGCCCGCCGAAGCCTCCCGCAGCCGCCGGCGCCCAGCTCGGCCGGACCCCGGCCGCCCCGCTGCCCGGCAGCGCCCCCGCCCGCCGCGCCGCGCCGCCCGGCCCATCCAGCTCCGGCCCGCCTGGCGCCCCCGCCTCACCCTGTTGGAGGAGCCCGCCGTGGGCGCCACCACCGATCTGGAGCTGCGCCTCCTTCCCGCCGGCGGCGCCACCCGCATCAACTACGGCTACCTCCCCCGCCTCCGGCTCGTCCTCGCCGTGGCCGGCGATGCCGTGCTCGATCCGCCCGTCATGGACTACGACCCGGGCCGCGAGCCCGCCCGGTTCACGCTGACGCCGTCCGCGCCCGGCCCGTACACCCTGCGGATCACCGTCCTCCACCGGGGCCACGGCCATGTCCTCCAGGACCTGTCCGTCGTGATCGACGTCCCGGCGGCCGAACCGGCCGCCGGTCCCCGCGCCACCCAGGATCAGGAGTAGTCGACGTGCCCCGGGAACTCCAGGTCGAGATCCGGCAGAACCCCTCCGCCGACTACACCCGGCTGCCCCAGCCCGCCTACCAGGTGGTGACCGCGGCCTCGCGCACCGGCTCGGGCCCGTTCGCACGCCCGCGCGTGATCGATCGCCCGGCCGAGGGCCCGGACCCGCTGGACCTCGTCGTCTCCCTCCGCCGCAACGGCGACGACCTGCAGGTCTCGGCCTTCCGGACGGGCGAGCGCACCCCCGGGAACCGCATGCACCGGGCCGGCTTGACCATCTCCGCGCCCAAGCTCCTGCACCTCGCCGCCCGGCTGCGCACCGTCTGGCGCGACCGCCTGATCGGCTACGATCCCGACCCGCTGAACCCGTACCCCTTCGCGAGCACCGTCGATTTCTCCCCGCTGGCCGCCGTCGCCGAGCGCAAGGTCGCCGAACTCGCCGAAGAGGGCCGGTACTTCCTGGAGACGATGTTCGAGGGCAGCGATCGCAGCCTGGTCCTGTTCCGCGAATACCTCAACCGCACCCTCACCGAGCTCGACTCCCTGCGGATCAGGTTCGACTCCGACCTCCACCTCCCCTGGCCGATGCTCGCCGTGGACGGTGACCCGTCCGACCCCTGGGCGGACTTCCTCGGCCACCGCCACCAGATCGAGCAGACCGGCGCCGCCTACCCGCCGATCCAGCCGCCCAACTCCGCCCGCACCAGACCCGTCACCAGCCTGAACACCGACGACCAGCTCACCGGCATCGGCCGGGCCCCCGAGGTCCGCAAGCTCCTGGAGGACCGCTCCCAGCTGACCGTGCGCACCGACTCGGACCTGCTGCTCAAGGCGCTGTCCGCGGCCGTGCTGGACGAGGACGTCATGTACTTCTGGTGCCACGGCCAGTTCGTCGCCAACGACTCCCCGTACGAGCAGCTCGCCGTCCGGCTCTCCGACGACCGGCACATCGACGCCGAGCTGGTGCGCCGCCACCGCCGCCGACACCTCGACCGGCCGGACGCCGTCTTCCGGCCCTTCGTGCTGCTGAACGCCTGCCACACCGGGCAGTCGGCGGCGGCCGTCGACAGCGCGCTCGTGTTCCAGATGGCCGCTCCCCGGGACGCCTTCGACCGGCTGTTCCCCCGGCTCTTCCTCGGCCCCGGCCGGGCCGGCGCCCCTCTGCGCGGCCCGCTCGTCCTCACCCACTCCCGCTGGGACCGCGCCACCGGCTTCTGGCACCTGCGCGCCGAGGGCCGCCCCGGCATCGGCCACTCCGGTACGGGCTCCGCGCCGGTCGCCCAGTTCAGCACCCGGCTGCGCCCCACCGACTCCCCGTACCCGCACGCCGACCTCGACCACCCGATCGTCAACATCGACGCCGGGCACGTCTACCGGGGCGGCCTGGCCACCCGCCTCCACCCCTCCGGCGCCCACTCCGACTTCCAGCACCCGGAGTCCGCCCACCTGCTCCTCAGCCTCGCCTCCCACTCCCGCTGAGGGCGTGCTCAGGAACGCGGGCGAGCGGCTCGCCCGCGAGCTCCACGCTCCACGGGCGAGCAGCAGCTGTCAGCGCTGTCAGCGCTGGCGCACCGCGCTGAAGCCGCAGACCGGGGTGCAGAGTGTGACGATGCCGCTGTAGCGGTAGTTGGTCCGCCCCCGGGAGATGGTGTGCACGGTCAACTTCTCCCGTAGGTTGGGCTGGTAGCAGCGCGGGCAGACGGCGGTGACCGGCTTGCCCCAGGGGCGCTCGGGGTTGAGCTTGGTGACCGCCACGCCCATCAGGACGACGGACAGGCCGGTGCCGACGAAGCCGACCACCTGCCACACGCCCTTGCCGGACTCGCGGCGGTCGATCATCTCCTGGTAGCCGTAGGTGCCCCCACCGCCGTGGTTGGACCAGATCCGGCACTCGTCGTTCCGGGTCATGGTCGTCCCGTTGCAGGTCGGGGCGCTGGTCGGGTCGGACTTGCCGACCACCAGCGCCAGGAAGAGACCGAGGCCCGCCAGGAGGACCAGCACCACGAGCGCTGTCGCCCGGCTGCGACCGGTCTGCAGCCGCGTGCGTTCCTTCACCGCCGTCTCGATCACAGCGTGCGCCATGTTGCTGCCGTCGACCGCCACCACATGTCTCCTGATGCTCGCGTTCTGTGCGTAGATGTCCCCCGGCGGGCCGGGGTTGACACGAACCCACCATGATCACGACGCTCCCGGGCGGAACTTGGCGAGACCTTGACCTCACCGTGACACGTCCGACGCTCAGCCCCGCGGTGCCACCGAGGCCAGGTAGGCGGCCGCCTTCTCCGGGTCGAGCAGCCACCCCTCCACATCCGCCGGGTCGTTGAAGCAGTTCGCGAACCGGTCGGCCACGGTGGGGAGTTCACCGGCCGCGGCGAACAGCTCCACCGCGTGCGGGGGCGCTGGGGCGAGCATCGCGTTCGTCCAGGTGGTCACGGCCCGGGCGGTGTCCGCCCAGAAGCGGTCGAAGGCGGACTGCTGGAAGTCCCGGTCGAAGGGCTTGTCGCCGTGCGCGAGGATCGCCTCCAGGTACAGGGCGGCACACTTGGCGGCGTTGTTGGCGCCCTGGCCGGTGATCGGGTCGTTGGTGACGACCACGTCGGCGACTCCCAACACCGCCTCGCCACCGGGGAGTTCCCCGACCGGACGGCGGACCACCGGGGTGAAGCGGCCCGCCAGGGTCGCTCCGGCGTCGGTGAGTTCGACGCCGGAGCGGGCGCGGTCGTACTCCCAAGGTGTGAAGGTCTTCATCAACTCCAGCATCACCCTCAGGTGTTCGGCCGGGTCGTGGATGCCGTCGAAGGCATCCGCCGGGCCGCCCGGCTGCGCCTCCCAGAACAGGATGTCGCAGGGCCCGGCGGCCGTCAGGGCCGGCATGGTGAAGAACTCGCCGATGCCGGGCACCAGGTTGCAGCGCACCACCGGAAAGTCTTGCTCGGGGCGCGGCGCGAGCCCGTACACGTAGCTCACGGCCAGGGCGCGCTGCGGCCGCTGGTACGGGGACCGCTCCTCGTCGCGTTCGAACAGCGAGGCCAGCTTGCCCTTGCCGGAGGCGACCAGCACCAGGTCGTACGAGCCGGCGAGGTGCTCGAGGTCGGCGGCGCTCACCTGCCGCACCTCCACCCGGCCGCCACGGGCGGCGAAGGCGTCCAGCCAGGTGGACGTCTTCAGCCGCTGGTCGACCGACTGGGCGCAGGCGTCCAGCCGCCCGACCCAGTCGATCACCGGGGCCGACTCCGGCCCGCCGACCGACACCCCGACCCCCTCGATCCGGGGGGCCTGCCCGGCCCACAGGTCGAGGCCGAGGGCGCGCTCGGTGCGCAGCGCGGAGTCGAACATGCACTGGGTGGACAGCACCCGCCCGCCCCGCACCTCCTGTGCATCACGGTCCGTCAGCAACGTGACGTCGTAGCCGTGGGACTGCAGCCCGAGGGCCAGTTGGAGGCCGGCCTGCCCGGCGCCGACGATCAGGATCCTGCGCATCGCCCCTGCTTCCTTGGTGGTCCGTCCGGCCCGGGGGCGCCCGCTCCACCCGGTTGGCAGTGGACTGGATATCAGCCCGGAGCGTCCGCGTCCACGGCGCGGACGGGGCGGACGCGCGCCGGGCAGGCGCCGGGGGGGCGGCCGGGGGCGGCCGGGGGCGGCCGGGGCGGCCGGGGAACCGGGATAGCGATTTGAAAAATTCTTCAATTTCATAGAGGCTGACCAGCCGCCGACGCCGTGCCGAACGGACAGAACAGGACAGCCAGAGCCCATGAGCGACACCCTCCCGCCGTGCCCGCAGTGCTCCAGCGAGTACACCTACGAGATGAACGCCCTGATGGTCTGCCCGGAGTGCGGCCACGAGTGGGCTCCGGCCGACCCCGACGCCCAGGCGGGTGCCGGCGAGCGCGTGATCAAGGACTCGGTCGGCAACGTGCTGAGCGACGGCGACACCGTGACCGTCGTCAAGGCCCTCAAGGTCAAGGGCAGCGCCTCGGGCATCAAGGCCGGAACCAAGGTCCGCAACATCCGCCTGGTCGACGGAGTGGACGGCCACGACATCGACTGCCGGATCGAGGGCTTCGGGGCGATGCAGCTCAAGTCCGGTGTGGTGAAGAAGGCCTGAGCCGCCGGGACGGACGGCCGGCCCCGCAGGCCGGTCGCGGTGGCCGCGTCCGGCCTGCGGCGTGAGCGGACGCCCGCCCACGGTGGACCCGTCGTCGGACCGGCAGTGCGTGGCCAACCCCTGGCGGACGTATCAAGCTGGTGTGGTCAGCGCGTGCGGGCCCCGCCCCGCGTCGCCCTCCCATGACGAAGGACCCCTCATGGCTGCCACCACCCCCACCCCCGCCGTCCGGTCCGTTCAGGTCGCCGCGCCGGGGGCGGCGCCCGAGCTGGTCGAGGTCCCGCTCCGCGATCCCGGTCCCGGTGCGGTCCGCATCGCCGTCGAGGCCTGCGGTGTGTGCCATTCCGACCTGCTGATCGCCGCCGGCATGCTGCCCGGCACCACCTTCCCGGTCACTCCCGGTCACGAGATCGCGGGCCAGATCGACGCCCTGGGCGACGGCGTGCAGGGCTGGAAGGTCGGCGACCGGGTCGCCGTCGGCTGGTTCGGCGGCAGTTGCGGGCGCTGCGACGCCTGCCGCTCCGGCGACGCCATCCACTGCGCCCTGCTGCAGGTCCCCGGCGCCGCGTACCCGGGCGGCTACGCCGACTCCGTCATCGTGCCCGCCGACGCCCTCGCGGCCGTGCCCGACGAGCTGACCGCCGCCGAGGCCGCACCGCTGGCCTGCGCCGGTGTGACCGTCTTCAACGCCCTGCGCCGCGCCGCCGCCCGCCCCGGCGACACGGTCGCGATCCTCGGCCTGGGCGGCCTCGGCCATCTGGGCGTCCAGTTCGCCCACGCGATGGGCTTCCGCACGGTCGCGATCGCCCGCGGTTCGGAGAAGGAGCCGCTGGCCCACGAACTCGGCGCGGACCACTACGTCGACAGCACCGCCGGGAGCGTCGCGGACGTCCTCCAGGCGCTCGGTGGCGCCAAGGTGGTTCTGGCCACCGTCACCGACGCCGACGCCATGTCCGCCACCATCGACGGCCTGGGCCGCCGCGGCGAACTCGTCATCGTCGGGGTGTCCCCCGACCGCCTCGCCGTCAGCCCGCTGCAGTTGCTGAACGGTGACCGCCGGATCTACGCCCACTCCTCCGGCGCCGCCGTCGACATCCAGGACACCCTGCGCTTCGCCGCCCGGACCGGGGTGCGGGCCTGGATCGAGGAGCTTCCGCTGGAGCAGACCGGAGCCGCCGTCGCGAAGATGACCAACGGGCGGGCGCGGTTCCGCATGGTCGTCACCACCGGCCGCTGAGGCCGTACCGGCCCGCCCGCAGCCGCCCGCGTCGCCCGTACCGGGCTACCCGCGCCCACCCGCCGTACCGGCGGTTCCGCAGGTCAAGCGCTCGCAAAGCCCCCGCTGTCGACCGGTGGGCCGCCGCCGCATAGGCTGTCCGGGCCCGAACGGCCCGGCGGTGTCCGAGCGTGCGGCGCATCCGGGAGGGGCGGGCGGCACACACCGAAGTACGCAGGGGGGACGAAGCAGCATGTACCGAGAACACGACGAGCGGTACCCGGAACAGGACCACGACGAGCACCTCGTCCTCGACGACCACGAGGAGGCCCCGCGCCGCCCGCGGTCCCGCCGGGTCTGGCTGGTGGCGATCGGCGGGGTGTTCACCGCACTGGTGGTGGTCGGCGGGTACGGCGCCCACAACGTGGTGAGCGCCGTGTCCGGCGGCTCCTCCGACAAGGGGGCCGGTGCGGACGCGACGGTCTCGCAGGGGCCTCAGACGCCGCCCACCGCCGCGGAGGCCGACGCCGTCGCCAAGGACTTCCTGGCGGCCTGGGGCCGCGGGGACCTCACGGTCGCGGCCGGCCTGACCGACCGCCCGGAAGCCGCCCGGATGGCGTTGACCTCGTTCCACGACGGGGTCTCCGCCCGTAAGCTCACGCTGACCGGGACGGGCGCCGCCGCCACCGGCACGCCGAGCGAGCCGGCCGTCGGCTACCGGGTTCGGGCCGAGTTCGACGGCACCTCGGAGGCCTGGGAGTACGACAGCACGCTGGGCGTCGTGCGCGCCGCGGACGGGCGCATCCTGGTCCGCTGGGCGCCGGCGGTGATCCACCCGAAGCTCGGTGCGGGGAAGACGCTCGCCGTGAAGACCCTGCCCAACCCGGTGTCCAAGCCCACCGACCGCAAGGGCCGGCCGCTGGACTCGTTCCCGTCACTGCGGTCCGTGCTGCCGCAGATCGCGCCGCCCGACGGTGCGAAGGTCGTCACCGGGCAGGCCGTGGTGCTCAGCGGCGGCGGTTCGCAGGAGGCGGAGCAGCTGTTCGTGCTGGCCCCGCCGAGCGCGCCACAGGTCAAGCTCACCCTGGACGCCGATCTCCAGCAGGTCGCCGAGGACGCGGTGAAGCAGCAGTCGGCGGGTGGCAAGCCCGCCTCCCTGGTCGCGGTCCAGCCGAGCACCGGGAACATCCTCGCGATGGCCTTCGCCCCGCAGGGCGAGTTCAACCGGGCGGTCGGCGGCGGGCAGGCGCCCGGTTCGACGATGAAGGTGATCACCTCCGCCGCGCTCCTCCAGGCCGGGATGACCCCGGACACGGCGGCGCCCTGCAAGGAGACCACCAACTCCCCCCGGACCTGGCACAACGACGAGCCCGGCAGCCACCTCGACTACACCCTCAGCGACGACTTCATCCACTCCTGCAACACCGGGTTCATCGACAAGGGCCTGGAGAAGCTCCAGCCCGGCACCCTGGCGTCGGTCGCCCGCGACCAGTTCGGCCTCGGCCTGCAGTGGCGGATCGGCATCCCCAGCCGGGACGCCACCATCCCGGCGCCGGGGAACAAGGACGAGGCGGCGGCCGAGTACATCGGCCAGGGCCAGATCCAGGTGAACTCGCTGCTGATGGCCTCGGTCGCCGCCACCGTGCAGAGCGGAACGTTCCGCCAGCCCGTGCTGCGGGAGGACGCCAAGCGCGTGACGGCCCCCGGCCGGCTGCCCGCCGACGTCGCCCAGAGCCTGCGCTCGATGATGGCCCGGACCGTGACCCAGGGCACTGCCCAGGCCCCGATGTCCGGGCTGAGCGGTCAGATCGGCGCCAAGACCGGCACCGTGGAGGCCGGTTCGCAGGCCACCAACAGCTGGTTCATCGCCTACCGCAACGACCTCGCCGTCGCCGCCGAGGTCGAGGGCGGCGGCCACGGCAACAGCGCCGCGGGCGTGGCCGCCGCCCAGGTCCTGAAGGCGGGCGGCGGCAAGGGCTGACGCCACCTGACAGAGCACTACCGGAGCAGTTCGACCTGTTCCGGGGTCACGCAGTGGGTGTAGTCGCCCACCTCGACGGTGTACCCCATCGGCGGCTCCAGCGCGCTCTCCCACCACAGCCCGGTGACCCGCCCGACGGCCCCGGCCGGCCCGCCCTCCGGGGCCGGGCCGGCCAGGATCCGCACCCGGGTGCCCTCCGGCAGATCGCTGCGGTAGCGCGGTGGCAGGTCCGTCCGGCAGCCACCCAACGCGGCCAGGAACTCCGGCCCCAGCCGCCACGGGCTCCCGTCCTCGGTCACCACCCCGTAGACCGGGCCGTCCCCCTCGACCTCGCAGCCGACCACCACCCCCCGGGTGCCGACCAGCCCGTCCCCGAGCCATCCGAGGTCCGGCACCCGTGGCTCGGGCGTGACCAGCTCCACCAACGCGCCGTACCCCAACCGCGCCTGCTCCGGCCAGGGCGTCTCGTCCAGCAGCCACCGATGCCCGCCCGCCACGCCCGTACTCCCATCACCGCGGATTCCCGCGCCACGCTAGCAGGACCGGGGCGCCCGCAGTCGGCCGCTTCCGCTTCGTTCGTCATCAACCCACCCGGAAGAACACGGCCAGTGGCGGCCCGCAAGCTCCCCTGCATGTCTGATCATCTCGGCTACACCTGCACCTGCTGCAACCGGCACCACGACGAACTCCCGCTCGACTTCTCCGCCCCGGCGCCTCGCGCTGAGCCAGGCCGACTTCGCCCGCGCCACCGAACTGCGGGAGACCGAGGGCCGCGAGACGGAACCGCCGTACTTCGGTCGGCTGACAACGGAGTTGCCGATCTACTCGCCGAGCACGATCAACCTGAAGACCATGGCCCACACCCGCCCGGTCGGCGAGCGCCACGGACGGTCACAAGCTCCGCTACCTGGTGACGGCCGCGCCTGACGCCCCCTCAGTCGATCGTCACCGGGAAGGCGCCCGGGCCACCGCTCGGGCACCTCGGGCAGTTCGCCCTCCAGCTCGTCGCGCGAGCGGGGGCGGCCGAGGTAGCTGTGCACCTGCGGCGAGGCAAGCAGCTCGATGGATGCCACCCGGTCCCGGGGCTCGGCCTCACGGGGCATGAGCCTCTCGATCCTGATCGGCGCCGTCTGCGCCACCAACCGTCGATTGCCTGGGGCGAATCGGACATCCTCAGCCACGGCATCGGCGTGCTCCGCCGGTCGAACTCGGCGTTGAGACGGGCGACCAGGCGACCGAGGCCAGTGCGGGAGCCTCCGGCGCACAGTCCGGCCGCGTCGGGGACAAGGCCACGAACGACGAAGGCGAGGAGATCAGGGACTCCTCGCCACTACCAAAGTATCCCCTCCGGGGGGCCTTGCCGCAAGGCCCCCCGGAGGCCGCACAATCGTCGCCCTGGGCCGGAACCCGGCGAATTGCGTGGTTCGCTCCCTACCTGCGCCGGTGTCCCGACTTGCCGGGCTTCGCCGGCCTCCACCGGCCTCTTCTGTTCCAACTCACTGGGGGATGTACCGATGATCGATGTGATCGTGGTCGGCGGCGGGCCGACCGGCCTCATGCTGGCGATCGAGCTGCGGCTGCAGGGCGTGCAGGTGGTCGTGCTGGAGCGGCTGACCGAGCCGACCGGGGAGTCCCGCGGCCAGGGGCTGCACGTGCGCAGCGTGGAGATGATGGACCAGCGCGGCCTGCTCGACCGGTTCCTCGCGGTGGGCGGGAAGTTCAAGGTCGGCGGCTTCTTCGGCCACATCCACAAGCCGTGGCCGGAGACCATGGACACCGCCCACCCGTACGGCCTGACCGTGGAGCAGCCGGTCACCGAGCGGCTGCTCCACGAGTACGCGCTCGACCTCGGCGCCGAGATCCGGCGCGGCCAGGAGGCGACCGGTCTCAGCCAGGACGAGGACGCGGTGACGGTCGAGCTGGCGGACGGAACCCGGCTGCGCTCGCGCTACCTGGTCGGCTGCGACGGCGGCCGCAGCACGGTGCGCCGGCAGCTCGGCATCGCCTTCCCCGGGGAACCGTCCCGGGTCGACACCCTGCTCGGCGAGCTGTCGCTGGCCGAGGACCCGGCGACGATCGAGGCCGTCGTCACCGAGGTCCGCCGCACCGAGCTGCGCTTCGGCGCCATCCCCCGGGGCGAGGGGGCGTACCGGGTGATCGTGCCCGCCACGGACGTGGCCGAGGACCGGGCCGAGGCGCCCACCCTGGAGGAGTTCCGGCAGCAGCTGCGCGCCATCGCCGGCACCGACTTCGGGGCGCACTCGCCCCGCTGGCTCTCCCGCTTCGGCGACGCCACCCGGCAGGCCGAGCAGTACCGGCTCGGCCGGGCCTTCCTCGCCGGTGACGCCGCGCACATCCACCCTCCCACCGGCGGCCAGGGCCTCAACCTCGGCATCCAGGACGCCTACAACCTCGGCTGGAAGCTCGCGGCCGCCGTGCGGGGCCACGCCCCCGCCGACCTGCTGGACAGCTACCACGCCGAACGCCACCCGGTGGGCGCCCGCGTCCTGGCCAACACCCGGGCGCAGATGACCCTGCTGGGCGCCGAACCGGGCGCGGTCGCGCTGCGGGAGCTGCTCTCCACCCTGATGGACTTCGAGGAGGTGAACCGCTACATCACCGAGATGGTCTTCGGCGTCGGGGTCCGCTACGACCTCGGCGAGGGCCACGAACTGCTCGGACGCCGTCTGCGGGACGTCCGGCTGAAGCAGGGGCGCCTGTACGAGCGGATGCACGGCGGCCGGGCGCTGCTGCTCGACGCGACGGGCGGCAGCCTCTCGGTGGCGGGCTGGGCGGACCGCGTCGACCGGGTCGTGGACCCGCTGGAGGAGTTGGACGCCCCCGCCGTCCTGCTGCGCCCCGACGGGCACGTGGCCTGGGTCGGTGCCGAGCAGCAGTCGCTGAACGGGGCGTTGGCCCGCTGGTTCGGCGCCGCGACCGCCTGACCGGACCGAGCCGGGGGATCAGTCGGCCGCCGGTTCCGGCGGGCCCGGGGTTCGGTCGGCGGGCGGTGCTGCTACTGCGCCGTGGGCTTGATGATCGCGAAGGGAGCATCCTGCGGGTCGGCGACCACGGCCATCCGGCCGGCGACCATGTCGAATGGCGGGGCGAGCAGGGTGCCGTTGCGCTTGACCACGGTGTCGGCGGCGGAGTCCACGTCGTCGACCGCGAAGTAGCACAGCCAGTGCGCGGGGGTGCCGGGCGGGTCGTTGTCGAGCAGTGAGGCGCCGCCGACGGGGCGGCCGCCGACCTTCAGCTCCCAGTACTGGTCGTTGCCCTCCACCGGTACGACCTCGATGCCGAAGGCCTCGCCGTAGAAGGCGCCCGCGCCGCCGATGTCGTCGGTGTGGAGTTCGTTCCAGATCAGCGCGCCGGGCTCGTTGACCACCCCGGCTCCGGGGAAGTCCAGCGCCTGCCAGACGCCGAACACCGCGCCCTGCGGGTCGGCGGCGACCAGCATCCGGCCGAGGTTGCCGACGTCCATCACGGGCACCAGCAGGGTGCCGCCTGCCGCGACGATGGCGTCCTGGGTGGCCTGGGCGTCGGTGGTAGCCAGGTAGCTGGTCCACACGGTGGGCGGCTCCGGCACGCCCTCGGGGGCCATCGCCGGTCCGATACCGGCCGCCGGCTTGCCGTTGAGCCGGCAGACGGCGTACCCGCCGAACTCGTCCGGGCCGGTCTGCCCCTGCCAGCCGAACAGGTCGCGGTAGAAGTCCAGCGCGGCCTGCTGGTCCTGCGCCATCAGGTCGACCCAGCACGGGGTGCCGGTCACGTACGGGGTGGTGGCTTCGGGCATGCTCGCTCTTTCCTCGGGTGGTCCCCCGGCAGTCACCCTCCCGTCCCGTCCTGGGATCCGCCACCCGACACGCCGCCACCGGCAGGGGCGCCGGACGGCCGGGCCAGGAGGCTCCGGACGGCCGGGTCCTCTCACCCGTTCGGCGCAGCGCGAGCCCCGGGCCCTCCGCCCGGCCCTCCCCCGGCCCGCCCACCACGGCGTTTGACCGCGACCACTCATTCTTGTGACGCTTGGTCAACACAGCGTGCACCATCGACTCCTGGGGGGGACCGTGGACGACCTGCTCCGAATCCGTGTGGCCGACGCCGACCGCGGCGCCGCCGCCTCCCTGCTGGCCTGGCTGCGGGCCGAGGACGAGCTGCGGGGGCGCGTCGAGCTGGAGGCCGCGCCGCCGCAGCCCGGCTCGCCGGGCACCCGCGCCGACGTGCTCACCGTCGCGGTCGGTACGGGCGGCGCCGCGTCCGGCCTGACCTGCGCCCTGATCGCCTGGGTCCGGCGGCGGGGCGGCGAGACGGTGGTCCGGGTGACCCGCGCGGACGGCAGCTCGATCGAACTGCGGGCGACGGCGGTGCACGGCCTCGAGCCGGACGGCGTCGCCGAACTCGTCCGCGAGGTGGGCCGGTCGCTCGCCGACCGCCCCGGCCCGGCCGCCCTCCCGGACGGCGATGAGTGACACCGGTCTGCCGTTGGGGCTCCCCGGTGCCCGGGCCCCGGTCATCGGGACCGGCAGCCACGCCCCCGGCTCGGTTCTGCCCGCGGTGCCGGCCACCGCCGGGACCGTCCGTGCGATCGGGCGGGCCCTCGTCCACCGCTGCTGCCTCGCCCGGAGCACGTGCGCACGGTGCTCGACCCGGAGAACCCCGTCGTGCTCGGCGAGGAGCTGACCGCCACCGCCGAGACGGCGGACTGCGTCCTGGCCTCCGCCGCTCCGGAGGAACTCTCGCTGGCCCCGCCCGGCGCGCCGGACACCGCCTTCAGCGGCGAGCTGCTGCGCCTGCTGCACGAGTGCGACCCGACGGGGCCGCCGCGGCGCTCCGGACCATGTCCTCTACGTCAGCGAAGCCCGGCGCGCGCGAGGACCGAGTGAGCCGCCGCAGCAACCCCCGCCGGTCAACTGCCTTGCTCCACGTAGCTTCATGGCAGCCGACGAACACAACCGAGGAGCGGCCATGAAGAACATCGACGCACCCGAGACGGACGACGAGGCGGCGGAACTCACCGCGCTGGGCAGCCGGGTGCTCGCCGAGGCCGGGCACGGGGACATGATCTGGGGACACCTGGCCGTCCGCGACCCGGGCGGCCGCGGGGTCTGGATGAAGGCGGCGGGCTGGGGGCTGGAGGAGATCGAGCCGGAGCGGGTGGTGCTGGTCTCGTGGGACGGCGAGCGACTCTCCGGTGACGGGCCGCTGCACCTGGAGTTCCACATCCACACCGAGGTGATGCGCGCCCGCCCGGATGTCCAGGTCTCGGTTCACACCCACTCCGGCACCGTCAACGCGTTCGCCTCCGTCGGCGAGCCGTTGCGGCCGCTGAGCCACGACGCGGTGGCCTTCGCCGAGCACGGCCTGCCGAACTTCGGCGCCACCGCCAACCTGATCCGCACCCAGGAGCTCGGCCGGGCCCTGGCCGCCGACCTCGGGCCGGCCCGGGCCTGCCTGATGCCGCAGCACGGCCTGCTCACGGTCGGCCCGGACATCGCCCACGCCGTGATGTACGCCGTCCTGCTGGAACGGGCCTGCGGCCTCCAGTTGGCCGCCCGGGCGGCGGGCGGACCTCGGCACTGGACCGGACACCAGGAGAGCCTGGAGAAGGACGCGCTCGTCTGGGCCTCCGGCCAGATCGCTGCCGGATGGCGGTACTGGGTCCGGCGCACCGAGCGCCGGACCCGGCGGTAGCCGGCGGAGCGGCCCGACCGGAGGCCCGTCGCCTCAGCGGAAGGCGGCGGCGTTCTCCGCGACCCACTGCTCGAACGGCCGGGCGGGCGTCGCCTTGCGCCAGCCGCGCCGGTGCAGCCGCTCACCGACCGCCGCCTCGTTGTCCTCGGGACTCATCGCCGCAAGGCTCTCATGCGGCCGTGCACCCGGCACCGGGTAGGGTGCGCGCATCGGGGAGACGAAGGGGTGGCTCGTGGAGACGGCAGCGGTGCGGGCGCAGTTGTCGGGCGCGGCGCGGGCCGCCCTCGGTGGACGGCTGGCGGCCGTGCAGCGGCTGGCGGGCGGCAGCAAGAAGGGCGTGTACCGCCTGGTGACGGACGACGGGGCGACGGCGGTCGCCTACCGCTGGGACGACTCCGAGAATTACTGGCCGGCCGCCGAGGGCGACGACGACCTCGCCGACCCGTTCTCCCCCGGTCTCGGGCTCGACCTGTTCGAGGCGGCGCACGCACGCCTCGCCGGCCTCGGAGTCCGTGTTCCGGCGATCCGGCTGGTCGACCGCGAGGGTGCGTACGGCCCGGCGGATCTCGCGGTCGTCGAGGACGTGCCGGGCGAGAGCCTGGCGTCCCTGCTCGCGCGCGATCCGCTGGCCGCCACCCCGGTGCTGGCCCGGCTCGGCGAGGCCCTGGAGGCGATGCGCGGCCACCGGGCACCGGCGTACGGCAAGGTGGCCGTGGTCGACGCGGGCAGAGCCTCGCGCGGGAGCTCGTGCGAGGGGGTCGTGCTGGAGCGTGCCCTGCGGGACCTGGCCGAGGCGGCGGCGCGCGATTCCCGGATGGCGGGCGCCCGGGAGCGGCTGGAGGAGCGGCTGCGGGCCCTGGCGGGGGCGGTGCGGCCGCGGGCGGAGTACGCCGTCGTGCACGGTGAACTCGGCCCGGACCACGTACTGGTGGACGCGGGCGGGCAGCCCGTGGTGATCGACCTGGAAGGCTCGATGTACTTCGACGTCGAGTGGGAGCACGTGTTCCTGCGGATCCGCCTGCACGAGGCCTACCCGCCGTTGGAGGCACCAGGGTTGGACGAGGACCGGCTCGCCCTCTACCTGCTGGCGCAGCGGCTCTCCCTGACGGCGGGACCGCTGCGGCTGCTGGACGGGGACTTCCCCGACCGGGCGGCGATGGCGGGCATCGCCGAGTACAACCTGAAACGGGCCCTGGAACTGGTCCGCTGAACCGCCGTCCCCCGACGTGCCGCCCCGGTACCGTTGCGATCATCGCGGGCGTGGCGGAAATCGGTGGCGGACATCGTCTTCGCTGCCGCCACCCCCGGCGCCCACACGGACGGCGCGGGCTCGCTCAGCCTCCTCGCCACGGCCGCCCTCCGGGACGTCACCGCCGCCGACCTCGTGCTGGTCCCCGGGCGCCCGGCGGGGCGTCAGCGACCAACCGCTGCTCGACTGGATCCGCCGCATCCACCGCGACGGCGCCGCGGCGGACATCCGTGCCTTCGACGCCGCCATCGATCCGGCACGCGCGGAAGGCCTGCTGACCGCCCTCGACCGGGTACGGGCCGATGCCGCACGTGGCGCCGACCTCGACTTCGAGCTGCTCCGACACTGGCAGCAGTTCGTCCTCGGCACCCCGCGACCGCCGGAGTTCCGCGCCCTGCCCGCTTTCGCCAAGGAAGGCCGGGAGCGCTACGGCATCGGCCCGGACACCCGCGCCCGTCTCGATGCCTGCCTGGCCGAGAGCGCGCCGGACAGCGAACGCCCCCTACCGCTGACGGCCCGTGCCGCGCGCGCCTACCTGGACGTGTGCTTCTTCCATCCGTTCGACGACGGCAACGCCCGCTGCGCCTTCCTCACCCTGGTCTTCGTCCTGGCCCGCGAGGGCGCCGCCCTGGACAACGTCAGCCTGCTGCGCCGGGTGAGCTACCGTGCCGCCGATCCGTCGGGGCCGGTGTTCCTCGGCAATTTCGTCAACCGCCACCTCGTAGAGACCCGGCGCCGAACCGGCTGAGCGGGCCCGGCCGTTGCGCGAGAAGTCGGCCGGTCCGACTTCTCGCGCGCGACGGCCATCCTGGACGTCGGCTCAGCGGTACCAGGTGCGGATCGTGGTCGAGGTCTCCCGGACGTCGGCGTGGCCCGCGCGGATGCGGGCCGCGAGGTCGACGGCGTGCTTGGGTTCGGCGGTGACGATGACGCCGGAGGCGCTGAGGTAGGCGGCGGCGACCACGGCGGCGAAGTGCTCGTTGGCCGATTCCAGGGCGGGGACGCGGATCAGCTGGTGCATCAGCGCGGCCGCGCGCTGGTGCACCGCGCCGTAGACGGGGACGTCCATGACCTCGTCGGCGTGCCGGGCGACGGCGGCGGCAAGGGTGCCGTAGTCGGTGACGTCCGGGTCGCCGGGCAGGAACTGGTGGGCGAGGTCGAGCAGCCAGGTCCGGTCGATCCGCAGGATCACGCGGCGTCCGCCGCGGCGCCGCGGGCGGGGGCCGGAGCCGGGTACGGGCCGAACTCCGCCTCGAACGCCGGGCCCCAGGCCTGGGCGAAGTGGGCGGCGGCGGTCAGGAAGCGCTCTCGGCGCTCGTCCGCCTCCTCGGCCAGCACCTTGCGCGCGTAGTCCGGCAGGCTCATCCCGGCGGCCTCGGCGCGCTGCTCCAGCGCCTCGTGCACGGCGTCGTCCAGGCGGACGTTCAACTGCTTCATGGCGGTGAGCGTAGCGGTCGGTAGCGGCCGCTACAAGGCGGCCCGGCCACGCGAGGGCCCACCACCGACGCCGGTCTGGTCCTCCCGCACCGCGGACTCGACGCGGACCTCCAGGGCCGGCCAGTGCGCCGCCCAGCGGGTCAGCCGGTCCGCGTCCAACGGGCTCTGCGGGAGCAACGACGGATCGGGCCGGAAGGTCACGGAGGTGCCGGTGGTGCCGTCGGGTTCGACCGGGTCGAGGCCGGTGACCGGGAGGCCATGCTCGTAGCGCTGGGTCCAGGCCCCGTTGTGCCGGCGGTTGGTGTGCACCAGCCAGGAGCTGAGTGCCGCGACCACGGACATGCCCCGGCGCGGGTGCCCGTCCGGGAGACGCTCCGCCTCGGGCCGGTCGAAGAAGCGCAGGTCCTTGGTGGCCATGACCGGCTTCTTCACCACCTCGCCGTGCTCGTCGACCCGGGTGTCGGTGCCCCGCCCGTCGTCGCGGACGGACACCGAGCCGTCGGCATGCAGGATGACGACGCACCGGCCCGCGCCGCGCGCGGCCGCCTCGTCGCCGGGGTAGGCGAGCACCTCCAGGACGAGGTGCTCGACCCCGCCCGGCGCGAACTCGGCGGCCTCCGCGCGGATCCCGGCGAGGTGCCCGGTGTCCACGGCGGCGGCCCAGTCATGGGTGGTGTTGGTCCAGGCAGCCCTGGTGCGTCCGTCCATCCGACGAGTATGCCCGAGCGGTCAGCTGCCGCCCGCCACCAGCTGGTCCACCAACTCGCCTTTTAAAAAAACAAGTTGATGTGGCGTGCGCGCTTCGCGCCGCCCTGACCGCCCCGCCCTCGTCCTGGGCCGGCGCCCGACGCCCGCCGCCCGCCGGTCATCCGCACGACCGCACCGGCCACCGCGCTCAGCCGGTCACCAGCCGCCGGCCGCTGATCTCCGCGGGCCGGATCCGCACCCAGCGCGGCCGGTCGCCGCCCGCCCACGGGGCCGCGCCGGGCAGGCCGTCCAGGTGGCGCCGCTCCTCCGGGTCGTCCACGTACCGCGCCGGCCCGATGACGAGGACGGTCCAGCCGCGACCCTGGAACTCGTCGATGCGGTCGACCTCCAGCGACACCTCCGCCCCCTCCTCAGGCGCGGTCCCGGTCCGGTCGCCCGTTCGGTAGGCGAACGAGGCCCGGTCGACCACGTAGTTGACCGGGTGGACCGCCGGGCCGGGCCGCACCGGCAGGGCGATCCGGCCGATCCCGTGCGAGCCGACCAGTTCCCAGCACTCGGCGTCTGTCAGGTGGAGCAGCCTCGGCCGCGGACCGGGCCCGCCGAGACCGGGCGGGGTGTCGGGGCCGTCCGCCAGGAGTTCGTCCCGGGTCGCGCCGAGCGCGGCGGCGATCCGCACGAAGCCGCCGGGGTCGAACACGGGCCCGGCCTCGAGCAGGTGGGCCAGGTAGCGGGGCGCCATCGCCGCCCGGTGGGCCAGGTCCTCCTCGCTGAGGCCGAGCCGCTCGCGCCGTTCGGCGACCCGGCGGGCCACGGCGGTGGGGTCGGGATCGGACGGTTGGTTCACGGTGGTGGCTCCTCGGCTCGCCCAGGGGGCCACCGGACCGGCGTCCGGGCGGTGACCAGGCCCGATCCATCCAAGCGTCCGGCCATCGCCAAGTCGAGGAACGGCAGGGCCCCGTGCGTGTCGGCACGCCCGCACGGTGTGCGCGGGACCCGACCTTGATCCCCCACCCGGCGCCTGCGATCATCCACCTGACGCGGAATCAGGTCCGGGTCGCCAACGGGGACGAGGAGACACATCCGTGATCGTCGTGACGGGTGCCACCGGTACGGTCGGTTCCAAGGTGGTCGTGGGGCTGCGTGAGCGCGGCCGGTCGGTCCGGGCGCTGGTGCGCGCGGGGTCCGAGGGCCCGGCCGAGTGGGACGAGGCCGTCGAGCGGGTCGCCGCCGACTTCGCCGACCCGGCGTCGCTGGACGCCGCCCTCGCCGGAGCCGACACGGTCTACCTGCTGGTGGCCGTCCACCCGGAGATGGCCCAGCACGAGAAGAACGTGGTCGACGCGGCCGTCCGCACCGGCCGCCGCCCGCGGATCGTGCTGCACGCGGCTGCCGGCATCGAGTACCGCCCGGAGGGCGTGCGCTTCATCGGCGCGCACATCGCGGGCCTGGACCACCTGAAGGCCTCCGGCCTGCCGTGGACGGTGCTCGGCCCGAACGGCTTCTACCAGAACTTCCTCGGCACGGCGCCGACCGTCAGGGCCGGCCACCTGGCCGTGCCGGGCGGCGATGGCGCGGTGTCGTACGTGGACGCCCGGGACGTCGCGGCGGCCGCCGTCGAGGTGCTGGCCACCGAGGGGCACGAGGGCGCGGTCTACACCCTGACCGGCCCGGCGGCGCTGACCCACGGCGAGCTGGCCGCGCAGCTGGCCACCGTCGCCGGCCACCCGATCGCCTACACCGCGCTCACCCCCGAGGTGGCTCTGGAGGGCCTGCTCGGCATGGGCTGGGAGCGGTGGCGGGCCGAGGGCATGGTCGAGCTGTACGGGCTGTACGCGGCCGGGCGGGCCTCGGCGGTCAGCTCGGACGTGGAGAAGCTGACCGGCCGTCCGCCGCGCACCTTCGCCGAGTTCGCGGCGGAGCACGCCGAGGCCTTCCGCGCCTGAGCCGTTCCCGGGGCGCGCCGGTCGGATCCCACCGGCGCGCCCCGAGCCCCGCCCCCGCCGCCGCCCGTCAACGATGCGTCAAGATCCCGCCGCACACGCCTTACCGTCCCGCCCGGCCGGGCGCATACTGTGCTGCGCGCGGCGAGCATCCGGCGACAGGGCCACCCCGGACCCGGCCCGGCTGCGCCGCGACGGGGAGAAGGTAGAACAGGCGTGGCGGTACTCGTGGTCGTCGTGGTGGTCGTCCTGCTGTGGCTGGTGACCGGCGTGCGGGTGGTGCAGCAGTACGAGCGCGGTGTGGTGTTCCGGCTCGGCAGGGTGCGCGGGCAGGTCCGCGAGCCGGGCCTGACGATGCTGGTGCCGGTGCTCGACCGGATGCGCAAGGTGAACGTCCAGGTGGTCACCATGCCGGTGCCCGCCCAGGAGGGCATCACCAAGGACAACGTCTCGGTGAGCGTCGACGCGGTGCTGTACTTCCGCGTGGTCGAGCCGATCAAGGCCACCGTGGACGTGCAGAACTACGGCTTCGCCATGCTGCAGGTCGCCCAGACCTCGCTGCGCTCGATCATCGGCAAGAGCGAGCTGGACGACCTGCTGTCCGGGCGGGAGAACCTGCACCAGGGTCTGGAGGTCATGCTGGAGAGCCCGGCGGCCGGCTGGGGCGTGCACATCGACCGGGTGGAGATCAAGGACGTCAGCCTGCCCGACTCGATGAAGCGCTCGATGGCCCGCCAGGCCGAGGCCGACCGCGAGCGCCGGGCCCGTATCATCACCGCGGACGGCGAGTTCCAGGCGGCCGCCAAGCTCGCCGAGGCGGCGGGCAAGATGGCCGAGACCCCGGCGGCGATGCAGCTGCGCATGCTGCAGACGGTGGTCGAGGTCGCGGCGGAGAAGAACTCGACGCTGGTGCTGCCGTTCCCGGTGGAGCTGCTGCGCTTCTTCGAGGCCTCCACGGCCCGGCTCACCGGGGCCCCGGCTGCCGCGGCCCCGAGCGTCCCGCCGCAGGCCACCGACGCCGACGCCAGCGCCGACGCCGAGCACAGCTGACGGCCGCTGGACCGGCCCGGGAAAAGTTCCCGGGCCGGTCATAGGTCAGCTCTATGACCTCATAGATCAGCACCGACTACACCTCCGCTCGAACAGCGGGTTGGCTGCGAGGGTCCAGACCAATTCACCTCCCCTGCGCCCGACCGGAGGATCCGCCCGCATGACCCGCCCGATCCGAGTCGCCATCGTCGGAGCCGGCCCCGCCGGCATCTACGCCGCCGACGCCCTGCTGAAGTCCGACGCCGCGCAGGCGCCCGGTGTCTCGATCGACCTGTTCGAGCGGATGCCCGCCCCGTTCGGCCTGATCCGCTACGGCGTGGCCCCCGACCACCCTCGGATCAAGGGCATCGTCACCGCCCTCCACCAGGTACTCGACAAGCCCCAGGTCCGCCTCTTCGGCAACGTCGACTACCCGTCCGACCTCGCCCTGGACGACCTGCACCGCTACTACGACGCCGTGGTCTTCGCCACCGGCGCGATGGCCGACCGCGCGCTCGACCTGCCCGGCATCGAGCTGGACGGCTCCTACGGCGCCGCCGACTTCGTCTCCTGGTACGACGGCCATCCGGACGTGCCCCGCACCTGGCCGCTGGAGGCCGAGAAGGTCGCCGTCCTCGGCGTCGGCAACGTCGCCCTGGACGTCGCCCGGATCCTCGCCAAGACCGCCGACGAGCTGCTGCCCACCGAGATCCCGCCGAACGTGTACGAGGGCCTGCGCCGCAACCGCGCCGTCGAGGTGCACGTCTTCGGCCGCCGCGGCCCGGCCCAGGCCAAGTTCAGCCCGATGGAACTGCGCGAGCTCGACCACTCGCCCACCATCGAGGTGATCGTCAACCCGGAGGACATCGAGTACGACGAGGGCTCGATCGCCGAGCGCCGCGCCGTCAAGCACGTCGACCTGGTCGCCGCCACCGTCGAGAACTGGGCGATCCGCGACGTCGGCGACCGCCCCCACCGGGTCTACCTGCACTTCTTCGAGTCCCCGGTCGAGGTCCTCGGCGAGGACGGCCGAGTGGTCGGCCTGCGCACCGAGCGCACCGAGCTGGACGGCACCGGCAACGTGCGTGGCACCGGCCGCCACACCGACTGGGACGTCCAGGCGGTCTACCGGGCCGTCGGCTACTACTCCGACGAGCTGCCCAAGCTGCCGTTCGACCCGGCCTCCGGCACCGTCCCGCACCGGGCCGGCCGCGTGCTGGACGGCGACGGCTCCCACCTCCCCGCCGTCTACGTCACCGGCTGGATCAAGCGCGGCCCGGTCGGCCTGATCGGCCACACCAAGGGCGACGCCAACGAGACCGTCGCCTGCCTGCTGGACGACCACGCCGGCGGCCGCCTGCCCGGCGCCGCCGAACCCGACCCGGCGGCGGTCGAGGAGTACCTGCGCGCCCGCGGCGTCCGCTACACCACCTGGGACGGCTGGAAGCAGCTCGACGCCCACGAGCGCGCCCTCGGCCGGGCCCAGGAGCGCGAGCGGGTCAAGGTCGTCGAGCGCGAGGACATGCTGCGCAACAGCGGCGCCTGATCCTCAGGGGCGGACGATCGGCAGCAGCACCTCGTCGACGATCGCCGCCGGATCGAGTTCGACGGCGCCCCCGCCGCACATCTTGATCCGGTACAGCATCAGCGCCGGCACCACGTCGGTGACCAGGGGGGTGACCGCCCCGGGACGGACCTCGCCCCGGGCGGTGCCCCGGTCGAGCACCTCGGCGATCAGCGCGGTGGTCGGCTCGACCACCCGCTCCAGGACCAGCTCCAGGAAGGCGCGGGCGCGCTGGTGGTCCATCTCGCTCATGATCGCGCGGACGGCGGCGCCCAGTTCGCTGAACATCGCGGTGCGCAGCCCGGTCACCACCGCGAGGAGGTCCCCGCGCAGGCTGCCGGTGTCGGGGGCCGCTCCGGCCGGGGGCAGGCTGGCCCGCAGCGCGTCCATCACCAGCTCCTCCTTGGAGGACCAGCGCCGATAGAGCGCGGCCTTGCCGGTCTGCGCGGCGGCGGCCACGCCCTCCATGGTGAGCCGCGCGTAGCCGTCGGTGGTGAGCTGTTGGAGGACCGCCCCGTAGATGGCGCTCTCCAGCGCCTCGCCGCGCCGACGGACCGGGGCGGCCGTCGCCGCCGCCCGCTCGGTTCCGTGCCCTGCAGTTCGGGCTTCAGCGGACATGGCTGCACACCTTCCGGGGTTCGCTGTTCACCGGGCCCACCGCGTTCCCCAGGCCCACCGCCAATGTTAGTGAACGAATCCGTTCTCTCCCAAGGCCCGGGCCGCCGCCGATCCCGTTGCGCGATCGATCCGTGCGGTGCCCCGGACCCGTTCGGGTGACTACCGGGCGGCGCCGACCGGGCGACGGCCGACGGGTCCGCTACCAACGAGGGACACCTTCCCCGACGAAAGGCGGTCCCCGCCGTGGCCGTACCCACCACCTTCGACCGGAACGCGACCGGCTACAGCCTCGCCCACGCCTACAACCTGGCCAGGGCCGCCGACCTCGCCTACGAGGACGACGCAACGATCGACCGGCAGGCCCACGACTGGGGCTTCGACACGGTACGCCACCACGACACCCGGTTCACCCCGCCGTTCCCCCTGGAGGACACCCAGGCCTACACCATGGCGAGCGACCGGATGATCGTGGTCGCCTTCCGCGGCACCGAACCCAGGGAGATCCGCGACTGGCTCACCGACTCCACCACCCCGCCCTGGCCCGGTCCGGCGGGCACCGGCTACGTCCACTACGGCTTCGCCGAGGCCCTCGAGTCGGTGTTCCCCGACGTCCTGAAGACCCTCGCCGAGCTGCGCGACAACGACCAGACCGTGTGGATCACCGGTCACAGCCTCGGCGGCGCCCTCGCGATGCTCGCCGCCGCCCGCCTCAGCCTGGAGGACCCGCGACTGACGGCCGACGGCGTGTACACCTTCGGCCAGCCCCGCACCTGTGACCGGCTCCTCACCGCCGCCTACAACAAGGCGCTGAAGGGCCGGAGTTACCGCTTCGTCAACAACCACGACGTCGTCCCCCAGCTGCCGCCCGAGCCGGCCTTCACCCACATCGAGGCGCTGCGGTTCATCGACTCCGCGGGGACCGTCCACGACGGCGCCAGCAGCCTGATCTCCGGTCTTGCCACCCGCGCCAGGAGCCTGACCTCCGCCGCCTTCGAGCCCACCGGCGAGGGCGTGCGCGACCACTTCATGCACAGCTACCTGGCAGCGCTGGAGAAGAACCTCTGAGCGGCTGACCGCCCGCCGGACCGCGCCGTGCTGATCCACGTGCCGGACGAGAAACCGCTGGACGGCGGTCCTCCCCGCCTTCCCGTCGCGGTCCTGGCACACCGACGACCGCACCGGCCACCCCCCGTCCGCCTCCGTGCCGCGCCCCCACCGGCCGCCGCAGGAGGCCCCGGTCGGCACCGACCGGCAAGCGGCGAGACGCGGCAGAACGGGGCCCGGGCCCGCCGGATCAGCCCGCGACCGGCGGGTTCGGCCGGGTCAGGCCGCGGTCGTAGGCGAAGATCACCGCCTGCACCCGGTCCCGGGCGCCGATCTTCCCCAGCACCCGGCTCACGTGCGTCTTGACGGTCGACTCGGCCAGCACCAGCCGCTGGGCGATCTCGCTGTTGGTCCAGCCCTGCGCGATGGCCAGCAGGATCTCCCGCTCGCGCTCGGTCAGCGCCTCCAGCCGGGGGTCCTCCACGGGCGCCGCGCCGGGCGGACGGACCGGCAGGTGGTGGGCGTAGGCGTCGAGCAGCCGCCGGGTGATCGCCGGGGCCACCACGGCGTCGCCCTCGGCCACCGCCCGGATGCCGGCGAGCAGTTCCTCCGGCCGCGCGTCCTTGAGCAGGAAGCCGCTTGCCCCGGCGCGCAGCGCGGCGTGGGCGTACTCGTCCAGGTCGAAGGTGGTGAGCACCAGGATCCGCGAGCGGCCGCCGCCGGCGACGATCCGGCGGGTGGCCTCGATGCCGTCCATACCGGGCATCCGGATGTCCATCAGGACGACGTCGGGCCGCAGGTCGGCGGCCAGCCGGACGGCCTCGGCGCCGTGGGCGGCCTCGCCGATCACCTCGGTGTCGGGCTGGCTCTCCAGCAGCATCCGGAAGCCGTAGCGCTGCAGTGGCTGGTCGTCCACGATGAGGACGGTGGTCACGGGCGGCCGCCTGTCGGGTCGGGGGTGAGGTCCAGTACGGCCTCCACGGTCCATCCTGCCCCAGGGCCGGGGCCCGCCGTGACGGTGCCGCCGTACACGGCCGCGCGTTCGCGCATCCCGGCCAGGCCGTGCCCCTCGCCGTCCGGGCGCACCGGCGGGCGGGCGCCGCCGGGCGGCCCGCTGTCCCGGACCCGCACCCGCACCCGGGTGGCGTCGGCCGTCAGGGTCACGTGCGCCCGGGTCTCGGGGCCGGCGTGCTTGAGGGTGTTGGTGAGGGCCTCCTGGACGATCCGGTAGGCCATCAGCTGGACCCCGCGGTCCAGCTGGTCAAGGTCGCCGCCGACCGTGTACACCACCTGGGGGCCGGCCGCACGGATCCGGGCGCACAGCCCGTCGAGGTCGGCGATGCCGGGCTGCGGGTTGAACTCGGCGCCCCGGTCGGCCTGGTCGCGCAGCACGCCGAGCATCCGGCGCAGCTCGCCGAGCGCCTGGCGGCTGGTCTCGCCGATCAGCTGCAGCGCCTCCCGGCCGCGTTCGGGGGAGGCCAGGGCGGCGTAGGCACCGCCGTCGGCCAGGGTGACGATGACGGACAGGTTGTGGCCGATGATGTCGTGCATCTCCCGGGCCACCCGGGTGCGTTCGGTGGCGGTGGCCAGCCGGCTGCGCTGGTCGCGTTCGATCTCCAGCCGGGCGGCACGCTCGCGCAGCCCGGCGAGCTGGGCCCGTCGGATGCGCACTGCGATGCCCAGGGCGACGCCCGCGGTGGCGGCGCTGACCAGGAAGAACAGGGCGTCCCCGACCGGCAGCCCGCCGCCGGAGACCTCCACCGCGACCAGGCCCATCGCGCCGACCATCACCGCGCAGGACCAGGCCAGGTGCCGCAGCCGGCCGTGCAGGGCCAGGCTGTAGAGCGCCACCAGCAGGGCGGCGTCGGCGCGCAGCCCGATGCCCAGCGACCACTGCAGGACGAACACCGCCATGATCGCCGCGAAGGCCTCGGTGGGCCGCCTGCGGCGCCACAGCAGCGGCAGCACCAGACCCGCCTGCAGGGCCAGGGTGGCCGGCAGCGGCGGGCGCACCAGGGCGAGCCGGTGCTCGTGCGGGCCGTCCTCGCCGTGGGGCGGGAAGAGGTCGGGCAGGCAGAACATCAGGAACACCACGGCCACCACGGCGGCGTCCAGCACCCAGGGGTGGGCGCGGTCCGCCTCGCGCAGCCGCTGGCCGAGCCGGGCCAGCCGGGCGAACAGCGGGTGGCCGGACAGCGCGTCGGCCGCCGCGAACGGGCCGGCGGGGGTGGCGTGGTCCTGGGTCACCGGTGGGTCTCCCTGCTGGTCGTGAAGCGGTGCGGGGCTCGGCGAACACGGGCTCCGCAGAGCACTGCGGTGCGGCCCCGGTCGGTTCCGGCGCCGCACCGCGAGTGTGCCAGGCCCTTCGCCGGGGCTCAGGCGTCGGTGCGCAGCAGCCGTACGGCGGCACCGGCCAGGGCGAGGACCGTCCAGCCGAGGAAGACCAGCAGACCGGCCGTCGGCGAGAGCGTCGTCGCGTCGTGGTGCAGGATGAACATCGCCTCGCCGGCGTGGCTGGGCAGGTAGGGGGTGATGTGGCTCTGCCAGGAGGTGGGCAGCAGCGACGTCAGTCCGGGGATCAGCATCAGCGAGGCGACCAGGACGGCGATGCCGCCGGCCACCGAGCGCAGCAGCGCGCCGAGTGCGACGCCGATCACGCCGACCAGGCCGAGGTACAGCCCGGCACCGAGCAGTCCGCGCACCACGCCGGTGTCGGAGAGCGTCAGCGCCGCCTTGGTGCCGGACAGGATCCCGCTGTCGGCCGAGAAGGCGACGAACACCCCGACGGTGGCCAGGACCAGGGCGATCAGGCCGTACACGGCGGCCTTGGACCACAGCACCGGCAGGCGACGCGGGACGGCGGCCAGCGTGGAGCGGATCATGCCGGTCGAGTACTCGCCGGCCGCGACCAGCACCCCGAGGACGCCGAGCGCCAGCTGGGCGAAGTTGGTGCCGAACAGGGAGAGGCTGAGCGTGCTCGCGTCGGCGAGGTCGCGGTCCATCGGACCGCCCGAGGTGATCCGCGACTTGAAGTGGAAGGCGGCGATCAGACCGAAGGCGACCAGGAACACCAGCGCCAGGCCGAGGGTGATCCAGGTGGAGCGCAGCGACCACAGCTTGGCCCACTCCGAGCGCAGCACGCGGGCGGCCGTCACCTTGTAGGCGGGACGGGCGGTGCGCAGCTCGGTGGGCGTGGACGACGTCTGGCTCGGGGCGACAGTGCTCATGCGCCCACCTCGCTGCGCTCGGCAGGCGCTTCGCACAGTGCGCACCTCTCGATGATCCTTCGCTCACTCATGCCGCGTTCCTCGTGGTCTCGGTGGTGGTCGTGGTGCCGTGGTACTCGACGGCGTCCCGGGTGAGGTCCATGAACGCCTCCTCCAGGGAGACCGTGCGGGGGGTCAGCTCGAACACGGCGATGCCGTGCTCGGCGGCGGTGAGGCCGATCTCGCGGGCCGTCCGCCCGGCGACCAGCAGCTCCTCCGAGCCGGTGCGGCCGGTGATCTCCACGCCCGGTCCGGCGAGCAGGGAGCGCAGCCGGGCCGGGTCGGCGCTGGCCACCTTGACGACGTCTCCGCCGGCCTGCTGGACCAGCTCCTGCACGGTGGTGTCGGCCAGCAGCTTGCCGCGTCCGACGATGATCAGGTGGTCGGCGACCAGCGACACCTCGCTCATCAGGTGCGAGGAGACGAAGACCGTCCGGCCCTCGGCGGCGAGCGAGGTGAGCAGGTTGCGGATCCACAGCACGCCCTCGGGGTCGAGCCCGTTGACCGGCTCGTCCAGCATGACCGTGGCCGGGTCGCCCAGCAGGGCGGCCGCGATGCCGAGCCGCTGCCCCATGCCGAGCGAGAACGCCCCGGCGCGCTTGCGGGCCACCGACTGGAGGCCGGTCAGCTCGATGACCTCCTCGACCCGGCGGCGCGGGATGCCATGGGTGTGGGCCTGGGCCATCAGGTGGTTGAACGCCGAGCGGCCGGGGTGGATCGACTTGGCCTCCAGCAGGGCGCCGACCTCCTGCAGCGGGGCGGCGTGCTCGGCGTACCGGCGGCCGTTGACCCGCACCGAGCCGCTGGTGGGCGCGTCCAGTCCGACGATCATCCGCATGGTGGTCGACTTGCCGGCCCCATTGGGCCCGAGGAACCCGGTCACCGCTCCCGGCCGGACCGTGAAGTCCAGCCCGTCCACGGCGGTCTTCTCGCCGTACCGCTTCGTCAGCTGGTGCGCCTCGATCATCGCTCGCCCTTACGTCCAGGGGCCGGTCCGTCCCGGCCGCCCACGGCTCCACGCTAAGGGCGGGCGGCGACCGATCCGTGGCACCGCGGGCTGATCATCGGGCCGTCCGTAGTACCGCGGTACCACGCCCTCGCCCTACCCGCGGCAAAAGCGCTTTCGCTGCGGCCGCCCTCTGGTCGAGGATGGCGGGATGGACGAGCGGACAGTGACCCTGCGTCAGATGACCCCGGCCGAGTACCGGTCGGCCACCGAGGAGCGCGAGGCGCAGACGGTGCGCGAACTCTCCGAGCTCATGCCCCGGGAACTGGCCCGGGAGCGCACCCGCCAGGGCACCGCCAGGTTCCTCCCCGACGGCCGGGACACCGCCCACCACCACCTCGTGGTGGCGGAGAACGAGGCGGGCGAGACCGTCGGCACCGCCTGGATCGGCCCCGACCCGCGCGCCGAGGCCGGCACCTCCGGCTCCGCCTGGCTGTACCACATCCACGTCCTGCCACCGTTCCGCCGTCAGGGTTACGGCGCCGCCGTCCTGACCGCCGCGGAGCGGCTCGTCGCCCGGGAGGGCATGACGGCGCTCGCCCTGAACGTGTTCGGGGGCAACGAGGCCGCCATCGGCCTGTACCGCCGCAGCGGCTACGGCGTGTCCTCGATGTACATGAGCAAGGAGGTCCGGGCGTGACGGATCCCCGCGGAGAGCGCGGAGAGCGCGGAGAGCGCGGGGAGTGCGCTGAGTGCGGGGCGCGGGGGTGCGAGGAGCTGTTCCACGGCCTGCTCGCGCTGGACCACTCGCGGGCGGAGCCGTGGGGGCCGCTGCACGGGGTGTCGGTGTCCTGCTTCCTGCTGCAGCACCCCGGCCGGCTACCCGCAGACGGAGGGGCGGCCGCGCGGGGCCTGCTGGGGGCGTACCTCGACGGCGGGCAGCCGGCGGTGGAGCGGCTGATCGGCCGGGCGCGCGCGGCGAACTCGCACCGGGTGAAGGGCGGCGCCGTGCCGGGCGGGCCGCGCCGGACGGGGCCGCGCAGGGCCCTGCGGTCCGGCCAGGGCGGGAGGCGCCGCGGGGCGGCTTCGCCGTCACCATCGAGCAGGTCGCGCAGGGCGGGACCTTCCCGGCCGCGGGATTCCCGGAGCGGGTGCGGGCCTGGGCGGCGGCCACCCTCGACGTGTGGGGGCCGCACAGCGGGTAGCCGGCGCCCGGGACCGGAACGGGACCCTGGTGCCATGTGCACGGGGCGGGCGCGGCAGTGTCGTGGAGGGGTGGCCGGGTGGGCCGTCAGTCCTCGGGGATCCGCAGCTCGCACCAGACGGCTTTGCCCGGCCCCACCGGGCGCCAGCCCCAGCGCAGGGCGAGGCGGGCCAGCAGGAACAGTCCGAGGCCGCCGCTCTCGCTCGGGCCGTGCGGCACCCTCGGCAGGGGCGGGCGGCGGCTGGCGTCGCTGACCTCGATCCGCAGCAGTCCCGGGCGGCGCACCAGGAGCAGCGAGCCCGGGGAGCCGGTGTGCCGGATGGCGTTGCCGACCATCTCGGACACCAGTAGGACGGCGTCGGCGACCACGCAGGGGTCGCCGACGTCGGCCAGGAACCCGGCGGTGCAGGAACGCGCCTCGGCGACCGCACCCGGCCGGGCGGACAGCGCCAGTCGGCGGGCCCACGGCCACGGGGAGGAGCGGGAGCGTGCGGGCACTCGGGCTCCGCCCATCCGACCGCACCTCCCTCCTCCGTGGTGTCCTGCCGGCTTTCCGCGGGCTCGGTACCCCGGATCAGTGGCCGAACAGGTGCCGGCCGCGCCGCCGCTGCGGCTCCGGGGTGATGGCGCCGGCCTGGCCGCCCTGATCGGCGGCTCGCTCGTCACGTGTCACGGGTGCCGCATCGCCCGGGCGGTCGAGGGTCTCCGGCGGCGCGACGGGCTCCACCCGGCGGGCCGCCCGGCCGCGGTACCCGGCGGCCGCCACCGGACGCCGGGTGGCCCGGCGGGCCAGGCCCATCAGGGCCAGGCCCAGGCAGAAGAGCAGGGCGAGGGCGACGCCGGAGAGGAAGATCGCGAGGCTGTTCAGTTTCACGAACTCGGTGCCGAGAACGGTCGCCTGGTACTCCGGCCCTCCGGCGAGGTTGTCGGCGATCAGCAGCCCGATGAAGGCGCCGGAGGCCGCCATCAGCAGAAGTCCTAGCAGCAGCATGGGGGATTCCCCTTCCGTCCCGGTGTCGGCCACCCCCGTTCCGAGGCGGCGCCTACCCGTCGGGCTCCGGCCGTAACGTTCCGGGAGCCCCGGCCCGGGGGCGGTTCCGCCCGCCCTACTCGACCCGGACGGCGATCAGACAGGTGTCGTCCTCGGTGTCGGCGGGGCTGAGGTCGAGCAGCCGGTCCAGGTAGAGCTCCAGGTCCGGGCCCGGCGCCCCGGCCGTGCGGATCAGCTGGTCGACGGAGTCCTCCACCGGACGGTCCCGCCGCTCGACCAGGCCGTCGGTGTAGAGCAGCAGGACGTCGCCGGTGGACAGCTGCGCGCGGTACTCCTCGTACCGAACCTCCTCCAGGGCCCCGAGCAGCACGCCGTGCGGCAGCGGCAGCACGTGCGCGCCGTCGCTGCCCAGCCGGATGGGCGGCAGGTGGCCGGCCCGCGCCCAGCGCAGTTCACCGCCGGCCGGGTCGAGCAGCACGCACACGGCGGTGGCGGTGACCTGCCCGGGTTCCCGCAGCGCCACGGTGTTGGCCCACTCCAGCAGCCGGGCCGGCCCCGCCCCGGTGACCGCCAGGCCGCGCAGCGCGTGGCGCAGCGCGACCATTCCGGTGGCGGCGCCGACGCCGTGCCCCGCAACGTCGCCGACGGCGAGCAGGACGCGCTTGTCGGGCAGCGGCAGCACGTCGTACCAGTCGCCGCCGACCCGGTCGCGCTTGGCGGCGGGGCGGTAGCGCACGGCCGCCCGCAGGCCGGTCACGTCGCGCGGTGGCTCGGCGGGCAGGATGGCCTGCTGGAGCCGCAGGGCGAGCTGGGCGCGTTCGGCGGACTCCTGCTCGCTGTCGGCCAGCCGCGCACGGGTGGCGCCGAGGGCGACCTCGGTGCGGTGCTGGGCGGAGACGTCGTGGTAGGCGCCGCGCACCGCGACGAGCCGGCCCTCGGCGTCGAGGACGGGTTCGGCGATGACCCGGGTGTAGTGGTAGCCACCGCCCGGGCGGGCCAGCCGGAACACCGCGGAAGAGGCGCGCCGCCGGTGCCGGACGGTGTCGACCAGGCGGCGCACGGCGGCTTCGTCGTCCGGGTGGACGTGCCGGGCGAGGTCGGTCAGCGGGACGGGCGGCGCTCCGGCGGGCAGGCCGAAGAGCTGCCGCAGGCCGTCGCTCCAGCGGATCCGGCGGTGGTCGGCGTCCTCCTCGAACCCGGCGACTCGGGCCAGTCGCTGGGCCTGGCTCAGCAGCGCCGCCTGTTCGTCCTCGCCGGACGACCCGTTCGCCGCCTCCCATCCGACCAGCAGCCGCCCGCCGAGCGGGGCGACCGCGAGCCGTACGGTGGCGGGCACCGACGGGCCGTCCTGGAGCACCAGCTGGAGCAGTTCGCCGGTCAGCGGGACGCCGGTCCGGTGCACCCTGAGCAGGCGTTCGAAGAGTCCGCTCGCGCCGGCGGCGGGGTAGGCCTCCAGAAAGGACACGCCCTCCAGCGCGTCGCGGGGGCGGCCCAGCGGGTCGCGGAACTGCGCGTTGACCCGCCGGATGGCGAAGTCGACGAGTTGATCGTCCCTGAGCTGGGGCTCCAGCAGCAGCGCGGGGGCGAGCAGGCCCTCCAGAAGGACGTCCGCGTCCTCGGGCGTCGGCGGTTGGCCGACCGGGCCGAGCAGGGTCGTGCAGAGCTCGGCGAGGGCCCACAGCTGCCGGCACTGGGACGGTGTGAGGGACGGGCCGGGCACGGGCCAGAGCACCTCCAGCGCGCCCCGGCGTCGGCCCGCCTCCACCAGCGGCAGGACGGCCCGGGCGGACCCGGGTCCGATGGACGGACCGGCGGCCGCCGGATCGCCGGGCCACAGCTCCGCCGCACCGCCGACCACCTGCTGGGCCGGGGTGGCGACACCGGGCGGGACCCGGCTCCAGGCCTCGGCCTCGGCCTCGGCGAGTCCGCTGTGCGCGGCGAGGCAGAGCCCACCGCCCGGCAGGCGCTGCCAGACGGCCAGGGCGCGGGCGCCGAGCGAGGTCGCCAGCTGTTCCAGGACGGCCCCGGCGGCCCGCTGCAGGTCGGGCTCGGCGGCGAGGGCGGGGGCGACGGGCGGCGCGAGGGTCGCGAGCCGGGCAGCGGGCCCCGCGGCGGGTTCTCCCGGTGCTCCTCCGGACCGCCCCTCCGCCACCTCGGACCCCTGCCGCCCGTCGGTCTCGCCCGCCGAGGCGTCCTCCCCCTCCGCCGCCGGCTGCCCCTCCGCCGCCGGCTCCCCAGCCGCTCCGGCTGCGGCCGTCGGCAGCCCCACGATGTCCGCGGCCAGCGCCACGACCGTGACACCCGACTCGCGGGCCAGCCGGACCAGGCGGGCGGCCGCCTCCGCGGGCAGGACCCCGAGGCGCTCGGACAGGATGCCGGTGGCCAGGTCGACGACGCTGCGGGTCCGGGCCTCGGCCCGCAGCCGGGCGGCCGCGTCCTGCAGTCGGCGGACGGTCCCGGCGAGGGCCCGGGCCGTGCTGTCGTCTCGCTCGGGCCGGGCGGTCATGGCGCGTCCAGCCAGCGGTGCATCCGGTCGATCAGCCGGGTGGTGTCGACGGGCTTGGTGACGTGGTCGTCGGCGCCCGCGTCGAGGCTCTTGTCCTTGTCGCCGGGCATGGCCTTCGCGCTGACGGCGATGACCGGCAGCCGGGCGAAGCGCTCGTCGGCGCGGATGGCGGCGATCGCGGCGTAGCCGTCGAGGCCGGGCATCATGACGTCCATCAGCACGAGGTCGGTCTCGGGGTGGTCGCGCAGCAGGTCGAGCCCGGTCCGGCCGTCGGTGGCGTGCAGGACGGTCAGTCCGCTCTCCTCCAGGACGGAGGCCAGGGCGAAGACGTTGCGCACGTCGTCGTCGACGATCAGGACGGTCCGCCCGGCGAGCCGCTCGTCGGCGGCCGCGGCGGGGTCCGGGCCGGGGTCGGCCGGGTGGCGGCCGCCGAGCCGCTGGATCAGGCGTTCGCGCAGGTCGTCCAGGCCGTGGATGAGTTCCACTCCGCCCACCGCGGCCGGGGCGGTCGCTCCGTCGCCCTGGTAGCCGAGGACGGCGGCGCCGTCGCCGAGCGCGTCGAGCAGGGCGGGCGCGAGTTGGCCGGAGTGGGCGAGGTCGAGCACCACGAAGCGGTGCGACCCGGTGGCGAGGGCCGCCCGCAGGCCCGGTTCGTCCTGCGCGCTGTCGATCCGCACCGCCGGGTCGGCGGCGCCCAGGGACTCGACGGCGGCGCGGGTGAGCAGGGTGAGCAGGCCGGGCGGCTCCGGTTCGACCACCAGCACCCCGGGCTCGGTCTCCGCCCCGGTGTCGCGCCGCTCGGACGAGGCGACGGGCAGGTAGAAGGTGAAGCGGCTGCCCTGCCCCGCGATGGAGGTGACGGTGAGGGTGCCGCCGAGCAGCCGGGCGAGTTCCCGGCTGATCGACAGGCCGAGACCGGTGCCCCCGTAGCGGCGGCTGGTGGTGCCGTCGGCCTGCTGGAAGGCGCCGAAGATGGTGTCCAGCTGGTCCGATTCGATGCCGATGCCGGTGTCCTCCACGTGGAAGGCCACCGCCGCCCCCACCCGGCCGAGTTCGAGCGGCAGATCCGGGCCCTCGACGCACTGGATCCGCAGTTCCACCCGGCCGTTGTCGGTGAACTTGATCGCGTTGGAGAGGAGGTTGCGCAGGACCTGGCGCAACCGTGCCTGGTCGGTGACGAGTTCGTCCGGGACGGACCGGTCGACGGCGACGGCGAAGCTGAGGCCCTTCTGGTCGGCGAGGGGCTGGAAGCTGGACTCGACGTACTCCAGCAGCTCGCGCACCGTGAAGGGTTCCGGGGTCAGCTCCATCTTGCCGGCCTCGACCTTGGAGAGGTCGAGGATGTCGTTGATGAGCTGGAGCAGGTCGGCGCCGGCGGAGTGGATGACGCCGGCGTACTCGACCTGCTTGGCGGTGAGGTTGCCGGTGGCGTTCTGGGCGAGCAGCTGGGCGAGGATCAGCAGGCTGTTCAGCGGGGTGCGCAGCTCGTGGCTCATATTGGCCAGGAACTCGGACTTGTACATCGAGGTGAGGCTCAACTGCCGGGCGCGCTCCTCCAGTTCCTGGCGGGCCTGCTCGATCTCCAGGTTCTTCGCCTCGATGTCGCGGTTGCGGTCGGCGAGCAGCGCGGCCTGCTCCTCCAGCTCGGCGTTGGACCGCCGGAGTTCCTCCTGTCCTGACTGCAACTCCTCGGATCTGGCCTGCAGTTCGGCGGTGAGCCGCTGGGACTCGCCGAGCAGTTCGTCGGTGCGCGCGTTGGCCAGCAGGGTGCCGATGTTGACGCCGCAGGCCTCGGCGAACTGGGCCAGGAAGTCGCGGTGCACCTCGGTGAAGGGGCGTACGGAGGCGAACTCCAGGACGCCGAGCAACCATTCCTCCAGCGCGATGGGCAGCAGGACGAGCGAGCGGGCGTCGCTGGCCCCGGCGCCGGAGGCGATGACGGCGTAGCCGGGCGGGAGTTCGTCGACCGCGATGATCCGCCGGCTGCGCGCCGCCTGGCCGACCAGGGACTCCCCCAGCTTGAGGCGCTGGTCGGGGAGTTCCTCCGCCGCCCGGCCGTAGGCGCTGATCCGGACCAGTTCGGTGCCGCCGTCGGTCTCCTCGGCCAGGAAGAAGGCGCCGTACTGGGCGCCGACCAGCGGTGTCAGCTCGTCGGTGATCATGTCGGCGACGGCCTGGATGTCCCGGCGGCCCTGGATGGCGGCGGAGAAGCGGGCGAGGTTGGTCTTCAGCCAGTCCTGTTCCTGGTTGGCCAGGACGGTCTCGCGCAGCGACTCGACCATGGCGTTGATGTTGTCCTTGAGGTCGGCGACCTCGCCGGAGGCGTCCACGCTGATCGAGCGGGTGAGGTCGCCGGCCGCGACGGCGCTGGTGACCTCGGCGATCGCCCGGACCTGCCGGGTCAGGTTGCCGGCCAGCTCGTTGACGTTCTCGGTCAGCCGCTTCCAGGTGCCGGACACCCCTTCGACCTCGGCCTGGCCGCCGAGCCGGCCCTCGGTGCCGACCTCGCGGGCCACCCTGGTCACCTCGGCGGCGAAGGAACTCAGCTGCTCGACCATGGTGTTGACGGTGGTCTTCAGCTCCAGGATCTCCCCGCGCGCGTCGACGTCGATCTTGCGGGTGAGGTCGCCCTCCGCGACGGCGGTGGTCACCTGGGCGATGTTGCGGACTTGGCTGGTCAGGTTGTGCGCCATGAAGTTGACGCTGTCGGTGAGGTCCTTCCACGTCCCGGCGACGTTCGGCACCCGGGCCTGGCCGCCCAGGATGCCCTCGGTGCCGACCTCGCGGGCGACCCTGGTCACCTCGTCGGCGAATACCGAGAGGGTGTCCACCATGGTGTTGATCGCGGCCGCGAGCGCCGCGACCTCGCCCTTGGCCTCCACGGTGATCTTCTTGGAGAGGTCGCCGCGCGCGACGGCCGTCGCCACCTCGGACATCGAACGGACCTGGCCGGTGAGGTTGGAGGCCATCACGTTGACGTTGTCGGTGAGGTCCTTCCAGGTGCCGGAGACGCCCCGTACGGTCGCCTGCCCGCCCAGGTTCCCGGCCGTACCGACCTCCCCGGCCACCCGGGTGACCTCGTCGGCGAAGGCCGACAGCTGGTCGACCATCGTGTTGAGGGTCTCCTTGAGGTCCAGGATCTCGCCGCGCGCGTCCACCCGGATCTTCTGGGTGAGGTCGCCTTCGGCCACCGCGGTGGCCACCCGCGCGATCCCCCGGACCTGGCCGGTCAGGTTGCCCGCCATCGCGTTGACCGACTCGGTGAGGTCCAGCCACGTCCCGGTCGCGTCCGGCACCTGGGCCTGCCCACCGAGCCGGCCCTCCGTACCGACCTCGCGGGCGACCCTGGTGACCTCCGAGGTCACCCGGGACAGCTGCTCGGACATCCCGTTGAACACCGTGGCGATCTCCCCCAGCTCCCCGGGCCGGTCCGGGTCCAGCCGGGTGCGGAAGTCGCCGTCGCGGACGGCCGTCAGCCCGACGAGCAGCTGCCGCAGCGGCTGTTCGGCAAGCCCGTTCTCAGGGTGCTCGTCCATCCGTCCACCGTCCGGATCGCACGGCCGGGCGCCGCTGGGCGTCCAGGCGCGGGGCGGCGGGCCACCGCCCTGCTCCCACTGTGCCACCGGATGCCCCGGGGCGGCAGCCCCGGCCATCCCGGCTGCCCGTTCAGGCGGGGCCGGCGCGTCCACGGACGGTGCGCAGCTCGGCCGCGGTCCGCAGCGGGTCGTCCGTCTCCACGGCGAGCCCGGCGAACGGCGCGGGCGGGCGCAGTCCCACGCACAGCACGGCCCGGTGCCCGCGCAGGGCGACGAAGTCCCGCCCGTCCTTGTGCCGCCACACGCCGAGGCAGAGCGCGCCGGGGACGGCCAGTCCGCCGATCCGGACGCCGCGCAGCGCCCGCCAGCGGTCCGGCTGGACGTCGACCTCCGTGACGGTGTCCAGCGGCACCCGCACCTCCCTGCGGCGGGCCACGATCCGCTCCCACCAGGCCAGCCGGACGACCAGGTCGTCACCGTCGATCAGCAGCCCGGCCATGGTCCGGTCCTTCCTACGCTTCCCCGGCCGCGCGACGCCTCCCTGCCGTCGGCGCGGTCAGCCGGGAACGGTGTCCCGCACCCTGAAGGCATCGGTGGCACCGGTGAGTTCGAGCATCCGCAGGACCAGCGGGCGGGGGCGGGCCAGCTCGATCCGGCTGCCGTCGTCGACGGCGCGGGCCTGGGCGCGCAGCAGGGCGTTGAGGCCGGTCGAGTCGCAGAACTCCAGCCCGGCACAGTCGATCACGATGACGGTCGCGGGCTCGGCCAGGGCCGGCCGGAGCACCTCGTTCAGCTCGGCGACCGAGTCCAGGTCGAGTTCGCCGTACAGGGCGATCACGGTGCCCTCGGCCCACGGCGAGGCCTGCGCGGTGAACACCCCGGGTGCACTGGCGCGGCCGGACACCACGCCCGGTCCCTTCGACTGGCGACTCGCCACCGTGCTCCTCCTCCATGCCCTTCCCGCGACGGCCCCCGCACCGCGACTGTCCACTGCGGGGGCCGGGAAACGCTGAGTGGCCGGGCGGTTCAGTCGCACTCCTCCGACTCCTCGGCCCACCCCGGGGCGTCGCGGTCCGCGAGCCGCTCGCGCAGCCGGGCCGGTGTGGCGCTCAGTACTCGGGAGACGTGCATCCGGGGATTCGCCGATCCGCGCGGGGATCTCGGACGTGGTGCAGCCGTCACTCCCCGGCGGGCTCACGGTGCGCCGCCTATTCCGCCTCGGGTGAGGCGGCGGGCGGGGAGGCGGGAGGGGAGGCATCGGTGGCGGCCTCCGGCGCCGGGGGGCCGGGTTCCGCGTCGCGGTCGAGCCGGACCCGCAGCAGGGTGTCGGTACCGGTGATCTCGAACAGCCTGGCCACGATCGGCCGGGGCCGCGAGACTTCGAGGGTCCGACCGGCCGCGTCCGCGTCGAGGCGGGCGCGCAGCAGGATGTTCAGGCCGGTGGAGTCGCAGAACCGCAGCTCCGCGAGGTCCACCACGATCCGCCGGACGCCGTCGTGCAGCGGTTGCGCGAGCGCGGCGCGCAGCACGTGCGCCGAGTCGTGGTCCAGTTCCCCGGCGACCGTGACGACCCGCACCGAGACCCGGTCGTCCACCACGACGCGCAGACTCCCGCTCTGCTTCTCGCCCTCGCTGGGGACCTCGGTTGGCCTTGGCATCGTGCGCTCCCGGTCCGCTAGGAACGGCGGGGTGCCGTCCCGACCATCATGCCGCGCGGCGCGCCGAACCGCTCGGACGGCCCTCTGGGAGGTTCGGCCGCGGCAGGCGGGAGGTCTGATCCGGAGGCTCCGAGGTGTACGAGCCCCTGAGCCGGAGAGACGCTGGGGGCAGGACTTCCACCAGGGAGGCTTCCATGGACAGCAGGCCCACGATCGCGGGCCGTTCGGTCCGCCCCGTGCGCATCGCCCACCCCCGGGGGGACTGCACCGGCACACTGGTGGGCTTCGCCCCGGCCCTCGCCTCCGCCGGACCGGTCCGCACGGTCGGCGCCGGGTACCTCGGCTGGAAGCCGGTGCAGAACCACCACATCGGTGTCCGGCTCACCCACTACCAGGAGGACGACGAGCCCGGGGTGCGGAACATCCGCCCGCTGCGCATCCACCACGACAAGGCCACCTAGCCCGCCCGGTGCGGGCGGGACACGGCCCGGAGCAGGACCGAGGCGAAGGAGGCGAGCCCCATGAGCGACCAGGACCCGGCCCGCGGCCACGACGAGCCCGTGCCCAGGGACCCGGTGCCGAAGGACCCGCCGGTCCCGGTCGGGATGCCCGGATCCGGGGCGGCCGACGACGGGCCGCCGCTCGCGCCCGAGGAGGGGCAGCGCGGTCAGGACGGCGGACGGGAGTCCGAACCGACGGGACCGGCCCACGAGCCGGAGCCGCACGAGACGCCGGACTGAGCCGACCGTGGCCCGCCCAGGAAAGCACATGAACAGGCCGCTCCGGGACCCGTGGCCGCACCGGCCCACCCGGCCGGTGCGTCCGGTGCTGCCCGTCCGGCGCGGTGCACGCCCCGGAGCCGACCGGTGGACGTGAACGGCCCCGGACGGCCGCCCCGGCGCCCCCGGCCGCTCGGCAGCCGTCCGCCCCGGGTGGCGTTGCGCCGGCCCCGTCCGGCAGCACCCCCGGAACCCCCGGAACACGTCCCGGCCGGGCTGCGCACCGCCGCCGGCTACGCCTGGCGGCTGGGGCTGCTCGGTGTGGCCGTGTACCTGGCCGTCGACGTCCTCGGCGAACTCCAGGTGCCGGTGATCGCGGTGTTCCTGGCGCTGGTGATCACCTCGGTGCTGCGCCCGCTGGTCGACCTGCTCGACCGGGTGATGCCCCGCTCGCTCGCCGTGCTGCTGGCCTTCGTGTGCGCGGTCGCGCTCGTCGGAGGGGTCCTGGCGCTGGTCGGGACGAACGTCGCCGACGAGTGGAACGGGATCGGCAACGAGCTGCGCGGGGGCCTCGGCCGGATCGACCAGTGGCTCACCCACGCCCCCTTCCACCTGCGGGCCGGCACGGTCACGGCCCTGCGGGCCAAGATCGGGGCCTTTCTCTCGGCGCACCGCTCGGCCCTGCTGACCACCGCGCTCAGCGGGGCCAGCACGGCGGTGGAAATGGCGACCGGGCTGGCCCTGGCGGTGTTCTGCTCGGTGTTCTTCCTGCACTCCGGCGACCGGATGTGGGCCTGGGCGCAGCACCAGCTCCCGGCCCGGGCCCGCCCGGTCTGGGGCCGGGCCGGGCGGGCGGCCTGGCACACCTTCGCCGGCTACACCCGCGGGGTGCTGATCGTGGCGGCGACCAACGCGGTGCTGGTCGGGGTCGCCCTGGCCGTCCTGCGGGTGCCGCTGGTGCTGCCGCTGATGGTGCTGGAGTTCGTCGCGGCGCTGGTGCCGCTGATCGGCTCCCCGATCGCCCTGGCGGTCGCCGCGCTGGTGGCGCTGGCCGCGCGGGGGCCGGTGGTCGCACTGCTGGTGCTCGCGCTGATCGTAATCATCGGCCAGATCGAGGGGCACCTGCTGCACCCGCTGGTGCTGGGCTGGTCGGTGCGCATCCACCCGGTGGCGGTGGCCCTGTCGGTGATCGGCGGCGCCGTGCTGGCCGGGGTGCTGGGCGCGGTGGTCGCCGTACCGGTGGTGTCGGTGGCCTGGGCGGTGATCAGCGAGCTGCGGGACCACGGCCCGCCGGAGGAACGGGGCGGTCCGCGCTCACGGGGCGATGCCCCGGTGGTGGGCGATCACCCGCGCCGTACCCAGCGTGATCGACGACGCCCAGACCAGGGAGGAACCCGTGAACACGGCGGGTGAGTGCGCGGTGACGCTGACCAGCAGCAGGGTCGCGCAGAGCCCCCCGAGCACGGAGAACACGAGGACGGGCACCCGGGCGGCCTTCCGCAGCATCCAGCCCGCCAGCCAGCGGGGGCCGTGCCGCATGCTGCGCAGGGCACGGTCCAGGCGGCGGTCCACCCGCAGGTGGTTCTCGATCTCCGTGAGGATCCGCAGTTCGCGCCCGGAGAGCCCCGGCCCGTCCATCCGCGCCACCTCCCATCGGGCGGTTGCCCGGCCGGGCGCTGCCCGTAACCTCCGGGGCGAGCGGAAGCCGGTGGGGTGGGAACGGGCGGTCGGGGTAGCCGCTCCGGGTCGGAACCGCACCCGTCGGGAGGACGCGATGGCCGCCCACGACGCCCTGGACCGCTACCACCGCCGTCGGGACTTCACCCGGACGGCGGAACCGCGCGGCGCGGAGCCCGGCGAGCCGGGCGACCGGCCACGCTTCGTGGTGCAGATCCACGACGCGCGCACCCTGCACTTCGACTTCCGGCTGGAGGCCGACGGCGTGCTGAAGTCCTGGGCCGTCCCGAAGGGCCCGTCCACCGACCCGCACGACAAACGCCTGGCCACCCCCACCGAGGACCACCCGCTGGAGTACCGCACCTTCGAGGGCGTCATCCCTGAGGGCGAGTACGGCGCGGGCGCGGTGATCGTCTGGGACGAGGGCACCTTCCGCAATCTCACCACCGACCGGGACGGCCGCCCGGTGCCCTTCGCCGAGGCGCTCGACCGCGGCCACGCCTCCTTCCGCCTCGAAGGGCACAAGCTGCACGGCGGCTACGCGCTCACCCGGATCCGCACCGACCGCGACCCGGCCCGGCGCGGCGGCGGCAACCGGGAGGCCTGGCTGCTGGTCAAGCGCGCCGACGCCCGCGCGTCCACCCAGGGCACGCCCGACCCGTACCGCGCCCGCTCCGCCCGCAGCGGCCACACCCTGCGCCAGGTCGCGGCCGGGGCGACGCCCTGACGGCTCGGGCCGTCGGACCGGGCGGCAGGTGGACGGTCATTGGTGACCAGCTCGTGCGCTCAACCTCCCCGATGGCCGGCCCGTCCCGGTGAACGGCGCACGGACAGCACGAGCCGGAGGCCCGGGGATGCCCCCGGGCCTCCGGTCACCGCAGGTGGGTCAGCGGCGGAACAGCGCCTGGCTGACCTCGTCGGGGCCGTCGAAGCTGTCCGTGTCGAGGTGGGAGATCTGGTCCACGAGACTCTCGTCCGCCCCGTTCGAGCGCGCCGTCTCGGCGAGCTCCTCACGGTCGGCCGGGTAGCTGGCGCCCTTCAGGGCCTTCTGGACATCGGTGGGCTTGATCCGGCTCATCAGCCGTCTCCTTCGGTGGTCTGTGCCGTCGCTGAGCCTCGGCGGAGCGCCGGGGCCGAAAGGCGACGGGAGAACTTCATTACCAGGGCCTGTCCGGCCCTAAGGGAAACCGTGCACCCGGCTCCGCCGGTTCGCACCCGTGCGTGACGATTGATGAGCCGTACGTGTCCAAAGCGGTCGCTGCGCCGACCCGGCGGCGGGGAGACACTGGTCGAGGGGGTGGGAGGTGATGAGGATGTCCGGCTACCGCGCTCTGGTGGGTGAGCTGGCCGACCTCGTCCGGCTGGCGCACTCCGCCCTGGGCGGCGCCACCGCCGTACTGACCGACCCCGCCGCCGGCCACGACGCGATCGCGGCGGCCGAGAAGGACCTGGCCGAGCTGCGCGCCCGGATCGAGGAGGACTCCGCCACGGCGCTCGACGGGCGCCCCGGGGTCGTCGTCGGTGTCCACGTCGGGTGCGAGGCGGAGGCGCTCGGGCAGCTGGTGCAGCGACTTCTGGAGGCGGCCTGGGCGCGGCAGGAGCGGAAGCCGTACGGAGACCGGCTGCTGGCCCCGCTGCGCGGGCTCGCCGGAGCCGCGCTGGACCTGGTCGCACAGGCGGCCGACGCCCTGGAGTCCGGCGCGCCCGAGGGCGTCACCCACGTGCTCACCGAACTGCCTGACACCGGCCGGCGTCAGCGGCTGCTCTACGAGCTGCTGCTGCGCGACGGCGCCACCGACCCGGTGGACGCCGCCGACCTGGTGCTGCTCGCCTGCTGCTACCAGCAGTGCGCCGACCACGCCGGGGCGATCGCCCGCCACGCCGCCCTGTTCGCACACGCCGGGGCCTGAGGAGGGACCCGGTCATGAGGCGCAAGGGCTGGCAGTTCTGGGTGGACCGCGGCGGCACCTTCACCGACGTGGTGGCGCTGGCCCCGGACGGACGGCTGCTGACCCACAAGCTGCTCTCGCACGACCCGGCCCACCACCGCGACCCCGCCGTGGCCGGGATCCGCGCCCTGCTGCCGCCCGACGCCGACCTCGGGCGGGACGTCGACTCGGTCCGGATGGGGACGACGGTGGCCACCAACGCCCTGCTGGAGCGCACCGGCGAGCCGACCGCCCTGTGCATCACCCGCGGTTTCGCGGACGCGCTGCGGATCGGCTACCAGAACCGGCCGCGGATCTTCTCCCGCCGGATCACCCTGCCCGAGCCGCTGTACGCCCGGGTGGTCGAGGTGGACGAGCGGATCACCGCCGACGGCGAGGTGCTGCGCCCGCCCGACCTCGACCGGCTCGCCGAGGAGCTGCGCGGCTGCCTGGCGGACGGCATCCGCTCCCTCGCCGTGGTCTGCCTGCACAGCTACCTCCACCCCGCGCACGAACGCGAGATCGGGCAGCTGGCCGAGCGGCTCGGCTTCGAGCAGGTGTCCCTGTCCAGCGAGGCCAGCCCGCTGATGAAGCTGGTGCCGCGCGGGGACACCGCCGTGGTCGACGCCTACCTCGCCCCCGGGCTGCGCCGCTACGTCCACCGGGTGGCGGACGAACTCGCGGGCGTGCGGCTGATGTTCATGCAGTCCAACGGCGGGCTGGCCGAGGCCGGGCACTTCCGCGGCAAGGACGCGATCCTGTCCGGCCCGGCGGGCGGCATCGTCGGCATGGTGCGGATGTCCCAACTGGCCGGGTACGACCGGGCGATCGGCTTCGACATGGGCGGCACCTCCACCGACGTGTCCCACTTCGCGGGCGAGTACGAGCGGGTGGTCACCACCCAGGTCGCCGGGGTGCGACTGCGGGCACCGATGCTGGCCATCCACACCGTCGCGGCGGGCGGCGGCTCGGTGCTGCGCTTCGACGGCGAGCGCCTGCGGGTCGGACCGGACTCGGCCGGCGCGGACCCCGGTCCGGCCTGCTACCGCGCGGGCGGGCCGCTGACCGTGACCGACGCCAACCTGCTACTGGGCCGGATCCAGGCCGAGCACTTCCCGCACGTCTTCGGCCCGGACGGCGACCAGCCGCTCGACCGCGAACTGACCGAGCGTCAGTTCAACGACCTGGCCGGGGAGATCGGCGACCGCTCGGCCGAGGAGGTGGCCGAGGGCTTCCTGCGGATCGCGGTCGGCGACATCGCCAACGCGATCAAGCGCATCTCCGTCCAGCAGGGCCACGACGTCACCCGCTACGCCCTGACCACCTTCGGCGGCGCGGGCGGCCAGGTCGCCTGCCCGGTGGCCGAGGCGCTGGGCATCCGTACCGTGCTGGTCCCGCCGATGGCCGGTGTGCTGTCCGCCCTCGGCATCGGCCTGGCCGACACCACCGTGCTGCGCGAGCACGCCGTCGAACGGCCGCTGGCGGAGGGCGAGATGGCCGCCGTACGGGAGCGGGCAGACGAGCTGGCGGCGGATGCCGCCGGCCGGCTGCTCGACCAGGGCGTCCCGGAGGAGCGGATCCGGCTGACCCGCCGGGCCCGGCTGCGCTACCGGGGCACCGACACCACGATCGGCGTCCCGCTCGGCGAACCGGCGGACATGCGGGCCGAGTTCGAGCAGCGGCACCGGGCCACCTACTCCTTCCTGATGGACCGCCCGCTGGTCGTCGAGGCCCTCGCCGTCGAGGGCACCGGCCTCACCGAACAACCGGAGCTCGGCGTCGCCCTCTCCCCCGACCCCGGGACCGAGCCCGAGCCCGAGCCGCTCACCGTCGAACTCCGCACCGGCGGTGCGTGGCGCCGGGTCCCGTTGCTGAAGCGGGAGTCCATGCGCGCCGGGCGCACCGTGGCCGGCCCGGCCGTGATCGCCGAGGCCAACGCCACCACCGTGGTGGACGACGGCTGGCGGGCGACCGTGACGCCGGCCGGGCACCTGCTGGTCGAGCACGTCGGGGCCCGTACGGAGGAGGCCGTCACCACCGCCGCCGACCCCGTTCTGCTGGAGGTGTTCAACAGCCTCTTCACGGCGATCGCCCAGCAGATGGGCGCCCGGCTGGAGTCCACCGCCCAGTCGGTCAACATCAAGGAGCGGCTGGACTTCTCCTGCGCGCTCTTCGACCCGGACGGCAACCTCGTCGCCAACGCCCCGCACATCCCGGTGCACCTCGGCTCGATGGGCACCACCGTCAAGGAGGTGATCCGCCGCCGCGGCCCCCGGCTGCGCCCGGGCGACACCTATGCGGTCAACGACCCGTACCACGGCGGCACCCACCTGCCCGACGTCACCGTGGTCACCCCGGTCTTCGACGCCGCCGGGAGGGACGTCCTGTTCTTCGTCGCCTCCCGCGGCCACCACGCCGAGATCGGCGGCATCACCCCCGGCTCGATGCCCGCCGCCAGCCGCGAGATCGACGAGGAGGGCGTGCTCTTCGACGACTGGCCCCTGGTGGTGGACGGCCGGCTGCGCGAGGCGGAGACGGTACGGCTGCTCACCGGGGCGCGGTACCCCTCCCGCGACCCGGACACCAACCTCGCCGACCTGCGCGCCCAGATCGCCGCCAACCGCAAGGGCGTCGACGAGGTCAACGCGATGATCGAGCACTTCGGCCTGGACGTCGTCCAGGCCTACATGCGGCACGTCCAGCACAACGCCGAGCAGGCGGTGCGCCGCGCCGTAGACGGCCTGGGCGACGGCTCGTACCGCTACGAGACCGACTCCGGCGCCGTGATCGCCGTCGAGGTCCGGGTGGACCGCGCGGACCGCAGCGCCACCATCGACTTCACCGGCACCTCGCCCCAGCTCGCGAGCAACCTCAACGCCCCCTCCGCCGTGGTCACCGCCGCCGTCCTGTACGTCTTCCGCACCCTCGTCGACGACGACATCCCGCTCAACGACGGCTGCCTGCGCCCGCTGCGGATCGTCGTCCCCCCGGGCTCGATGCTCTCCCCGGCCCACCCCGCCGCCGTCGCCGCGGGCAACGTCGAGACCTCCCAGGCCATCACCGGCGCACTGTACGCCGCGCTCGGCGTCCAGGCCGAGGGCTCCGGCACGATGAACAACCTCAGCTTCGGCAACGAACACCACCAGTACTACGAGACGATCGCCTCCGGCTCGGGCGCCGGGCCCGGGTTCCACGGCGCCGACGTCGTCCAGACCCACATGACCAACTCGCGCCTCACCGACCCCGAGGTCCTGGAGTTGCGCCTGCCCGTCCTGGTCGAGGAGTTCGCCGTCCGGCCCGGCAGCGGCGGCGAGGGCCGCTGGCACGGCGGCGACGGCGCGCTGCGCCGGCTGCGCTTCCGCGAGGCGATGACGGTCAGTCTGCTCACCGGCCACCGCCGCGTCCCCCCGTACGGCCTGGCCGGCGGCTCCCCCGGCGGCCTCGGCGAGAACCGGATCCTGCGTGCCGACGGCAGCGTCGAGGAGCTGCCCGGCTGCGGCATCGCCGACGTCGGGGCGGGGGACACGCTGGAGATCCGCACCCCCGGCGGAGGAGGCTACGGCACCTGACCACCACCCACCAGTTGTGACGTTATACGTTTAACTCCACGACCTGCACCGCCCCGAGGAGACCCCGTCATGGCCGACCACTCCCCCGACTACCTGCTCGCCGCCATAGAGCTCGGCGCCTCCGCCCGCGCCCACGGCAACCACCCCTTCGGCGCGCTGCTCACCGACCCTGCCGGAACCGTCCTGCTCACGGCGGAGAACACCGTCCTGACGGACCACGACGTCACCGCCCACGCGGAGATCAACCTGGTCCGCCAGGCCTCGCGCACCCTGGCCCCGCACCAGCTCGCCGAGGCGACCCTCTACTCCAGCACCGAGCCCTGCGCGATGTGCGCCGGGGCGATCTACTGGAGCGGCATCCGCCGGGTCGTCTACGCGCTCGCCGCCACCGAGCTGAACGCCATCGCGGGCGTGGACCCGGACGAGCCGGTGCTCGAACTGCCCTGCCGCACGGTGTTCGCGGCCGGCGGCAACACGGTGGAGGTGTCCGGCCCGTTCCTGTTCGAGGAGGCCTCCGCGGTCCACGTGGGCTACTGGGGATAGCCGGGAACGGCCGGGCGGTCTCGTGGCTCACGGGAGCCACGAGACCGCCCGGGCCGCGTGGGTTGCTCCGATGGGGTGCTCCGTCGCTCGCTCGGAGGGAGGATCGCGACGCCCTGCGCGCCCGGACGCGGCGGTTCCCACTAGGTTGCCCGCTATGGACGGAAATCAGGGCATCGACCCACCTCCGGACGGCCTGGCGGACCGGGACGAGCAGGTGGGGACGAGCCCGGCGGGGCCGACGCGCGGCGAGCGCGCCGTGCGGGCCGTCGACGGGCGGCTCCCGCTGGCCGAGGCGGGCAAGGAACTGCTCCGCAAGGTGTTCCCCGACCACTGGTCGTTCCTGCTGGGCGAGCTGGCGCTGTACAGCTTCGTCTTCCTGCTGCTGACCGGGGTCTTCCTCACCTTCTTCTTCACCCCGAGCATGACCGACCTCGACTACCACGGCTCCTATTTGCCGCTGCGCGGGGTGCGGATGTCCGAGGCCTACGCCTCGACCCTGCGGATCAGCTTCGACGTGCGCGGCGGCCTGCTGGTCCGTCAGATCCACCACTGGGCCGCCCTGCTGTTCACCGCCTCGATCTGCGCGCACCTGCTGCGGGTGTTCTTCACCGGCGCCTTCCGCCGCCCCCGCGAGCTCAACTGGGTGATCGGGCTGACCATGTTCGCCCTCGCCCTGCTGGAGGGCTTCTCCGGCTACTCCCTGCCGGACGACACCCTGTCCGGCACCGGGCTCAGGATCGCCGAGGGCGTCCTGCTCTCCGTGCCGGTGGTCGGCACCTACCTCAGTTTCTTCGTCTTCGGCGGCGATTTCCCCGGGCACGCGGTCATCCCGCGGCTGTTCACCGTGCACATCCTCCTGGTGCCGGGGCTGCTGCTGGCGCTGATCGGCGCCCACCTGACCCTGGTGGTGGTGCTCAAGCACACCCAGTGGGCGGAGCCCGGCCGCACCAACCGGAACGTGGTGGGGCACCCGTTCTTCCCCCAGTTCCTGGTCCGCACCACCGGCCTGGCGTTCACCGTCGGCGGCGTCCTGGCGCTGTCCGCGGTGCTCGCGGAGATCAACCCGATCTGGCGGTACAGCGCCTACCGGCCCGACGTCGTCGGGGCGGGCGCCCAGCCCGACTGGTACATCGGGTTCATCGAGGGCGCCCTGCGGCTGATCCCGGCCGTCGAGACGGGGGTGCTCGGGCACACCGTCTCCTGGAACGTCTTCCTGCCCGCGCTGGTGGTGCCCGGGCTGCTGTTCGCGGGACTGTACGCCTACCCCTTCGTGGAGCGCTGGCTGACCCCGGGCAGCGGCGAGCACCACCTGTGCGACCGACCCCGCAACAAGCCCGTCCGCACCGGGCTGGGGGCGGCCGGGGTCGCCTTCTACACGGTGCTGCTGGTCGCCGGCGGCAACGACGTGATCGCGTACTACTTCGGGATCTCGGTCAACTCGCTGACCTGGGGACTGCGGGCGGCGTTCTTCCTGGCGCCGCCGCTCACCTTCGTGGTGACCCGCCGGATCTGCCTGGCCCTTCAGGCCCGCGACCGCCACCGGCTGCTGGAGGGCGACGAGACCGGCCGGATCGACCAGTCGATCGTGGGCGGCTTCGACGGGCACCACCGGCCGGTGCCGGCGGCCGAGCGGTACGCGATGCTGGTCCGGGACGTTCCGGAGCCCGAAGAACCGCTGCCCGGGGCCCCGCGCACCGAGCGGGTCCGGGCGGCGCTCGGCTCCTGGTACCACGGCGACCGGGTCGAGCTGCCCGCCACCGAGCAGGAGTCCCGCGCCGTCACGGCCGTCCTCACCGATCCGGTGCACGCCCCGCGGCCGGCGGCCGAGCGGCCCGCCCCCGTCGGGGGACGCGGGCCGTTGGGCCGGCTGTTCCGGCGGCTCAGGCCCCGTCGTCGCCGCGGTCGTGGTACTGGAAGATGAAGCCGAACACGGCGAAGCCGAGCAGCACCGCCCCGCAGACGATCAGCCACAGGGCGTACACCAGGCCCAGCGAGAAGAGCGCCACGCCCAGCGCCGTGAGCACCGGGTAGCCGCTGCGGGGCGGGAAGAAGCCCTTCGACCCGGAGCTCTCCACGATCTCGGCGTCCTTGCGGTCCTCGGGCCGTCCGCCGCCCTTCCGCTGGTGCTGGACGAACCAGAACAGCGCGACCAGCGCCGACATCAGGAACGCCACCGTCAGGATCGCCTTGCCGGCCGGCTCCCGGGCCCAGAATCCGTACACGAGTCCGGTCACCGCGAAGAACACCGTCATCACGGTGAACAGCCATCCCTCGGCCTTCATCGCCCCTCCTCCTCTCCGGTCCGGCCGGCGTGCGACTGTCCGGAGGTGCTCGACGACTCCTCCGTCGGGACCTCGGGGTGGTGCAGGTCGAAGGCCGGCGACTCGGAGCGGATCCGGGGCAGTACCTGGAAGTTGTGGTGCGGCGGCGGGCAGGAGGTGGCCCATTCGAGTGAGCGGCCCCAGCCCCACGGGTCGTCCTGCTCGACCGGGGTGCCGTGCCGGGTGGTGATCCAGACGTTGTAGAAGAACGGGAGGTTGGAGACCCCGAGCAGGAAGGCGCCGATCGAGGCGACCACGTTGAGCGTGGTGAAGCCGTCCACCGCCAGGTACGTCGCGTAGCGCCGGGGCATGCCCTGGGCGCCCAGCCAGTGCATCACCAGGAAGGTGGTCTGGAACGCGACGAACAGGATCCAGAACTGCACCTTGCCGAGCCGCTCGTCGAGCATCTTCCCGGTGATCTTCGGCCACCAGAAGTAGAAGCCCCCGAAGGTCGCGAACACGACCGTCCCGAACAGGACGTAGTGGAGGTGGGCCACCACGAAGTAGCTGTCGGTGACGTGGAAGTCGATCGGCGGCGCGGCCAGCAGGACTCCGCTCAGGCCGCCGAACAGGAAGGTCACCAGGAACCCGATCGACCACAGCATCGGGGTCTCGAAGGACAGCGAGCCGTTCCACATGGTCCCGATCCAGTTGAAGAACTTCACCCCGGTGGGCACCGCGATGAGGAAGGACATCATCGAGAAGAAGGGCAGCAGCACCTGCCCGGTGGCGAACATGTGGTGGGCCCACACCGACATCGACAGGGAGGTGATGGCGACGGTCGCGCCGATCATCCCGTAGTAACCGAACATCGGCTTGCGGCTGAAGACCGGGATGATCTCGGTGACGATGCCGAAGAACGGCACCGCGACGATGTACACCTCCGGATGGCCGAAGAACCAGAACAGGTGCTGCCACAGCAGCGCCCCGCCGTTGGCCGGATCGTAGACGTGGGCGCCGAACTTGCGGTCCGCCTCCAGCAGCAGCAGGGCGGCGGTGAGCACCGGGAAGGCCAGCAGCACCATGATCGAGGTGAACAGCACGTTCCAGGTGAAGATCGGCATCCGGAACAGCGTCATCCCCGGCGCCCGCAGGCAGGTGATGGTGGTGATGAAGTTGACCGCGCCGAGGATCGTCCCGAGCCCGGCCACCACCAGGCCGAGCGCCCACAGGTCCCCGCCCAGCCCCGGCGAGTGCGCCGGGCCGTTCAGCGGCGCGTACGCGAACCAGCCGAAGGCGGGGGCCCCGCCGGTGGTGAGGAAGCCGCTCAGCACGATCAGGCCGCCCAGCAGGAACGCCCAGTAGGTGAAGGCGTTCAGCCGGGGGAAGGCCACGTCGGGGGCGCCGATCTGCAGCGGCATGATCGCGTTGGCGAAGCCCGCGAAGGTCGGGGTGGCGAACAGCAGCAGCATGATCGTGCCGTGCATGGTGAACATCTGGTTGTACTGCTCGTTCGACAGGAACCCGGTGTGGGGGCCCAGCAGCTGCGTCCGCATCAGCAGCGCCATCGCACCTCCCGCCAGGAAGAACCCGAAGGCCGTCACCAGGTAGAGGTTGCCGATCACCTTGTGGTCGGTGGTGAACAGCCAGCCCAGCAATCTACTGCCCCGCCGCACCCTGACCTGGGTGCGCGGCGGCGCGGCGGTGTCGGACGCACTCATGGAACCTCCGTGACGGAGCCGATGGCACCCCCCGGCGGGACCCTAACGGCGGCCGGACGGCGCGCCCGGGTGCCACGCGGCAGCGCCGGCCGCAGGCCGCCGTCGGTGTGCGGATCCCCCCGGTCAGGGCACACGCTGGTGTGGGGCGCCCGCCGCCCCCCACCGCACCGCGCGAACCGGAAGGGCCCGTCATGACCGCGAAGATCACCTACCGGCGGATCTACGAGGGCTCCTCGCCGCAGGACGGGCAGCGCGTGCTGGTGGACCGCGTCTGGCCGCGCGGGGTGAAGAAGCAGGACGCCCACCTGGACGAGTGGCTGCGTGACGTCGCCCCGTCCACCGAGCTGCGCGAGTGGTACGGCCACGACCCGGAGCGCTTCGCCGAGTTCCGCCGCCGCTACCTCACCGAGCTGCGCGACGCCGACCACCAGGAGGCCGCCGGACACCTGCGCGAACTCGCCGCCCAGGACAGGCTCACCCTGCTGACCGCCACCAAGGACGTCGACCACAGCCAGGCCGCCGTGCTCGCCGAGTGGCTGGCGAAGAAGAAGCGGTGACCGGCCGACGGCGCCGGACGGGCGGAACGACATGACGGCGATCGTGGTCCTGTTCGAACTGGAACAGGACGAGGCCCTGGGGCCGGACGGCGTGGAGCCGGTGGTGTGCGCGGTGCACGCGGCGGGCGGCGACCCGGACGTGCCCGAGGACCCGCTCCCCCGCACCCTGTGCGGCCTGGACACCGACCCGATGGAGCACTCCCACTACCGCCCGGCCCGCCCGGGCGAGCCCTGGTACCCGCCCGCCCTGGCCGACCGGCGCTGCCTCGCCTGCGAGGCGGCCCTGCGGGCGGCGCCGTGATCAGGTGCGGAATCGGGTGCGGGATCGGGTGCGGGGTCAAGTACGGGATCGAGTGCGGAATCAGCCGCGCGTGGTGAAGCGCCCCCGGCCCCGGCGACCGCGGAGGCCGGCGGGAGGTGCAGGGCGGCCGCGGGGCGGTGACGTCAGCGGTGACGTCAGCGACGGCCCGGGCGTACGGCGACGAGCAGCAGCAGGGCGGCCGCCTGGACGGCGACCACGGTCACGACCAGAGCGGGCACGGACACCGCGTAGAGAGCGCCCGTGAGGGCCCCGCCGGCCAGGGTGGCGGCGCCGACGACGGCCGCGAACACCCCGTACGCCGTCGCCCGGCGCGGCGCGGGGACGAGGTCGGCGACCACGGCCCGCAGGGTCGACTCCTGCACGCCCAGCGCCGCGCCCCACACCAGCGCACCGGCCACCGCCGCCGTCACCGCCGCGCTGAAGCCCAGCGGGGGCACCGCCGCGGCCAGCACCGGCAGCGCCACCAGGGTGCGCGGGCCGATCCGGTCGTACAGCCAGCCGGTCGCCAGGCTCGCCAGCGCGCCCGCGAGCATCGCCCCGGCGTACAGCACCGGTACGGCGGAGGCGGGGAGCAGGTGGCGCCGCACGAGGTGAAAGGAGAGCACGCCGTAGGTCGTGAAGCCGGTCATGGTGGCTGCGGTGAACGCGGCGTAGGCCCAGAACGCGCGGGGCAGCGGCATCCGTACGGGCGCCACCGGGGTGGGCTCCGGAGCAGGGTGCAGCGCGGACTCGTAGCGGCTCGGGTCGGGCACCCGGGTGCGCAGCCACCACAGCAGACCGAGCATGGCCACGCCCGGGACGGCGAGGACGCCGAGCGCGGGGCCGTAGCCGCCGGTGGCCGCGAGCACGCCCGCGACGGTGAGCGGGCCGACGACGGCGCCGACCTGGTCCAGAGCCTCGTGCACGGCGAAGCCCCGGCCCCGGCCGGTGGCGGCGGTGGCGTGGGAGAGCAGGGTGTCCTTGGCCGGGGAGCGGATCGCCTTGCCGACCCGCTCGGTGATCACCAGCACGCAGGCCGCGCCGAGCGAGCCCACCACGCCGAGCAGCGGGACGGAGGCCACCGTGAGCACGTAACCCCCGATCGCCAGCGCCCAGAACCGCCCGGTGCGGTCGGCCAGCGGCCCCGACAGCAGGCGCGGGACGAGCGCCGCCGCCTCGCCCGCGCCCGTCACCACGCCGACCACCGTCGCGGTGGCGCCCAGCGAGGCCAGCAGCGGTCCGGTGATGGAACGGGCGCCCTCGTAGACGAAGTCCGCGAGCAGGCTGACGGTGCCGAACCACACCACGAACCGCCACGGCCGCATGCCCGCGCCGCCGTCCGCCCGCTCGGCCGCCCGCCCGCCGGCTGGATCCGTGCCCACAACGCCTCCACGATCCGCGGCCCCCGGGGGCCGTCCGCCTCAGCCGAAGCCGTACCCGCGCGGGGCCGTCACGTCGAGGGTGTCCCGCAACATCGCGAGCGCCGCGCCGAGCGGGCTGGACCGGCCGCCGCTGACCGTGATGTCCCCGGCGTCGGGGCAGCCGTAGACGACCGCCTTCTCCGGGCCGGTGAGCGCGTGCAGTGGGTCGCCCGGCACGGTCTCCTCCAGGCGCACCTCGACCACGAACGGGCGGTCCGCGCTCGCGCTCGCCACGGCCCGCAGCCGGTTGCCCCGGACGGCCGCGGCCACCGCCGCCGGGCCGGTCCGCGCGTCCACGGCCTCCGTGCCGACCCGGACGGCGGACGGCTCCCAGCCCCACAGCAGGGCCGCGAGCAGCCGCACCTTGGTGGCCGCGTCGCCGCCCGAGAGGTCGGCCGTGGGGTCGGCCTCGGCGATGCCGCGGCACCGGGCCTCGCCGACCGCCCGGTCGAGGGAGTCGCCGGCCGCCAGGCGGTCGAGCACGAAGGTGGCGGTGCCGTTGGGGCAGGCCCGGAGAGAGCGGCAGCCGAGCCCGCGCACTCCGGTGCGGGCCAGGTCCGCGGCCGGAAGGGCCGCGCCGGTCGCGCCGGAGATCCTGATCAGGCTGCCGCCCGACCGAGCGGCCTCCCCGAGTTCACTCCAGTGGCTCAACAGGTGGCTCTTGGTGGCGGTGACGACGTGGACCCCTCGGCCCAGCGCCAGCACGGCCTCCTCGGCGGCCTGCTGCCGCGCCTTCGGGGAGGACGGGAGCGCCTGCACCAGCACCCGCGCACCGGTCCGGTCGAGGGTCTCCTCCAGCTCGGCCGGCGGGGCCCATTCCGCCCGCGGCGGGACGGGTCCGCCGTCGGGGAGCAGGACCTGTGCGGTGCCGACGCGTACGGCCGCGAGCCTCGGCCGTACGCCGTGGTCGCGCGCGAGCCCCTCACCCCGGGTCAGCAGTCGCTCGGCGTAGGCACGGCCGACGGGACCGTAGCCCGACAGCACGACGGCCGGATCGCTTCCGGCATGTGGTGAAGACACTTCGGCAGGATACGCGGGGCGGTCAACTCTCCGGAGCCGGACCGGCGTCCGCGCGTATGGACCGTGCCGGAGCGGGCCCACGCCGGATCCGTAACGATCCGCACCCCACGAGAAGGCCGAATCCGATGGTCCTCATCATTCTCGTCCTGTTGCTGGCGATCATCCTGGGCGGAGCGGGCTTCGCCGTCCACGCCCTGTGGTGGATCGCCCTCGCCGTACTGGTGCTGTGGCTCCTCGGTTTCGCGTTCGCCGGAGGCCGCCGGGGTGGCGGCGGCCGGTGGTACCGATGGTGACCGCAGGCCGACCGCCTGCGGACACCGGCGAAGCCGCCCTGCTGATCACCTGCCCGTTCTGCGGCGGTCTGTGGATCGCGACGGGCCTGACCGGCGCTCAGGTGTTCGCGCCCGGGGCGACCAGACTCGTCTGCTCCGGGCTGACTGCCCTCACCGTGGCCGACCTGCTGCATTTCGTCCGGGTCGGCCTCCAGAACGCCACCGACTGACCCCGCCCACCCTCGGCCCACCCGCGCCGAGCTGCGGTCAGCGCAGCAGCGCGGCCAGCAGCTCGGCGAGGGTGGGCCCGGCGTCGGCCGGGTGACGCAGTTGCTTGCCGGTGATCACCCGGTAGTGGTTGACCCGCCCCCGCCGCTCGTGAGTGAGGTACCCGGCCTCTTCCAGGTCGACGATGATCCGCTGCACCGCCCGTTCGGTGAGCAGGCAGCGGGCGGCGATGTCCCGCACCCGAACCCCCGGGTCGCGGGCTATCTGCACCACTACGCGGGCGTGGCTGGTGAGGAAGGTCCACCCGAGGGCCGCCCGCCGGCCCGTCATGGGGTGCGCCCACGGCCGGTACGGACGGCGTTCCCGCCGGAGTGCCGGGCACTACGGGAAGCGGCTGCGCACATCGGGGCCCTCCGGTTCAGAGGCTGCTGAGCAGTTGCGGGGAGAGGGTCAGGTCTTCGTCGTGCCGCACGGGAGTTCCTTCCTCGCGGTCCGGCTGTTCCGGGTGCTGCTCGCCGCCTCGGGCTCGGGTCAGCCCTCCAGCGCGTCGGCGATGCGGTGCAGGACGCCGCCGGCGGTCGGCTGGCGCGGGGCGGTCTCGCGCACGGCCTGCATCCGCTCGCCCAGCTCCCGCAGTTCCGTGCGGCCGAGCGCGGCCCGCACCTTCGGGAACACCTCGCTCTCCTCGTGTTCGATGTGCCGCTCGACGGCGTCGATCAGGACGGCGGTCTTGGCGTCGTAGCCGTTGTCGTCGGGGGACATCCCGTGGAGCTCCTCGCAGAGCAGGTCGGCGACGTGGTGCTCCTGCTCGGCGCGGTCCATCTCCTCGGCGAGGCCGGGCAGTTCCTGGCGGATCCTGGGGTAGACCAGTTCGTCCTCCAGGTAGGTGTGGACGGTCAGCTCCTCGACGATCCGTTGGACCGTCCTGCGGCGCGCCCCGTCGTCGCCGTCGGCGAGCCCCTGGTACTCGCGGAACAGGCGGCGGACCTCCTTGTGGTCCTCCCGCAGCAGGACGATGGCATCGTTCGACATCGCGGGTCTCCTCCTCGACAATCGCCCCCGACGGTCGGGCGTGTCCCCGGGCGGCCCGGGGACAAACCCGGCCCGCCGCACGACCCCCGGGAACGCCGCCTACGCCGCTGACGTCGGCAGTTTCGCCGCCGTCCGGTCCGGGCAGCCGCCAGGTACGTCCCGGCTCCGGACCGACGACCGGGACGACCGACGTCAGCGAGGCCGGCGGGAGATGCACAGCACGAGCGGCGAGGACGGCATGGGCCTGATCGACGATCTGGCCCTGCTGACCTCGCTCGCCACCGGCGACCTGGACGTCTACCTGCGGTACTCCGAGGGCCCCGACGGGGACGGCGGCGCCCTCAGCCGCGACTACGAGGCGGACGTGCCCCTGCCCGGGCTGTCGGTGACCCCGCTGCGCCCCGAGCCGTGGTGGCCGCGGCCCGCCGCTGACTGGGTCGCCCGCCGGGTGATGAAGTACGCGGAACTGGCGGAGAGTTGCCCGCAGCGCCGACCGTGGGTGCTGACCGGTCGGGTGGTCGGCGCGGGGCCGGACCACGAACCGCTGATCGCCGACCCACTGCCGCTCGCCTGGCTGGGCCGGAACGTCCTGGACGAGGCGGTGCGCCGGTATCAGGAGCGCTTCACCCCCGGTCGGGACTCCACCGGCTGAGCCGACCCGTCCCCGGCCGCCACCCCCGAGCAGCGGGATGACGACTCCCTGGCCGGTCGGGCCGCGGCGCGGTTGTCCGGGGCCCGACCGGGCAGGCGCGTTCGTTCAAGTCCGTTCAAGCACTCTCCCGCCGTCGAACGGAGGTCCCCATGAAGGCTGCCGAAGGGTTCCCGAGCGGGCTGTGCGCCCAGCACCGGGCCATCGAGGCGCTGCTGCGACAGCTGGACGGCGTCCGAACCCGCGGCGGAACCAGCGACGAGGAGGACCTGCGGCTGCTCGCCGCCCTGCGCCGCCTCCTCCTGCCCCATCTGGCGGCCGAGGAGGAGCACCTCTACCCGCTGGCGCGCCGGTATCTGCCGGTCGGACGGGCGCTCGCGGACGCCGCCGGGTGTACCCACGCGTCGATCCGCCGGCTGCTCGACCGGGCGGACGACTGCCGGCTGTCCGTCACCGGGCGGCGCCGGGCCACCGCCGTCCTGCTCCTGGTGCTCCGCACCCACCTGCGCGGTGAGGAGGAGCAGCTCTTCCCCGCCCTCCGGGCCCGGGCCCGGCCGGATGAGCTGCGTCGGTGCGAGCGCCGGCTGCGCGAGCCCCGGGCGGGTCCACCGGGCGCTACGGGTCCAGCGGGTCCGGCAGGTCCGGCAGTCCGGGGGCTTCCGCCGGGCGCCGGGGCGATCACCGCCCTGCGCGACCGTCTCACCGGGCACGACAACAGCGGGCAGCACTCGCCCTGAGCCCGAGCGGAGCCGAACCGGCCCGAACCGGCGCGGAGCGAAGGCCCGTACGGAGGCCGCCAGGTGCGGCACCGTACGGGCCTTCGCCGGTCGCGCTCCGGGCCGGGCTCCGTGACGGGCCCGGGCAGGCGTGGCCCCGGCGGTCAGGCGGTGGCCCCGGTGCGGGCGCTCAGGGCGGAGTCGATGCCCCGCAGGAAGTCGTCCAGGTCACCCGGGTTGCGGGAGGTGATCAGCCGCCAGCCGTTGGCGTCGTCGGTGACCAGCGATTCGTCGGCCCAGGTCGCGCCGGCGTTGGCGAGGTCGGTGCGCAGGGACGGGTAGGAGGTGAGCCGCTTGCCGTAGGCGACGCCCGCCTCGGCCAGCATCCACGGGCCGTGGCAGATGGCGGCGACGGGCCGGCCGGAGGTGGTGAAGGCGAGCACCAGGGCGACCGCCTCCTGGCGCAGCCGCAGGGTGTCCGCGTTGATCGTGCCACCGGGGATGAGCAGCAGGTCGTAGCCGGAGGGCTCGATCTCGCCGAGGGTGTGGGTCGGGCGCACGATCTCGCCCGGGTCCTTGTCGTTGACCAGGGTGCGGATGTCGTCCCGGTCCGGGGCGGCGATGTCGACCTGCGTGCCGTTCTCGCGCAGGTGCCGTACGGGGACGAGCAGTTCGTCCTGTTCGACGCCGTAGTTCGTCACGATCGCCAGGACCTTGGTGGTGTGCGTCATCGCTCCTCCTTGGCAGCGTTGGCCGGCCTCGGGCGCGGCGGCCGCGCCCCCGGACGTCGGCGGCTACCCGGCATCGGCGCGGCCATGCCGGATTCGTGGGTTCCGATCCGGGTAGTCGCGCGGCACCGGCGGGACGAAGACACCCGCACCGAACGGTGGAGGCAGTGGTGAGCATCAGACGACGCTCCTGGGCGGTGGCGACGCGCGGTCGTGCCGGCCACCGGCACGGCGGCCCGGAGGAGGCCGAGCGGTCCCCGGCCGACGGAAGCCGGCCGCCGCGCCCCCGTCCCCCGGACCCCGACGCACCCGCGGCGGGCCTGGAGGAGGACGAGGAGCAGCCCGACCACCCGGAGCCCCCGGCGACGGATCCGGACGCGCCGTGAGGCGCGGGCCGCCGGCGTCGCACGACCGTCGGCGCAACCGACGTCGGCCCGATAGCTGTCGGCACAGCCGTCACCGGCTGGTCCCGGGCGCGACCTCGGGATCAGCCGGCGGCTCGTCCGACCGTCGGGGCGGCGGTCAGTCCAGCGGCTCCGCGCGGACCGGCCGGCCCAGCGGGAGGGCGGTGGTGATGGTCCGCACCTCGCCGTCGCCGTCGATCTCGGCGCGGACGGCTCCGGACTCGTCCACGTACACCTGGGTGCCCTCGCTGCCCATCGCCCCGGTGGCGGTGAGCACGAACTCCCGGTACGGGTCGGCGGCGACCAGGCGGTAGCGCTTGGCGGTGCTCATGGTTCGTCATCCTCCGTGGTCGGTCGCCGTGCCGTCGGGTTCACGGCTCGTCCTCGTCCTCGTCGGCGGCCGCGGCGGCCGCGTCGTCGCCGTAGCGGGCCTGCCATTCGCGGGCGCGGGCGTTGTGCCACTCCACGCCCTGCGCCGCCTGCTGCACGGACAGCCCGCTCATCCGGGCGACCAGGCTGAGCGGGACGGCATCCTCCTGCTCGGCCAGCGCCCGGCAGACCTTGCCGGCCCACTGCTCCTCGAGGACGAAGGGGCGGTCGCGGTAGTACTCCACCAGCTCGGCCAAATGCTCCACCGTGCAGGCGGTGAGCACCCGTCTGCCGTCCAGCTCCGGATCGCTCGGGTGCAGCGCGGAGGAGTCCGGGACCAGCGCACTGAGCAGGTCCGCGGCGGCGACGACCCGGCCGCAGTGGTCGCACAGGTCGAACACTTCCCTGTCGTCGGCGGCCGAGTCGTCCGCCGGGGTTCCGAAGTCCTCCATGCCGCGCGCCTACCCCGCATCGGTCGGGCAAACCGGCCGGTACGGGCGGCGGCGGGCGGGTAGGCGCGTCATCGGGCCCCGTCGACCGGGCCGCACACGGCAGGGAGGAACACCATGAACGGATCGTCACACGAACGGCCGCTGCACGACATGGGCGGCGCGATCGGCCCGGCGGACACCGCCGGGACCGAGCCCGTTGAGGAGCGGGACGAGGGTCCGGAGCGCCGTCCGTCGCCGATCGGCAAGGGCGGGACGCCGAACGTGGCCGGGAGTGCCGAGCAGCAACCGGAGATCGCCGAGGGGCCGGTGCCCGGCGTCCAGCCGGACGAGGACTACGCGGGACCGGTGCACCAGCCGCCGACCTCGGTCGATCCGCCGCCGTCGGCCGGTGCGCCCTCCGGAACGAGCCGGACCGGCCCGGGTGGGGCCGGGGAGCCGGTGCCGGAGACGGACGAACCGCTGCCGGAGCCCGAGCGGGGCCATCACGACCCGGGCGCCGAGCCGGAGGACGAGGGGATCCCCGACCTCCAGGACGGCTCCCCGGCCCGCGAGTGGTCGGAGGACCCGCAGATCGCCGCCGTCCCCGGGGACACCCCGGTGGCCGCCGAGTCCCACGGCACGACCGGGGCCGAGCAGGCCGAGGGGGAGTCCCTGGACGCCCGGCTCGCCCAGGAGGAGCCGGAGACCGACGAGCGGACGGCCGTGGCCGACGTGCCGGAGGACGCCGCCGGCCGGCTCGGCCTCCCGGACCGGCACACCGACCTCCAGGGCGAGGCCACCGGCGACACCGCGGGCCTGTCGGCCGAGGAGGAGGCGGTGCGGATCCGCTCCGACGGCGGAGCGGACGAGCCGGAACCGGCCGACCCGGACACCCGCGCGGGGCGGACGGAGGACCGTACGGGCCGGCGGGGCATCGAGACACCGGAGTCCGTCGAAGGCGCGACCGGCGTCGAGGACGCTGAGGGCGAGCAGCCGACCGAGAGCTGACGCCCGGGGACGGCGCAGCCACGGGTGCGGCCCCGCTCCCCGGAGATCCGGGGAGCGGGGCCGCACCGACGTGTGGGGTCAGCTCGGCGTGATCCGGCCGCGCCACCCGCCCTCCGCCCGGCCGCGCTCCTCGATGAACTCCTTGAACCGCCTCAGGTCACCCTTCACCCGCCGGTCCACCACGCCCAGGACGTCGGCGGTCTTCTCGGCCATGCCCTCGGGCCGGAAGTCGATGGCCATGTTGACCCGGGTGTGGAGGTCGTCCAGCTTCTGGAAGGTGACCACGCCCTTCTGGTCCACGTCGCCGCCGTCCATGGTCCGCCAGGCGATCCGCTCGTCGGGCAGCTGGTCGACGATCTCGGTGTCGAACTCCCGGCTGACCCCTCCGATGCTGGTGCGCCAGTGGTTGTGGCGGTCGTCGAGCTGGGTGACCGCGTCGACGCCCTCCATGAAGCGGGGGAACTCCTCGAACAGCGTCCACTGGTTGTAGGCGGCGTGCAGCGGGACGTCGACGTCCACGGACTCCTTCACCATGCTCATGCTGGGGCCTCCTCGTGTCTCCCGGCCGGGTCCGTCCCGGCCGACCGCGCGTGTGCCCGCCCCGGAGCGGTGTAACCATCCCACCGGGCCCGGCCCGGTGGCCGACCCGGGTGTCCCGGGTTTGCATGGGGTGACCGAGCCCCGAGACCCGGAGGTCGCCGTGTACGAGATGTGGGCCGAGCACGACCCGGCGGTGTCGCCGCCCGCCGTGGTGTGGCACGTGGTGGCGAAGGACGACGCGACGGCGTCACTGTGCGGGCGGTTCCTCGAACCGTCCCAGCGGGTGGTTCCGGCAGCCGACGGCACCGGCGCGGAGGTGCCGGACCGGTACTGCGACCCCTGCCTGGTGACCGTCCGTGAGGCACTCGCGGCGGGCAATCGCTGACCCGGGGCCGGACGGCCCGGAGGGCACGTCAGGTCAGCACGAAGATCATCGCGACCAGCATGACGGAGACCGCCAGCGCCAGCAGCACGATCACGACGGCGGGCCAGGGCCCCCAGGCCCGCCGCACTTCCACGGGCTCCGGATGGGAGATGCCGGAGATTCCCCCTTCGGCCGGCGGCGTGTCCCCGCCGGGTAGTGCGCCGTGTTCGTCCAGCGCGGGGGTGTAGTCGGGATCAGGATCGGGTGTGGTCATGATGTCGTCCCAGGTGGCAGCGGCTCGGACACCCGGCGGCTGCCCGGGGGCGGCGGTCGGAAACACCGCCCGTCCCGGCAACCCGGCTGCCCGCCGCCACGTCGTACCCGGCGACCCGTCGGCTGAGCGCCGTCACATCGACCAGGGGCATGGGGACCCTCTGGACGCGTCCTGACCGCAACCCGATCAACGCGGGGAACCAGGCCCCTGCCGGTCAGTTCGCCGGCCTTCCGTATCGCGCCGCCGTTCGGGCGGGGCCCGGGGGTCCTGGTGGTCGCTGCGCGCCGCAGCATGATCCGCGGTATAGGTGTCCCGGGCAGAACGGGCCGGGGACGCGTCGGTCGGCGGTGCGCCCCCGGCCACCGTCGTGCGCGTGTGCGAAATCGTTACTCTCGGCTACTACGGCCGAACCCGGCAAAAGAATCCCCGCAAGCCTGCACGAATCGGAAATCACGACGAACCCGCAGGTCGGAGCCGCGCCCGGGGACCGGAAACTCCGGTGTGCGGGCGCTCCGGCGACCGCTACGATCTTCACTCGTCGTACACCTGTTCACCATGCAGACACCGCGCGCCGCCCTGCCGTCGCGCCCAGGGGGAGGACCATCGCATGGGCGCGCCCCGGCGTTCCACTGCCATGAGCACATCAGGCCGAGCCGTCACGGCCGTGGCCCTGCTCGCCGGCTTCTACCTGCTCGCCCTCGGCATCCTCGCGGGCCTGCTGGCCCTCGACGTCGCCCTGTTCCAGGAGCTGGGCCACTTCAGCCCGGGGCTGGTCAAGATCTGGGCGCTCAGCGCCGCGATCGGCTACCCCGTGGTCCGGGTCGTGTTCCTGACCCGCCGCCGCAAGGACGACGGCGAGATGCCCGGCGTGGTCCTCACCCGCGAGCGGCAGCCCGCCGTGTGGGCCGTGGTCGACCGGATCGCCGAGCGGACGGGCGTCCGCGGACCGGCCGAGATCCGGCTGGTGCCCCAGGTCAACGCGGGCGTGTTCGAGGAGACCAGGCTGCTCGGCCTGATCCCCGGCAAGCGCCACCTCGTCATCGGCGCCCCGCTGCTGCTGGGCCTCACCGAAGGCGAGCTGGAGTCCGTCCTGGCGCACGAGTTCGGCCACTACAGCAACCGGGACGTCAAGCTGGCCGCCGTCACCGTCGCCGGCCGCCGCGCCCTGCTGCACACCGTCGGCGGGCTGCACCAGCGCGCCGACCAGCACCAGGCCGAGGAGGCCGCCAAGCTCGCCGCCAAGGCCGAGAAGCGGCTCGCCAAGGGCCGCAAGCCGTCCGGCGAGCAGGCGGGCGGCGGCGTCGACCGGGCCCTCGCCAAGCTCTTCGCGCTCTACGCCAGGCTCTACTTCCGGGTCTCCGAGGCGGTCGGGCGCCGCCAGGAGTACGCGGCCGACCAGGTCGCCGCCCAGCTCGCCGGGCGGGACGCCACCGCCTCGGCACTGCGCAAGCTGCCGAGCCTGGACGCCGCCCAGGACTTCTACCTCAGCCGCTACGCCACCATCGGCTGGGACGCCGGGCTGCTCCCGCCGCCCGGCCAGGTCTACGGCGGGCTGCTCCACCTGCTGAGCGACCCCGAGCGCCGGGCGGAACTCGCCGAGCACGCGCTGGACCTGCCCGAGGAGGATCCCGACCCGTTCGACTCGCACCCGCCGATCCGCCTGCGGGTCGCCGCGATCGAGGGCCTGCCCGACGACGGGCGCGGCCCCGGCGCCGCCGGCCCCGCCCTCGCGCTGCTGCAGGACGCGGAACGGGTGCTCGCCGAGCTGGAGGTCGTCACGCTGGTCCCCGAGGCGGCCCGCAAGCAGCGGGTGGAGTGGCCCGAGCTGGTCCGCACGGCGATGCTGAGCCGGGCCCGCGAGGCGTCCGCGCCCGCCCACCGGGCGCTGGCCGGGCTCGGCCTGCCCGCCACCGTGCACGGGCTGCTCGACGCCGTCGACGCCGGCCGGGCCTGGGAGTTCACCGACCGGCTGCCGAAGAGCGAGCAGGCCGCCGCCGCGACCGGCCGGGCCGCCCGCGAGTTCGCCCGCCCGGTGCTGCGCGAGGAACTGGCGCACGCCGTCGTCACCGCACTGGCCGAGGCAGGCCTGGCCGCCTGGGAGCTCTCCTGGTCCGGGCCCGCCGAGCTCCGCCTGCCGGAGGGCTTCGAGGACGGCTTCGACACGGCCCTGAACGCCGCCTGCGCCGACACCCCGGACACCGCGCCGCTGCGCGCGCTGCTCACCGGGGCCGGCCTCCCCGCGCCCAGCGCCCCCGCCGTCTGACGGCCCGGCGGACCGAACCCCACGGAAGGAACACCCTTGATCGGCATCATCGTGCTGGCCGTCGTCGGCCTCGTCCTGCTGTTCCCGGTCGTCATGACCCGGCTCGCGAAGCGCAAGCTGGCCCAGCTGGAGCGGGCCAAGGCCACCATCGCCGGTCACGAGGCGCGGCTCGCCGCGGAGGGCCGGGCGAAGAACACCATCGTCCCGGCCGAGCACGGGCTGCTGCCCGCCGGCGACATGGTCCTGGACGGCGAGCCCGACCCCGAGGAGACCGCCGCGCTCGCCGCCGCGAAGGCCGGCGACTGGCGGCCGGCCGCCGCCTACCTCACCGCGGAGGCCACCGCCGACCTGCGCTGGCTGCGGCAGCGCGAGCTGGCCCGGCTCGCCGCCGAGGACGACGGGTGGCTGCGCGCCTGGCGCGCGGAGCGGCCGCAGGACCCCACCGCCGCCCTGCTGCACGCGGACGCCCTGGTCTACCTGGCCTGGAACATCCGCACCGGCGCCCGCGCCGACCAGGTCACCCGCGAACAGTTCGAGGCCTTCCACCGGGTCCTGCTGGAGGCCGAGGAGGCCGCGCTGGCCGCCGTCGCGCTCGCCCCCGACGACGACCCCAACCCGTGGGTCGTGCAGACCTCCATCGCGATGGGCCTCAACTGGTCCAACGACCGCTTCCGGGAGCTCTGGGCCGAACTCGTCGAGCGCGACCCGCACCACTGGTCGGCGCACAGCCGGGCGCTGCAGTACTGGTGCGACAAGTGGCACGGCAGCCACGAGCTGATGCACGGATTCATCGACGGTGCGATCGACGCCGCCCCGGCCGGCAGCCTGCTCGCCCCGATCAAGCTGGAGGCCTACTTCGAGCAGTTCGGGCAGGACGGGGAGAAGCTCACCGCCTGGAAGCGGCCGGAGGTCGGTGCCGCCCTGGACGCGGCCCGCGCCGACCTCGCGGCCGCCGACCCCGACCACCCCCGGGCCGGGTACGCCCGCGGCTGGCTCGCCTACGCCCTGACCCGGGCCGGGCGCCCGACCGAGGCGCTGGAGCAGTACCGCGCGCTCGGCCGGGTCATCCCCCAGCCGTTCACCAACTTCAAGGACGCCCGGCAGGCGTTCGTGGACCTGCGGGTCGCCGCCGTCCAGGGCGCGGTCGCGGAGGCAAGGAAGAAGGCCTGACCCGGCAGGACCCCGTGGCCCCCACTCCCGTGCGGAGTGGGGGCCGCCGTCCGTTCCGCCGCCGAGGTGCGCGTCAGGGCGGGTTTGGCCGGGCCGGGTTCGGCTAGCCGCCCGATATGGACACCTCAGCTCTGCACACCCACCGCTGGTCCCGTCGACTGCGCCGCGCCCTGGAGGCACCCGCGCACTGGGAGGTGCTGGACACCCCGGCCCAGCCGCTCGCCGACGCGTTCCAGTCCCTCCCGCTGGGCCCGTACCGCGACGCCCTGCACGGGGTCTGGCTGGGCCATCCGCTGCACCCCGCGCTGGTCCAGCTGCCGATCGGCTGCTGGACGTCGGCCGGACTGCTCGACCTGGCGCCCGGCCGGCGCCGTTCGGCCGACGTCCTGGTGGCGGCGGGCCTGCTGGCCGCCGGGCCCGCCGCGCTGGCGGGCTGGGTGGACTGGTCCCGGCTCGACGCGCCGAGGCGGCGCACCGGGCTGGTGCACGCGCTCGCCAACACCGGCGGTGTGCTGCTGTACACCGGTTCGCTACTGGCCCGCTGCCGTGGGCACCGCGGGCGCGGCCGGCTGCTCGGCTGGGCCGGGATGACCGCCGTGGCGGTCGGCGGCGTGCTCGGCGGACACCTGGCCTACCGGCAGGCCGCCGGCCCCGACCGGGCCGCCGCGGTGCCCCGGCTGGCGCCGCCGGACTGGGCCACGCTGGGCCCGGTCGAGGACTTCCCCGTCGGGCAGCCGGTCCGCCGCCGGGTCGGCGAACTCGCCGTGGTCGTGGTCCGCGACGGCGAGCGCTGCCACGTGCTCGCGGAGCGCTGCGCCCACCTCTCCGGCCCGCTCTCGGAGGGCAGCGTCGTCGACGGCTGCCTGCGCTGCCCCTGGCACGGCAGCAAGTTCCGGCTGCGGGACGGCGAGGTGGCCGGCGGCCCCGCCACCGCGCCGCAGCCGGTGCTGGAGACCCGGGTGCTCTCCGGACACCTGGAGGTACGGCTCCCCGGCGCAGGCTGACCGGCCGTCACCGCCCGGGTCTCGCCCGGGGCGCCCGCCGAGCGCCAGTGGCCGGCGAGGTGCCACCGCGGCACCCACCGGGCGCTGCTCGCCCGCTCCTGACGGACACCCACTCGCTGGAGAGCACGATGAGCGTCGACACGATCACCTCCCGGCTGCTCGCCGAACACGGCCGGACGTACGCCGAGGAGGCCGGCATCACGCTGCGGGACAAGCCCTCCCCGCTGTACCGGCTGCTGGTCATGACCGTCCTGTGCTCGATCCGGATCAGCGCCGAGACCGCCATCGGGGCCGCCCGGGAGCTGTCCGCCGCCGGGTACCGCACGCCGCGCGCGATGGCCGACTCCCGCTGGCAGGACCGGGTGGACGCGCTGGGCCGCGCCCACTACGTCCGGTACGACGAGAGCACCGCAACCGCGCTCGGCGAAGGGGCGCAGCTGGTGCTCGACCGCTGGCACGGCGACCTGCGCCGACTGGGCGACGAGGCCGACGGCGATCCGGACGCCCTGCGGGAGCTGCTCCAGGAGGTGCCCCGGATCGGCCCGGTCGGCGCGGACATCTTCTGCCGAGAGGTCCAGACAGTGTGGCCGTGGCTGCGCCCGTTCTTCGACGAGCGGGCGTGTGCGGCGGCCGCGGACCTCGGCCTGCCGCACACACCCGGCGGTCTGGGCGGCCTCGTCCCGCCCGACGAGCACGCCCGGCTCGCCGCCGCGCTGGTGCGGGTCAGCCTGTCGAAGGGCGCGACGGCGGAACTGCGGGCCGCATGAGCGGCGGGCCCGCCCGTCGCCGTCAGAGCTCGATCAGCAGGCCGTCCTCGGCGACCGCCGCGCCCGCCGCCGCCAGCTCCGCCGCCCCGGGCGGGTCGGGACGGGCGAGCGGATTGGTGTTGTTGAGGTGGGTGTAGAGGTAGCGGGGGCCGGGTCGGCGGGCGAGGTGCGGGAGCGAGTCCCGCACGGCGAGGTGGCCCATGCCGGGCGAGCGGCGGGCGCCGCCGGTCCGCTCGGCGAGTTCGTCGGCCGTGCTGAAGGTGCCGTCGAGCAGGACCACATCCGCCCCGGCCACCGCGCGCTCCACGGCCGGGGTCCAGTCGGCCAGCCCCGGGGCGTACACGACGCGGGCAGCGCCACCCTCCTCGGTGAACCGGTAGCCGGTCACCCAGTCCGTACGGTCGCCCTCCCCCTCGCCGGGCAGGTCGGCGGCGTACCGGGGGCGCTTGCCGCCGAGCGCGAAGGCTTCCGCGCGCAGGCCGCCGGCGAGCTCCACGGGCTCACCGGGGGTGACGGTGAGCCAGTCGGCCTCGGTGTAGCAGGAGAGCAGCGGGCCGACGGGGAAGGCCCGGTGGAGCGCGCGGCGCACCGGCGCGGTGGCGTACACGGCCAGCCGGGCGGCCTCGCGCAGGGTCAACAGGCCCAGGGTGTGGTCGAGTTCGCCGCTGGTGAGCAGGACGCCGCGCAGCGGGGTGTCCCGAGTGCCCGGGGCGGGGGCGAGCTCGGGTGCCGCGAGCAGCTGGGACCGCAGGTCCGGGGAGGCGTTGACCAGGTACCAGGCGCGGCCGTCGCCGCTGACCGCCAGGCAGTCCTGGCTCCGGGCGGCGCCGGTGCGGCGGGCGCAGCCGCACTCGGCGCAGCCGCAGTTCCACTGCGGCAGGCCGCCGCCCGCGGCGGTCCCGAGGACCCTGATCTTCACGGCGTGCTCCTTCTCCCGGCGCTCCGGCTCGCCTTCACCGGAAGCGCCGGGGCACCGGGGCCGCCGTCTCGGCCGGGACCGGGTCGGTGACCAGGTGGTGGTGCGGCGAGAGCCGGCACGCCGGGTCGGTCGCCGCCGGGTCGCCCGTGAACTGGTAGGCCTGGCAGCGGCAGCCGCCGTGGTCCAGCTCGCGCAGGGCGCAGCCGCGGCAGGGCTCCGGCATCCAGTCGGTGCCGCGGAACCGGTTGAACGCGGTCGAGTCGTGCCAGCTCGCCGCCAGCCCGTCGGTGACCGCGTTGGGCACCTCCAGACCGGGCAGCTGTGCGGCGGCGAGGCAGGGCAGGACGCCGCCGGTGGGGGTGACCGCCAACTGCTCCCGCCCCCAGCCGTTCATGCAGGGCTTGACCGTGCCGCCGTGCAGGTCGGCGGGGACGTACACGATCTCGGCCCGCCCTCGGTGGCGCTGTCGGGCGGCGGCGACGTCCCGTTCGGCTTGCCGGACCTGCTCCTCGCCGGGGGCGAGGTGGGCGCGGTTGCGCCGGGCCCAGCCGTAGTACTGGACGTGGGCGAGTTCGACGCGGTCGGCGCCGAGTTCGACCGCCCGGTCGGTGAGGGCGCCGAGCCGGGCCAGATTGCCCCGGTGCAGCACGGCGTTGACGGTCAGCGGCAGGCCGGCCGAGGTGAACTGCCGCGCCGCGGCGAGCTTCCGGTCGTGGGCGGCGATCCCTGCGACGGCGTCGGCGGGACGCGGCTCGGCGTCCTGGAGCGAGAGCTGCACGTGGTCCAGGCCCGCCGCGGCGAGTTCGCGGGCGCGCCCGGCGGCCAGCGGGACGCCACTGGTGATCAGGTTGGTGTAGAGGCCCGACTCGGCGGCGCGCGCGATCAGTTGCGTGACGTCGCGGCGCAGCAGCGGTTCGCCGCCGGTCAGGTGGAGCTGGAGCACGCCGAGCCCGCGGGCCTGGTCGATGACGGCCAGCCACTGGTCGGTGTCCAGCTCCGCGCGGTAGCGGGCGAGTTCGACCGGGTTGGCGCAGTAGGTGCACTGGAGCGGGCAGCGGTAGGTGAGTTCGGCGATCAGTCCGAGCGGGGCGGGTGTGCGGACGGCACCGCCGGGCGGTGCGGCGGCCGTCGCCGGCAGGACGGGGGCGCCCGTCCCGTCCAGGGTGAGCAGCCGGCGCTCGGCGAGGTCGGTGAGCAGGGCGTCGACCTGGGCGCCGTCCACCCCGTCGTACTCCTCGGCGAGCCCGGCGGTGACCGAGCGCGCGTCGCGGTGCCCGTCGCAGTGCCGTAGGACGGCGGCGGCGGTGTCGTTGAGCAGCAGCACGCCCTCGGGGTGGAGCAGCGCGGACCGGCCGCGCACCGGGTCGTGCACCAGCCGGACGCCCGGGCGGAGGCCGGGGACGGGGACGTCCGGGGCGGTCGGGACGGCCCGGGCGGTGCTCACCGGTCGGTCCCGTGGTCGACGGCGTCCGGCATGGCCCGCAGGACCTCGCACTTTAAGGCCGGCGCGTCCGCGGCGGCCTGCTGCTGGGTCCCGGTGACGCAGTGGTCCAGGACGAGTTCCGGGGTGCGGCGCCGCAGCTCCAGTGGCGTGCAGCCACCGGAGTGCGGGCGCAGGTGGGACTGGTTGGTGTCCCGGTGCCGTCCGCGCAGGTCGTGCGGCCTCGCCGCGAACCGCTCGCGGCTCAGCGGTCGGGCCACTGCGGGGCCCGTCGTCCGGCGTACGCGGTGACCTCGGCGCCGGTGCGGTGGCACTCCACCGCGGGTGCGGACCAGGCGGGCCTGGCGCCCTTCGGCCGGGCCGTGGGTGCGGCGGTGGCCTTCGGCGGCGGTGACGGGGTACGGGCGGCATCCATGGCTGCCTCCTCGGTTCGGGGTCCGGTTCGGGAGTCCGGTTCCGGTGCCCGGCTCGGGGGCCGAACCGGGGCCGGCGAGGGCTCTCGGGCCCTCGGGCGGGACGCTACGAGCCCGGGCGGCCGGGCGCCGGTCGAGAACCGCGCGGGCGGGGTCTGCGGGACCGCCGACGGCGGCCTCCGGCCGGGGCGGGCCCGGTCGGGGCCGGGTTCCGGAGGGCCTGCCGGCGGCTCACCCGGTCGGGTGACGCCCGAGCCCTTGCCGGGCGATCCCGCACCCGCTGTCCCGCCGGGCCCTGTCCCTCGTCCCCGGTGCGTCCCGTTTCGGGCGGGACGCTGGATCACCGCGCGCGGGCCGCCCTACGGTGGCGCCATGAGCGATCACCCGGAAGCACCTGCCGTGCCCGTCGAGGCCTTCGAACCTCCCTACTACGTCGCCGTGTTCACCGCGGTGCGGACTCCGGACCAGAGCGGCTACAGCGAGACCGACGCGCGCATGAAGGAGCTGGTCCGGGACATCCCCGGGTACCTGGGGATGGACTACGCGCAGTCGCCCGGCGGGCTGGCCATCACCGTCGGGTACTTCCGCGACGCCGAGGCCCTCGCCGCGTGGCGGACCGACGTGGAGCACCGCGCGGCGCAGCAGCGCGGGCGGGCCGAGTGGTACCAGCGCTACTCGCTGCACGTGGCGAAGGTGGAGCGCAGCCACGGGTTCGTCCGGACGGAGGCGCCGCAGGACTGACAGCGGTCAGGGCGCCGGAGGTGACAGCTGTCATCTCCGATCGGTGACGAAGCGTCCTGCCGCCCGGGGGCCGGGATCGGCGAAGCTGACGGTGCATCAATCGAACGCACGCACGGGAGAGCGCCATGGCGAAGCGGATCCTGGCCCTGGTCAACAAGCACCCGGAGCACGCCCAGCCGTTCCGCCTCTCCCTGCCCGGCGACTACCGGGTGCGGCACGCCCTGTCCTGGCACGACGGCGACGGGGCGCCGACGGTCCGGCACGGCTCGGCGCCGGGCTCGCTCGCGCCGTACTCGGCCGCCGTCGTCCTGCTCGACCCGCGCGACTGACACCCGAACGACGGGACGACGGGACGACGACTCCCCGATGACGAGGAACGAGGAGAAGAGCATGAAGGTGCTGGTGGCCGGGGCCGGGATCGGCGGCCTCTGTCTGGCGCAGGGACTGGTCCGGGCCGGGATCGACGTCCGGGTCTTCGAGCGCGAACCCGCCGCGGACAGCCGCTACCAGGGCTTCCGGATCGGCCTGGACGGGCCGGGGATCGCCGCGCTGCGGGAGTGCCTGCCGCCCCGGCTGCACCCCCTGCTGGAGGCCGTCACCGGCCCGCTTGCGGGCGCACGGCGGCTGGTGGACCGGCAGTTGAACGAGTTGCGGCACCTCAGCGCGACGGTCGACGGCACGGCCGCCGACCGGCACGTGCTGCGGCAGCTGCTGCTCGCCGGGCTGGGCGACCGCGTCGAGTTCGGCCGGGCCGTGACCGGCTACCGGGAGCGGGCGGACGGACGGGCCGAGGCCCGGCTCGCGGACGGCGGCAGCGCGGTGGGCGACCTCCTGGTCGGGGCGGACGGCGTGGGTTCGGCGGTCCGCCGGCAGTTGCTGCCCGGGGCCGAGGTCGTGGACGTCCCCGGCAACGCACTGCTCGGCCGCACGCCGCTGACCGAGCGCCTCGCCGCGCTGGTGCCGGGCTCCGGCACCCTGGTGCACGGCTCCGGCCTGAACCTGCTGGTCGGCCGGATGGAGTTCCGGCGCCCACCTCGGCTCGCCGCGGCCGAACTGGCACCGGAGGTGGAACTGCCGGACGCCGAGAGCTACTTGCGCTGGGTGGCGATGCTCCCCGAGCCGCTCGGCCCCGAGCCCGGGGAATGGGCGCAGGTGCGCGACCGGCTGCTCGGCCTGCTCGACGGCTGGCACCCCGACCTGGTCGAGCTCGTCCGGCAGTCCGACACCGGCAACAGCTCGCCGCTGACGATCCGCTACGCCGAGCCGGTATCCCACTGGGGCACCGGGCCGGTCACCCTGCTCGGCGACGCGATCCACGCCATGCCGCCGAGCGCCGGCCAGGGCGCCAACACGGCGTTCCGCGACGCCGCGCTGCTCTGCCGCTCACTCGCCGCCGTCCACCGCGGCGAGGCCGAACTCACCGACGCTGTCGAGGACTACGAGCTGCAGATGCTCGACCGCGGCTTCGCAGCGGTCGCCATGGGCCTGGACCGGCTCTCGGAGTTCACCCCGGCGCGCTGAAGCGGTCGCACCGCTACGCGCGGCAGCCTCCGGCCCGGGCCGGGTAGCGGACGCCCTCGGCAGGACCGCCTCGCGCGCCTCCGTGGGTGGTCACCTTCGCCGAGGTCCCCGCGCGCCCGGGGACCTCGGCGACTACCCGGTGCCGCGGGCCGCAAACGGCGGGCGCCCGGCAGGCGGACGGCCCGGCGCGTGGGGCAGCGGGCGGACGACGCCGACGTTTCACCGCGCCCGCCCGGGTTAGCCGCTCCCCGGAGGAAACCCGAGGAGCCCACCGAGGAACGAGGCCGTCATGACCACCGCGTTCGGTTACTTCCTGTCCTGCGAGGAGTTCACCCCCGCCCAGCTGGTCGAGCAGGCCGAGCTGGCCGAGCGGGCCGGCTTCACCCGGCTCGCGATCTCCGACCACTTCCACCCGTGGAACGACGCCCAGGGCAGCAGCCCGTTCGTCTGGGGCGTGATCGGCGCACTCTCCCAGGTCACCCGCCTGCCGGTGACCACCCTGGTCACCTGCCCGACCGTACGGCTCCACCCCGCGGTCACGGCCCAGGCGGCGGCCACCGCCGACGTGCAGCTGGCCGGCGGCCTGCGGCTGGGCGTGGGCACCGGGGAGGCGCTCAACGAGCACGTCCTCGGCGACCGCTGGCCGCCGTTCGACGTACGGACGGAGATGCTGGAGGAAGCCGTCTCGGTGATGCGCGAGCTGTTCACCGGCAGCCTCGTCTCGCACCGCGGCACCCACTACACCGTCGAGAACGCCCGGCTCTACACCCCGCCGAAGGAGGGCCGCCTGCCCGTGTACGTCTCGGCGTTCGGCCCCAAGGCGGCCGAGGCCGCGGCGGAGTACGCGGACGGACTGGTCACCATGTCCCCCGACACCGAGCTGATCGGGCGTTACCGGGCGGCGGGCGGCAACGGACCGGTGATCGGCGGGGTGAAGGTGTGCTGGTCGACCGACCGCGAACGGGCGGTCAAGACCGTCCACCGGCTCTGGCCGAGCGAGCTGCTGCCCGGCGAACTCGCCCAAGTGCTCCCCACTCCCCGGCACTTCGAGCAGGCGACCGAACTGGTGACGGAGGAGATGGTGGCCAAGGCGGTCACCTGCGGCGACGACCCCCAGGAGCACCTGGACCGGCTGCGCGGCTACGTCGACGCGGGCTTCGACGAGGTCTACGTCGGCCAGATCGGCCCGGACCAGGAGGGCTTCTTCGACTTCTACCGCGAACACGTCCTGCCCCGAACCGCCTGAGGGAGACTCACTTGACGGCCTTCCCGCCCCGCAGCCTGCGCGAGTACGCCCTGCTCGCCGACGGCGAACGCGGCGCCCTGGTCGGACCGTCCGGCGAGGTCGCCTGGCTCTGCGCGCCCCGCTGGGACTCCGAACCGGTCTTCGCGGGACTGGTCGGCGGCACCGGCGAGTACGCGGTGACCCCGGTCGGCCGGTTCGTCCCCGGCGGCTACTACGAGGACCGCGGGCTGGTCCGGCGCGGCCGGTGGATCACCGAGCAGGGCATGGTGGTCTGCCGGGAGGCCCTCGCCCTGCCCGCCGACCCGCACCGGCTGGTGCTGCTGCGCCGCGTCGAGGCCGACTACGGCCCGGTCCGCCTGCGGCTGCGGCTGGCGGCCGGCACCGGCTTCGGCACGGACCGCCCGCACCCTCCCCAGCGGACGGCGAACGGCTGGACGATCCGCGCCGGGCGGCTGCGGCTGCGCTGGACGGGCGCCGCGGCGGCCCGCCCCGGACCGGACGGATGCCTCGCCACGGAGGTCGCCCTCGCCCCGGGTGAGCGGCTGGACCTGGTCCTGGAGGTCTCCGACCACGGCCTGGACGGGCCGCCGCCGGACCCCGAACGGTGCTGGCGGGCCACCGAGCACGCCTGGCACGCCGCCGTGCCGGACCTGCGGCACACCTACGACGAGCGCGACGCCCGCTTCTCGTACGCCGTGCTGCTCGGCCTCACCTCCCCCGCCACCGGCGGCATGGTGGCCGCGGCCACCACCAGCCTGCCCGAACGCGCCGAGGAGGGCCGCAACTACGACTACCGCTACGTCTGGATCCGCGACCAGTGCCTGGCCGGCCAGGCCGTCGCCGCCTGCGGGCCCGACCGGCTCCTGGACGACGCCGTACGGTTCACCACCGCGCGGCTGGAGGAGGACGGGCCGCGCCTCGCCCCCGCCTACACCGTGACCGGCGGGAAGGTGCCGGACCAGCACACCGTCGACCTGCCCGGGTACCCGGGCGGCCACGACCAGGTCGGCAACCAGATCACCCGGCAGTTCCAGCTGGACGCCTTCGGCGAGGCCCTGCTGCTGTTCGCGGCCGCCGCCCGGCACGGCCGGCTCGATCCGGAGTCCCGCCGGGCGGCCCGTACGGCGACCGCGGCCATCGCCGCCCGCTGGCGCGAACCCGACGCCGGCATCTGGGAGTTGGAACCCCGCCTGTGGACCCACAGCAGGCTGATCTGCGCTGCCGGGCTGCGCGCGATCAGCCGCCCCGAGGTGGCCGGGCCAGCCGGGCTCTCGGACGGGCTCGCGGCCGAGTGGAGCGCGCTGGCCGACCGGCTGTCCGCCCGTGCCGCCCGCCGCGCCCTGCACCCGTCCGGCCGCTGGCAGCGCTCCCCCAACGACCCGGCGGCCGACATGTGCCTGCTGCTACCGCCGGTGCGCGGCTGGCCGCCCCCCGACGACCCGCGCACCGTCGCCACCCTGCGGGCCTGCCGCGAGCAGCTCACCGACGGGCACTACGCCTACCGCTTCCGGCACGACGAACGCCCGCTCGCCGAGGCCGAGGGCGCGTTCGTGCTCTGCGGCTTCCTGATGGCCCTCGCCGAGCACCAGCAGGGCGACGCCGTCGAGGCCGCCCGCTGGTTCGAGACCACCCGCGGCCTCTGCGGCTCGGCAGGCCTGTTCTCCGAGGAGTACGACATCGCCCAGCGCCAGCAGCGCGGCAACCTGCCTCAGGCGTTCGTGCACGCCATGCTGCTGGAGTCCGCGGCCCGGCTGGCCCAGTAGGGCGGGCGTCAGCCGACCGGCGGGTGCAGCCGGTAGACGGCGAAGGCACGGCCGATGACGGGCTGGGCCACGTTGCGCACCCGCACCCCGCAGGCGGTCAGGCCGCGTTCGGTGCCCAGGTGCGCGTGGCCGTGCAGGGCAAGGTCGGCGCCGGCCCCGTCGATCGCCTCGGCGAGCAGGTAGCTGCCCAGGAACGGGTGGATCTCCGTCGGCTCCCCGGCCAGGGTGTCGGGGACGGGGGCGAAGTGGGTCAGGGCGATCCGCAGGTCGCAGCCCTCGGCCGCGAGCCGGTCGAGGGCGGTGCGCAGCCCGTCGGCGCACTCGCGGCTGTGCCGGACGAAGGCCTTCATCTCGGGTTCGCCGAACTCGCCGGCGCTGCGGCCCGCGAAACCGCCGCCGAAGCCCTTGGTGCCGGCCACGCCGACCAGCGTGCCGTCCACCCGGACGGCGGTCGAGCTGCGTTCCAGCACCTGGACGCCGTGCGAGGCCAGGATCCGGGTGACCTCCTCCGGCCGGCCGGCGTCGTAGTCGTGGTTGCCGAGTACGGCGATCACCGGCACGGGCAGTCCGCCGACCTCCTCCCCCACCACCGCGGCCTCCTCGGGGGTGCCGTGCCGGGTGAGGTCACCGGCCAGCAGGAGCACGTCCGCCAGCTCGTCCAGGGTGGCGAAGGCGGGCCGCAGCAGACCCCGGCTGTCCGGGCCGAGGTGGATGTCCCCGACCGCGGCGACCCGGATCACGGCAGGTCCTCCGCCCAGGTCGGCGGCCGGTCGTCGGCCAGCACGATGTCGGTGTGCACCTTCAGTCCGTCCATGACCTCGGCGACGATGCGCTCGACGGCGGCGCGCCGCTCCTCGCTCGGCACGGTGCCGCGTACCGTGACGTGGCTGCCGTGCAGTTCGATCCGCAGGCCCAACTCGCCGACCTCGTCGTCGGCGAGGCGGTCGCGCAGATGGGCGAGCCGGTACTCGGCCTCGTCGGATCCGGTGGCGTCGGCGGCGGTCATACGGCGGCCTCCTCGGGCTCGATCACCTGGAGCCGTTCCAGGAGGTACAGGAAGGCGGCGGGCATCGGCTGCTCGCCGCGCTCCGCCCGCAGCCGCCGCCAGTCGATCTTCTCCCGCAGCGGCCGTACCACCGAGAGCGCCGCCCCGAAGTCGCAGTGGTGCTCGGAGAAGGCGGCGAGCAGGCCGCTGACCAGGTCGGTGGCGGAGAGCACCGGCATGCGCACGGAGTCCACCGGCAGCACCTCGGCGCGGTCCAGCAGCTCCGAGGTGACCGGCCGCTTGGCGAGTTCCAGGATCAGGTCGACGTCCTGGCCCAGGCAACGGGCCTTGATCAGCCAGTCCTCCGGGGGCAGGAAGACCTGGAGCCCGGCCTCGCGCAGGGTGTGGGTGACGGCCTCGGCGTCCTCGCGGCGGATGCAGAAGTCGGCGTCGTGCTGGAGCCGGACGTCGGCACCGTGGGCGTAGGCGGCCACCCCGCCCGCCAGCGCGAACGGGTGGTCCTTGGCCTTCAGCAGCGAGCCGATCCGCTTCGCCGCCTCCAGGATCGCCTGCGCCCGGTCGGGCGGCAGACGGCCCCCGGGCTCGTCCAGCGGCCAGCCGTCCGGCTCCGTCCGGGCCGTGCGAGGCAGATCGGGGTGTTCGGCGTGCCGGTCCATCGCGGCCTCCTCCGTGGGATCCGTTCGGGACGCTCCCACGGGTACCCCGCCCAGGGGAGTTCACTCCGCCCCGGTTCGGGGCGGCTCAGGCCGGTGGGCGGCCCAGCAGGCTGCGGTCGAGGTCGGCCAGCAGTTCGGCGGTGTCCCGGTGGACCTCGGCGGCGCCCGCGCCGAGGAGTTCCCGGGTGTCGAAGCCGCCGCTCTCCACCGCGACGCACGGGACCCGGGCGCGGCCGGCCGCGGTCACGTCCCACACCGTGTCGCCGATGAAGACGGCGTGCTCGGGCTCGGCACCCGCACGGTCGAGGGCGGCGCGCACCAGGTCGGGGGCGGGCTTGGTGGCCTCCACGTCGTCGGCGGAGGTGACCGCGGTGATCGCCTCGTCGGCGTCGAGCGCGCGGCGCAGCACCGCGAGTTCCCGCTCGGACGCGGAGCTGGCGAGGACGACCGCCCAGCCGCGGTCGGCGCAGGCGCGCAACAGGTCGGCGGCGCCCGGCAGTGGCTGGATGTGGGGCCAGAACCGGGCGTAGAGGGCGGCGTGGGCGGCGGTGATGCCCTCGTCGTCGCCGTGGTCCCGCTCGGTGCCGAGCAGGTGGTCGAGGAGTTGGTCGGAGCCCATGCCGATGGCCCGGTGCACCCGGGCGACGGGCAGGGTGCGGTCGTACTGCCACAGGGCCTCCCACCAGGCGAGGGCGTGGAAGTACGTGGTGTCGAGCAGGGTGCCGTCGACGTCGAAGAGCGCCGCCGCGGTGGTCGTCATGGTCTTCAGTCCTTTCCCTTGCGCCGGAGCCGGAGCGGAAGCCGGGGCCGGAGCCGGCGCCGGGGCATCACGAAGGTGCCCGCAGTCCGGAGCGTTCGCCCGCCGCCAGCAGCCCGGCGGCCCGGTCGACCAGGGCCATGATGGTCAGCGCCGGGTTGGCGCTGCCCTGGGTGGGCAGCACGCTGCCGTCGGTGATCAGCAGGTTGGGCACGGCGAAGGTGCGCAGCCGGTGGTCGACGACCCCGGCGCGCGGGTTGTCCGCCATCCGGCAGCCGCCGACCAGGTGGGCGTAGCGGTCGATGGTGATGACCTCGCTGGCGCCGGCGGCGCGCAGGATGGACTCCATCACCCCGCGGGCGGCCTTGATCAGCATCCGGTCGTTGTCGCACTGGGAGAAGGCGAAGTTGGCGACCGGCAGTCCGTAGCGGTCGGTCTGCTCGGCGAGGGTGATCCGGTTGTCCGGCTGGGGCAGCAGTTCGGCCATGGCGCCGAGGGTGGCCCAGTGGACGTAGTCGGAGAGGTACCTGCGCAGGTCGGCGCCCCAGTGGCCCTGGGCGACGACGTGCTCGGCCCAGGTGATGGGCAGCGGGGAGATGTTCTGGATGGTGAAGCCGCGCTTGTACGGCTTGTCGGGGTCGGTCTCGTAGTACTGCTCGGTGGAGACCTCGGGCGGCGGGGCCTTGTGGGCGCGGATCTCCTCCTCGAAGCGGCCGGAGGTCTGCGGGGCGCCCTGCACCATGACGTAGCGGCCGACCAGGTCGTGGTCGTTGCACAGGCCGTCGGGGAAGCGCGGGCAGGCGGAGTTGAGCAGCAGCCGCGGGGTCTCGATGGCGTAGCCGGCGACGGCGACGGTACGGGCGAGCTGGAGGTGCTCGCGACCGTTGTGGAAGTAGCGGACGCCGCGGGCGAGTCCGTCGGGGCCGAGTTCGACGGCGGCGGCCATGCAGTCGGCGCGGATCTCGGCGCCGTGGGCGAGGGCGTCGGGGACGTGGGTGATCAGCGGGGAGGCCTTGGCGTTGACCTTGCAGCCCTGGAGGCAGAAGCCCCGGTAGATGCAGTGCGGGCGGCGGCCGAAGCGGCCGTTGGTGATGGCGACCGGGCCGACCCGGGCCTGGATGCCGAGGGCGGCGGCGCCGCGCAGGAAGATCTCGCCGTTGCCGCCGACGGGGTGTGGCGGGTGCGGGTAGGGGTGGGGGTCGCCCCAGGGCCAGTACTGGCCGGCGACGGGGAGTTCGTACTCGACGCGGCGGTAGGAGTCGCGCAGGTCGTCGTAGTCGACCGGCCAGTCGGCGCCGACGCCGTCGAGGCTGTGGGTGCGGAAGTCGGAGGGGTGGAAGCGGGGCGCGTAGCCGGCGAAGTGGACCATCGAACCGCCCACGCCGCGGCCTGAGTTGTTGGAGCCGAGCGGTACCGGGTCGCTGCCCGAGATGAGTCGGGGCTCGGTCCAGTACAGGTGGTGGGAGGCGGCCTCGTCGCTGACCCAGTCGGTGAGCGGGTCCCAGAACGGGCCGGCCTCCAGCACCACGACGCTCCAGCCCCGGCGGGCCATCCGCTGGGCCAGCGTGGAGCCGCCCGCGCCGCAGCCGACGATCAGCAGGTCGACCTCGTCGGAGTCCGCGTAGCGCCGCATGTCGCGCCGCAGGGTGTGGTCGAAGCCCTGGCCGTCCTCGGGCAGCAGCCAGGCGGAGGCGTTGGTGCGGCGGACCTCGCGCTGGGCGGCGGCGTTGGCCCGTACGGTTCCCGCGGCGGCACGCAGCCGGGAGTGCCGACCGGGGTCGGTGGCGGGGGGCACGGGGTGGGGCGGCTCGTCGTCGGGGGGCCGGGGCGGGCTGGAGTGGGCGTCGGCGACCTCCCAGGGTTCGCGCTGGTCCGTGCCGAGGCGCAGGTAGCCGCGCGGGTGGGCGGGGCCGCCGAAGCCGATCTCGTTCCAGGCGGTGGGGTGGGAGTAGTACGCGGTGCAGGCGTACCTGGTCCACAGGCTCCAGACGTGCTTGGCGGGCATGCCGTGCCAGTGCTCGCCGGTGAGTTCCTGGACCCGCCCGATCAGGGCCCGCTGCTGGACCTCGCTGAGCGCGGCGAAGGGGCCGTCGGCCTCCTCGTCGAGGGCGTGCAGTGAGCGGCGCCAGGCCTCGTCGTCCATCGGCATGTCGGCGTAGTGCCAGCCGTCGGTCTCCAGTTCGGCGAGCCGGGCGTCGATCGCCGGCAGCAGCGGGACGTCGGGGTGGTCGAGCAGCTGGTCGAGCAGGGCGCGGGCGGTGGCCTCCTCGGCGGGGGTGAAGAACCTGAGCGGTGGCTGGGGGCCGGTGCGGGCGACCACGACGGCCGTCGTCTCGCGGTCCCAGTACCGGGCCTGGGAGAGCACGTCGAAACCGGGGAAGCGGGGCTCAGGCATCGGGCGACTCCCGGCGCAGTACGGCGGCCACCAGGCCCATCCCTCCGACGAAGCTCATCAGCAGCGGCGCGAACAGCGGCGGGCCCATCTCGACGTTGTAGCGGGCCATTTCCCAGCCGCCGGGCTTCTCGGCGATGCCGCGCACGTGCAGCCAGGTGCCCTGCAGGCCGTTGGCGACTATGGACGCGGAGGCGACCGGCAGCAGGGTGCGCGCGGCCCGGGGGCTGAGCGCCCCGGCCACCCCGGCGACGGCGCCGACCGGGCCGAGCCAGACCGGCCACCACATGACGCGGTTGCCGAAGCCGGCCCGGTCGTGCTCCAGGTAGATCTCGGCGGCGGTGATCACCGAGCCGACGCCGGTCGCGAGGGCGAGCGAGCGCTGGAAGCGCCCGGTGCGGACGTTGCGCAGCACCAGGCCGGTGCCCCGGCGGAGCGGGTCAGTGATGGCCATGCCGGCCTCCGAAGGACGGCAGCAGCTCCTGGAGCTTCGCCTTGAACCCCTGGCGGACCATCGCCGTGCGGTCGGCGTCGCCGCGCAGCACGGACGCCGCGGCGGCCTGGATCTGGTCCCAGGTGGCGTGCGGCGGGATCGGCGGGACGGCCGGGTCGGTGCGCAGTTCCAGGACGAACGGGCGGTCCGCGGTGAGCGCGTGCTGCCAGCCGCTGGGGACGTCGCCCGGCGAGAGGGCGCGTTCGGCGCCCAGGCCGAGGGTACGCGCGAAGCCCGCGTAGTCGATGTCGGGCAGCTGCTGGGAGGGCAGGAAGCTCGGGGCGCCCTCCATGGCCCGCATCTCCCAGGTGACCTGGTTGAGGTCGCGGTTGTTGAGCACCGCCACCACCAGCCGCGGGTCCTCCCACTGCTGCCAGTACTTGGCGATGGTGATCAGCTCGGCGAGGCCGTTCATCTGCATCGCGCCGTCGCCGACGATGGCGATGGCGGGCCGGTCGGGGTGGGCGAACTTGGCGCCGATCGCGTACGGGACACCGGGGCCCATGGTGGCCAGGGTGCCGGACAGCGAGCCGCGCATCCGGCCGCGGAAGCGCAGGTGGCGGGCGTACCAGTTGGCGGCGGAGCCGGAGTCGGCGCTGACCATGACGTCGTCGGGCAGCAGGTGGTCGAGGGCGTGGATCGCGTACTCGGGGTTGATCGGGTCGGCCTCGACCCCGGCGCGCCGCTCCATCACCTCCCACCAGCGCTCGGTGTTGTCGCAGATGGTGCGGTACCAGTCCCGGTCCTCCTTGCGGACCAACAGCGGCAGCAGCCGGTCCAGCGTGCGGGCGGCGTCGCCGACCAGGTTGACCTCGTACGGGTAGCGCATCCCGACCATGAACGGGTCGAGGTCGATCTGCACGGCCCTGGCCTGCCCGAACTCGGGCAGGAACTGGCTGTACGGGAAGGACGAGCCGATGGTCAGCAGGGTGTCGCAGTCGCGCATCAGCTCGTACGAGGGGCGGGTGCCGAGCAGGCCGATCGACCCGGTGACGTAGGGCAGCGTGTCGGGCAGCACGTCCTTGCCTAGCAGCGCCTTGGCGACCCCGGCGCCGAGCAGTTCGGCCGTCTGCTGGACCTGCCGGCGGGCGCTGCGGGCGCCCTGGCCGACCAGGATGGCGACCTTGCTGCCGGCGTTGAGCACGTCGGCGGCCCGGCGCAGCTCGTCGTCCTCGGGGACGACCGTCCACTGCGGGGAGCCCAGGCTGGAGGGCACCATCTTGAAGGCGTGCTCCGGCGGACTGTAGTCCAGCTCCTGGACGTCGGCGGGCACGATCACGGCGGTGACGGTGCGGCGGGCGGCGGCGGTGCGCATCGCCCGGTCGAGCACGTTGGGCAGCTGCTCGGGGACGGTCACCATCTGGCAGTACTCGGCGGCGACGTCCTTGTACAGGCTCAGCAGGTCGACCTCCTGCTGGTAGGAGCCGCCCATCGCGCTGCGGTTGGTCTGCCCGACCAGGGCCACCACCGGCACGTGGTCCAGCTTGGCGTCGTACAGCCCGTTGAGCAGGTGGATCGCGCCCGGGCCCGAGGTGGCCACGCACACTCCGGTGCGGCCGGAGAACTTGGCATAGCCAACGGCCTCGAAGGCGGCCATCTCCTCGTGCCGGGCCTGGACGAAGACGGGCTTGTTGTCGGCGCGGCCCCAGGCCGCGAGCAGTCCGTTGATGCCGTCGCCGGGATAGCCGAAGACGTACTGGACGTCCCAGGCGCGCAGTCGTTCCAGGATGTGGTCGGAAACCTTCGGGGACACGGTGCTCCTCCTTCAGCCCTTCACACGACAACCCCCCGCAGCGCGAGTAACCGCTGCGGGGGGTCGGAAACACCCGGCGCGGGGAAAGGTCATTCCTCCTCGGCCGTCTGGTCTGCCCAGCCCGGCGCGTCCCGGTCCTCGAGCTGCTCGCGCAGCCGGGTCAGCGTGGCCGAGAGCAGCCGGGAGACGTGCATCTGGGAGACGCCGATCCGCGCGGCGATCTCGGACTGGGTCCGGCCCTCCCAGAAGCGCAGCTTGAGCACCGTCTGCTCGCGCTCGGGCAGTTCGGCGAGCAGGGGGCGCACGGCGGTGCGGAAGTCGGCGAGTTCGATGCCGGGGTCGCAGCCGCCGAGGCGGTCCAGCATCGCGCTGCCGCTCTCGTCGGTGTCCTGGTCCCGCAGCGCGTCCAGCGAGCTGGGGCGGTAGACCCGGCCCGCGACCAGGCCCTCGGTGGCCTGCTCGACGCTCAGGTGGAGATCCTGGGCGATCTCCTCCGGCTGCGGGAGGCGGCCGAGCTGCTGTTCGAGCCGGTCCGAGCCGCGGGCCACCGTCAGGTACAGCTCCTGCATGCTGCGCGGCACCCGGACCGGCCAGGAGGTGTCCCGGAAGAAGCGCTTCATCTCGCCGGCGATGGTGGGGATGGCATAGGTGACGAACTCGACGCCGCGCTGCGGGTCGTAGCCGTCGACGGCCTTGATCAGGCCGATCGTGCCCACCTGGAGGATGTCGTCCATGTCCTCGGCCCGGTGCCGGAAGCGGGCCGCGATGAACCGCACCAGCGGCATGTTCAGTTCGATGATCGTGCCGCGGACATAGCTGTACGCGGCGCTCTCCCGAGCCAGCCCGGACAGCCGCTCGAACAGTGCGTCGCTGATTTCCCGCGCCTCGGTCTTGCCCATCGCGCGGAGTTCGGTCTTGGTGGGTCTCGGCGGCAGGTCGGGCGGGGTGCCCGAGGACAGGACGGTTTCCTGCCCGCCGTGCGGAGCTGTTTCCAGAGGGGTGGACACGTGTCCTCCTCGACCTCGGGACGAACGCCCGACGACGCCCACGGGCTCTCGCCCGTACGTCGGGGGGCTCTTTCCCAGGACCCGGGCCCGGTTTCGAGGGGCGAGGTCCCGATGGCACCCGGTCCGGGTGCCGGGCGGCGTTCGTCCGGCGAACCGCCGCACGGTTGTTCTACCCGACATACGACATGGAATTCGCGTTTTAGGAAGGTTTCTTCCGATTCATCCGGGTAACGAGCTCAGGCAACGACCCGACCACGGAGAGGAGGGGCCGCCATGCCCCGAGGATCCAGCCCCAAGCGGGAACGCCAGTACGAGCACATCAAGGACAGTGCGCTCGACCGGGGCGAGAGCGAGAAGCGGGCCGAGGAGATCGCCGCCCGGACGGTCAACAAGGAACGCGCCCGGCACGGCGAGTCCAAGACGGCGAGCCGCACCTCGACCCACGACATGTCGTCCGGGCGGCGCGGCGGCCTGCGCTCCCACAAGGGCGCCGGCGGTCCGACCTACGACCAGCTCTACAACGAGGCCAAGCACCGCAACATCAAGGGCCGTTCGAAGATGAACAAGGGCGAACTGGCCCACGCGCTCGGCCGCTGAGGTGCGAAATGACCGTTCCCACGCCCCCTGATCCGGACACCCAGCCGATCCCCCACCCCAACCCGGCGCCCCGGCCGGGCGAGGGCCCCGACCCGGTGCCTCCGCCCATCCCGCCGTTCCCGGACCCGTCCCCCTACCCGGACCCCGACCCGGCACCGCCGCCGCTACCGCACCCCGGTCAGCGGTAGCGTCTTCCGCCCGCGGCTCCATCCCGCTCGACGGCTTCAACCCCCCCGGTTGAAGCCGTCGAGCCGTACGTGCCGGTCCAGCGGCGACCCGACCTCCAGCCAGACCAGCTTGCCCCCGTCGTCGGGCGCCGCGCCCCAGGCGCGGGCCAGCCGGTCGACCACCCGCAGGCCGTGCCCGCCCGGGCGACTCGGATCAGCGGCCCTGGCCAGCCGCGGCAGCACGGGGCTGGCGTCCACGACCTCCACCCGCAGGCGCACGCCGTCCCAGTCCAGGCGCAGCTCGCGCGGGCCGCCGGGGGCGTGCAGACAGGCGTTGGTGACCAGCTCCGAGACCATCAGCAGGACGTCCTCCGCCCTGGCCCGCTGCTCCTCGTCGTCGGCGGGCAGCCAGTGCCAGGACCGCAGCGCCGCCCGGCTGAACTCACGGCTGCGCTGCACCGCGCCCGCGCTGCCCTCGAAGGCGAGCCGCCTGGTCTCCCCGGCGGCCGCCGCCCGCCCTCGCCCGGTGGGATCCATGCCGGGCCTCCTAGACCGGGCCCGGCGGAGCGCCCGGTCGCGCCGACGACACTTCCCCCGACGGCTGTTCGGGCTCGGGCCACTGCTCGCGTTCCGACTGCGGTTCGGACGCCGACGGCGCATCGGACGCCGCCGCCGGCACGCGACCGGGCGCGGCCAGCGCCGCCCCGAGATCGGGATGGATGCGTAGCACGGTGTCGGCCCCGGTGACCGCGAACAGCCGCGCCACGGCCGGACGCAGGCCCGCGAGTTCCAGGCGCAGCCCGACGGCCTCGGCGTCGAGGCGGGCGTGCAGCAGGATGTTGAGCCCGGTCGAGTCGCAGAACCCCAACTCCCCCAGATCGAGCACGATCCGCTCGATGCCGTCCTCGACCGGACGGACCAGCGCGCCGCACAGCCCGTCCGCCGAGTCGTGGTCCAGTTCCCCCGCGACGTGGACGATCCGCACCGGCCCGTCGCGGTCAACCGCGACCCAAAGGCCCCCGGCTGCGGGCCACCCCGCGGCTCCGGCCGGACCGTCGGCCCGGCGCGCCGGTCGGGACGGCGGCGAGCCGCCCCGACCACCGTGCCGCGCGCGGCGGGCGGTCGAGTACTCCGGGGCCGTGCCGGGTGCGGCCGGGCAGGCCACCCGCTCCTCGTCCATGCGCAGCGTTTGCCCCGCCCGGTCGCGGCTACACGCGCCGACGGGAGGAGGTGGAGGCGATCACCATGGCGGCGACGAACACCGGCCCCGACGGCCACGGTCCCCGGCCCCGCGTCGGCCGCCACGAGTCGCCCGAGGAGCGGGCCGACCGGCGCTGGACAGACCTGCTCCAGGAGGTCAGGGTCGCCCAGACCGGCTCGCAGATCCTCTTCGGCTTCCTGCTGAGTGTCGTCTTCATGCCGCGCTTCTCCCAACTCGGCGGTTTCGACCGGGGCCTGTACGTGGCCACGGTCGTCCTGGGGGCGCTCGCCACCGGCTCGCTGACCTCCCCCGTCGCCTACCACCGGATCTTCGCCGGGCGTCGCCTGAAACCCCAACTGGTCGACGCCGTCGCCAGGTTGGTCGCCGTCGGCCTGGTGCTGCTGGCCCTGACCATCAGCTCGGCCCTGCTGCTCCTGCTGCGGGTGGCGACCAACTCGTCGGTCTCCGCCTGGATCACCGCGGGCGTCATGCTGTGGTTCGCGTCCTGCTGGCTGGTGCTGCCCGTCTGGCACCTCTACTGGCACGACGGCCGCAGCCCCCGGGCCCCGGACGATCCGGACGATCCGGACTGCGACGACCATTCCCACCCGCGACGCGACCACCCGTGACACGGCCACCCGCCCCGACGTTTCGGTGCCGGAGGCCTGGCAAGACGCCCGCCATGAGGACCCGTACGCATTCCGAGCCCCGAACCGTTGTCATCACCGGCGCCACCGCCGGAGTCGGCCGGGCCTGCGTCCGGGCGTTCGCCACCGACGGCAACCGGCTGGTGCTGGTCGCCCGTGGCGTCGCCGGGCTGCGCGCGGCTTCCGCCGAGGCCCAGGTCGCCGGATCACCGGTGCGCACCATCCTGGCGGACGTCTCCGACCCCGAGGCCTGCGAGGCCGCAGCCGCCCGCGCCGAAGCGGAGTTCGGGCCGATCGACGTCTGGGTGAACGACGCCTTCGTCTCGGTGTTCGCTCCGTTCACGGAGATCAGTCCCGAGGAGTACCGCCGGGTCACCGAGGTCACCTACCTCGGCTACGTCAACGCCACCCGGGCCGCGCTGAAGCGGATGCTGCCGCGCGACCACGGCACGATCGTGCAGGTCGGCTCCGCGATCGCCTACCGCGGCATCCCGCTCCAGACCGCCTACAGCGGCGCCAAGCACGCCATCCAGGGCTGGCACGAGGCACTGCGCTGCGAACTGCTGGCCAGCAGGACGGGCGTGCGGGTGACCATGGTCCAGCTGCCGGCGGTCAACACCCCGCAGTTCGACTGGGTGCTCAACCGGCTGCGCGGCCAAACCAGGCCCGTCGCGCCCGTGGCCCAGCCCGAGGTGGCCGCCCGCGCCGTCCGCTACGCCGCCGACCACCCCCGGCGCCGCGAGTACTGGGTGGGCGGCAGCACCGCGGCCACCCTGATCGCCAACGCCGTCGCCCCCGGCCTGCTCGACCGCTACCTGGCCCGCACCGGCATCGACGCCCAGCAGGACCAGGGTCGGCGGAATCCGGAGGACCACGCCAACCTCTGGGCCCCGAGCGACGCCTCCCACGACCACGGCGCGCACGGCCGCTTCGACGAGGAGTCCCACGAACGCAGCGCCCAGCTCTGGGCCTCCCAGCACCACGGCCTGCTCGCCACCGGCGGCGCGGTCCTGGTCGGCGCCGCCGTCCGCGCACTCGCGCGGAAGCGGTGACCGGCGGCGGTGCGCCGACCGGCCGCCATGGACCCGGCGACGGCACTGCGGCGGATCGCCTTCCTGCTGGAGTGGAACGACGCCTCGCCCTACCGAGTACGGGCCTTCCACACCGCGGCCGACGCGGTCCGGGCGCTGCCGCCCGGGCCGGTGGACGCCGCCCGGGCCCGCCGGCTGCCGGGCGTCGGGCCGGTCACCGCCGAGGTGATCGCCCAGGCCGCCGCCGGCGTCACCCCGACCTACCTCACCCGGCTGGAGAGCGCCGCCGGACCGGCCGCCCGGGCCGGGTGGGAGCTGGCCTCGGCCGCGGCGGGCGACTGCCACCTGCACTCCGACTGGTCCGACGGCGGCCACCCGATCGAGGAGATGGCCGAGGCCGCCCGCGCGCTCGGCCACCGCTGGGCCGTCCTCACCGACCACTCGCCCCGGCTCACCATCGCCCACGGCCTCAGCCCGGAACGGCTGCGGCGCCAACTCGACGCGGTCGCGGCCCTCAACGCCGAGGACGGTTCGTTCAGGCTGCTCACCGGCATCGAGTGCGACATCCTGGAGGACGGCTCGCTCGACCAGGAGCCCGAACTGCTCGGCCGGCTCGACGTGGTGGTGGCCTCCGTGCACTCCAAACTGCGCTCGGACCCGGAGCCCATGACGGCCAGGATGCTCACCGCGGTCAGCAACCCGCGCACCAACGTGCTCGGCCACTGCACCGGCCGGATCGTCACCGGCCGGGGCCGACCGCCCTCCCGGTTCGACGCCGAGGCCGTCTTCGCCGCCTGCGCCGCGGCCGGGACGGCCGTGGAGATCAACTGCCGCCCCGAGCGCCGCGATCCACCCGACGATCTGCTCCGACTGGCCGTGGACGCGGGCTGCCTCTTCGCCGTCGACACCGACGCCCACGCCCCGGAGCAGCTCCACTGGCTCACCTCCGGCTACGCCCGGGCGGCCCGCTTCGGCCTCGGCGCCGAACGGCTGGTCACCACCTGGCCGCGCGAGCGGCTGCTCGCCTGGGCGAACCCGGCCGCCGGCTGATCACCCCGCCACGTCGGACGACTCGACGCCGCGGGTCACCCGGACGCGCCGCCCCGCACCCGCCGCCGGCCAGGGCCGTGCGGGTCGCTACTGGGTCAGGCCGGTCCGTCCGGTGGGGCTCGTCACGCTACGGCGGGTGCCCGGGCTGGCCCGTCCACACCCCGGGGTTTGCGGGCGGGGTGGTCGGACACACGCGCCGGCGTCGGACTACCCGGAGCGGGGAGTCGGGCTTCCCGAACGAGGAGTCGGACCTACCGGAGCGAGGAAGGGTGCGGGCGATGGGTGTGCTGGCCGGACGGACGGCGCTGGTGACCGGCTCCTCCCGCGGGCTGGGGCTGCTGATCGCGGGTGAGCTGGCGCAGCGGGGCTGCAGGGTGATGCTCTGCGGCCGGGACGAGCTGGGCCTGGAGCGGGCGCTGCGGCAGTTGGGCGGCCTGCCGGGCGAGGTGGCCGCCACGGCCTGTGACCTGATGGACCCGCAGGCGCCGGAGCAGTTGCTCGCGGCCGTGCGGGAGCGCTTCGGGGCCGACGTGGACCTGCTGGTCAACAACGCCGGTCTGATCCAGGTCGGCCCGTTCTCCGCCGTGCAGGAGCAGGACTTCCGGCGGGCGCACGAGTTGATGACGATGGCACCGCTGCGACTGGTCCAGGCCGTGCTGCCGCAGATGCGGGCCCGCGGCTCGGGCTCGATCGTGATGATCAGCTCGATCGGCGGCCGGATCCCGGCGCCGCACCTGCTGCCGTACGTCGCCGCCAAGTTCGCGCTCACGGGCCTCTCGGAGGGGCTGGCGGCGGAGCTGGCGCCGTACGGCATCCGGGTGACCACCGTGCTGCCGGGGCTGATGCGCACCGGCTCGCACACGGCCGCCGAGTTCGCCGGGCAGGCGGGCAGCGAGTACGCCTGGTTCGCGACCGCCGCCTCCATACCGCTGGTGTCGATGGACGCCCGGCGGGCGGCCCGGCGGATCGTCCGGGCCGTCGAGGGCGGGCGGCGCGAGCTGGTGCTGACACCGCTCGCCAAGGCCGCCGTGCTCGCCCACGGCGTCGCTCCCGCCACCACGAACCGGCTGCTCGCCCTGACCGCGCGGCTGCTGCCGTCGGCCGGCGCCGCACCGGAGCACGGCGTACCGGGCGTGCGGGCCGCCTCCCGGCACCGGCCGGGTGGCCCGGTCCACCGGCTGACCACCCTCGGCCGGCGGGCGGGGCGGGCCCACAACGAGCCCACCGCGTCCTGAGGCGGATCGGGGGGTGTGGAAGTGCGCTGCGCGGGCACACGCGGCCCGAGGGGCCACGACCCGCCCCGCCGTCGGAAGCAGCGGTCGGAACGAGCCGTCGGAACCACGAGAGGAGCACTCCCCATGGGTACCGAGGACAAAGCGCGCAACGTCGCGGAGAAGGCCCACGGCAAGGTCAAGGAGGCCGCCGGAAAGGTCATGGGCGACCCGGTCGTCGAGGCCGAGGGCAAGGGCAAGCAGATGAAGAGCGACCTCAAGCAGGCCGGCGAGAAGGTCAAGGACGTCGGGAAGGACTGACCCCGACGCCGGCGGCCGCCCCGCGCGGCCGCCGGCCCGTCCGGAGGGAGAGAGCCACCATGAAGGCCGTCACCTGGCACGGGCGCCGCGACGTCCGCGTCGACTCCGTCCCCGACCCGGTGATCCGGGAGCCCACCGACGTCCTGGTGGAGGTGACCACCACCGGGCTGTGCGGATCCGACCTGCACCTGTACGAGGTCCTGGGCGCCTTCCTGGACGAGGGCGACATCCTGGGCCACGAGGCGATGGGCGTGGTCCGCGAGACGGGCCCCGCGGTGCACGCCGTCGATCCGGGCGACCGCGTGGTCGTCCCGTTCAACGTCTCCTGCGGCACCTGCCCCACCTGTGTGCAGGGCCTGCAGTCCCAGTGCGAGACCACCCAGGTGCACGCCTACGGCATGGGCGCCGCGCTGTTCGGCTACACCAAGCTCTACGGTCAGGTACCGGGCGGACAGGCGGAGTTGCTGAGGGTCCCGTTCGGCAACACGCTGCCGGTGCCCGTACCGCACGGGCCGCCGGACGACCGCTACGTGCTGCTGTCCGACGTGCTGCCCACCGCCTGGCAGGCCGTCGACTACGCGAACATCCCACCGGGCGGCAGCGTCGCGGTGCTCGGGCTGGGCCCGATCGGGGACATGTGCACCCGGATCGCCCGCCACCGCGGGGCCGGCACCGTGATCGGCGTCGACCTGGTGCCCGAGCGGCTGGAACGCGCCGCGGAGAACGGCGTCGAGGCGCTGGACCTGGCCCGGCTCGGCTCCCGGATCGTCGACACCGTCCGGGACCTCACCGAGGGCCGCGGCCCGCACGCCGTGATCGACGCCGTCGGGATGGAGGCGCACGGCTCCCCCGCCGCGACCGCCGCCCAGCGGATGACCTCGCTGCTGCCGGACGCGCTGGCCGCCAGGCTGATGACCCGGGTCGGCCTCGACCGGCTGCACGCCCTGCACCTGGCGGTGGACCTGGTCCGGCGCGGCGGCACGATATCGCTGTCCGGCGTGTACGGCGGGATGACCGACCCGCTGCCGATGCTGACCATGTTCGACAAGCAACTGCAGCTGCGGATGGGGCAGGCCAACGTCCTGCGCTGGATGGACGACCTGCTGCCGCTGCTCGGCGACGACGACCCGCTGGGGGTGGAGGGCTTCGCCACCCACCACGTGCCGCTGGCCGAGGCCCCGGACGCGTACGACATGTTCCAACGCAAGCAGGACGGCGTCGTCAAGGTGCTGTTCCAGCCCTGACCGGCCCGCCCGCTCCCACTCAGAGGAGGCGAACGCGATGAGCACCATGAGGAACCCGGTACCCAAGGACCCGCCGGAGCAGGTCGAGACCCCGGAGTCCCGGATGACCGGCGAGGGCAGCCCACCGCCGGAGCACGAGGAGGAGAAGGGACCGCAGGACGGCCCGGAGTTCGAGGTGACGGACCCGGGCGGCGAGGACCGGAAGCAGTAGCCGCACGTCGAAGCGGTACGACCGCACGGGCCGGGCCGATCATCGGAGCTTTCCGGCCCGTCGTCCGGCGAACGGGTGGTCCGGTGCGGTGATCACGCGCGCCGCGGCGTTGCGCGCGGGACGCGTGCGCCGACCGGACGGTACACCTGGGGGCCGCCCGCCGCGGTGGCGGGCGGCCGGAGGTCCGACATGGGGGTGGAAATGCGAACGATGCTCGAACTCCTGCTCTGGTGGGGGGTTTTGCTGTTGCTCAACACCGTGTTCATCAGCTCGGTGTCCCCGCTGGAGATGGCGGTGGGCGGCGGCGTGGCGCTCCTCGGGGCCCTGGGCGCGGTGGCCGTGCGGCGCGCGTCCGGGGCGACTCCCGGCGGACCGGCCCGGCTGGCCCGGGCGCTCTGGGCATTCCCGTGGACCCTGCTGGCCGACACCGGCCGGCTCGCGCTCGCCGTCGCCTCCCCCGCCCACCGGCGCGGCGGGTTCCGCACCGTACGGCTCGCCCCCGGCACCGGGGCGGCCTGGGGCGCGGCGCTGCTGTCCTCGACGCCCGGCGCGTACGCGGTGGAGAGCCGGGACGGCGGCGAACTGACCGTCCACGCGATGGAAGACCAACTGTCCTCTCTGGAGCGGGCCTTGACGGGGGCCGGGGAGTGAACGCCTGGCTGATCGCGGCGGCTGTGCTGGCCGCCTGCGGCGTGGGCCCGTGCCTGCTGCTCGGCCTGCGCGGCTCGCCCGAGCAGCGCCTGGCCGGGCTCAACCTCGCCGCGACGATCACCTCCGTCGTCCTGCTGCTGCTCGCCCAGGGGTTCAGCCGCACCTCGTACACCGACCTGGCACTGGACCTCGCGGTGCTGGCGCCCGCCGGGACGCTGGTGTTCACCCGCTTCCTGGCCGGGAGGCAGCAGTGACGCCCCGACACACCCTGGCACTGGTGCTGCTGGTGGCCGGCGCCGCCGCGCTGCTGCTCGCCGCCCTCGCCCTCGCGGTGCTGCCCGGGCCGTACCTGCGGCTGCACGCCCTCTCCCCCGCCGCCGCCCTCGGTGCGCCGCTGGTCGCGCTCGCCCTCGCCGTGGACACCGGGCCGGGGCGGGCCGCCGTCAAGCTGCTGGTGATCGGCCTGCTGCTGGCCATCGGCGGCACCGTCACCACCATGGCCGTCGCGCGCACCACCGTGCGCGCCGAACGGAAGGCTCAGCAGTGACCAATGCGTTGACCGTGATCGCCCTGCTGCTCACCGCCGTCACCGCGACCACCGCCGCGCTCACCCGCGAGCCGGTCCGGCAGGCCGTCGTCCTCGCGTTCCTCGGGCTCTGCCTCGCGCTGCTGTTCACCGTGCTCCAGGCGCCCGACGTCGCGCTCTCCCAACTGGGCGTCGGCAGCGCGATCACCCCGCTGCTGATCCTGCTGACCGTCCGCCGGGTGCGCCGCCAGGAGCAGGCGGACGAACACCCGGACCGCACCGAGTGAGCCGCACCGCCCGGCTGCGGCTGTTCCTCGCCGCCGCAGCCGTCCTCGCCGCCGCCCTGATCACCGCCGCCACCGAGCTGCCGGGCTTCGGCGGCCACCACCACCCGTACGGCGAACGGGCGGTGGCGGCCGGGCTGGCCCGGCAGACGGCCAACATCATCTCCTCCGTCAACTTCGACCAGCGGGCCTTCGACACCCTCGGCGAGGAGTCCATCCTGTTCGGCTCGGTGCTCGGCGCCGCCATACTGCTGCGGCTCGCCCGGGACGAGGGCAAGCGCCGCGCCGCCGCCGAACCCGTGCTGCCCACCACCCGGCTGTTCGGCGCGACGCTGCTGCCGGTCACCCTGCTGGTCGGCGGATACCTCGTCGCCCACGGCCAGTTGAGCCCCGGCGGCGGCTTCCAGGGCGGCGTCGCGCTGGCCACCGCCCTGCACCTGGCCTACGTCGCCGCCGACTACCGGGTGCTCAAGCGGATCCGCCCGCTGGCCGCCCTGGACGTGGCGGACGCGCTCGCGGCCGGCACCTACGCCGCGCTCGGCCTGATCGGCCTCGCCCAGGGCGCCGGCTACCTCGCCAACACCCTGCCGCTCGGCACCTTCAACCAGATGTCCTCCAGCGGGCTGGTGGCGGTGATCAACGCCGCCGTCGGTGTCGAGGTCGCCTCCGGCGTGGTGGTCCTGCTGGCGCACTTCCTGGACCAGGCGGTCGAGATCGTCCACAACGGGGAGAACCGGTGAACGAGCGGAGCGAGCGAGTCATCCAGAGGTGCGGGTTTCGCGGAGCGACCGCCGAGCGAAGCGAGGTGGACGAATGAGCGTTTTCCCCTACCTCGTGGCCGGGTGGATCCTGCTCGCCGGGCTGTACGGCCTGGTGACCAGCCGCAACCTGGTGCAGGCGGTCGGCTGCCTGGCCGTCGCGCAGTCCTCCACCTACGTGCTGCTGCTCGCGGTCGGCTACCGCAGCGGCGCCACCGCGCCGGTCTTCTCCGACCTGCCGACCGACGCCCCGGTGGTCGACCCGGTGGTCCAGGCACTCGTCCTGACCGACATCGTGGTCGGGGCGACCGTCACCGCCCTGCTCCTTTCCCTGGTGATCCAACTACGCAAGCGGCACGGCACGGTGGACCCCGAGGAACTCACCGGGCTGCGCGGGTGAGCGGCCGGTGAACACTGCTGACCTGCTGCCGCTGGCCGTCGCCGTCCCGCTGCTCGGCGCCGCCGTCCTGGCCGTGACCGGACGCCGGCTGCCCCGCCCGGGGCGCGACGCGCTGGCCACCGCCTGGGCCGCCGCCGACGTGGCCTGCCTGACCCTGCTGTGGGCCCGGACCGCGCCGGACGGCCGGGCGGTCTCCTGGCTCGGCGGCTGGAGCCCGCGCGGCGGCCACAGCGTCGGCGTCGTGCTGGTCGCCGACCGCCTCGGTGCCGGCCTCGCCCTGCTCGCGGCCGTCCTCGTCCTCGCGGTGGTCTGCTACGCCTGGCGGTACTTCGACGAGCCCTCCGGCGAGCACGGCGGGGTGTTCCCCGCCCTGCTGCTGCTCTTCGAGGCCGGGATGGTCGGCTTCGCGCTCACCGGGGACCTCTTCGACGCCTTCGTGTTCTTCGAGCTGATGGGCGCCGTCGCCTACGCGCTGACCGGCTACCGGATCGAGGACGAACGCCCGCTGCAGGGCGCCCTCGCCTTCGGACTGGTCAACTCGGCCGCCGCGTACCTCTCCCTGCTCGGCATCGGCCTGCTCTACGCCCGCACCGGCGAACTCGGCCTCGCCCAGATCGGCGCCGCACTGGACCAGCACGCCGCCGCCGGGCACGGCCGGGACGCCCTGGTGGTCGTCGCCTTCGTGCTGGTGCTGGCCGGCCCGCTGGTCAAGGCCGCGACCGCGCCCTTCCACTTCTGGCTGCCGGACGCCCACGCGGTGGCACCGAGCCCGGTGTGCATGCTGCTCTCCGGGGTGATGGTCGAACTCGGCGTCTACGGGGTGGCGCGCATCCACCGGGTGGTTTTCGCCGGGGCGGGCGGCCTGCCGGACGACGCGGTCCGCGACACCCTGCTCGCCGCGGGCGTGCTGACGGCGCTGGTCGGCGCCGTGATGTGCTGGCCGCAGCGGCACCTCAAGCGGATGCTCGCCTTCTCCACCGTCGGACACATCGGGCTGTTCCTGATCGGCGCGGCGCTGCTCGACCCGGCCGGACTGGCCGGCTCGGCCGTGTACGTGGCCGGCCACGCGGGCGCCAAGGCGGCGCTGTTCGGCCTCACCGGCGTGCTGCTGGACCGGTACGGCTCGGTAGACGAGCACGGACTGCACGGCCGGGCCCGCGAACTGCGCCTCACCGGGTTGCTGTTCGTCATCGGCGCGCTCGCCCTGGCCGGGCTGCCGCCGTTCGGCACCGGGCTCGGCAAGGCCGTCGCCGAGGAGGCCGCCGGGCACTGGGGCGGCTGGCTGCCCGCGGTGTTCGTGCTGGTCTCCGCGCTCACCGGCGGCGCGGTGCTGCGCGCCGGGCTGCGGGTCTTCGGCGGGCTGGGCGCGCGGCCGGCCGAGGACCCGGAGGCCGCGGCGACCACCGGCGAGGGCGAGGAGCCCGAGATCCGCGAGCCGGGCCGCCGGCCGCCGGTGCCGATGCTCCTCGTCCCGGCCCTACTGCTGGCCGGCTGTCTGGCCGTCGGCGTGCTGCCGGGCGTGGGGCGCGCGCTCGCGGCGGGAGCGGCCGCCTTCACCGACCGCGACGGGTACCTCGCCCAGACCCTCGGTGGCGCCCCGGCCCCCGCGGGCGCCGCGCCCGAGGCCTGGTGGACGGTGCCCGGCGTGCTGCTCGGCCTGCTCTCCACGCTGCTGGCCGTCGGCCTCGCCACCGCCGCCGTCCGCCGCGCCCCCGGGCGGGACACCAGCGGGCTGTTCCGGGTCACCGTCCTGCCGCTGCGCCGACTGCACTCCGGACTGCTCGGGGACTACATCGCCTGGCTGACCGTGGGGCTGGCAGCGATGCTGGCCGCCCTCACGGCGCAGCTCTGAGGGCGGGCCCGGCACGACGCAGGGCGGCCCGGCACGGCGCAGCTCCGGGGGCGGGCCCGGCGCCCGCCACGCCACCCGGACGGCCGCGGGCCACACTGGAGGGGCGACGGAGGCAGCGGGGCAGCAGCCCCGCGGACCCTCGCCGTTCGCCGCGCTCCCCGCCACCGACCGGATTCCCTGGGGGCCCACGATGCGTCCTGCCGGCCTGGGCGTGGTCCTGATCGCGCACCCGCCGGTGGCGGCGGTCACCGCGCGGATCCTGGTCCACGACCCCGACCACCCGCAGGAGCCGCCGCGCGAGGACCCGATTGTCGAGGAGCTTCGCAACTCATCGGTCCCCGCGCCCGGTTGGCTGCCCGGGCCGGCTCTCGGCTCCTTCCTCGCCGGGGCGACGGTGCTGCGCACCGACCTGTTCCGGGCCGTCGGCGGCTTCTCACCGCGGCTCTGGCTGGGCGGCGAGGAGGAGTTGCTGGCCGCCGACCTCGCGGCCGCCGGCCACTGGCTGGTGTACGCCGAGGACCTGACGGTCCACCACCGGCCGTCCCCGGCCCGCGACGCGACGCTGCGGCGGCGGCACGGGATCCGCAACACCCTCTGGTTCACCTGGCTGCGCCGGCCGCTGTGGCCCGCGGTGCGCCGCACCGCCTTCCTGGCCCGCACCGTGCCGCGGGACGCGGTGTCCCTCCGGGCCTTCGCCGAGGCGGCGGCGGGGCTGCCGTGGGTGGTGCATGACCGGCGCAGCGTGCCGTCCCGGGTCGAACGGGTGCTGCGGAGCCTGGACGGGGCTCAGCGGGCCTCCCGGGCCCGCCGTTACGTCGGCCGAACCGGTGCCCCGCACCCCGGCAGTGGTACCGGTGGCGGGAGCGACAGCTCCGCGAGGGCGGCCAGCACGTCGGCCGGGCGGATGCGCAGCAGCCGGGGATCGGGCCGGGGGCCGTGGGCGTCGCCGGGCCGGGTCTCCTCGCCGTGGTGCCGCCACAGGGCGAGGTGGCGGGGCACGGCCGGCGGTCCCCACAGCACCGGCGAGACCGGGCCGAACAGGGTCACCGAGGGCGTGCCGAGCGCGGTCGCCAGGTGGGCGATGCCGGTGTCCCCGCAGACCACGGCCCGGGCCTCGGCCACCAGTGCCGCCAGCAGGGGGAAGGGCAGGTCCGTAGCGCCGCCGAGGACGTCCCCCGACGGCAGTCCGGCCTCGCACGCGACGCCTTCGGCGAGGGCGCGCTCGCCCCGGCCGGCGGTGACCACCACCCGGTGGCCGAGCGGCCACTGGCGGGCGGCCGCGTCGGCTCCGGGGTGGATGAGCACGGCCCCGGGTGCGGGCGACGGGACGGCGGGCCGGGCGATGAGCAGGTCACCGGCGTCCGCTCCGATGCCGTGGTGGCGCAGCAGGCGGCACCACCGTTCGCGTTCGTGCTCGTCGTCCCGCCAGCGCGGGGCGCCGGCGTCCGCGTAGGCGATCAGGCGGGCGGGCCGCAGTCGCGCCAGGGCGTCGCGGCTGGCCGGGCCGTTGCCGTGCAGGTCCACCGCGAGGTCGGGCGGCGGGCCGTCCCAGGGCAGGCGGTGGGGCACCTCGCGCCCGGGGGCGTCGGTGGCCAGCAGCCGGTCCGCCGTGCCGGTGGCGGCGAGGGCGGGTGCCAGCCGGGCCGGGGCGGCCAGGACCAGTTCGTGGCCGGGGTGGTGGCGCCGCAGGGCGCGCAGGGCGGGTACGCCGGTGAGCAGGTCGCCGAGGCCGAGCGCGCGCAGGACCAGGAGGGTGGGCCGCTCGGTCACGGGCGGGCCCGGACGGCGGCCCGCTCGGCGAGCGCCGTGGTGGAACGACCGTCCAGGTAGGGCAGGACGAGCACCTGGCCGCCCCATTCGGCCAGCACCGACGCCTCGGGGAGGGATTCAAACCGGTAGTCGCCGCCCTTGACCCAGACGTCGGGGCGCAGGGTGCGCAGGACCCGTTCGGGGGTGTCCTCCTCGAACACCTGGATGGCGTCCACGCAGCCGAGGCCGGTGAGGATCCGGGCGCGGTCGCCGACCGGGTTGAGCGGGCGGCCCGGGCCCTTGAGCCGGCGCACCGAGTCGTCGGAGTTCAGGCAGACGATCAGGCAGTCGCCCAGCCGGGCGGCGGACTCCAGGAGGGAGACGTGGCCGGCGTGCAGCAGGTCGAAGCAGCCGCCGGCCGCCACGACCGTGCCGCCACGGGCCCGGGTGGCCTCGGCGATGCGCAGGGCGTCCGGCGGCGCGGTGGCCGGGCCGGAGGCCCGGTCCCACAGGTCCGGGTTCCCGGCGCCGCCGCGGGCCACGAAGTCCGCCGCCGCGGTGACCCCGGTGTGGACCGCCTCCTCGGGGATGGCGCCGGCCGCCAGGGCCGCGGTGACGGCCGCCGCGAAGCAGTCCCCGGCTCCGCACGGGTCGCCGGTGGCCTCGTAGGGGGCGGGGAGCAGGATGGGGCTCTCGGTGCCCCGGCTGAGGAGCGCGCCCCGTCGCCCGAGGGTGACGGCCACCGAGGCGGCGCGCCACCGCCCGGCCAGCAGGGCTCCCCGGGCGGTGTGGTCGGGGAGCCCGTCGCCGGTCGGGGCGTCCGGGTCGAGGGCGGCGGCACAGGCCTTGGCCTCGGCGGCGTTGGGGGTGACCAGCCGCGCACCGGGGACCGGCGGCCCGCCGCGCGGGTGCGGGTCCCAGACGAGCGGGACGTGCGCGGCGCAGGCCGTCAGCGGGGGGCGCAGCCGGTCGGCGAGCCCCCGGCCGTAGTCGGCCACCAGGACGGCCGAGGCGCGGGCCAGCACCTGCGCGGCCCGGCGGTCGGGGGGCCCGACGGTTCCGCCGCCGCGGTCGATGCGCAGCAGGGCGCGGCCGTCGACCCGTACCCGGGTCTTGACCGGGAGGTCACCGACCAGCGGTAGCTCCACGAGTCGCACGCGCCCGGTGAGGTGGCGGCGCAGGGTGCGGGCCGCCGGTCCGTCGCCCAGGGCCGTGACCAGGACGACCTCGCGGTCGGTCCGCGCCGTCAGGCACGCGGCGAGGGCGGCGCCGCCGGGGCGGCTGCGCTCGGCCGACACGTCGACCACGGGCACCGGGGCGTCCGGGGCCAGGCGGTCGGCGCGGCCGTCGACGTCGATGTCGAGCAGGCTGTCGCCGACCACGACCAGCGGGCCGTTCACCGGGTCCCCCCGGGCAGGCGGGGTAGGTCGTGGTCGGGCGCGGCGACCGGGTCGTCAGCGTCCTGGCGGCGGTCGAGCGCGGCGTCGAAGGCCTCGCAGACCATGTGCAGGGCGGCGAGGTGGACCTCCTGCACGGTGGCGCTCTCCGGTGCCTCCACCGCCAGTGCCTCGTCCGCGCGCTCCGCCAGCGGGTTGGGGGCGGGGCCCGTCATCGCCCACACGCCCAGGCCCAGGGAGCGGGCGGTGTCGGCGGCCGCCAGCAGGTTGGGGCTGCGGCCGGAGGTGGACAGCAGGACCAGGACGTCACCGGCGCTGCCGTGGGCCTCGACCTGGCGGGCGAAGACCTCCTCGAAGCCGTAGTCGTTGCCGATGGCGGTGAGGCTGGAGGTCTCGGCGTGCAGGGAGATCGCCGAGTACGCGGCGCGCTCGCCCCGGTAGCGGCCCACCAGTTCCGCCGTCAGGTGCTGGGCCTGGGCGGCGCTGCCGCCGTTGCCGGCGGCGAGCAGGCGGCAGCCCGCGGGCAGCAGGCCGGCCAGTGCCTCGCCCCATCCGGTGAGCAGGGGCAGGTGGTGGGCGCGGAGAGCGCCGATGGCGGTCTCCAGGGCCCGGCAGTGCCGCGCGGCCTGCTCCAGGTCGTCGGCGGCGTCGAAGAAGCCGGCGGTCATCGGGGGCCTCCTGTCGTGACCCGCGGAACCCGGGGGGCGTCGGCCGTCCGGGCCGGCGGGTCGGTGCGGTCCAGCACTTCGTCGTACACCTTCGCCGTGCAGGTGGCGACGGTCTGCCAGGTGTAGAAGGAGAGGACGCGGCGGCGCCCGGCCTCCCCGTAGGCCTGACGGGTCTTCGGGTCGGCCAGCAGGGCGTGCGCGGCGGTTGCCAGGGCCTCCGCGGAGGCGGGCGGCACGAGGGTGCCCGTCCGCCCGTCCGCGATGGTGTCGAGGTGGCCGCCGACGGCCGTGGCGACGACCGGCACGCCGCAGGCCATCGCCTCCAGCGGGACGATGCCGAAGGGCTCGTAGTGGGCGGGGCAGATCACCAGGTCGCTGCTGCGCATCAGGGCGGGCATGGCGTCGGCGGCCACCGCGCCCAGCAGGACGAGCCGGTCGGCCACGCCGAGCCGGGCCGCGAGCGCGCGCAGGCGCCGCGCGTACGGGTCGTCGTCCAGCTGGTCGGCGGGCGGTCCGCCGGCCACCAGGAGTTCGGTCCTGGGCAGCCGGACCAGCGCCTCGACGGCGGTCTCCGCGCCCTTGCGGGGGACCATCCGGCCCACCGTGAGCAGTCGTCGGCGCCCGCCGCGCGGCACGCTCGGTCCGGCCGGGGTGAAGCGGACCGGGTCGACGCCGCAGGGCACGACCCTGATCCGGTCGGCGGGAGCCCCGATCGCCAGGAGTTCGGCGACCTCGTCGCTGCAGGTGGCCACCACGCGGTGGGCCGAGCGGGCGATGGCGGTCTCGATGCCCAGTCGGCCGGGCGGGCTGGTGTCGGCCGCCCCCTGGTGGCGGCGCTTGACCACGCCCAGTGCGTGGTAGGTGTGCACGACCGGGATGGCCAGGTGCCGGGCGCCGCGCAGTGCGGCCAGTCCGGACATCCAGAAGTGGGCGTGCACGATGTCGGGCGGACGGGTCCGCCAGTACCGTGCCAGCTCGTCCCCGAAGGCCGGCATGTACGGCAGCAGCTGGTCCTTGAGGAGCTGGCGCGCCGGGCCGGCCGGTACGTGGTGGACCAGGACGCCCGGGCGCAGCGGCACGTGCTCGGCGAGGTCGGCCCGGTCCCGCCGGGTGTGGACGACGACGCGGTGGCCGAGGTCGGCGAGGGCGCCGGCGAGTGCCGCGACGTGGACGTTCTGCCCGCCGGCGTCGACTCCGCCGAGGACGGCGAGGGGGCTGGCGTGTTCGGAGACCAGGTCGATGCTCAGGGGCGCGTTCAACGGGTCACCTCTTCCATCAGGCGGTCCCAGTCGGCGAGGAACCTCTTCAGGCCGTACCGCTCCAGGGCGGCCTGGCGGGCGCGCAGCCCGTCCTGGGTGGCCGCCGCCGGGTCGGCCAGGTAGTGGCGCACCGCGTCCGCGAGTTCCCGGACGTCGGTGGAGAGCACGCCCGTTCCGGGGGGCACGGCGCGGACGGCCTCGGTGGTGGCCAGGGCCACCACGGGCATGCCGAGGTGCATCGCCTCCAGCAGCGACAGGCCGAGGGAGGTCCACCGAACGGGGTGCAGGTAGAGCCGGCGCCGGGGCAGTTCGGTGTGCAGGGCCGCCTGGGGCAGTTCGGCCGTCCGGCAGCGGTCCGGTGGGAGGCCGAGGTGGGCGGCGAGCCCGCCCGTCGCCATGCCGAAGACGTGGAGCGGGCCCTGCCGCGCGAACAGCGGCAGCAGGTCGGTCCCGGTCGTGCGGCCGCGGCGGACCGGCTCGTTGACCACGACGGCCGAGGCGGCCAGCTCTCCCGTGTAGCGGTACCCGGGGTCGACCACGCCGTGCTCGATGACGGTGGTCCGGGTGCTGCCGCAGTCCCAGAACAGGTCGTTGAAGTCGGTGACGTGGACGACGGTCAGGTCGTCCCGGTCGGCCATCGGGTGGCGGGTGTCCGGGATGTCGCCGTGCGGGCTGTTGTGCTCCAGGTAGACGGCCGGCAGGTCGACGCCGGGCCGCCGGCCGAGCCACCGTTCGGCGAGCGCGGCTTCGTGGGGCCGTTGGAGCACCACCAGGTCGATGTCGGTCCCGCGCAGGCGTTCCGGCGGCAGTTCCACCACGGTGTGCGGCCAGTCGAAGGTCCGGGCACGTCCGAGGCCGTCCGGTCCGCGGTCCTCCGTGACCGGGAGGAGGTAGGTGTGCGGTCCCTGGACGAACGCGGTCGTCCAGGAGCCGTGCACGTGCCACAGCAGGATGTTCATCGGGTCACCTCCGGGGCGGCCGCTCGGTTGTGGTCGGCGGATTCCGCAGGAGGTCGACCGCCGTGACGATCTCCTCCGCGGTGAGCGAGTCCAGGCACGGGTGGCCCGGGACCGGGCAGGTCCGGGCCCTGGTCCCCGCGCACGGGGCGTCCTGGCGTCCCAGCAGCACGTGCGGCACGCCGTACGGCCGCCAGCGGTGGGCCGGCACGACGGGCGCGAACAGACAGGCCACGGGGGTGCCGACGGCGGCGGCCAGGTGGGCCGGGCCGGTGTTCCCGGCGACGACGACGTCGGCGCCCGCGAGGACGCCCGACAGTTCGGCGAGGCCGGTGCGCCCGCCGAGGTCGAGGGCGTCGGCGCCGGCCACTTCGGCCGTCAGCTCCTTCTCGGCCCGTCCGCCGGTCACCACCACCCGGTGGCCCGCGGCGGCCAGTGCCCGTACCGCGGCCGCGGCCAGGCGCGCACCGGGCGCCCGGGCGGGCACGGCGGCTCCCGGGTGCAGCACGACGTAGCGGCCGGGGCCGGTGAGGTGCTGTTGGCCGGGCGGCGGCAGGACGGCCAGCCGGCCGTCGTCGCCGGGCGGCAGGGGGAAGCCCGCGGCCGCGGCCAGGTCGAGGGCCGCCTCCGCTTCGTGGCGCCCCTCGCCGCGCTGGTGGCGCAGGTCCAGGAGCGAGCCCGGGTAGTCCACGCTGTCCGCGGCGATGTGGGCCACGCCCGCCATCCGCAGCAGGAGCGCGGTCGGCAGGGCGCTCTGGTGGAAGGACGTCAGGACGAGCGCCCGTTCGATCGTCCTGGAGGCGAGCGAGGACACCAGGTCCATGACGCCCCGGGCCGTCGCGGGGGGCGGGTCGAACCCCGTCCAGGGCGAGTCCCAGACCACGACCTCGTCCACTCCGGGCAGGAGCCGGGCGGCGGGGGCGCCCTGCGGTCCGCAGAGCATCACCACCCGCCGGGAGTGGTGGGCGGCGGCCCGGACGGCCGGGCCGGCGAGCAGGACGTCGCCGGCGCTGTCGAGTCTGACCACGAGCGTCGTCATGCGCCCTCCCGGTCGGTACCGGGCCGGGCGCCCAGGACCAGCCGGACGGCGGCGGTGAGGTCGGCCGCGACGGTGTCGGCGTCCGTGATCTCCTCCGGCCGGGTGGCGGGGGTCGGTACGAGGATCGCCCGCGCGCCCGCCGCGCGGGCCGCTCCGACGTCCGCGCCGATGTCCCCGATGACGACCGTCCGGGCCGGCGGCACGCCCAGGCCGCGGCAGGCGGCCAGGACGAGGCCGGGCGCGGGCTTGCGGCACCGGCAGCCCTCGGACGGTCCGTGCGGGCAGACCGCCCAGATCCCGAACGGGCCGATCAGGTCGTCGATCCGGCGCTGCACGGCCTCCACCTGCCGCCGGGTCAGCAGACCGCGGGCCACGCCCGACTGGTTGCTGACGACGCCCAGCACCAGGCCCGCGGCCCGCAGCTCGGCCACCGCCCGTACGGCGCCGGGCACCGGCCGCACCAGGTCCGGGTCCCCGTTGTAGGGCACGTCCTCCACCAGCGTCCCGTCCCGGTCGAAGAGCACGGCACCCGCCGCCCGGCCCGGTCGGGGGCACCCGGGAAAGATCCAGGGCCCGGCTGGCCGTGTCCGGCCGTGCGGCGGACGCACGCCCGACGGGGCCCGTCCGGTGGCGGAGGTCATGAGGACTCCTCCCGTTCCACCGGCCGGACGTACCGCGCCACCGGCGGTTCGACGGGGGTCACGACGAAGTCCGGCGCGTACCAGGGCGGCGCCGCGCGGTGGAGCAGCAGGCCCCGGAGGCGGTGCCGGCAGGCGGCCGGCGGGATGAGCACGCTGGTCAGCAGCATCGTGACGACCTCCTCCCTGGTGCGCGGGCCGGGCAGGACGCGGGCGGCGGCGAACTGCGCCGTGCCGGCCAGCCACACCGCGGCGAGGGCCGCGGCGGCGCGCGGTCGGCCGGCGGCGGCTGCCGCGAGTGCGGTGACCGCCGCGGCGGTCACCGCCACGTGGGCGGGGAAGCGTCCCCGGGGCGCCTGGGCCCGCTCCCACCAGCGCGGTCCGTGCAGCCGGTTCATCAGGACGTCGTCGGCGTTGCCCGCCTGCTGGCGCAGCGAGACCCAGCGGTCCGCCGGTCGCACCGGGTGGGTGGTGCGGCGGTTGCCCGGCTCCAGCCGCCAGCCGGCGTCCAGCACCCGAAGGGCCAGGTCGGCGTCCTCCCGGAAGGCCCGACGGAAGCGTTCGTCGAAACCGCCGACCTCTTCCAGTGCCGCCCTCCGGTAGGCCATGTCGGCGGTGATCCACCGGGAGCGGGCCAGACCGGCCGTGCCGCGCTCCCAGTCGGTGGGCCGTCGCCCGACGGGCAGGGGCACCTCGATGCGCCCCTGGACGCCGCCGGTCGTGGGGTGGGCGGCGGCGAGGTCGGCCGCGAGGTCCCGCGGCCAGGTCGGGCCCGGCACGGTGTCGTCGTCCAGGAAGGCGACCCAGGGCTGGGAGACGCTGCGCCACCCGGTGTTGCGGGCCGCCGCCGGGCCGTTGCCGCCGCCGGGCAGGACCGTCAGCCGGTCCCGCAGCGCCGGCGGCACCTCGACGGCGAGCGGCTCGCAGTCGGTCAGCGGGCGGTCGTCGACCAGCACGACCTGTTCCGGCGGCGGCCCCTGGCCGTCCGCGAGTGCCCGCAGGCAGGTGGTCAGGCTGGGCCGGCCGAGCGTCGGGACGACCACCGCGTAGGCGGTCGGGCCGCCGCTCACCGCGATCCCTCCCCGGGCCGGGCGGGGTCGGCGAACATCCGGCCGCGCCGGACCACGAACGGGCCCAGGGCCAGCAGGTCGACCGGGGAGGAGCCGAAGCACTCCAGGGCGTCGCGCACGTCGTCGACCATCGGCCGGCCGGCCGTGTTGAGGCTGGTGTTCACCACCACCGGCAGTCCGGTGAGCAGTTCGAACTCCTCCAGCATCCGGGCCGTGAGCGGGTCGGCGGCCCGGTCGACGGTCTGGATCCGCGCGGTGCCGTCCACGTGGACGACCGCGGGGATCTTCTCGCGCCATTCGGCGGTGACCCGGTGCACGAACAGCATGTACGGGCTGGGCAGCGGCCCCTCGAAGATCTTGGCGGCCCGGTCGGCGAGCACCATCGGGGCGACGGGCCGGAACTGCTCGCGCCCCTTCACGTCGTTGAGCCGCTCCAGGTTGGCCGACCGTCCCGGGTGGGCGAGCAGCGACCGGTGGCCCAGTGCGCGGGGGCCGAACTCGGAGCGGCCCTGGAACCACGCCACGATCCCGTCGTCGGCCAGCGCCGCGGCCACCTCGGCCGCCACGTCGGCCGGCCGCTCGTACGGGACGTGGGCGCGGCGCAGCCACGCCTCGACCTCCGCGTCCGACCAGCCCCGGCCGAGGTCGACGCCGGGCATCGGGAGCGGCTGGTCACCGCCCGCGGCGGCCAGGTGGAGGGCCGCGCCCAGGGCGGTGCCCGCGTCCCCGGCGGCGGGCTGCACCCAGACCCGGTCGAAGGGGCCCTCGGCCGCGATCCTGGAGTTGGCCACGCAGTTCAGCGCCACGCCGCCGGCCAGCGTCAGCAGGCGGTCCCCGGTGCGGCCGTGCAGCCAGCGGGCGAGGTCGAGCATGACCTCCTCCAGCACGTGCTGTGTGGAGGCGGCGAGGTCGGCGTGCGTCTGGGTCCACTCCTGGCCCGGGGCGAGCGCGGGGGCGAGTTCCGTCCACGGCACGGCGGTCGCGTGGAAGCCGCCGTCACCCGTCGGGTACACGTGGCGGCGCAGCACGTCGGCCATCCTCGGGGTCCCGTACGAGGCCATCGCCATGACCTTGTACTCGTCCGAGGAGCGCAGGAAGCCCAGGTGCTGGGTGAGTTCCTCGTACACCAGCCCCATCGAGTGGGGCAGCTGCTGTCCGGCCAGCGGTTCCAGGCGGGTGCCGACCCGCCGGGCCGCGAGGTGGGAGGTGGCCTCTCCCCGGCCGTCCAGGACCAGGACGGAACAGGGGTCGGTGGCGCCGTCGGCGGCGTAGGCGGCGGAGGCGGCGTGGGCGACGTGGTGCGGGACGAAGCGGACCTTGGCCGGGTCCAGGCCCGGCAGCGTCTCGGCGAGGAAGCCGGGCGCCTCCTGCGCGTACCGCAGCCGCAGGTGGTCCCAGGGGTCGTCCAGGCCCATGGCGTCGGCCGGGCGGGCCAGCGCGGGGTCGAAGGAGTAGCCGACGAGGTCGAGGTCGGCGGGCGTCAGCCCGGCGTGCGCCAGGCACCAGCGGGCGGCCTGGACCGGCAGTTCCCAGGCCGAGAAGGGCAGCGGGCGCTTGCCGTGCTTGCGGCGGCTGAACCGTTCCTCCTCGGCGGCGGCCACCGTCCGGCCGTCGATGACCAGAGCGGCTGCCGGGTCGTGGAACAGGGCGTTGATTCCGAGCACGCGCATGGCGCGTGACCTCCTCGTTTCGGCCGGTGACGGGACACCGTTCACCGGGAGCGTCGGTGTCAGGCCTCGGGGTGGACGCGGAACCACTCGATGGTGGCCGCCAGTCCCTCGTGGGCCTGTGTCGTCGGCTCCCAGCGGAGCTTGTCGCGGGCCATCGCGATGTCGGGGCGCCGTACCGCGGGGTCGTCGGTCGGCCGGGCCACGAACTGCACGGTGGAGGGCGAGTCCGTGAGCTCGATGATCAGGTGCGCGAGTTCCAGCATGGTGAACTCGACGTCGTTGCCGATGTTCACCGGACCGGCCAGGTCGGAACGGGCCATCGCCAGGATGCCGTTGACGGTGTCGGTGACGTAGGTGAGCGATCTGGTCTGGGTGCCGTCGCCGGTGACGGTCAGCGGCTCCCCCGCCAGCGCCTGGCGGATGAAGGTGGGCACCGCCCGTCCGTCGTGGGAGCGCATCCGCGGTCCGTAGGTGTTGAACAGCCGGACGATCGCGGTGTCCACGCCGATGGCGCCGGCCTCGGCGGTGGTGAGCGCCTCGGCGAACCGTTTCGCCTCGTCGTACACGCTGCGCGGGCCGACCGGGTTGACGTTGCCCCAGTAGCTCTCCGGCTGGGGGTGCTGGAGGGGATCGCCGTACACCTCCGAGGTGGAGGTGAGCAGGAACCTGGCACCGTCCCGGCGGGCGAGCTCCAGGGCGTTGCGGGTGCCCAGGCTGCCCGCGTCCAGCGTGTGCAGCGGCAGGCGCAGGTAGTCGGCGGGTGAGGCGGGCGAAGCCAGGTGGAACACGTAGTCGACGTGCCCTTCGACGTCCAGTCCCTCTCCGACGTCGGCCTCCCGCAGCTCGAAGCCGGGCCTGCCCGCCAGGTGGGCCACGTTGGCCGAGGACCCGGTGCAGAAGTCGTCGATGCAGGTGACCCGGTACCCGTGCGCGACCAGGGCGGTGCACAGGTGGGAGCCGACGAAACCTGCCCCGCCGGTGACCACGGCGTGAAGGCGTTCTCCAGGACGGGAAGTCATCCGATCCTCCTCGGTGCTCGGCCGGTGCGGCGGCGCTCCGCCCAGCCTCACCGCCGCCGGTGGGCCCCGCGACAGATGGGCCGCCCCCCGGAGGGCCGCTGCCGCGCGGGCGGGGCCGTCGATTCCACTGGTGCGACGGGGCCCGGCGCGGTCGGTTAACCCGAACGGACCGGTTCACCCGTTCGAAGGCCATAGGCCGTTCGAGGGCCGTCCGCACGGTTCCGCCCCGGCCACGAACCGCCGAGTCGGTGTGAGCAACCCCACCGCCGCGAGGAAACCGCAGGTCAGCGTGCTTACGCCCGGGCCGTGGCGGGCGATGTGAGCCAGCCGACGTTTGCGATCGCGCTCCGCCCGTCGAGCATGGACCTACCGCCCGGCGCACGGTCGCTCCGGCGGCACCGGCTCACGTACGGGCGACGCCTGCCCCGGATCGAGCCCGGCCCTTCCCGCGTCCCACCCGATCCGGTTGTGAAAGTGCTGCCCAGAATCACCGCACCCTCGCGCGCCCGGCGCGTCCTCGTCCCCTCGCCACGCAAGGGCTCCGTCCTGCCTGCGGCGCGTTCGGCGGAGACCGCACCGGAAGGCTCCCGTGCGCCCTGGCGTTCGCTGCGCCACCGGAGCATGCGCTGGTGGTCGCTGGCCAACCTCGTCTCCAACGCCGGCGCCTGGATGCAGCTGACCGTCCAGAACCTCCTGGTCCTCCAGTTGACCGGATCGGCCGCGATCACCGGACTGTCGCTCGCGCTCCAGGTCGCACCCGGTCTGCTGCTGGGACTGGCGGGCGGAGCGGCGGTCGACCGGTGGCCCCGCAAGACCACCGCCGCCGTCAGCCAGGCGGCACTGGCGGTGATCGCGCTCGGCACGGCGGCGCTGGTGGCGCTGGGCGCGCTCAGCGTTCCCGTCCTCATGGTGCTGGCGGTGCTCACCGGGCTGATCGCCACCATCGAGTCCCCGGCCTGCGCACTGCTCGGCAACGACCTCGTCCCCCGTGAGGACGTGCCCTCGGCGATCGCGGTGGGCTCGGTGGTGCACAGCGTCGGACGGCTGGCGGGCACCGCCCTGGCCGGGGTCGCGGTCGGCCTGTTCGGGATGGCGAGCGCCTACCTGGCCAACGGCCTGTCCTTCGTCCTGGTGGCGCTGGTCATTCCGTTCCTGCGGCCGGCGGCGGGCGCGGCACCGGCCGCCGGACCCGAGCCGGAAGCCGACCGCCAGGGCGTCCGGGCCGGCGTCACTTTCTTCTGCGGCCGGCGCCGCCTGGTCGCGGTGGCCTGCCTCACCGGCCTCGGCTCGGTGCTCGGCCGCAACTACGGCCTCACCCTCGCCGCCCTGGTCAGCGGGGCACTGCACGGCGGGGCGCGGGAGTACGGGCTGATCGCCACAGTGCTGGCCGTCGGCGGAACGGTCGGCGCGGTGATCGCGGGCCGGCTGCGCAACCCCTCGGTGCGGCTGGTGGCGGTGCTGACGGCGGCCGGCGGGCTCCTCCAGTGCCTCGCGGCGCTCTCGCCCACCCTTCTCATCCTCGCCCTGCTGGTCGTGCCCATGGCCGTCCTCGAGTCGCTCAGCGACACGGCCGTGACCACGATCCTCCAGACCGACCCGCCCGCCCACCTGCGCGGACGGGTCCTGGGGGCCTGGCGCAGCGTGAGCACGCTCTGGGGCCTGGCCGGCCCGCCGCTACTGGGCGCCTCGATCCAGCTGCTCGGTGCGCGGGGCGCCCTGCTGGCCGGGGGGCTGCTGGTCAGCGGCGCGGTGGGCGGGGGCTCTCTGGTGAGCCGCCGCTCCACCGCCGGGTCGCCCGCCGGTCCGGCCGTCGAAGGGGTCAGCGGCGCGGTCGGCGGCCCGGAACAACTCGTCGCGGCGGCGTGATCCGCGCGGCCGCGGACCGGCCTCAGTCCAGGGCGGTGATCCGGTTGCTGAGCGTTCCGAGCCCCTCGACCGAGCACTCCACGACGTCGCCCGGCGCCAGGTAGCTCGGCGGGTCGGCGGCGAAACCCGTACCGGCCGGGGTGCCGGTGAGGATGAGGTCGCCGGGCTCCAGCGGGACGATCCGGGAGATCGCGGCGATGGTCTCCGGGATCGAGAACACCATCTGGTCGGTCCTGGAGACCTGGCGGAGCACGCCGTTGACGCTGAGCGTGATCGCCAGGTCGTGCGGGTCCGGGACCTCGTCGGCCGTGGTGATCCAGGGGCCGAGGGGGCAGCTGCCGGGCAGGCTCTTCGACAGGTAGTACTGCTTGTGCCGGGTCTGGAGGTCGCGCGCGGTGATGTCGTTGGCCACGCAGTAGCCGAAGACGTGGTCCAGTGCGCCGGCCTCGTCGACCCGCCACGCCCGGCGGCCGATCACCACGGCGAGTTCGACCTCCCAGTCGATCTCCCGGGAGAGCGAGAAGTCGATGCCCACCGGTCCGACGGGCGCGGCCACGCAGCCCCGGTCCTTGGTGAACACCACCGGGTGCCGGGGTCTGCGGTACTCCCGGCCGGCCGCGCGGTAGGCCTCCTCCCCGTGATCGGTGTAGTTCAGGCCCAGGGCGAACAGGTTGTTCGCGGACGCGGCAGCGGCGCCAGCAGGTCGGCCTCGTCGAACGGCAGCCGCGGTCCCGAGCGGGCCCGCTCGGCGAACTCCGCCCAGGCCTCGGGACCGGCCGGGAGCAGCTCGGCCAGGCCGACCGGTCTGCGCCGGTCGGCCGCGGGCAGTGCCAGGGCACCGCCCTCCGGGTCGACCAGCGCGAGTCTCTCCGCTCCACCGGTCCGGACGGTCGCAACGCGCATCGTTCACTCCTCACTCGAACTGGGCGGGGCCGGTCGCACCCCCGCCGGCCGGCGTACGGCCCGGCGGTGGTGCGACCGTGGGGTCCGTACGCTCCGGCTCAGTCGAGCAGCCGGTCCAGGTGCTGGGCGACCGTGCCGCGCAGCACCTCCGAGGCACCGCCGGCCATGGTGAGCATCCGGGCGTCCCGCATCAGCCGGACCAGCGGCATCTTGTCCGACAGCCCGTTGGCGCCGCACACCTGGGCGGCGGCGTTGGTGACCCGCTGCGCCAGCTCGCCCGTCACGTACTTGGCCATCGCGCTGGGCGCTCCGGTCTCGTCCCCGCCGGCCCACTCGCCTGCGGCCCAGTCGACGAGCGACTGCGCCGCCCGCAGCTCACCGACCAGCGGGGCCAGCGTGGACTGCATCGCGAGGTGGCCCGGCGAACCGGCCGGAAGGCGGGCGCTGGCGTAGTCGAAGGCCGTGCGCAACGCGCTCTTCGAAAGCCCCAGGCAAATCGCCGACTGACCCAGGCGCTTTCCGTTGTAGTGGCGCATGATTCTGCGCAGCGAAGTCCGGTCGAAACCGATCACCACCTGCTCGACGGGTACGAACACATCGTGGTAGCGGACGTGGAATTCGCCCAGCCCGCGCAGGCCCAGCTTCTCCTTCCGGTCGTCGATCTCGACCGTTCCGTCCCCGGCGCCGAGCCTGCTCCGGTCGACCAGGAAGAGGCCGACCTCGCGCGATCCGGGGGCCGGCTTGGCGACCACGAAGTGCACCGTCCGGCGGGCCGCGCCGGTGATCCAGTCCTTCTCGCCGCTGATCCGGTAGCCGCCCTCGACCGGGGTCGCCACCGCGGTGAACCGGGCGACGTTCGACCCGGTCTGCGGCTCGCTCATCGCGAAGGCGGCCTGCTTCTCGCCGGTGCGGATCGCACCGAGGTAGTGCTCGCGCAGGTCGGAGCCCGCGTACTCGCGCAACATCCCGATCTGGCCCAGGTTCTGGTCCATCACCGCCTTGGCGACGGACGGCGAGACCCGGGCCAGCTCCTCCAGCACCGCGAGGAGGAAGCGCACCCGCTCGGGGCCGCCGTGCGGCTGGTCGGCCCGGTAGCCGAGGGAGTTGGCGAACAGGCCCTGCCGGGCGATCTCGGCGAACAGTTCGGTGCCGATCTCGTCACTGCGGTCGATCAGTCCGGCCAGCGGGGCGACGCGTTCCCGGGTGAAGCGACGGACGCTCCGATCGTGCTCGGCATCACCACCGGCTCACTGCTCGGCTCCCGGCTCTCCGGCCGGCTCTCGGTGGGCACCATCGAAGCCGTCTACACCACCGTGGTGCTCGCCTCCGGCCTCTCCTTCCTGCTCGGCGCCCTCGGAGTGATCAATGTCTGACCTGCCCACCGAACCGCCCACCGAACTTCCGGCCGAACCGCCCGCCGAGGAAACCGTCCTCGCCACCACCCCGGAGCCCGAGGCCGCGACCGGGCCGACCCCGGACGCCCTCGCCGAGGAGGCCCGCACCAACCGGCTCACCGCCACCGCGCTGCTCGCCACCAGCGCCCTCGCGCTGCTGCTCATCCTGGCCGGCCTCATCACCGCACTGGCCGCCGGAGAACGCACCGCCCGCCCGGTCGCCCTCGCCGACCTCACCTCCCAGCACGGCGCCGGGCCCCTGTTGCTCGGCCTCGGCCTCCTCGCCCTCTCCGCCGCCCCGGCCCTCGGCATCCTGGTCACCGTCGCCCGCTGGCTCCGCACCGGCGACCGGCGCCACGCCCTGCTGGCCGCCCTCGTCGTCGCCCTCCTCCTGGGCGGCGCCCTGCTCGGCTGACGCCGCGCCTCCGGGAACCATGAACCCGCCCTCACCCCGCGAGGCCACCGGCTGGATCATCGGCCATCCCGGCCACTCGGCGCTGCCGCGCCCGGATCAGCGGTCAGGCCGTCTGACCGGTGGAGCGGACCAGTCGGCTGCGGACCACCCGGACCGCCGCCGCGAGGGCGAAACCGTAGACGGACACCAGTCCGTGGCCGTTGTCCTGGGCTAGCCACATCGCGAGGCCGAGCACCGGGACCCCGGCCGCCAGGGCGATCTCCTTGGGCACACGGGTGCGGGTGAGGAGGGCGAGGGCGAGGGTCGCGCCGAGGAAGTAGGTGGCGCCGGAGCTGCCGGCGAAGTTGCGCGGGTCGGTGCTCGGGCCGTCGCCGAGGCCGAGCAGGCCGTCGATCCGTCCGGGCAGCACGATGCCGAGCAGGAAGAGGACCAGGGTGAGCGCACCGCCCCAGTACCACTGGGCGAGCGCGGCGACGGCGGCGAGGGTGACCAGGTTCCACAGGTCGCCGAAGAGGCCACCGTTCTGCATGAACACCGAGGTGAACTCGCGCCACCAGCCGGACTTGGCCGGGTCCCCGTCCAGCGCGTCCATGGCGCCGGACCACACCAGCTGGAGCACCACTCCCCCGACTGCGACCACGGTCAGGGCGATCGCCGCCCATGGGAGGGGCCGCCCGCGCAGGGTGTCGCGGCCGACCACGCCGAGCCCGCAGTTGACCATCATGACCATCAGCGCGGCCGTGGTCACGTTGAAGACGATCGCCCCCATCTGCCTGGCCCCTCCCCCCGGGTTGCGGCGCTTTCCAACGCCGTTCGAAAACCTGACGGTGCAAAACTAGCACGTTTTTCGAACGGTGTTGGAAAGCGCTGTTACGGTGGCTCGCATGAAGCTCACCAAGGAGCGCATCGTCGACGCGGGCATGGCCGTCTTCGCCGAGGTCGGCTACCAGAACCTGTCCATGCGCCAGGTTGCCGACCGGCTCGACGCCCATGCCGGCAGCCTCTACTACCACGTGCGCGGCAAGGAGGAGCTGCTCGCTCTGATGGCCGACCGGGTCTGCCGCCGGGCCTACGACGCGGGCACCGCGGCCCTGGCCGCCCTACCGTCCAGCGCGGCCTGGCCGGACCGCGTCGAGGCCCAGGCCACCGCCCTCCGGCTGAGCATCAAGGAGCACCCCGGCGGCGCCCAACTCCTCGCCGAGAGCCCCGGCAAGCTCAGCACCGGCGCGCTCTCCCTGATGGAACGCCTGCTGGGCACCCTCCTCGACGGCGGCCTGCCCGCCGAGCACTGCGGCATCGCCGCCGACACCCTGCTCAGCCACGTCACCGGCTTCGTCCTCCAGGAGCAGAACCAGCCGTCCTCCCCACCCGCCGTCACCGCCGAGCTCTACGCCGACCTGCGCGAGCGCTTCCCGCTGGTCATGGGCGAGTTGATCCCCCGCATCGGCCAGGACGAGAAGTTCACGCGCAGCGTCCGCCTGCTCTGTACGGGCTTCGCGGCGCTGAAGCCGCCGGTGACGCCCTGACAACGAACCGCCGTCAGGGCGTCACCGGCGGCAAGGGCCCCCGGATCGGAGCGGCTCAGCTCACCAGGTGGACACCCGGGCAGTGGTGGCGGCCGTGCCCGGAGTGCTCGGGCGACGCGGCGGGAGCACGTCACCCGGAACGGTTCCCCGCCGTCGCGGTTCAGCGCGCGACGGAGCGGATCAGCAGGAGCGCGATGTCGTCCGTGCGGTGCTCCGTGTGGCCGGCCTGGCCGATGAGGGCGTCGGCCAGGCGGGCGAGGGGCTGGGCGCCGTGGCGGCCGAGGGTGGCGATGAGGTCGGACAGTGCCCGGTCGAGGTCGGCGCCGGGCGTCTCGATGAGGCCGTCGGTGTACAGGACCAGGGTGGTGCCGACCGGCAGGGCGAGGCGCAGTTGCGGGTACTCCGCGGCGGGGTCGACGTTCAGGACCAGCCCGATGGGCGGCTCCACGACCTCCGCCCGGCCGTCCGGGCGGTAGAGCAGGGGTACGGGGTGGCCCGCGGTGGCCAGACTGGCCTCGCGGGCGGCGAGGTCGACGCGGAGGTAGGTGCAGCTGGCCAGGAGCGTGGTGTCCAGGTCGGTCAGCAGGCGGTTGGTGCGGGCCAGCACGGTGCTCGGGTCGGCGTCGGCGGCGGCGAAGGCGCGGACGGCGGTGCGCACCTGGCCCATCAGCGCGGCGGCGTTGACGTTGTGGCCCTGGACGTCGCCGATGACGACGGCCACGCTGTCGGGCCCCACCCGCATGACGTCGTAGAAGTCGCCTCCGACGTCCATGCCCTCGGTGCACGGCAGGTAGCGGGCGCTGACCTCCAGGCCGGGGACGACGGGCAGCACGTGGGGCAGCAGGTTCTCCTGAAGGCCCTGGGCGAGGCCGAGTTTGGTGTCGTACAGCCGGGCACGGTCCAGGGCCTGGGCGATCAGCCCGCCCAGCGAGGTGAGGACGGCACGCTCCTCCAGGTCGAAGTGGTGCGGTTCGGCGAAGGCCAGCACGCAGGTGCCGATCAGCCTCCGCGAGGTCACCAGCGGCAGGTAGGCCCAGGCGGCCATGCCGTCCTGGGTCTCGGGGCGGTTCGGGTAGAGCAGTTCCAGCTCCGCCCGGTTCTCGAAGAACGCCGGCACGGCGTTGGTCGACGCCTGGACGCCGGGTGTCGACTCCGTCAGCGGGGTGCCGTCGAACTGGTCGATCTGGCCGGGCGGGTAGCCGCGGTGCCCGACGATGCGCAGTCGGCCCCCCTCGGCCATCAGGACCGCGAAGGCCTGGCCGCCGAAGGCCGGCACGATCTGCTCGGACACCATGCGCACCACGTCCTGCACGCCGATGGCCTCGGTCAGCGCGCTCGCCAGGTGGAGGATGTGGTAGAGCGCTCCGGGCGTGGTGTGCACGGCCCGCTCGGTGGAGAACCCGGAATGCGAGCGCCGGGTGGGGTCCGCGGCGCCTTCGACGACGGTGCCGGGGTCGGCGACGGAGACCCGCGCGGTGAGTCCGGAGGCGTCGGGGAAGAGCTGGAAGAGCAGCCACCGGTTCGGCGGCCGCAGCGCGACGAAGGAGGTGGACTGCCCGCTGATCACCGCACCCCGGTAGTGGTACTCGTACACCGGGTCCCGCAGCCACGGCAGCACCGTCCACGGGCGCGCGCCGATCAGCCGCTCCGCCGGCTCGCCGAGCAGTGCCGCGGCGGCGGGTGTGACGGCGGCCAGCCGGCCGTCCAGATCGATGTCGCAGAGGCCCTCCGGCAGCCGCGCTACCGCCGACGCGAGGGGATCGACGACCCGTGCCTCCGCGAGCGCGGACCGTGGGCCGGCCCGGATCGGACGGCCCGCGGCGGCGGCCTCCGCCGCCACCTCGGCCAGGCGGGCCGCCAGCGCACCGAGCCCGTCACGTTCGGGGCCCGACAGCTCGGGGGAATGCGAGGCGGGCCAGAGGATGAAGAGCACGCCGTACGTCACCCCGCGCGCGACCAGCGGAACGGCCCCGAGGCAGAACGCGTACGGCATGGAGACCGCGACCCTCGGGTACCGGCGCGCCATGTCGTCGCCGCTGCCCACCCAGACGATCTGACCGGTGCGCGCGGCTTCGGCCACCGGGATCGGCGCGGCCAGCCCGATGTGCCGCCAGGGCCTGGTGAACTGCCGGGCGGCCCCCAGCGTCACGGCCAGTTCGAGCACCTGGCCGTCCTCCGACAGGAGGTAGAGGCCGCCCATGTGCGCGTCGAGCCGGTCCGGCACCGACCGCATGATCCGTGCCAGCGGCTCGATGCCGTGCCCGGCCATCGCCCCGGCCGCCTCTCGGCCGGGCCTCGACGGCGGCTTCCACGGCATGGTCATCACGGAACCTCGTTCGGGCGGACAGGCGCAGCTGGAGCCTCCCTCCATACTCGCCCGGACGGGCCCTGTGCGTCCCGTCGTCCCGTCATCCCGTAGCCGGACTGCAGCGCGGCGCCCCGGTCGCGACCGCTCCGCCGGGTGGCGGGCCCGTGAACGGCGCACATGAACGGCATACCGGCGGCTCGGTGGGGCCCGGGTGGGGCGGGCGGATTACCGGCTGGTACGCCGTGGCCACATCATCCGGCTTCGTGGCCCGGAAATCGGGCATCGCACGGGCGAACAGCCGGCTCGTCGTCGCCCGGTCGTGGTCGGCGAGGTCGTCGTCGGTCGGGCGGGGGGCGACCGGGCGGGCGCCCGAGCCTCTGGGCGGTCAGTCGGCGTGGTCCGCGATGTCCGGGAGGTCCGGGAGGTCCGCGAGGTCGGCGGCCTGTCGGCGCAGGGCGCGGGCCAGTGCCTGCGTGGGTGCCGTGGGAGGACCCGGCAGGCGCACCAGGTTCAGGTGTCGTACCTCCTCCGCGACGCCTTCGACGGGCACGAAGCGGACACCGGGCGGGACGACGGGCAGCAGCGACGGCGTGGCGGTGGTGATTCCGGCGCCGCCCGCGACCAGGTGGAGCTTGGTCAGCCAGTCCCGGGCGGTGTGGCGGACCTTCGGCCGACCGGGCAGGCCGGGCCAGACGCCGAGCAGTGGCTCGTCCGCCGTGCCGGGACTGGCGATCCACGGGGCGCCCGCGATCTCCTCGACACTGACGCTGCCCCGTTCGGCGAACCGCCCGTCCGCAGGCACCGCCACGGCCAGGTGCACTTCCAGCAGGGGCTCGACGCTCAGGGGCGGATCGTCCGTGTCGGGCGAGCGGTGCGGTGGCCGTGAGGAGAGCACGGCGAGATCCAGGGTGCCGGCCCGCAGCGCGCGCACGAGGGAGGGAGTGGTCCCCTCACGCGTCGTCACCTGGATGTGCGGGTGCTCCTGGCGCAGCATCGCCAGGGCACGGGGCACGATCACCGCTCCGGCCGCGGGGAAGAAGCCGAGCCGGACGCTGCCCCGCTCGGTCTCCTCCGCTCCGCGCAGCTCCCGTTCGGCGGCCTCGAGCGCGTCCAGGGCGACGACGGCGTTGCGCAGCAGGGCGCGGCCTGCGCCGGTCAGCCGGACACCGCCCGGGTAGCGGTCGAAGAGCCGGGCACCGGTCGCCTGCTCCAGCGCGGCCACCTGCCGGGAGACCGCCGACTGGGTGTACCCGAGCGCTTCCGCCGCGGCGGTGAAGGTGCCCCGCTCCGCCACCTCGCGCAGTACCCGCAGCCCGACCAGCGTCATCTCCATGACCAGACAGCATATCCACCATGCCGGACATTCGTTGGCGGAATGGCCCGTCGCCTTCCTAGCGTGAGGGCAGGAAAACGGAAGGAAGGCAACAGAACATGCCTCTGATCAACATCTACCTGCGCCAGGGCACCACCGCCGAGCACCGCCGGAACGTTTCCCTGGGCATCCACAAGGCCATGGTCGACGTGCTGAAGGTTCCCCAGGACGACCAGTTCCACGTCATCCACGAGGTCCAGCCCGAGAACTTCCAGATGCAGCCGGTCGTGTTCGGCCTGCGCCGCAGCGAGCGCGCCATGTTCGTCCAGATCTCCATCAACCACCGCACCGCCGAACAGAAGGCCGAACTCTTCCGGGCGATCGTCGACAGCCTGCGGTTGTTCGCGGACGTCCCGGAGGAGGACATCCTGATGACGATCAACGAAACGGCCCGGGAGAACTGGTGGGCCGCCGGCCGCGTCGTCGACCCCGCCACCGGCTACGACGAGCGCATGGGCGACGCGCTCACCGGCACCGAGGCCACGACCTGAGGCGTCTGCCGGGGGCGCCCGGGTACTGTCGACCCGTCTCCAGGCATTCGGTACACGAGCGATGGGGTGAATGCGGTGCCGCTTGAGGGCGAGTACGAGCCGAGTCCGGCGCAGTGGGTCCGCGAACAGGTCGAGCTGTACGAGAGTTCGGGTGGCACCCAGGGCGCCACGCTCCGGGACACGGGCCTGCCGGTCGTCATCGTCACGATGCGCGGCGCGAAGAGCGGCAAGATCCGCAAGGTTCCCCTGATGCGCGTGGAGCACGAGGGGCGGTACGCGGCGGTGGCCTCGAAGGGCGGCTTCCCGCACCACCCCGTCTGGTACTTCAACCTCAAGGCCGACCCGCACGTGGATCTCCAGGACGGCGCCGAGCGCCGAGCCATGACGGCCCGTGAGCTCACCGGCGAGGAGAAGGACCAGTGGTGGCAGCGCGCGGTCGCCGCGTACCCGCCGTACGCCGAGTACCAGGAGAAGGCCCACCGCGAGATCCCGGTCTTCGTACTCGAACCCGACGCGCGGTAGTCGAGTCAGCGGATCGCGTCGGCCGGGCCCTCCTGTCATCTCGTGGCGGCAGCGTCGGGACCTTGACCTCAACCACACTTGAGGTCCTAGCTTGGTGGGGAGGACGGGGAGCTTGTCGCCCCTGAGTAACGTTCGCCGCCACCACCGAGGTCTGATCCGAACTCCCCCAACGGCCCACCACCTTCCTGATGGTGGGCCGTTGGCGTAGAGGCCTACACCGCGCTGAACGGTACGGGCCAGCGGCGCATGTGGGTGGGCAGGGTCAGTAGCAAATCGCCAACGCGGTACATCAGGTTCTCCGCGGTGAGCAGGCGGACCGCCTCGCGCTGCGTCGCGGTGAGTTGTTCTGCCGGTAGTGGAGTGCGTCCGGCCATGAAGGTCGCGATCAGGTCGGGGTGGTCGAGCGTCAGGTGGATGTCGTTCTCCGCCCTGGCGTCCTTGATCGTGATGAAGCCCGGACCCCGCCTGAAGTAGCACAGCCCGTACCGGAACGCCTCCTCCCACGGCTCGGCCGGAGCCCGGCGATCCTGCTCGGCGGCCAGAGGTGGTGCAGCGGTGCGGTGTCGAGTTCACCACCCCCCGACGCCGCCCAACGGACCGCCACGCCTTCCTCCAGCGCAACCTGCAGGAACCTCAGGAACGACAACGTGGCCAGCGGGTCGTCCCCGCCCCACTCGACCTCCTCGTGCACGACGATGAAGCCGCCCTCCACCGTGGCGCCGTACCCCGGATCGTGCCTGCGGAACAGGTCTGCCGCCCGATCGCCGACCACCGCGTTCACTCGGCTCCCGCCCAGGACGTGACCGGGAGGTCGCGCACCGCCAGTGCCACGACCTGCTCCCCGTCGCAGTAGACGAGCCCGCGCTCCCGCAATCCCGCCAGCACCGGGCCCCACCGCTCTCGGCGAGCAGGAACGCGGCCCAGTCCATCGCCGCGTGCACCTCGGTGACCTCGGCTTCCGGCCGGGTCCGTGCCACGCAGCGGCGCAGGATGCCGATCGCCAGCGAGGGCAGCTCCAGCAGTTGCCAGGGCATCGACACCAGGCTCAGCCTCAAGTTCCGCTCCCCCGCGTCGGGCCGGGGCCCTGGTGTGGTGGGGCCCCGACCGTCGATAGGTCTGTCTCGGCGTGGGCTCAGCTGTCCCGTTCGGCGGACGAGTCAACCCGGGACGGCGGAGCGTCGATCCGGTACGCCGGTGGCGCGTCGATCCGGTACGCCGGCGGGGCGTCGATCCGCGGAGCCGAGTTCGAAGTCCCGCTGCTCATCACGGTCTTGGTGATCTGCATCGTGGTCACCTCCTCTCCCACAGGCCAGGGCGCGCAGCAGCCCGGACGTCCACAGGGCGTCCGGGCTTGCACGCCAGGTCACTGTAATAGGCACCCGACCACCGGTGAATAGGTACGACGATGCGCCTGGTGTGACCTCACATCTGCTGCGGGTACGACACAGTTCTGTACGGGTCAGGGGTGGCGAAGGTCAAGAACCCGGGGTGGCGAAGGTCAGAAGAGGCCGGCAGGGATGTTGTCGGTCCCTACGCCGTGGCATGGCCGTCGCCGGTGAACCAGTCGGCGGGGGCCTTGCTGGTGGGTTGGGGTTCGATGAGTTCCATGGGGCTGCCTTTCCGGGTGACCGGGTTCAGGGCTTGAGGAGGGCCTTGACGGCGCGGCGCTCGTCCATCGCCCGGTACCCCTCGGCGACCTGCTCCAGGGGCAGGGTGAGGTCGAAGACCTTGCCCGGGTCGATCCGGCGGGTGAGGACGTGGTCGATCAGGTCGGGCAGGTAGCGGCGGACGGGCGCCGGGCCGCCGCGCAGGCCGACGTGGGAGAAGAACAGCTCCTGCCCGTCGACGGCGACGCCGTGCGGCACGCCGACGAAGCCGACGTTGCCGCCGGGCCGGGCGGAGCGCAGGGCCTGCTGCATGGCTTCGGCGGTGCCCACGCACTCCAGCACGCTGTCGGCGCCGATGCCGTCGGTCAGCTGCCTGATCCGGGCCACTCCCTCCTCGCCGCGCTCGGTGACGAGGTCGGTGGCGCCGAACTCCCGGGCCAGCCGCTGCCGGGATTCGTGGCGGCTCATCGCGATGATCCGCTCCGCGCCCATCGCCTTGGCGGCGATCACCCCGCACAGGCCCACCGCGCCGTCGCCGACCACCACGGCGGTCGAGCCGGGCTTGACCTCGGCGGCGTCGGCGGCCCACCAGCCGGTACCCATCACGTCGGAGACGGCCAGCAGACCCGGCCAGTACTCCTCGCCGGGCACCTCTTCGGTGGCGACCAGGGTGCCCTGGGCGTTGGGGATGCGCACGTAGTCGGCCTGGCAGGTGCTCATGAACTCGCGGTGCAGGCAGTTCGACGTGAAGCCGTTGCGGCAGTTCGGGCAGGTGTTGTCCGAGGTGGCGAAGGAGCCGACGACGAACTGGCCGGGCCGCAGCCCGGTGACCTCGCTGCCGACCTCCTCGACGAAGCCGACGTACTCGTGCCCCATCGGACTCGGTCCGGCGACGGTGTCCACGCCGCGGTACGGCCACAGGTCGGAGCCGCACACGCAGGTCAGGGCGGTGCGGATGACCGCGTCGGTGGGGTGGAGGATCTTCGGGTCGTCCAGGGTCTCCAGGCGGATGTCGCCGGGGCCGTGGATCACTGTTCCGCGCATGAGTGGGGATTCCTTCGCATCACGGGGCCGGGCGGCGCACTGCTCGCCCTCTGCCTTCCAGGGAACCCGCTCCCGGGGCGCGCAGCGAGTCACCAGCGAGGGGTGTACCGGCAGTACATCCCTTCCGGGCCCGGAACGCCGTACGGTCGGGGGAGGCCTGCGCCTGCTCGCCTCCTGGGGCGCCACCCGGGAAGCCGTACGAACGCACGCGTGAGCCCGGGGATGCGGCCGGGCGCCCGCCGTGGCTCTCCGGTTCGGTTCGGATCTGGTTCGATAGGGGCTACCGTCACCCCCAGCCGCGAGGAGCAAGGCCCTGAGTACGTCGATCGCCGAGGCGCTGTCCGTCGGATTGCTGGTGCTGGTACTGGTGGGTGCGGTGGTGCGGCCGTGGGGGTGGCCGGAGGCGGTGGTCGCCGTACCGGCTGCGGGGCTGGTGGTGGCCACCGGCGCTATCTCTCCGGCGCACGCACTGGCCGAGGCGCAGCGGCTGGGGCCGGTGATCGGGTTCCTGGCGGCGGTGCTGGTGCTGGCGCAGCTGTGCGACGACGAGGGGCTGTTCCAGGCCTGCGGGGCGTGGATGGCCCGGACGTCGGCCGGGAGTCCGCGGCGGCTGCTGGTTCAGGTGTTCGCGGCTGCGTCGGTGATCACGGCCGTGCTGAGTCTGGACGCCACGGTGGTGCTGCTGACGCCGGTGGTGTTCGCGACGGCGGCCCGGCTGGGGGCCCGCCCGAAGCCGCACCTGTACGCCTGCACGCATCTGTCGAACACCGCCTCGCTGCTGCTGCCGGTCTCCAACCTGACGAACCTGCTGGCCTTCGCCGCCAGCGGGCTGAGCTTCACCCGGTTCGCGGCGCTGATGGTGCTGCCGTGGCTGGTGGCCATCGGCGTGGAGTACGTGGTGCTGCGCCGGTTCTTCGCCGCCGACCTGGAGGCGGGCGCCCCGTCCCCGGGCGGGGCGGGGGCGCCGGAGATGCCGCTGTTCGCGCTGGTCACGGTGGCGGGCACGCTCGCCGGGTTCGTGCTGACCTCGACGGTCGGGATCGATCCGGCCTGGGCGGCGCTGGCGGGCGCCCTGGTGCTCGCCGTGCGGGCGCTCGCCCGGCGCCGCACCACCCCGGCCGCGATCGTGCGCTCTGCCGCCGTGCCGTTCCTGGCCTTCGTCCTGGCGCTCGGCGTCGTGGTGCGGGCGGTGGTCGACAACGGGCTGGCCTCCGCGCTCGGGCACCTCGTCCCGCACGGCACCTCGCTGCCCGCCCTGCTCGGGGTCGCGGTGCTGGCCGCCGTCCTGGCGAACGTCATCAACAACCTGCCGGCCACTCTCGTCCTGCTCCCGCTGGCCGTCCCCTCCGGGGCGGGGGCCGTCCTGGCGGTGCTGCTCGGGGTGAACATCGGCCCCAACCTGACCTACGCCGGGTCGCTGGCCACCCTGCTGTGGCGGCGCATCGTGCGCGAACACGACGCCGAGGTCGGGCTGGGCGAGTTCACCCGGCTCGGGCTGCTGGTCGTGCCCGCTGCGCTGACGCTGGCCGTGGTGGCACTGTGGGGGTCCCTGCAGATCGTCGGAACGTGAGGAGGACGGGCCCGTGACGGTCGTCGTCTGGATCACCGAGGGCACCTGGCCCGCCTGCGTCGATGCCGCCCGCACCCATGCGCCGCAGGATGCGCAGGTCGTGTTGCTCCATGTGAGCGACCGGGACGTCCCGGGCCTCGCACACGGCGCCTTCGCCGGGCTGCTCGGGCGCGGCCACCGCGAGCGTGACCCCGGTGACCGGGTGGGGCACCTGGCCGACGCCTCCGCCCGGCAGCTCCTCGACGCTGCGGTGGAAAGGTTCGGGCGGCCCTGCACCCGTCTGGAACGCGCCGGCCGTACCGAGCGGGAGGTCGTCGCGGTGGCCGAGGGGGCCGAACTGCTGGTCCTGGCCCGCGACGGCGACCGCACCCGGCTCGGGCCGCACAGCCTCGGCCCCGCCACCCGCTTCGTCGTCGACCACGCCCCCTGCCCCGTGCTGCTGGTCTGGCCGGAACCCGCACCCGGCGCCGACACCCTCCCGCCCCCGCCGGGTCCACAGCGCTGAAAGGGCCCGCACCGCGTTTGCGCGGTGCGGGCCCCTCACTGCTGGGCGAGTGCCGTGGCAGAAGAACTACAGCGGGCGGATGTTCTCGGCCTGCGGGCCCTTCTGGCCCTGGGTGACGTCGAACTCGACCTTCTGGCCCTCGAGCAGCTCACGGAAGCCGTTGGCGTTGATGTTCGAGTAGTGGGCGAAGACGTCGGGGCCGCCACCCTCCTGCTCGATGAAGCCGAAGCCCTTCTCCGAGTTGAACCACTTCACAGTGCCATTAGCCATTTGTATCTCCTTCAAGGGCCCATCCGAAGCACGCACCGTGCGAGCTTCGAGTCACCGCATGGAGTGCCCACCGGGAAAGAGCCGGGGAACAAAAAATGCGCCTGCGATACGTCAGCAGGCGCACACAAAGTTCATGGGAACCACTACTGCAACTGACTCGACTGTAGCAGGCCGCCGCCCGTCGCGCTGGGAACCGCCGGAATGTCGCGCGCCCGCGCTCCCGGCGCGTGTCGTCCGGAATGAATGAATTCCCGGCTGTCCGAACTTTGAGCGCCAGGACGGCCGTCTCAGCAGGGTCCTGGTCCGCCCGGCCCCCGGGGGCACTATTCTCGGGTCCATGTCGAACCCTGATGCGCTGCTCGTCGACATCGCCGCAATGGTGGAGTCCGAGCGCAGCAACCAGATGCCCCTGACCGTGGTGGTTCCGGGGGCAGTCATCACCGGCCGTTTGGCGCCGGAACGCCTGTGGCACGAACGGGTGGCCGAAGTCCTCGCCGCTTCGGACCACTTGAAGCCCTTCGCCACACTCTTCGAGACGTCCGCCGCCGACACGGCTCCGCCCGCCTCCCGGCCCACCCACCTGCACCTGCACGTCGCCCGCATCCTGCAAGGCAGTTTCGGTCTGCCCCACACCGGGGGCATGTACCGCATCGCCATCTCCGACGTCAGCAGTTGGACGGTGGGCGACCTCAGCTACTCCGACCAGTAACACCTCGTACGGGCCGGGCTCCGCACTGCGGGGCCCGGCCGCCGTGTTCGTGGCGCTCGGATCCGGGTTCTCCAGCCGGCGCCCGCACGCGGGTCAGGCATCCTCAGGATCGCGACGTTCCAGCCCGGCCGCCCTGGCGCGGGCCGTGGCGACGTGGGTCGCGATCGCCACCGCCAGCTGCTGTGGCCGACGCACGTGGACGAGGAGCAGCGGCTCCGGCTGGTCGCGGATCAGCAGGGCCACCGCCGCGTGGTGACGCGTCACGTGTTCCCGGCCGCCGCTGCGGTGCGAGTCGACGCGGCCGGGGACGTAGCTGACGTCCAGGATGTCGGCCCAGCCGAGCAGCACCGACTCCGCTTCGTTCGCGGAACACAGCCGCAGGCCCTCCGGACGCACCTCGACGGCCCGTAGGCCCAGGCCCGGCGGGATCTGTCCGGCGACCAGGAGGCCGCCGAGCACCACGGCGTCCACCACCAGCCCCTGCCACCAGATGCCGTTGTACATCAGCAGCCAGAAGAGCAGCACCAGGGTGTAGCCGGTCCACTTCCAGACCACCATCGGGACGTAGCGGTGGAGGCGGTGCACACTCACGACCCCGCCGCTGCCCGGTCCTGCCGCTGCCATGGACTCCCCCAACCCAATCGTTTGGCCCAATCGTTTGGCTTGGATGATAGGCACGCACCGGACTGGGCGCCAGAGGCAGAGAAGCCGGGTGGGATCAGAGAAGTGACGGTCCGACGGGCCGCCCGCTGGAGGCCCGCGCCACCAGCTCGGGCGCGAGGCGCCGGGACCGGGCCTGCCGGCCGCCCATCCTGCGCAGCAGCTCCCGCACCGCGGCCCGGCCCTGCTCCGCCATCGGTGACCGCACCGTGGTGAGCGCTACCGGCAGCTCGGCGGCGACCGGGGTGTCGTTGAACCCGGCCAGCGCGAGGTCCCGCCCCGGGCGCAGGCCGAGGTCCCGGGCCGCGCCGAGGACCCCGATGGCCGCCAGGTCGTTGACGGCGAACAGCGCGGTGGGGCGGCCGGTGGCGGCGCCGAGCAGGGCGGTCGCCGCGGCGCGCCCGCCCGTGGTGTCGAAGGCGCAGTGCCGCACCAGTGCGGCCGGCACCGGCAGGCCCGCCTCGGCGTAGCGGTCGACGAAACCGGCGGTGCGGTCGGTGCCGGTGCTGGCGAAGGGCTCGCCCGCGACGCAGCCGACCCGGGTGTGCCCCAGCCTCAGGAAGTGCTCGGCGACCAGGCGGCCACCCTGGTAGTCGTCGCAGGTGACCGCCGGGAGGTCTCCCTCCGTACGGCGGTTGACCAGGACGTGGGGCGTCCCCCGCAGGGCCGGGTCCGCTAGGGCGGCGCCGTCCAGGTGGGCGTCGCCGATGATCAGGCCGTCCACCCGCCGTCCGAGGACCATCGCGATCCGCTCGCGCTGGCGGGCCGGATCGTCCTGGGTGTTGGTCACGAAGGCGGCGAGTCCGTGCCGGGCGGCCTCCTCCTCGATGCCCTCGTAGATGGTCGCCACGACGACCTCGGACAGCCGCGCGAACACCACCCCGATCAGGTTGCTGCGCCGGGTGCGCAGACTGACGGCCGCCGGGTTGCGGCGGTAGCCCAGCTCCTCGGCCAGATCGCGGACCCGACGGGCGGTCGGCCCCGAGGCGGCCCGCCGCCCTTCGCCGTCCCGGCCGTTCAGGACCCGGGACACAGTGGAGACGTCCAGCCCCAGCTGATCGGCGATCACCCTCAGCGTCACCGGACGGCTCTCGATGCCCACGACCGACTCCCTCTCCTCCATGAGCGCCCATTCTGCTCGATCGCCGGTCGGGCCGTCCGGCTGCCGGTCGGGCCGTCCGCTTGCGGGCGGCCGGGGCGACCGGCGGCCGGACACGACTCACCGGCCGTCCACATGCGGAGCTGTGGGGAGCACGTCATCACTTTTCACCAGAACTGATTCACGCACCGTTCACCGGGCTGCGGAACTCGCACCGGCGCCAGGTCGTCAGAGTGCGTGAGGGTTCAAGGCCGAGCCAAATCCGGGGAAAGGAAAGGTCAATGTTCATCGCCAGGAGAGTGGTCCGCGCCGTAGCCGTGGCCCTCCTGGCAGCGGTGGGCCTGCTGTTGCTGTCCCCGTCCGCATCCGCGTACACCCGGGAGCCCAACCGCCCACGGCCGGCCATGGCGACGAAGCTCGCCGAGGAGGCCGTGACACCCAAGTGCGTGCCCGGCCCCGGCTGGACACGGCCCCGGAACGTCCGGGCCCCTCAGCACCGACCCGAGCTGCGACCGGCCCTCGACCACGAGGCTCCGGCCGCCGACCACCCCTCGCAGGACGCGGTCCCCGAACCGCCCCACCGGGCGGCCAGACAGGACAGAACCGCGGACCTCCAGGTGTTCCGCTGCTGATCGGCGCAGACCGCGCCCGCACGCTCACCCGTGGCGGACCCGTACGAGGGTCTCCCACCGCTCAACCTACCGGCAGTTCACGACGGCCCACGGCACGACCGCCGCCGTCGCGCTCCGCGCTGCCTCCGTACCGAGCGGGCACGGTCCCGAAGTCCCTGTACCCGCACGACTTCCGAAGGGCCAGAGGCACCGACATGCAAGGATTCATCGACCACGCCCGTACCTTCCGCCGCCGCGCCGCACAGGACGCCGACGCCTTCGGGCGGCTGGCCGAGGGCCAACGCCCGCAGGCGCTGTTCATCACCTGCTCGGACTCCCGCATCATCCCCGCCGCCGTCACCGGCGCCCGGCCGGGGGACCTCTTCGAGCTGCGGACCGCCGGAAACATCGTCCCGCCGTACCAGCCGTCCGTTCCCTCGGCCGAGGCCGCGACCATCGAGTACGCGGTCGAGGTCCTGGGCGTCGCCGACATCGTGGTGTGCGGCCACTCCCACTGCGGCGCCGTGGGCGCCGTCGTCCGGGGCGACGACCTCACCGGCGTGCCCGCCGTCCGCGACTGGCTCGCCGACGGCACCGCGCTGACGCCCGGCGGCGAACCGGGCCACGACCTGGCCGCCCCCGTACAACGCCACGTCCTCGACCAGCTGGAGAGGCTGCGCACCCACCCGAGCGTCGCCCGCCGGGCCGCCGAGGGCCTGCTCGGCCTGCACGGCTGGTTCTACGAGGTGCACACCGGCGCGGTCCTCACCCACCGCCCCGGCGCCGGCGCCTTCCTGCCGCTCTGACGCCGCGGCCCACCACCACCTCCGGACTCCCACCGACGAAGGCTCCCATGCGCTTTCCCACCTCCAGGTTTCCCGCCTCCAGGTTTCCCACGCTCAAGTACGACCTGACCGCCTCGCTCGTCGTCTTCCTGGTCGCCCTCCCGCTGTGCGTCGGCGTCGCCGTCGCCTCGGGCGTGCCCGCCGAACTCGGCCTGATCACCGGCATCGTCGGCGGCCTGGTGACCGGCCTGCTCCCCGGCAGCAGCCTCCAAGTCAGCGGCCCTGCGGCCGGGTTGACCGTCCTGGTCGCCGAGACCGTGCAGCGGTTCGGCCTGCCGGCGCTCGGCCTCGTGGTCGCCGCCGCCGGCCTGCTCCAACTGCTGCTCGGCGCGCTGCGCTGGGGCCGCTGGTTCCGCGCGATCTCCGTCGCCGTGGTCGAGGGCATGCTCGCCGGCATCGGGCTGGTCATCATCGCCGGGCAGCTCTACGCGATGGCCGACCGGCCGGCGCCCGCGAGCGGGACCGACAAACTCCTCGGCCTGCCCGCCCTCCTCGCCCGGCTCGTCTCCCCCCCCGCCGCCGGCGGCACCTTCCTGATCGGAGCCGGCACCATAGCCGTGATCGTGCTGTGGCAGCGGCTGCCCGCCAGGGCGCGGGTCGTCCCGGGCGCGCTGGTCGCCGTCGTGCTCGCCACGGCCGTGACCTGGCTGCTGGACCGTCCGATGAAGAAGGTCGAGGTCAAGGGCCTGCTGGACGCCGTCCAGCCGCCCGGCACCGGGGCGTTCGAGCAGTTCACCCCCGCCCTGATCGTCACCGTCGTCGCCTTCACCCTCGTCGCCTCCGCCGAGAGCCTGTTCAGCGCCGCCGCCGTCGACCGCCTCCACGACGGACCCCGCACCGACTACGACAAGGAGCTCATGGCCCAGGGCGCGGGCAACGCCCTCTGCGGCGCCCTCGGCGCCCTGCCGATGACCGCCGTCATCGTCCGCAGCGCCACCAACGTCCAGGCCGGCGCCCGGACCAAGGCCTCCCGCGTGCTGCACGGCGTGTGGCTGCTGCTCTTCGCCGCACTGCTGCCCGCCGCGCTCGGCGTCATCCCCGTCGCGGCGCTCGCCGGCGTCCTGGTGCACGCCGGGTTCAAGCTCCTGCCGTTCAAGCAGTTCGGCCCGCTGTGGCGCGAGCACCGCCCGGAGGCGCTCGTCCTGCTGGCCACCGCCGTGGCCATCGTCACGGTCAACATGTTCGAGGGCGTGCTGATCGGCCTGGGCCTCTCGGTCGTCAAGACGGCCTGGGAGACCTCCCGGCTGCACGTGGAGACCGAGGAGCAGCCCGAGGGGCACGTCCGGGTCCGGCTGACGGGCAACGCCACCTTCCTGCGGCTGCCCAGGCTCCTGGACACCCTGGAGGCGCTGCCGGCCGACCGGGTCGTGGAGCTGGACCTCAGTGGTCTGCGGCACCTCGACCACGCCTGCCAGACCGCGCTGACCACCTGGACCGAGCGGCACAACGCCAGGGCGCCCGAGGAGGTGCGGCTGATCCCCGCGCTCGCCGGGCAGGTCTGATCCGAGGTCGCGAGCGCGCTCACATGGCGCCGCGCCGTCGCGCCGGGGATGTCCGGCGCGACGGCGGGGTGCGCCGTGGAGGGCGCCCGTGCGCAGCTGGACCCGGCCGTCGGTCAGCGCCCTGATCTCCTGGGCGATGGCGCAGCCGTGCCGGGGCGTCCGCGAGGGCGGTCAGGACCGTCACGGTGGGTTCTCGCATCACACGCTCGCTCACCCCACGAAGGCGGTCAGCCGTGAATCCGGGCGGACGGGCCGGGTGAGCGCAGATCATGGAGCCAGCCCGACCCGACCCCCGTCTGGAGGCCCCGTGTCCGACCCTTCCGCGTCCACCACCCTGTTCGACCGACTGGCACTGCCCGAACTGACCCAATCCGCCGCCCTGCTGCAACCCGGACTCGCCACCCTGAGGCGTGAGTTGCACCAGGAGCCGGAGATCGGGCTCGACCTGCCCAGGACCCAGGCCCGGCTGCTCTCCGCACTGGACGGACTGCCGCTGGAACTCACCCTGGGCAAGGGCCTGAGCTCGATCACGGCGGTGCTGCGCGGCGGCCGCCCCGGGCCGAAGGTGCTGCTGCGCGCAGACATGGACGCCCTGCCGGTGCAGGAGCACGTCCAGGTGCCGTACGCCTCGACGATCCCCGGCGCGATGCACGCCTGCGGGCACGACCTGCACATGGCCGCGCTGGTCGGCGCCACCCGGCTGCTGGTCGAGCGGCGCGCGGAGCTGGCGGGCGACGTGGTCCTGATGTTCCAGCCCGGCGAGGAGGGGGCGGGCGGCGCCCAGCGGATGGTGGACGAGGGCGTGCTGGACGCGGCCGGTGAACGGGTGGTGGCCGCGTACGCCCTGCACGTGGCGGCCGCCCTGCTGCCCAACGGGCTGGTCACCGCCCGCCCCGGGCCGATGCTGGCCGCCTCCGACACCCTGCGGGTCACCCTGCGCGGGCGCGGCGGGCACGGGTCCAGCCCGCATTCGGCGCTGGACCCGGTGCCGGCCGTGTGCGAGGCGGTACTGGCCCTCCAGTCGATGGTGACCCGGCGGATCGACGCCTTCGACCCGGTGGTCCTCACCGTCGGCACGCTCAGTGCCGGCACGGCGGCCAATGTGATCCCCGACGAGGCCCGGTTCGAGGCGACCGTCCGCTCCTTCTCCCCGCGCTCGCGGGAGTTGGTGGGCAGCGAGGCGCTGCGCGTGGTGCACGGGATCGCGGCGGCCCACGGGCTGGAGGCGGTGGCCGAGGTGGAGCCCGGATACCCGGTGACCGTCAACGACCCCGTGGAGACGGACTTCGCGACCGGCCTGGCGGCCCGGCTGTTCGGACCGGAGCGGTACGTCCCGATGGCCCAGCCGATCGCCGGCTCCGAGGACTTCGGCGTGCTGGCCGCCGTCGTCCCGTCGGCGTTCCTGATGCTCGGCGCCGCCCCGACCGACGGCCGCGACCCCTTCACCGCGGCCTACAACCACTCCCCCGACGCCGAGTTCGAGGACAACGTCCTCGCCGACGGCGCCGCGCTCCTGGCGGCCCTGGCCCTGGGGCGGCTGGCCCGGGGGTAGGGCCTGTCAGGCGGGTCCTGCCCTGGGGGACACACGGTGAACGGGAAGGAGATCTGGTGAGCTTACGGTGTGGCAGCTGTGCAGGCTTTCCCCGATGAGGGTGAGTGGCGCGGCGATGACCCGTTTCGTCGCGTTCCGTTCAAGCGCCGCTTACCCCATCATGGGACGGTGCCACTGCGCCTACGCGCGTAGCACCCCCTGGTACTTCCCTGCACCCCCACGACACAAGGAGTCTGACCAGTGCTCAGACGCATAGCCGCCACCCGTCCGCTCGCCCTGGGCGCCGTCGCCCTGGCCGTGCTCACCGCCGCCGGCGCCGTCCCCCACCGGGCCGCGGCCGCGACCACGACGGGCGCGGCCCCCACCGCCGCCACGACCACCCAGCACCGGGTGCTGTTCGACGACACCAAGGCGGAGACCGCCGGCAACGCCGACTGGATCATCTCCACCAGCCAGCCGGACCCGCTTGCCCAGAACGCCAGCCCGCAGTCCGAGACCGACTGGACCGGCGCCATCTCCAGCTGGGGCGTCGCCCTCCAGAAGACCGGCCAGTACAGCCTCAAGACCCTGCCGAGCGGCTCCACCATCACCTACGGCACCGGCGGAGCGCTGGACCTCGCCAACTTCGACGAGTTCGTCCTGCCCGAGCCCAACATCCGGCTCAGCGACGCCGAGAAGACCGCCGTCATGAAGTTCGTCCAGAACGGCGGCGGGCTGTTCCTGATCTCGGACCACACCCAGAGCGACCGCAACAACGACGGCTGGGACTCCCCCGCCATCATCAACGACCTGATGACCACCAACTCGGTCAACAGCAACGACCCGTTCGGGCTCTCGGTCGACCTCCTCAACATCCAGACCGACAACCCGACCGCCGTCAACGACGCCAACGACCCCGTCCTGCACGGCCCGTTCGGCACCGTCACCGGCAGCATCATCCGCAACGGCACCACCTTCACCCTCAAGCCCGCCGACAACCCCAGCGTCAAGGGCATCGTCTACCGCACCGGCTACTCCGGCACCACCGGCGCCTTCTTCGCCACCAGCAGCTTCGGCAAGGGCCGGGTCGCCATCTGGGGCGACAGCTCGACCATCGACGACGGCACCGGCGAATCCGGCAAGACCCTCTACAACGGCTGGAACGACCCGGCCGGCACCGACGCCGCACTCGGCCTCAACGCCACCGCCTGGCTCGCCTCGGGCAGCGGCAGCGGCACCACCGGCGGCGTCGCCCTCACCAACCCGGGCGCCCGCACCGCCACCGCCGGCACCGCCACCAGCCTCCAGCTCTCCGCCACCGACACGGCCGGCGGAACCCTGAGCTACGCCGCCTCCGGGCTGCCCGCCGGCCTGAGCGTCAACGCCACGACCGGCCTGATCAGCGGCACCCCGACCACCGCCGGGACCTACTCCGTGACGGCCACCGCGACCGACTCCACCGGCCCGTCCTCCTCCGTCACCTTCACCTGGACCGTCCAGTCCGGCGGCAGCGGCGGCGGCTGCACCCCGGCCCAGCTGCTCACCAACCCCGGCTTCGAGGCCGGTACGACGGCCGGCTGGACGGAGACCAACACCGGCGGCAGCAGCACCATCAACAGCAGCTCCAGCGAGCCGCCGCACTCCGGCACGTACGACGTCTGGCTGGACGGCTACGGCAGCGCCAACACCGACACGCTCGCCCAGACGGTGACCCTGCCGACCGGCTGCAGCACCTACACCTTCAGCTTCTGGCTGCACGTCGACACCGCCGAGCCCACCACCAGCGCGTACGACAAGCTGACGGTGACCGCGAACGGCACCACCCTGGCGACCTACTCCAACACGAACGCGGCCGCCGGCTACCAGCAGCACAGCTTCAACCTGTCCGGCTACGCGGGGCAGACCGTGACCCTGAAGTTCAGCGGCGCGGAGGACTACACCAAGCAGACCTCCTTCGTCCTCGACGACACGGCCGTCAACGTCGGCTGATCCGGCGCGGGGGACGTCGGACGTCCGGCCTCAACCTCACCCTGCGCGCCACCGGTCTCGTCGACCGACGGATGGTCAGGTGAGCTGCGCCAGGCGCGCCTCGCCGCCTTCGCCCGGGAGCTCGATCGGGCGAGAGTCGGGGGCTGGGTGTTGCACGGATTGCTGACCCTCCGGGCGAGGCCCCGCTCGCGGATCGCGGCCGAGGCTCCGCCGACGAGTGGCGCCGGCTCGTGACGAGCCGGCGCCACCGTCCTCCGGCAGCTCTGGTGGGGCAGGCTGCCGGGAGGACCTGAGAGGATCAGATCGACTCGAGCGTCCAGTTCTGGTTGGTCCAGCCGTTGCTGTCCCAGAGCTGGACCTTGGTGCCGTTGGCGCCGATCGTGTTCAGGTCCGCATCCAGCACGCGGCCGTTGTAGCCGTTCACCACCCCGTAGCTGGCGAAGTTCCAGCGCTGGTTGGACCAGCCGTTGTAGTCCCAGAGCTGGACCTTGGTGCCGTTGGCGCCGATCGTGTTGAGGTCCGCGTCGAGGTAGCGGCCGCTGTAGTTGTTCTGGATGTAGTCGACGGTGCCGTCGGTCCACAGGGTCCAGTTCTGGTTGGTCCAGCCGTTGCAGTCCCACAGCTGGACCTTGGTGCCGTTGGCGCCGATCGTGTTCAGGTCCGCGTCCAGGCACTTGCCGTTGTAGCTGCTGTGAATCCGGTACTGGCCCACGTAGTTCAGGCCTGCGGCCGCGCGGACCGTACCGACGTTCGCGCGACCCTCCGCGGCCGCCGCCGACCCGACGCCCGCGCCGAGGGCGGCCGTCACCAGGGCCAGGATTCCGAGGCCGGTGCAGATCTGCTTGCGCATGAACTCTCCTCGCAGCATGAGTGAGCGGACGGAGGGTTCCCGTGCCCCGTGGCGCTCGCCGTGTCAGCCGACCGGCTGACGTGCCCCATCCTCACGGCCCCGGTACGCCCGCGGCCACGACGTTGGCCCGACGTTCGCCCGACACTTCCACCGGTCCCACCAACTGCTCTACCACGCCGCCCGTTTGAGGAGAGACTGCGGGCATGGAGTTCCTCTGCTACCACCGAGACCGGCCCGACTCCCTGGCGCTGCGCCGCGAGCTGCTGGAAGAACACTGGTCCTACATGGACCGGTTCGCGGAAGAGCTGATCGCCCGGGGCCCGACCCTCGACGACGACGGCGTACCCACCGGAAGCGTCCACATCGTCGACCTGCCCGATCCGGCCGCCGCTCCCGCGTTCGCCTTCGACGAGCCCGGCTACCGGGCCGGCGTCTACCGCGACGTGCTGCTGCGGCGCTGGCGCAACCTGCTGGGGCGCACCATGTGGGACTTCCCCGGCGGCGAGACCGGCGGCAACCACTATCTGGTGCTCGGCCTCGGCACGGGGCAGCCCTCCGACCTCACCGTACCCGCCGACCGGGACGAACTGATCGCCTACGGGCCGCTCCTGTCCGACGACGGCGTCACCTGGCCGGGTACGGCCGTCCTGCTCCGGGCGCCGGACCTGAAGACCGCCCGTGGCGTACTGACGGTGGAGCGGTACGCCGACGTCGAGGTGCACGGGTGGACCTTCGGCGGGCGTCCGTCGTAGCCCCGGCCGGGGTTGAGCGGCCCTCTCGCGCGGACGTCACGCCGGCCGGTCGGCCCACGCGGTGGCGGGGCGGGATCGGTACGGCCTCGCGTAGTACCGTCCTGCGCTTCCAGGGCGTGGGGCGCCTGACCGCTCCGCAGCACCGCCGCGACGGCGTGGTCCTGTTCGTCCGGGGTCGCGAAGAGTCGTTGGGGGTGAAGGTCGGCCGGGTCGGAGCGGGTGACCAGTCCGTTGGAGCGCACCCCGGAGCCTCGGCGCACCGCGCTGCTGGCCTCGGTGGTGCGGCACCTCGGGTCCCCGGCGCCTTCCTGGCGTGCCGCGCCCGGGCGCTTCTTCGGGCACGGGTAGCGACTGGGAGCGGATGCATGAGTCCGTATCCGCCGGGAAAATGCAGTGTGTGGGCGAAACGAGGGCGCGTACACCCGTTGCGGCTGACGGCCGGCTGGGCGTGCCCGCCGAGCACCCCGGGCTCAGCGATCCGCACTATCTGCGACGGCGCCGGTCCCTGGCCGCCATGGCCCGCGGGCACCGGGTCGGGGATCCCGCGCCGCTGGTCGAGTACAGCGCGAGCGAGGATCGGACCTGGCGGACCATCCACCGGGCGCTGTGGTCGGCCCAGGAGGAGCACGCCTGCCGCGCCGTCCTCGACGCCAGGGAGCAGGCGCCCATCCCCGCCCACCGCATCCCGCAGCACGCCGAGGTCGGACCGGCCCTGCGCCGCTCGACGGGCTTCCAGTTCACCCTCGCGGGAGGCGTCGTCGCCAACAAGCGGTTCCTCGGCTCGATGGCGGACGGCTACTTCCACGCCGTGCAGTTCGTCCGGCACCCCGCCGTGCCGCTGTTCACCCCCGAGCCCGATGTCGTCCACGACGTCTTCGGCCACGGGATCCACCTGTCCTGCCCGGCGTTCGCCGACATCTACCGCTCGATCGGACGTGCCGCCAGGCGCATCGACGACGCGGACGTCCTGCAGATGATCAGCGACGTCTACTGGTTCACCCTGGAGTACGGCGTCCTCGAGGAGGACGGCATGCCGAAGGCCTACGGCGCGGCCCTGCTGTCCTCCTTCGGCGAGATCCGGCGCCTGGGACTCTCCGACGTACGCGCCCTGGACATCGAGGCGATGCTCACCACTCCGTACGACATCTCCGGCTACCAGCCGGTCCTGTTCAGCGCCCGCTGCCTCCACGAGGTCGCCGACACCTTGAACGGCTTCCTGGAACAGCTCGACGACGGGAGCGCGTCCCGCTTCGGCCGCACCCCGCCCGGGGCCCGGTCAACCGGCTGACCGGGAGCGACCGGTCGCAGGCTCACGCCGGCGGGAGGATGCGGCGCAGCCAGCGGGTGCGGGCGGCGTGGGCATCCTGGGAGACGGCTGCATGCGGGGCGAGGGTGTCGAAGCCGTGGCAGGCGCCGGGCCACACGTGGAGTTCGGCGTCGCCGCCCGCCCGCCAGATGGCGTCCGCGTAGGCGACGGTCTCGTCGCGGAAGGTCTCGGCGGAGCCCACTTCGAGGTACGCGGCGGGCAGCCGGGACAGGTCGGTGGCGCGGGCCGGGGCGGCGTAGGGCGAGAGGTCGGCGGCGCCGTAGCGCTCGCCCAGGACGGCCTGCCAGGCGGTCGCGTTGGAGGCACGGTGCCAGGTGTCGTGGCCGGCCATCTGGTGGCTGGAGAAGGTGTCGCCGCGGTCGTCGAGCATCGGGCTGAGCAGCAGTTGACCGATCGGCGCCGGGCCGCCGCGGTCGCGGGCCAGCAGGGCGAGGGCCGCGGCGAGCCCGCCGCCGGCGCTCTTGCCGCCGATCACCAGGCGCCGCGCGTCCACGCCCAGCGCGGCGGCGTGTTCGGCTACCCAGCAGAGCCCGGCGTAGCCGTCCTCGACGGCCCCCGGGAAGCGGGTGCGCGGCGCGAGCCGGTACTCGACGGACACCACGGCCAGCCCCAGCGGCAGCGCCCACGAGCGCAGCAGCCGTGGCAGGACGGACCACGCGTTGCCCGTCACCATTCCACCGCCGTGCAGGTAGTACAGCACCGGCAGTGCCCCGCCGACTCCGGCGGGCCGCCCGCTGACGAGTGTGACCTCTCCCCCGCCGTCGGCCCGTGGCACGCGGAGCTCCCCCACCTCGAAGCGGCCGCCGTCGCGCAGCTGGTCGGGAGTCGGACGGGGCCGGGCGGCGGCGTCGCGCTCCTGCCAGGCCGCCAGCCCCTCCGGGGTGAGCACCTGCCGCGCCCGCTCACCGGCGGCCGCCACCGCGACGCCCACCTGCGGATCCAACGGAGGCACCCGTCGAGCCAGCACCTCATCCATCACAGCACCCCCTTGCCAAGGGGCGCCCGAACGGCGCCCCGACCGGCCCAGCTTGCCAGTTCCGTTCACTCGGCCCGCCTGCGGCCCCCGCTCCGGCTGCCGTAAGCGGTCATGACGCCACGGCAGTTGACGTTGCGACGGGATCGAAGCCGGTGACACGATCAAGCCTGTCGCGACTCCGAGTCGCCTTGCTGCTGACGGCCCGCCCCGAGGAGGCATCCTGATGTCCACGTCCGCCGACCGCCCGTCGATCCTCCTGGTGCACGGCGCCTGGCACGGCGCCTGGTGCTTCGACGGCCTCCGGCCCCTGCTCGACGCCGCCGGCAGGCGGACGCACACGGTCGACCTGCCGACCGCCTCGTCCGCCACGGCCGGCCTCGTCGACGACGTACGGGCGGTACGCGAGGCCCTCGGGCGGATCGACGGGCCGACCGCCGTGGTGGCCCACTCCTACGGCGGCGTGCCCGTCACCGAGGCGCTGGCCGAGGCCCCGAACGCGGTGCACGCCGTCTTCCTGGCGGCCTACCCGCTCGAAGCGGGCGAATCGCTGGCCTCCTTCCTCGGCCTGCCGGAGTCCGGGGAGGCGGTGGGCAGCGTTCCGCCACCGGAGGACGCGCGTGAGCTGTTCTTCGGCGACGCCGCGGAGGGGGCCGCCGAGCGGGCCCTGGCGCGGCTGACGCCACAGAGCGCGCGGTCCTTCCGGGAACGGGTGACCACCGCGGGTTGGCGCTCGACCCGGTCCAGCTACATCGTGTGCGACGACGACCTCGCGCTCGCACCCGCCCACCAGGAACGCCTGGCGGCCCGGACCGACACCGTCCACCACCTGCCCGGCAGCCACTCGCCGTTCCTCTCGCGCCCCACCGAGCTCGCCGCCCTGCTCGACAGGATCGCCACGACCGGCTGAGGGGGAGCTGTGGAGGACCCGCAGTTCATGGTGGAGTTGGCCGGTGCCTCGCCCCGCGGTGCGGCGGCGCTCAAGGCCGTCCGCGCGGTGACCGGGCTGAGCCTGTGGCACAGCCGCCGGGTGTTGGACACCGGATCGGCCACCCTCGTGTCGGACGTCCCGTTCGAGGTCGCCTCCCACGCAGCGCAGGTCCTGCGCCGCGCGGGGGTGCCGGCCGCCGTCCGTTGCGACTGGTGCCGGCGCAGCCTGCCCGAGGACGGCTCCCTCGTCGACCCCGGGCCCTGTGCTTCACCGTACTGGGAGACCGCCCACTGTCAGGCCAACTCCCTGACCAGGTGCGATTGTGAGCACTGCGCCGAGTACGGCCCTCCTGGCGCCCGGACCCGCCGTGCCCTCGATCCGGGCCGATGGCTGGGGCGGGGCCTACCGGCGCAGCAGCCGGCCGGCGGCGGCGAGGTGGTCGAGGACGGTACGGGTCGTGGCGCTGGCGCGGGGGTGGTCGCCGTGGGTGAGGTGGGCGAGCGCGGCGATCTCGCCGCAGGGGGTGGGGGTGCCGGTGTGGTCGGCGGTGTAGCAGGTGGCGCGGACGACGGTGCCCGCGGGTTTGTTGTCGGCCGGGGCCTCGACGGTCAGCAGGGGTAGGACGGTCGCCGGGTCCAGGGCGACGCCGAGTTCCTCCTCGACCTCGCGGACCAGTGCCTGGACGTGGGTTTCGCCGGGCTCGGGCTTGCCGCCGGGGAGGTAGAACAGCTCGCGGCCGTGGCTGCGGGTGGCCAGGAGTCGGCCGTGTTCCACCTGGGTCCAGGCCACCTTCTCGATCACGTCGGGCATCGGGGGCCTCACCCGGCCGTCGGGGTGCCCGCGACCCGGCGCTCGCCGCCGTTGCGCTGCTGCCAGAGGCGGTAGACCTCCACCGCGTCCTCGCTCGGCGAGTACCGCATCGGCAGTCGGCGCTCCTCCCAGTTCTTGGCGAACTCGTCGTAGAAGTTGGCGAGTTCGAAGTACTTGCGGTCGTCGACATAGTGCGGTTCGTAGGCGTCGCGGGTGGTGAGGAAGACGACCTCGTCAGGCGAGCAGTAGTACAGCGAGCCCAGGCACATCGGGCAGGGGTGGGCGAGCACGTAGATGGTGGTGCCGGTCAGGTGCTCGGTGCCGAGCTTCGTGCAGGCCTCGCGGATGGCGAGGATCTCCGCGTGGGCGGTGGGGTCGTTGGTCTGGGCGACCTTGTTGGCGCTCTCGGCCAGGATCCGGCCGTCCTTGACGATGACGGTCGCGAACGGGCGGCCGCCCTCGGTGACGTTCCGGCGGGCGAGGTCGATGGTGCGCTGGACGAAGTCCACGGGGCCTCCTCGGGGTCGAAGGGTGTCGAAGGATGTCGAAGGGTGGCTATGTCCGGGCCGGGCGGGGCGGGGCGGGCGATGGGCCCGCCCCGCCGGAGGCTCGGCTCAGAAGGGCTTGGTCGGCAGGTACTTGCCGTCCAGGGTGATGACGGCGCGCTCGCCCCCCTCGGGGTCGGCGACCTTCTTCACGTCGAGCTTGAAGTTGATCGCGGAGATGATGCCGTCGCCGAACTGCTCGTGGACCAGGGCCTTGAGGGTGGTGCCGTAGACCTGGAGCATCTCGTAGAAGCGGTAGATGGTCGGGTCGGTGGGGATGCCGCCGGGGATCGAGCCGCGGGTGGGGATGGTCTGGAGCAGCAGCGCCGCGTCGTCGTCCAGGCCGAGCAGGGCGGCGACGGCCTTGGCGGAGTCCTCGGGCAGGGCGTGCTGGCCCAGGACGGCGGCGGTGGTGAAGGCGACCGACAGGCCGGAGGCGTCGGCGATCTGCTGCCAGCTGAGGTCCTTGCGGGTCTTGGCGTCGACGGCGGCGACGGCGAGGGCCTGGCGGGCGGTGGGGTCGAACTGGGCGTGCACCATGGGGGTGTTCCTTTCGGGTTAACGGCTGCGCGGAGCAGCTGGATTCGGGGTTGGGGTCTTCCCGGGTCAGGCCGCGGGCACGGCCTCGCGGCCGTCCGGGGTGAGGTCCTCGACGCGGCCGGTGGCGATGTCGAAGACCCAGCCGCGCAGGGTGACGGTCCGTTCGGCGAGGGCGCGGGCGACGGACGGGTGGGTGGCCAGGTTCGCCAGCTGGGCGAGCACGTTGTGCCGGACCAGGGCCGGTACGTCCCCGGGGGTGGCGGTCCGGGCCACCGAGGCGTCGGCGAGCCGCAGCCAGTCGGCGACCGCCGGGGCGCCGCTCAGGTCGTGGCCGTGGGCGAGGGCGGTCATCGCGCCGCACGCGGAGTGGCCGCAGACGACGATGTCCCGCACGCCCAGAGCGGCGACGGCGTACTCGATGCTGGCCGTGACGCCGTCGGCCCCGGGGGTGTAGGCGGGCACCAGGTTCCCGGCGGTACGGATGACGAACAGCTCGCCCGGCTCCGCCCCGGTGATCAGCTCCGGTACGACGCGGGCGTCGGAGCAGCCGATGAACAGCGTGTGCGGGGCGTGCCGGACGGCCAGGCGGGTGAAGAGCTCTTCCTTGGCGGGGAAGACGTCCTGCTGGAAGCGTGCGATGCCCTGGGCGAAGTCACGCATGGGGTCACTTCCTTTCGTGGCGGCCGGGCCGGTGGGGCCCGACGAGATCCACTGTGCATGACCTGCTTCTATAGTGTCCAAGAGCTACTGCCCATGGTTTCCATTGATGACATCTATAGTTGCGTCATGGCCCTGGAACTGCGCCACCTGCGCTATCTGCTCGCCGTGGCCGACCACGGCAACTTCACCCGCGCCGCCGAGGAGCTGCACATCTCCCAGCCCACCCTGTCCCAGCAGATCAAGCAGCTCGAACGGACCCTCGGCACCCAGCTGCTGGACCGCACCGGACGCACCGTGCGCCTCACCGACGCGGGGCAGGCGTACGCCCACCACGCCCGCGGCGCGCTGCGGGACCTGGCCGCCGCCGAGCGCGCCGTCCACGACGTCCAGGACCTCTCCCGCGGGCAGCTGCGCCTGGCCGTCACCCCGACCTTCACGGCCTATCTGGTCGGCCCGCTCACCGCCGAGCTCCACGCCCGACACCCCGGCATCACCCTGACCGTGCGGGAGACCAGCCAGGACCGCATCGAGGCCGGACTGCTGACCGACGAGTTCGACCTCGGCATCGCCTTCGACGGCCCCCACCTGCCCGGCGTCACCGCCACCGCCCTCTTCACCGAGACCCTCACCCTCGTCACCGGCGTCGGCGCCGACCACCCGACCGCCGACCACCCAATCGCCGACCCGCCGACCACCGACCAGCCGGGACCGCTTCCCGTACGGGACCTCGGCGACCGCCAACTGGCGCTGCTCAGCGGCGACTTCGCGACCCGTGGGCACATCGACGGCTACTTCGCGCAGCACCGGGTCAGCCCGCGGATCGCCGTCGAGGCCAACTCCGTCCAGGCCCTCACCGAGGTCGTCCAGCGCACCCCGCTCGCCACCGTCCTGCCCGAGGCCGTCACCCACGAGCACCCCCGCCTCGCCCGGATCCCCCTCGAACCGCCCCTCCCCACCCGCACCGTCACCCTGCTGCGCCGCTCCGACGCCTACCGCAGCGCCGCCGCCCGCGCCTTCACCGACCTCGCCCACGCCCTCGTCCGCACCCGCGGCTACCCGCCGGCCCCGTAGGCCGGGCGGCTCACAGGCGACTACGGGCCGAGGCCGTGACATACGTGCCGACGTCGTGACCCCGTTAGCCGTGCCGGGGCGCGGGCGGCCCCGGCGGCCGTCCCCGCCCCGGCAAACGGACGATCAGCCGGACACCGGGGCGCCGAACCAGCGGGCGAGGGAGGGCCGCAGGGACTCCGAAACACCGACCCAGCAGACGTGGCCGTCCGGGCGCACCAGCATCGGTTCGGCCGCCACAGCGCCCCGGTCGGCGCGGCCGGTGCGGCCGAAGCGGTCGACCCGGTCCGACCAGGGGGCGACGGTCCCGGCAAGGTCGCCCCGCGGGTCTAGCAGCACCCCGCGCCCGGAGCGCAGCAGCTCGTGCAGCCGGGTCGGGCCGAGGTCGACGTCCGGTGCGGGGCCGCCGAGGAGCGGGTGGGGAGCGGCGTCCGGCATCGGGTAGCGGATGGCCGTCCCGGCCATCAGGTCGCCGAGGCGGCGCCGCACCTCCGGCAGTTCGGCCAGCTCGGTGAAAAGCTCCCGGGCGGCCGTCACCTCAGGGTCTCCGCTGCCCGTCCAGTCCATCAGCAGGCTCTGCGCCTGGACGTTGCGCAGCACCAGGGCACCGGCCAGGTGGCGTTCGGTGTGGTAGCTGTCGAGCAGGCCCTCCGGTGCCCAGCCGCGCACGGCGGCGCCGAGCTTCCAGCCCAGGTTGAAGGCGTCCTGCATGCCGCTGTTCATGCCCTGGGCGCCGAGCGGGAGGTGGACGTGGGCGGCGTCGCCGGCCAGGAACACCCGGCCGTGCCGGTACTGCGCCGCCTGCCGGGCCGCATTGGTGATCCGGCGGGCATGGCGCAGTTCGAGCAGTTGCACCCGCTCGCCGAAAACGGCGCGCAGCCCGGTGCGGATCTCCTCCTCGGTGATCGGGACGTCCCTGGGCACCGACCGGCCCGGCCCGCCCAGGGCGAGGCGGCGCAGCGGCCTGCCCCGGCCGTCGGTGCCGAGAGGGAACACCGCGGCCCAGGTGCCGTCCTCGGCGCGGTGGTGCGTGCCCAGCTGCTCGGTGCCGCTGAGCCGGACGTCGGCGGCGATCGTGGTCGCCGTGCCAGCCCGGCCGGGGAACTCGGCCTTCAGCAGCGAGCGCGCCGTGCTGTGGCCGCCGTCGGCGGCGATCAGGTAACGAGCCCGCACGGTACGGCCGTTGGCGAAGCTCGCGGTGACGCCTTCTTCGTCCTGGGCGAGGCCGACCAGCTCGTGGTCGCGCCGGACGTGCAGACCCTGTGCGGCGAGGTGCTTCTCGAAGAAGCCCTCCAGCTCGACCTGCGGAACGGAACGCCACGGCAGTCGGGGGCGGGAGTCGTCGTCGGCCGGCAGCGGGATGCCGGCGAAGTGGCTGGTGCCGACCGGGTGGTGCCCGGTGGTCAGCAGCGGTTCCAGCAGACCGCGCTGGTCGAGCGCCTCGACCGTACGGGACTGCATGCCGCCGGCCCGGGACAGGGCGCTGGGCTGCGGCAGCCGGTCGGCCAGTACGGTCGAGGCGCCCGCCAGCAGCAGTTCGTTGGCCGCCGTCAGTCCGGTCGGGCCGGCGCCGACGACGAGTACGTCGGTGTCCATGGTTGTCTCCCTGGTTCCCGTCGAAAAGTGTTCTCGTGACGGGGCCAACGTTCGCGCCACCGGGGGCGGTTGGGCGAGTGACCGGCGCGATGGCGGCGGGATCCGACACCGGCTACGCTCGGCGCGGTGGAATCCGACTACGACGACCTGGACCGCCGCCTCGTCCACGCCCTCCAGGTGGACGGCCGGGCTCCGTTCAGCACGATCGCCGCCGTCCTCGGGGTGTCGGACCGCACCGTCGCCCGCCGGTACGCCAGGTTGCGTTCGACCGGCGCGGTGCGGGTGCTCGGCGGGATCGACCCGACGGCGCTGGGCGCGGTGCTGTGGCTGCTGCGGGTGCGCTGCGCGCCGTCCGCGGCGGTCGCGGTCGCCGAGGCGCTGGCCCGGCGCCCCGAGACCGCCTGGGTGAGCCTGTCCTCCGGCGGCACCGAGATCACCTGTACGGTCCGCGCCGAGAGCGAGGCCGACAGCGAGGCGCTGCTGCTGGCCCGCCTCCCGCGCACCCCCCGGGTGGAGGGGGTGAGCGCCCACTCCGTCCTGCACACCTTCTACGGCGGCCCGGACAGCCTCATCGCCAAACTGGGCCCGCTGGACGCGCAGGCCGTCGAGGCGCTGCGCCCTGCTCCGCCGCCGCACCGGCCGGAACCGGTCGGCCCGCTGCCGGACCGGCCCGTACGGCTCGACGACGGCGACCGCAAACTGCTCGCCGCGCTCGCCGCCGACGGCCGCGCCGGTTTCGAGCAGCTGGCCGGGCTGACCGGCTGGTCGCCCACGACGGTCCGGCGCCGGATGGCGGAGCTGCGCGAACGCGGGGTGCTCTACCTGGACGTCGACTGCGACCGGCGCCTGCTCGGCGCCGGCACCCGGACCCTGCTGTGGCTCTCGGTCGCGCCCCCGCACCTCGAAGCGGCCGGCCGGGCGCTGGCGGGCCACCCCGAGGTCGCCTTCGCCGCCGCCACGACCGGCCCGACCAACCTGTACGCCACCGTGGTCTGCGCGGACCAGCGGGCGCTGTACCGCTACCTGACCACGAGGGTCGCCGCCCTCCCGGCCGTCCTCCAGGTCGAGACGGCGCCGGTGATCCGTACCGTCAAGCAGGCCGCGAACCGGACGTGACGACGCCCGGCGACGGGCCGCTTTCACACCCCTGATCAGTTATTGTCCGGAAAACACTGCGTGCCCGTAATGAACGGTTGTGTTCCCTATCGGCCGGGTCTACTGTCATTGGTGGTGAACGAACCCGTTCCCTGCCCGTCGTTCGCCCCGAGCCATTGGGGGACCTGCCATGGCCACCTCGCGTGCCCAGGCCACGGCGCCGCCCGCGACCGCAGGTCGGGGCCAGCGCCCAGGGATAGCCCTCACCGTCATCGCGGCCACCCAGCTGATGGTGGTTCTCGACGTCACGATCGTGAACATCGCCCTGCCGCACATCCAGCAGGCGCTGAAGTTCTCCACCACCGACCTGTCCTGGGTGATCAACGCCTACACCCTCACCTTCGGCGGGCTGCTGCTGCTCGGCGGGCGTGCCGGCGACATCCTCGGGCGCCGGCGGGTGTTCATCGTCGGCGTGCTGGTGTTCGGCCTGGCCTCGCTGCTCGGCGGGGTCGCCCAGTCCCCGGCCTGGCTGCTGGCGGCCCGGGCGCTCCAGGGGCTGGGCGGGGCGATCGCCTCGCCGACCGCCCTGGCGCTGATCGCCACCAACTTCAAGGAGGGCCCGGAGCGCAACCGCGCGTTCGGGGTGTACTCCGCCGTGGCCGGTGCGGGCGGCACGGTGGGCCTGCTGCTCGGCGGCATGCTGACCTCCTGGCTGTCCTGGCGGTGGGTGCTGTTCGTCAACGTGCCGATCGCCGTCGCGATCGCGGTACTGGCACCGCTGTACATCAACGAGTCCGAGCGGCACCCCGGGCGCTTCGACCTGACCGGCGCGTTCACCGCCACGGTGGGCATGGTGTCGCTGGTGTACGGCTTCATCCGGGCCTCCGACCACGGCTGGACGGACGCCGTCACGCTCACCGCGTTCAGCCTGGCGGTCGCACTGCTGGCGGCCTTCCTGGTGAACGAGCGACGGGTGCCGCAGCCGATCACCCCGCTGCACCTGTTCCGCGAACGCAACCGCTCGGGTGTGTACGGCCTGATGCTGTGCGTGGCGGCGACGATGTTCGGCATCTTCTTCTTCATCACCCTGTTCGTGCAGGAGATCCTGAACTACAGCCCGCTGCGGGCCGGTTTCGCCTTCCTGCCGATCAGCGCGGCGATCGTGGCGGCCGCCCAGTTCGCCGCGCGCAACCAGCTGCGGTGGGGCCCGAAGCCGTTCCTGGTCACCGGCTCGGCCCTGGTGCTGTGCGGGGTGTTCTGGGCGACCCGGATCGACGTCGACAGCACCTTCGTGGGCGGCATCCTCGGGCCGACGCTGCTGTTCGGCTTCGGAATGGGCTCGATCTTCGTCCCGGCGATGCTCACCGCCGTCTCGCAGGTCGCCCCGCACGAGACCGGGGCGGCCACCGGCATGCTCAACACCACCCAGCAGGTGGGCGGTTCGCTCGGCCTGTCGATCCTGGTCACGGTTTTCGGCACGGCGAGCCGCAACGAGGCCCGGCAGCAGGTCGGGAAGTTCCTCGGCCAGGCCACCCCGCAGCAGGCCCTCCAGTTCCGGGCGAGCGGGAAGCTGCCGGCGCCGTACTCCTCCCAGGTGCTGGCGCACGGCATCGAAGCCGCCTTCCGGATGGGACTGGTGTTCGCCGCGCTCGCGGTGCTGATCGCGGTGTTCGTCATCAAGGTGCGGCGGGTGCCGCAGGCGGCGGTCGCCGGCCGCTCGGACGGCGGGCCGGGCGCCGGCCCCTCGGGGGTCGGTACTTGACAGACCGTCGGGGCGTCCAGGACAGTCTCTTACGCAAATGGTTTTCATCTTCGTCGACCGTCCCCCGGCCGCGCCCTGCGCGCGCCCCGCGAAAGAGGACCTCCATGTCGCTCGACGTCTCCCCCGCCCTGCTCGACCAGGCCCGCAACGGCCGCGTGGACGAGGCCGACTTCCTCGACACCGTCCGCGCCTCGCTCCCGTACGCCTACCAGGTCGTCGCCGGACTCAGCACCGAACTCGCTGCCACCGAGGCCGAGTTCACCACCGACAACACCACGCCCAGCGACGAGCAGCGCGCCCAGCTGCTGCGCGCGCTGGCCAGCAACGCCATCCGGGGCAGTCTGGAGGACCACTTCGGCGTGAAGCTCGCCTTCGTCAACTGCCACCGCGTCGGGGCCTTCCGCCCCGGCTCCGAGGACAGCAAGGCCTACCGCGAGTTCACCTCGCTGCACAACCAGATCCGCAACCAGAGCCCGGAGCTGCGCAGCTGCTGACCCAGGCGCACGACCGGCGTGCGCCGGGGCCTGCCCGGCGGATCCCGCCGGGCAGGCCCCGGCGCGCGTTGCGCCGCGTTGCTTCGCGTTGCGGCCCGTTGCGATCCGCTGTCCGGATCGCGCGCGATCTTGTCGGGCCGCGGACCGCCTGCGTACGGTCGACGCGCACCAGCCGTCCGGCCCTCCCCGGGGCCGCTGGATCCCCCGCGGAGCCGCCACCATGCCGCCCACCCCCCGCCCGCTGCGGAAACTCGGCTTCCTCACCATCGGGCTCTTCGACGAGGCCGATCCGCGCCGGGGCCACGAGTCCACCCTCGACCTCATCACCCTCGGCGAGCGGCTCGGCTTCGACAGCGCCTGGCTGCGCCACCGCCACCTCCAGTACGGGATCTCCTCACCCGTCGCCGTCCTCGCCGCCGCCACCCAGCGCACCAGCCGCATCCAGCTCGGCACCGCCGTCGTCCCGCTCGGCTGGGAGAACCCGCTGCGGCTCGCCGAGGACCTCGCCACCGTCGACCTGCTCTCCGGCGGCCGGCTCAACCCCGGCTTCAGCGTCGGCCGGCCGACCCACTACGAGCACGTGCGCGGCGCCCTCTACCCGGACACCGGCGACCACGAGGACTTCGGCCACCGCCGCGCCGAACGCCTGCTCGCCCTGGTCCGCGGCGAGGACGCCTCCGACTTCGCCGGCACCGAGGGCATCGAGGTGTACTCGCGCCGCGTCCAGCCGCACTCCCCCGGGCTGGCCGATCGGCTCTGGTACGGCGCCGGCAGTCTGCGCTCGGCCCGCTGGGCGGGCGAACACGGGCTCAACCTGCTGACCAGCAGCGTCGTGAAGCCCGAACCGGGCGAATCCGCAGCGGACTTCGCCACGATCCAGGCCGAGCAGATCCGAGCCTTCCGCGCCCTGCACCCCGCGGGCGAGCGCGCCCGGGTCTCCCAGGGCCTGGTGGTCGTCCCCACCGACAGCGCCACCCCCGAGCAGCGCGCCAAGTACGAGGCGTACGCCCTCGCCCGCACCCCGCGCACCCTCGCCCCGCAGGGCCCGGGCGGGCTGCTGTTCGCCCCGGACCTGGTCGGCACCTCCGAGGAGCTCGCCGAACGGCTGCGCGCCCACGCCGGCTACCAGGAGGTCGACGAAGTCGCCTTCGCCCTGCCGTTCACCTTCGAGCACCAGGACTACGTGCAGATCCTCACCGACCTCGCCACCCGGCTCGGCCCCGCCCTCGGCTGGTCGCCCTTGGTCTGACGGTCCCTCTCGCGCTGGTCGAACGACGCGCTCCCGCGGCCGGTCCTCTCGCCCGTCCGGCGTCCCCCGCCCGCGCGCCGGTACCTGGCAGCCCCCGCTCCTCGGCCGGGCCCCGCCGGCGGGAAGCCGGTCCGGCCGTTTCGCTTCTCCCACACGTGATTTGAGGACTCCGGCGGCTGCCGACGGCCGTCGGAGGCACTGCCGCGCACACTCTTGCGATGACATATAACCTGTGACATTGTTCTGACCCTGATTCCGGTGACAGGTCACACGTCAACTTCCCCTTCACCTCGTGGCCGACGCCGCGTCACCTCCCCCACCTCAGGACAAGGACACCGCAGTGCGTCTGCGCCAATCCCTTCCGCTCCTGGTGGCCGCCGCCCTCGCCGGCCCCGCCACCCTGCTACCGACCCCCGCCCTCGCCGCGTCGGCGACGACCGTCGCGGCCGCGAACCCGACGCCCCAGGCACAGGCCCCGGCCCGGGCCGGGGCCGCCGCGCCGAAGCCGTTCGGCGCGGAGACCGCCGCCGCCGACACCTCCGAGGACCTGGGCCGCACGGCTGCGCCGCTCCCGCCGGAGCTGCTCGGCCAGTCGCTCCAGCCCACCGGGACGGCCGTCCAGACCGCCCCGGACTCCCGCTCCACCTCGCCCGCGGCCAAACGCGCACTGACCGCGCAGGCCCCGGCCGCGCCCAGCTGTACGTCCGCCGACTTCGGCAGCCGCAGCGGCGCCGCCCTGGTCTCCTTCGTCCAGGGGGCGACCACGGACTGCGTCAAGACGCTGTTCAACGTCACCGGCACCGACGCGGGCAAGGTCTTCAAGCAGTCGCAGATGCTCGCCGTCGCCAACGCCTTCAAGGCCCAGGCGGCGAAGTACACCGGGGACAACTCCGCCAACCTCCTGCAGCTCGTGCTCTTCCTGCGGGCCGGCTACTACGTCCAGTCCAACAACGCGAGTGCCGTGGGCCCCTACGACGCCACGCTCACCTCCGCCGTCCAGGCCGGCCTCGACGCCTTCTTCGCGACCGCGCACCGCAAGGACGTCAGCGACGCCAACGGCGCCGTGCTCGGCGAGGTGCTGGTCCTCACCGACAGCGCGAACATCCAGGCCCGCTACCTGAAGGTCTACCAGCAGGTCCTCAGCAGCTACGACAACGGGTACAACGCGTTCCCGAAGATGGTCAACGCCGTCAACTCCGTGCTGTGGGCGCCGCTGTGGCGCGCCAACTGGAACCCGGACTACGTCAAGGCCGTCACCGCCGACCCGAGCGTGGCCACCACGCTGGCGAACTTCGCGCAGAACCACAAGGACCTGCTCACCACCCCCAACGCCTTCCTCGACGTCAACGCCGGCAACGACCTCGCCCGCACCGCCGGCGACGGCGGCAGCATCGAGGCCTTCGCCAAGCCGCTGGTCAAGAAGGTGCTGGACAGCACTCCGATCTCCGGCGCCGTCGGCAAGCTGTACGTCTACACCGCGTACAACGCCAACCAGTACGACAACGCCCAGTGCTCCTACTACGGCACCTGCGACCTGCCCGGCAAGCTCACCGCCGCCGTCCTGCCGAACACCCTGGTGTGCGACAACCGCACCATACGCACCGAGGGCCTCTCCCCCGAGGAGCTGTCGACCGTCTGCGAGAGCCTGCGCGGCGAGGACACGTTCTTCCACAACCTCGTCAAGGACAACGGGGCCGTCCCCGACCAGTACGGCAAGACCATCACCCTCGCCGTCTTCTCCAGCCGGGAGGACTACCAGACCTACTCCTGGGCGATCTACGGCAACTCCACGGACAACGGCGGCGAGACCATCATGGACGTCACCGACCCCAACAACAGGCCCGTTTCGGTGATGTACCAGAAGGCGTGGAACGACGGCTTCCCCGCCAACGTGTGGAACCTCAACCACGAGTACACCCACTACCTCGACAACATCTACGACATGAAGGGCAACTTCTCCACCGAGATCTCCGTCCCGGACATCTGGTGGATCGAGGGCGTCGCCGAGTACGAGTCCTACGCCTACCGCGGCACCACCGACACCCAGGCGATGGACGAGGCCGCCGCGCACCGGTACAAGCTCAGCACGATCTTCCAGAACACCTACGACAACTCGGACACGGTGCGCACCTACCCGTGGGGCTACCTCGCCGTGCGCTACATGTTCGAGAAGCACCCCGCCGACGTCCAGAACGTGCTCGGCCACTTCCGCACCGGCGACTACCAGGGCGGCTACGCGGTCTACAACGGTCTCGGCACCTCCTACGACGCCGACTTCGACAGCTGGCTGGCCGCCTGCGCCGCCGGCGCCTGCTACGCCCACGGCCCCACCGCCCTCTTCGGCCAGTCCGTCGACGGCGCCACCGTCACCCTGACGGACAAGTCCGTCGAGACCAACCCCGCTGCGTCGCTGGCCTCCTGGCACTGGACCTTCGGTGACGGCAGCAGCTCCGACGAGCGGAACCCGGTCCACACCTACGCCGCCGCCGGCACCTACACCGTCGCCCTGACCGTCACCGACAGCGACGGCACGTCCGCCAGCACCCCGGCCTCGGTCACCGTCACCACGGGCGGCAGCGCCACCCTGCCCACCTGCACCGACCCGCGCACCGACGCCCTCGGCCGGAACTGCTCCCGTCCGAACCAGGCCCGCACCGCCGGGAACCTCGACTACTTCTACCTCTACCTGCCGGCCGGCACCACGACCCTGAAGGTCTCCGCCTCCGGCGGAACCGGCAGCGCGGCCCTCTACTACAACGCCGACACCTGGGCCTCCCCGGCGGCCCACACCGCCGCCTCCACCAACCCGGGCACCGCCCAGACCCTCACCGTCACCAACACCACCGCGGGCTACCGGTACGTCAGCCTGTACGCCACCACGGACTTCAGCGGAGTGACCGTCAGCACCCAGTACTGATCCGCTGATCGAACGAGCGAGCGGCGCGTCCCCGACCGGGGGCGCGCCGCTCGGCCGTCCACCCCGGACCAGGAGGCCGTCCGCCTCGGCCCAGGACGTCAGGAGGCGGCGGCGCGCTCGGCGACGGCCCGGGCCAGGTCACGCAGCCGAGGGTTTCGGCGGACCGGTCGGGGAGTTCAAGCGGCCGATCGCCGAGCCGCGGCCGGCGCCACCGACCGGATCCGGCCATTCTCTGGCCAGATGACTAAGCGCTTGCTTAGAATCGGCACCTGCCCATGCGGACACCGAGCGCGCCACCAGGAGATGCCATGACCGACGTCAACCACCAGATCCGCCTCGCCCGTCGCCCGGTCGGCGAGGTGCGGCCGGAGGACTGGGAGTACGGGGAGGAGCCCGTCGGGGTGCCCGGCGACGGGGAGTTCCTGGGGCGCACCCGCTACCTGTCGCTGGACCCGGCGATGCGCGGATGGCTGGACGACCGGCCCTCGTACCTGCCGCCGGTGGGGCTGGGCGACGTGATGCGGGCCGGGTCCGTGGTCGAGGTGGTGGCCTCCAACCACCCGAAGTTCCAGGTCGGCGACCACGTGGTGGGGACCTTCGGGGTCCAGGACTACGCGGTGTCGAATGGCAAGGGCGCGCTCAAGGTCGACCCCGCGCTCGCGCCGCTGTCCACCTACGTCGGCGCGCTCGGGATGCCCGGGATGACGGCCTACTTCGGGCTGCTGGAGGTCGGCGCGCTCAAGGAGGGCGAGACCGTCGTGGTCTCCGGCGCCGCCGGGGCGGTCGGCACGATGGTCGGGCAGATCGCCAAGGTGAAGGGCTGCCGTGTCGTCGGCATCGCCGGCGGACCGCGGAAATGCGCCCTGCTGACCGAGGAGCTCGGCTTCGACGCGGCGATCGACTACCGCTCCGAGGACGTCCGCAAGGCGCTGCGCACCCACGCCCCGGACGGCATCGACGTCTACTTCGACAACGTCGGCGGCCCGATCCTGGACGCCGCGCTGACCAGGCTGGCGATGCACGCCCGGGTGGTCGTCTGCGGCGCGATCAGCCAGTACAACAACGAGGACGCCGTGCAGGGCCCGTCCAACTACCTGTCGCTGCTGGTGCGGCGCGCCCGCATGGAGGGCTTCGTGGTCTTCGACTACGCCCGCCGCTACGCCCAGGCGGCGGCCGAGATCGCGGGCTGGATCGGCGAGGGCCGGATCAAGGTCAAGGAGCACGTGGTCGAGGGCACCGTGGCCGACTTCCCGGAGACCTTCGGGATGCTGTTCCGCGGCGAGAACACCGGCAAGCTGGTGCTGCGCCTGGTGTGACCGGGAAAGGGTGGCCGCCGGGGATTCCCGGCGGCCACCCCGGCGTCAGCGGCCTGCCGGGAGCGCCCGCAGCGCCGCGCGCTGTGACCGGAGCCAGGACCGCTCGGCGGCCATCTCGGCCACGTCCCCACGGGCGAGGAAGGTCGCCCAGGGCTCCTGGCCCAGGCCGCCGAGCCGTTCGATGCGCTCGGCCTCGCGTGACTGGAGCGCCTCCAGCGCGTCGAGCACCGCCGTCGGCTCCGCCCCGTAGGCGGCGCACAGGGCGTCGAGCCGGGTCCGCAGGACGTGCCCGCCGGTGACTGCCGCTCGCCGCTGCTTCTCGACGGAGCGCAACGGGACGGCGTACCAGGCGAGTTGCGCGAGATCGTCGAGGGCGTGGCCGGGCGCGGCGAAGTCCCAGTCGATGAACCCGACCAGTCGGTCGCCGTCCCAGATGGAGTTCCACGGGCCGAGGTCGCCGTGCCGGATGACCATGCCGGGCCGCCACTCCTCCTCCTGGCCCCGCCACCGGGCGCCGGCCGGCGGCCGGAAGTCGCGGACGGCGTCGTGGTAGTCGCGCAGCCAGCGTCCGAGTTCAACGACTCCGGCGGTCGACCGCAGCTTCGCCGGCCAGGGTCCGAAGGCGGGCTCGCCGTGCAGCAGCGACAGCACTTCGTCGGTGCCGTCGACGCCGAGCGGTCGGGGGGCACGGGTGAAGCGCGCCGCCTCCAGGTGGGCCAGCAGCGCGTGCACCGAAGGCGTCCACTCGCCGACCGGCCGGCGGATCGTTTCACCGATCCGCCGGACCGTGGTCACACTGCCCCGCTCCGTCGCGCCGTCCTCGATCATGGAGGCAGCGTACCGGTCCACCCCGGGGCCCCGGCCGGCGTCGGCCTCACCGCTCCACCGGCCGTCGAAGCACCCCACCCGCGACGGACATCACGAACAACGGCGCTCCGACGACGGCCGCGACGCCGAGTACGGACATCCGGCGGACCCGGCGCCGCAGCCGGACCGGTGCCGATGAGCGGGACGCTCAGCCCAGCGTTGCGCTCACCGTGCGCAACTCGTCCAGGGCCGCCAGCACGTACCCGGTGAGCTCGTCCTTGCCGTCACGGTCACCCTCGGACCATTCGGCGAACCCGCGCTTGAAGGCGAGGACGCCCAGCTCGCTCGCGAGGGCCGCGGCCGGGTCGGACAGGCCGCGGGCGACCAGGGCGGTCGCCATCGCGGCCGCGAGGCTGACGGTCTTGAGGGCGTCACGCTCCTGAAGCTCGACACTGGCGGCGACGGCGGCCTTCAGGCGCGGGGCGAGCTCGCGGTTCATGGGCCCCATCGTGCTCGACGCGCGCTCAAGACCGGCAGCGACCGCCTCGAGCGGGCTGGCGTCATCGGGCGCCTCGGCGATGCCCTCGGTCAGCAGCCGGCTCAGCGTCTCCTGTCCTGCCACCAGCAGCTCCCGCTTGTCGGGGAAGTGCCGGAAGAAGGTGCTTTTGGTGACCCCGGCGCGCTCGGCGATCTGCGCGACCGTCGTGGCGTCGTACCCCTGCTCGGTGAACAGGTCGACTGCGGCCATGACGAGGCGTTCGCGTGCACCGGGTTCCCATCGAGCCATGGGCCCATCATACGTGACGGGACTCTTGTCCCATCACCCTGCTAGAGTGATGGGACAAGAGTCCCGTCACTTGAGGGAGAGTCCCATGCACGTCTTCGTCACGGGTGGCACCGGTCTGATCGGTTCCGCCGTCATCGCCGAACTGCTCGGCAACGGCCACAGCGTCCTCGCGCTCGCCCGTTCCGACGCCTCCGCGCTGGCCGCCGAGGCGGCCGGCGCCGAGCCCCTCCGGGGAGCCCTCGCCGATCTGGACGTCCTCCGCTCCGGCGCCGCCCAGGCCGACGGGGTGATCCACCTGGCATTCGCCAACGATTTCAGCAGCCCCGACGCCGTCGCCAGGGCGGTCGCCGAGGAGAGTGCCGCCCTCGCCACCCTCGGCGAGGAACTCATCGGCACCGGTCGGCCCTTGGTCACCTGCTCGGGTACGCCCCATGTGCCGGGCCGCGCCTCCACCGAGGCCGACCCGCTGCCGACCGACGGGCCGGTCGGTGGTCGTGGCCGCGCCGTCACGGCGGTCCTGGGCCTGGCCTCGCGCGGGGTCCGGAGCACGGCCGTACGCCTGCCGCGCACGGTCCACAACCAGGGCACGGGCGGGTTCGCCGGCTTGCTGACCGACATCGCACGCCGGACCGGAGTGTCCGGCTACCCGGGCGACGGCACACAGCGCTGGCCGGCCGTGCACGCCCTCGACGCGGCGGTCCTCTTCCGGCTCGCGCTGGAACAGGCGGAAGCCGGAACCTCCTGGCACGCCGTGGGCGACGAGGGAGACCAGGTGCGCGACATCGCCGCGGTCATCGGCCGACGGCTGGGCCTGCCGGTCGAGTCGGTGCCGCCGCAGACGTACGGCGCTCTCGGCCCGATCTTCGCGAACGACCAGCCCTCGTCCAGCGCCCGCACCCGGCAGACCCTCGGCTGGGAGCCGAAGCACCTCAGCCTCCTGGAGGACCTGGAGAACATCCAGCCCTGATCGGCGACCGGCAGGCCTGCTACGGCGCTCGCCCCGACGACGGCAGCCCCCCCAACTCGGCAGCGCCGCCGTGCGGCCGTTCACGTCCACAACCAACCGGTCCACACCCCGTAGGAGGCCCCCGTCATGGTGACAGTTGTCTTCGGCGCTCGCGGTAACGTCGCTCGTCACGTGGCCGACGGCCTGCTGGCCGCCGGCGAGCAGGTCAGAGCAGTCAGCAGGACCCCGGTCCCGGGCTCGACGCCCGGACGGCAAGCCGTCGTCGCCGACCTGGACCGTCCCGAGACGCTGCCCGCGGCGCTCGACGGCGCCGACAAGATGTTCCTGTACGGAATGCTCGACCCCCAGAAGCCCTACCACATCGAGAAGGTCGCTGCCGCGGCCACAGCCGCGGGGATCCGGCGGGTGGTCCTGCTCTCGTCGGTGTCGGTCGTGAACCACGACGCCGACCACCCGGTCCCCCGCCTGAACCGCACGATCGAGCAGGCCGTCCAACGGTCCGGCATGGACTGGACGTTCGTCAGGCCAGGGACGTTCGCGATCAACACCCGCACCTGGTGGGCCGAATCGGTCCGCACGGACAACGTCGTCCGTCTTCCCTATCCGCTCGCACAGTCGGCACCGGTGCACGAGAAGGACATCGCGGCGCTTGCGGTGACCGCCCTCACCGAACCGGGCCACTCGCACCAGGCGTACACCGTCTACGGAGCCGAGTCCCTGACCCTCCAACAGCAGGTCGAGCACATCGGCGAGGCCCTCGGCCGCCGCATCCGGATCGAACACGTCTCCGACGAACAGGCTCGCGCGGACGTGGGCAGAACGATGCATCCGGTCGTGGCCGAGGCGATCGTGAGTCAGTGGGCCGCTGCCGACGGCGTCCCGGCCCCGACCTCCGTCATCGCCGAAAAGATCACCGGCACGCCGGCGCACACCTACGCCCAGTGGGCCGTCGACCACGCCGACGACTTCCGCTGAGCCGGGCCGGGGCTACATCTGCTTCGGCGACTACGGCACCCAGAACCCGCCCAGCGAATCCTCGAGCCCCGGTCCACCATGACGCGCGAGGCCTGCAACGGAACGAACGAGAACCGGTCCCGGACTGACACCGTGCCGGGCGGCGCCCACGCCGCCCGGCACACCGGCCGAACCGCCGCACGTGCGGCAGGTTGCCGCCATACGGGGCCCACAGACACCGTGAGCCCGGGCAGAACACACCGGGCCAGCTGACGTGAACGAGGCTGCGATCTCATTCACGCCAGCTGGCCCGGCTGCCGCACAGCATCCCGCTCCACCGACGATCCCGTCAAGTACCGTGCGCCTGACCGGAGTCAGCTCCGATCGGCGGGGCCAGGGACGAGCGGCGCCATGACGCGCTGGGTCGGGTTGGGACCGTTGTCGTCGTCGTTGTCGTCGCCGGAACTCACCGAGCCGGTCACGGAGCCCGTCACCCAGGACACCACGCCGAGAAGCAGGAACAGCACGAGCAGACCGCGCCCGGCGCCGCTCAGAACCAGTGGGCGGGTGGCCGACACCGGCTCGGGTTCGCTGCCCGGCTCCTCGCCGAACAGCCGCTTGGGGTAGGCCGGGGTGAGCATCAACAGGTAGGCCATGTAGCGCATCCGGTAGCGCACGATCGCCGTGGTCGCCTCGTACAGCGCCTGCGGCATCCGGCCCAGGATCAGCACCACCAGCCAGATGACGAACGCCACCAGCCACCACCCCGCGTACACCACGCCCTGCACGATCGACGCCGGGATGGCCAGGATGATGCGGAACAGGACGGCGAGCCGGTTCAGCTCGCCCGGGCGCAGCCCGACCTGCACGGGGTACTCCGGGGCCCGGAACCGGAACGGCGGGTAGCGGTCCACGGTGAGCATCAGGTAAGCGGTGACCCGGGTGTCGTAGGGGAGGTACGCGGTGAGGTAGTCCGCCACGAAGCCGGGCAGCCGGCCGAGCCCCAGCGCGCCGAACCAGCCGATCACGGTGACGAGGAACGCCACCACCGACAGCACCCACACCACCACGAGCTGCGGGATCAGCAGCAGGAAGCGCACCAGCACCGTCAACCGGTTCTGCGGGCCGGGCGCCGGCATGTCCAGCACCGGAAGCCACTCGCGGCTGACGGGGGCGGGGGGAGCCTGCCACATCCGGGCCTCCACGGTGTCGGGACGACGGGACCCGCCGATCGGGCACGGCCGGGTGCCTTCCGAAGATCGCAGCCCCCCGCCCGCCCCGCGCGCCACGCTGCGCCGGACGGGTAACGCGGACGGCCCGGGCCGGGTGGGCCCGCCGGACGCCGGGTCAGCTGGGGGCGCCGGTCCAGATGACGTTCTTGCGCTCCAGCCCGCTGCCGTAGTCGAACTCGACGGAGAAGGTGTCCGCCGCGCCGTTCGGCAGGGCGTACGCGGACACGCCGGTGGCGTCCTGACCCGGCGCCAGCGAGCCGCCGAGGATCTTCATCCGGTCGCTCCCGTCGATCAGCGTGGTGACCAGGCCGCCCTTGGCGTCGTGGACGAAGGGCAGCCCCGACCCGTGGAGCGAGACCTCCTTGGAGCCGGTGTTCACCACGGTGATCTTCACCTGGACGATCGTGGCGTCCTTCGGCGGCTCGAACACCGTCCGGCTCGGGACGTACGGCTCCGGCGCCGCCATCGTGACCTTCAGGCCGTCCCCGTAGGTGTAGGACTGGCCGAACGACAGGCGCCGGGCGCGCTCGTCCGCGGCCGCCGCCCGGCGGTCGGCCTCGGCCTTCTTCCGCGCGGCCTCCAGCCGCTCCTTCGCCTTCGCCAGCCGCTCGTCGGCGGCCCGCTGCTCCGCATCTGCGCGGGCCCGGGCGGCATCCGCCTCGGCCCTGCGCTCCTCGTTCACGGTGTGCACCCGTGCCACGACGAACACCCCGGCGCCGATCGAGACGACCAGGCCGGTGATGCCCAGGACGACGCCCGCGAGCGCCATTCCCCGGTTGGTCGCCACGCCCCTGCGCGCGTAGCCCAGGCCGATGAAGCCGAAGACGAGGGCGAGCAGGGCCGGCAGCCAGGACAGCCAGAACAGGATGACGGCGAGGCTGAGCGCGGTGCCGACGATCCCGAGCACCATCGCCGCGATGCCCAGGCCGTTGCGGGGCTGCGGCGCCCCCACCGGGTACGGCGGGACGGGGTACGGCGGCCAGTACGGTGCTCCCGGGTGCCCGCCCGGGTGCCCGCCGGGAGGCGCGGCGAAGACGGCGGCCTCCTCTCCCGGGGCCGCCGCGGGGGCGGGGACCGTGGCCTCGCCCTGGCCCGGCGCCTCGCCCGCACCCGGGTTCGGCGGCGCCCACGGGTCGGTGCCGGCCGGCGCCTCCTCCGTGGACTTCGGGCTGTCGGGCGGGACGGGAGCGGTCATACGAGATCCTTCGCGAACGTCGTTACGGTGAGCGGCAGTTCATCCCCGGGCCGGAATCCTTCGGACTCCCCGGCAGCAGCGGCCCCACCTGCGCGGAACAGGCGCCGGTACGGGCCGGGCCCGTGCGTCGGCACCCCGGCACGGGACCGCCACAGGATCGGCGACTGATCAACATACAGGTGCCCGGCGTCATCCCGGACACCGGCCCTGGCCAGGAACCACCGCCGTGCTTCGTCCGCGACTGAAACACCTCCGACCCCCGCGCGACCGCGCTCGGCTACCGCCCTCCGGGACGAGAAAATCCGCTTGTGTTCCGGTCGGTGATCAGGGAGCCTGCCCCCGAACCGTCAGTCGGGAGGCACCAGCGCATGAGTACGGAACCAACGGCGTCCGCCACCGTGCCCGCTGACGGGCCATCCGTACGCATCGGCGCCCTCGTCCCGCTGACCAGGCCCGGCTGGATCGAGGCCGGCCGGCACGTGCTCGCCGGACTCGAAGCGGCGGTCCGCGACGTCAACGACGCCGGCGGGATCGCCGGACGGCAGCTCGAACTTCTGGTCCGGGACACCGCGGCCGACCCGCAGCGGGCCGCGGAGGCGGTCGAGGAACTCGACCGCCTGGGTGTGGCCGCCGTGGCCGGGGAGTACCACAGCGTCGTCGCCCGCGCCGTGGCCGCCAGGGCGGACGCCCTCGGCCTGCCCTTCCTCTGTTCCTCCGCGGTGCTGGACGCACTCACCGACGAGCCGTCGGAACTGGTCGCGCGCCTGTGCCCGGCGCAGTCCCACAGCTGGCGGATCTACGCGGACTTCCTGCTCGGTGCGGGCCACCGCCGCATCGCCGTGGCGACCCGGCCGAGCGTCTACTGGGCCGCCGGGGTCCGCGTCCTGCGCGACCACCTCGCTCCGCACGGCGGCACCGTCGTCGAACTCGACACCGGCGCGCTCTCCCCCGCCGCCCTGTGCGAGGAGCTCGTCCGGCACGACGCGACGGCCCTGCTGCTCCTGGTCGGCCACCCGGAGCCCGCCGTACCGATCGTCAGGGCCGTTCGCCACGACGGGCGCCTCACCGAGGTACTGATCGGCGCTCCGGCGGGGCAGCCCGAATTCGCCGAGTGGTCGGTCCTGTTGGGCGCCGACGGCGCGGGCGTCCCGTTCCTGCGCTACCTGCCGGAGCGGCTCGGCCCGCTCGGCGCGCGGGTCGGCGCAGCCCTGCGCGAACGGCTGGGCGAGGCGCCCTCCTTCGTGGCCTTCGAGGGCTACGACACGGTGACGGTCCTCGCCGAGGTGCTGCGCACCGCCGGTACGGGCCGGAAGACGATCGCCGAGGCCTGGCCGCGCGTCGGCGTGGAGGGCACCCGGGGGCCGATCCGGTTCTCCCGCTCGCCCGGCATCATCGTGTGGCAGTGGGCCTGGCCGCCGGTCCAGGTCGTCGACCGCGATCCGGCGGCACCCGGGCGTTTCCGGGTCCTGCACACCGGCTGAGGCCCGTTCACGCCCAACCGCGCACCGACACCGCCCCGTGCAGTACCCGGCCCGCCACCCGTTGTTCCTCGACCCAGCGGGTGAACGCGTCGACCCGCGTCCCCAGGTCCTCGGCGACCGGCCCGAGCGGCCAGTCCGGCGGCGGGACGACCACCACTACCGCCTCACCCCGCCCCTCGGCCGCCGCCAGCCAGCGCGGCGACACCTCGACCCGTGAGCCCGGCTCCCACCCCTGGCGGCCGCCGACCAGCAGCAGCCGCTCCACCCGGCCGCCGCCGACCTCGATCACCCCGGTCGTCGCCGGGGGCTCACCGGCGGCGACCGTGAAACCGCTGTCGACGGCCGCCTCGAACAGGTCGGCGTGCAGGTTCGCCCCCACTTCCACGATCAGCTCCGCGATCGGCGGCCCCTGGACGGCCTCACGAACGGCCATCGCCCACACCACCGGCCCGCGGGCCGCGCCGTCGCCCGTCACCGGGTGCTGAGACGGCGCCCGAGTTCCTCAAGGTAGTCGTCGCCGTACGCGGCGGCGACGTCGTCAAGGTCGATCATCGGGGGGAGGTCGGCCGTCTGCTGGCGTTCGGAGAGGTAGGCGGCGGTCTCCGCGACGATCCGCTTCTCGTCGGCGCGGGCCTGGCTCAGCTGCGCCAGAGTCGCCTCGCTGGCCTGGAAGCGGGAGAAGACCGCCTCGCCGCCGGTGGGGAAGCTCACGAGGTACTCGTGATCACCCAGTGCTTCGATCCCGATGTCACCCGTCATGGTTCCGTCCTTCGTTCCGTCCCCCTGACGAGTCTCGCACCGGTGGCCCTCCCCCGTGACGCCGGCGACCCGCCGCCCGCCGCCGGACGGCCGTCCGCTCGACGGCCGTGCCGACCGCCAGCAGCGCGAACAGGAGCGCACCCAGCGCGTAGTAGCCCGTCGTCGTGCCGTCGACGGGGAGGAGACCGGCCAGCACGCCCAGCACCACCGCCGTCACCGCGAACACCCAGACGAACGACCCCGCCGCGAAGCGCTGGACCGTCGACTCGCCCTGGTCCTTCTCGCCCTGCGGTCCGGTCATGCCCTCCTCCTCCGGGGTCGTCCTTCCGCGCGCGGCCGCTCCCGCAGCCTCGACTCCGTGCGTCTAACCGGCCCCACAGGCCCCGAAACTCGCGGCGCCTGCGGAGGTGGGCACGGTGCCGACGTCCCGGAGGCGCCCGCGGGACCGTCCCGGGTGCCCCGCGCGTCCCCGTGCACCGGGGCGTCCTCACAGCCAGCCGCGCTGGTCGGCCACGCGCAGGGCCTCGGTGCGGTTGCGGGTGCCGGTCTTGGCGATGGCGGAGGAGAAGTAGTTGCGGACGGTGCCCTCGGACAGGTACAGCTTCGCGGCGATCTCGGCGACTCCGGCGCCGGAGCGGGAGGCGTCGAGGACGTCCCGTTCACGGGCGGTGAGCGGGGAGGCGCCCGCGGCGATGGTGGCGGCGGCGAGTTCCGGGTCGACCACCCGTTCCCCCGCCGCGACCCGGCGGATGGCGTCGGCGAGCACCTCGGCCGGGGCGTCCTTGACCACGAAGCCGAGCGCCCCCGCCTCCATGGCGCGGCGCAGGTAGCCGGCGCGGCCGAAGGTGGTGAGGATGACCACCTGGCAGCGGGGGACCTCCTGGGCGAGCACGGCGGCGGCCGCCAAGCCGTCCAGTCCGGGCATCTCGATGTCCAGCAGGGCGACGTCCGGACGGTGGTCGCGCGCGGCCTCGACCACCTGGTCGCCGCGTCCGACGGCGGCGACCACCTCGAAGTCGTCCTCCAGGTCGAGCAGGGCGCCCAGCGCGGTGCGGACCAGCTCCTGGTCCTCCGCGAGCAGCAGGCGGATCGTCATGTCGTCCCTTCTGAGCGCGGGTCGGCCTGCCGGACGGTCACCAGCAGTCGCCACCCGCGCGGATCGAGCGGGCCGGCCTCGACCGTACCGCCCACCGCCGCGACCCGTTCCCGCAGCCCGGTCAGGCCCTTGCCGGCACCGATGAGGCCGCGCCCGGCACCGCCCGGGCCGTCGTCGCGGATCTCCACCGAGGTGGGGGTCAGCAGCACCGAGCAGCGCGACGCCCGGGCGTGCCGGACGACGTTGGTGATGCCCTCGCGCACCACCCAGCCGAACAGTTCGCGCTGCTCCGGCCCGACCGCGTCGGCCGCCTTGGGCAGGTCGGCCACCACCCCGGCGGCGCGCAGCAGTTCGCGGCCACGGGCGAGTTCACCGGCGATGGTGACCTCGCGGTAGCCGGTGACGGCGGCACGCACGTCGGCCAGGGCCTGGCGGGAGAGCGACTCCACGGCCGCCATCTCGGCCACCGCCTGGTCCAGGTCCTTGGCGGCCAGCCGGTGGGCCAGGCGGGACTTGACGGTGATCGCGGTGAGCGAGTGGCCGAGCAGGTCGTGCAGGTCGCGGGCGATCCGGTTGCGCTCGGCCTCGGAGGCGAGGCGCGCGACCTCGGCCCGGGCGGCGACCAGGGCCCGGTTGGTGGCGGCGATCTCGGCGAAGGCCCCGCAGGTGAGCGAGGTGAACAGCAGGGCCAGCGCCTGGAATCCCCCCGGTCCGGTGTGCCAGGCGGGCACTGCCCAGGGCACCAGCAGGGCGGCAACCGTGCCGGCGGCCACCACCGGGAGGGTGTGCCGGCGCCACAGCACCGCGACCACCGAGACGATCACGGTGGCCAGGAAGAAGGCGTCCGCGTGAGCGAACGGCAGCGAGGCCAGGAACAGGGCGGTCATCGCCGCCAGCAGCGGTTTGACGAAGCTCCGCCGCTCGCGCCCGAGGGCGAGCGCGAGGAGCACGTAACAGAGGCTGAACGCGATGACCACGGCGAGCCCGGCGACCGCTGCGGACCCGCCGACGTCGCCGCTCACGGCCACCGCGGTGAGCGTCGGGAAGACCAGCATTCCGGTGCCCAGCATGATCCGCCGCCAGCCGCCCGCCCAGCTGTGGGCGAGGGGCGGCGTGTTCTCACGGTCGGGCTCGGTCACTTCTGCGTCCCCTCTCAGGGCCGGGCGAACAGCGCGCGCAGCTGCCGTCCGTTGAGCACCACGGCGACTCCCAGCAGGGCGAGGCCGCAGAAGCCCTGTTCGATCTTCATCCAGACCGGGAAGACCCCCGGCACGGCGATGATCGCAGCAATCGCGACCAGCATGGCGCCGGAAACGACCCGCAGCCGCCGGAACGCCCCCCGCGAGCCGCGGGCCGCGCGGACGGTGAGCAGCAGGGCGACGGCGGCGCCGGCCAGCACGATGGTGCCGCGGACCCACACGGCCGGGGTGATCAGGTCGGTGTGGTCGCGGAGGGCGAAGGCGGCGACCAGGGTGAGGGCGCTGACGCCGAGGTAGGCGAGCACGAGTCGCCGTACGGTACGGAAGGCCCGACGGGTGTCGGGGCGGTTCAGGTCGGTGGAGGTCATGCCCTCATCGTGGCCGCGGTGCGGGGCCGGACGGCAGTGTGCTGCCACACCGTCGCACCGTGACAATTGTCAGCCCGTCGGCCCGGCCGACAGCCGCACCATGTGCAGCTTGGCGACCTCCTGCCCCGCCACCAGAACGGCCCGGGGCTCGCGACCCCACACCTCGAAGCCGCGGGAGGTGTAGAGGCGCAGGGCCGGTTCGTTGCCCTCGGAGACGGTCAGCAGCACCTGTCGCAGCTGCTCGTCCTCCGCGGCGACCGCGAGCACCCGGTCCACCAGGGCGCCGCCGATCCCCCGGCCACCCGCCGAGCGGGCCACCGCCATGCCCCACAGGACGGCCTTGTGGCGTTCCTGGCTGCGCGGCTGCACCCGCAGTCCGGCGGTGCCGACCAGGGCGCCGTCGCGCCCGAAGGCGCCGAGCAGGACGCCCGGCCCCTGTTGGACCTCGGCGAGGCGGGCCAGCGTGTCGGCCATCGGCTTGGCGCGCTCCTCGGCGTAGTCGGAGGTGAAGGCGGTCGGTGTCTCGCGCAGGGCGGTGAGCCGGAAGGCCCGGTACGGTTCGGCGTCCGCGACGCCGAGGCGGCGGATGACGGCGGCGGGGTCAGCCGAGGCGGACACGGGTGCACCTGGTCACGTACGGCATGGCGATCTCCTCCCGCCCGGCCAGGCCGGGGTGGGTGGTGAGCAGGTGCTCGACGTCGGCCAGCAGCCGGGCGCGTTCGGCCTCGGGCAGGGCGATGACGTAGCTGCGGGAGGCGACCAGGTCGATGATCCCGGCGGGGGTGGTGGAGTGCTCCCAGCGGATCTCCAGCCGCTCGGGCGGGCCGAACGGGGCGGGCAGGACGGGTGCGGTGTCGATCTGCTGACGGGCCGAGCGGTGCATCAGCGCGCCGAGGGCGGCGGCCCAGGGCTCGGTCTCGTCGCGGACGTTCCACACCAGGGAGAGGGTCCCGCCGGGGGCGAGCACCCGGGCGATCTCCGGTACGGCCGTCGTTCGGTCGAACCAGTGCCAGGCCTGGGCGACCACCACCGCGTCCACGCTGGCGTCGGGCAGTGGGATGCGCTCGGCCGAGCCGGCCCGGACTGCCGCCTTCGGTACGGCGGCGGCGAGCCGGTCGCGCATGCCCCCGTCGGGCTCCACCGCGACCACGTCCAGTCCGGCGTCGACCAGCAGAGCGGTCAACTTGCCGGTGCCGGCGCCGAGATCGAGTACCCGGCGGGCCTCGCGGGGCACCGCCGAGCCGATCAGCGCCTGGGGGTAGCCGGGACGGCCGTGCTGGTAGGAGGCGGCGGCGAGGCCGAAGGAGCGGGCCTGCAGCCGCCCGGACCAGCGCCTGGTCGCGCCCTGCCTGGTCATCCCGCAGGCCCGGCCGATCTCCTCCCAGGTGGCCTCGCGGCCGCGCCGCAGTTCCTCCACCAGGTCGGTGCGCCGCTCCTCCAGCGCCTCGATCACCCCCGAGAGCCGCTGCAGGCCGTCCAGCCCGCCCCCACCGGCCACGTCCGCCGCCACCCGCCGACCGAGATCGTTCATGTCCATGGCTCCGCACTGTAGGGATCGGGCGCGCGAACCGTCAACAGTTATTGCTCCAATGAGCAACACTTGTTGCGCCATGCCGCACCGCCCCCGTACCGCGCCCGGGCCGTCCCCCGCAGGAGTGACGAACGGCTCCGGCGCGACGCTTAGCACGAACTCACCCACGCCCGTGCCGACTTGGGCCGGAAACCCTTCACATGAGCGAATCCGGACCGGGTTGCCTGTGCGGACGCGCCCGGGCGAGAAGCCTTGGTGGCCGGGCGCCGTCGACCCGGGCTGCGACTGGTGTGCGAGATGTCCGGCATGTGCGGCAAGTTGCCACAAGTCGGTTGACGGACAGTATTTTTGAGCTTCGGTCAGGATTGTCCTGAACTTGGCTATGCTGCAGCACCACGCCTCCGGAGCCGGTCGTCGCCCGTTCCCGTTCCGTTCCGATCGTTTGAGGATTCCGAATGCTTCGACCTGGATCGTCACCCGCCAGACGGCGCCCCGCGCCCCTGCTCGGCTGGCTGCTGCCCACGGCCGTGATGGCGGCTGCGGTGGGGGTCGCCGCGGTGGTGGTGTCGGCCGGAGCCCGGGCCCAACTGCTGTGGTGCGGGGCGACGGCCACCGTCCTGGTCGCCGTGGTGGCCGCCGAATCCGCCCGCCGCGGCCGGGCCCTCGCCGAACTGCGCGACGAACACGCCCGTCGAGTGGACGAGTTGCAGCGCAAGCTGGCCGCGCAGGAGGACGAGATCCAGCGGATGGCCACCGGCGAGCTGCGCCGGCTGGTCGGCGGCGCCCGGTACGGCTCGTCCATCGATGTGCTGCTCCAGCCGTTCCAGCGCCCGAACCCGTTGCTGTCACGGAAGTTCCGCCACTCGCTGGAGCTGGTGGTGCGCGGCATCGCCCAGGCCGTCGACGACGAGGTCAGCCGGCGCGACTCCGCCGAGCGCGCCTTCGTCAACCTGGCCCGGCGGGTCCAGGCGATCATCCACCGCCAGGCCAAGGACCTGCGGGAGATGGAGGACCGGCACGGCAACGACCCGGCCGTCTTCGACGACCTGCTGCGCCTGGACCACGGCAACGCCCTGGTCGGCCGTCTCGCCGACTCCATCGCCGTCCTCTCCGGCGCCCGGCCCGGCCGCCAGTGGACCCGCCCGATCGCGCTGTACAGCGTGCTGCGCGGCGGGATGTCCCGGATCCTGGAGTACCAGCGGGTCGATCTGCACCCGGTCGCGCAGATCTCGGTCACCGGCCCGGCCGTCGAACCCCTGATCCACGCGGTGGCCGAGCTGCTCGACAACGCGACCCGCTACTCCCCGCCGCACACCCACGTCCACCTGAGCGCCTCCGAGGTACAGAGCGGGATAGCGATCGAGGTGGAGGACGGCGGCCTCGGGCTCACCGACGAGGCCCGCGCCCGGGCCGAGCGCTCGATGCGCGAGGCCATGGTCTCCAAGGACTTCGACGACCTCACCGAGTCCCCCCGGCTGGGCTTCGCCATCCTCGGCCGGCTCTGCCAGGCGTATGGCTTCCAGGTGTCGCTGCGCCGCTCCGCGTACGGCGGCGTGCGCGCGGTGCTGGTGGTGCCGCAGGAGCTGCTGACCACCGCTCCCCCGACCGGGCGGGCGCACGGCATCGGCGCCTTCTCCGGCCCGCGGCCGCTCCCGGCCAACCCGCCCCGGCACGCCGCCCCCGTCCGGCCCTGGGGTGCCCGGACCTCCTCCGCCGGCGCCGGGCCCTCCGGCGGACTCGGGCAGAGCGCCGGACTCGGGCAGAGCGCCGGACTCGGGCAGAGCGCCGGCCTGGGGAAGTCCGCCGGCGTCGGGCCGTCCTTCGGCGCGACCAACCCGTGGGGCCCGTCCGGCCCGGGCGTCGGGGACGACGAGGTGGTCGTCACCGAGCGCACCGCCAACGGCCTGCCGCAGCGCCGCCGCAGCCGTCCGACCGGCCGGGCCGTCTTCTCCGCGCCCGCCCGCGGCACCGCGCAGCCCAGCGG
>NZ_JPRF03000096.1 GCF_001188955.3 Kitasatospora aureofaciens | reverse complement strand
GCGGGCGTCCGCGCCGCGCACCTTGATCTGCCAGCCGCGCTCCAACGGGAGTTCGGCGCGGACCAGTTCGGTGAGTGCGGTGTCGATCTCGGCACCCGCGTGAGCGCGGCGCGCCCGGCGGCGGTCTGCTCCTCGGCGGCACCCGCGTGAGCGCGGCCCGCCGGAGCGGCGGCGCCACCGCGGCCCCCGGTCACGGTCTTCCCGGCCTGGGCTTCGCCAGGCGCGGAGCCCTGGCCCCCGGCCGTCCGCTGGACGGGCGGCTGCCCGGGCGGGGGCACCGCGGCGCCCGACTGCTGGTCCTGGGGCATCCGCCGGTCGTCCTGGGCTGCCTCGGCCCCCTCGGCGCCGTCCGTGCCGTTGACGGTCCGCGCGGTCTCCGGTCTGGATGCCTCGGCGGCCGGACGCGGCGCGAGGGACGGCGACAGCGCCATCCCGCCGGTAGTCCGGAACAGCTCGTCGGCACCCGGGAGACTCACTCGGCGGGGCGGCACCGGTCGAGCACCTCCCTGGCGAGCTGGCGGTAGGCGGCGGCACCGACCGAGTTGGTCGCGTACGTCGTGATGGGCTCGCCGGCGACGGTGGTCTCCGGGAAACGCACGGTCCGCCCGATGACGGTGTGGAAGACGTGCTCGCCGAACGCCTCGACGACCCGCGCCAGCACCTCACGGCTGTGCACGGTGCGCGAGTCGTACATGGTCGCCAGGATGCCGTCCAGGCGCAGCTCCGGGTTGAGCCGCTCGCACACCTTCTCGATGGTCTCGGTCAGCAGCGCGACACCGCGCAGCGCGAAGAACTCGCACTCCAGCGGGACGATCACGCTGTGAGCGGCCGTCAGCGCATTGACCGTCAGCAGGCCCAGCGAGGGCTGGCAGTCGATGATGACGTAGTCGTAGTCCGGCAGCAGCGGCTTCAGGGCGCGCGCCAGCGCGGACTCCCGGGCCACCTCGCTGACCAGCTGCACCTCGGCGGCGGAGAGGTCGATGTTGGAGGGCAGCAGGTCCATGCCGGGAACGGCGGTCTTGAGCAGCACTTCATCGGCCGTCAGGCCCCGCTCCATGAGCAGGTTGTAGACGGTGACGTCGAGCTCCATCGGGTTGACGCCGAGGCCGACCGAGAGCGCGCCCTGCGGGTCGAAGTCGACGAGCAGCACCCGGCGGCCGTACTCGGCCAGCGCCGCGCCCAGGTTGATGGTCGACGTGGTCTTGCCGACGCCCCCCTTCTGGTTGCACATGGCGATGATCTGGGCGGGGCCGTGCTCGGCGACCGGCGCGGGGATCGGGAAGTACGGCAGCGGTCGGCCGGTCGGGCCGACCCGCTCGCGGCGCTGGCGCGCGGCGTCGGGGGCCAGCGTGGCGGCGTACTCCGGGTCCGGCTCGTACTCGGCGTCCGGGTCGTCGTAGGCACCGTAGGCGAACTCGCCGTAGGCCAGGCCGTAGGCCGCCAAGTCGGTGTCGTGGTCGGTCACCGTGGTCACCTGCGCTGTGTTCTGGCGTGCTTCGAAGGTACGGAGTGCGACCGAGCCGACCTCGGCCGAGCCCACGGAGGGCTGCCGGGCCCCGGGCTCCTCACTCGGCTGGCCGGCGGTGAGTTCCGCCAGTCCTGGCTGACCACCCCCGGGAGCAATTGTCGACTCATTCACAAGTCGTCTTACCTCCTTGGGGATCCAGGACTCTATGTCGATTCGTCAGCGTGGCAGCATGCCGACGGTTTGCGACTCTAGGCCGTTCAAGGCGTTCGCAGCAACACAATCCACGGTAGTGGGCACGATGTGTCGACTATCGGGCGGGCTGCTGTCAAGGGATGAGCGGGCTTATGACCCTAACGTTTCTGCGGGCGGCCGCGGGGTCTGGTGGGACGACCCACGGGAATTGACGACAGAGCGACCCGCCCGCTCCACCCGGCGTTCGCGGGCACGGCTAAGCCCCCGACCCGAACGGATCGGGTCGAGGGCGAACGACCGCCGTGCGGTCAGGGAGTTCAGGCGAGCACGCTGTCCAGCGTGACCGACTCCAGGCCGAAGGCGTCGGCCACGGCCGGGAAGGTGATCTGACCCTCGTGGACGTTCAGGCCCTTCGCGAGCGCCGGGTCGCGGCGCAGCGCGTCCTTCCAGCCACGGTTGGCCAGCTCCAGCACGTACGGCAGGGTGGCGTTGGTCAGCGCGTAGGTGGAGGTGTTCGGGACGGCGCCCGGCATGTTGGCCACGCAGTAGAAGACCGAGTTGTGGACCTGGAAGGTCGGGTCGTCGTGCGTGGTCGGGTGCGAGTCCTCGAAGCAGCCGCCCTGGTCGATGGCGATGTCGACGAGCACGGAGCCCGGCTTCATGCGGGAGACCAGCTCGTTGGTGACCAGCTTCGGGGCCTTGGCGCCCGGGATCAGCACGGCGCCGATGACCAGGTCGGCGTCCAGGACGGCCTTCTCCAGCTCGAACGAGTTGGACATGATGGCCTTGATCTGGGTGCCGAAGATCCGGTCGGCCTCGCGCAGCTTGTTGATGTCGCGGTCCAGCAGGGTCACGTCGTAGCCCATGCCGATGGCGATGGTGGCCGCGTGCCAGCCGGAGACGCCACCGCCGATGACGACGGCCTTGGCCGGGTGGGTGCCGGGCACGCCGCCGGGCAGCACGCCGCGGCCGCCGGCCGGACGCATCAGGTGGTACGAGCCGACCTGCGGGGCCAGGCGGCCCGCGACCTCGGACATCGGGGCGAGCAGCGGCAGCGCGCCGTTGCCCAGCTGCACGGTCTCGTACGCGATCGCGGTGGTGCCCGAGGCGATCAACGCGTCGGTACCGGCCCGGTCGGCCGCCAGGTGCAGGTACGTGAAGAGGGTCTGGCCCTTCCGCAGCCGGTGGTACTCGGAGGAGATCGGCTCCTTGACCTTCAGCAGCAGGTCGGCGGTGGCCCACACCTCGTCGGCGGTGGGGAGGATGGTGGCGCCGGCGGCCACGTACTCCTCGTTGGGGATCGAGGAGCCGAGACCGGCGTTGTCCTCGATGTAGACCTCGTGTCCGTTGCGGACCAGCTCATGCACGCCGGCGGGCGTGATGGCCACGCGGTACTCGTGGTTCTTGACCTCGCGGGGGATGCCGACCTTCACGGCTAAACACGTCCTCTTGCCATGGGGGTCCCGACCGGAGAAGACCGGTGGGCGACGCGCACGTGGGGAAGCCTCCGGGCAGGCCGGGGCAGGGGATCGCTGCGCGACTGAGTTCGAGTGTAATGAAGCCCAGGCGGCGTGTCAGCCTTCCAAATCGAATAATTTCGCCGAACACATTGGCAGGTTCGTAGGCTTCCACAGGAACTTACCTACCATGAGCGCTCCAACCGGGCACTTTCGACGATACCTCCGAAACCGACCTCACCACCCGCCGCCGACGCGTTCCCGCAGGTCCGCGAGGGCGGCTCCGACGGCCTCCCGGCCCCGTTCGTCGCCGGTCCGGCGCAGCACCGCGAGGGCCGCCCGGTACTCCCGGTCGGCCTCCTCGAAGCGGCGCTGGGCGGTGTGCGCCTCGGCCACCCGGGCCAGCAGCCGGGCCTCCGCCGCGTGGTCCCCCAGCGACTGCCGCAGGGCGAGCGCCCGCCCGTACCAGTCGGCGGCGCGCACCGCGTCGCCGAGGGCCCGGTGGCAGCCCGCCGCCCCCTCGAGGGCCCGGGCGCAGAGCGGTTCGTCCCCGACCGTACGGGCGTGCTCCAGGGCGGCCCGGTAGTGCGTCCCGGCCTGCTCCCAGCAGCCCGCCGCCGCCTGGAGGTCGCCCAGGTTGAGCAGTGCGGCCGAGGCCCGGCGGGGGCGGCCGTTGCGCTCGGCGACGGTGAGCACCAGCTCGTGCAGCCGGTACAGGTCGGCGGGGGCGGCCGCGCCGGTCAGCGGCAGCGCCCGCAGCAGCGCGGTGACCAGCCGGCCGGCCGAGCCGTCCAGGTCGCCCTGGCCGATCGCGTCGGCCACCGCCCCGAGCAGCAGCTCCCGCTCGCCGAGCAGCCAGTCCCGGGCCTGCTCGGCCGAGCCCAGCCGCAGCGCGGCCGGCAGCGGGTCGGGGGCGGGGCCGTCGGCCGGGTCGAGCAGGGCGCGGGCCGATTCGGTGAGCCGGACCAGCCGCTCCAGCAGTCGGGCCCGGGCGAGCTCGGTCTCGGCGGGCCGGTCCTCCTGCTCCCGCAGCCGGACCAGCCGCGGGTAGAGCCGGCCGGGCACCCGGTAGCGCGGGGTGCCGTCGACGGCCGGAGCCTCCTCGCCGAGCAGCTCCCGCTCGGCGAGCGCGGCCAGCGTCGCGGCGGCCTCCGGCGCCGGGCAGCCGACCAGGGCGGAGGCGGTGCGCGGGTCGGCGGTCTGCGCCGGGGCGAGGGTGAGGGTGCGCAGCATCCGCGCCTGGGCGGCGGGCAGCCCCCGGTACACCAGGGTGAAGGCGCCCAGCAGCGGGTCGTTGTCGGGGACGGGCACCGGTTCCGCGGGCTCCGGCGCGGGCTTCACCCAGCTCGCCGGGCTGCCGGCCGGTTCGGCGGCCGGCGGTTCCGACCCGGCCGACCCGTCGGTGGGGGCGGACCCGGCCGCCCGTTGCTCCCCCTTGTTCTCCCGGGGCTTCTGCCGCCCCTGCCGGTCGGTCCTCCCGGCCTTGGCCGCCTTCGCGGACCTGCCCGCCGCCCCGTCCGGCCTCGCGGACTCCGACTGCTCCCCCACCACCCGGTTGAGTTCACGCGCCGCCTCCGTGACGGCGAGCTTGGGGTCGCCGCGCAGCCACCCGGCCATCAGACGCAGCGCGGCGGGCCGGGCGGCGCAGGCCTCTGCGAGGTCGGCCCCGCCGACCGGGTCGCAGGAGATCCGGGTGCCGCCCACCAGGTCGGCCAGCAGTTCACCGGAGGCCTGGCGGTCCAGCCCGCCGAGGATCACCGGGTCGATGTCCTCGATCCCGGTGAGCGGCCCGGCCGTGGTGGCGACCACCAGACAGCCGGGCTCGTCGGCGAGCAGCGGCCACACCTGTCCGGCGTCCCGCACGTCGTCCAGCACCAGCAGCACCTTCAGCCCGGCCAGCGCCTCCCGCAGTGCCGCGCAGCCCGGTTCGTCCCGGCCGTCCTCGACCACCCCGGGCAACGGCACGGCGGCCTGCGGGTCGAGCTGCTCCAGCAGCAGCCGGGCGGCCCGGCCCGGTGGCACCCGCCCGCCGTCGGGGGCGGAGAGCCGGGCGAACAGCACCCCGTCGGGGTAGTCGGCGGCGACGGTCCGGGCGAAGCGGGCGGCGAGCGCCGTACGACCCGAGCCGGGCCGCCCGGCCAGCACCAGGACGGGGCAGCGGCCGCTCACCCG
>NZ_JPRF03000095.1 GCF_001188955.3 Kitasatospora aureofaciens | reverse complement strand
GGGCCCGGGCGGCCCCGGCGGTGCCGGGCCGGCCGGTGCGCGGGCCGGGCGCTGGCCGCGGCGGCGGATCGTGAAGTGGACGGTCTTCGGCGTGCTGATCGCCGTCATGGTGACCGCCGTCTCCACCTGGTTCTGGGCGGACTCCAAGCTCAACCACGAGAACGTGCTGGCCGACTACCCGGGCCGCCCGGCCGCCGGCAAGGGCACCAACTGGCTGATCGTCGGTTCCGACAGCCGCGAGGGCCTCAGCGAGTCCCAGATGGACACCATGCACACCGGCCACGACGTCGAGGGCAAGCGCAGCGACTCGATGATGATCCTGCACATCGGGGACCACGGGAACACGCTGATGAGCATCCCGCGTGACTCCTGGGTGCCGATTCCCGAGTACAAGGCGAGCAGCGGCAAGACCGTCAAGGCCACCGCCTCGAAGATCAACTCGGCCTTCGCCACCGGCAACGGCCGGCTCCTGGTGCAGACCGTCGAGCTGAACACCGGCATCCACATCGACCACTACGCCGAGATCGGCTTCGCCGGGTTCGCGGGCATCGTCGACTCCGTCGGCGGCGTCCAGATGCACATAGACCAGGACATCAAGGACAAGGACTCCGGCCTCGACCTCAAGGCCGGCGACCAGACCCTCAACGGCACCCAGGCCCTGGCCTTCGTCCGCCAGCGCCACCAGATGGCCGACCAGGACCTCGGCCGGATGCGCAACCAGCAGAAGTTCCTCGGCGCCCTCGCCCACCAGGCGGCCTCGCCGGGCACCGTGCTCAACCCGTTCACCTTCTACCCGCTGGTGGACTCGGCGCTCGGCACCCTGATCGTCGACGACGACTGCGGACTGACCGACCTGGGTTCGCTCTTCCTCGCCATGAAGGACGTCAACGGCGGCGGCGGCAAGACGCTCACCATCCCGATCGGCAACGCGGACTACCGGACCAAGACCGGCGAGTCGGCGGTGCTGTGGGACACCAACAAGTCCAAGCAGGTCTTCGACGCCTTCAAGAACGACACCGCGGTGCCGGACTTCAAGTAACCGGACACACCTGGTGACCACCCGGCCACAATGGGTGAATGTCACTCGTCACCGCACTCGTCTACCGCCGACGCCACCGCCTCCTGGGCCGCCTGGTCCAGGAGGCGCTCGCGCTCTACGGCATGGAGGTGCCGGCCGCCTGCGAGATCGGGCCCGGCCTCACCGTGTTCCACCGCGGCTTCGGCACCGTCCTGCACCCGTACACCACGCTCGGGGCGGACGTGACGCTCTACAACGGCGTGACCATCGGCCGGGCCGACCCGTGGGTGCCGCAGGAACGCAGCGCGATGCGGCGGGTGGTGGTCGAGGACGGCGCGGTGCTGTGCGCGGGCGCCAAGGTGGTGTGCAAGGAGGGCGTGCTGACCGTCGGGGCGGGCACCGTGGTGGGCGCCAACGCCGTGCTCACCCGCTCGACCGGGCCTGGCGAGGTCTGGGCCGGGGTGCCCGCGCGCAAGGTGGGGATGCGGGAGCGGGACTGGGCACCCCCGGTCGCGGCTTCGGCCTGACGCGGCGACGGAGGGTCAGACCGACGGCGGGGACGGCAGCCGGTCGAGCGCGATCCCGAAGTGCTCCCGGTAGGCGGACAGCGCAGCGGCGTCGGTGAGTTGCTCCTCGGCGCGACCGCCGTCGGGGGCGGTGCGGATCAGCCGGGTGCCACTGAGGGTGGTCCGGCCGCCTTCCGGGGTGGGCAGCGAGCAGGTGGTCGAGCGGGTGAAGTGGGACTGCGGCGAGCTGGTCTGCCACCAGCAGGTCGGGCCGAAATCGGCCAGCCGGTAGGGCCGTTGGTCCAGCCGGTACTGCGGCTCGCCGTCCATCAGGACGTCCAGCTCGCCGTGCTCGCCGTACGGGCGGACGGTGAACACGCCCTGGGGGTCGGCCTGTTCGCCGCGTCCGTCGAGACGCAGCGGCAGCTCGCTGAACCGGCCGAAGCCCACGTCGGCCAGCCAGGGCTCGTCCAGGTCGACCCGCAGCGCCAGGTGGTCGAACGGCGGCCCCGGCCGCTCCCCCTGGAAGACCCGGGCGGCCAGCAGGCTCACCCGGTAGCCCAGTGACCGCAGCAACTCGGCGAAGGCACCGTTGAGTTCGTAGCAGAACCCGCCGCGCCGCCGGTCCACCACCTTCGCCACCAGCGCCGCCGGCTCCAGCACCACGGGCTCGCCGAGGTGGATGCTCAGGTTCTCGAAGGGGACCGTCCGCAGGTGCGCCCGCTGCAGTCGGGCCAGACCGCCGGCCGAGGGCGCCCCCGGGTCCGCGACGCCGATCCGGTCCAGGTACGCCGCCCGTGCGGCGGTGGTCAGCCCCTCGTACGCCCGCTCATGATCCATCCGCCCATTCCACCCCGGGCCGGAGCGGCGGGCCATCGGTCCTTCGACCTAGGACACGGGAACGACACCGCCCCGGAGTGGGAAGTCGGCCGGGCCGACTTCCCACTCCGGGGCGGTACGCGTACCGGTGGACGCGGTGATTACTCGACCACGCCGGACTTGGCGATCTTGATGGCGGCCGAGGTGCGGCCGCTCTGCGAGCCGAGGCCCTCGATCTTCTTCACGATGTCCATGCCCTCGACGACCTCGCCGAAGACGACGTGCTTGCCGTCCAGCCAGTCGGTGACGATGGTGGTGATGAAGAACTGCGAGCCGTTGGTGTTGCGGCCGGCGTTGGCCATCGACAGCAGGCCCGGGCGGTCGTGCTTGAGCTGGAAGTTCTCGTCCGCGAACTTCTCGCCGTAGATGCTCTTGCCACCGGTGCCGTTGTGGTTGGTGAAGTCACCGCCCTGCAGCATGAAGGCGGGGATCACGCGGTGGAAGCCGGAGCCCTCGTAGCCGAAGCCGTTCTGGCCGGTGGCCAGCTCGCGGAAGTTGCGGGCGGTCTTCGGAACGACGTCGTCGAACAGCTTGAAGACGATGCGGCCGGCCGGCTCGTCGTTGATGGTGATGTCGAAGAAAACGTTGGAACCCATGCAGGGATCATGGCATGAGCTGCCCGGCGTCGCGCGCCACCCCCGGCTCTCCCGCTGGTGACGTCGGCGTGTTATCCGGCGGGCGTCGGGTTGGTCGGCGCAGCCCTCGGCGCCCCCGCCGCCCATGAGCCCGTCGGCGTTCGCCGTCAGGCCCGAACGGTAGAAGCTAACATCGATGTCAGGTTCAAGCCTTCGGTCGGAACGGCGGATGGACGGCGGGGTGGACGGCATGCGGATCGGTGAACTGGCCCGGCGCACGGGCGTGAGCGAGCGCTCGCTGCGGTACTACGAGCAGCAGGGACTGCTGGTCGCCCGGCGCACCGCCGGCGGCCACCGGGAGTACCCGGAGATGGCGGTGGACCGGGTGGTGCACATCCAGGAGCTGTTCGCCGCCGGGCTGCACAGTCGCACCATCTACAAGATCCTCCCTTGCATGCGGGACTCCGACGGCGGCCCGAGCGAGACCGCCACCCCGCTGCTGGTCGAGGAGCTCACCTCGGAGCGCGACCGGATCGACCGGATGATCACCGACCTGCTGCGCTCGCGCGAGGTGCTGGACGAGGTGATCGCCGGCGCCACCGGGCGGCCGTCGGCGGCTTAGGGGCTCTCAGGCCCTGAGCTTGCGCCAGACCGCCTCCAGCGCCGCGATGTCCGCCGCGTCCAGCCGGTCGGTGAACACCGGGGCCAGGGCGGCCCGTCGGGTCGCGTCGGCCTCGGCGAACAGGGCGCGGCCCTGCCCGGTCAGCTCGATCCGCACCGAGCGCGCGTCCGAGGCCGAGGGCGTACGGGAGACCAGGCCGCGCCCGGCCAGGGCGTCCACCACCCGGGAGACCTGGCTGCGGCTGAGCATGGTCTTGGCGCCGAGGTCGGAGGCTGCCACCGGCTCCTGCTGGTAGTTCAGCCAGAGCATCACCTCGAACCAGGACAGCGGGAGCCCGTGCACCCGGGCCAGCTCCCGGTCCACCCGGGCGGCCAGGGTGGTGCCGGCCCAGACCAGCCCGTAGAAGGCGTGGTCCTGCTCCGAGAGCGGGCCCAGGGAGAGATCGGCGCGGTCCATGCCGTTCATCGTACCGAGAGTGCGTGCGTGTGCACACAGTGCCCGGAGGCACCCGCCCGGGCCGCGGCCGGCCAGGACGACCAAGGCCCAGGAGCAGGCGGCCGCGCTGATCGACTGAGCCGCCTCTCCGGCCGCCCCCGCTACAGCTCCAGCTCCGCCACCTCCTGGCCGCCGCTCAGCTCGCCGGTCGGGCGGAAGCCCAGTCGGGCGTAGAACCCGGCGGGCCCGTCCGGACCGGGGTGGTAGGTGACGGTCGCGCGGGAGCCGCCACGGCGGCGGATCTCCGCGCAGACCTGTTCGACGGCGAAGCGCCCGTAGCCGCCGCGCTGCCGCTCGGCGTCGACCAGCAGGCGCCAGAGGCCGGAGCGGGGCCGGTCGTCGGGGTGCTCCGGGTCGAAGCGGACGTCGAAGAAGGCCATCACGAAGCCGACCGGCCGCCCGCCGTCCAGGACCAGCCGGGGCCAGGCCGTCTCCCCGTGCACGTACGCCTCGGCCAGCGACTTCGCCACCGGCGCGACCAGACCCTCCTGGTCGGGGCGTACCCGCAGAGCGAGGGCGGCGTCGATGTTGTCGGGGGTGAGCACGGCGAGGCTGAGGTCCGAAGGACTGAGATCAGATGGACTGAGGTCAGAAGGCACGGCGGGCAGCCTAGGGACCACGGCCGCCCGCCGTCGCCCGGATTACCGGCCCGGGGTCACGACCCGGCCGGGTAGTCGGTTCCGCGGCCGACCGCCGCCCAGGCCTCGGCCTCCTGGCGCGCACCGTCCAGGTTGCCCAGGACGGCGTCCACGGCGTCGGAGCCGAGCGCGAGCCGCAGCGGGGTCTTCTCCGCGGCCAGCGCGGCCAGGATCGCCTCGGCGGCCTTCACCGGGTCGCCCGGCTGCTTGCCGTCGGAGTCCGGCAGCCCGGTGCGGACCGGGCCGACCACCGGCTCGTACGCGTCGATCGGGGCGCTGTGGGCGAGCGCGCCGCCGCCCGCGAAACCGGTCCGGAAGGCGCCCGGCTCGACGATCAGCACCTTGATCCCGAAGCCGGCCACCTCCGGCGCCAGCGCCTCGGACAGGCCCTCCAGCGCGAACTTGGTGGCCGAGTAGGCGCCCACACCGGGGAAGGAGAAGCGGCCGCCCATGCTGCTCATCTGCACCACGGCGCCCGTGCCCCGGGCCCGCATGTGCGGCAGTACGGCGCGGGTGAGCGCGGCCGGGCCGAAGAAGTGCAGGTCCATGAGGTCCCGCAGCTCGCGGTCGGTGGACTCCTCCACGGCGCCGATCAGGCCGCGGCCGGCGTTGTTCACCAGGACGTCGATCCGGCCGTGCCGCTGCACGGTCTCCGCGACCACGGTGGGGATCCGCTCCTGGTCGGTGACGTCCAGCCGCACCGGGAACACCCGGTCCGGGTGGGCGGCGGCCAGCTCCGCCAGGGTCTCGGGGCGGCGGGCGGCCGCGACGACGGTGTCACCGGCCGCCAGCGCGGCTTCGGCGATCGCCTGGCCGAAGCCGGAGTTGGCGCCGGTGATCAGCCAGACCTTGCCGGTGGTCTCCTGGGCGGTCATCTGGGTTCCTCCGTACTCGACTGCATCGCAAGGAAGTTGACGATCATTTATACGACATCCGTCGAACCCTGCGATCAGCCCCGTCCGGAAACGCCGCAGCCCCCGGCCGATCGGAACCGGCCAGGGGCTGCGAGAGTTCGAGGGGGGCGCCGTTACGGCAGGTTGCGGGCCATGACGATCCGCTGGACCTGGTTGGTGCCCTCGTAGATCTGGGTGATCTTCGCGTCCCGCATCATCCGCTCCACCGGGTAGTCCCGCGTGTAACCGT
>NZ_JPRF03000094.1 GCF_001188955.3 Kitasatospora aureofaciens | reverse complement strand
GGTGCGCGAGCAGGCCCGCCGCCTGGCCGCCCGGGTGCGCGCCGCCGGGCCCGCCCCCGACGACGTCGCCCACGCCCTGGCCACCACCCGGGCGGCCCTGGAGCACCGGGCCGCCGTGGTCGCGCCGGACCTGGACGGTCTCCTGGGCGGTCTGGACGCGCTGGCCGAGGGCCGGGCCGTCCCCACCGTGCTGGAGGGCCGGAGCGCGGGCGACGGCGACCCGGTCCTGGTGTTCCCCGGCCAGGGCTCCCAGTGGGCCGGAATGGCCCTCGAACTGCTGGACACCGCGCCGGAGTTCGCCCGCCGCTTCGCCGAGTGCGAGGCCGCGCTCGCGCCCTACACCGGCTGGACGGCCGGCGCGGTGCTGCGAGGTGACGCCGGGGCACCCGGCCTCGACCGGGTCGAGGTGGTGCAGCCGGTGCTGTTCGCCGTCATGGTGTCGCTGGCCGAGCTGTGGGGCTCGTACGGCGTCCGGCCGGCTGCCGTGCTCGGCCACTCCCAGGGCGAGATCGCCGCCGCCTGCGTGGCCGGCGCGCTCTCGCTCGACGACGCCGCCCGGGTGGTCGCACTGCGCAGCCGGGCGCTGCGGCAGCTGGCCGGCCTCGGCGGCATGGTCTCGGTGGCCGAGCCGGTCACCGCCGTCCGCGAACGGCTCGGCCGCTGGCGCGAGCTGATCTCGGTCGCCGCCGTCAACGGCCCCGGCTCGGTGGTGGTCTCCGGCGAACCCGGAGCGCTGGACGAACTGCTCGCCGACTGCGAGCGGTCCGGCGTACGGGCCCGCCGCATCCCGGTCGACTACGCCTCGCACTCCGCCCAGGTCGAGCGGATCGAACGCGAGCTGCTGGACCTGCTGGCCCCGATCGCCCCGCGCAGCGCCGACATCCCGTTCTGCTCCACCGTCACCGGCGCGGTCATCGACACCGCCGGGCTCGACGCCGCCTACTGGTACCGCAACCTGCGCCGGACCGTCGAGTTCGAACAGGCCACCCGCACCCTGCTGGCGGCCGGACACCAGCTGTTCGTCGAGGTCAGCCCGCACCCGGTGGTCACCACCGGCCTCCAGGAGACGATCGAGGACGCCGGCCTGCCCGCCGCCGCCCTCGGCACCCTGCGCCGCGACGAGGGCGGGCTCGGCCGCTTCCTGCTCGCCCTGGCCGACGCCCGGGTGCACGGCGCCCGGGTGGACTGGCAGCGCTGCTTCGCCGGTGCCGACCCCCGGCCCGTCGAGCTTCCGACCTACCCCTTCCAGCGGCAGCGCTACTGGCCGCGCCCGGGTGCCGCCGGCGGCGACGTGACCACGGCCGGCCTCGCCGCGCCGGAGCACCCGCTGCTCGGCGCCGCCGTCGAGCTCGCCCGGGACGGCGGCCTGCTGGCCACCGCCCGCTGGTCGCTGCACACCCACCCCTGGCTCGCCGACCACGCCGTCGCCGGCACCCTGGTCGTTCCCGGCGCGGCGCTGGTCGAGGCGGTCGTCCGGGCCGGGGACGAGCTGGGCTGCGGCCGGATCGAGGAACTGACCCTGCACGCGCCCGTCCTGCTGCCCGAACGCGGCGCCCTCCAGGTGCAGATCGAACTGGGCGCCCCCGACGGCGCGGGCCTGCGCCCGGTCGCGGTGCACACCCGGCCCGCGGAGGCGGACGCACCGGACGCCTGGACCCGGCACGCCGAGGGCCGGGTCGGCCCGGCCGGCGCCGAGCCCGCACCGGAGAGCGCCGCTTGGCCGCCGGCCGGGGCCGAGCCGGTCGACCTGGAGGGCTGGTACCCGGGCCTGCGCGCCGACGGGTACGGCTACGGCCCGGTGTTCCGGGGCGTGCGCGCGGCCTGGCTGCTCGGTGACACCGTCCACGCCGAGGTGGAGCTGCCCGAGCCGGCCCGCCCCGACGCCCCCCGCTACGGACTGCACCCGGCCCTGCTGGACGCGGCCCTCCACCCGGCCGGGCTCGGCCCGCTGCGCGGCCGCCCCGGACTGCCGTTCGCCTGGACCGGCGTCACCCTGCACGCCGCCGGGGCCACCGCGCTGCGGGTCACGCTCACCCCGGCCGGACCCGACGCGGTCCACGTCCGGATGACCGACCCGGCCGGACGGCCGGTGGCCACCGTCGACGCCCTGGCCGTGCGCCCGCTCACCGGAGCCGCCCTCGACCCGGCCGCCCGGGTGGCCCGCGAGGCGCTCCACCACCTGGACTGGCCGGCTCTGCCCGCCCCGCAGGCCGCTCCGGCCGCCGCCCGCTGGACCGTCCTCGGCGAACCGCCCGCCCACGCGGCCGCGCTCGCCGAGGCGGGGATCAGCTTCGGCCCCGGGGGCGGCGTCGTCCTCCACCAGGCCACCGGACCGCACCCGCGGGCCGCGCTCGAAGGCGCCCTCGCCGTGCTGCGGGATCACCTCGCCGCGGGCGCGGGCGCGGGCGCAGGCGCAGGCGCAGGCGTGGACGCAGACGGGGCCGGCGGCGGGGACGCCACCCTGCTCGTCGTCACCCGCCGGGCCGTCGCCACCGACCCCGCCGAGGACGTCCACGACCTGCCCGCCGCGGCGGTGCACGGACTGGTCGGCTCCGCCCAGAACGAGCACCCCGGCCGGATCGTGCTCGCCGACCTGGACGACGACCCCGCCTCCTGGCGCACCCTGCCCGCCGCCCTCGCCGCAGCCCTGGCCGCCGGCGAACCCCGGCTGGCCCTGCGCCACGGCACCGTCCACGCCCCCCGGCTGGTCCACGCCCACACCGCCGCGCCGCTGCCCGTCCCCGACGGCCCGTGGCGCCTGGACGTCCGCACCAAGGGCACGGTCGACAACCTCGAACTGCTGCCCTGCCCGGACGCCGCCGAACCGCTCGCCGACGGCCAGGTGCGGATCGAGGTCCGGGCCGCGGGCCTCAACTTCCGCGATGTCCTCAACGCTCTCGACATGTACCCCGGCGGGGCGCGGCACCTCGGCTCCGAGGCCGCTGGCATCGTCCGGGAGGCCGGACCGGGCGTCACCGGACTCGCCGTCGGCGACCGGGTGATGGGCATGGTCCCGGGCGGCTTCGGCCCGCTCGCCGTCACCGACCACCGCCTGCTCACCCGGATCCCGCAGGACTGGACCTTCGCCCAGGCCGCCTCCGTCCCCGTGGTCTTCCTCACCGCCTACTACGCGCTGCGCGACCTGGCCGGGCTCCGGGCCGGCGAACGCCTGCTCGTCCACGCCGCCACCGGCGGCGTCGGCATGGCCGCCGTCCAGCTCGCCCGGCTCTGGGGCGCCGAGGTGTACGGCACCGCGAGCGAGGCCAAGCAGCACCTGCTGCGCGCCGACGGCCTGCCCGGCACCGCCATCGCCTCCTCCCGCACCCTCGACTTCGAGGAGCGCTTCCGCACCGCCACCGGCGGCGCGGGCGTGGACGTGGTGCTCAACTCCCTCGCGGGGGAGTACGTCGACGCCTCGCTGCGGCTGCTCGCCCCCGGCGGCCGGCTGATCGAGATGGGCAAGACGGACGTCCGCGACGCCGAGGAGGTCGCCGCGGCCCACGGCGGCGCCCGCTACCGGGCCTTCGACCTCCAGGAGGCCGGCCCGGAGCGGATCGGGCAGATGCTCGCCGATCTGGTGGAGCTGTTCGAACAGGGCGCGCTGCGACCCCTCCCGCTCACCTGCTGGGACGTCACCCGCGCCCGGGAGGCCTTCCGGCACATGGCCCAGGCCCGGCACACCGGCAAGATCGTGCTCACCGTGCCGCGCCCCTGGGACCGGGAGGGCACCGTACTGATCACCGGGGGCACCGGCACCCTCGGCGGCGAACTCGCCCGCCACCTGGTCACCGAACACGGCGTGCGGCACCTGCTGCTGGCCGGTCGCCGCGGCCTCCAGGCCCCCGGAGCGCGGGAGTTGAGCGAGGAGCTGGCCGCCTCGGGCGCCGAGGTCACGGTCGCCGCCTGCGACACCTCCGACCGCGCCGCCGTGGCCGCCCTGCTGGCCGGGGTGCCCGCCCGGCACCCGCTGACCGCCGTCGTGCACGCCGCCGGCATCCTCGACGACGGCGTGGTCGACGCCCTCACCCCCGAACGGCTCGCCGTCGTGCTGCGGCCCAAGGCCGACGCCGCCCACCACCTGCACGACCTCACCCGCGGCCTCGACCTCGCCGACTTCGTCCTGTTCTCCTCCGCCGCCGGTGTGTTCGGCTCGCCCGGCCAGGGCGGCTACGCCGCCGCGAACAGCTGGCTGGACGCCCTCGCCCAGCACCGCCGGGTCTGCGGCCTGCCCGCCACCTCCCTGGCCTGGGGACTGTGGGCCCAGGCCAGCACGATGACCGCCCACCTCGGCGCGACCGACCGCGCCCGCGCCGAACAGTCCGGCGCGCTCACCCTCGACACCGCCGACGGCCTCGCCCTGTTCGACGCCGCCCTCGCCGCCCGCCGCGCCCTGCTGGTCCCCGTCCGGCTGGACACCGTCGCCCTGCGCGGCCGCGGCCCGGCCGAACTCCCGCCGCTGCTGCGCGACCTGGTCCGCACCCGGGCACGCCGCACGGCGCAGTCCGGGCCTGCCGCAGGCGGACTGCCCGCCCGCCTGGCGGCCCTCGGCCCGGCCGAGCGCCACGCGGCGCTGCTCGACCTGGTGAGCGGCTGCACCGCGGCCGTCCTCGGCCACGGTTCGGCCGAACAGGTCCACGCCACCCGGCCGTTCCGCGACCTCGGCCTGGACTCGCTGACCGCCGTCGAACTGCGCAACCGGCTCAACACCGCCACCGGCCTGCGGCTGCCCGCCACCCTGGTCTTCGACCACCCCACCCCCGGCGCGCTCGCCGGGCACCTGGCCGAGGGCCTCGGCGGCCGGACCGCCGGCCCCGCGGCCGGCACCGCGCCGGGCGCCGCCGACGAACCGGTCGCGATCGTCGGCATGGCCTGCCGCTTCCCCGGCGCCGTCACCTCCCCCGAGGAGCTGTGGACCTTGCTGGCCGGCGGCACCGACGCCGTCGCCGGCTTCCCCACGGACCGCGGCTGGGACCTCGAACGGCTCTACGACGGCATCCCCGACCACCCGGACTCCTCCCGCACCCGCCAGGGCGGCTTCCTCGACGCCGCCGCCTGGTTCGACGCCGACTTCTTCGGCGTCAGCCCCAACGAGGCGCTGGCCATGGACCCGCAGCAGCGGCTGCTGCTGGAGACCGCGTGGGAGGCGGTCGAACGGGCCGGCATCGACCCCGGCACCCTGCGCGGCAGCCGCACCGGAGTGTTCGCCGGCCTGTCCTCCAGCGACTACCTCGACCGGGTCGCCCGCATCCCCGAGGAGGCCGCCCCGTACGTCAACACCGGCAACGCCGTCAGTGTCGCCTCCGGCCGGGTCGCCTACACGCTCGGGCTGGAGGGCCCGGCGGTGACGGTGGACACCGCCTGCTCCTCCTCCCTGGTGGCGCTGCACCTGGCCGTGCGCGCGCTGCGCGGCGGCGAGTGCTCGCTGGCCCTGGCCGGCGGCGTCACCGTGATGTCCACGCCGATGATCCCGGTCGACTTCGCCCGGCAGCGCGGCCTGGCCGCGGACGGCCGCTGCAAGCCCTTCGCCGAGGCGGCCGACGGCACCGGATTCTCCGAGGGCGTCGGCGTGCTGCTGGTCGAGCGGCTCTCGGACGCCCGGCGCAACGGGCACCCGGTGCTGGCGGTGGTGCGCGGCAGCGCGGTCAACCAGGACGGCGCCAGCAACGGACTCAGCGCCCCCAACGGGCCCTCCCAGCAGCGGGTGATCCGGGCGGCCCTGGCCGACGCCGGGCTGTCGCCCGCCGAGGTGGACGCGGTCGAGGCGCACGGCACCGGGACCCGGCTGGGCGACCCGATCGAGGCCCAGGCGCTGCTCGCCGTCTACGGGCAGGAGCGTGAACTCCCGCTGCTGCTGGGCTCGGTGAAGTCCAACCTGGGCCACACCCAGGCCGCCGCCGGGGTCGCCGGGGTGATCCGGACGGTGCTCGCGCTGCGGCACGGCGAACTGC
>NZ_JPRF03000093.1 GCF_001188955.3 Kitasatospora aureofaciens | reverse complement strand
CCGGAGCCGGGGTGCGCGCCGGTGCCGGTGGCCCCCCCGCCGACCGCGGCGCCGCTGGGGGCCGCCAGGGTCGCGCCGTTGACGGTCGTGGACCCGGGCCCGCCGGAGAGTCCGAGGTGGTCGCCCTCGTGGAGTACCGGCAGGGCGATCGCGACGGCCAGGGCCAGCGCCGCCGCACCGGTCCAGGCCCCGCGGCGGGCGGCCCGGCGCCGGGGTACGGCCTGCCGGATCCGGGGCAGGGCGCCGGCCCCGGGCTGGATCCCGGCGACGGCGTGCCGCATCAGCTCGCGCAGCGCCCGTTCCTCGGAGGACAGGCCGGGTACGTCGTCGTCCTCGGGCCGCTGCCGGGCGCCGTCAGCCATGTCCGGCCTCCATCTGGATCCGGAGGGCGGCGAGTCCGCGCGAGCCGTACGCCTTCACCGAACCGAGTGAGATGCCCAGGGCCTCGGCGACCTGCGCCTCCGTCATGTCCACGAAGTAACGCAGCACCAGAACCTCCCGCTGACGGCGTTGCAGACCCTTCAGCGCGGCCTTCAGCTGGTCGCGCTCCAAGGCATCGTAGGCACCTTCTTCTGCACTGGCCATGTCAGGCATGGGCTTCGGCAGCAGTCGCAGGCCGAGGATCCGGCGGCGCAGTGTGGAGCGCGACAGGTTGACCACCGTCTGCCGGAGGTAGGCCAGGGTCTTCTCGGGCTCGCGCACCCGGCGCCGGGCGGCGTGCACCCGGATGAAGGCCTCCTGCACGACGTCCTCGCAGGTGGAGAGGTCGTCCAGGAGCAGCGCGGCGAGCCGCAGCAGGGAGCGGTAGTGCGCCTGGTAGGTCGCGGTGAGCAGGTCCTCGCTGGTACCCGCGTCGGTACCGGCACCGGAGTCCGCCGCACCGGGTGCGGCCGCCGTCATCTGGTCTTCTTCCGGCCTACTCGAAAACCACGGGGCGCGCGACGGGAAGGTCACCACGGCCCTCGCCGAGATGCCCGTCCTTGCCCCCACCACCACGTTCGCCACGCCCGTTGGACACTCGATCCCCTGTCATGGTTGCCCAGCCCGGGGCCCATTCTTCCGCATCGGCCGAAGAGGCCTCCAGGGGATTCCCACGGGATTCCGGACGGATTGTGTCGAGGAGCGGACACAGGTCCGGACATCCTCGGGCACAAAGGGCCCGCCGAACCGGTCCGGTGACGGTTCCTAGGATCCCTCGGGGCTGCCTGCGCTCAGCTCGCCGGCCACCAGCTCGGCGATCTGCAGCAGGTTGAGCGCGGCCCCCTTGCGCAGGTTGTCGCCGCAGAGGAAGAGGTCGAGCGCGTCCGGCTCGTCCAGCGCCCGGCGCACCCGCCCGGCCCAGACCGGGTCGGTGCCGACCGCGTCGTTCGGAGTGGGGAACTCCCCGGCCGCCGGGTCGTCGTAGAGGACCACGCCGGGTGTCTCGCGCAGGATGTCCTGGGCGTGCTCCTGGCTGACCTCGCGCTCGAAGCGGGCGTGCACGGCCAGTGCGTGGGTGCGGACGACCGGGATGCGCACGCAGGTCGCGGAGACCCGCAGGGCGGGCAGGCCGAGGATCTTGCGGGCCTCGTCGCGCAGGCCCAGCTCCTGGGCGGACCAGCCGCCCTCGCACAGGCCGCCGGTCCAGGGCACGGCGTTGAGGGCGAGCGGGGCGGCGAACGGCCCCTCGTCGGCGATCACCGCGCGCAGGTCGCCGGTCTGCCGGCCGACCTCGGTGCCGGCCACCAGGGCCGTCTGATCGCGCAGCGCCGCCATGCCTTCCCGGCCCTCGCCGCTGGCGGCCTGGTAGGTGGCGACCACGAGCTGTTCCAGCCCGTACTCGGCGTGCAGCGCGCCGACCGCCGCGACCAGCGCGAGCGTGGTGCCGGCCGGGCTGGCCACGATGCCGCGCGGACGGATCCGCAGCGCGGCCGCGTTGACCTCGGGGACGACCAGCGGCACGTCCCCGGCGGTGCGGAAGGCGGCCGAGTCGTCGACCACCACGATGCCCTTGGCCGCCGCGATCGGCGCCCACTGGGCGGAGACCGCGTCGGGGACGGCGAACACGGCGACGTCGATGCCCGCGAAGGCCTCCTCGGCCAGCGGGACGACCTCGACCGGCTCCCCGCGCACCACCGGCGTACGGCCGGCCGAACGCGGGGAGGCGACGAGTCGGACCTCGCCCCAGATGTCCTGACGGAGCGAGAGCAGGCCGAGCAGGACCTCGCCGACCGCGCCGGTGGCGCCGACGACGGCGAGGTTGGGCCGCCGGGTCACTTCCGGGAGTCCCTGCCCGGCTGCCGGGTCATCGCCCGGTGCCGCCGTAGACGACGGCCTCGTCGCTCTCGCTGTCCAGGCCGAAGGCGCTGTGCACGGCGCGGACCGCCTCCGGCACGTCGTCGGCGCGGGTGACCACCGAGATGCGGATCTCCGAGGTGGAGATCAGCTCGATGTTGACGCCCGCGGCGGACAGCGCCTCGAAGAAGGTGGCGGTGACGCCCGGGTTGGACCGCATGCCCGCGCCGACCAGCGAGATCTTGCCGATCGCGTCGTCGTAGCGCAGCGACTCGTAGCCGATGCCCTCCTTGACCCGGCCGAGCGCGTCGATGGCCTTCTGGCCCTCGGTCTTCGGCAGGGTGAAGGAGATGTCGGTCAGGCCGGTCGACGCGGCGGAGACGTTCTGCACCACCATGTCGATGTTGACCTCGGCGTCGGCGATGGCGCGGAAGATGCGCGCCGCCTCGCCCGGCTTGTCGGGCACGCCGACGACCGTGACCTTGGCCTCGGAGGTGTCGTGGGCGACTCCGGAGATGATGGCCTGCTCCATCTCGCCCCCTTCGGGCTTGTTCGGGTTGTCGTTGCTGACGATCGTCCCGGGAAGACCCGAGAAGGACGAGCGTACGTGAATCGGGATGTTGTAGCGGCGGGCGTACTCCACACAGCGGTCGAGCAGCACCTTGGACCCGGACGAGGCCAGCTCCAGCATGTCCTCGTACGCGATCCAGTCGATCTTGCGCGCCTTCTTCACCACGCGCGGGTCGGCGGTGAACACGCCGTCCACGTCGGTGTAGATCTCGCAGACCTCGGCCTTGAGCGCGGCGGCCAGCGCGACGGCGGTGGTGTCCGAGCCGCCGCGGCCCAGGGTGGTGATGTCCTTGCTGCTCTGGGACACGCCCTGGAAGCCGGCCACGATCGCGATGTTGCCCTCGTCCAGGGCGGTGCGGATGCGACCCGGCGTGACGTCGATGATGCGCGCCTTGTTGTGGACGGAGTCGGTGATGACACCGGCCTGGCTGCCCGTGAAGGACTGGGCCTCGTGACCCAGGGATTTGATCGCCATGGCCAGCAGCGCCATGGAGATGCGCTCTCCAGCGGTCAGCAGCATGTCGAACTCACGGCCGGCAGGGAGCGGTGACACCTGCTCCGCGAGTTCGATGAGCTCGTCCGTCGTGTCGCCCATCGCGGACACCACGACGACGACCTCATGGCCGGCCTTCTTGGCGTCAACGATTCGGCGGGCAACGCGCTTGATGCCCTCGGCATCCGCAACGGATGAGCCGCCGTACTTCTGCACGACAAGGCCCACGTGCGCTCCTCGACTAGTGTCGTTTTCCGGGGGCGCCTGGCCCCCGTACCCCCCGGTGGAAAGGGGGGTGCGGTCCGCGCCAGTCTACCGAGCAGGGGTGCCCCGACCGGCGCTTTCCATATGATGAGACGGCGGTTTCGGCAGGTGGGCGGCGATCCGGGCGCGGCCACCGGCAGGTCTGCGGGGCATTCGGCGCCGCTCCGCAGAATCCCCGGACGAATGCCCGCCGCCACGGTCGGATTTCTTTTCCGGACGGATTGCTGAGGCATTCGTCACAATCGGCCTCCGCGCCGGTGCCGGCCCGCGGCGGATTACCGGCCGAGACCGAGCTCCGCCGCCATCAGGTCGCCCGCCTGCTGCTCCAGCTGCTCGTCGGTGAGCCCGTCGTCGTCGGTGTCCGCGCCGTCCGGCGCCGCACCGATCGGGCTGTCCAGCCGGACGTGGGCTATCAGCGACTGCAGCGCCCGCAGCACCGCCGTGCAGGTCGTGCCCCAATTGGAGAGGTACGAGAACTGCCACCACCACAGCGCCTCGCTGACCCGGCCCTCGCGGTAGTGGGTCAGACCGTGCTGGAGCTCGCTGACCACACCGGCCAGGTCGTCCGAGATCCGGAAGGCGTTCGGCTTCTCCGGCGGACCGTACGGGTCGAAGACCTCGTGGTAGACGTCGATCGGCGCGAGCAGCTCGGCGAGGCGCTCGCGCAGCTGCTCGCCGTCCGGCTCCGGTCCGGCATCGGGCTCGAAGCGGTCCTCCGGGACGACGTCCTCGATGGCGCCCAGCCGGCCGCCCGCCAGCAGCAGCTGCGAGACCTCCAGGAGCAGCAGCGAGACCGCGCTGCCCGGTTCGTCGCCCTTGGCGACCTCGGTGACGGCGAGCACGAAACTCTCCACCGAGTCGGCGATCTGCACGGCGAAGTCGTCCGGCTCGGAGCCGTGGCCGTGGATGTGCGGGCCGTGGGTGTGCGGGGCTTGGGCCTCCGGCTCCGGGTGGGGCTGCGGGCCGTGGGGCTGCTGGTTGATCGTCCGGTCAGACATCGAGCAGTCGTCTCCCTTCGAAGGCGCGGCCGAGGGTGACCTCGTCCGCGTACTCCAGGTCCCCGCCGACGGGCAGGCCGCTCGCCAGGCGGGTCACCTTCAGGCCCATCGGCTTGCAGAGCCGGGCCAGATAGGTGGCGGTCGCCTCCCCCTCCAGGTTGGGGTCGGTGGCCAGGATCAGCTCGGTGACCGTACCGTCCGCGAGGCGCGCGAGCAGCTCGCGAATGCGCAGGTCGTCCGGGCCGACGCCCTCGATGGGGCTGATCGCGCCGCCCAGCACGTGGTATCGGCCGCGGAACTCACGGGTGCGCTCGATGGCGACGACGTCCTTGGGCTCCTCGACCACGCAGATGACCGCGAGGTCGCGGCGCGGGTCCAGGCAGACCCGGCACTGCTCGGCCTCCGCGACGTTGCCGCAGACCACGCAGAAGCGGACCTTGTCCTTGACCTCCAGCAGCGCGTGCGCGAGGCGGCGCACGTCGACCGGGTCGGCCTGCAGCACGTGGAAGGCGATCCGCTGGGCGCTCTTGGGCCCGACGCCGGGCAGCCTGCCCAGTTCGTCGATCAGGTCCTGAACCACGCCCTCGTACAACGTCGCGCCTTCCCTCGGATGGTCGGTCTGCTCCTGGCCGGAGGTCCTCCTGCCGGAGGTGCTCCGGTGCCATCATCCAACGAATCGGGCGCCGGACACACCGGCCGACGCCCGACTCCCACAGAAATCACATGAGGACGTCCGGGAACGGACGCCCCGGAACGCTAGAAGGGCAGGCCCGGGATGCCGCCGCCCATGCCCTGGGTGAGCGGGCCCATCCGCTCGGCCTGCATCTTCTGGGCCGCCTGGGTGGCGTCCCGGACGGCCGCCAGGATCAGGTCGGCCAGGGTCTCGGTGTCCTCCGGGTCCACGGCGGCCGGAGCGATGGTCAGCGCCACCAGCTCGCCCGAACCCGTCACCGTCGCCTCGACCAGGCCACCGCCGGCCGTACCGTTCACCTTCGCCTCGGCCAGCTCCTGCTGGGCCTTCGCGAGCTCCTGCTGCATCTTCTGCGCCTGCTTGAGCAGCTGCTGCATGTTGGGCTGACCACCACCGGGGAACACGGCTCACTCCTTGCTGTCACGCGGTTCTTCGTCCGTCACCGCCGAGCCTACGGGCCCGGGGCCGCCCGTGGGGACCGCTCCCGGGGCTCCCCGGGCTCCCCGGAGTCCCCAGGAGGGCCCTGGAGTCTCCCCGGAAGGGCGTCCCCGGGGCCCTGGGAGGTCCGCTCAGTTGCCCCGGTGGTGGATCTCCTCCAGCACCGTGGCGCCCAGCTCGCGGATGATCAGCTCCTGGCCGGAGAACGCCTCCTCGTTGAGGTCCGGGTCGTCCTCCTCCGGGATGTCGTCCTCCGGAGCCACCGACTGCACCGGGCGGGCCGGGGGCGCCGGCGCGGCCGACGGCGGGGCCTGCACCGGCGCGGG
>NZ_JPRF03000092.1 GCF_001188955.3 Kitasatospora aureofaciens | reverse complement strand
CACCGCGACGGCGGCGGCGATCCCGGCCTTGGCCGCGGTGCCCAGGCCCTCGCCGGCCGCGGCACCGACAGCGCTCCCGCCGGAAGCGCCAGAAGCACCCGCAGTACCTGCTGCGCCCCCGGCACCCGCTGCGCCGGAAGCACCGGAGGCCCCCGCAGCAGTGCCCGAGGACCCGGCCGAGGCCGCCGCCGTTCCCGCCGCGGCCGCACCGCCGACCGCGGCGGCACCGCCCACGGCGGCCGCGGCGGCGCTGAACCCGCCGACCCCGACCCAGACCAGCACACCGCCGGGCAGCAGCGCGCGCAGACCGGTGTTGATCTCGGTGAGTTCCAGGCAGGCCGCCGTGCAGCGGTCGCACTCCTTGAGGTGCCGGCCGACCTCCGCCGAGGCCCGCTTGCGCAGCGAGCCCCGCGCGTACGCCCCGAGCCGGTTGGCGTACGCCTCGCAGGTGCTCTCCTGGCTGCCGGAGACGTGGGCCTGGAGGAAGGCGGCGGCCAGCCGGTCGCGGGCCCGGTGGGCCTGGACGGCGGTGGCGTTGGCGGTCTTGCCGAGCATCACGGCGACGGTCTTCGGGGACTCCCGTTCGACCTCGGTGTGCCAGAGCACCACCCGGTCGTCCTCGGGGAGTTCTGCGTAGGCCTGCATGACCATCCGCTGGTCGGCCATGGCCATGGCCCAGGCGTCGGCGCCGGGGTCGGCCAGGTCGAAGCCGGCGACGGCGGCCGAGCTCTGGGCGAACAGGCCGAAGTCGTCGACGAGTTGTTCGCGCCGCTCGCTCCGGGTCCAGGCGGCGGCGACGTTGCGCACGGCCGTCAGCAGGTAGGCGCGGACGGCGAACTCCGGGCCCTTGCCCGCCTTGAGCGCCTGGAGGGTGCGGGCGAAGACCTCGCCCGCGAGGTCCTCGGCGGTGAAGCTGTCCCGGCAGCAGGTGCGGGCGTAGCGGCGCACCGAGTCGGCGTGCCGGAGGTAGATCTCCTCGTACGCGGTGTCGTCCCCGGCCCGGACCCGGGCGGTCAACTCGGCGTCGGAGGGCGGGCGCTCGCCGTCCACCGGGTCGGCGGGGGCGGGCACGGTCGGGCGGGCGGGACGACGGGCCGGAAGACCGTCACCGACGAACGCCTCGGGGGCGACACCGCCCTGCCCCGCCGGGGCCTGGCCGGGCACCCGGCCGGGCGGCCGGGCAGCGGACAGCGACTCGCGGCCGGGCCATCCGCCCTGGTCCGGGACGTGCCCTGCGCCGGAACCGGCCGCAGCGCCCGAACTGCCTGGGGATCCCGGGACTTGGGACGCGCCGGTGCCGCCGGGGCCCGCGGCGGACCCTCCGGCCGTACTACCGGAGAAGCCCCCGAAGTCGAGGCCGTACCCGTAGTCGTTCTGTTCCTCGGCGCTCACAACGGACCCCAGATTCCACGACAGCCCCCGTAGTGTGGCAGGGCGCGCGGGTGTGCGTAGGCGCACGGTTCCCCGGGGTGCGGCGCCGACGGCGCGCGAAGGGCGCGCATCGGGACATTGGCTCCAACCACGGGCAAAGGATGGCATAGCGCAGGGACCCGCGGTAGCCGGACCGGCCGGTACCCACTCTTCCGAGGGGCCGTCGCGGACGTGTTCGCCCAGCGTGCGGTGAGGGGCCGCGCGGCGCCCGCACCCGGCGCGCGTGCCCTGTGCGCGCGCCGGTGTCCCGCCCAACTCGCCCGCCCGTCCGGCGCGTCGACCGCGCCTGCCCGACGCATCGTCGGCAGCCCGCCCGACGCGTCGTCGGCAGCCCGCCCGGCGCCGGGTCCGGCACCACGTCCAACACCGGTCCGGCACCACGACCGCGAAGGTCGAGGCCGCCGCCGACTCAGCGCGCCCGCAGGCCGTCCAGCAGGATCTGCAGCAGCCGGTCCGACGGCGCCGCGGCCGGTTGACCGTCCGTCTGCGGACCGACCGCCGTGAAACCGGCCGCCGTCGGAGCCGAGACCGAGGGCCGTGCCGCGTGCACCGGCACCGACGCGGTCAGCACCAGCACCACGTCCGACACCGTGACGCCCGGCCGCAGCTCGCCCGCCGCACCGGCGCGCGCCACCAGGGCGGCCAACAGCTGCAGCAGCAGCCGAGGATCGGCGTCCGCCGGCGACGGCTCGGCCGCGGCGCCGGACCGTGCCTCCTCGCCGCGCAGGTCGAAGCGGACGGCCGCCGGCGGTTCCGGCGCCCGCTGCTCCGGCACCCGGCCCAGCTCCTCCGCGTACCGGAAGGCCTCCGGCGGCAGCAGCCGCCCGGCCCCGGTGCTCACGGCCCGGGCCAGGTACCCGGCCAGCGCCTCCCAGGCGCCGTCACCGCCGTACAGCGACTCCCGCGCCTGCGCGGTCAGCCAGGCCACCTCCTCGGCGGCGATCCGCTGGACCAGCACCTCCTTGCTCGGGAAGCGCCGGTAGACGGTGCCGACCCCGACTCCGGCCCGGCGTGCGACCTCCTCCATGGGAGCGCCGTAGCCGAACTCGCCGAACACCTCCCGGGCGGCGCGCAGCACGCTCTCCAGGTTCCGCCGGGCGTCCACCCGCAGCCTGGTCCCGGGTACCGCCGCGGTGGCCTGCGGGGGCTCCGACCGGTACGGGACGGCCGCGTACGCCATCCCGCCCGGTGGCAGGTCCACCGGGCCGCGCTGCTCCGGCACCACGCCCTGTCCGGCGTGCGGTACAGCCGCCCGCCCCAACACCTGCTTCTGTTCCATCATCCCAACTCTCCCCCGCAGGCGTCCGAAACCGGACCCTGTCGTCGCCCGCCCCTGCACCCCCCGGTGCAGCTCAGCCCGTCAGAAATGACCAGATGACCCATCGCTCGTGCCGCCCGTCCCGTTCCGGTGACCACGGTCGTGCCGCCGGGCCGCCTCGACGTCCGGCTCGGCGCGTCGGCACCGCCCGGGGCCTCGTCCGGGAACTACCCTTCCCCGGATGACTGTCCCCCAGTCGGGTTCTCGCGCCAACGCTGGAACTGGCCGTAGTGGCCGGTCCACGGTGCGTCGCCGCCAGTTGTCATGGCGGTGGCCGCTCCGGCACACAATCCGACCATAGTTCACGGCTCTTCGCGGCCGAAAGTGCGTCAGAAAGTCGTCCAGCAAGCACAACTGGCCACGCCCGCCACTTCCGTCGCAACCAGCCCCGTACGGACTGTGGACAAGACCACCTCCGCCGGTCCTTCATAGGGGGGCGTGATGGGGGGCGCGCCCGGCCGCGAGGCCGGGACGAAACGTCACATCGGCAGGAGGTGCACCATCAGGATCCTGATCGCCGGCGGCGGCTGTGCCGGGATGGCCACCGCGCTCCACCTCCAGCGTGGCCTGCGGGAGCGGCTGCGGCGCGGTGAGGTGGAGATCACCGTCGTCGAACCCCGGGCCTACTCCACCTACCACCCGCTGCTGGCCGAGGTCGCGGCCGGTTCGATCGACCCGCGGCACGTGGTCGTCCCGCTGCGCCGGGTCCTGCCGGACTGTCGGGTGCTCACCGCCCGGATCACCCGGATCGAACACGCCGCCCGCCGCGTCCTGGCCGACGCCGCGGGCCCCGGCGAGCCCCCGGCGCCGCTCGAAGTCCCTTACGACGTCCTGGTGGTGGCCCCCGGCTCGGTCTCCCGGACGGCCCCGGTGCCCGGCCTCGCCGAGCACGGGATCGGCTTCTCCACCGTCGGCGATGCGGTGCACCTGCGCAACCACGCGCTGGAGCAGCTCGACCTCGCCTCCGCCACCCGCGACCCCGCCCTGCGGCAGTCCGCGCTCACCTTCGTCTTCGTCGGTGCCGGCTACGCGGGAGTCGGCGCGCTCGCCGAACTGGAGGACATGGCCCGCACCGCCGTACGGGGCCACCACAACGTCCGTGCCGAGGACCTGCGCTGGGTGCTGGTCGAGGCGACCGACCGGATCCTCGCCGAGGAGTCGCCCGAACTCGCCGAGCACACCCTGCGCCAGCTGCGCGAACGCGGCGTCGACATCCGGCTGCGCACCACCCTGGAGTCCGCCGCCGGCGGGATCGCCGCGCTCTCCGACGGCAGCCGCTTCGGCGTCCGCACCCTGGTCTGGACGGCGGGGGTCCGGCCTTCCCCGATGCTGCGCGACACCGACCTGCCGCTGGACACCCTGGGCCGGGTCCGCTGCCTGGCCACCCTGCAGGCCGTCGGACCGGACGGACGCGCCCTGCCCGGTGTCTGGGCGGCGGGCGACGGCGCCGCCGTCCCCGATCCGAACGCGGACGGCGCCCCCTGCGCGCCCAACGCCCAGCACGCCCTCGCCCAGGCCGCGCTGCTGGCCCGCAACATCGCGCTGGCCCTGGACGGCGGACCGCACGCGCCGGGGCTGGTCGCGTACCGGCCCGTCCCCGCCGCCTGCTCGACCTCACTCGGCCTCCACCGGGCCGTCGCCCACACCCGGCGCGGTGGTCGGCTCACCGGACGGCGGGCGTGGTGGCTGCACCGGGCGCGGCACCTGCGGCGGCTGCCGAGCGCGGAGCGCCGGGTGCGGGTGCTGATGGACTGGGTGCTGCTCGGGGTGTTCTCCCGCGAGGTGGTCTCGCTGGGAACGATGGCGCACCCGCGTTCGACCCTCGAGGGCGGTTTCGATTCCGGAACGGGTCGGCCGGCCGGGGCCGAGCCGGAAGCTCCGCAATGAACGCGTCCGTCGCCCGGGGCCGACGGACGATCCGGAGGCCCGTCCGACGGCCACCCCGGGCGGGCGACTTCCGGAACCGGCCCTCCGCCTGACAGGATCAGCCCGAACTGGTCATTACCCCGTGTGCTGACGTGCGCACAAAAAGTGATGATATGCCTGGAAAACGAGGAAGCGGCCGTCGTTTGAACCTCATGCGCTGGAGCGCCCGGCTCACCGGAGTCCCCTGGCGTGCCGCCCCACCCGACGGGGCCGGCACCGACGAGGGCACGCCCTCCACCGACGGCGTCGTCGTTCCCGGCCAGCGCGACCCGATCGGCCCCACCGCCGCCGCCGAACTGCTCGACCCGCACAAACCCCAGAACCTGCGCGAGGTCCTCAACCGCATCCCCGCCCCGGTCGCCGTCACCTACGGCCCGCTCCACCAGCTCGGCTACGCCAACCGCGCCTACCGCGAACTCTTCGGCGACCGCCCCACCGGCCTGCCCGCCGGCGAGGCCCTCCCCGAACTCGGCACCATGGGCGTCCTGCCCCTGATGGACCAGGTCATTCGCGGCGGCCGCCCCCGCAGCGTCAAGGCCCGCTGCATCCTCGGGCTCACCGGCAACCGCTACTACAACGTCTCCTGCGTACCGCTCGGCACCGGCGACACCGGCGACGCGCCCGCCGAGGGCCCGCCCGCCGGAGTGCTGGTCTTCGCCGCCGAGGTCACCGACCAGGTGCTCGCCGCCGCCCGGCTGCGCGAAGCCGAACGCCGCCAGCGCGAGGCCGCCGTCACCCTCCAGCGCAGCCTGCTCCCGCAGAAGCTCGACCAGCCCGCCGACCTGCGGGTCGCCGCCACCTACCAGCCGGGCGGCGCCGAGGCCGCGGTCGGCGGCGACTGGTACGACGTCATCGCCATCGCGGGCGGGCGCACCGCACTCGTCATCGGCGACGTCATGGGCCGGGGCCTGCGAGCGGCCGCCGTGATGGGGCAGCTGCGCACCGCCGTACGCGCCTACGCCCGCCTCGACCTGCCCCCGCACGAGGTGATGTGCCTGCTCGACGGCCTCGCCATGGAGATCGACGCCAACCAGATCGCCACCTGCACCTACGCCGTCTGGGACCCGCAGCACCGCACCCTCTCCTACGCCTCGGCCGGCCACCTCCCCATGCTGCTGCGCTGCCCCGACGGAACCATCCTGCGCAGCGAGGAGCAGAACGGCCCCCCGCTCGGTACGGGCGGCGGCCTGCACGTCTCCCACACCCTGCGCCTGCTCCCCGGCACGACCGGCGTCCTCTACACGGACGGCCTGGTCGAGCGCCGCGACGAGGACATCGACCAGGGACTCGACCTGCTGGCCCGCACCCTCACCGGCGCGATCGGCGCCCCCGAGGTGATCTGCGCCCGGCTGCTGCGGGCGATGGGCGTGACCTCGGAACACGACGACGACGTGGCCGTCCTGGCCTTCCAACTGCCGGGAGAGGAGGGCGCCGAAAATCCACTTGCGGCGCTTGACTCGGCCATCCCAGAGGCCTAGAGTTCTTCGAGTTGCCTGGCAGGGAGCACCGGACACGCATCAGCGCGGACGGTCCCGGGGCAGCCAATCCCTTGAAACACCACTCCGGTCCCGTACCGGTCGTTTCGCCTTGCGCGTCTCGGCTCGGTGCTTATTCGGCGTGCTCGTTTTATCGGATTGCAGTCGGACTCGGCTGGATTCGCTTTTCGGAGCGGGGATCGGCTAGAGTTTGAAACGTCGGACGGGGCGTCAAGCCGCAGAAGACACCAGCGAGTTGGATGACGA
>NZ_JPRF03000091.1 GCF_001188955.3 Kitasatospora aureofaciens | reverse complement strand
CGCCACCCCCGGTCCCGCCGCCGCGCCGACGCTGCCGCCACGCGACCGCTCGCGGCCCGCGCCGCTGTCCTTCGGCCAGGAGCGGCTCTGGTTCGTGGAGCAACTCACCCCCGGCCTCGGGGTGTTCAACGAGTACGTCGGGCTGCGCCTGACCGGCGCGCTGGACGTCGCCGCCCTGGAGGCCGCGCTGACCGGCCTGGTGGAGCGGCACGAGGCGCTGCGCACCGTCGTGGCCACCGACGCGGACGGACCGGTGCAGCGGGTGCTGGAGCAGGCCGGGCCGGTGCTCCGGGTGGTCGAGCCGCAGGACGGCGAGGCCGGCTGGAGCGAGCAGCAGGAGCGCGAACTCGCCGAGCGGGAGGCCGCCCTGCCGTTCGACCCGGAGCACGGGCCGCTGCTGCGCGCCCTGCTGATCCGCTCCACGCCGGAACGCGCCCTGCTGGTCGTGGTCAACCACCACCTGGTCGGCGACGCCTGGTCCCGCTCGGTGCTGGTGGAGGAACTCTGCGGCCGCTACCGGGCCTTCCGCGAGGGCGGCCCGGTGCCCGGGCCGCTCACCGTGCAGTACGCCGACTGGGCGCAGTGGCAGCGCGGCGAACTCACCGACGAGGCGCTGGCCGAGCCGCTCGCCTACTGGCGCGAGCGCCTGGCCGGAGCCCCGCACGTCCTGGAACTGGCCACCGACCGGTCCCGCCCGGCCGTGCCCAGCCACCGGGGCGGCCGGGTGCACTTCACCCTGGACGCCGCCACCACCGAGGCCGTGGAGCAGGCCGCGCGCACCGCCCGGGCGACCCCGTTCATGGTCACCCTGGCGGCCTGGCAGGCCGTCCTGATGCGCCACTCCGGCCAGCAGGACGTCCTGGTCGGCGTGCCCACCGCGGGCCGTGACCGGCCCGAACTCGCTGGTCTGGTCGGCATGTTCGTCAACAGCCTGGTGATGCGCTCGGACCTCTCCGGCGACCCGACCTTCGGCGAGCTGCTCGACCGGGTCCGGGAGACCGCCCTCGGCGCGCTCGCCCACGCCCAGGTGCCCTTCGAGCGCCTGGTCCGCGAGCTGCGCCCGGACCGCGACCTGAGCCACGCACCGCTCTACCAGGTGCAGTTCGGCTACCGGAACGTCCCCGCGCCGGACATCGACCTGCCCGGGGTCGACGTCGAACTCGTCGAGCTGGACAACGGGCTGTGCCGCACCGACCTGAGCCTGGAGCTCGCCCGGGACGGCGCGACCACCGCCGGCGTCTGCGAGTTCAGCCGGGACCTGTTCGACGACGACACCGTGCGCGAGCTGACGGAGGCGCTGCGGCGGGTGCTCGCCCGCGGCGCCTCCGACCCCGGCCTGCGGCTCTCCGAGCTGCTCGCGCTCACCGCCGTGGAGCGGGCCCTGCTGACCACCGCCGGGGACGGCGGGCCGCTGCCCGAGGACGCCGTGGACGTCGTGACGGCCTTCGCCGAGGCCGTCCGCACCCACCCCGACGCCGAGGCCGTGCTGCCCGGCGGCCGCCCGGACCAGGCCCTCACCTACGCCGCGCTGGACGCGCGGGTCGACGAGCTGCTCGCCCGGCTGCGCGCCGCCGGGGTGCGCCCCGGCGACCGGGTCGGCCTGTGCCTGCGCCGCGGCACCGACCTGCCCGCCGCCATGCTCGCCGTGCTCCGGGCCGGCGCCGCGTACCTGCCGCTCGACCCCGACTACCCGGCCGCCCGGCTGGCCCACGTGGTCGAGGACGCCCGGCCCACCGCCGTCCTGGTGCACGCCGCGACCCGGGCCTCGGCACCGGCCGGCCCCCCGCTGCTCGACCTGGACGCCCCGGCACCGACCGGCAACGCCCCCGCCGAGCCCGCGCCGGTGGACCCGGACGCGCCCGCCTACGTCATCCACACCTCCGGCTCGACCGGCCGCCCCAAGGGCGTCGTGGTCCTGCGCCGCAACCTCACCGCCTTCCTGGCGGCGATGGACCGCGTGCTCGCCGAGGGCACGGACGGCACCGACGGCGCGACCGCCGCCGAGCCGTCGACCTGGCTGGCCGTCACCAGCGTCTCCTTCGACATCTCCGTCCTGGAGCTGCTCTGGACCCTCAGCCGGGGCCACCGGGTGGTGGTCAACCCCGACCCCGGGACGGCACTGCCCGCCGCCGCCCCGGCGCCCCGGGCCGACCGGGCCGTCCCCGAGTTCAGCCTGTTCTACTTCGCCAGCGACACCGCCGGCGCCGCGCCCGGCCCCGAGCAGTACCGGCTGCTGCTGGACGGCGCCCGCTTCGCCGACGCCAACGGCTTCTCGGCGGTCTGGCTCCCCGAGCGGCACTTCCACGCCTTCGGCGGGCCGTTCCCGGCCCCCTCGGTGCTGGCCGCCGCCATCGCCCGGGCGACCGAGCGGATCGGCATCCGGGCCGGCAGCGTGGTGCTGCCGCTGCACCACCCCGTACGGGTGGCCGAGGAATGGTCGGTCGTCGACAACCTGTCCGGCGGCCGGGTCGGCCTCTCCTTCGCCTCGGGCTGGCACGCCGACGACTTCGTCCTCGCCAAGGACGCCTACCAGGACCGCCAGGCGCTCACCGTCAGCGGCATCGAGCAGGTCCGGCGGCTGTGGCGCGGCGAGCGGCTCCCCTTCGAGGGGCCCGGCGGCCGCACCGTCGACGTCGAGGTGCTGCCCCGCCCGGTCCAGGCCGAACTGCCGTACTGGCTCACCTCCTCCGGCAACCCCGAGACCTGCCGCACGGCCGGCCGGGTCGGCGCCCGGCTGCTCACCCACCTGCTGGGCCAGAGCACCGAGGAGCTCGCCGGGAAGATCGCCGTGTACCGCGAGGCCTGGCGGGAGGCCGGCCACGCCGGTGAGCCGCACGTCACCCTGATGCTGCACAGCTACATCGGCGCCGACGCGGCCGACGTCCGGGCGCACGCCCGGCAGCCGTTCCGCGACTACCTGCGCAGCTCGGTCGGCCTGATCGAGAACCTGGCCCGCGGCCTCGGCATGGACGTCCGCAGCAGCGACTTCACCGCGGAGGACCAGGAGGCGCTGCTCGACCACGCCTGTGCCCGCTACCTGGGCCACGGCTCACTGATCGGCACCGCCGAGGAGTGCCTGCCGCTGGTTCAGCGGCTGGCCGAGATCGGGGTCGACGAGATCGGCTGCCTGGTCGACTTCGGCGTCGACACCGACACCGCACTGGCTGCCCTGCCCCGGCTGGCCGGGCTGCGCCGCACCGCGGCCGCCGCACCCGCCACCGGCCCGGCCGACACCGAGCTGACCGCGCTGATCCGCACCCACGGCGTCACCCACCTGCAGTGCACCCCCTCGCGGGCCCGCACCCTGCTGGACGAGGCCGACCCGGAGGCCCTGCGCGGCCTGCGCGGGCTGCTGCTCGGCGGCGAGGCGCTCGACGCCGACCTGGTGCGCCGCCTGGCCGCGCACCTCGACGGCCGGATCCTCAACATGTACGGGCCGACCGAGACCACCGTCTGGTCCACCGCCGACGAGGTCGACCCGGACGAGGGCCTGGTCACCATCGGCCGCCCGATCGCCGGCACCACCGTCCGGGTCCTCGACCCGTACGGGCGCCGGGTGCCCGTCGGCGTGCCGGGGGAACTCCTCATCGGCGGCGCCGGGGTGACGGCCGGCTACCTCGACCGGCCGGAACTGACCGACGAGCGGTTCGTCGCCGACCCGGAGGCGGCCGACGCCGAGACGGGCGGCCCCGAGACGGCCCGCCCCGGGACCGGGCGGCTGTACCGCACCGGCGACCTCGTCCGCACCCGCCCCGACGGCCGGATCCAGTACCTGTCGCGCAACGACCACCAGGTCAAGATCCGCGGCTTCCGGATCGAGACCGGCGAGGTCGAGGCCGCGCTCACCGCGCTGCCCGGGATCCGCCAGTGCGTGGTGACCGCCTACGGTCTGGGCACCTCCCGGGCCGCGCTGGCCGCCTACCTGGTGCCGGAGGACCCGGCCGCGCCGCCGGCCCCGGCCGAGCTGCGGGCCGCCCTGGCCGGGCAGCTGCCCGGCTTCCTGGTCCCGTCCCGCTTCCTCACGCTCGACGCGCTGCCGCTCACCGGCAACGGCAAGGTCGACCGGGCGGCGCTGCCCGCGCCCGAGTCCGTGCCCGCCGCCGGCCGCGACCGCACCCCGCCGGCCACGCCCACCGAGGAGCGGATCGCCGGGATCTGGCGCGAGGCCCTCGGCCTCGACGAGGTCGGCACCGGCGAGGACTTCTTCGAACTCGGCGGCCACTCGCTGCTGGCCGCCCGGATGGTCGCCGGCATCCGCGACGAGCTGCACGTGCAGCTGCCGCTGCGCACCCTGTTCGACTCGCCGACCGTGGCCGCGCTGGCCCGGGCGGTGGACGCGCTCGGCGCGGACGGGGCCGTCGGGCCCCCGCCGAGCGGGCCGCGCTGGTCCCCGACCCGGCCCGCCGGCACGAGCCCTTCCCGCTCACCGACGTCCAGCGCGCCTACTGGATCGGCCGCAGCGGCGCCGTCGGCGGCGACGTCGCCTGCCACCTCTACCTGGAGGTGGACGTCGCCGACGTCGACCCGCTCCGGCTCCAGGACGCCTGGCGGTCGATGGTGGCGCGGCACGACGCCCTGCGCCTGGTCTTCGGCGAGGACGGCACCCAGCGCGTCCTGCCCGAGGTGCCCGCCTACGAGCTGACCGTCGACGACCTGCGCGACCTGCCGGAGCAGGACCGGGCCGAGCGCCTCGCCGGGACCCGCGCCCGGATGTCGCACCAGGTGCTGCCGGCCGACGCCTGGCCGCTGTTCGAGCTGCGCGCCAGCCGCACCGCGGGCGCCGACGTCCGGCTGCACCTGAGCATCGACACCCTGATCGCCGACGGCGGCAGCGTGCAGATCCTGCTGCGCGAACTGCTCGCCGTCTACCAGGGCACGCTCGACCCGCGCCCGCTCGAACTCTCCTTCCGCGACTACGTGCTGGCCGAGCAGGACCGCCGCCGGGGCCCGGCCCTGCAGCGCGACCTCGACTACTGGCACGAGCGGCTGGACACCCTGCCGCCCGCCCCCGCCCTGCCGCTGGCGCGGCGCCCCGAGGAGCTGGCCGAGACCAGGTTCCGCCGCCGCGAGGCGCACCTGCCCGCCGAACTGTGGGAGCGGCTGAAGAGCCGGGCCGCCGCCGGCCGGGTCACCCCCTCGGCGCTCGCGCTGGCCGCCTACGCCACCGTGATCGGCACCTGGTCGACGGCCGACCGCTTCACCCTCAACCTCACCCTGTTCAACCGGGTCGGCGACCACCCCGACCTGGCCGCCATGGTCGGCGACTTCACCGCGCTCAGCCTGTTCGAGGTGGACGGCGCGACCGCCGGCTCCTTCGCCGACCGGGCCCGCCGACTGCAGGACCGGCTCTGGGAGGACCTCGACCACCAGCTGGTCAGCGGCGTCCGGGTCGGCGGCGAACTCGCCCGCCGGCGCGGGGTCGCCGAGGCGGCCATGCCGGTCGTCTTCACCAGCGAGCTCGGCGCCGACGGCGTGGGCGGCAGCCGGGTGCTCCGGGAACTGGGCGCCGAGGTCGCCCACACCATCACCCAGACCCCGCAGGTCTGGCTGGACCACCAGATCTCCGAGGACGAGGGCCGGCTGCGGCTGACCTGGGACGCCGTCGAGGAGCTCTTCCCCGACGGCGTGCTCGACGCCATGTTCGAGGCCTACACCGGCCTGCTCACCGCGCTCGCCGAACAGCCCGGCGCCTGGACGGACCCGCACCTGGTCGTCCTGCCCGCCGCCCAGCTCGACGCCTACCGGGCGCTCAACGCCACCGACGGCCCGCGGCCCGACGGGCTGCTGCACGAGCCCTTCCTCGACCGGGCCCGGACCTCGCCCGACCTCACCGCCGTGGTCTCGGCCACCGGCACGGTGACCTACGGCGAACTGGAACGGGCCTCGGCGGCCGTCGCCCACGCGCTGCGGGCGGCCGGGGTTCGCCCCGGCGAGCTGGTCGGCGTGCGCGCCGACCGGGGCTGGGAGCAGGTGGCCGCCGCGATAGGCGTGATCCGGGCCGGCGGCGCCTACCTGCCGCTGGACGCCGGCCTCCCGGCCGCCCGGGTCGCCCGCTCGCTGGAGCACGCCGGCGCCACCGCGCTGCTGGCCCGGGAGTCCTGGGCCCCCGAGGACGCCGTGCCCGCCGGAGTCACCCTGCTGGGCTTCGAGCAGGCCCTGGCCACCCCGGCCGACGTTCCTCCGGCGCCGGTCCCGACCACCCCGGCGGACCTCGCGTACGTCATCTACACGTCGGGTTCCACCGGTGACCCCAAGGGCGTGATGATCGACCACCGGGGCGCGCTGAACACCGTGGTGGACGTCAACGACCGCTTCCGGGTCACGCCGTCCGACCGGGTCCTCGGCATCTCCTCGCTCGGCTTCGACCTCTCGGTCTACGACGTCTTCGGCGCCCTCGCCGCCGGGGCCGCCTTGGTGCTGGTAGGCGCCGGTGAGGAACGCGACCCCGCACGCTGGTCCCGGCTGGTGGCCGAGCACCGGGTCACGGTCTGGAACTCCGTCCCCGCGCTGATGGAGATGCTGCTGGCGTACGCCGACGGCAACCCGGCGGCCGACCTGGAGTCGCTTCGCCTGGTGATGCTCAGCGGCGACTGGATTCCGGTCGGCATGCCCGACAACGTCCGCGCGCTCGCGCCCAAGGCCGAGGTGATCAGCCTGGGCGGCGCCACCGAGGCCTCCATCTGGTCGGTGCTGCATCCGGTCGGCGCGGTCGACCCGGACCGCCCGAGCATCCCGTACGGCCGCCCGATGCGGAACCAGGGCATGGTCGTCCTGGACGAGGCCTTCCGGCCGCGTCCGGTCGGGGTGGCCGGCGCCCTGTTCATCACCGGCGCGGGCCTGGCGGTCGGCTACCGCAACGCCCCGGAGATCACCGCCCGCGCCTTCCCGACCCACCCGGTCACCGGCGAGCGCCTCTACCGCACCGGCGACCTGGCCCGGCTGCTGCCGGACGGCGACCTTGAGTTCCTCGGCCGCGAGGACTCCCAGGTCAAGGTGCGCGGCATGCGGATCGAGCTGGGCGAGATCGAATCCGCGCTGGTCCGGATGGACGGCGTGCGGGAGGCCGCGGCGCTGGTCGAGGGCGACGGGCTCGGTGCCCGGCTCGCGGCCTACGTGGTCCGCGAGGCCGCCCGTGCGCTGCCCGCCGCCCCGGCACCGGCGCCCGCCCCGGCGCTGGACGCCGAGCGGGTCCGCCGGCTGGAGGCGCGACTGCGCCAGCCCGGCCGCCGCGCCGACCTGGCGGGGCGACCAGGACGAACGACACCGAGGCGCCCCGGCTCCAGTCGGGCGTCGCGTGCAGCACCACGCCGACGACGGCGATGCCCACCAGCGAGCCGATCTGGCGGTTGGCGTTCAGGACGGACCCGGCGAC
>NZ_JPRF03000090.1 GCF_001188955.3 Kitasatospora aureofaciens | reverse complement strand
GTCCGCCGGCCAGTTCCTGGAGCAGCCGGGTCTTGCCGACGCCCTGTTCGCCGATCACCGGCCCGCCGGCCGCCGCGGCCGCGGCCACGACCGCGCTCAGGTGGTCGAGGGGCTCCGGGTCGGCCCCGGTGTGCGGATCGGCGCGACGGGCCAGGCCCGCGAGCGCGTCGTCCGGCTCGTCGTCGCCGAGCAGATGGGCCGTCACCCGGTCCGGCACGCGCAGGCTGCGGGAGAGCAGCGGGCGCTCCGGGTCGGTGACCTCCAGCAGACCGCCGGCCACCAGCGGGGCCCGGGCGGAGAACCGGAAGCGGCCGGCGCCCGCCCCGGGCAGTCCGCACAGTTCGAGGGCGAGCGCGACGGTGGCGCGGCGGCGGGTCAGGTCGTCGTTGAGGTAGCCGTAGAGCTGCTCGAAGCGGGTGTCGAGATCGGGGGCGAGGGCCACCAGCAGCAGGTCGAGGTCCACGGGGAGCAGGCCGAAGTCCGCGCCGAGCCGGGCGAGCCGGGAACCGGGCGGCGGGGCGTCCGCGGTGCCGTCCACCGTGTTGCCCTCCGCAGCAACGGCGAAGCCCGGCGCGGCGGAGGACGCCAGGATCCGCTCCACCGCCTCCGGGCCGAGGTACTGGCCGCGGTACGGGTCGTCCGGGTCCGGATCGTCGGCCCGGCGTTCGCGCACCGCCGCCCGGACCCGCTGCTCGACCCGGTGCAACCGCTCCCACAGGTGGTCCCGGGCGGGCGGCGCGCCGTTGACCGCCTGTGCGAGGTCGAGGCTCATCGCGCCCTGCCCCGCGTCCTGCGGCCGGGCGGCAGAACGCGCTCCCTGGGCGCGGCGAAGCCGTCCGTCCCGGGGTCCCCGGCGCCGTGGTAGCGCAGCCGGCGGCCGCCCGGCTCGCTCTCCCGGGTGGTGTCCGTGGCCCGCACCACCAGCCCCTCGGTGACCGGCGGCCCGGCGGGGGCGAGCCCGCCGGGCAGCGGGGCGAGCACCCGGAGATCGATCGAGGGCCGCAACTCCCCGCCCAGCGCGGACCAGACGTCGGACACCGACGGCAGGCCGGTGTCGCGACCGGCAATGTCCAGCCCGACGGTCAGCCCGAGCCGGGCGAGCGACCCGGTGAGCAGCCGGGCGGGCAGCGCGTCCACGGCGGTCAGGCACTGCAACACCTCGGCCAGCAGCCGGTGTTCGTCCTGCGGGCGGTTGGTCCAGACGGTCACCAGATAGCCCAGCTCGAACCAGCGGGGCGCGGGTCGGTGCCCGACCACCACGCCGTCCTCGTCGTACTCGGCGACGGCGCCGGCCTGGCGGCGCCCGGTCTCCTCGCGGAGCCCGTACAGGAACACACTGACCGTCGGCGCGGTGCGCCGAGCCGCGAGGTCCCGGGTCGGCGCGTCGAACACCACCTCGACCCCACGCTCCGGCAGCCCGGCCTCGCCCAGCAGCGACCGCAACGCCTCGTCCACCTCATGGATCACCGGGTCCCCATCTCCCTGCCGACACCGCACACCCGGACACGGCCCGCCGAGCCCCGGGGGAGCCTTTCGACCACCACCCCGGCGCCGCCTTCCGGCAACCGGACCTGACGCACCGTCACCCCGCCGCCCAACGGAGGCCACGCCCGGATGCCGCCCGCCGGCTCTTGGGCCGACACGGCAAGGGCCACCCCGCTCCCGGACCCGGCCAATCGGGCCTCAGCCCGTACGTCCGACCGGTGATTCACTGCCGTTCCTCCTCCCCCAGCGAGCCGGGGCTGCCCTCTCCCGCCAGGGCGGGGTCGTATCCGGGGCCCGGTCGCGCCCGTGGAAACGGTCAACAGCTGGACCGCAGAGCTCCCGCCGCGCCTCGGGCGGCCGGGACCCGCGGCGGTGCCCGGCTGCAACGTGCAGCGGGCCGCCGGGCCACGGACCGCCACAGCCCGCGCGGCCGCCTCCCCACTCACCGCCGCTCCACCTCCCCCGGCGGGCCGATGCTGCCCTCCACCACCAGGAACGGGGTGGTCACCGGGGAGAAGCCCGGGCCGTCGGCCGTGATGGTCCGCGGGCCGGTCTCGTCCTTGGGGAGGATCAGCAGCTGGCCCGCGAAGGTCCCGTCCGCCTTCGGGTAGGTGGGGGCCGCGGCGGCCGTGATCCCGGGCTGCCAGGTGAAGCGAACCGGCGCGCCGGGCGGGAAGTCCGTGCCGCGGACGGAGGTCACGAAGCCGGGCTTGCCGATCGGCGGCACGGCGACGATACGGGGCTGCAGGATGCGCAGTGGGGTGCTCGCCCGGTGCGGGCCCGCGGTGGCGTCGGTGCCGGTGGTGGTCAGTTCCGCGGTGACGGTGGTGTCCAGTGCGGCCACGGGCGAGAGCACCACCCGGACCACCTGGCTGCGGCCGGGGGCCAGGTCGGCGAGTTGGCAGCTGCCGTCCCGGCAGCCCGGTGGCAGCGCCTCGGTGGGCACTCCGGCGGGCAGGCCGAGGGTCAGGCGCAGCCCGGTCGCCAGGGCCTGGCCGGTGTTGCGCACGGTGTAGCTGACGGTCACGTGGCCGCCCACGTAGCCGGGATCGGGCTGGGCGTCGACCGCCACGCCGGGGCCGGCCTGCGGCGGCGGTGCGGGCGCGGGCGCCGGAGGCGGCGGCACGGGAGTGCGCGAAGTGCTCGGGGTGGGCGTCGGGCTCGGGCCCCTGCTCGGAGTCGGCGGGGCGGTCGGGGACGGCGTGGGTGTCGGCGAGGGCGTGGGTGTCGGCGAGGGCGGGTCCAGCACCGGCAGGATCGTCTCGGCGGACCCGTTCTCCGGGTTCGGATCGACCACCGCCCCGGTGACGCTCCAGCCGAACGGCTGGTCGCCGACCCGGGTGCCGATCAGGCGGCCGGTGACCCGGACCTGCGCGCCCGGTGCCAGCGTGCCGAGCTCGCAGCGCAGCGCCGCCGCGTCGCACTGCCCGACCGGGCTGGTCAGCTTGCCGAGCCGGGCCCCGGTCGGCACCGAGGCCGTCAGGACGGTGCCGGGCGAGGGTGCGGGGCCCTGGTTGGTGACGGTGATCGTCACGTCGGTGCCGCCGTCCACGGGGACGGCCGGGGTGCGGGGCGGCGCGCTGAGCGTCAGGTGGACGGACCGCTGGACGGCCGGCTCCTTCTGGCGCCCCGGAAGCCGCCAGTCGAGCGGAGTCAGCTTGGCCGTCGCGAAGTCGTAGACCTTGAGGCCCTCGGGGGAGTTCGGCGGCGCGGCGCGCCGGGAGGTGAGCACCAGTTGCCCGCCGTCGGCCGTCCAGGCGACGTCGCGGGGCTGGAAGGGACCGCTGGAGCGGTCGGGCAGCGGCCGGCCGCAGGCGCCATCGCCGAGCCCGGCGGGCAGGACCACCGTGCAGTCCTGGCCGGTCGGGGTGGTGACCACGACCCCGTCCTGCCGGTTGTTCCCGCCGTCACCGGCCTTGCGGTTGAAGGCGATCCGGCGGCCGTCGGGCGAGAAGGCTGGGCTGTCGTCGATGACGTTGCAACTGCCCGGGCAGGCGGTGCGGCTGAGGTCGTTCTGCCGGCCGAGGTCGTCGGCGGGCACGGTCCAGATGTGCCGGTTGCCGGGGTTGCCGTTGATCACGGCGGTCCTGGAGAAGGCGATGAGCTTGCCGTCGGGGGACCAGAAGGGTTCGTCGTCCGCGGCCCCGGCCTGGTCGGCCGGCGGCTGGACGGTGCCGACGATCGCGCCCGTGGCGACCTGGGCGATCACGATCCGGCCCGGGCGGGCGGGTCCCCGTCCGCTGCCCGGGGTGCTGCGGCTGAACACGATCAGCCTGCCGTCCGGGGAGAGGGAGGGATCGGTGTCCCGGTCGGTCGGGCCGCGCCCGGCGAGGTTCATCGGGTGCGGGTCGGAGCCGTCGGCGTCGGCCAGCCAGATCCGTTGGATCCGGCCGGCGGACGAGTCCTCGTAGCGGGTGACCACGATCTGCCGCCCGTCGGGGGTGTAGGTCTGGCGTTCGTACCAGGGGTCGTAGCCGGGGCGGGGGTGGAAGAGCGGGTCGGCGGCCGGGTCGGGGTTGGTGTTGGTGTCGGCGGCCGGGTCCTCCGTGAGCACGCTGATGCCCAGGTCGCGCGGGTCGGCGCCGTCGGGTCGGACGTCCTGGACGTCGGCGACGTTGGCGGCGGCGGCGCTGGTCTGCTCGACCACCGGGCCGCCCCCGTTCTGCGGTCCGAGCCAGGTCGGTGTGGCGATCAACCGGTTGGTGCTGTAGAGGAGTTGGGGGTCGGTGCAGTCGCAGGTCGGCGCCCGGTACAGGTTCACCACCGGTGGCTGCGCCGGGTCGGCCGGCTGGGGTTGCGTCTTGGGGGCGAGCCGGTCGGCGCTGAGGAAGAGGACTCCGCTGCCGTCGGCCAGCCAGGAGGCGGAGCCGCTCCTCCAGGTGGATCCGGTACCGGGGAAGAACGCCTTGTCCCCGCCGGTCGGCGAGGTGAGCATCAGGGTGCGGCCCTTGTCGCCCTGGTCCCAGGTGTAGACGATCTGGTTGCGGTGCGCGTCGTCGTTCACCGGGTTCCAGGTCGGGTCGACGGCGTCCCCGCTGGCCACGTTGGTGACCTTGACGGGCGCGCCGCCGGTGAACGGCCGCAGGTAGATCTGGATGTGCCCCGGCTCGCCGGCGCAGGCGTAGGCGACCCACCGGCCGTCGGGCGACACGGTCGGGTGGGTCTCGTCGGCCGTGCCGTCGGTGAGTCGGCGCAGCCCGCTGCCGTCCCGCTCGACCGCCCACAGGACGTGCTGGGAGCTGCCGTCCTTCCTGGGCTCCAGGGCCTCGAAGACGACGCCCTTGCCGTCCGGGGCGAGCGCCGGGTGGGCGGTGTCCATGCCGGTGGTGAGGCGGCGCAGCGAACCGGTCGCGTCGCGCAGGTACACCTGGGGCAGCGAGCCGTCCCGCAGGCTGGTGAAGACCAGTTCGTCGCCGCGGGCCGAGGGGTCCTGGTCGAAGTGGACCGGGCCGGGGCCGAACAGCGGGGTGCTGGCCTCCGGGCCGGTCACCCGGCCGAGGCCGCGGTGGTTCGTGCCGGCGTAGACGATCCGGCCGCCGGACGGGTCCTCGGCTGCGGCGGCCGGGCCGCCCGGTCCGCCGGGGGCGGAGCCGAGCGTCAGCACGGCGGCCGCCAGCGCGAGCAGCACCGCGACGGCGGCCCGGGCCGGCCGCCGGATGGAGCAGGGAGTGCCGGTGGCGGCGGTCACGCGCGACCTCACAGGGTGGCAGGGGCGGTCTCCCGGCAGTCTCACCGGCTCGGGCTCCCGGGAACAGGGCCGGGGCGCCCGAGCCGGGGGTAACGACCGGTGCCCCAAAGGGCAGGCCGCCACGGCACCGGCAGGCGGGGCGGGCGGTCGTCCGTCCGTCTCAGATCAGCCCGCGCCGCATGGCGTACCCCACGGCGTGCGCCCGGTTGCGCAGCCTCAGCCGCGTGATGATCTCGTGCAGCACGTTCTTGACCGTCCGCTCGGAGTACGAGGTCTTGGCCGCGATCTCACTCGTGTCGAAACCCTCGGCGACCAGCCGCAGCATCTCCGTCTCCCGGGCGGTCAGGGTCGACAGGGTCAGGCCCCGCCCGTCGAGCATGGTGCGCTGGAGCATCCCGATCCGGTCGAGCAGCTCACCGAGCAGGTCCCCCGGCATCACGCCTTCGCCGTTGGCCAGGGCGGTGACGAGGTGCACCAGCCGGTCCTGGTCCGCCTCCGAGCGGCGCAGCACGGCGGCGACCCCGCACTCGACGATCGTCTGCAGCCCGCCGGCCTCGAACTGCCCCACCACCAGGCCGATTCGGCCGGAGGTGGCGAGCCGCAGCCTGCGCAGGTTCTCGGCCACCGCCTCGGTCAGGGCGTCGACCACGAGCAGGGAGACCTCCGCCCGGCCAGCCTCGTCCTCGCTCAGCAGCTCCACCTCGGGCCGTTGGCGCAGCTGCTGGACCACGCCGGTCTGCAGGATGACGTCCTCGGCGTACACCGCCACGGGTATCTGGGCAGGCCTACGCTTCTGGACCGGGATGCGGGGGGCGGCCGGGCGGGCGCTGCCGGAACGTGGCACCACCGGGGGCCGGTGGGTGGTGGCTGCTTCGCCCCGGGGTGCTTCGGTCGACGTCATCGAACTCTCCATTCTCCAGTGGACCTGCGGCGGTGCCGGGCAGGGTCGGTCGGTCCGTACGGGCAAGGGGTGTGCCCACGGCTTGCCCGTACGGCCCTCTCCGCGGACGGTCCGCCGGTCCTACCGTCACGCCATGACCACATCCGCCGAACTCGGCCTGCCCGCGCTGACGGTGGCGCCCGGTGGCGTGGCCACCACGACGCTGACGGTGCGCAACGACCTCGACATCGTGGAGGCGTACACGCTGGAGGTGGTCGGCGACTGCGCCGCGTGGACGACGGTCGAGCCGGCCCGGGTCTCGCTCTACCCGGGGACGTCGGAGACGGTGACGGTGCGCCTCGCTCCACCGCGTTCGCCCGCCGCCCGGGCAGGTGAGTTCCCGCTCGGCATCCGGATCCTGCCGACCGAGCGCCCCGAACTGGTGACGGTTCCGGAGACCACCGTCACCGTGACGCCGTTCCACGAACTGCAGGCCGCCCTCGCGCCCCGCCGCCGCCGTGGCTGGCTGCGCGGCCGCTACCGGACGTCCGTACGAAATCTCGGCAACACCCCCGGCACCGTGGTCCTCACGCCCGGGCAGGCCGGCGAGGAGCTGCGGTTCCGGGCGACCCCGGAACGGCTGCGCCTCGAACCCGGCGAGTCCGGTGAGCTGCGGCTGCAGGCGCGGGCCCGCAAGCTGATCTGGTTCGGCAAACCGGCCTCCTGGCCGTTCGAGGTCACGGTGGGCCCGGAGCAGGCCGCCACCGGCAAGGGCGCCGACGGCGAGGCCTCGGCCGCCACGGGTACCGGCGCCCCCGACGCCAAGGGCGCCGGCGACGGCAGGGACGCCAAGGACGCCAAGGACGGCAAGGGTTCCGGCAGCACGGGCAGGGCCGCCTCCACCGAAGTCCCCACGCCCCTTCAACAGCCGTTGCTGGACGGCGAGTTCATCCAACTGCCGATCTTCCCGAAGTGGCTGCTCGCCCTTCTGGCGGCGCTGCTCGCGCTGCTGCTGGCCTGGTTCGCCCTGGTCCGGCCGGCGGTACGCAGTTCCGCCAAGCAGGCCGCCGAGCAGGCCGTCGCCCAGCAGAGCGCCACCCCGGCCGCGAGCGCCGCCGCACCAGGTGGTGCACCCTCGGCAGCCTCCGGCGGCAACCCCGGCAACCCCGGCGGCCAGGGCAAGCCCGGCGGCGGCCAGCCCAGCACCGGCGGGCACGCCGTCGGTCCGGGCCTGGCCGAGCCCGGAACCGGACGGCAGAGCTCCGCCACCATCGACGTGCAGACCGCCAGCGGCGCCTCGTCCACCGGCAACTACCAGGTGCCGCACGGCAAGGTGTTCGACATCACGGACATCGTGGTCGCCAACTTCCAGGGCGATCAAGGGTTGTTGACCATCACGGCCGGCAAGCAGACGATCACCACCATCGCCTTGGAGACCTTCCGCAACCAGGACTACCACTGGGTGACTCCCATCCAGGTCCCCGAGGACCAGGCTGTGACCGCGGCCGTGACCTGCGAGTCGCCGGGCACTCCGGCCTCGGGCAAGCAGGCGGAAGCCTGCCACGAACTCCTCAACATCAGCGGGGCGCTGAGCGACATCAAGCAGGGGAACTGAACCGGGGCACGGGGCGCTCCTCCCCCTCCGTCTCCACAGTGCCGCCCATTCGCATCTCCTCCCGCGCCTCGCGACCATGTCAACTACCCGTCGGCAACCATGGCCCGTTCGCACACCTACCGGCAAGCCCCGCGAACCGCGCCCACCGCGCCCACCTGCCCTTCCGGGGAAGCCCGACAGGCCCTCCGGGGCAAGCGGACCGCCCCCGCAGACGCCGCTGACATCCCCTCAGTACAGCAGTAGCTTTGCCCTGTTCCCGCACCAAAGATGCCTGCGGGGCCGTATACGCACCGAATCGCCACAAGGGGGAAGGAACCCGACTTCGTGCGCAGCCACCAGCCGGACCGGCGAACCGACCCGGCCGCCGCCCCCGCCGCCACCCGCGCGGTGCGCCCCGGCCCGGGCCCGAGGTCCGGCACCGCGCTCGCCCTGCAACGGTCCATCGGCAACGCCGCGGTGACCCGGCTGGTCCAACGGACCCGGCACGGGGCCGACGGCTCCGGTCGCTCCGGCGGTTCCGGTTGTTCCAGCAGCGCGAGGGGCTCCAGCAGCGCCGGGTGTTCCGGTGAGCACGGGGAACTGCCGCTCCAGCGCTCCCTGGTGCACCAGGTGCTGCGGACCGTCGGACAGCCCCTGGACGCCACCACCCGCCACGAGATGGAGTGCCGCCTCGGCGCCGACTTCTCCGACGTACGGCTTCACACCGGCAGCACGGCCCGCGCGTCCGCAGCCGAGGTCGGCGCCCGGGCCTACACCTCGGGCAACCATGTGGTGCTCGGAGCAGGCGGCGGCGACCGGCACACCCTGGCGCACGAACTCACCCACGTCATCCAGCAGCGCAGCGGCCCGGTCGCGGGCACCGACCGCGGCGACGGCCTACGGGTGTCCGACCCGTCCGACCGCTACGAACGCGAGGCCGAGGCCAACGCCGTCCGCGCCCTGGCGGCGCCGCTCGTCCACGCGGGGGCGGAGGCCGGGCCCGGCTACGCCTCCAGGACGCCCGGGGCAGCGGAGGCACCGGTGCAGCGGATGCCGCCCAAGCGCAAGGCAGAGGCCGCCGAGTTGTCCGAACCCTCCGGCCGAACGACCCGCGGCAAGGCCCGCGCCGCGAACCTCGACCTCAACCGGCCCGTCCTGGAGTTCACCTCGGAGTACGAGGGACCGGCCACCCAGCGACTGGACGACGCCCAGAGCATCGGCTTCCAGCAGGTGGCACGGCTGCGGAACCCGCCCGGCGCCCCGCAGCAGGTCGCCACCAACTACCACTTCTGGCAGGAGGTCAAGGACTCCAACGTCCAGATCGTGCGGTCGGGGACGGACTTCCCCGCGACGCCGTCCAGCCGCCCCTGGATGCAGGACGGCCCCTACCGCCCGCCGTACAACAACGCGGTCATCAACAACGCCCAGAACATGATCGAGTTCAACGACAACCCCGGCTTCTCCACCTCGGCCCGGATGACCGCCGGGTACTGGCTGAGGTCCTACCAGGTCTCCTTCCGCTGGAAGGTCGCCCACGCGGCCGGCCCCTGGAGCCGCACCATGCCCGCCTGGACCAGCCCGGAGGTCACCCACACCCTGCACTCGGAGTTCGACCCCGAGCACCCTGACCAGCCGTCCCCCATCGTCGCCTCCCCGGCCGGGGACTTCACCTGGAACGTCGACCTGTCGGAGTGACGCCCGACGCCGAGCTGAAATGCGAAAAGCCCCTGATCCAAAGGATCAGGGGCTTTTCTGAATGATTGTTCGGCGGCGTCCTACTCTCCCACAGGGTCCCCCCTGCAGTACCATCGGCGCTGTGAGGCTTAGCTTCCGGGTTC
>NZ_JPRF03000089.1 GCF_001188955.3 Kitasatospora aureofaciens | reverse complement strand
GGGGCAACCCGGCTCCGGCGGGCGGGTCCGGCGGGGGTTCGGCCGGCGGGTCCGGCGGCTCGGGCGGCGGCGCCCCGGCGGTGAACACCCCGGAGGTCATGGCGCTCCCGGTCTGCTCCTCCTCGCAGGTGGCCCTGGAGCTGGCGGGCACCCAGAACTCGTACCAGCCCAAGGACAAGCCGAAGCTGGCTCTGACCGTCAAGAACTCCTCCGGCGCCAACTGCCGGGTGGACCTGGGCCGTACCGCCTCCGTGATCACGGTCAGCAGCGGCAGCAACAACGACCGGGTCTGGTCCTCCGGTGACTGCCCGCCCGACAAGGGCAGCATCTGGGTGCAGATCCCGGCGAACAGCAGCCAGACCGAGACCTTCACCTGGGACCGCAGCCGCAGCAAGCCGCAGTGCGCGACCGCCGACCAGACGGCGCCGGCGAGCGGCACCTACGTGGTGCTCGCGGAGCTCACCGGGCTCTCCGGGGACAAGGTCTCGGCACGGACCTCGATCCGACTGGACAACTGAGCGCCCGTCAATCCCGTACCGGAGCCTCCGACCGCAGCGCGCGGTCGGGGGCTCCGGCGTCGTACGGCCCCGGAAACGCGGGACGGCCCCCGGGGAAGCGCCTTCCTCGGGGGCCGTCCGCGGTCTGCCGCGCTCCGGGTCAGACGTAGCGCTCCAGGATGGACGATTCGGCAAGGCGGGACAGGCCCTCGCGGACCGAGCGGGCGCGGGTCTCGCCGACGCCCTCGACCGTCTGCAGGTCGTCGATGCTGGCGGCGAGCAGCTTCTGCAGGCCGCCGAAGTGCTCGACCAGGCGCTCTATCACCGTGTTGGGCAGGCGCGGGATCTTCGCCAGCAGGCGGTAGCCGCGCGGGGAGACGGCGGAGTCCAGGGACTCCGGCGAGCCGGAGTAGCCGAGCGCCTTGGCAACCGTCTGCAGGTCCAGCAACTCGGCGTGGGTCAGTGCCTCCAGGTCGCCCAGCACCTCGGTGACCGTCCGGCCCTTCTTGGCGGCGCGCTCCGGGAAGTAGTCCCGGGCGACCAGTTCGCGCTCCGGCTCCACACCCGCGATCAGCTCGTCCAGCTGGAGCGAGAGCAGACGGCCGTCGATGCCGAGCTCCAGCACGTAGCCGGCGATCTCGGTGGCGATCAGCCGGACCATCTCCAGGCGCTGGGCCACGGCGGTGACGTCCCGGACCGTCACCAGGTCCTCGATCTCCAGGGCGGAGAGCGTGCCGGCCACCTCGTCCAGGCGCAGCTTGTAGCGCTCCAGGGTGGCCAGCGCCTGGTTGGCGCGGGAGAGGACGGTGGTGGAGTCCTCCAGCACCCGGCGGGTGCCGTTGACGTACATGGCGATCAGCCGCATCGAGTGCGAGACCGCGACCACCGGGTAGCCGGTCTGCCGGTTGACCCGCTCGGCGGTGCGGTGACGGGTGCCGGTCTCGTCGGTGGGGATGGTGGAGTCCGGCATCAGGTGGACGCCGGCCCGGACGATCTTGGTGATGTCCTTGTCCAGCACCACCGCGCCGTCGAGCTTGCACAGCTCGCGCAGCCGGGTCGCGCTGAACTCGACGTCCAGCACGAAGCCGCCGGTGCACAGGGACTCGACGGTACGGTCGAAGCCCAGCACGATCAGGCCGCCGGTGTTGGCCCGCAGGACCCGTTCCAGGCCGTCACGAAGCGCGGTACCGGGCGCGATGGCGGTGAGGGAGGCCCGCAGCAGGGCCTCCTCACGGGAGGCCTTGTCCGCCCCCCGGTCGCTGGCTGCCACGTGACTCCTCCGGTCGACCCCGTGCCTCGCGCCGTGCGCCGGTCCGCGGTCTGTTGCTCTGTCGCTCAGTACCGCTCCGGTACTGCCTTCTGGCCAATGAGACTGGGGAAAGTCTAACTGCGTGCGGCTTCGGCAGGGCTTGGGTCAGCGCAGTTCGTCGGAGTCGAGCGGCTCCCAGCCGTCCATCAGCTCCTCCGGGTACGCCGGGACCTTCGCCGCGCGGGGTGCCGGCGGGGTCGACGGGGCCTCACCACGCCCCTCGACGCGCGGCTTGGCGGCGGCCCGGCGACGGCCTGGGATGGCCCGCAGCGCCTCACCGATGTCGGCCACCTCGACCACCTTCATGCCCGGCGGCACCTTGCCCGGGTCCGGCGGGACCAGGGCGTGGGTGAAGCCCAGCCGGTGCGCCTCGGCGAGCCGGCGCTGCACACCCGTCACCCGCCGCACCTCGCCCGCCAGGCCGACCTCGCCGATCGCCACCAGGTTGCTGGGCAGCGGGGTGTCGGTCGAGGAGCTGGCCACCGCGAGCGCGACCGCGAGGTCGGCCGAGGGCTCGGTCAGCTTCACCCCGCCGACCGTCGCGGTGTAGATGTCCTGCTTGCCGAGCTTCACCCCGCCGTGCCGCTCGACCACCGCCAGGATCATCGCGATCCGGGGCGACTCCAGGCCCGAGGTGGTGCGGCGCGGGGAGGGGATCTGCGAATCCACCATCAGCGCCTGCACCTCGGCCACCAGCGGGCGCTTGCCCTCCAGGGTGACGGTGAGGCAGGTGCCCGGGACGGGCTTGTCACGCCTGGTCAGGAAGAGGCCGGACGGGTCGGCCAGGCCGACGATGCCCTCGTCGTGCAGCTCGAAGCAGCCCACCTCGTCGGTGGCGCCGTAGCGGTTCTTGACCCCGCGGATGAGCCGCAGCCGGGCGTGCCGGTCGCCCTCGAAGCTCAGCACCACGTCCACCAGGTGCTCCAGCAGGCGCGGGCCGGCGATCTGGCCGTCCTTGGTGACGTGACCGACCAGCAGGGTGGCCATGCCGCGCTCCTTGGAGGCCCGGATCAGCGCGCCCGCCACCTCACGGACCTGGGCCGGGCCGCCGGGGGCGCCGTCCAGCTCGGCGGAGGCGATGGTCTGCACCGAGTCCAGGATCAGCAGGCCGGGGTTGACCGCCTCGATGTGCCCCAGCACCGCGCCCAGGTCCTGCTCGGCGGCGAGGTAGAGGTGCTCGGAGAGGGCGTTGATCCGGTCGGCGCGCAACCGGACCTGGCCGGCCGACTCCTCGCCGGTGACGTAGAGGGTGCGGTGCTGCCCGGTGGCCGCCTTGGCGGCGACGTCCAGCAGCAGGGTGGACTTGCCGACGCCGGGCTCGCCGGCCAGCAGCACCACGGCGCCGGGGACCAGGCCGCCGCCGAGCACCCGGTCCAGCTCCGGCACGCCCGTCGAACGGGCCGTCGCGACCTGGCCGTCCACCTGGGCGATCGGGCGGGCCGGCGCGCTGACCGGGCCGGCCGCGGTGGTGCGGATCGGCACCGCGCCGTACTCCTCGACCGTGCCCCAGGCGTTGCACTCCGGGCAGCGGCCGACCCACTTGGGCAGCTGGTTGCCGCACTCGGTGCAGCGGTAGGCCGGGCGCGGCTTGGCGGTGGTCTTGGAACGCGGAGGCATGCGGCCCACGGTAGTGCCTGGGGGTGACAGCCGCGGACCGCGACCGGACGCGCCGCACACCCACACAGATGGGCGATGTTGTTACCCGAAAGAAGTACATACGCGGTGAATGACGGGGGCGGGCGGCCCGTTGTCCCTACCGTCGGACGGGTGACAACGCGAACTGTTGGGCCCGCCGGGGCGCCGGACGCCGTCCTCGCGGCGTACGACCGGCAGGTGGACGGCCTGTTCACCTACTGCCTCTCGGTGCTCTGCGAGCACGACGCGGCCACCGCCGCCCTGCACGAGGTCCGCGAACTGGCCCGGCGGCACGGCGCCCGGCTGGCCGAACCCGGGCTGGTGCGGGCCTGGCTGTTCTCGCTGGCCCGGTACTGCTGCCTGCGGCGGCTGGCGGACGGGACGGTCGGGGAAGCGGGCTCCGGGACGGAACCCGGAGCAGGCCCCGGGGCGGAGCTGACCGAGGCCGAGGCGGTCCGGCGGCGGCGCGAGCTGGCCTCGCTCGCCTGGCCGGAGGCGGCCGGTACGGACCCGGAGCAGCGCGAGGCGCTGGAACTGTCGGTACGGCACCGGCTGACCCCGCTGGAGGTGGCGGCCGTCCTGGGACTGCCGTTCGACCGGACCCGCGGGCTGCTCGCCGCCGCCGAGGCCGAGGTGGCCCGGACCAGGGCGGCGCTGCTGGTGCTCGGGGTGGGCAGCTGCCCCGAACTGGACCGGCTGGGCGGGGCCGGGACGGAGTCCTGGCGGGACTGGGTGCTCGGCCCGGCGCTGCGGCGGGAGCTGGTGCAGCACGTGGTGGACTGCCCGACCTGCCGGGGGACGGCGGAGCGGGTGGCCGCCGGGGAGGCGGCCGAGGGAGCGGCGGGGTTGTCGGGGCTGCCGCTGCTGACGGCGCCCTCCCCGGCGGGCGGCGACGCTTCCGGGGCGGCGCGCCGGGTGGGCGGGGTGGCTTCCGGGGCGGCTGCCGGGGCGGCGTGGGTGTCCGCGGCCGGGGCGGCGGGGCTGCGGTTCGACCACGGCGGTTTCCCCCGGCACCGGGTGCCGGATGCGGGCCGGGGGCTGGCGGTCCGTCGGCGGGTGGTGACCACCGGGGTGCTCGCCGCCGTCCTGGCGGCGCCGGTGGTCGCGCTGTGGGCCGGGCACCGGGGCGGAGCCGGGCCGGGGTCGGCGGCCTCGGTCTCGGCGGTGCGGGTGGACGAGGCCGGACGGGACACCGGGCAGCGGCCGCCGTGGGCGGTGGGCGGGGCCGGCGCGGACGCGGCCGGGGGCCGGGGATGCCGGGGCTGGAGCTGGCGGGTGCGGGTCCCGGGGGTGGGGGCGTCGCGGGTGGCACGGGTGGCACGGGTGGCACGGGCAGTGCAGAAACGTTGCTTCCCGGCTTTCCGCGGCTCACCTTCCAGGGACCGCTGGTCCCGGTACCGAGCCGAGGTGCGACCCCGCTCGGCAGCCCCACCCTGGTCGCCGCCCCGGCCCCCGTGGTCGAACGGGCCTCCGCTCCGGGCGCGGGCGACCCGTCCCCGGCCGGGCTGCTCACCGTCGAGGCCCGCGAGTACGGCAGCCGGACGGTGCTCACCCTCACCAACTCCGGTACCACGGAGATCCGCTGGCACGCCGAGACGAACGCCGGATGGCTCCGGCTCAGCCGCGACGCGGGGACCCTGGAGCCCGGGCAGCGGATCACCGTGATCGTCACCGTGGACGAGGACCTCGCGCCGGCCACCCCCTGGACGGCCCGGATCGCCCTGCCGCCCTCGCAGGCGGTGGTCACCATGGAGGGCGGGCCGCAGAACCGCGGCGGGTCGGCGTCCTCCTCGGCGGATCCATCGTCGACGCCCTCGTCGGGGTCCTCATCGGCACCGGGCGGGGGGCCGTCGGCCACGGCCACGGCTTCGCCTTCGTCTTCGTCGACGCCGAGCCGTACGGGCGCGCCGTCCCCGTCGGGTTCGGGCGCGCCGCCGTCCTCCGGACCGCCGACCGCTACGGCGGCGCCCTCGCCGACGCCGACGGGCGGCGGGTCGACGCACCCGACCGGGGCGGCCACGGCCTCGGGACGATAGGAGGGCCCGGTCGCCGCCGGGCGGCCGGAAGGCGTCAGGTGCGGTGGATCGGGGGCACCTGGTAGCTGCCGTCCAGCACCTCCGGCTTGGGCTGGTAGAGCCGCATGATCGGGCGGAACTCGCCGAGCGGGGTGGGCAGCCAGTTGGCGGCGGCCGTCGGGTCCTCGGGCGGTTCGTGCTGGAGGGTCACGGTCAGCGAGCCGTCCGGGCCGTACACCAGGCCGGGGGTGCGGTTGCCGATGGAATAGCGGTTGATCGGGTTCTCGACCAGGTAGTAGTCCGGCACCGAGTACATCGTGACGGACCAGAAGGCCTCCACGGGCGGGGGCTGTTCGAAGTGGAGGGTGTAGCTGTGGGCGCCGGTGAGCGGGCGGCCGTCGGAGTCGTCGTAGGTCACCGCGTACGAGGCCTCGTAGGCGTGGTTGCCCCAGAGGCCGGCCCGGGCGGCGGCGGCGCGGCTGAGGTAGGCGGCGCGGCGGTCGGGGATCCGCCACTCGGGGTCGTCCAGGGTGCCGGGGCCCAGGTGGTCGAGGTTGTAGTCGAAGAGGTGGAGCGCGAAGCGCCACTCGCCGAGCGGGTGCTCCTCGGGCGGGCGGGTGGCGGCATCGACCCGTTCGCGTCCGGCGGCCAGGCCCTTGGCGAGCGCGAGGGTCCATTCCGCGGCGGCCGCGCGGTACGGCGAGCTGCCGTCGTCCAGCAGGCCCAGCGGGGCGAAGCGGCGCTGGTACTCGATGTCCGGGGTGGCCGGCGGGAAGGCCTGCATCCACACCCGCAGGCGTTCGAAGAAGGCCAGCCGCTCGGGGACGTCCGGGTCCGGCTCGGGCAGTCCGGCGACCAGGCCGCCGGGTTCCAGCGGCTCCAGGCTGAGCCCGGCCTGCAGTGCCTTGACCCGCGGGAGGTCGCGTGGACCGTTGCAGGCGAAGCGGCCGACGATCGTGCCCATGGTGGTGGGCAGCTCGATCACCCGGTCCGGGTGCGGGGCGGTGCCGTGCCAGTCGGGCGGGACGACCAGCCAGGTCTGCGCGTCGGTGCCGGTGGCGCGGCTGCCGAGGTAGGCCACGTTGTCCGTCCAGGCGCCGATGAACTGCAGCACGTAGTAGGCGCCGGAGGTGTCCGGGACGTGCAGCACCTGCGGGCCCTCGGAGAGGTCGAGCTGGGCGATCGAGTAGATCGTGTCGTTGTTGACCGAGACGAACTGGTCGCCGGGGCCGGCCAGCCGGGTGGCGTGGCTGAAGTGGTTGGGCGGCGCCGCCGGGAGGGTGCCCAGGCCACCCTTGGCGAAGCGCTCGACCATGGTGAGGCCGGCGACGAGCGGGTAGCCGTAGACGTAGGCGTCGGCGGCCAGGGCCTCCAGCTCGGGCAGGTTCATCGGGGGGTCCTTCGTCGGTTCGGGTCGGGGCCTGGGGCGGGCCTGGCGCGGGGTCCGGGTCGGGGACGGGTTTTGGGCCTGGGCCTGGCCGGGGCCGGTCAGCGCGGGGTGAGCGGCGGGGGCTGCCAGCGGCCGTCCAGGACGGAGGCCTCCGGGCCGTGGATCCGGAGCACCACGGCGAACGGCCCGTCCGGGGCGGGCAGCCAGTTGGCGGAGTGGTCGGCGTTGGCGGGGCGCTTGTGCTGGACGTAGAGGGTCAGGCCGCCGTCCGCGTCGCGGACCAGGCCGGGGGTGTGGCCGCCGACCGAGTAGCGGTCCAGGGTGTTGTCGACCAGCCGGTGGTCGGGGAGCGCGTAGACGGTCGCGGACCAGAAGAAGCGGGCCGGGGGCAGGGCGTCCGGGGCGAAGCGGATCAGGTGGTCGCGGTCGCTGGCGTTCGGCGGGCGGCGGCCCTCGCTGTCCGCCGCCCAACGGCCGTACCAGACCTCCTCGGCGGGCAGTCCGTACGGGCCGAGCTCGGCGGCGACGGCCTGCCGGAGGAAGTCCGCGCCGAGCTGTTCGCGGGTGCCGAACAGCTGGGCGGAGTCGCGGAGTTCGGCGAGCGCCCGGGTCAGCCGGACGCGGCCGTCGGCGATTCCGCGGGCGAACTCGGCGCGGACCTCCAACGGGAGGACGGCGGGCTCGAACTCGCCGCGGCCGTCGATGCAGAGGTCGGTGAGGCGGCCGCGCAGCCCGGTCTCGGCGGGCGGGAGCCCGTCGGTGAGGGGGAAGAAGCCGAGCAGGAAGTCCAAGAAGGTGAGGAACTCGACGCTCTCCAGGACCTCGTCGCGCCAGACCGGCCAGACCGGTTCGGGAGCGGGGGCGGGCGCCGGGGTGCCGGCGTACTCGTGCAGCGGGCGCAGCCGGTACTGCTCCTGGACGGCCCGCAGGGCGGCGAGGTCGGCGGGGGTGTTCCCGGTGAGGCGGGTGTGGCCGACCAGGGCGACCAGCCGGGTGGCGGTGCGGATCACGCCCTTGAGGCGGGGCGGGGGCTCGCCCTGCCAGTCGGGGCCGGCCACCAGGTAGTCCCCCGCGTCCTGGCCGGTGGTCCGGGAGCCGATCAACCCGGCGTGCAGGGCGTCGAGTTCGTGCACCGCGAAGACGTGGTAGCGGTCCTGGGCGGGGACCGAGAGCACCCAGGGTTCGGCGCGCAGGTCGAGCCAGGCGTGGGACGGGAGGGTGTCGTTGTCCGGGGTGACGGCGTCGGTGTCGGCGGGGGTGGCCGGGTGCGCGGTGTGACGGAAGACGCCGAAGCCGCCGACGTAGCCGGGGTCCGCGTCGTCCAGGGCCTGGGCGTAGAGGGCGCGGTAGGTCCGCAGCAGGGGGTGGCCGCGGATCCAGGCCTCGGCCACGGTCGCGCGGATGGTGGCCGGATCGACGAGTGCCGGGTTGACCATGCTGTCGCTCTCCCAGGCCGGATCAGGTCATGGATCGACTTATATCAGTACATTTCGGATGCTAAGGGGGGTGGGTTGGGGTGGCACGTCGGGGCGGCGCCCTGGCCGGCCGGCACTCCGGCCGGTGTACCTGCTCCGGCGCTCTGCTCAGCGCTAAGCCGGGCGTACGGGCGGGGTCGCCCGGACAGGCTGGGCGGTATGAAGATCCTTCTACTCGGGGGCTCGTCCTTCCTCGGACGTGCCTACGCCGTCGAGGCACTCGCCCGCGGCCACCAGGTCACCACCTTCAACCGCGGCCTCCGCAGCCCCGACCTGCCCGGGGTCGAGGCCGTCCGGGGCGACCGGGACAGCGCCGAGGACCTCGCGCGGCTGGTCGGGGGCCGCCGCTGGGACGCCGTCGTCGACACCTCCGCCCAGCAGCCCGCCCAGGTCGCGCTCTCCGTGCGGCTGCTGCGCGAGCGGGCCGACCACTACACCTTCGTCTCCTCGGTGCACGCCTGTGCCGACTGGGCCACCCAGGTGATCACCGAGGACTCCCCGCTCCTCCCCTGTCCCGCCGACACCCCGCCCGGCCAGCCGTTCGGCCGCGAGCTGAAGGCGGGCTGCGAGCGCGCGGCGCTGACGGGCATCGGCGCCGAACGAACGCTGGTGCTCAGCAGCGGGCTGCTGGTCGGGCCGTACGAGGTCGGCGGCCGGCTGCCCTGGTGGCTGGAGCGGATGGCCCGCGGCGGCCGGGTGCTCGCCCCCGGGGATCCGGGGCGGACCGTCCAGGTGATCGACGTCCGGGACTTCGCCGCCTTCGGGCTGGATCTGCTGACGGCCGGGACGGCGGGGCGCTTCCTCACCACGGCGCCGCCCGGGCAGCTCACCTTCGGGCAGTGGCTGGAGACCTGCCGGGAGGTCGCAGGCGCCCCTGGCACCGAACTGGTCCGGATCGACGACGGCCCGCTGCTGGCCGAGGGTCCGGACCGGGTGGAGCCCTGGACCGAACTCCCCTTCTGGGCGCCGGACCTGCCGGACTGGGCGTACATCTGGCAGGTCGACAGCAGCCGCGCCCGGGCGGCCGGGCTGCGCTGCCGCCCGTTCGCGGAGACCGCGCGGGACACCTGGGACTGGCTGCGCACCCGGGGGCCGGCCGAGGACACCGACGCCGAGGGGCGCAAGGCTGCGCCGGGGTCGCTGTTCAGGCAGGGCATCGAACCGGCCAAGGAGCAGCGGCTCCTGGCCGCGCACGGGTGAGCTGCGCGCGGTCCGTCAGCGACCGGAGTGGGGGACCGGACGGGTCGGCTTCCCGGTCCGGTCCGGATCCGCCGGACGCGGCTCAGTGGGTGCGGCGGGTCACCAGCTCGGCGAGGGCGAGCAGTTCGTCGGCCGCGGAAGGCTCCGGTACGGCCAACGCCAGCTGGGCCATCGCCGCGGCCATCCGCTCGCAGGACTCGCCCTGTGCCCAGCCGCGCCCGCCGGCCGCCTCGACGGCCGCCGCGCACTGCGCCAACTCCTCGGGACCGAGCGGCCGTTCGAGCGCGTAGAGCTCGGCGAGCCGGGCGCCCTCGGCGGTGCCGGAACCGAGCGCCCGGACCACCGGCAGCGACTTCTTCCGGGCGACGAGGTCCGCGCCGACCGGCTTGCCGGTGACCGCTGGATCCCCCCAGATGCCGATCAGGTCGTCGATCAGCTGGAAGGCGAGGCCGATCTCGCGGCCGAAGCCGTCCATGGCCTGTGCCGTTTCCTCGGAACCGCCGCCGTACAGCGCGCCCATCGCGCAGGCGGCGCCGAGCAGGGCCCCGGTCTTGGCCTCGGCCATCGCCAGGCACTCGGCGAGCGAGACGTCGTTGCGCTGCTCGAAGGCGCAGTCGATCTGCTGGCCCTCGCAGAGTTCGACCACGCAGTCGGCGAGCCGGCGGATCGAGCCGCGGGCGGCCGGGTGGGCGTCCTCGGCGACCAGGCGCAGCGCGAGGGAGTGCATCGCGTCGCCGGCCAGGATGGCCTCGGTGGTGCCGAACACCCGCCAGGCGGTGGGCCGGTGGCGCCGGGTGTCGTCCCGGTCGATGACGTCGTCGTGGAGCAGGGTGAAGTTGTGCACCAGCTCCACCGCGGCGGCCAGCTCAACCGCGCCGCCTACACCGTCGGCGGCCTAGTCTCCGCCGGACACCTCACCCACGCCGCCGCCGAGCGGCTGCTGACCGACGCCGCCCGCACCGCCCGTCCCGCCCAGGACCGGCAG
>NZ_JPRF03000088.1 GCF_001188955.3 Kitasatospora aureofaciens | reverse complement strand
TCTTCCGATCTCGGCGGGCGTGGCGGTCAACCGGGCCGCCGTCGGGGCGAGCTCCGCCCGGGCGCCGGCCACCAGGGCGGTGAGCGCGTCCGCGGTGACCGGCCCGGCGCCGGGGTCCTCCGCGGCGAGGAAGGCGGCCAGCACCCGGCGGGCCACCAGCAGGGTGGTCTGGGACTCCTGGTCGGCGAGCAGCCGGTGGTAGGTCACGGCCGGGCCGGCGGCCAGCACCGCTTCGGCCTCGGCCTGCGCGGTGGGGCTGAACTCGAAGTCGCCAACGGGCAGCGAGGTGGTCAGGTCGTCGAGGTCGTGGGTCTGGTGGGCGTACACGGGCACTCCATCGGACGGTGGCGTGGCAGGGCGCGCCGGGGCGACCCACGGACGGCGGGCAGCGCGGCGGGAGGGGTTCTGGGGAGGGCGGGCGCGACGGGCGGCCCGGGCGGGGCCGGGCCGGCGGCGGATCGGCCGGTGGGGCGTCAGCCGCCGTCGCGCTGGAGCAGGACGGCGACCCGCGAGCCCGGCACGCTGACCGCGGCCAGGTAGTGGCCGCCGTCGCGCAGCAGTCCGGCGCGTTCCTGGTCGGCCAGGTTGATCAGCGGGTCCGCGGCGAAGCAGTGCCCGATCCGGGTGATGTTCGCGGTGTACAGCTGGCGGGCGGTGAAGCCGGCCTGGCGCTCCTTCATGGTGACCAGCGGCAGGAACAGGTTGGCGTGCAGAAGTCCGTCCACCTGGTCGAGCGCCAGGTCGAGCGGCGCCAGCAGGCGCCCGTTGGCCTCCCGGGCCAGGTCGGCGCTGATCTCGTGCGACCAGTCCAGCGCGGCCGCCTCCTGGGCGCCGGCGGTGGACCGGATCCGGTAGTGGGCGCCGAGCCCGGTCCCGGCCCCGGCCGTGTCCCCGACCGTGGTGCCGGCCGAGACCAGGCAGCTCGCCGCCCCGTCGCTGAAGAGCGCGAAGCTCTCCATCCGCTCCTTCTCGTCCTCGATCCGGTCCGTGGTGACGACCAGGATCCGGCGGTGCCGGCCGGCCGCCACCAGCGCGTGCGCGGTGTCGAGGGCGACCAGCAGGTTGGTGCAGCGGTTCAGGGTGATCCCGAGGAACGCCGCGCGCTCGAGGCCGGTCCCGGTCAGGATCCGCTCCACGAACCGGCCGTGGGTGCGCGGCCCGCCCGGGAACCGGGTGGAGCACAGGATCAGCGCGTCCACCTCGGCCGGGTCCACCCCCGCCGCCCGCAGCGTGGCCGTGCCGCTGTCGATCGCCAGCTCCGCCAGGCCGCGGCCGGTGCGGCGCACCGACCCCCAGCCCCAGAGCGCGGCCCTGGGCACCATCTTCAGCTCGGCGGCCCGTTCGGCCAGGCACTCGACCTCGGTGTGGTCCAACTCCTCCTCTCCCAGGACGTACCGCGGGGCCTGCAGGACACTCATGACGTCTCTTCCTTCGGGGGTCGATGGATGTCGGAGAGCTTGGTGAAGATCTCGTTGGCCCTGGCGTACGGCAGCGCCCGCGCCGCGAACCCGAAGGTCCCGGTGGTGCGCACCTCCTCGGCCGCGGCCAGCAGCCCGCCCAGCGCGGCGCGGACCAGGGCGGATCCCAGGCTGATCCGCCGCACGCCGAGCTCGGCCAGCTGCGCGACCGACAGGCTCAGGCCGCCGGCTGCGGCCAGCACGTTGACCGGGCGGTCCAGCTCGGCGCAGACCGTGCGCACCGCGTCGGCGTCCGGCAGGCCCGGGGCGTAGAGCACGTCCGCGCCGGCCTCCTGGTAGGCCTGCAGCCGCGCGACCGTGTCCTTCAGGTCCGGGCGGCCGTAGAGGAAGTTCTCCGCCCGCGCCGTGACCGTGAAGGGGAAGTCGAGCGAGCGCGCGGCGTCGACCGCCGCCCGGACCCGGTCCGCGGCCGCCGCCTGATCCAGCACCGGCGCCTGCGGGTCCCCGGTGGCGTCCTCGATCGAACCGCCCACCAGGCCAGCCCGGGCGGCCAGCCGGATGGTCTCGGCGACGTCCTCGGGGCTCGGCCCGTAGCCGCTCTCCAGGTCCGCGGTGACCGGCAGCGGTGTGGCGGCCACGATGTCCGCGGCATTGGCCAGGGCCTCGGTCCGGCTCACCCGGTTGTCGCCGTCGGGGCGGCCCAGTGAGAAGGCCAGGCCGGCGCTGGTGGTCGCGAGCGCCGGGAAGCCGAGGCCGGCCAGCAGTTTGGCGGATCCGGCGTCCCAGGGATTCGGAATCACGAAGGCGGTGGACCGCTCGTGGAGTTCCCGGAATACCCGGGCGCGGTGGTACTGGTCTGCGGCTGCGGACTGCATCGCAGGCTCCTCTCTGTTGTGACGCGAGTTGCGGGGGTTTCCCCGGCTGCGGTTCCGGACGGGTTGCCACCCGTGGTTCCGGCGGCACAACTAGATAAGTTCGACGTGTTCCTCCCGCGCGCTCGGCGCGCTGGAATCCGCACGAATGAGTGAGCGCAGCAGATCGACCGCGGGCGCCGGGTCGGGGCCGAAGTAGAAGTGGCCGCCGTCGGCCCAGTGGTAGCGCAGCGGCAGCACGGACTCGTGCTCCCAGTGGCGCAGTTCGGCCGGCCCCACGTGCGGGTCCTCGCGGCCGTTGACCAGCGAGATGCCGATCGGCAGCGGCTCGTCCGGCTGGTAGCGGTAGCCGGAGACCAGGTGGAAGTCGGCCCGCAGGCCCGGCAGCAGCAGGTCCTGCAGTTCGGGCTCGGCGAGCACCTCGGGCGGCAGGCCGCCGAAGAAGGCGACCGCCTCGGTGAACTCCTGGCCGCGCAGCTTGGCCGTCTGCCGTACGCGCTCGCTCGGCAGCAACCGCGGGGCGGCGCAGCCGGACGCCACCAGGTGCCTCAGCAAGGGGTGTTCGCGCAGTCGGCGGGCCGTCTCGAAGGCGAGCACGGCTCCGAAGCTGTGGCCGAAGAGCAGGAACGGACGGTCCGCGGCGGCCGCGACGGCCCGGGCGGCGCCCTCGGCCAGCTCGGCGATGCCGGCCGGGCTCGGCTCGTCCAGTCGCAGGCCGCGCCCGGGGGCGCAGACGCCGACCAGTTCGGCATCGGCCTCCAGGTGCTGCTGCCAGCTCAGGAACGAACGGGCGTTGCCGCCGGCGTGCGGGAAGCAGTAGGCCAGGTACGGGGCCCGGCTGCTGGTGGGGCGGGAAACGAACCACGGTGAGTCGGACATGGCAGACGGCTGCTCTCTTCGGATCTGGCGGCGGTGGGCCGGGAGGGTCAGGCGGTGGGCGCCGGGGTGGGGGTGGAGGTGACGGTTCCGCCGACCGGGCCGTTGTTCCAGCCCACGTCGGCGCGGTTCTGCACCGCGGCCGCGGCGGTGCCGTGCAGCAGCGAGGTACCGGCGAGCACACCGGCCACCGGGGCCAGCAGGAGGGCGAGCGGGGCGATGATCCGGACGGAGGCGTACTGGCGCATGGCAGACCTCTTTCGTGAAAGCTTTGATCGGGGAAGGTTTTCCGGGCAGAGCTGATTGAGCGTCAATTCCGGAATTCGGCGCGTTGCGTCGGAGCATCTGATGGATGCTCAGTTTCTTTACAGAATCGTCGAGTTCGGGTGCCGTGGCGGGTTTCCCTCTGTCCTTCGGGGAGTTCCGCCGCCCGCACAACCAACCTTCCCCTGGCTGGGTTCACGGCTCCAGACCTAGGATGGTTCGGGTCGTCGCATTGCAGTTAACCGAGGGGTCTATATGCGAGCAGGATCGGACAAATCGGACGCGCAGGGCAACGCCGGGGGGGCGCTGGTGCCCGAGGTGACAGCACAGGGCCGGAACCTCAGCGACAACCTGGTCGAGGCCGCCCTGAAGCTCGCGCTCGCCCAGTTGGCCAAGCAGCAGACCGAGGAGAAGGAGAGCCCGGCGGCGGTGGCCGGGGAGCCCGGAACGCCGGGGGTGGTGCACCTGCACGGGCTGCCGGAGATCAACCGGACCATCCAGACCGCCCTGGAGGACGCCGAGCGGGAGATCCTCACCGCCCAGCCGGACGGCCCCAGGCCCGGCGCGGTGCTCGACGAGGCGCTGGAGTCGGTGCGCCGTCAGATCGCCGGCGGGGTGGCCATGCGCACCCTCTACCAGCACACCACGCGGTTCGACGAGGCCACCAAGAACTACGTCCGCATGGTGACCGACCACGGCGTCCAGGTGCGCACCCTGGCCGAGTTCTTCGACCGGCTGATCGTGATCGACCGCAGCACCGCGTTCATCTCCGCCAACGACGACCGCACGGTGGCCTCGATGATCACCGAGCCGTCCGTGGTGCGCTTCCTCAGCGACGTCTTCGAGCGCTCCTGGGACCGCGCCGAGCCGTTCCCGTTCGTCCCCATCCACGCCGCCCAGGCCGCACCCGAGGTGGTGCCGGCGATCCGCGAGTCGATCCGGCGGCTACTGGTGGAGGGACACTCGGACAAGGTGATCGCCCGCCGGCTGGGCATCAGCGAGCGCTCGCTGCAGGCGCACGTCGCCGCCATCAAGGACGGCCTGGGCGCCAAGAACCGGCTGCACCTGGGCTACCTGCTGGGCCGCAGCGAGACCACCCTGGTGCTGTAGCGCCGCCCCGCGCTCCGGCACGGGACGGACCTGCCCTGCGCCGCGCGGGAGCCCCACCCCGCGCGACCGGTGTGCGGCATCGTCAACGGCGCCGGGAGACCGCCACACCGCCCAGGCAGAGCACGCCGCCGAGCAGCGTCAGCCAGCCGGGCACCTCGCCGAGGACGGCCCAGGACATCAGGACCACCAGGGCCGGCACCGCGTACGTGGTGGCGCCCATCTTGCCCGCGGTCGTGCGGGAGAGCGCGTAGGCCCAGGTGGTGAAGGCCAGCGCGGTCGGGAACAGGCCGAGGTAGACCATGTCCAGGACGGCCCGCAGTGGCGCGTGCCCGACCTGGTCCACCAGCTGCGGGCTGAACGGCAGGCAGGCCACCGCGCCGACCAGGCAGCCGAACGCGGTCGTCTGCAGCGGCGAGGCGTGCCGCAGGGCGGGCTTCTGGCTCACCACGCCCGAGGCGTAGGCCGCCGCCGCCAGCACGCACAGCACGATGCCGAGGACCGAACTGCCACCGCCCCCGGACGTCGAGGCGCCGACCACGATCGCGCCGGCGAACGAGACGGCCATGCCCGCCAGCAGGCTGCGCGGGAAGCCCTCCTTGAGCAGCCAGCCGCCGAGCAGCGCGATCAGCACCGGGCCGATGTTGACCACCATCGCGGCGGTGCCCGCGTCGACCTTCTCCTCACCCCAGTTGAGCGCGACCATGTAGAGCCCGAACCAGAGCACCCCGGAGGTCAGGATCCCGGGCCAGGCGGCGCGCGGCGGCAGCCCCTCGCCGCGCACCAGCAACAGGGCCAGCAGCGCCAGCGCGCCGGTCAGCAGCCGGCCCAGCGCCAGCGCTCCCGGGCCGAACGCGCCGCCCGCGTCCCGGATCGCGACGAAGGCGGAGGCCCAGAGCACCACCGTGGTCGAGGCGGCCGCGACCACCTTGACGTCGAACTTCACCGTTGTTTGGGTCGTCGTGATATCCATGGCGCCAAGCTAGCGTGGTTTGGACCTGCCGAACGGGCGTCAGACGGCTCCGAAACCCGCAAATTGTGGGACTGGCCAGCACGTTCGCCACCCGTACACGGGATCGAGTCACCCGCCCCTGGGCTCACTCGGGTCTCCCGGGGCGATCCGCCGCGAGGTGTGCAGCGCCCGTTCCGGCACCGGCAGGGGCGCGGCGGGAGCAACTCCCCGCACCCGGGGTCACAACAGCATCGCCTCGAACTGGTATTCCGGTGCGGTCAGCGGTTGCTCCGCCCAGATGACCTTGCCGCGTGCCGTGTACCTGGTTCCCCATCGTTCGGCCAGCTGGGCCACCAGGAACAGGCCCCGGCCGCCCTCGTCCGTGGTGTCCGCGTAGCGCAGGTGCGGCGCGGTGCTGCTGCCGTCGGAGACCTCGCAGACCAGGCTGGTGTCGCGCAGCATCCGGACGCGGATGGGCCCGGTGCCGTAGCGGATGGCGTTGGTGACCAGTTCGCTGAGGATCAGCTCGGTGGTGAAGGTCAGTTCCTCCAGGTCCCAGGCGGTGAGCTGGTCGTTGCACGCGTTGCGGATGAGGGAGACGGCGGCGAAGTCGTCGGGTACGTCCCAGGTGGCCACCTGGTCGGGCGCGAGCAGTTGCGTGCGTGCGACGAGGAGTGCGATGTCGTCGCTCGGACGGGGCGGGGCGAGCGCGTCGAACACGGCCCGGCAGAGGTCCTCCGGGGAGGCGTCCGCGTGGGCGTTCGCCAGGGAACGGCGCAGCGTGGCGAGTCCGTTCTCCAGGTCGCGGTCGCGACTGGTGACGAGTCCGTCGGTGTAGAGGACCAGGACGGCGCCGGGTGCCAGCTGGAGTTCGGTGGTTTCGAAGGGCAGGCCGCCCACGCCGAGGGGTGGCCCGGCGGGCAGGTCGACGAATTCCACGCTGCCGTCGACGTGCACCAGTGTGGGCGGTGGGTGACCCGCCCGCGCCATGGTGCAGTGCCCGGAGACCGGGTCGTAGATCGCGTACAGGCAGGTGGCGCCCGTGACCGTCAGCTCGCCCTCGCCCTCGTCCTGGCCCTCGACGTCGCCTTCTCCCGCCTCGCCCTGGTCGAGCCGGGCGACCAGTTCGTCGAGACGGGCGAGCAACTCGTCCGGGGGCAGGTCGAGGGTGGCGAAGTTGAGGACGGCTGTGCGCAGTCGGCCCATGGTGGCGGCGGCGTGCAGGCCGTGACCGACGACGTCGCCGACGACCAGCGCCACCCGGAAGCCGGGCAGCGGGATGACGTCGAACCAGTCGCCGCCGACCCTGTGCAGTGCCGGCAGGTAGCGGTAGGCCGCCTCCAGGGCGCTCTGCTCGGGCAGTCCTCGGGGCAGCAGGCTGCGCTGCAGTGCCTCGGCCATCCGGCGCTCGCGGGTGTAGCGGCGGGCGTTGTCGACGCAGATCACCGCGCGGGCGATCAGCTCATCGGCGAAGGCGACGTCCTCCGGCCCGAACGGCTCCGACTGCCCCGCGCGCCAGAAGCTGACCGTGCCCAGGGCCCGCCCGCGCGCTTTCAACGGCGTGGAGATCAGCGAGTGGACCCCGTACGCCAGGATCCGGTCGGCGGTCTGCGGGTCGCGTGCCCGCCAGGCGTGCGCCTGACACAGGTCGGCTACCAGCGCGGCACGCCCGCTCCCCAGGGCAGTGGCCTCCGGCGTGCCGGGCAGCGGGCTGATCTGCGAGCCCACCGGGTAGAACGGCCGGTCCTCGCGGATGCCGGCGGCGGCCACCCGGCGGATCCGCGGGCCTCCGGCGTCGCCCGTGCCGGGGAGCGGCTCGTCACCGCGCAGCACCGCCTCGGCCAGCTCGACGGTGGCGAAGTCCGCGAACCGGGGAACCGCCACATCCACCAGTTCCTGGGTGGTCCGCACGATGTCCAGGGTGGTGCCGACCCGCAGCCCGGCGTCGTAGAGCAGCTGCAGCCGGCTCCGGGCCGCCTCGGCCTGCCCGGCCAGTGCCCGCAGCTCGGTGGTGTCCCGGATCGTCGCGACGCTGCCGGGCCCGCCGCCGAACGGCTCCGTTGGGCGGATGTTGACGGCGAGCAGCCGGTCCCCGGCCGGATGCACCTCGTCGGTGGCGGCCTGCCCGGACGCCAGCAGCTCCGCCAGCCCCGGATCGAGTCCGAGCTCGGCGATCGGCCTCCCCTCCACCTCGGGCGGCAGCTTCAGCAGCCGCCGGGCCTCGTCGTTCGCCAGCAGCGCCCGCCCGTCCCCGCCGACGATCAGCACGCCCTCGCGGACCGCGTGCAGCACCGCGTCGTGCTGCTCGTACATCCGCGTCATCTCGGCCGGGCCCAGCCCGTGGGTCTGTCGGCGCAGCCGCCGCCGCACCAGCACTGCCCCGCCGGTGCCCACGGCGAGCGCGGCGGCCGCGCCGCCGAACAGGACCGGCAGCTGACTGCTCACCGCGCTGCTCGCGTGCGCGACGGTGTAGCCGACCTGGACTATGCCGGCGGCCGAGCCGTCCGGCCTGGTGACCGGCGCGCTGCTTTCCACGACCCGTCCGAGGGGCGCGGTGAAGCTGACGGTGATCGGTCCCTTGAGGGCCTGCTGGTACGGGCCGATGAGGTGCTTCCCGATCAGCTCGGGCTGCGCGGTCTGCGCGTATCGCGTCCCGTCGGGGCCGGCGATCACGACGTAGTCGAAGCCGCCCTTCTTCATGATGTCCAGAGCCAGCGGCTGCAGCACCGCGGTCGGGTGGGAGCTGTCCAGAGCGTCCACCACCGTGGGGACCTGCGCCATGGTGACGGCCGCGGCGCGCGTGCGGTGCGCGGCGTCACTCGTGGCGTAGCCGCGGGCCTGCAGGACGAGCGCCGTCAGCCCGGCGCCGACCAGCAGCACCACTACGACCAGTAGCCACAGGAACACCTGCCCGGCGACACTGCGCACCCCCGGGCTCGAGGTTGACCGCCCGCTGGCGTACCGGTGTTCCCCCGGTCCGCCAGGGTCCGTGCCCCCGGTGGCGTGGCTGTCCGCTCTGTGCATGCAGGCCGTCCCCGTATCGGGTCTCTCCTCCACGCTGCCACCCAGTCCGGGGGTGCGCACACCCGAAGCCGGCGGAGGGCCGGACGGACCGCCGAACAGGCTGGTGGCTCTTCGGCCTGTGTTCTCCCCGTTGCGGGTCAGCCTGCCGTCGCGGCGGGCTCCAGGACCGCCTCGACGTCGACCGTGACGTCGACCATGTCGCTTACGACGACACCGCCCCGGTCGACCACATCGTTCCAACTCACGCCGAAGTCGTGGCGGTTGATGCGTGACCTGGCGACGAATCCGGCCCGGCGCCGTGGACCGAGATCCCGGTCGCCCTCCCACCAGGGGGTGTCCCACTGTCCCAGGTACGTCACATCGAACGTCACGGAGCGTGTCACTCCGCGAATGGTGAGTTCACCCGTCACCTCGAAGTCGTTCGCGCTCACCTGGCGGATGCGGGACCCGGTGAACGTCCAGGTCGGAAAGCGCTCGACGTCGAAGAAGTCGGCGCTGCGCAGGTGGGTGTCGCGGTCGGGCTGCCCGGTGTAGACCTGCGTCGCGTCGATCGTCGCCTCCACCTGGGCCTTCTCCGGGTCGTCCGGGTCGATCTCCAGGAAACCGTGCACGTTCTTGAACTGTCCGCGCACGTACGTGACCATCATGTGTCTGGCGCTGAACTCCGCCGCAGTGTGACCTGGCTCGAAGAACCATCTCGCCGTTGCCATGGCAACTCCTCGGCACGCTTGCCTCTCCGAACAGTGCCGGGACCGGCGGACGCGTGCGGTGGGTCCGACCCGGGGATCACCCCTTCCGTGCCCGATCCCGGCCTCGCTCATGTCGACGCCCCTGCTGCGGGCCGACCCGGGTGACCGGTCAGGCGAGGGTCCGGCAGGGCCCGCCAACCCTTGGCGGCGGGGTGGCAACGAGAACAGCCGGGGTCTTCACGAGTTGATGACACCGAGTGCCCTTCCATCCTCTTGACGCTTTGACAGGTACAGGAGTTGAATGCGCCTCAGCTCAGCACACGATGGGACGACTCCAGAGCCCGTCCGGCAGATCCGCCGGACCGAAGCCCCCGCTCCGCGGACCCGGCCCCCACCCCACCTCGCGGGCCGGATCCGCGCCCCTTCCGTTGGGAGCCGCAGATGACCCGTGACCCCGCGCGCCGCCGCACCGGCCGACGCGCTCGCCAGCTCACCCGGCCCGGCCGCCGACTCGCGGTCCTGGCCACCCTCGGCATGCTCGTCGCGCTGATCGGCCAGGCGCCCGCCACCGCCACCGCCGCCACCACCACCGCGGCGACCGCCCCGGTAGCCGCCGCCGGGCCGCCACCGGGGTGGACGACCGTGTTCAGCGACGACTTCTCCGGCCCCGCAGGCGCACGACCGTCCGGCGCGAACTGGACCTACGACACCGGCCCGGGCTCGAACTTCGGGACCGGCGAGATCGAGACCATGACCGACTCGACCGCCAACGTCCACCTCGACGGCAACGGCCACCTGGACATCACCGCCCTCGGCAGCGGCGGCTCCTGGACCTCGGGCCGGATCCGGACGCCGAGCGCGGTCGCCGGCGCGCCGGCCGGCGGCAAGCTGGAGGTCACCGCCTCGATCATGCAGCCCGCCCCCGCCGGCGGGCTGGGGTACTGGCCCGCGTTCTGGATGCTGGGCCCGGGGCAGTGGCCCGAGAACGGCGAGATCGACATCATGGAGGACGTCAACGCCCGCTCGCAGGTGGCCGGTACCGTCCACTGCGGCACCTCTCCCGGCGGCGTGTGCAACGAGGGCAACGGGATCGGCAGCGGCCTGCGCGCCTGCCCGGGCTGCCAGAGCGGCTACCACGACTACGCGATGGTCCTGGACCGCACCAACACCGCCGCCGAGTCGATCACCTGGTACCTCGACGGCGCAGCGTACTTCACCGTGACGGAGAGCCAGGTCGGCACCGCCGTCTGGCAGCAGGCCTTCGACCACCCGCTGTCCGTCATCCTCGACCTGGCCATCGGCGGCGGCTTCCCCAACGGCGTCTGCGGGTGCACCACCCCGACGGCCGCCACCACCTCCGGGGCCACGATGAGCGTCGCCTCCGTCGCGGCGTACACCACCACCGGCGGCGGCAGCGGTGGCGGTTCGGCGATCACCGGCTACGGCGGCCTCTGCCTGGACGACCGCGCCGCCTCCACCGCCGACTACAACCCGGTGCAGATCTACACCTGCAACGGCACACCCGCCCAGCAGTGGACGGTCGTCCAGGCCGGCAGCACGCTGCACGTGCTGGGCAAGTGCCTGGACGTGTACGCGGCCGGCACCGCGAACGGCACAGCGGTGGACCTCTACACCTGCAACAACACCGGCTCCCAGGTCTGGATCCCGCGCTCCGACGGCTCGCTGTACAACCCGCAGTCCGGCAAGTGCCTGGACGACCCCGGGTGGTCCACCACCGCGGGCACCCAGGTGCAGATCTGGGACTGCACCGGCGGCGCCAACCAGAAGTGGGCACTGCCCGCCTGAGACGGCGTCGCGACGGTCGGCGGCCCCCTCGGGGCAGCGCCGGCGGCGGGGCGCGGACCCGCCGCCGGTC
>NZ_JPRF03000087.1 GCF_001188955.3 Kitasatospora aureofaciens | reverse complement strand
CGGAGCCTCAGGGGCCGCTGCCCCGTCGCGGGCCGCGCCGCCGCGCCGACGGGTCATCAGCACCAGCGACCCGAGCAGCAGCCCGGCCGCGGCGCCGACCGCGACGTCCAGCTTGGCGGAGGGTGTGGTCGGCTTGTCCGGCTCGGCGGCCGGGGCCAGCGTCACCAGCCGCACATTGGTGTCCCTGCTGCTGGTGTTGGCGAAGGCGACCAGCGAGCGGGCCACCGCGTCGGCGGTCCGGGCGGCCTCCTGCCCACGGGGCCCGGTGCCGGTGATCTCGATCATCGGCGCGTCCGGAGAGGTCGTCCCGGACACCAGCGACTCCAGCTCGGACCGGGTGTGGCCGGTCTCGGCGGCCGCGACCGCTAGCACCTGGGGCTGGCCCGCGAGCCGCCCGTACGCCTGGGCGAAGTTGGTCGCGGTCCCCGACTCCCCCGGGTTCTGCGGCACCACGAGGACGTAGGCGCTGGCCGAGTACGAGGGGGGCGAGACGACGGCGTACCCGGCGCCGGCCGCGGCGCCCAGCGGCACCGCGAGCGCCACCGGCCACCAGCGGCGCACCAGTTGGCGGGCGCTCCTGCGCGGTGTGGTCATGGGTGTGACTCCTTGGGTCTGGGACGGCGGTACCGGCGGCGGGCGCTCAGACGCGGGCCAGCCGGTCGTAGAGGGCGCCCAGGTCGGCGGCGACCCGGGCGATGTCGTAGTGGCCGACGGCCGGGGGGTGCGGGAGCGGGTCGGAGATGTGGCCGCTGAGCTGTCGCAGGTCCCGCAGCGCGGCGGCGTACGCGGCGGGTTCGGAGGGGATGCGGCGGGCCTGCGGGGCGGCGCTGGGCGGCAGTTCGTCCAGCGCCGGGCAGGCGCTGTGCCGCACCGGCAGCCCGGCCGCGAGGCCCTCCAGGACGCCGAGGCCGAAGGTCTCCGCGGTGGAGGGGGCGGCCAGCACGTCCATGGCGGCCAGCAGGTCGGGCACGTCGTCGCGCTCGCCGGTGAGCACCAGCCGCTCCCGGACGCCGAGTTCGGTGGCCCGGCGCTCCAGTTCGGCCCGCTCGGGGCCCTCCCCGACCAGCACCAGCCGGGTCGCCGGGTCGAGGTCGACGAGCGCCGCCAGCAGCACCTCGAAGCGCTTGCCGGGGACCAGCCGACCGACCCCGCCGACCACCCAACTGCCCTCCGGCAGGCCGAGTTCGGCCCGGACCCGGCCGCGGGCGGCGGACCGCTCGGCGGGCGGGCGGCGGTAGCCGGCGGTGTCGATGCCGTTGGGGATCAGCTCGATCCGGGTCGGCGGGACGCCCCAGGACCGCAGCGTCTGGGCGACCTGCCGGGAGACCGCGACGGTGGTGCTGCCGAGCCGCTCGGCGGCCAGGTAGAGGCCCTTGACGCCCCGGGTGACCGGCCGGCCCTCGATCACCCCGGCGTGCAGCGAGTGCTCGGTGGAGACCACCGCCCGCACCCCGGCCAGCCGCGCGGCCAGCCGGCCGTACAGCTGGGCGCGGTAGAGGTGGGTGTGCACCAGGTCGTACCGGCCGGCCCGGACCAGCCGGACCAGCCGGGGCAGCGCGCCGAGGTCACGGTTGCCGCGCATGGCGAGGTGGTGGACGGTCACCCCGTCGGCGCGCAGCGCGTCGGCGACCGTGCCGGGATTGGTCAGGGTGAGCACCTCGCAGCGCTGGTGCGGCGGCAAGTGGCGCAGCAGCAGGTGGAGTTGGCGCTCGGCGCCGCCCGAGGCGAGCCCGGTGACGATGTGCAGCACCCTCACGACCGGCGCTCCGTGACCGCCCGCTCGGCGCGGGTCCCACGGCGGCGTCTCAGCTCGGTGAAGGCGTCCCGCAGCCGGTGCCGGCCCTTCTTGGCGCGCAGCCGCCAGGCGCCGTCGCGGTCGCCGACGTAGCAGCGGGGCAGGGCGAAGCGGCCGGTGAGCGGGGAGTGGGCGATGGCGCAGGCGTAGTCGTACCCGGCGTCGCGCACGGCCAGGGCGGCGGGCGCGTCGACGGCGCCGTACGGGTAGCAGAAACCGGTGACCGGACCGCCGACCACCTCCTCCAGCAGCCGCCGGCTCTCCCGGGTCTGCACCGCGAGGACGTCGGCGGCCAGGCCGGGCAGCGCCCGGTGGCCGAGGCCGTGCGAGCCGATCTCCCAGCCCGCCACGGCGAGTTCGGCGACCTCCTCGACGGTGAGCAGCTTCTTGCGCGGCCCCTCGGTGTCCCAGCCGTTGTCCTGTCCGAGGAGGTCGGCGACCACGTACGCGGTGGCGGTGAAGCCGTACGCCTGCAGGATCGGCACGGCGTAGCGGGCGAAGTCCGCGTATCCGTCGTCGAAGGTGAGGCCGACCAGCTTGTCGTCCCGCCCGTGGGCCCGGGCCCGCATCAGCTCCCGGACCGAGACCCCGCGCCGCCCGCGCTTGTGCAGCCAGGCGATCTGCTCGGCGAACCGCTCGGGGCTGACGGTGAGTTGGTACGGGTCCTCCTCCTCGACCGTCACCGAGTGGTACATCAGGATCCACGGCGAGGAGGAGCCGGGGTCGGCGGGTTCGCCGACCGGACGGCGGCTCCTGGGCAGTCGCGCCCGGTCGGGCGGGGCGTTGGTGACGCCCGCCCGGGCCGAACGGACGGTTCCCCGTTCATTGTCCATCGGGAAACTTCCCTTCATCGGCGACGGTTGGCGGGTCCAGTGCCTCTCCGGCGGATCCCGTCGGATCGGCGACTGACGACAACGCGGCGAGCGGCGCGCCCGGGCGCCGCGGTCCCGGCGAGGTCCGCCGGAGGGGCCCGCGCCCGAGGGCCCGGGCGGCGGCGAGGACCGGGCCGCGCACCTCGCGCGCTCCGAGCCCGGTGCCGACGACGCCGAACGCCAGCACCACGGTGAGGCCCCCGAGGAGGGTCGAGAACAGCGGGTCGGCGGCCAGGCCGGCGGCGGCGGCGCCCAGTGCGGTGGCCCCGGCGGCGGTGACCACCAGCCGGACGTGGCCGCCGAGCACCCGGGGCAGCCGCAGCGGGATGCCGCGCAGCACCAGGCCGCGCAGCAGCAGCACGGAGGTGGTGGTGATTCCGGCCGCGTTGCCGGCGGCCAGGCCGAGGGCGCCGAAGCGGGGCGTGGCGAGCAGGCCGACGGCGACGGTCACCCCGAGGCCCAGCAGCATCGCGGCGAGCGGGTACCAGTCCAGCAGCCGGCGGCCACCGTCCTCGGCACGCGGGTCGCCGGCCCGGCGGACCACCGGCCGTAGCGAGAAGTACGGGCGGATCATCACGCCGGTCAGCGCCTGGGCCGGCAGGCCGAAGCTGTACACCCGGATGACGGCGGCGGTGGCGGCGGTGTCCTGGGGGCCGAAGGCGCCGCGCTGGAACAGCAGCGAGACCACCGAGGGAGCGCAGGCCATCAGGAAGGCGGTGCCGAGCAGGACGACCGCGGCGGCCTGGCCGAGGTCCTTCTCGACCCGGTCGCGGGCGGCCGTGAGGTCCCCCGCCGCGAGTGCCCGGGCGACCAGCGGGAAGGTGACGGTGCAGATCAGGATGCCCGCCGTCATGGCGAGTTGGGAGACCTTGGCGGCGTAGTTCAGGTGCGAGATGGTGCCGGGCGGCAGCGCCGAGCCGAGGTAGCGCTCGACGAAGACCTGGGACTGGCGGGTCAGCGTGAACGCCGCCACCGGCAGCAGGGCCAGCGGCATCAGCACCAGGGCGTTGCGGCCCCGCCGACCGCGGCCGGTCTGGCCGGCCCGCAGGCGGCGCAGGAACGGGCCGACCAGCAGACCGGCCATCAGCAGGCTGCCGAACGCCACGCCGAGCGCGGCGGAACGCACGCCGAGCAGGCCGTGGAAGCCGAACAGCAGGGCCAGGATGCCGAGGTTGTAGACGACGTAGATGGCGGCCGGGGCGGTGAAGCCGTGGTGGGCGCGCAGCGCGGCGGCCAGGTAGCCGGCCACACCGAAGGGCAGCACGGTGATCGCGGTGATCCGGGTGCAGACGACGGCCAGGCGCGGGTCGGGCAGGCCGGGCGCGAGCAGCTCGACCAGCTGGGGGGCGCCCAGGGCGGCGACCAGGGCCAGCCCGCTGAGCGCCAGCAGCAGCCAGGGCAGGGTGGCGCGGACCAGGTGGCGGACCGGGTCGGGGGCGTCCGGGTCCTCCTCGCGCAGCACCAGGGCGAGGGCGAAGGCGGGCACCATGAGGAACGACATGGCGTCCTCGATCAGCAGCGGTGCCGCCGTCTCGGGGACGGTCCAGGCGACCAGGAAGGCGTCGGTGCCCTGGCTGGCGCCGAAGTAGCGCGCCAGCAGGAGGTCGCGCAGCAGCCCGAGGCCGGAGCCCGCCGCGCTGAGCACGGCGGTGATGCCGAAGGCCTTGGCGAGGAAGCCGCTCCGGGGCGCCCGGTCGGGCCCGGGGACGGCGGCCTGGACGGGGGCGCTGCGCGGGGCGGGGAGGGTGCGGGTGAGCGCGGCCGGCTGGTCCGTGGTCACAGTGGCATCGCCCGCCCGTCGCTTCCGGCGGGCTCCGGGCCGGCCGCCCCCTGGAGGGCCGCACGCGCCGCCAGGCCGAGGACGACCGAGGTCAGCACGGTGGTGGTGCCGCCGATGTCGGCGTAGAGGAAGTCGACCAGCACCCAGGTGAGCAGGGCGAGAGCGGCGAGAACCGTGTCCCGGCGGTGGCGGAGGCAGCCGAGCAGCAGGGCGAGGAAGAGCGCGGCGTACGCGGTGATGCCGATCAGGCCCTGCTCGCTGAGCACCAGGAAGTACATGTTGTGCGGGGAGAGCAGCGGTTCGCGCTGGAAGCCGATGGTGGAGTCGGCGGCGTCGCTGCCGGAGGACAGCCGCAGCGGGGCGTGGCTGTCGCGCAGTTCGGGGAAGGCCTTCGGGCCGGCGCCGTGGACGGGGTGGTCCTGCCAGATCCGTCCGGCGGTGGCCCACAGGTCGTAGCGGTCGGAGACGGACTGGTCGGGCGCGGCGGAGACCGAGCCGATCGAGCTGAGCCGCTCGGTGACGCCGGAGGCGCCGAGGCCGAGGCCGCCGACCAGGACGACGGCGGCGGCCAGGCCCAGCACGGCGCCGCGGACCAGCAGCCGGGCGTCGGCGCGCAGCAGCAGCACGGTGGCGGCGACGCCGGTGGCGATCCAGCTGCCCCGGCTGAAGGAGACGGCGAGCGGGAGGACGAGGAAGGCCGCGGCGGCGAACATCGCCCGCCGGAGCCGGGCGTTGCCGCCCTCGCCGCGTTCGCCGAGGGCCAGGGCCAGGGCGGCGAGCAGTCCGTAGCTGACCACGGTGGACATCGCCATGATGTCCAGCGCGCCGAAGGTTCCGACGGCCCGGATCGGCTGGCCGGTGTAGGAGGCGCCGGTGCGGGTGAGGTACTGGTTCGCGCCGACCACGCCCTGGATCAGGGCGGCGAGCACGAAGGAGCCGAGGACCAGCCGCTGGTCGGTGCGGTCGCGCAGCGCGCAGAGCACGGCGACGGGCACCAGGACGAACACCTGGGTGAGCCGGACGAAGCCGGTGAGGCTGGTGGCCGGGTCGATCGAGCCGACGGTGGCGACGGCGGCGGCGGCGGCGATGCCGCCGAACAGCACTCCGGTGGTGCGGGTGATCGCGGGCAGCCGTCCGCGCAGCAGGTTGACCGCGGTGAGCGCGACCAGGGCGAGCGAGGCGACGTCGGCGGCGGTCACGTGGACGGCCGCGGTGACGTCCTTTTCCCCGGCGGGCACGCAGACCAGCAGGACGGTCGCCGCGGCGAGCAGGCTCGGCCGGTCCGCGAGCGCGGGCAGGGCCCGCCGTAGGGTCGGACGCGGAAGGGCCGGAAGGGTCAGGTCCACGCCGGGTCAGCTCCCGTCCGGGTGGAGCATCAGGGCGGCCGTGCGGCAGAGGATCTTGACGTCCTGCCAGAGGCTCCAGCTCTCGATGTAGCGGTTGTCGAACCGGGCCCGGTCCTCGATCGAGGTGTCCCCGCGCAGGCCGTTGACCTGGGCGAGGCCGGTGAGGCCGACCGGGACGCGGTGTCGGTCGGCGTACTCGGGGTAGGCCTGGCTGAACCGCATGACGAAGTACGGGCGTTCGGGGCGCGGGCCGACCAGGCTCATGTCGCCGCGCAGGACGTTCCACAGCTGCGGCAGTTCGTCGAGCGAGCTCTTGCGCAGCAGGCGGCCGACGGCGCCCATCCGGTGGTCCTGGGCGATGTTCCAGCGGGTCGCCGACTCGTGCTCGTTGCTGGGGCGCAGGGTGCGGAACTTCAGGACGGTGAAGACCCGGCCGTCCAGGCCGGTGCGCTGCTGGCGGAAGAGCACCCCGGGGCCGGTGTCGAAGCGGACGGCGAGGGCGCACAGCGCGAGGACGGGGGCGAGCAGCAGCAGGCCGGTCCCGGCGGCGGTGACGTCCAGGGCGCGCTTGACGGCCCAGCCGGGGCGGCGCATCGCGGGGCTGCCGAGCCGTAGGCAGGGGAAGCCCCACAGGTGGTCGCCGCCGGCGATCGGGGCGGTGGGCAGGGAGCCGTGTTCGCGCAGCGCGGGCACCAGCCAGACCTGGCAGCCCAGCCGGACGGCGTCGCGCAGGGTGGCGGCGGTCTCGGCCTCGTCGGCGGCCCCGGCGGTGGCGATCACGTGATGGATCCGGTGCCGGTGGACCTCGCGCTCCAGCGCCTCGCGGCCGCCGAGGACGGGCAGGTCGGTGCCGCCGGCGAGCAGCGGGGGGTCGGCGTCCAGGAAGCCGACCGGGCGCATGCCGTACTCGCCGTGCTCGCGGAGGGCGGCGGCGACCGTGCGGCCCAGCCGGCCGGCGCCGAGCACCAGGACGGGGCTGGGGCGGCCGCGGCGGATCCGCCGGACCAGGTGGTAGAGGAAACCGCGGCCGACGGCGGCGATGAGCAGTTGGGCGCCGAGCAGGACGGTGAGGCGGGCCGGGGTGGCCGGGCCGCAGTCGGGCCAGCGGCCGTCCAGGCAGCCGGCCAGGGTGACGGCGAAGGCGGTCGCGACCACGGCCCTGACGGCCAGGGCGGGCAGTTCGTCCAGGACGGACAGGGTGAGCCGGGTGCGGTAGAGGCCGCCGGCCAGGTTGAGCACCAGGAGCAGGGGCAGGACGGCGGCGGCGCCGACCAACGGGGCGAGCGGGACGGTCGGGTCCATGACCCGGTTGGCGATGCCGGTGCCGGTGCACAGCGCGATCGCGTCGACCTGGACCAGCGCGAGCGGCAGGGCGAGCCGGGAGCGGGTCGTCCTGCGGTGCCGACGGGGCGACGGCACGGCCCGGGTGTACGCCGCCCCGGTCGGCCGGTCGAGCAGCCCGGTGGCGGGCAGACGAGGGCCGGACAGGGGCCCGCCGGATCGCGGCACACTCTCGTGGTCAATGGTCATCAGCGCACGAACTCCCCTGCTGTGTGCCCGGGGTGACGACCCCCCGGCGCCGATGGGCGAGGAGCGGCCGTCCCGGCCCGGTGGGCGCGGTCCTGACAGCACCTGCCATCGCTGGCGGCTCTCGGTGGTCCCGCGGAGGGGCCGGTCGCGGAACTGCCGGTCACCTTGGAAACGGCCGCGAGGGGCCCGGACGCGAATTTCCGGGACGAAATCGAAACGAGGCAGGCAAAATCCGACGATACCGAACCTGTCGATGGCGGCCGGAAGTTGACTTGCCGTTTCATTCCAGCCGCCCATTAATAGGTATTACGGATTTAACGCCTCGCCCTTATCCGGTTGAGGGTGCGAATACTCCGGCGCCGGAACGGCGGGGATTCACGGCATGTGAAACGATCAGATCCGCTCTGGGACACGGGCCCGGCGCCGTCCGGCCGCCGGTCCGGCGCCCAGCAGATCGCGGTACAGGGCGTCCACCTGTTCGACCACGGTACGGACGTCGTGCCGGGCGACCACGTGGTCCCGGAGCCGGGCACCGCGTCGCTCGCACTCGATCGGATCGGACAGCGCTTCCGCCATCCGGGTGGCGAGGGCCCCCACCCCCTCGGACGGCACCACCGACAGCGCCCGCTCCGCCTGCGGCAGGCACTCCCGGGCGCCCGGGACGTCGGTCAGCAGCACCGGACGGGCGGCCGCCATCGCCTCCAACGGCGCCAGCGCCATGCCCTCCCAGCGCGAGGGCAGCACCACCAGGTCGGCCGCCGCCAGCCACGGCCGCGGATCCGGCACGTCCCCGACCAGCCGGACCCGGCACGGCTCGGCCGACTCCCGGACCGTCTCCGCCATCCGCTGCTGCTCCGGCCCGCCGCCGACCAGCGCCAGCCGGGCCCGCGGCACCCGACGCAGCACCTCCGGCCAGGCGGCCAGCAGCACGTCCTGGCCCTTCTGCCGGCACAGCCGCCCGACGCAGACCGCCAGCGGGGCGTCCAGGTCCAGCCCGAGCGCGATCCGGGCGGCCCTGCGGTCGGCCGGCGCGTAGTGGCGGACGTCCACGCCGTTGGGCACCACCGCCCAGTCGGCGTGCACTCCGGCGGCCACCCCGTCCGCCCGCTCCTGGACACTGACGCACAGCAGCCGGTGTGCCCAGCGGGTCGCGAAGCGCTCCCAGCGCAGGGTGGCGGCGGCCATCGGGCCGTCCACGGCGGCGAAGGACCAGGCGTGCGGCTGGAAGACGGTCGGCACCGCGCCTCGCACGGCCAGCCGGCCGGCCAGCCCGGCCTTGGCGCTGTGCAGGTGGACCACGTCGGGCACGGCGGCCCGGACGATCCGGCGCAGCCGCCAGGCCTCGGCGGCGGTGGCCGGGCCGGGCGAGCGGTCGGCGGACCAGTCCCGGACCAGCGCGCCCACGGCGGCGGCCTCCTCGGCCAGCCGCCCGCCGCGCGGGCAGGCGACCAGCACCCGGTGCCCGGCCTCGCGCTGCCCCCGGGCCAGATCGGCGACGACGCGGGCGACTCCGCCGTCCACCGGCTGCGAAATGTGAAGGATCGTCATATGCACGGCGGCGAGCCTAGGGTGGCTCCCCCGTGCCGGGCGGCCCCCGTCACCCGCAGGTGGCGGGCCGTCCACCCGTACGGCTTGCGGCTCGTACGGGCGGACGAGCTGCTCGAAACTCCGGGCGATTCACCCGGTTCTCCGGAACGGCTGGTACTCCGGCCGGGTCGGCCGGGTCAGCGGACCTCGGCGGCCAGGTTGGCCAGCACCTGGTCGTGGATCCGGTTCAGGCCCTTGGGGGCGAAAGTGCGCTCGAAGAAGCCGCCGATGCCGGTGGCGCCCTGCCAGGTGGCGGTGACGGTGACCTTGGAGCGGCCCTCGCCGGCGGCCGCGACCGTCCAGGTGATCACCATGCTGGAGTTGGCGTCCTTCTCCACCAGCTGGTCCGGCTTCGGCGCCGAGACGGTGAACAGGCAGTCGCGCACCCGCTTCTCGGTGGCCTGCAGCTTCCAGTGCACCTGGGTGCCGGCGCCGGTGCCGCCGACCCGCACCTCGTACTCGCTGTACTGCGCCGGCAGCAGCTTCGGGCGGGTCACCTGGTAGTCGGCCAGCGCCTCGTACACCCGCTCGGGCGCGGCGTCGTAGACCCGCTCGGTGGTGGCCTGCACCTGTCCCATGACCTTGCTCTCCTCGTGTGGTGGGTACCGGTCCCCGGACCGTTCTCACCGGCAAGCCAATCACAGCGGCACCGCGCCCACGCGGCGGGATAGGCATCACCGGCCCGGGTGGCCACAGGCGTCACGACCACGGCATTCGAACGGACCGACAGCAGCCCCTGGCTACACCGATCCGCTATCAACGAATTAGGGTGGCCGGTGTGCTCGATCTGGTGACTGCGCTGCGCTACGTGGACCCGCTGCGTGCCGGGGGCTCGGTGCCCGGGGTCGTGGAGACCGACGACCTGGGGACGTACGTGGTCAAGTTCACCGGTGCCGCGCAGGGCCGCAAGGCGCTGGTGGCCGAGGTGATCGTCGGTGAACTGGCCCGGCGGCTCGGGCTGCGGGTGCCGGAGCTGCGGCTGGTGGACTTCGATCCGGTGGTGGCCGCGGACGAGCCGGACACCGAGATCCAGGACATGCTCAAGGCCAGCGCCGGCCTCAACCTCGGGATGGACCTGCTACCCGGGGCCGCGGACTACCGGCCGGGGATGATCCGGGTGGACTCCGCCGAGGCCGGGCGGGTGGTCTGGCTGGACGCGCTCACCGGCAACGTCGACCGCACCGTGCACAACCCCAACCTGGTGGTCTGGCACGGGCGGCTCTGGCTGATCGACAACGGCGCCGCGCTGATCTTCCACCACCGCTGGGCCACCGCCGAGGCCTCCGTCGGCAAGCGGTACGACCTCAGCGCCCACGCGCTCGGCGCCTGCGCCCCGGACGTCCGGCTGGCCGACGAGGATCTCGGGCCGCTGGTCACGGTCGAGCTGCTGGAGCAGGTGGTGGCGCTGGTCCCGGACGAGTGGCTGGCCGGCGAGCCCGGCTTCGACTCGGTGGACGCCGTCCGGCGCGCGTACGTCACCCACCTGGCCGCCCGGGCGGTCCTCTCCGAGGCGTGGCTGCCGGAGGGCTTCGCCACTGCCGAGCAGCTGCGCGAGGCGGAGCTGCGGCGTGCGGCCCGCACCCGGGCCGGTCGGCCGGCCTGGCTGCAGGAGGTGCCGGACCTGCACGGCAAGCCGTCGGTGGAGACGGTCTGGGAGCACCACTTCGAGGGCTGAGGCGCCGCCGGGTACCGGTGCCGGAACGCAGCCGGGGAGCGGGGCCCGTGGCCCCGCTCCCCGGCTCAGCACTCGTTGCTCAGCGCTTGGTGGTCAGCGCTTGGTGGTCAGCGCGTCAGCGCCACCACTGGACCGCCTTCTCTGCGTTGATGATGCCCGCGCCGTAGAAGCCGTTGTCGTCCGCGCCGCCCTCGCAGGTCGCCGTGAACTGGCCGGTGTTGCCCGGGTTGTACACGCCCTTCGGGCAGGCGTGGGACTCGGCCTGGTTGGTGAGCAGCTCGGTCAGCTCGTCCGGGCTGGCCCACGGGAAGGTGCTGGCGAGCAGCGCGACCACGCCGGTGACGTGCGGGGTGGCCATCGAGGTGCCCTGCATGTACCCGTACTTGTTGCCCCGGATGGTCGACAGGATGCGACCGTTCTTGTCCGGGGTGTTCGGGATCTGGTAGCGGGCGTCACCGCCCGGCGCGGCGACGGTGACGACGCCCTTGCCGTAGCTGGAGTAGTACGACTTGTCGCCGTTGACCCCTACCGCGGAGACCGCGACCACGCCGGGCAGCTCGGTCGGCAGCGACAGGCAGTCGTTGGTGATCGGGCGGCTGCCGGGCTTGGTGTCGTCCGGGCTGGAGACGTCGGTGGTCTTGTGCGCCAGGTCGATGTTCTCGTTGCCCGCGGCGGCGACGTTCAGGACGCCCTTGCGCTGCGAGAAGGCGACGGCCTTGCGGATCGCGTCCGAGATCGCGGCCTGGTCCTTGTCGTTCGGGCAGTTGAACATCCACGGGTCGACGTAGTAGCTGTTGTTCGTCACCTTGAAGCCGTGCTCGCCGGCCCAGACGAAGCCGCAGACCGCGTTCTCCGGGTAGATGAAGCCACCGTCGTCGACGACCTTGACCGCGGCCAGCTTCACGTTGGGGGCGATGCCGATGACGCCCTTGCCGTTCTTGGCCGCGGCGATGGTGCCGGCCACGTGGGTGCCGTGGTCGCTGGTGGTCGGCTGCCAGGCCTTCCAGTCGGTGTTCGTCCTGCCGTCGATGCAGGAGACCGACTGCGAGGCGTCCACGTTGGCCGCCAGGTCCTCGTGGGTGGCGTCGATGCCGGAGTCCAGCACGCCGACGGTGACGTTGCGGCTGCCGAGCGAGAGCTTGTGAGCCTTGTCGACACCGATCTGGCGCATGTCCCACTGGTTGGGCTCGTACGGCTCCTGGCCGTCGGCAGCGGCGGCGGCGCCGGTCGGCTCGGCGGCGACGTCGGCGTTGCCCTGGTCCGAGGCGAGGATGCCCTTGGTACGGCTGGCGCCGACGGAGTCGACGCCCTTGGCCAGGCGCAGCTTCTCCGCGAACTTGGTGTCGTTCGAGCGGGCGACCACGACGCCGACCTGCTCGTAGGACTGGACCACCGTGCCGCCGAGGCCGGTGATGGCCTTCTCGACCTTCTGCACCTGGCCGTGGTTGGCCTTGGTGTTGACGACGTAGCTGAGCAGCGGACCGGTCGTCGAGTCGCCGGTGGGCGCCGCGACGGCGGTGCCGGCCGGGAGCGCGAGGGCGCCGGCGGTGGCGAGCACGAGGCCCACTGCCGCGTACCGGGTCCGGCTGATCCGAGGAACTCTCATTGGGGTTGGCCCTCCCGAGTCGTCAAGCGGCAGCTGCGGTGCGGCAGGTGCGCTGGGATGACCGGGACGTTAATGAATATTCGCTGAAAAGCGCAAGAGGTAGTCATCTAATCGTCACATCTCAACCAACAGCGTCGGTTAGCGCTCCATCGGCCAACAACCGCAACAGAGCGGAAGATTGTTAAAAAGTGATGGTTCGCCGACGGGACGACCTGACTGGTCATGTACGCGAAGAGCAGCCGGAAGCGCCTACCGGAGCGCGTACAACCGGCGCGCATTGTCCGCGGCGATCAGCCGCGCCAGCCGCCGGGCGTCCGGCGCCGAACAGGCGCCCCCCGCCTGCCAGTCGGAGAGCAGCATGCCCAGTCCGTACCGGAACTGTGCGGCGCCCACCGAGAACAGTTCGGGAAGTCCGTAGGCATCGGTGGAGAACAACAGTTTTCCGAACGGCACGAGTTCGAGCATCTCGCCGAGCACCGCCGCCACCCGCGGCCCGGTGTAGGAGGCCGTCAGCCCGAGATCCGTGTACACCGTCGGAAAGGCCTGGGCCAGCCAGGCGGCCTGCCGGTGGTACGGATAGCCGTGCAGCAGCACCAGCGGGACGCCGCTCGGCTCGGCGGCGCGGACGAAGTCGGCCAGCAGGGACGGGTCGGCGCGGTGCAGGGTGAGGTCGGGATCGCCGAAGCCGGTGTGGAGCTGGAGCGGCAGGCCCAGCTCGGCACAGACGTCCACGGCCGTCCACAGCAGGTGGTGCAGCAGCACAGGGTCGGCCAGCCGGGCGCGTCCGTCGCGCAGTCGGGCCCCGGCGGCGGCCACCACGGCCGGGCGCGCGGGCCGTTCGGCCGGTACGGCCAGGCCGTACCGGTAGGCGAGCACCGACTTGACCGCGACCGCGCCGGTGGCGGCCGCCGCCAGCGCCTCGCCGACGGCCCGCGGCCAGTCCTCGGCGCCGGACGCCACCGTCTCGGCCACCGACTCCAGCCGGACCACCTCCCGCACCACCGCTCCGGTGGCCCCGGCGAGTTCGGTCAGCGGCAGCAGCTCGCGGCCCGCGGCGGCGGTCAGCCCGGTGTCCACCAGGCAGGTGTCCAGCCGGGCGGCCGCGAGCAGCCGGCGGGTCGCCTCGGCGGCGCCCAACTCGCGCCGCCGGGCCAGGTACTCGGCCGCCGGAGCGTGCGCGGGCAGGCCGAGCACGGGCGGGCACCAGCGCCGCACGGCCAGGCCGAGCGCGCTGTCGAAGGGCGAACAGCCGGGCGCGGGCGGCCGGTCGGACTCGGTGAGCAGCCCGGCCAGGGCGTCGTCGGTGAGTTCGGCGGCCACCACGCTGTGGCAGTGGTGGTCGACCAGCACCCCGACCTCCGGAAGCCGGTTCTCCGGGACCTCCGGGACCTCCGGGACCTCCGACCGGGCCACCGGTCAGTACCTCCAGCGCGTCGCCGCGACCAACTCCTCGGGGCCGGCGTCCGCGTACTGCTCGGCCTCGGCCCGGCGCACCGCCAGCACGGCCTGGTGGAGCGGCTCGCCGAGCGCCCCGCGCAGCACCGCCGAGCGCTCGTACGCGGCGATCGCCTCGGCCGGGCCCTGCGGCAGTCGGGGCACCGTTCCGGGCTCGGCGGCGGCCGGATCACCGGTGAACTCGGGGGGCAGCACGTGGCGTTGCTCCAGCCCGGCGAGGCCGGCGGCGATCACCGCGCCGACCGCCAGGTACGGGTTGGCGCTCGCGTCAAAGCACTTGACCTCGGCGTTCGCGGTGGCGGCCCGCTCCCCGGTGGAGCCGGTGACCAGGCGCAGCGCGGCCTCACGGTTCTCCAGGCCCCAGCACTGGTACGCCCCGGCCCAGTGCGAGGGCACCAGCCGCAGGTACCCGGCGGGGCTGGAGCAGCCCAGCACCAGGAGTTCGGGCAGCGCCTGGAGCACCCCGGCGAGGAAGCCCTCGGCCTCGGCCGTCAGCCCGTGCGGACCGGAGCCGCCGTGGCCGAGGTTGCGGCCGTCCCGCCAGAGGCTGAGGTGCAGGTGCCCGCCGTTGCCGACCCCGTCGGGCTCGACCACGGGGGCGAAGGACGTCCGCAGGCCGTACTTGGCGGAGACGGCGCGGACGGTCTGCCGGACCAGGACGGAGGTGTCGGCGGCGCCGACCGGGCCCTCGGGGGCGACCGAGACCTCGAACTGGCCCGGGGCGTACTCGGGGTGGATCTGCAGCACGCCGAGCCCCTGTTCGCCGAGGGCGCGCACGACGTCCCGCAGGTAGTCGGAGAGGTCGGTGAGCCGGTGCATGCCGTAGGCGGGGCCGTGCGTCGGGTACTGCGGCGGCTCGTTCGGGGGGCCGGCCAGGGCGACCACCCACTCCACCTCGATGCCGGCCTTGAGGCTCAGCCCGCGGGCGGCGGCCGCGGCCTCCATCCGGCGGGCGAACAGCCGTTGGCAGCCGGGGTGCGGGACGCCGTCCTGGGTGTGGCGGTCCCCCGGGGCCCAGGCCCAACCGGGCTGGGCGGCCAGCGGGACGAGCCGGTCGAGGTCGGGGTAGAGCCTGAGGTCCCCGGTGGGGCCGCCGATGACCGGGCTGGTGGTGATGGCGTCGTCGGCGAGGAACACGTCGAAGCAGGGCGCGGTGCCGACGCCCCACTCGGCCGCGTGCACCAGGCCGCTGAGCGGCACGGCCTTGACCCGGGTGATGCCGGCGTTGTCCACCCAGGTGACGGCCACCGCCTCGACGGCGGCGGTGCGCAACCGGTCGACCGCCTCCTGGGCCCGTGCGGCGCGCTCGGCCCGCGGGGACAGCGCGACGGCGGCCGCGAGGGCGGCCTCGGACGCGCCGGGGCCGGACGGCTCGGCGGGGTCGGCGGCCTGGGAGGCGGTGACGGTGCCCATGCCACCATGCTGCCCCGCCGACGGGGTGCCGGTAACTCCCCTATCGAGTGGAACAAACGGACGCCCGTCCGCCCGTTCACTCGTTGGGGGAGCCACTGCTCGGCGCGGCGCGGGCCACCGACTCCCCTGCGGTGATCCGCCCCAGGGCGTTCGGTTTTCCGCCCCGCCCCCTTCCTACCGGCGAGTAGCTTCGCTACAGTGGCCGCACGCACCACCGCCGGGCTTCGGGAGCCGCACCGGCGGGAGGTCGCGGTCGCCGTGTCTGCGGCACCCGCGCGGTGCGTCTTCACCGGCCGGTGCCGCGAACCGCGGCGGGCCGGGTTTCCCTCCTCGTATCAGCGTCGCTTCCTTCACCTTCGAGCGCCTGAGTACCACGGCACACCCCGCAGTTCGGCCGGAGCGGACCGGCCGACGCCGGGTTGCCGGACCCGTCATCTCCCCAAGCCCCCGCGCGTGGACCCTCCTCCGGCGGCGGCCGCCCCCGTTTCGCCGACGGGCGCGGTGGCCCGCCCGTCGGAGCACGCGCGGGCCCTTCATGACTAGGAGTCAGGACATGGAGCGTCCCTTCCCCACCGTGGCCGTCGTCGGCCTCGGCACGATGGGTACCGGCGTCGCGGTCGCGGTCGCCAGGAGCGGCCGCCGGGTGATCGGCATCGAGGCCACCGAGGACTCGGCCGCCCGGGCACTGGCCCGGATCGAGGAGGCGACCGCGCACGCGGTCGACCGGGAGCGGATCACCGCCGCGGAGCGCACCGCGCTGCTGGCCCGGATCACGGTCGGGCACGCGCTGACGGCCGCCGCCGAGGCGGACCTGGTGATCGAGGAGGTCCCCGAGCAGCTGGAGCTGAAGCGGGAGGTCTTCGCCGAGCTGGACCGGATCTGCCCCGAGGGCACGGTGCTGGCCACCGGCACCACCGCCCTGTCGGTGACCCGGATCGCGGCCGCGACCGCCCGTCCGGAGCGGGTGCTCGGCCTGCACTTCTTCAACCCGGTGCACACCATGAAGCTGGTCGAGGTGGTGCGCACCGTGCTGACCTCCCCGCAGACGGCCGAGGACGCCGCCGCCTTCGCCCGGGACCTGGGCAAGGAGCCGGTGGCGGCCGGGGACCGGGCCGGGTTCGTGGTGAACGGCCTGCTGTTCGCGTACCTGAACCAGGCCGCCGCGATGTACGAGTCCAAGTACGCCTCCCGGGAGGACATCGACGCCGCGATGCGGCTCGGCTGCGGGCTGCCGATGGGCCCGCTGGCGCTGCTGGACCTGATCGGCGTCGACACCGCGCGCACCGTGCTGGAGGCGATGTACGAGCAGTCCCGCGACAAGCTGCACGCTCCCGCGCCGATCCTCGGCCAGCTGGTCTCGGCCGGGCTGCTGGGCCGCAAGTCCGGCCGCGGCTTCTACACCTACGAGGCGCCGGGCTCGTCCAGGGCCGTGGACGCGGCGACCGGACCGGCCCGCGCCAAGGTGCCCGGCCGCGCCGTGCACACGGTCGGGGTCTGCGGCTCCGGCACGATGGCCACCGGCATCGCCGAGGTGTTCGCCAAGGCCGGGCACCCGGTGCTGCTGGCCGCCCGCAGCCAGGAGAAGGCCGACCGGGCCAAGGCGCAGCTCGCGAGGTCGCTGGAGCGCTCGGTCACCAAGGGCCGGCTGAGCGGGGACCAGCGGGACGCCGCGCTGGCGCTGGTCACCCCGGTCGGCCAGTACTCCGAACTGGCCGAGGTGGACCTGGTGGTCGAGGCGGTCGCCGAGGACCTGGCGGTCAAGCGGGAGCTGTTCGCCATCCTGGACAAGATCGTCCGGCCGGGCGCGGTGCTCGCCACCACCACCTCCTCGCTGCCGGTGATCAGCTGCGCGACCGCCACCTCGCGGCCGCAGGACGTGATCGGCATGCACTTCTTCAACCCGGCCCCGGCGATGAAGCTGGTCGAGGTGGTCTCCACCGTGCTGACCGCCCCGGACGTCACCGCGACGGTGCTGGAGCTGACCGCGAAGGTGCGCAAGCACCCGGTGGAGTGCGGCGACCGGGCCGGTTTCATCGTCAACGCGCTGCTGTTCCCGTACCTAAACGACGCGGTTCGGATGCTCCAGGAGCACTACGCGACGGTGGACGACATCGACACCGCGATGAAGCTGGGCTGCGGCTACCCGATGGGCCCCTTCGAGCTGCTGGACGTGGTCGGCCTGGACGTCTCGCTGACCATCGAGCAGGTGCTGCACCAGGAGTTCCGCGAGCCGGGCCTGGCCGCCGCGCCGCTGCTGGAGCACCTGGTGGCGGCGGGCTGCCTGGGCCGCAAGACCGGCCGCGGCTTCCGCGACCACGCGCGCCGGTGACCACGGCACGGGCCGGGGGCGGGCAGCTGCCGTACGACCCGGCGGCGGGGCCGGGCGGCGCCCCGGGCAACGGCGGCGCCGCGTACGGCTCCGGGTCCGCCGCGCGCCCCGCCTGGACGCCGGGCGCGGTGTCCGCCCGCTGGCCCAGACCGGCCGTGACCGGTCCGGTCACGCCGGTGCGCCGGGGAAGGGCGGCGGGCGCGCAGCCCGGGCCGTGTAGCGTTCCGGGCATGGATCGGGTTCAGTCAGCCTCCCCGCAGCACTCCGCCGGACCGCGCGGCACCGACCGGACGGCCGGCCCGTCCGGGGGCGCCGCGCCGGAGGCGGGGCCGGGCAGCCGCCGGGCGGCGGCGCAGCGTCAGCAGATGCGCCAGGACCTGGCCGCGGCGGCGATGGAGCTGTTCGCCTCGCAGGGCTACGAGGAGACCACGGTCGACCAGATCGCCGCGGCCGCCGGGGTGGCCCGGCGCACCTTCTTCCGGTACTTCCGGTCGAAGGAGGAGGCGATCTTCCCCGACCACGACGACACCCTCGTCCGGGTGGCCGACCTGCTGGCCAGCGCCGAGCCCGAGGAGCACCCGCTGGACGTGGTCTGCCGCGGCATCAAGGAGGTGCTGCGGATGTACGCCTCCACCCCGGGCGTGTCGGTCGCGCGGTACCAGCTGATCCGTCAGGTCCCGGCGCTGCGCGAGCGGGAGATCGCCGTGGTGGCCCGGTACGAGCGGCTGTTCACCCGTTACCTGCTGGGCCGGTTCGACACCGGCGAGCCCATCCCGTCGGGCTGGCAGCGCGGCGGCGAGGACGACTCGATGCTGGCCGAGGTGTCGGCGGCGGCGGTCGTGGCGGCGCACAACCACGTGCTGCGGCGCTGGCTGCGGGCCGGCGGCCGGGGTGACGTGGAGGCGCAGCTGGAACACTCCTTCGAGGTGATCCGGCGGACCTTCTGGGCCGCCAGCACGCCGGGTGCCAGACGCCGGGGCCCGGTGGTGGCACCGGGTGCCAGTGGGATGCCTGGGGACGGGGTGGCGGAGAGCGCACTGAGTGCCAGCCCCGGAGGTGAGGTGCTCATCACAGTCGCCCGGACGGACGCTCCGCTGGACGTCGTGGTGGACAGCATCCGGGCCGCGCTGAGCGGCACCCGGGACGCCTGAGCCCAATTAAACAGCAGGTCAGCGGCAGAACGAGGGCCCGCGCTGGATCGCCGGCGCGGGCCCTCGGCACACCCGCACCACGCGCGTTCGGCGCCCTTCCGGAGCGTCGGAATTCCTGGCACCCGGTGTCTTTACGAGTGGCACAGGGTGCCACTACCTTGTTACTCACCAGTCGCGGCGCCGCGGCTCCCCACCTCGGCGCGCCGTCGGCCGGCGTTCCCACACCCCGGGAGCTGTGCCAGACCAAGCAGTGCCGGATCCGCCCGAACCACCCCGGGCGCCCGCCTGACCACCAACCACCCACCTCAGCGAAGCCGGTGTCCGCTCCCGGCTCCCCCAGACGCCCTGTGACCCTCACACAGGTACGCCTTCGGAGGCAGCCATGCAGGAAATCCTCGACGCGATCCTCAGCTCCGACGCCACGTCGGCGGACTTCGCGGCGCTCAAGCTCCCCGAGTCCTACCGGGCGGTCACGCTCCACAAGGACGAGGAGCAGATGTTCGCGGGTCTCGACAGCCGCGACAAGGACCCCCGCAAGTCCCTTCACCTCGACGAGGTGGCCCTGCCCGAGCTGGGCCCGGGCGAGGCCCTGGTCGCCGTCATGGCCAGCTCGGTGAACTACAACACCGTGTGGAGCTCGATCTTCGAGCCGGTCTCCACCTTCGGCTTCCTGGAGCGCTACGGCCGCCTCTCCCCGCTGACCAAGCGCCACGACCTGCCGTACCACGTCCTGGGCTCCGACCTCGCGGGCGTGGTGCTGCAGACCGGCGCCGGCGTCAACGCCTGGAAGCCCGGCGACGAGGTCGTCGCCCACTGCCTCTCGGTCGAGCTGGAGTCCCCCGACGGCCACAACGACACGATGATGGACCCGGAGCAGCGCATCTGGGGCTTCGAGACCAACTTCGGCGGCCTGGCCCAGATCGCCCTGGTCAAGACCAACCAGCTGCTGCCCAAGCCGAAGCACCTGACCTGGGAGGAGGCCGCCTCCCCCGGCCTGGTCAACTCCACCGCCTACCGCCAGCTGGTCTCGCAGAACGGCGCCGGCATGAAGCAGGGCGACAACGTCCTGATCTGGGGCGCCAGCGGCGGCCTGGGCTCCTACGCCACCCAGTACGCCCTGGCCGGCGGCGCCACCCCGATCTGCGTGGTCTCCAGCGAGGCCAAGGCCGACATCTGCCGCGCGATGGGCGCCGAGGCGATCATCGACCGCTCCGCCGAGGGCTACAAGTTCTGGAAGGACGAGAACAACCAGGACCCCCGCGAGTGGAAGCGCCTCGGCTCGAAGATCCGCGAGTTCACCGGCGGCGAGGACGTCGACATCGTCTTCGAACACCCCGGCCGCGAGACCTTCGGCGCCTCCGTCTACGTCACCCGCAAGGGCGGCACCATCGTCACCTGCGCCTCCACCTCCGGCTACATGCACCAGTACGACAACCGCTACCTGTGGATGTCCCTCAAGCGCATCGTCGGCTCCCACTTCGCCAACTACCGCGAGGCCTTCGAAGCCAACCGCCTCGTCGCCAAGGGCAAGATCCACCCGACCCTCTCCAAGGTCTACACCCTGGAGGAGACCGGCCAGGCCGCCCTCGACGTCCACCACAACAAGCACCAGGGCAAGGTCGGCGTCCTGTGCCTCGCCCCCGAGGAGGGCCTGGGCGTCCGCGACCACGAACTGCGCGAGAAGCACCTTCCGGCCATCAACCGCTTCAGGAACGTGTGATGACCGAGGCTCAGAAGCGCGACCGCCCCTGGCTGATGCGCACCTACGCCGGCCACTCCACCGCGAGCGACTCCAACGCGCTATACCGGCGGAACCTGGCGAAGGGCCAGACCGGTCTGTCCGTCGCCTTCGACCTGCCGACCCAGACCGGCTACGACTCCGACCACATCCTCGCCCGCGGCGAGGTGGGCCGGGTCGGCGTCCCGGTCGGGCACGTCGGCGACATGCGCACCCTGTTCGACGGCATCCCGCTCGAACGGACCAACACCTCCATGACGATCAACGCCACCGCGATGTGGCTGCTGGCGCTCTACCAGGTGGTCGCCGAGGAGCAGGGCGCCGACATCGCCAAGCTCACCGGCACCACCCAGAACGACATCGTCAAGGAGTACCTGTCGCGCGGGACGCACGTCTTCCCGCCCGGCCCGTCGGTGCGCCTGATCACCGACATGATCGCCTACACGGTCGGCCACATCCCCAAGTGGAACCCGATCAACATCTGCAGCTACCACCTCCAGGAGGCCGGGGCCACGCCCGTCCAGGAGATCGCCTACGCGATGTGCACCGCCATCTCGGTGCTCGACGCCGTCCGCGACTCCGGGCAGGTGCCCGCCGAACGGATGGGCGACGTGGTCGCCCGGATCTCCTTCTTCGTCAACGCCGGCGTGCGCTTCGTCGAGGAGATGTGCAAGATGCGCGCCTTCGCCCAGCTCTGGGAGAAGGTCACGCTGGAGCGGTACGGAGTCACCGACCCGAAGCAGCGCCGGTTCCGCTACGGCGTCCAGGTCAACTCGCTCGGCCTGACCGAGGCCCAGCCGGAGAACAACGTCCAGCGGATCGTCCTGGAGATGCTGGCCGTCACCCTCTCCAAGGACGCCCGCGCCCGTGCCGTCCAGCTGCCCGCCTGGAACGAGGCGCTCGGCCTGCCCCGCCCGTGGGACCAGCAGTGGTCGCTGCGGATCCAGCAGGTGCTGGCGTACGAGTCCGACCTGCTGGAGTACGGCGACCTCTTCAACGGCTCCGAGGTGGTCGAGGCCAAGACCGCCGCGCTGCTGGCGGGGGCCGAGGCGGAGATCGCCAAGGTGCTGGAGATGGGCGGGGTGATCCCGGCCGTCGAGTCCGGCTACCTCAAGTCCAACCTGGTCGCCTCGCACGCCGCCCGCCGGGCCCGGATCGAGTCCGGCGAGGACAAGATCGTCGGCGTCAACTGCTTCGACACCACCGAGCCCAGCCCGCTCACCGCCGACCTGGACACCGCGATCATGGTGGTCGACCCGGCCTCCGAGCAGTCCGTGCTCGCCGCCCTGGAGGCCTGGCGCGGCCAGCGCGACGAGGCCGCCGCCCAGCGGGCGCTGGCCGAGCTCAAGGCCGTCGCCGCCACCGAGGCCAACCTGGTGCCGGCCACCCTCGCCTGCGCCCGGGCCGGCGTCACCACCGGCGAGTGGTCCTTCGCCCTGCGCGAGGTGTTCGGCGAGTACCGCGCCCCCACCGGCGTGGGCGGCGCGCCCGTCGCGGTCGCCGCCGAGCCCGGCGGGGAGCTGGAGCAGGTCCGCGCCGCCGTCGCCGCCACCGCCGAGGAGCTGGGCGCCGGCAAGCTGCGCCTGCTGGTCGGCAAGCCCGGCCTGGACGGGCACTCGAACGGCGCCGAGCAGATCGCCGTCCGTGCTCGCGACGCCGGCTTCGAGGTGGTCTACCAGGGCATCCGGCTCACCCCGGAGCAGATCGTCTCGGCCGCCGTGGCGGAGGACGTGCACTGCGTGGGCCTGTCCATCCTCTCCGGCGCCCACTCCGAGCTGGTGCCGGACGTCCTGAAGCGGTTGCGCCGCGCCGGGGTGGAGGATGTCCCGGTGATCGTGGGTGGCATCATCCCGGCAGCGGACGGCGAGGCCCTCAAGGCCGCCGGCGTCGCCGCCGTGTTCACCCCGAAGGACTTCGGCATCACCACCATCATCGGCCGGATCGTGGACGAGATCCGGCTCGCCAACAAGCTCCAGCCGTGGACGCCCGCACCGACCGCGGCCACGAACTGACCAGCTGACCAGCTGACCACTGGGAAGGAACCGAACCACCCCCATGACGACCGTCAACCGCCTGCGCCCCCGCCGCTCCTGCCTCGCCGTACCGGGCAGCAACCCTCGCTTCCTGGAGAAGGCCCAGGGCCTCCCGGCCGACCAGGTCTTCCTCGACCTGGAGGACGCCTGCGCCCCGCTGGTCAAGGAGAGCGCCCGCCACAACATCGTCGACGCGCTGAACAACGGCGACTGGGGCAACAAGACCCGCGTCGTCCGCGTCAACGACTGGACCACCCACTGGACCTACCGTGACGTGATCACCGTGGTCGAGGGCGCCGGCCCCAACCTCGACTGCATCATGCTGCCGAAGGTCCAGGACGCCGGGCAGGTGAAGGCGCTCGACCTGCTGCTCACCCAGATCGAGAAGACCATGGGCTTCGAGGTCGGCAAGATCGGCATCGAGGCGCAGATCGAGAACGCCAAGGGCCTGATCAACGTCGACGCCATCGCCGAGGCCTCGCCCCGGCTGGAGACCATCATCTTCGGCCCCGCCGACTTCATGGCCTCGATCAACATGAAGTCCCTGGTGGTCGGCGAGCAGCCGCCCGGCTACGGCGCCGACGCCTACCACTACATCCTGATGCGCATCCTGATGGCCGCCCGCGCGAACGACCTCCAGGCGATCGACGGCCCCTACCTGCAGATCCGCAACCAGGAGGGCTACCGCGAGGTCGCCCGCCGCTCCGCCGCCCTCGGCTTCGACGGCAAGTGGGTGCTCCACCCGGACCAGGTCGCCGCCGCGAACGAGATCTACTCGCCCTCGCAGGAGGACTACGACCACGCCGAGCTGATCCTCGACGCCTACGACTACTGCACCTCCGAGGCGGGCGGCGCCAAGGGCTCCGCGATGCTCGGCGACGAGATGATCGACGAGGCCAGCCGCAAGATGGCCCTGGTCGTCGCCGGCAAGGGCCGGGCCGCCGGCATGCAGCGCACCACCAAGTTCGAACTGCCCGACACCGACAAGAAGGCGGAGGGCTGAGCCGTGCAGTTCGGACGCACCTACGAGGAGTTCGAGGTCGGCGCGGTCTACAAGCACTGGCCCGGCAAGACGGTCACCGAGTACGACGACCACCTCTTCTGCCTGCTCACCATGAACCACCACCCGCTCCACATGGACACCAACTATGCGGAGAAGACGACGGACTTCGGCAAGAACGTCGTGGTGGGCAACTACATCTACTCGCTGCTGCTCGGCATGTCCGTCCCGGACGTCTCCGGCAAGGCGATCGCCAACCTGGAGATCGAGTCGCTGCGCCACATCGCGCCGACCTTCCACGGCGACACCATCTACGGCGAGACCACCGTCCTCGACAAGTGGCCGTCCAAGTCCAAGGACGACCGCGGCATCGTCTACGTCGAGACCAAGGGGTACAAGCAGGACGGCACGGTCGTCTGCGTCTTCCGCCGCAAGGTGATGGTGCCGACCGAGACGTACATCAAGGCGCGCGGCGGCGAGCAGCCCGGGCGCCCCGAACCGCTCTCCTGATCCCCACCCCTATATAGAGACCCCGGACGGGGAGGCCGCCGTCATCGGCCGACCCCCACCCGGTCGGGGGCCCTGCTGCCGCAGCCACGCCGGCAGGGCCCCCGGAAATCCCCCCCCGCCCTCTTCAGACATTTCGGAGCCGCACGATGGGACGCCTCGCACAGACCGACGGCCTCACCGAGATCCAGCGGGACATCCTCGCCACCGTGCGGGATTTCGTCGACAAGGAGATCATTCCGGTCGCGACCGAGCTGGAGCACAAGGACGAGTACCCGACCGCCATCGTCGAGGGCATGAAGCAGCTCGGGCTGTTCGGCCTCACCATCCCCGAGGAGTACGGCGGCCTCGGCGAGTCCCTGCTCACCTACGCCCTGGTGGTCGAGGAGATCGCCCGCGGCTGGATGTCGGTCTCCGGCATCGTCAACACCCACTTCATCGTGGCGCACATGATCAACGCCCACGGCACCCAGGAGCAGAAGGACTACTTCCTGCCGAAGATGGCCGCCGGCGAGATCCGCGGCGCCTTCTCGATGTCCGAGCCCGGCCTCGGCTCCGACGTTTCGGCCATCTCCACCAAGGGCGTCAAGGACGGCGAGTTCTACGTCCTCAACGGCCAGAAGATGTGGCTCACCAACGGCGGCACCTCCACCCTGGTCGCGGTCCTGTGCCGGACCGACGAGGGCGGCAACACCCCGTACAAGAACATGACCACCTTCCTGATCGAGAAGACGGCCGGCTTCGGCCCGAACCCGACCGTCCCCGGACTCACCGTGCCCGGGAAGATCGAGAAGATGGGCTACAAGGGCGTCGACACCACCGAGCTGGTGCTGCAGGACGTGCGGATCCCCGCCGACCGCATCCTCGGCGGCATCCCGGGCCGCGGCTTCTACCAGATGATGGACGGCGTCGAGGTCGGCCGCGTCAACGTCGCCGCCCGCGGCTGCGGCGTCGCCCGGCGCGCCTTCGAGCTCGGCATCTCCTACGCCCAGCAGCGCTCCACCTTCGGCAAGAAGATCGCCGAGCACCAGGCGATCCAGTTCAAGCTCGCCGAGATGGCCACCAAGGTCGAGGCCGCCCACCAGATGATGGTCATGGCCGCCCGCAAGAAGGACAGCGGTGAGCGCAACGACCTCGAGGCGGGCATGGCCAAGTACCTGGCCTCGGAGTACTGCAAGGAGGTCGTCGAGGACGCCTTCCGGATCCACGGCGGCTACGGCTTCTCCAAGGAGTACGAGATCGAGCGCCTCTACCGCGAGGCCCCGATGCTGCTCATCGGTGAAGGAACTGCGGAGATCCAGAAGATGATCGTCGGGCGCCGGCTCCTGGAGGAGTACAAGATCGCCGAGTGACGGCCGGCCTCCCGCCCCGGGGCGGGACCGCCGAGTGAGTGCGGGACCGCCCCGATCGACGGGCGGCCCCCTCCGAACCGCCGGTCGACGGGCGTGCGGGCCCGTCCCGGCAGAGTGCCGTGCCCCGTCACGGGCCCGGCCTGGTCCGCCAGGGTCCGGCACGGCCTCCGGAAAGCGGCCGCAGGGCGTACAGCTGCAACGACGCGCCCTGCGGCCGCTTCCTTACACCTTCTTCCGGTCGCTGTCGGCCGTGTCCCCACCGGGTTCCGTGCGCCACCCTGCTGAGACAAGAGTCACCAGCCGTGTCCGGTGCCTTGGGAACCGGACCGGGGCGAGCTACGGTCGTAGAGGCGGGACGCGCACCCACGCTCCCGCCGGACACATGAACGAGCAGGCGGGTTGCCCACCCACCGTGTGCTCCCGATAGCATCCACCGGGACAGCAAGCCGTCCCTCTATTACCGATCCCGCGGTGGCCCCCGTCCAGCGGCCATGATCCCCCGCGACAAAGGTCTTCGATGCCCATCAGCCCGTCCCCTCACACCTCCGTCACGGACCGCGATGCCCTCGCATCCCCGACGGCCGGTCGGCGACCCCGCGTGACCATCGCGCGCGGAGCCACCCCCTGGTTCGTCCCCACCCTCGCCACGGCCGCCGTGACCACCGCCCTCACCCGGCGCAGCGGCAAGTGGGCCCTGGCGGCGGTGCCCGCCTGTGCGCTCAGCGCGGGCATGCTGTGGTTCTTCCGCGACCCCGAGCGTGAGATCGGCACGGGCAGAGTGATCTCCCCCGCCGACGGCGTGGTCCAGAGCATCGACGCCTGGCCGGACGGCCGTACCCGGGTGGCGATCTTCATGAGCCCGCTGAACGTCCACGTCAACCGCGCGCCCCTGCCGGGCACGGTGACGTCGGTCGAGCACGTCGCGGGCGGTTTCGTGCCGGCGTTCAACAAGGACAGCGACCAGAACGAGCGGGTCGTCTGGCACTTCGACACCGAGCTCGGCGACATCGAGATGGTGCAGATCGCGGGGGCCGTGGCCCGCCGCATCGTGCCGTACGTGGCCGCCGGAACCAAGGTCGAGCAGGGCGACCGGATCGGTCTGATCCGGTTCGGCTCCCGGGTCGACACCTACCTGCCGGCCGGCGTCGAGGTCGGCGTCGAGGTCGGCCAGAAGACCACAGCCGGGGTGACGCGCCTTGACCGTGACTGATCCTGAGACAATCGTCGGCCTGGACGACGAGGAGACGGCCCTGCGCCGCCGCCGCTGGGCGCGCGACCGCGAGCTGCGTGCCCCGCGCTCCCCTCAGCACCTGTCCACCGCCGACTTCCTGACCCTGGGGAACGCCGTCTGCGGCTTCCTGGCGATCTACTCGATCACCACCGGGGTCCTGATCCCGCACATCACCAACCCGGACGCCGCTCCGGACCGGCACAGCGCGGCCACCGCCGTCACGCTGCTGCTGATCGGCTCGATGTGCGACCTCTTCGACGGCCTGGTGGCGCGGAAGCTCCGCTCCTCCGCCCTCGGAGCCGAACTCGACAACCTGGCCGACCTGATCAGCTTCGGCATCGCGCCGGCCTACTTCGTCGCGGTCTGGGGCATGGTCTCGCAGGGCTCCAACCGGACGCTCTCCGCGCTGATCGCGCTGACCGTGCTGCTCGCGGTGGTCCTGCGGCTGGCCCGCTTCTCCGCCGTCAAGATGCGGCCCGGGGTGTTCCAGGGCATGCCCTGCCCGATGGGCGCGATGACGGTGATCGCCATCGTGCTGCTCGACCCGCCGTTCCTGCCCGGTCTGCTCGCCATCTTCGGCGCGGCGTACCTGATGGTCAGCCGGATCGAGTACCCGAAGCCGCAGGGGTTGCTGGCCACCGCGACGCTCTGCTGGGTCGTCGTGGCGATCGGCTGCCTGGCAGCCTGGGCGACCGGGCTGCCCGGCGGCGACACGCTGATGCACGTCGGCGCGTTCGCCCAGATCACGCTCGCCGCGATGGCGCCGCTGCTGGTCATCCGGCGCAAGGTCGGGCAGAAGGTCGGCGACGTCCGCGCCCGGCGGGCGGAGTCCCGGCTCGGCTGAGTCCGCCCCGCGATGTGGGAAGGGCCCGGAACCACCAGGTTCCGGGCCCTTCCCGCGTTCCGATGCGCCTCACGCGCCGCCGGTGTGGACGCTGAAGGCGGAGCGGCGGGCCGCCCGGGCCACGCCCGGGTCCGGGTGCACGCCGGAGACCGCCGTCAGCACCGAGGCCGCCCGGGGGTGACCGGACTGCCGGGCGCGGGCGAACAGCCGCACCGGGTCGCCCGCCGAGGCGCCCTCGACGTGTCCCACCAGCAGCTCCGTCTCGCCGTGGTCCAGCACCGCCGCCGCGGTGTCCACCCACAGCCAGGCCGCGTCCTCGGCGCCGAGCACGTCCGCCGGGGAGACCCCCTCGTCGGCGCGCTCGGCCAGCCACAGCAGCGCGTACGGGCGCAGCACCGGCTCGTCCACCGACGCCCGTACCGCCTGCTCGGCCGGACCGCCGGCCACCCGCAGCGCCTCGAAGGCCAGGCCGCGCACCAGCGCGTCGTCGCCCTGGGCTGCGTCCAGCAGCTCGGCCACCGCGCGGTCCGCCGGTCGGGCCGCCACCCAGGCGCGGAACTCCGCCCGGGCCGGCCCGGGCGAGTAGTCCGCGCAGGCGTTCAGCAGCTCGAAGGCGCTCTGCTCGATGTGGCCGGCCGCGGTCTGGGCGACGGTGCAGATCTCCTCCAGCTTCGCCCGCACCGCCCAGTGGCCCAGCGGGGACAGCTCAGCGGCATCGTTCCTGCGCACGACGGCGCCGACCGCCGCCAGGCCGTCCAGCATCCAGTCCAGGACGGCGGCCACGTCGGAGGGCGCGGCCGGGGTGTCGATCTGCGGCGCCCGGCAGGTGCCGCGGACGGCGGACACCGCGGAGGCGGCGTGCGGCACCGGCGACAGGCCCGGGTTGCCGAGGCCGGCGCCGACGCGGCGCTCGTCCAGGCCGCGGCGCAGCAGTTCCAGCAGCTCGCTCTCGGCCACCGGGCCGTCCACCAGGTGCAGGAAGGACAGCAGCTGGGGGGCCTGGTCCACGGCCTGGCCGGCCAGGACGGCGAACACCCCGCGCAGCGCGGCGGGCGGCACCGGGGCGAGCAGCGTCCAGGCGTCGAACAGTCCGGACCAGCCGCGCACCACGGCCTCGTCGTCGTGCTCCCACGCGTGCAGGCGCCAACCGGGGCCCGCGCCGCCGTCCCGGGCCTCCACCAGGCCCACCAGCAGCGCCTGGCCCCACGCCTTGGCGGCGGCGCCGACCGTCATGGCCAGCGCCCGGCCGGCGGCGCGGGCGTCCTCGGGGAGCAGCTCGCCGCGCTTGTCGACCTCTTCCAGTTCCCCGGCCCAGCGGGCGATCCGGACGGCGTCCACCAGCATCCGGCGGGCCAGCGGCGCCAGCTCGGCCGGCGCGGGGAAGCCCTCCGGGACGGGAACCCGACCTCGGCCGGGTGCCGGCGCGGGCCCTCGTCGCCGGGGTACACCGGCCCCGCCCGGCCTGCCACCGGAGGGCCGGTGGGCCGTACCGGGGAGACGGGTCACCGTCGCACCGGTACCGATCGTCGGCGGGAGCGGGGCATCACGGTCGCGCGGGTTCCGAGACGTCACGTCGAGCAGTCTTCCCCTTGCACCGGCCTTCTGTCACATCCGGTTGTCCGTACGACCGCTGGACCGGGTACCGCACCTCCGCAAGATCGGGCAACAGTGGCAAACCGCCTGGCCGGAAACGTATGGCGGGGCCATGCCAGGGAGGCGGCGGGGCGTCGCGCTGCCCGTTCGAACGGTCACGCTCCGTGCCGGATGCGGGTCGGTCGGGATCCGGGGAGCCGGACCCGGAGGGAAGCGGAGGGCCGGAATCCGGCCAGGTGGCATGTGCCCGCTGGGTGAGAGCGGAACGCCGGAAGTCGGCGGGGCCGACTTCCGGTGCGTGGTGGATGCCCCGGCTTCCACGGTTCGGGAGCAAATTTCTTCCTTTACCGCTTCGCCTTGTGCACCCGCCGGATTCAGAGCAGCGGGGTGAGCCAGCGCCGGAGGAGTTCCGTGTAGTGCTCGGGGGCCGAATTCCACAGGGCCGCGTGCTCGGCGCCCGGGAAGCGCTGGAGGTTCACCACGTCGTGCCGGGCGGCGGCCAGGCGCTCCACGGTGTCGAAGGGGGCTATCCGGTCGTCCGGGCTGTGCAGGACCAGGGTGGGCACCCGCAGGTCCGCGCCCTCGGCGAGGCGGGAGGAGTCCGCCAGGTCCACCCCCGTGCGGCCCTGCGCGGCCAGCGTGCCCAGCTCGGCGGAGACACCGGTGAAACCGGCCCGGGCGGCGTCCCGGCGCGCCGCGCTCGCGAGGTCGAGGACCGGCGAGTCGAGGATCAACCCGCTGATCGCGTGGGCCCAGGCGGAGCGGGCGGCGGTGTGCAGGACCATGGTGGCGCCCACCGACCAGCCGTGGAGGATCACCCGGCCCGCGCCGCTGTCGAGCGCCAGCCGCACCGCCGCCTCGACGTCCCGCCACTCGTCCTCGCCGAAGCGGCTGTAGCCGCCCGGCGGGGCCGGGGCGCCCTCGTCACCGCGGTAGGTGACGGCGAGGGCCGTCAGGCCGAGGCGGTGCAGGGTGGGCAGCACCGGGAGCGTCTGCTGGCGGTCGGCCTCGGGGCCGTGCACCAGGATCACCCAGGTGCCGCGCTTGCCGTCGAGCCGCCAGGCGGGCAGGGCCCCGAGTTCGCCGTCGGCGGCGGTCTCGGTGTAAGCCAGGCCGAACGCCTCGGTGGGGTCGCCCAGGTGCACGCGCGGGGTGAAGCGGACCTCGGTGCCCGGCGTCAGGGTGCCCCGGTCCGCCCGGACCAGCCGGCGGGTGACGCCCTGCGCGTCGCGGTACAGGATCTCCTCCACCACCGCGTGCCCGTTGCCGTCCCACTCGACCGCCCAGCGCCCGGGCCGCAGGCTCTCGGGGCGGCGGTTGAAGATGACCCGGTCGACACCGAGGCCGTGCACCACCACCGGCCCGGCCTCCGGCTCGACCGGCCCCGGCACCCCGGGGCGGACCATCCGCTCGGAGGCCCGGCGGCCGACCACCAGGACGACGGCCCCCGCCCCGACGGCGGCGGCGGCGGCCACGACGGCTGCGGTTCCCCAACGCATTTCGTTCCCCGCTCTGTTGCACGGACCGACCGGACGGTGTTCGAGCACCAGTCCACCGCGGCTCCGCCGCCCGGACCACCCGGACTGGTCCGTCCGGGGGACGCGCCGGGGCCCGCCTTCGAACCCGCGTCCGCAGGGCGGACGACGCGATTCCGAGGAGCGGCCCCGGGTCAGACCGGGATGGCGGGGTCCAGGGCGCTGAGGAGGTGCCAGAACCGGGGGACGAGGGGCGGCGTGGCGGTACGGGGCTGGGCGGTGGCGCCCCAGTGGGAGGGGACGTGGTGTTCCTGGTGGAGGACGGGGAGGACGGCGGCGAGGTCGGCCTCCGGGACGGGCACGAGGCGGGCGAGCGGGCGCAGGTGGGGCTGCCAGCGGCCGGCCACGCACTGGCGCAGCAGGCGGTCGAGGGCCTCGCCGCGCCCGGTCGCCTCGACGAGTTCGGTCAGCCGCAGGCCGAGCGCCTGGGCGAGGGCGTGGGTCTGGTCCCGGTCGCCGTCCCAGTGGCCGGTCAGTTCGGCCTGCCGGTAGGCGGGCAACGACACTCCGGTCCGCTCGGCGACCGCCTCCTGGCCGAGCTCCCGGGCGAGGCGGTGGTCGCGCAGGCTCACCGGGCGGCCGTCCATCAGCTGGGCGGCCGGGCACCACAGGGCCCTGGCCAGGGCGATGAACTCGGCCTCGCCGGGGCGCAGCTCGCCGTTCTCCCAGGCGAGCACGTGACCGGGCAGCAGCCGTACGCCGTGCGCGGCCATGCCCTCGGCGACCTGGTCGGGGCTCAGCCCGAGGCCGGCCCGGTGGGCGCGGGCGGCCTCGGGTGAGAACGGGACGGGGGAAGGGGCGGCAGTGGTGGGGGACTTTCTGCGGCGCATGGCACCGAACCGTAGGTGTGGCCCCCGGGCCGTCCCAGTCGCCGAACGCACGAAGCGGAGCTGACGGGCCCTTCCCCGCGCTGGGCGATCGCACAGGTCCGCTACCGGTCCCCCGGTGTGACCGACCCCTCCTTGACCTCGGTTGACTCCCGGTTCGGCCGCGTGATGGGATCCTGGGGCCAAACGGAGGCATGGAGAGGAAGCCGGTGCGAGTCCGGCGCGGTCCCGCCACTGTCACCGGGGAGCACGCTCGGAAGTGCCACGGCGGGCCGTCAGAAGCCGCTGGAAGGCCCGGGGGTGCGTCCGACCCGGAAGCCAGGAGACTCTCGCCCCCGGTACGTCGATCCAGGGCGCGGACCCTGAGTGAGGACACCCACGCGATGCAGGCTGCCCCGCCCCGTCGGATTACTGGCTTTTCGCCGCCGTGCGCCCGCTGACCCGGGCCGCCGCCTTCGCGCTGGGCGCCGTCGCGGGTTACGCCGCCGACGCCCGTTTCGCCGACCCGCGCCGCGGCCACCCGGTCGCCCTGTTCGGCAGCGCCGCGACCCGCCTGGAGCGGCGCGTGTGGCGCGACGACCGGGCCGCCGGAGCCGGGTACACGGCGCTGTGCGTGGGCGCGGTCGCGGCCGGCGCGCTGGCGCTGGACCGTACGGTCGGTCACCGTCCGCTGGGCCGGGCCGCGCTGGCGGCCGCCGCGACCTGGACGGTGCTCGGCGGCACCTCGCTGACCCGGGAGGCCCGCACCATCGGCCGCTCGCTGGCCGCGGGCGATCTGACGGCCGCCCGGGAGCGGCTGCCGCACCTGTGCGGGCGGGATCCGGGCGCGCTGGACGGGCAGCAGATCGCCCGGGCGGTGGTCGAGTCGGTCGCCGAGAACACCGCCGACGCCGTGGTGAACGCCCTGACCTGGGGCACCCTGGCAGGCACCCCGGGGCTGCTGGCTTTCCGCGCCGTGAACACCCTGGACGCCATGGTGGGCCACCGCTCGCCCCGCTACGGCCGCTTCGGCTGGGCCTCGGCCCGGCTGGACGACGTCGCGGGCTGGCCGGGCGCCCGGCTGACCGCGCTGCTGACGGTGGCTGCGGCGCCCGAGCCACGGACCGCCTGGCGGGTCTGGCGCCGGGACGGCTCCGCGCACCCGAGCCCGAACGCGGGCCAGGCCGAGTCGGCCTTCGCGGGCGCGGTGGGCGTACGGCTGGGCGGGACGCTCACGTACGGCAAGCGGGTGGAGCACCGGCCGGTGCTGGGCGGGGAGTTGCGGCCGGTGACGGTGGACGACATCGAGCGGGCCTGCACGCTGTCGCGGCGGGTGGGCGCGCTGGCGCTGGGTACGACGGTCGCGGGGCACGTCCTGCTGCGGGCGCTGTTCGGGAAGAGGAGGGCCCAGGCGTGAGTGAGCGCAGCGAGCTCATCATCGGAAGGTGCGCATTGTGCGAAGCGCCTGCCGAGCGAAGCGAGGTGGGTGCATGAGTGAGCGCAGCGAGCTCATCATCGGAAGGTGCGCATTGTGCGAAGCGCCTGCCGAGCGAAGCGAGGTGGGTGCATGAGTGAGCGCAGCGAGCTCATCATCGGAAGGTGCGCATTGTGCGAAGCGCCTGCCGAGCGAAGCGAGGTGGGTGCATGAGCACGAGCAAGGCGCTGCTGGTCGCCGGGACGACCTCGGACGCGGGCAAGAGCGTGGTGACGGCCGGGATCTGCCGTTGGCTGGCCCGGCAGGGCGTGCGGGTCGCGCCGTTCAAGGCGCAGAACATGTCACTGAACTCCTTCGTCACCGCCGACGGCGCCGAGATCGGCCGTGCCCAGGCGATGCAGGCGCAGGCCGCCCGGGTGGAGCCGGAGGCGGCGATGAACCCGGTGCTGCTGAAGCCCGGCGCGGACGGCCGCAGCCAGGTGGTGCTGCTCGGCCGGCCGGTCGCCGAGGTGGGCGCGCTGGACTACCGCGAGCGCAAGCCCGTCCTGCTGGAGCGCGCCCTGGAGTGCCTGGCGGACCTGCGCCGGCGCTACGACGTGGTGGTGTGCGAGGGCGCCGGTTCGCCCGCCGAGATCAACCTGCGCGACCGGGACATCGCCAACATGGGCCTGGCCACGGCCGCCGCGCTGCCCGTGGTGGTGGTCGGGGACATCGACCGCGGCGGGGTCTTCGCGGCGATGTACGGGACGCTGGCGCTGCTGTCCGCGGAGGACCAGCGGCACGTGGCGGGCTGGTTCGTCAACAAGTTCCGCGGCGACGCCCGACTGCTGGCGCCCGGCCTGGAGATGCTGCACGAGCTGACCGGCCGTCCGGTGCTGGGCACGCTGCCGATGCTGCCGGGGCTGTGGCTGGACGCCGAGGACTCGCTGGACCTGTCCACGGTGGTGGACCGGGCGGACGGGCCCGGTCCGCTCGGGGCCGACGTGCTGCGGGTGGCCGTGGTGCGCTTCCCCCGGCTGTCCAACTTCACCGACGTGGACGCGCTGGCGCAGGAGCCGGGCGTGCTGGTGCGCTGGGCGACCCGGCCGGAGGAGCTGGCCGACGCCGACCTGGTGGTGCTGCCCGGCACCCGGGCCACCGTGGCGGACCTCGCCTGGCTGCGTGAACGCGGCCTGGAACCGGCGCTGAAGGCGCGGGCCGCGGCCGGGCTGCCGATCCTCGGGGTCTGCGGCGGCTACCAGATGCTGGCGCGCTCGATCGAGGACGAGGTGGAGTCCAGGGCGGGGCTCGTCGACGGGCTCGGGCTGCTGCCGACCGACGTCCGCTTCGGCGCCGAGAAGGTGCTGGCGCGCCCGGTCGGCGAGGCGTACGGGCAGCGGGTCGAGGGCTACGAGATCCACCACGGGATCGTGGCGGTCGAGGGCGGGGAGACGTTCCTGGACGGCTGCCGGGTCGGCTCGGTCTGGGGCACGACCTGGCACGGCGCACTGGAGAACGACGGCTTCCGCCGCGAACTCCTGCGCGAGGTAGCGGAGTTGGCCGGACGGGCGTTTGTGCCGGCGCCGGACACCTCCTTCGCCGCGGCGCGCGAGGCCCGGCTGGACCGGCTGGGCGACCTGATCGAGGAGCACGCGGACACCGACGCGCTGTGGAAGCTGATCGAGGGCGGGGTGCCGGCGGCCGGAACGCTGCCGTTCCTCCCGCCCGGGGCACCTGGGAGTGACGCATGAGTGACGTCCGCTATCCGTTCACCGCGATCGTCGGCATGGCCGACCTGCGACTCGGGCTGCTGCTGAACGCGGTCTCGCCCGCCGTGGGCGGCGTGCTGGTGCGCGGCGAGAAGGGCACCGCGAAGTCGACCATGGTGCGCGCGCTGGCCGGGCTGCTGCCCTCCATCGCCGCGGTGGACGGCTGCCGCTTCGCCTGCGACCCGGCCGCGCCGGACCCGCAGTGCCCGGACGGGCCGCACACCTCCTTCGGGAGTCACGAACGCCCCTCCCAGCTGGTCGAGTTGCCGGTAGGCGTGGCCGAGGACCGGATCGTCGGCTCGCTCGACCTGGAGCGCGCACTCGCCGAGGGCGTCAAGGCGTACGAGCCCGGGCTGCTGGCCAAGGCGCACCGCGGCGTGCTCTACATCGACGAGGTGAACCTGCTCCAGGACCACGTGGTGGACCTGCTGCTGGACGCCGCCGCGATGGGCCGCTCGTACGTCGAGCGCGAGGGCGTGTCGGTGCGGCACGCGGCGCGGTTCCTGCTGGTCGGCACGATGAACCCGGAGGAGGGCGAGCTGCGGCCGCAGCTGCTCGACCGCTTCGGCCTGACCGTCGAGATCGCCGCCACCCGGGACCCGGCCGAACGCGCCGAGGTGGTCCGGCGCCGGCTCGCGTACGACGCCGACCCGGCCGGCTTCGCGGCGCGGTTCGCGGCGCAGGAGCGGGAGCTCGCCGAACACATCACCGCCGCCCGCGAGTTGCTCCCCAAGGTCGAACTGACCGATGTGGCCCTCCGTCAGATCACTGCCGTGTGCGCCGCGTTCGAGGTGGACGGGCTGCGCGCGGACATCGTGATGGCCCGCACCGCGGTCGCGCTGGCCGCCTGGGCCGGGCGGGTGGAAGTGCTGGAGGAGGACGTCCGCAAGGCCGCCCAGCTGGCCCTGCCGCACCGGCGCCGACGCAACCCCTTCGACGCTCCGGGGCTGGACGAGGAGCAGTTGGACAGGACGCTGGAGGAGCACTCCCAGCCGGAGGACCCGGAGCCCGAGGGCGACGGGCCCGGTCCGGACGGGGACGGTGACGGCGGTGACGGCGGCCCCGACAGCGGCGGCGGTCCGGAGGGCGGCGGCCCCGACGGCGGCGGCGCCCCCGAGCCGTTCGACGGCGGCACCCCCGAGACGTCCGCCCCGGAGAGCGGCGCCGCCGACCCCGAGCTGCCCGCACAGCAGCCCGTACCCGCCCAACACCCATCCCCCGCACGGGAGTCGGCGCCGGTCGCGGCCGGGGACCCGTACCGGACCCGGTTGTTCACCGTGCAGGGCACCGGCCACGGCGCCCAGGGCCGGCGCTCCCCCGCCGAGACCACCGGCGGGCACACCATCCGGGCCCGTCGGCCGCAGGGCACCCTGAGCCGGCTGCACCTGACCGCGACCCTCCAGGCCGCCGCGCCGCACCAGGTGGCGCGCGGGCGGGCCGGCCGGGCGCTGGTGCTGCACAAGGACGACTTCCGCGAACAGGTCCGCCAGGGACGGGAGTCCAACCTCGTCCTGTTCGTGGTGGACGCCTCCGGCTCGATGGCCGCCCGGCAGCGGATGACCGCCGTCAAGGGCGCGGTGCTGTCGCTGCTGATGGACGCCTACCAGCGCCGGGACAAGATCGGCATGATCACCTTCCGGGGCGCGGACGCCGAGCTGGCACTGCCGCCCACCTCCTCGGTGGAGGTCGGCGCGGCCCGGCTGGAGTCGCTGCCCACCGGCGGGCGCACCCCGCTGGCCGCCGGCCTGCTGCGCGCCCACGAGGTACTGCGGGTGGAGCGGCTGCGCGACCCGAACCGGCGCCCGCTGCTGGTCGTCGTGACCGACGGCCGGGCCACCGGCGGGCGGGACGCGCTCGCCCGCTCGCAGCGCGCGGCCGCGCTGTTCGCCGCCCAGGGCACGGCGAGCGTGGTGCTGGACTGCGAGTCCGGACCGGTCCGCCTGGGCCTGGCCCGTACCCTGGCCGGACTGCTCGGCGGCAGCGCCGTCAGCCTGGACGAGCTGCGCGCGGAGGGCGTGGCCTCGCTCGTCCGCGAGAACCACGCGAACCGCACGAACCGTGCGACCACCACTTCGATCGCTTCGCTGCGAAAGGCGGCCTGACCGACATGCCCAAGGGTGTCCCCGAGAGCGTTCCCGACGACGGCCTGACCACCCGCCAGCGCCGTACCCAGCCGATCACCGCCGTGCACACCGGCCCCGGGAAGGGCAAGTCCACGGCCGCCTTCGGCATGGCGCTGCGGGCCTGGAACCAGGGCTGGTCGGTCGGGGTCTTCCAGTTCGTGAAGTCCGCCAAGTGGAAGGTCGGCGAGGAGAACGCGCTGCGCGTGCTGGGCGCCTCCGGCGAGGGCGGCAGCGTCGACTGGCACAAGATGGGCTCCGGCTGGTCCTGGATCCAGCGCTCCGCCGAGCAGGAGATGACCAGCGAGGAGGCGGCCAAGGAGGGCTGGGAGCAGGTCAAGCGGGACCTCGCGGCCGAGACCTACCGCTTCTACGTGCTGGACGAGTTCACCTACCCGATGCACTGGGGGTGGATCGACCCGGAGGAGGTCGTCTCGGTGCTCAAGGACCGCCCGGGCAGCCAGCACGTCGTCATCACCGGCCGCTACGCGCCCGAGGCACTGACCGGATTCGCCGACCTGGTCACCGAGATGACCAAGGTCAAGCACCCCATGGACGCCGGCCGCAAGGGCCAGCGCGGCATCGAGTGGTGACCACTTGAGCACCGTCCCCCGCCTCGTCGTCGCCGCGCCCTCCTCCGGCGCCGGCAAGACCACCGTCGCCACCGGCCTGATCGCGGCGCTCGCCGCGCGCGGGCTGGCGGTGTCCCCGCACAAGGTCGGCCCGGACTACATCGACCCGGGCTACCACGCGCTCGCCGCCGGGCGCCCGGGCCGCAACCTGGACGCCTTCATGTGCGGGCCGGAGCGGATCGCCCGGCTGTTCCTGCACGGCGCCGCGGGGGCGGACGTCGCCGTGGTCGAGGGGGTCATGGGCCTGTTCGACGGGGCCTCCGGGCGTGGGGAGCTGGCCTCCACCGCGCACGTCGCCAAGCTGCTGCGGGCACCCGTGGTGCTGGTCGTGGACGGCTCCTCGCAGTCCCGCTCGGTGGCCGCGCTGGTGCACGGCTTCGCGTCCTGGGACCCGCAGGTGCGGCTGGCCGGGGTGATCCTCAACCGGGTCGCCTCCGACCGGCACGAGCAACTGCTGCGCGAGGCCCTGGAGGAGGGCTCCGGGGTGCCCGTGCTGGGCGCGCTGCGCCGCTCGGCGGCGGTGGCCACGCCGTCCCGCCACCTCGGGCTGATCCCGGCGGTGGAGCGCTCGGCGGAGGCGCTCAAGGCCGTCGCGGACATGGGCTCCCTCGTCGCTGCCTCGGTCGACCTGGACGCCGTACTGGAACTCGCCCGGACCGCACCGGAGTTGGCCGACGACCCGTGGGACCCGTCGGCGGAGGTCGCGCCGGTCGGCGGACGGCCGCGGATCGCGGTGGCGGGCGGCGCCGCGTTCTCCTTCTCGTACGCCGAGAACGCCGAACTGCTCGGCGCGGCGGGTGCGGAGGTCGTGCCCTTCGACCCGCTGCACGCCTCGGCACTGCCGGAGGGCACCGCCGGACTGGTCGTCGGCGGCGGCTTCCCGGAGCTGTACGTACGGGAGTTGAGCGGGAACGCCGCGCTGCGCTCGGCCATCTCCGCGTTCGCCGCCGCGGGCGGGCCGATCGCCGCCGAGTGCGCCGGACTGCTCTACCTGGGACGGGAGTTGGACGGCCTGCCGATGTGCGGAGTGCTGGACACCACCGCCCGGATGACCGAACGGCTCACCCTCGGCTACCGGGAGGCCGTCGCCCTGCACGACTCCCCGCTCGGCCCGGCGGGCACCCGGGTGCGCGGGCACGAGTTCCACCGGACGGTCTGCGAACCGGGCGCGGGCGACCACCCCGCCTGGGGCTGGCGCCTGCCGACCGGGCCCCGCACGGAGGGCTTCGCGGGGGGCAACGTGCACGCCTCGTACCTGCACCTGCACTGGGCGGGGACGCCCGAGCTGGCCTCGTCGTTCGCGGCGGCCGCAGCGGCCTTCGATGCCGGGACGGGGCCGGGGACCCGCACGTAAGGTGGGCTCATGGATGTGATCGTCCTCAACGGCGGCTCCAGCTCCGGCAAGTCGAGCATCGCCCGGCGCCTCCAGGAGCTGCTGCCGGAGCCCTGGCTGCACCTCGGCGCGGACACCATGGTGAGCGCGCTGCCGCCGTGGCTGCTCGGCGGGGGCGAGGGCATCGGCGGCCTGGACGACGGCGACGGGACGGTGGCGGTCGGGCCGGTCTTCGCCCGGCTGGACGCCGCCTGGACACTCGGCGTGGCGGCGATGGCCCGGGCCGGGGCTCCCGTCGTGGTGGACGAGGTGTTCCTCGGCGGGGCCGCCTCGCAGCAGCGGTGGCGCGCGGCGCTGGAGGGCCTCGACGTGTTCTGGGTGGGGGTGCGCTGCGACCCGGCGGTGGCCGCCGCCCGGGAGGCGGCGCGCGGCGACCGGGTCGCCGGGATGGCCGCCGCGCAGGCCTCGTTGGTGCACGAGGGCGTCACGTACGACCTGGTCGTGGACACCTCGCGGGCCTCGGCGGACGAGTGCGCCGCGGCGATCCGCGCACGGGTCGCCGCGCCGCGTTGAGCCCCGCCCTCCCAGTGCCACCGGCTCTCGTGCCGGTACCGGTGCGCGGTGAACGGGGTCGTGGTGACCTCGTACGTCGACCGGCCGGTGGGCGCCGTGGCGGTGTCGCCGGAGGACGGGCAGTTCACCTCCGTCAGGCGCAGTGGGTCGGGGCGTCGATCACAGCGCGAGTGTCTGCCAGCCGCGGGTGATCTGGTCGTGGACGGCCGACGGGTCCGGCGGCGTCGGCTGGGCCGCCGCCAGCGCCGCCAGCAGGCCCGTACCGTCCGCCGGGCGCTGCTCGGGGTCGATGGCCAGGGCGCGGGTGACGACGGCGGCGAGCGCCGGGTCGAGGGCCCGGACCGCCTCCAGCGCCACCGGCTCGGGCCCGGTCTCGACGATCCGGCGGATCACCGCGCCCGTGTTGGTCGCCGCGAACGGGCTGGCGCCGTGCGCCGCGCACACCACGCAGCAGGCCCAGGCCCACACGTCGGCCGCCGGGCCGACCCGCTCCTCACCGAACTGCTCCGGCGCCATGTAGGTCAGGGTGCCCGGGCCGCCGCCGGTGGCGGTCAGCCGGGTGCCGTCCACGATCGCCGCGATGCCGAAGTCCAGCAGGCGCGGGCCGGCCGTGGTCAGCATGATGTTGGCGGGCTTGAGGTCCCGGTGGACCAGCCCCAGCCGGTGCACGCCGGACAGCGCCACGGCCAGCGCCAGCGCGAGGGCGCGCAGCGCCTCGGCGGAACGGATCGGCCCCTGCTCGCGCAGGTGGGCGTCCAGCGGGCGGCCGTCCAGCAACTCCATGGCCAGGTACGGGCGTCCGGAGTCCACGCCGGTGTCGAGTACCCGGGCGGTGTAGGCGCCGGGGACCATGGCGAGCACCTCGGACTCCCGCTGGAAGCGGCGCAACAGGTCGGCGTCGTTCAGGAGCTCGATGTTGATGGTCTTCAGCGCGACCTGGGTGGCGGAGCCCTGGCGCCGGGCGAGGTAGACCGTGCCCATGCCGCCGGAGCCGATCCGGCCGAGGAGTTGGTAGCCGCCGATCGTGCGGGGCTCGTGGGCGCTGAGGGGGCTGCCGAGGGGCGGGCTCGACGGCACGGGCGGGGCGGGCGGGGGCTGCGGGGCGGGCGGGGTGAACTGCGTGGGGACATAAGGGGATTGCGGGGTGTGCGGGGTCTGCGGCCAATGCGGTGGCGCGGTGGGGCCGTACGGGTTCAGCGGCGCCTGGGCGGCTCGGGCGGCGTCGGCCGCCGGGGTGGCCGCCCCCTCCGTGCCGACCGGCCTGGGACGGCGGCTCACCAGCAGGGCGGTCACCTGGAAGACCAGGGCGGAGAAGAGCAGGCCGACCGGCAGCAGGAACACGCCGATCACCGCGCGGAGCAGCACCTGTCCGATCAGCCGCGCCCGGGTCGAACCCGACGACCAGGCCTCCCGGGGCAGGCCCTTGGTCAGCAGCTTGCGCTGGGTCAGGTACCAGAGCAGCAGCCACAGCAGCAGGAACCCGATGAAGAGGGCGACGTACCAGGTCCGCGCCACGCCCGGGGAGATGCGCCATTCGTGGGCGAGGTACACGGCGTTGTCGAGGTCGAACGGCCGCTCCAGCAGGAAGTAGCTGTGGAGGTCCTCGAGGTACACGGCGAAGTAGGCCCCGACGGCGGCGACCAGTGCGATCGCCAGCTCGCCGAAGGTCGCCCCGAGGCCGCCCGGCGCTCCCCCGGTCGCATCGGCGCCGGTGGCCGCCAACGCCCGCCGGCGGGTGGCGGTCTGGGCGCGCACCAGTACCGGAAGTGTCGCCAGCCGTACCAGCAGCGCCAGTCCGACCGTGATCAGTAGCGCCATGTCGAGCAAGTCCAGCATGTCCCCCCCTGCCTGATCGGGCACACGGAGTATAGGGGGACGCCCGGGGCGGTCGTCCTCCCGTGCCGGCCCCCTGCCGGCCCCTCCGCTACGCCGTCCCTCCGCCCTCCCCCTCTCAGCGCTCCTCTTCCAGCAGCGCGGCGAGGTAGCGGTCGAGGTCGACGCGCAGTTCCTCCGGCATCGGCACCTGCCAGTGCCCGCTACCGGCCGTCGCGTTGAACAGCACCCCGTCGCACCAGCGGATCAGCCGACGGGCGTCCACCTCCGGGTCGGTGGAGCCGGAGGCGGCGAGCAGGTCGGCGGCGAACCGGGTGAAGCGGGCGCCCAGGCGGTCGTAGACGGAGCGCAGTTCGGGCCTGCGGGTGGCCTCCAGGGCGAGTTCCAGGCGGGCCAGGGTGAGCCTGCGGCCGCTGGTGAGCGCCTGGAAGAGCGCCTCGGCGCCGACCTCGACGAGCAGGTCGCGCGGCGGAAGGGTGGTCGCCGACAATCCGCCGCCCTCGGCGAAGGCCGGGTGGTCGGCGGTCTCCCGCTCAAGGATCCGGACGAGCACGAGTTCCAGCAAAGCGGCCCTGGTCCGGGCCAGGTTGGAGGTCGACCCGGCGGGCAGGCCGGACGCGTCGTCCACGGCGCGGTGGGTGAGCCCGCGCAGGCCGGCATCGGCGATCAGGTCGATGGCGGCGTCGGCGATCAAGGTCGGTCGCGGGGGCGTCAGCGGGGCTGTCATGGGTCCGATCATGGCCTTTCCGGCCAGGCTCCCCCAACTCACTACAGCCGTAGTTTACGGCTCACTACATGTGTAGTAGCGTGCCGACGCAGTGGCCACTACACCTGTAGTGCCTCGGATCGTGCGAGAAGAGGAGCCCCTCATGCCTCCCATCGGCCTGCACCGGGCGATCGTCATCGGCGGCGGCATCGGCGGCCTCACCGCCGCGCTCGCCCTCCACCGGCAGGGCATCCCCGTCACTGTGCACGAACGCGCCGCCTCACTGGAACCGGTCGGCGCCGGGCTCGCCCTGGCCCCCAACGCGCTGCGCGCCCTCGACCGGCTCGGCGTCGGCCCCCGGCTGCGCGCCCTGGCCGCCCCGCACCCCGCCATCGGTGTGCGCCACCCTTCCGGTCGGTGGCTCGCCCGCACCAGCACCGCGGCCCTCGAGGCGTACTTCGGCGACCCGGTAGCCGCCGTCGCCCGCGCCGAGGTCATCGCCGCCCTGGTCGACGCCCTCCCGGAGGGCACCGTCCGCACCGGCTCCCCCGCCACCGTCGTCGATCCCGGCGACGACCGGCAGCCCGCCGTCGTCCGCACCACCGACGGGGACCGGCCCGCCGCACTGGTCGTCGCCGCCGACGGCATCCGCTCCGCCACCCGCGGCCTGCTCTTCCCCGAACACCCCGGCCCCCGCTACAGCGGCTTCACCACCTGGCGCGTCATCGTCACCCCGGACCGCCGGCCCGCCACCGCCGGCGAGATCTGGGGCCCCGGCCGGCTCGTCGGAATCGTCCCGCTCGCCGACGGCCGGGTGTACCTCTACGCCGCGACACTCGCCCCGGCTGGCGCCCGGGCGGCCAGCGAACACGCCGAACTCCAGCGCCTCTTCGGCGACTGGTGCTCGCCCGTCCCCCAGCTGTTCGCTCTCGCCGACCCCGACCGGGTGCTCCGCAACGACATCTGGGACCTCTCCGACCCCCTGCCCGCCCACCACCACGGCCGCGTCGCCCTGCTCGGCGACGCCGCCCACGCCATGAGCCCCTTCCTCGGCCAGGGCGCCTGCCAGGCCATCGAGGACGCCGTCGTCCTCGCCTCCCTCCTCACCCCCACGGCCGACCCGGTCGCCGCCCTCCCCGCCTACACCGCCGCCCGTCTCCCCCGCACCACCGCCGTCGTCACCGCCTCCCGCCGCACCGGCGCCCTCATCGCCCTCCACACCCCCGCCGCCACCCTCCTGCGCACCACCGCCCTCACCCTCGCCGGCCTCCTCCCCACCCGCACCCTCCTCCGCCGCTCCGCCCCGATCTACGACTGGCAGCCGCCTGCGCCGGCCGGCCAGGGGTGAAGGAGTCGCCCCCCCGCAGGACGAACCGTGCCCGGGACGAGCACCCTTGCCCCCGCGCCGTGGCCTCACACGGCGATCGGAAAGGCCTTCGCCCCAACTACGCGGCCGGACCGGCAAGGTGACTCGGGTGTCGGTGGGGGTTGGGAGGATGGGCGGCATGGGTGATCCGAGTCGGGCCATTGCTGATTACTGGGACGCTGCCGCGCCGGGGTTCGATGACGAGCCCGATCACGGGCTGCGGGCGGCCGGGACGCGGGAGGCGTGGGGGCGGCGGGTGCGGGGGTGGCTGCCGGCCGGGGCGGTGGACGTGCTCGATGCCGGGTGCGGGACGGGCTCTTTGGCGGAGCTGGTCGCGGCGGACGGACACCGGGTGACCGGGGTGGATCTGGCGCCGCGGATGGTGGCGCGGGCAAGGGCGAAGCTGGCGGCGGCCGGTGCGGCGGGGCGCTTCGTGGTGGGGGACGCGGGCGCGCCCCCGGTGCGGGACGGCAGCTTCGACGTGCTGCTCTGCCGGCATGTGATCTGGACGCTGCCCGCCCCGGAGCGGGCCCTGCGCGCCTGGGTGCGGCTGCTGCGCCCGGGCGGGCGGCTGGTGCTGGTCGAGGGGCGCTGGCGCGAGGCGGGTGCGGGGGCGCAACCGTACGTCGCCGGGGCGGAGCGGCTGCCGTGGAACGGTGGCGTCGGGGCGGAGGAACTCGCCGCGGCGGTAAGGCCGTTGGTCGCGGAACTGCGGATCGAGCCGCTCAGCGGGGACGCCGCCCTGTGGGGCGGTCCGGTGGACGACGAGCGCTACGCGGTGGTCGCGGACCTGTAGCGGACGCGGCCGGGCCGGCCGTCGGCCGCGCGACCACCGCACTGTTGCGGCGGTTCAGTCGAAGAGGGACTCGGTGTCGCCATGGGCGATGAGGAGTTTGCGCAGCAGGGCGTCGAGCTGGGCTCGTTCGTCGGCGTCGAGGGCGGTGAGGATGCGCTCCTCGTTGCGGAGGTGGCCGGGCAGGGTGGCGTCGATGAGCGCCTTGCCGGCCGGGGTGAGGCGGACCAGGACGGCGCGGCGGTCGGTGGGGCAGGGATTGCGTTCGACCAGGCCCTTGGCGCAGAGCTTGTCCACGCGGTTGGTGATGGCGCCGGAGGTGACCATGGCGGACTTGAGCAGTGCGCGGGCGTTGAGTTCGTAGGGCTCGCCGGAGCGGCGCAGGGTGGCGAGGACGTCGAACTCGGAGGAGTCCAGGCCGCAGGCGAGGAAGTACTCGCGGAGGGCGCTGTCGACCCGCACGTTGAGCCGCCGGAGGCGGCCGATCAGAGCCATGGCCTCCAGGTCGAGGCCGGGGTCGACCCTCCGCCACTGCTCGGCGATGTCGTCGACGGTGTCGCGCTGCTGCATGACCGTGTCATCTCCCTCTCGTCGCGGCCGGTGCAGATATCTTAACATTCACATACTTGACGTTCACTGACCTCGGGCGTAGAAATATCTCAACGTTCAGATAATCAACGTTGAGGGGATCGGGATCATCATGGACCGCAAGCGCGCAGGGATCGCCGCCACCGCCGCACTGGCCCCGGCCGCCTGGGGCACCACCTACCTGGTCACCACCCAGCTGCTGCCCGAGGGCCGTCCGCTGCTGCTCGCCGCCCTGCGGGCGCTGCCGGCCGGGCTGCTCCTGCTGATGATCGGCCGCAAACTGCCCAGGGGGCGCTGGTGGGGGCGGGCGGCAGTGCTCGGGATGCTGAACATCGGGCTGTTCTTCCCGCTCACCTTCGTCGGCGCCTACCGCCTTCCCGGCGGTGTCGCGGCCACCATCGGGGCGATCCAGCCGCTGCTGGTCGCCGGGCTCTCGATCGGGGTGCTCCGCGTTCGGCCCGGACGCCGGGCACTGCTCGCCGGGCTGGTCGGGGTCGGCGGGGTGGCACTGCTGGTGCTCAAGAGCGGGGCCGAGCTGGACGGCCTCGGGATCGCGGCGATGGTCACCGCGATCGGCCTGATGGCCATGGGCACCGTCCTCACCCGGCGCTGGGGCCGCCCGGAGGGGGCCACCATGGTCGACCTCACCGCGTGGCAGCTGCTCGCCGGCTCGGTCTTCCTGGTCCCGCTCGCGGCGCTGGTCGAGGGCGCGCCGCCGGCGCTGAGCGCCTCCAACCTGGCGGGCTTCGCCTACCTCGGCCTGTTCAGCACCGCTGTCGGGTACGTCCTGTGGTTCCGCGGCATCGACCGCCTCGGCGCCGGGCCCGCGTCCTTCCTGGGACTGATCAACCCGGTGGTGGCCACCGTCGGCGGCCTGGTCGTGCTCGGCCAGACCCTGACTCCGTGGCAGGTGCTGGGCCTGGTGCTGGCGCTGGGCGCCATGCTCATCGGCCAGGCCCCGGCCCGCCGGGGTGCGGCGGCAAACCCGGCGCCCGCGACTCCGGCACCCGTCGCCCGGACCGAGGCGCTCCGGACGGCGGCCGCCCGCTGACGCTCCCCACCCCTTCTCAGCCCCGCCGGCCACCGCCGGCGGGGCTGAGGCGTCGTAGCGGAGGGCGTGGCGGTGGCGTGGGGGCCGGGACAGGCGACGCGGGGGTGGGGCGGTGGCGTGGGGGCGGCACGCAGGTGTCCTCCGGCGCCGCCTCAGCCCGTGGCGCGGATGTAGATGTCGGCGGCCCCCGGCAGGCCGCCCGGGATGGCGGCGACGTAGATCCGGCGGGCCGTCGGGGCGTGGGTGGGGACGGCGGACGGGGTCGCGGTGGGCGTCCAGGTCGGGGTGGGGCCCGGGGTGGGCGTCCGGGTCGGGGTGGCGCTGGGACTGGGCGCGCCGTCCCCGGGGGCGTCCTCCTCGGGCTCACCGTCCGCAGCCACGCCTCCCGCACCTCCCGCGCCTCCCATGCCTCCCGCGCCGTCCGGGTCGTCCTCGGTCGGCGTGGGTGTGGGCGTGGGTGTGGGTGTTGGCGTCGGCTCCGCCGCGATCGCCAGGGGCACGGCGGACGCCTGCGGGGAGCCCGGGGCCGCCGAGACCGCAGGCCCGCTCGGCCCCGAGGGGGCCGGGGCCGGCTCCTCCGGCAGCTCCGGGGCCTGCGCCGGCTCGTCGCCCCCGAGCGCGGCGGCGAGGTCCGGCGGCAGCGGCGCGGCGGGGCCGGGCTCGGGGAGGTCGTAGGTGCGCAGGAAGTCGTCGAGGCCCGGTTCCTTGCCGCCGCCGAGCCGGTAGTGCAGGTAGGCGATGGGCGCGCCGTCCGAGGTGCGGGTGTAGACGGCGCCGACCGGAACGTAGTAGCGGCCCGCGCCGGGGTGTTGGGAGGGGTGGAGGCCGGCCAGCCGCTCGGCGCGGTCGCGGTCGGTCTCCCGGCCGCCGACCCCGCCGACGGTGAGTGCGTTGACGCCGCGCACCACCAGGGCGGCGGCGACGGAGATGGACAGCACCAGGCTGACGGCGACGGTGCGCCGCAGGACCGGGCGGCCGTGCAGGGCCGGCCAGGAGTCGGTGACCATGCGCTCGGGTGGGATGCCGTCCACGGTGTCTCGCTCCCCGTTTCGATCAGGACGCCCGACCGGACCCTTCGGCCGGGGCGTCACACTCTGCTCGACGTGGGACGGTAGCGGAGAGTTCCTCAGCCCAGGTAGGCGGGGGCGACGGCAGCCTTGGTGACCAGCCGCGCGGCGCCGGAGCCGTCCGCCGGGACGGTCCACAGGTCGGCGCCGTAGTCCCCTGGCAGGGCGTAGAGCAGGGTGCCGTCGTCGGACCAGAGCGCCTGGTCGTCGATGTTGCGCTGCTCGGCGGTGGCGGTCTCCGCCCCGGTCGCGAGGTCGAGCACGTACAGCCGCCAGGGGGCGTCGGGGGACAGGCCGGGGACGCGCTTCTTGTAGGCGATGCGGGTGCCGTCCGGGGAGAGGGAGGGGCATTCGACGTTGTCGTGCAGGGTGGTGAGGGTGCGGGCGGCGAGGTCGCCGCGGACGAGGTGGGTCTGCCCCGAGGTCGCGAGGGTGGCGTAGAAGGTGTTGTCGTCGGCGAAGGTGACGCCCCAGATGTTGACGTCGTGCGCCTGGTACGGGCGACCGTCCTTGATGACGGCGAAGTCCTCCAGGTTCTCCCGCAGGTTCCAGTCGCGCACGTCCACGATCGAGGTGCGGGTGGAGAAGTTGGTGCCCGCGTAGGAGTCGCCGCTGACGAAGACCGTCCAGGCCGCGAGGTGCCCGGACGGGGAGACCCGGGCGCGGGTGGGGATGCCGGCGGCGGGGAAGGAGCGCCGTTGGTGCAGGTGGTCGTCGAGGACGACGGCGCGGTAGGTGTCCTCCAGCGCTCCGTGCTCCGCCTGGAGGCAGATGCCGGTGCCGGCGGCGGCGTGGAAGCGCAGGCACTGGGTGCCGGAGGCGGTGCGCGGGCCGTCGGGGTGGTCGGCGGGGACGGTGGTGATCTCGTCCCGGTGCGGGCCCCAGGCCATGTTGCGGAAGAGCAACTGGCGGCCGGCGGAGGGTGCTTGGAGGGAGACGTTCCCGGGCGTGACGGCCGGACCACCGGACTGGGGCTGGTCCCGGCGGGCGGTGCGGTCGGCCGCGTAGAGGACGGCTCCGGTGCCGACCGCGCCGAGCACCAGAACGGCGACCAGCAGCACGATCACCCTGGTGCGGTTGTTCTGCGGGTTCACGCACGCTCCTCGGCAGCATCGGCGGCAACGGTCGAGTCGGCGGCGACGGTCCCGGGCGAGCGCAGCACCACCGCCGCGCCGGCCACGCACAGCGCCAGCGCCCCCGCCGACCAGGCGAGCGCGGTCGGGCCGCCCAGGGCGCTCCACAGCGCGCCGAACAGCAGCGAGCAGGCGAACCGGGCCAGCGCCTGCCCGGTGCCGACCAGGGCGAGCCCGGCGCCGCGCTGCTCGGCGGGTACGGCGTCGGCCGCGGCGGCGGCGAGCACGCCGTCGGTGGCGGCGTAGAACGAGCCGTGCAGCACCAGCACGCAGAGCACGGCGGGCAGTCCGCGCAGCGGCGAGAGCAGCAGCCCGTACGCGAGCAGCAGGACCCCGTGCCCGAGCAGGAAGAGCCGGCGGCGCCCGACCCGGTCGGCGAGCGAACCGAGCGGGACGGCGAGCAGCAGGAAGGCGGCCGCGGTGCCGAGCGGCAGCAACGGGAACAGGTTGACGGACAGGCCGAGCCGGCGCTGGACCAGCAGGTAGAGGAAGGAGTCGCTGACGGTGGTGAGCCCGAGCAGCACGGCGCACCCGGTGAGCCGGCGCAGTCCGGGCAGGCGCAGCAGGGTGAGGCTGCCGCGCAGGGACGGAGCCGTATTCGACGGGTCGTCGCCTTCCTGCCGGGTGGGCACGAACAGCAGCAGGATCAGCACGCCCAGTGCGGCGACGCAGGCGCTGACCGTGAACACCGCGTCGTAGCCGTGCCGTTCGCCGCCGTCGGCGAGCATCGGCCCGCCGGCCAGGCGCAGCACCAGGAAGGCGGTGAGCGGGCCGAGCAGGGCGCCGGCCGTGTCCATCGCCCGGTGCACGCCGAACGCCCGTCCGCGGTGGGCGGGTTCGGTGGCCAGCGAGATCATCGCGTCCCGGGGCGCGGTGCGCAGGCCCTTGCCGGTGCGGTCGACGGCGATGACGGCACCGATCAGCGGCACGGTGTGGACGAACAGCAGCAGCGGCCGGCACAGCGCGGACAGTCCGTAGCCGACGGCCGCGACGGCCTTGTGGCGGGCGGCCCCGTCGCGGCCGCGGCGGTCGGCGAGGTGGCCGCCGACGAGCCGGACCAGGGCGCTGAAGCCGTTCTGGATGCCGTCGAGCAGGCCGAAGCCGAGCGGGGAGAGGCCGAGTCCGGTGAGCAGGTACAGCGGGAGCACGGCGTTGACCATCTCGGAGGAGACGTCGGTGACCATGCTGACGGTGCCGAGGGCGAGGACCGTCCCCGGCACGGCGCGCAGGGCGGCGCCCCGCCGCACCTGGCCGGCGGCCGGTGCGACGGGGGCCTTGGAGCTGCGGGAGTCCGCGACGTACACGGGCGTCAGTTCCAGATGCCGGTGATGTCGGAGGCGTTGGCGGAGTTGCCGGCGTGGGCGTTGACGCCGGCCAGGTCCTCCAGGGTGTGGAGCACGTCGTAGTGGTTGTAGGTGGTGGCGGTGGAGCTGCCGGGGGCGACGTGGGCGCCGTAGACCAGGGTCGGGATGCGGTTGCCGGCCAGGCGGTTGTCCTCGTCGAAGGTCACCACCAGCAGGCTGTTGTTGCTCCTGGCCCACTGGGCGTACGCGTCGAGGTTGCTCTGCAGCCAGGAGTCGCCGGTGCCCACCGAACAGTCGTGCATGTCGTCGCACAGGTCCGGGATGACGAAGGAGACCTTGGGCAGGGTGGTGAAGTCGGTCGGGAACTCGTCCATGCCGTAGGCACTGGAGGTGGGCACGTTGCCGAAGCCGAACCACGGGTTGTGCTTCTGCGCGTAGTTGCCGCTGCTGCAGTCGGTGGCGCCGACGGCGGGCAGGCCCTCGTTGTAGCTGGCCCAGGTCTGGTTGGCGGCGAGCAGCTCGGAGGCCAGGTTGGGCTGCTGCAGCGCGCCGACGTCCACGCAGCTGTCGTCCGTGACGCCCTGGGCGCTGCCGGAGAACAGCATGTAGTAGTTGGGCTGGCTGGGGTGGGTGAGCGCGTACGACTGGGTCAGCGTCGCGCCGCCGGCGGCCAGGGTGCGGTTGATGTACGGCGCCTTCGAGCTGCCGATGACCTGCGAGTACGCGTGGTTCTCCAGCATGACGACGACGACGTGGTCGGGCGAGGGCAGAGCGGCGGCGGTGTCGGCGGCCGCGCTGCCGCCCGCGGCCCACAGGCCGAGCGAGCCGGCGACCAGGCCGAGGCCGGTGGCGAGGGCGGTGATCGGGCGGAGCCTGCGGCGACGGGCGGGGCGCGGACCGGCGCTAGTGGTGGGGGCGGGGGTGCCGGGGGTGCGGAGTCGTGCGAAGGCCATGGGGTCCTCCGGGTGTCGGGGCTTCCGGGGCGGGAGCGCCGAGAACAGTAGGATCGCGGCGGTGTCGTGTACCGCACAAGACAGGTGAAGAACAGAAGAACAGCTGCGGGGCGGTCCCGGTACGGAGCACCCGGCGTCCGCGTCCGATGTCACACCCGCCGCGATTGACCCGTTTCGACCGCGCGTGGTGGGATCACGGGGGCCCGTCAGCGTAGGGCCGGGGACGGCAAGGAGTGCGGTACGTGATCGGACTGGTCGCCATCTACGGGCCGGGCCGCCCGCTGGCCGACGAACTGCAAGCGCTCTGGCCGGAGAGCAGCCACGCCTACCGGGCCTCGCGCGGCAACTGCTTCCAGGCGCCGGAGGCGATGCAATTCGCCCTCAGCCGACACCGGCAGGTGATCGCCGTCGGCTCGCTCGCCGTCGTCGTCGGGCTGTTGGCCGACGAGCGCGTCGACGTCCCGCGCGGCGCGGAAGTGCTCTGCGTGGACCCGGGGCGGCGCTGGGTGATCCCGCTGACCCACACCGACTCGGCCGAGGAACTGGCCCGCGAGGTGGCGGCCGCCCTCGGGGTCACCCCGGTGTTCACCGGCCCGCCGGCCGCCCCCGCGAACCCGCTGGACGTCCTGACCCCGCACGCCGTGCGCTACTACCGGGCCGGTGCCACCGCGACCGCCGAGGCGGCGGCGGCCGGACGCCCCGTCCGACTGGTCACCGAGGTGCCGTACCCGCTGCCCGCGCTGCCCCCGAACGTCCGGACGGACGCGCCCGAGGACGCCCCCGTCCTGCGGGTCTCCGATCAGGAGGACCCGGACGGCAGCGACCTCCTGGTCGTCCCGCGCACATTGGTCGTCGGCATCGGCGCGGGCAGCGGCACCGAGTCGGCCGAGGCCATGCAGTTGCTGATGGCCGTGCTCAAGGAGACCGGGTACCTGCGCTCGGCCATCGCCAGGGTGGCCACCCTGGCGGGCAAGGCGGACCACCCGGCGGTGCGCTGGGCGGCGCGCTGCCTGAACGTGCCGGTGGACGAGCACCCGGCGGAGGAGCTGGCGCGGTACACGGTGCCCAACCCTTCCGAGGCCGTCGGCACAGCAGTCGGCACCGCGAGCGTGGCCGAGGCGGCGGCGCTGGCCAGCGCGAACGGCGGCCACCTCGTGGTCGCCAAGCGGAAGTCCGCGACGGCCACGGTGGCGATCGCCCGGGCCGCGGTGCGCGGGCGGCTGGCGCTGGTCGGCCTCGGGCCGGGGGCGCACGACCTGCTGGTGCCGCGCGCGCTGGCGGAACTGCGGCGCGCCTCGGTGGTGGTGGGCCGGCCGGAGGCGGTCGAGGCGGTGGCTGAGCTGCTCCGGCCGGGGACCCGGCAGGTCGCGGTGCCGGAGCCCGGGACGGTACTGAACACCCGCGGAGTGCCGCTGGACTGGGCCGGAGTGGCGACGGACGGAACCGGACAGGTCGTCGACCACGTCGGGGCGGCCGTCACCCTGGCCGCGCACGGGCACGCCGTCGCCCTGGTCGCGCTCGGCGACGGCTCGGGGCTCACCGTGCCGCCCGGCGCCTACGAGATCCTGCGGGTTCCCGGGCTGCCCGCTCTGCCTGTTGACGGAGACCCCGCATGACCGCCCACGAGCCCGACCTGCGCCACCACGGCGACGCCGAGGTGCGGGCGGGCGGACGCGGCCTGGTCGACCTCGCCGTCAACGTCCGCACCGGCACGCCGCCGACCTGGCTGCGCGAACGCCTGGCCGCCACCCTCGGCGACCTCGCCGCCTACCCCGACCAGGGCGCCGCCCGCGCCGCGGTGGCCGCCCGGCACGGGCGCCCGGTCGAGGAGGTGCTGCTCACCTCGGGGGCGGCGGAGGCCTTCGTCCTGCTCGCGCGAGTTCTGACTGCACGTCACATCGTCGTGGTGCACCCGCAGTTCACCGAACCGGAGGCCGCGCTGCGGGATGCCGGGCACCGGGTTCACCGGGTGCTGCTCTCCCCCGAGGACGGCTTCCGACTGGGCGCCGTACCCGAGGAGGCGGATTTGGTCGTCCTCGGCAACCCGACCAACCCGACCTCCGTCCTGCACCCCGCCGAGGCCGTCGCCGCGCTCGCCCGGCCCGGACGCACCCTGGTGGTGGACGAGGCGTTCATGGACACCGTGCCGGGCGAACGGGAGTCCCTCGCCCCGCTCCGGGACCTGCCCGGCCGGGTCGTCGTGCTGCGGAGCCTCACCAAGACCTGGGGCCTGGCCGGGCTGCGGATCGGCTACGTGCTCGGACCGGCGCCGCTGATCGCCGCCCTCGGCGCCGCACAGCCGCTCTGGCCGGTCTCCACCCCGGCCCTGGTCGCCGCCGAGGTGTGCAGCGGCCCGCCGGCACTGGCCGAGGCGGAGCAGGCGGCCGCCGAACTGGCCCTTCGGCGAGCGTACTTGGTGAAGTGCCTGGCCGCCTTCCCGGCGCTGCGGGTGTACGGCGAACCGGCCGCCTCCTTCGTCCTGGTCCGGCTGCCGGGCGCGGCCGCCGTCCGCGAGCGACTGCGCGAGCACGGCTTCGCGGTCCGGCGTGGGGACACCTTCCCCGGCCTCGGCGAGGACTGGCTGCGGATCGCCGTACGGGACGAGGAGACCACCGACCGCTTCCTCAACGCCCTGGAAGCGGTGCTCAGTTCAACCTGACCTCGGCACCCGGCTCGACCCTGCCCGGTGCCAGGACCTGCGCGTACACCCCCGCGCAGGGCAGCGCCGGCATCCCCTCCAGCGGGACCAGCCGGTTGCGCTCGGCCGGCACCCGCAGCGCCTCCGCCCGGCGGGGCAGCGACCCGTGCCCCAGGGTGGGGACGGCGCAGCGCGGGGTGGGTGCCACGATGCGCAGCCGCAGCGTCTCCCCCACCGCCAACTCCCGCCCCACCCAGGCGTTCTCGACGAACCCCTCGCCCTCGGTGCGGAGCACCAGGTTCGGCCGGTAACGCTCGGCCTCGACGCCGACGGCGCGCAGCGTGGCCTCGGTGATCAGGTGCACCGGGGCGAAGTCGAAGAAGCCGCCCTCCGGCGCGGCACGACCCAACTCGCTGACCGTCACCGCGACTTCGGCCTCGATTCCGCGCGCCAGCACCTCCTCGGGCACCGCCCGCTCGACCGTCGCGCCGGGCGGCCGTTCGGCGATCAGGGCGAGCTTGCGGCCGAGCGCCTCGGACAGCTCCGCCTCGTCCGCGGCGCGCCCGTCCGGGCCGGTGATCGCCACCCGGCCGTCCGCGGTGGCCGCCGCCGAGTACTTCAGCAGGCCCGCCCACAGCCGGGGGTGCTTCGCGCTGGCCACCCGCCCGGTCGCCAGGTCCAACAGCGCCCGCTCACGGTCCCCGGCCACCCCGCGCCCGGTCACCTCCGCCGCCGAAAGCTCCTCCCCCAGCAGCGACTTCACCGGGTAGCGGCGCAACCGCTCCACCTGACCGATCAGCACGGAGCCTCCTCCGCCCACTCCCGCAGCGCCGCGAAGTGCAGCTCGTGCAGCCCCGCCCGGGGGTCGACCCACAGCGGCAGCGCCTCGCCCGGGTGGTTCGCCGCGATCCACTCGATGTCCTGCGGCCCCAACTCGTCGTCCAGCCACACGAAGGGCCGCCCGTCCGCCCAGGCGACCACGTCCCTGGTCTTCCAGTGCAGCCCGTCCGGATCGCTGCCGAACAGCTCCGTCCAGGCGATGTACGGCAGTTCGGGCAGGCCCAGATTCGGCCCGATCAGCGCGTTCGCCTCCGCCATCCAGGTCGTCGCCCACACCAGCTCGTACGGCAGCGCCAGCAGCTCCACCCCGTGCGCCGGGTTCAGCCACACCCGCAGCGGCTTCGCCTCCCCCTCCGCCCGCCGCGCCTGCCGCTCCGCCCACCACGCGGGCATCAGCTCGTGGCTCCGGTACCCGGCCGGCCGCCGGAGCCTCGGCGCGGCATAGGGATTGAGCGGTCCGTCCACGTCGAGCAGGAGCAGCGGCTGTCTGGTCATGCCGTGAATTGTCCGGTGGCCGAACGGGATTGACCAGCGATTTGCACTCATGACACCAGGCGCTTCGGCTTTGCCGAACAAGGGATCGAACAGGCGAAATCATTCCCTGTACGACGGATGAGCTGGGGGGCGCTGTTGTCGGACTACCGAGTGTCGACAAACCAACTCGTACTGACGTCCAGGGGATACAGCCAACTGCGCCACCGGGTCGAGGAGATCGCCACCGGCCTGATGGGCGATCTGAGCGGGTCGGCAGGCATGGCGGGCAACGACGCGGGCGGCCGCGCGTTTGCGGCCGCCTACGAGGCTGCCGCAGCCGAAACGTTCGACAAGATCGCGTTCGCCGCGTTCGTGATGGCCGAGTCCGCCACGAACCTGATGAAGACCGCCTTCAACTACCTCGCGGCCGAGGACCAGCACTCACCGATCATCTCGCCGAGGTCGAGGCCGAGGAGTGAGCGAACGCCCGCAGGCCCTCCCCCGGTGGGGGAGGGCCTGCGGGCTCACGTACCTCAGGGGCGGATCAGACCTGGCCGGCCTTCTCCAGGGCCTCGCAGCAGGTGTTGATCAGGAGGCGGGTGACGACGTAGGGGTCGACGTTGGCGTTCGGGCGGCGGTCCTCGATGTAGCCCTTCTGCTCCACCTCGACCTGCCACGGGATGCGGACCGAGGCGCCGCGGTTGGAGACGCCGTAGCTGTAGACGTTCCACGGGGCGGTCTCGTGCTTGCCGGTCAGGCGGGACTCGATGTCGGCGCCGTACTGGGTGACGTGCTCCAGCACCTTCTCCTGGGAGGCGCCGAGCGACTCGCAGGCGGTGATGATGGCGTCGTAGCCCTCGCGCATCGCCTTGGTGGAGAAGTTGGTGTGCGCACCCGCGCCGTTCCAGTCGCCACGGGCCGGCTTGGCGTCCAGGGTGGCGTCGATGCCGAACTCCTCGGCGGTGCGGTAGAGCAGGTAGCGGGCGATCCACAGGTCGTCCGAGACGGTCAGCGCGTCGACCGGGCCGATCTGGAACTCCCACTGGCCGGGCATGACCTCGGCGTTGATGCCGCAGATCGCCAGGCCGGCGTCGATGCAGCGGTCGAGGTGCAGCTCGACGATCTCGCGGCCGAAGACCTCCTCGGCGCCGACGCCGCAGTAGTAGCCGCCCTGCGGGGCCGGGAAGCCACCCTCCGGGAAGCCGAGCGGGCGGGAGCCCTTGAAGAAGGTGTACTCCTGCTCGATGCCGAAGATCGACTCCTGAGCGGTGTACTTCTCCTCGACCTCGCGCAGCAGGGCGCGGGTGTTGGACTCGTGCGGGGTACCGTTCGTCTCCAGGACCTCGCAGAGGACCAGGATGTTGTCACCGCCGCGGATCGGGTCCTTGACGACCTTCACCGGCTCCAGCACGCGGTCCGAGGCGTGGCCCTCGGCCTGGTTGGTCGAGGAACCGTCGAAGCCCCAGGTGGGGATCTTGTCGGCGTTCGGCAGGACGCGAGTCTTGGAGCGGAGCTTCGCGGTCGGCTTGGTGCCGTCGATCCAGATGTACTCGGCCTTGATTGCCACGACTGGGTCCCTCGCATTGCTGGGTGGGGGTGGGTGCCCGCGTAGCGTCGCAAGCCGCCGTTTCCCGGTTGTTCCTCTCGTGTAACGCGCATGTGAACCAACCGTCCGCGTTGGCACGGTTACGGTGCGGGAGTGCCGGGCGTGGCACCCCGCACCGCTCCGGGTGGCCGGGAGCGGCCCGCGGGAGCGCTCAGGGCCGACGGGCGTGCGCGGCCCGGCGGCGCCGGGTGGCCCACAGGGCGGCCGCGCCGCCCGCGACCAGGGCGGCGGCCCCGGCGGCCAGCGGGCCGGTAGCGCTGCTGCCGCCGGTGCTGGCGAGCGTCTCGGGCTTCCCGCCCTTCCCGGGCTTCTCCACCGCCGCCTGCGGCACCGCGGCCGGCGAGGTGGTGGTGTCGGCGACCGGCTGGGCGCTGGGCGCCGCGCTCGGGGTGTCCGTGGGCGCGGGGGCGCCGGGCTTCTCGCAGCTCACCGACGCGACGGTGACCGTGCCGGTGACCTTGGCGACGTTCAGGTTCAGCGGGTTCACCTCCACCTGCACCTCCAGGGCCGAGGCGGCGGCGGTGGTCGTGGTGGTGGTCTTCCTGGAGAACTCCACCGACACGCTGCCGACCAGCGGCACGTCCACCTTGGTCGGGCCGTACAGCCCGACGGTGACGGGCTTGCCCAGCACGGTCAGCTTTGCGGGCGCGACCACGTTCGCGGTCGGTTGCCCGTCGACCGGGCAGGTGACCTCGGCGCTCATCGCCTCCAGGCCGAGCAGCGCGGTGGTGGGCAGGCCGGGGGCGTGTACGTCGGCGTTGACCAGCTTGACGGAGGCGGCGGTGCCCTTGGCGTCGGAGCGGGTGACGGACTTGCCGACGTCGGCCTTGACCAGTTCGACCGGGCCGCGCTGGTCGACGCCGTCGACCTTGGCGGTGAGGACGGAACCGTCGCGCTGCGCGGGTGTCTCCACCTTGTTGAGCGCGATGTCCACCGGGACGTCCACGGCGTTGTTCAACAGCTTGACGTCCAGGGCGACTTCGGCGGTGACGGCGCGCGCCTTGCCCGGTGAGGAGGCCCCCGGCGCAGGAGCCGCCTGGACGGGCGCGGCGGTGAGCAGCGTGCACGCCACCGTGGCGGCGGCGGCAGAAACGATTCGACGAGAAGACAAGGCGATACCTCAAGGCAGATGAAACGATGAGCCGCCAGTCTTCTCGAACGATCCGTCACATGAGCACCACAGAACGTCGTTTCACCCGTTGGAGTGAGATTGACGTTCCGCACCGACCCGGATCTGCTACGGGCCGGCGCGGCGCCGCCCGGACGCGTCAACTCCCCTACGGCAGCCGCCAGTCCACCGGCTGCGCGCCCTGTCGCACCAGCAGCTCGTTCGCCCGGCTGAACGGACGCGAGCCGAAGAAGCCGCTACTGGCCGAGTACGGGCTCGGGTGCGCCGACTCGATCGCCGGGACGTCCCCGAGCAGCGGCCGGAGGTTACGGGCGTCGCGGCCCCAGAGGATCGCCACCAGCGGGCCGCCGCGCGCCACCAGCGCCCGGATCGCCTGTTCGGTGACCTCCTCCCAGCCCTTGCCCCGGTGCGCGGCGGGCTTGCGCGGGGCGGTGGTCAGCGCCCGGTTGAGCAGCAGCACGCCCTGGTTCGTCCACGGGGTGAGGTCACCGTTGGAGGGCTGCGGCAGGCCGAGGTCGTTGCCGTACTCCTGGAAGATGTTGATCAGGCTCGCCGGGATCGGTCGCACCTCCGGCCCCACCGAGAAGCTGAGCCCGACGGCGTGGCCGGGGGTCGGGTACGGATCCTGCCCGACGATCAGCACCCGCACGTCGGCCAGGGGCTGCTGGAAGGCCCGCAGCACGTTCGGCCCGGAGGGCAGGTAGGTACGACCGGCGGCGATCTCGGCGCGCAGGAAGTCGCCCATCGCGGCGACCCGGCCGGCGACGGGCTCCAGGGCGGCGGCCCAACCGGGCTCGACGATCTCATTCAGTGGACGCGGTGCCATGGGCGTCACCCTATCGGCCGATACCGACAGGGCGTCACCGCGAACGATCACCGCGCGGGGTCACCCCACCGGCCGCCCCCGCAGCACCACCAGCAGCGGGTCCGCGAGCACCCGCACGTCCGCCCGCGGGTCCTCCGCGTACACCACGAAGTCGGCCGGCGCGCCCTCCTCCAGCCCCGGCCGCCCGAGCCACGCCCGTGCTCCCCAACTCGCCGCCGACAGCGCCTCGGCCGGGCTCAGCCCCGCCTTCACCAGCTCCGCCACCTCGTCCGCGACCAGCCCGTGCGCCAGCGAGCCGCCCGCGTCCGTGCCGACGAACACCGGGATGCCCGCGTCGTGCGCGGCGCCGACGGTGTCGTAGCGGCGCTCGTGCAGCCGCCGCATGTGCGCCGACCAGGCCGGGAACTTGGCCTCCCCGCCGGCCGCCAACGCCGGGAAGGTGGCGATGTTGACCAGCGTCGGGACGATGGCCACCCCGCGCTCGGCGAAGGCCGGGATCAACTCCTCGGTCAGCCCGGTGGCGTGCTCGACGCAGTCGATCCCGGCCGTCAGCAGGTCCGGCAGCGACTCGGCCGCGAAGCAGTGCGCGGTGACCCGCGCCCCCTCCTCGTGCGCCGCCGCGATCGCCTCGGCCAGTGCGTCGCCGGGCCAGCAGGCGGCGAGGTCGCCGCGCTCCCGGTCGATCCAGTCGCCGACCAGCTTCACCCAGCCGTCGCCTCGCCGGGCCTCGGCCCGCACGTACGCGGCGAGGTCGCCGGGCTCGATCTCGTGGGCGTAGTTGCGGATGTAGCGGCGGGTGCGGGCGATGTGCCGCCCGGCCCGGATGATCCGGGGCAGGTCCTCGCGCTCGTCGATCCAGCGAGTGTCGGCGGCCGAACCGGCGTCGCGGATCAGCAGGGTGCCGGCGTCACGGTCGGTGAGCGCCTGCTTCTCGCTGGTCTCCGCGTCCACGGCACCGTGCGCGTCCAGTCCGACGTGGCAGTGCGCGTCCACCAGGCCGGGCAGTACCCAGCCGGTCACCGTCCGGACGTCTTCGACGGTCGGCGGGCGGGTGAAGCTCACCCGGCCGTCCACCACCCAGAGTTCGTCCCGGACCTCCTCCGGACCGACCAGCACCCGACCCCGGACGTGCAGCACCGCGCCATCACTCATGGCCGCACTCTACCGACGGGCGGGTTCCGTGTAAGCAGTCAGAATGCGGCAGACTCGTTGCCGCACCCGTCGTCCCCGCTGCGAAAGGCCGCATGCCGTGAGCCACTTCCTCGACCTCCCCCCGCTCAGCGCCGCCGGGTTCGCGGCGATCGAGGACCAGGTGGCCGCGCTGCTGCACACCGAAGCCGACGTCATCGTCACCCAGGGTGAGGCCCTGCTCCCGCTGGAGGCCGCGATCCGCGGCGCCGCCCACCCCGGCTCCACCGCACTCAACATCGTCACCGGCCCGTACGGGCAGACCTTCGGCAACTGGCTGCGCTCCTGCGGGGCCACGGTCGTCGACCTCGCCGTGCCGTTCGACAGCGCGGTGAGCGCTCAGCAGGTCGCCGAGGCGCTCGAGAGCCACCCCGAGATCGACTTCGTCTCCCTGGTGCACGCCGAGGCCGCCACCGGCAACACCAACCCGGTCGCCGAGATCGCCGCCGCGGTCCGCGAGCACGGCGCCCTGCTGATGCTCGACGCGGTCGCCTCGGTCGCCGCCGAGCCGCTGCTCACCGACGAGTGGGGCATCGACCTGTGCGTGATCGGCGGCCAGAAGGCGATGGGCGGCCCGGCCGGGGTCTCCGCCGTCTCCGTCTCCGGGCGCGCCTGGGAGCGGATCGCCGCCAACCCGGCCGCCCCGCGCCGCTCCTACCTCTCGCTGCTCGACTGGAAGGAGCGCTGGACGGACGCCGGGCGCACCGTACTCCCGCACGCCCCGGCCCAGTTGGAGATGCTCGCGCTCGGCGCCTGCCTGGACCGGATCGCCGCCGACGGCCTGCCGACCGTGATCGCCCGCCACCGCGCCGCCTCCGCCGCCACCCGGGCCGGCGTGCGCGCGCTCGGCACGCTGACCCCGTTCGTCCGCGAGGACGCCCACGCGGCCCCGGTCGCCACCACCGTGCGCACCCCGGCCGGCCTGCACGCCGCCGAACTCGCCGCCACCCTCGACCCCGCGCTGCCGATCCAGCCCGGCGGCGGTGCGCTGGCCGCGGAGATGCTGCGGGTCAACCACTACGGCCAGGCGTCCGGGCTGGACACCGTCCGCGCCTGCCTCACCGCGCTCGCCGACGCCACGGAGGCCGACGGCGCGAAGGCCCTGGCGGCCGCCGAGGCGGCCTGGGACGCGACTGTCTGACACAAGCGAGCGGCCCCCGGTTCGGACGAACCGGGGGCCGCCGCAGACCGGGAAGGTCAGTGTCCGCCCGCGTCCACCACCTCGACGCCGCGGATGTTCCGCTCGATGTCCTCCGCCGGCAGGGCGACGGACAGCGCCCAGTAGTAGACGACCAGCGAGAACACCACCACCACCCCGATGTCCCACCACAGCGGCAGGTTCCCCTGCGCGCCCACGCCGAAGCTGCCCTGCCAGGAGACGATCCCCATCCCGATGAGGTAGACGGGCAGCCACTGCCCCGCCCTGAAGTCCATCCGCGGCGCGTTCGGCACCCCCTTCGAGGCGGCGTACGCGGAGTACCCGCCGAGCAGCAGGTACCCGATCACGATCGCCAGCCCGAGGCGCCACAGGGTGTCCCAGCCCGCCCAGTAGATGACCAGGCTCGCCACCACGAAGGCGATCGGCGAGACGACCGTGCCACCCGGCAGGTTGTACGAGCGCTCCATCCCCGGCAACCGCTTGCGCAGCACCCCGAAGGCCAGCGGCGCGCCCGCGTACATCAGCACGACGGCCGAGGTGATGAAGCCGACCAGCCGCTGCCAGCTCGGGAACGGCAGGAAGCAGATCACCCCGGCGATCCAGGCGATGAGCAGCCCGAGCCAGGGCACCGAGTTGCGGTCGGTGTACTGGAGGGCCCGCGGCGCGTAGCCGTTGCGGCTGAGGCCGTAGGTGACCCGCGAGCTGGAGGTGATGTAGACCAGCCCGGTGCCGGCCGGTGAGACCACCGCGTCGATGAACAGGATCGTGGCCAGCCAGCCCAGGCCGATCAGCGTCGCGAGGCCCGCGAACGGGCCGCTGACGCCGGGGTAGGTGAGCTTGGTCCAGCCGCCCGCGACGGTCTCCGGCGGCAGCGCGCCGATGAACACCACCTGGAGCATCACGTAGATGATCGTGCCGATCACCACCGAGCCGATCACCGCCCGGGGAATGTCCTTGCGGGGGTTGCGACTCTCCCCCGCCCACTGGATGGCCTGCTCGAACCCGAGCAGCGCGAAGATCACCCCGCTGCTGCTGATCGCCGCCAGCACGCCCTTGGCGCCGTCCGGCGCGAACCCGTGCACGGTGAAGTTGGAGCCGTTGAACCCGGTGATCCCGAGCGCGAAGATCGTCAGGACCGGGATCGCGACCTTCCAGACGGTGGCGGCGCTGTTGGTGTGGGCGAGCAGTCGGACACCGAGGAAGTTGATCGCGACGAACACACCCATCAGCACGGCGGCGACCACGAATCCCGTCGCGGTCAGCGTCAGGTCCTTGTTCAGGAAGCCGTCCGCCCAGGACCAGTGCTGGGCGTAGTTGATCATCGCCTGCACCTCGATCGGCGCGATGGTCGCCGCCTGCAGCCAGGTGAACCAGCCGAACGACATCCCGGCGAAGCCACCGAAGGCGTAGTGGGGGTAGCGCGCGGTGCCGCCCGCGACCGGGAACAGCCCGCCCAGCTCCGCGTGGACCAGCGCCAGCAGGACGATCGCCACCGCACCGATGCCCCAGGAGAGCAGGGCGGCGGGCCCGGCCGCCACCGCCGCCTTCTGCGCCCCGAACAGCCAGCCGGACCCGATGATCGCCCCGACCGACGCCCAGAGCAGCCCGGCGAGGCCGACCTCACGCTTCAGCCCGCCGTGCCCCGCGGGGGGCGATGAGGTGGTATCGGATTGGCCCACGGCACAGCCGCCTCTCGCATCGGGGGGAGGGAGTCCACCCCGACAGTGCCGCAGCCCGGGCTGGTCCCTTCACCCCGAAACACCCTCCGAGCTGCGCCCTCACCCGAACGGTGGCAGCGGCTCACGGCATGTGGGCCCGCCCCAGAATGCCCGGAACGGGGCCGCCCGGCGGGGGCGACGTCGGCCGGGACGCCGGTGACGGCGGTCGGTGTCGGCGGTCTGCTCGTGCTCGGCCATCAGGCCCGCACCTCGGCGAGGTGGCGGAACTTGCGGGCGTCGTTAGCCAGGTCGTCCGTGTCGAGCGTGACGTCGTCGCCGTGCTCTCCGTAGACGGCCCACATGCTGCCGTCGGCCCAGACGCAGAAGGCCATGTCCTGGGGCTTCCCCGCCTTCTTCATGCCGCTGGTGTGGCCGCACTTCATGACGCCGCCGCGTTCACCCGGGTCGACGGTGCGCACGCTCTCGACGTGCAAGCCGGTGGTCGACTCGGTGATCACCGTGTCGACCGTGGCCGAGGGCGAGACGATGGGCAGCTCGCGGACGGTGACGGCGACGGTGCGCGACCTGTCCGAGGTCTGGTAACCGGTGACCTTCACGCCCCTGGCGACCGTCGACGCCTTGGGGATCTGCCCTGCGGGGAGGCGCGGCAGCCCCAGGAACTCCTCCGGCGGGTTGTAGCGGTACGCGCCGAGGCTGGCCGTGTCGTGGGCGAAGGCAAGCGCGAGGGCGATGAAGGCGGCGAACCCGAAGGCGCCCAGGGTCAGCCAGAGCCGCTGGCGTGAGCCCGGCGATGGGGCCACGGTCGGGACGGGGGCGACGGGGGTCATGTCCACCAGGACGTCGACGTCCTGGTGTTGATCTTGATCGGGCACTGGCATATCCGAGCAGGTCGAAGCCGTCGGCGCAAGGGATTTGACGGCGGTCCCGACGGACCGTTCCCCGGACGTTCATCCGACCGGCACGCGGAACTCACCGGGGAGCGGCAAGCTCCTCGAGAGGTGAAGTTGGCTGTACAACTCAGCCCAGGAGGAGACCCATGACCCAGCAACCGCCGCCCTACTGGCTGCGCGACAACTGCCCGTGCGGCGAGTGCCGGGACCCGCGCAACGGGCAGAAGCTGTTCCAGATCAGCGATCTGCCGCCGGACCTCGCCATCGCCGCGAGCAAGGAGCTCGACGGCAACCTGGAAGTCCTCTGGTCCGACGGCCACCGCTCCCGCTACCCGCTCACCTGGCTGCACGACACGGACGAGGCGGGCGACGGCCGCACCGAGCAGGGCAAGCGGCTCTGGACGGCCGCCGACTTCGCGCGCGGCATCCCCGGGGCCGACTGGGAGGCGTACCTGACCGACCCCGCCGAGCAGGCCGCCGTCCTCGCCGCCGTACGGCGCAGCGGCTTCGCGCTGCTGCGCGGGGTGCCGACGGTGGAGCGCCAGGTGCTGCGGGTGGCCGAGAGCTTCGGCTACGTCCGGGTCACCAACTACGGCGAGCTGTTCGACGTCCGGATCGAGCCCGACCCGAACAACCTCGCCTTCACGAACAGGGCCATCACCCCGCACACCGACAACCCCTACCGGGACCCGGTCCCCACCCTCCAACTGCTGCACTGCCTGGAGAACTCGGCGACCGGCGGCGACTCCGGCCTGGTGGACGGCTTCAAGGCGGCCGCGGCCCTCCGCGACGAAGCCCCCGAGGACTTCGAGACCCTCACCCGCACTCCCGTCCCCTTCGTCTTCCGGGACCGCCGCACCGAACTGCGCGCCGACCGCCCGCTGATCGACGTGGACCCGCTCGGCCGGATCCGCGAGGTCCGCTTCAACAACCGCTCGCTCGGCACCCTCCGAGCGGACGACGTGGAGGCCTTCTACGCCGCCTACCGCCGCTTCGCCGCGATCACCCTGCGCCCCGAGCTCCGGCTCACCTTCCGCCTGGGCCCCGGCGACTGCCTGGTCTTCGACAACACCCGCCTGCTGCACGCCCGTACCGCCTTCCAGCAGGACGGCCGGCGCCATCTCCAGGGCTGCTACGCCGACCTGGACGCCCTGCACAGCACCCTCGCCGTCCTGCACCGCCGCACCGCCGCCCTGGACGAGCTGGCCGAGCTGTTCACGGGCGAGGGAGCCGGGGAGTACCTGGGCGAGGCGGTCACCATGGCCGAGCACATGCTGCAGGCCGCCGCCGCTGCCGAGGCCGCCGGGGCTCCCGACCACCTCATCGCCGCCGCACTGCTGCACGACGTCGGACACTTCCAAGGGGCCGTGCGCGGGCGCGACTTGATGCAGGGACAGGACAACCATCACAGCGACAGCGGCGCCGACTGGCTGGCCCGCTGGTTCGGCCCGGAGGTCACCGAGCCGGTGCGGCTGCACGTGGCCGCCAAGCGCTACCTGTGCGCCGCCGAGCCCGGCTACCGCGCCGAGCTGTCCGCCGCCTCCAAGTACACCCTCACCGTCCAGGGCGGCCCGATGGACGACCGCGAGGCGGCCGACTTCGCCCGACTCCCGGGCGCCGTCGACGCGATGGCCGTCCGCCGCTGGGACGAGCAGGCCAAGACGGCCGGCGCGAAGACGCCGGACTTCGAGCACTACCGCCCGCTGCTCGCGGCACTGATGAAGTGACCGAACAACGCCCGGGAGCTCAGTCCAGCTCCCGGGCGTGCCGCGAAAGCGCCGAAGTCGCCAGCGAGTTGTGCACGCTGAACGCCACCGTCCCGGGCAGGTAGCGGTCCTGCGACCACTCCACCGGCGTGCCGGTCGGGTCGGTCGTGCGGCGCCGCTCGCGCAGCAGTGGGCCGCCGCGGCGGCAGCCGAGCAGCCGGGCGTCCTCGGCGTTGGCCGCGACGATGTCGATGGTGTGGTCGGCGTCGGTGAACAGGATGCCGTGCTCGCGCAGCACCTCGGTGTGGGAGACGACGTCCGGCGGCAGCTCGGCGACGATCTCGCCGACCCGCGGCGGGTAGATGGTCCGCTCGACCATCACCGGTGTGCCGGACAGGGTCCGCAGCCGGACCGTCACGTACACCTCGGCGCCCGGCTCCAGGCGCAGTTGGTCGCGTTCGGCGGCGTCGGCCGGGCGGCGCACCAGTGAGTCCAGGATGCCGCCGGGCTCCTCGCCCATCGAGTACGCCCAGTGGGTGAAGCTGAGCAGTTCGGAGAAGCTCTGCACCCGGGCGCCGCCGAGCACCACCCTCCGGGTGCCCCGGCGGGAGGTGACCAGCCCGTCGGAGCGCAGCACGGCGAGGGCCTGGCGGACGGTGCCGCGGGAGACCCCGTACTGCTCGGCGAGGGCGCCTTCGGCGGGCAGCCGGCCCGCCTCGCCGTACGCGCCGGTGGTGATGGCCTCGCGCAGGTCGGCGGCGACCTTGCGGTACAGGGCGCCGGTCGCACGCTCGCCGGTCGCACGTTCGACGGGGCGCCCGGACTCTACTGCCACGTCAGTCAATGTCCCTCCTGGGGCGGTGTCCAGCGCAGCCGTGCCGGCGCGGACAGCCCGACCCTATCCCGCTGCGCGGTTCGAGCATCGCATCGAACGGATCACGCTCCGATGGCCGGATTCCACCGTTCCCGCAGCCGACCCCGGTTCTGGGCCGTCCGTTCACCTTCCCGTCACCGGACTTCGGGTTACTTACCCCCGTCAGCGAAGTTGGCTAGTCAACTCGGACGGTTCCGAACTCTCCTCGGACGGCTCCGGACCGCGCCACCCGGCTGATCCCCCGTTCAAGACACCCGCTTGCAGTTCCCCCGTCTCAGGAGACTGACCCGTGTCCCTGCACCGCGCCCGCTCCGCCGCCTTCGCGGCCGTTCTGACCGCCGCCGCGCTGTCCCTCACCGCCTGCGGTTCCGCCGGCTCCTCCTCCGCGAAGGCCGGCAGCAACGACCTCGCGGGCGGCAAGAGCGCCAAGACCGCCACCTCGGTCGCCGACTTCGGCGGCATGGACGCGCTGGTCGCCGCCGCCAAGAAGGAGGGCAAGCTGCACGTCATCACGCTGCCCCGCGACTGGGCGAACTACGGCAAGCTGATGGACGACTTCAAGGCGAAGTACGGCATCGACATCGAGGACGAGAACCCGGACGGCTCCAGCCAGGACGAGATCAACGCGATCACCTCCCGTAAGGGCCAGGACCGCGCCCCCGACGTCGTCGACCTCGGCTCGGCCTTCGCGATCAGCGCCGGCAAGCAGGGCCTGCTCGCCCCGTACAAGGTGACCGACTTCGACAAGATCCCGGCCACCATGAAGGACGCCAACGGCCTGAGCTACAACGACTACGGCGGCTACATGTCGATCGGCTGCGACGCCAAGAAGGTGTCCGCCTGCCCGAAGACCTTCGCCGACCTGCTCAAGCCCGACTACAAGGGCATGGTCGCCCTGAACGGCAACCCGACCAAGGCCGGTGCCGCCTTCGGCGCCGTCTACGCGGCCGCGCTCGCCAACGGCGGCTCGCTGGACAACATCCAGCCCGGCATCGACTTCTTCGGCAAGGTCAAGCAGGCCGGCAACTTCAACCCGGTCGAGGTCACCCCGGCGACCATCGAGAAGGGCGAGACCCCGATCAGCATCGACTGGTCGTACCTGAACGCCGGCTACAGCGACAAGTTCAAGGACAAGGGCATCGACTGGCAGGTGTCCATCCCCTCGGACGGCTCCTACGCCCAGTACTACAACCAGGCGATCAACAAGGACGCCCCGCACCCGGCCGCCGCGCGCCTGTGGGAGGAGTACCTCTACAGCGCCCAGGGGCAGAACGGCTTCCTCGGCGGCTACGCCACCCCCGCCCTGTTCGACGCCATGAAGACCGCCGGCACCCTGGACGCGACCGCCGCCGCCAAGCTGCCGACCGTCGAGAAGCCCTTCACCACCTTCCCGACCCAGGACCAGACGGACGCGGCCAAGAAGGTCGTGACCGAGAACTGGGCCAAGGCGATCGCGGGCTGACCTGAGATGACCACGGCTCCCACCCCGGTGCCGGCCACCGCCTCCGCCGCCCAGAGCGGCGGGGGCGCCCCCGGCCCCGCCTCCTCCCCCACCGCCTCGGCCGTCACGGCTGTGCAGACCGGGGCACCCCGCCCGGCCGGACGCCGGGCCCGCGGCAGCCGCGCCTGGCTCGCCGCCCTCCCGCTGGTGCTCTTCTTCGCGATCGGCTTCGGCCTGCCCGCCGTCGCGATCGCCGTCGGCGCCTTCACCACCTCCTCGGACGCCCCCGACGGCGGCGGCACCTTCACCACCGACAACCTCACCGGCTCCCTCCAGGGCGCGTACTGGACGGCCCTGTGGGGCAGCGTGAAGCTCTCCCTGCTGACCGCGCTGATCGCCACCGTGGTCGGCCTGCCGCTGGCCCAGGCCGTGGCGACCTCCCGGTTCCGGGCCTTCCGCGAGGCCGTGATGTCCGCCTCCGGCGTGCTCGCCAACTTCGGCGGCGTCCCGCTGGCCTTCATGTTCGTCGCCACCCTCGGCAACTCCGGCGAGGTCACCAGGAAGCTCGGCCTGACCGAGCACGGCTGGAACCTCTACACCTTCTCCGGCCTGTCGGTGGTCTACCTCTACTTCCTGGTCCCGCTGATGGTCATCACCATCACCCCGGCCCTGGAGGGCCTGAAGGCCCAGTGGCGCGAGGCCGCGTCCAACAACGGCGCCACCTCCCTGCAGTACTGGCGGCACGTGGCCCTGCCCGTCCTGCTGCCCTCGCTGCTCGGCGGCTTCGTGCTGCTGTTCGGCGCCTCGTTCGCCGCGTACGCCACCGCCGAGGCCATGGTGGGCAGTTCGGTGCCGCTGATCTCGATGCAGATCGGCGACGCGCTGTCCGGCAACGTCCTGGTCGGCCAGGGCAACCTCGCCCTCGCCCTCGGACTCGACATGATCGTGGTCGCCTGCCTGGTGATGGCCCTGTACCTGCCCCTTCAGCGCCGGAGTGCCAAGTGGCTCGCCTGATCAATCGCATCCGTTTCGGCCGCGGCCTGGTCCTGCTGGTCTGCGGGATCTACTTCGCGGTGCCGATGGCCGCCTCGCTGTGGTTCAGCGTCGACGACAACAAGGGCGGCACCACCTTCCGCGCCTACACCGAGCTGCTGAACGCCCCCGGCTTCACCGACAGCCTGGTGCTGAGCCTCGAACTGGCGGCCGTCACCGTGGTGGTGCTGCTGCTCCTGCTCGTCCCGGCGGTGCTCGCCGCCCGGCTCGGCGCGCCGAGGCTGCGCCCGGTGATCGAGATCATGTGCTCGATGCCGCTGGTCGTCCCGGTCGTCGCGCTCACCACCGGCATCATCGGCGTGCTGCGCTGGGGCCCGGACTACCTCCAGGACACCCCGTTCTTCCAGACCGTCGTGGCCATCCAGGACCCGAACTTCCCGGTCGTCCTGGTCATCGCGTACGTGCTGATGGCGCTGCCGTTCGCCTACCGGGCGATCGACGCCGGCCTGCGCGGTGTCGACGTGGTCACCCTGGTCGAGGCCGCCCGAAACTGCGGGGCCGGCTGGCTGCGCGCGGTGTTCACCGTCGTCCTGCCCAACCTGCGCAGCTCGCTGCTGAACGCCGCCGTGCTCACCGTCGCCCTGGTGCTCGGCGAGTTCACCACCGCCTCCATCCTCGGCTTCACCCCCTTCTCGGTGTGGATCAACTCCAACGGCAAGAGCGACGGCCAGATGTCCGTCGCGGTCTCGATGCTCAGCCTGCTGATCGTCTGGCTCGTCCTGCTGCTGATGTCCGCCGTCGGCCGCGGCCGCAAGGCCGCCCGGTCCTGAACCACCCACCGCTTTCCAGGAGTTATCAGCCATGACCACGGCCACCGTCCTCGCCGACGGCGCCCCGCTCGCCCCCGGAACCACCTCGGGCAGCGCCACCGTCGAGTTCCGCTCGCTGCGCCGCGCGTTCGGCGCCACCACCGCCCTCGACGGCCTGGACCTGACCGTCCGGCCCGGTGAACTGCTCGCCCTGCTCGGCCCGTCCGGCTGCGGGAAGACCACCGCCCTGCGCATCCTGGCCGGCTTCGAGCAGCACGACTCCGGCGAGGTGCTGGTCGACGGCCAGGACATCACCGCGATCCCCGCCCACAAGCGCGACGCGGGCATGGTGTTCCAGTCGTACAGCCTCTTCCCGCACCTGACCGCGCTGGACAACGTCGCCTTCGGGCTGCGGATGCGCGGCACCGGCAAGGCCGAGCGCCGCAGGCGCGCCCACGAACTGCTGGAGCTGGTCGGCCTGCCGCACCGCGCCGAGCACTACCCGCACCAGATGTCCGGCGGCCAGCAGCAGCGCATCGCACTCGCCCGCGCGCTCGCCCTCCAGCCGCGCGTGCTGCTGCTGGACGAGCCGCTGTCCGCGCTGGACGCCAAGGTCCGCCTCCAGCTCCGCGAGGAGATCCGCCGCCTCCAGCAGGAGCTGGGCATCACCACCCTGTTCGTCACCCACGACCAGGAGGAGGCGCTGTCGATGGCCGACCGGGTCGCCGTGCTGCGGGCCGGGAAGCTGGAGCAGTGCGCCACCCCGTCCGAGCTGTACGGCCGGCCGGCCACCGCCTTCGTCGCCGAGTTCGTCGGCACCATGAGCCGCATCCCGTGCACCCGCACCTCGGACGGCGTCGAGGTGCTCGGCCGCCGGCACGCGGTCGACGGCGAGGTCCCGGCCGACGGCGAGCTGCAGGTGCTGGTCCGCCCGGAGAACGTCCTGCTCAGCCCGGACGAGGCCGGCCCCGCGCTGGTGGTCACCGCGTCCTTCCTGGGCGCCGTCACCCGGCTCACCGTCCGCCTGGACGACGGCACCGAGGTCAAGGCCGACCTGCCCACCGAGGCCGCCGCCGCCCTGCCGGCCGGCTCACGCGCCGGGCTCACGCTGCCGGAGCGCCCGGTGCTGGTGGACCGCCGCGCCGCCTGAGAACCTCGTCCCCGCACCGACCGAAGAACCACCGAAGGTACCGCCATGCCTGAATCCGTACTGCCCGCCGCCGTCCTCTTCGACATGGACGGCACCCTGGTCGACACCGAGCAACTGTGGTGGCAGGCCGCCGCCGAACTCGCCGAGGAACTGGACCACCCGCTCACCGACCGGGACGCCCCCGAGGTGCTCGGCCAGGCCGTCGAGCACACCGCCGCCCACCTGCACCGGGCCAGCGGCACCACCCGCCCCGAGGCCGAACTCGCCGCCAGGCTGGGCGAGTCCTTCGCCGGAAAGGTCGCCGCCGAGACGGTGCCCCGCCCCGGCGCGCTCGCCCTGCTGGCCGCCCTGCGCGAGGCCCGGGTGCCCACCGCGCTGGTCTCCGCCTCGCCGCGCCAGGTGGTGGACCTCGTCCTCTCCTCCATCGGCCGCGACTGGTTCGCCGTCACCCTGGCCGCCGAGGACACCGCCCGCACCAAGCCCGCGCCGGACCCGTACCTGGCCGCGGCCGAGCGGCTCGGCCTGGACCCGGCCGCCTGCGTCGCCGTCGAGGACACCCCGACCGGGGTCGCCTCCGCCGCCGCGGCCGGCTGCGCGGTGCTCGCCGTGCCGTCCACCGCCGTCCCGATGCCCGACGGCGACCGGATCACCCTGCTGGACAGCCTGGAGCGGGCCGACCTCGCGCTGTTGGGGAAGCTCTGCGCCGCCCCGGCCGTTTGACAGCGACATGCCCTACGTTCTGCTCGCCCTCGCCATCCTGAGCGAGGTCTGCGCCACCAGCTGCCTCAAACTCACCGAGGGGTTCACCCGCCTCTGGCCCAGCCTGGGGGTGGGCGTCGGCTACGCGCTGTCCTTCTTCCTGCTCGGCCGCGCGCTCAAGCACATCCCGGTCTCGGTCGCGTACGCGGTCTGGTCGGGGGCCGGGACGGCGGCCGTCGCCGGGATCGGCGTGGTCGCCTTCGGCGAGTCGCTGGGGAAGCTGCAGATCCTGGGGATCGCGCTGATCATCGTCGGGGTGGTCGTACTCAACCTCAAGGGCAGTCACTGACGACAGTCACCGACGGATCGTCAGTTCAACTGCCTGGGCCGGATCGGGACGTCGGATGCGCCGACGCCCCGGCCCGGCCCGTTCGCTACCGTGTCCCCATGACGAACCCGCGACCGCACCACTACCGCTTCGCGCACCGCGAACTCCCGCGTCATCTGCTGAAGTTCGGCCCCCAGGTGACCAGCCCGGCGCCGAACGGCGGCAGCCTGGTGCCCGCCTTCACCAAGCTCTGGAACAGCTTCGGCGAAACCCTCCCGCCCGAGGACCGGCTGCCCAGCAACGGCCTCGACTGCCGTCACGTCGAGGTCGAGGGCACCCGCCTGCTCCTGGTCACCCTGCCCACCCCGGCCGGCACCACCGAGGCGTACTTCTGCGCCTCCGTCCTGCCCAAGGGCGCCAACGCCGTCCGGTACCTGACCCTGGAACACGCGATCAACCCGTTCGACGGCAGCCCGGGCACCGTCCTCGGCGAGTGGACCACCGAGAGCCACCTCAACCACGGCCCCGGCCCCTCCCCCGTCGCCGACCTCTTCGTCGCCTCGGTGGTGCAGCTCGTCGCCCCGAAGAAGCGCGGCTTCTGGCGCCGTTGACCCACCCCGGCCACTTCCTCCCCCGCAAGTGTGAGTGCCCCCGCAGTACGGATCGCCCACGTACCGAACGGGGTTATGCTCGGCCGGTCCGACAACCGACGCACCGGGGGAGAAAGTGGCCGATTTCACGGTCAGTCCCGAATTCCTCGCCAAGCTCGCCAAGGACCTCAAGGGCTGCGGGGACGAGCTCGACCAAGGGCTGAAGGCGCTCAAGGAGGCCAGCCGCGACGGGCTCGGCTTCGACTTCCTGGAGGACGCCGGCAAGCACTTCCAGGAGAAGTGGGAGTACGGCCTCAAGAAGGTCCGGGAATGCGTCAAGGTCCTCGACGAGGGCCTGGAGAAGGCGCGGCAGTCCTACGCGGGCACCGAGCAGGACATCGCCAAGGCCCTCACCCCCGCGCGGGGGCGGTCATGACCTCCCCCGAGCCCGCGCCCGACTGGTCCGGCCTCGGCTTCAACCCCACCCCGGGCGACCCCGCCGCCGTGGCCGGCCTCAGCAGCAGCCTGCGCCGGGTCTCCCAGCACCTCACCGGCGTCCACACCACGCTGGCCCAGATCTCCGGCGACCAGGGCCAGTGGACCGGCGAGGCCGCCAAGGCCTTCGCCGCCCGGTTCGGCAAGCTCCCCGGCTACCTCCAGGACGCCGCCGACTCGATCACGGCCGCCTACCAGGCCCTCGACGTCTGGTACCAGGCGCTCACCGAACACCAGCCCAGGGCGGCCGAGTTGGCACGCGCCGCAGTCACCGCCCGGCAGGACAGGGCACAGGCCGAACAGGCCCACCGCACCGCGGCCGCCGCCCCCGACCTCGCACTGGCCGGCAAGAGCTTCGCCGACGACACCTCGCTCGCCGCCGCCGAACAGCGCTACAACACCGCCAGGAAGCACCTCGACGCAGCCGCCGAACTCCTCGACAGTGCCACCACCACCCTCACCGGTCTCCGGAGCCAGGCCCACGAACTCGCCGAGGGCCACAGGTCCGACGCCCACAGGACCGCCACCGCCATCCGCAAGGCCGCCGACAGCAAGGCGCCGCCCGAGCCGGGCCGGCTCAGCAAGGTCGGCACCTGGCTGAAGGACCACGGCGCCGACCTGCTCACGGTGGCCGCGGGCGTCTGCGGCGTCGCGGCGATCTTCTTCCCCGCCTTCGCGCTGCCCGCCATCCTGCTGAGCGCCGCGGCCGCGGGCGCGCACGCGCGGCAGTACGGCATCAGCGGGCTGCTGCCCACCAGCATGGCGAACCTGGGCGACGACCTGACCCTGGCCGGCGACCTCCTCGGCGCGATCCCCGGCGGGGCCGTCCTCAAGGGCGGGTTCACCGCGTTCAGGACCGCCCGGGCCGCCGGGACCGGCGTGAGGGCATCGGTAGGCGTCGGCGCCACCGAGGTCCGTGCCACCGCCAGGGCGATCGACCCGGCCGGGCCTGTCTTCATCACGGCGATCGAGAAACCCGCCGTCAGACTCGGGCTCTCGAAGGCCACCGCGATGAACATCTCCGACGGCGCACAGGCCACCGCTACCGTGGCGCTCACCGCGCCCACCGCGTACGGCCTCACCCAGGACGACGCCGGCCCCGGGCTGACCGCGGCGGTGAACTGCGCCACCGGCGGCGCCAACGTGATCAACGGCACCGGAAGCGCCATTGAGGGCAGTGGCAAGAGCCGGATCGTGGCCGGCCTGCTCGGTGCCGGCAGCGCGGTCGCGACCGGCGTGTGGGGTGCGGGCCGTTGACCGTCGACACCGGTGCCCCGTCGTTCTGGCTGTCCCTGCCCGACGGATTCACCGCCGTCGATCTGGCGGAGGACCCGGGCGACCGGATGTGCCGCATCGTGGACGGGCTGGACGCGCTCACCGACGTGAGCCCCGAACAGAAGCTCAGCATCGCCGTCGCCGCCGAGAGCGCCCTTCAGGCGCAACTGCGTGAGGGCGCGGTCCACGTCTCCAACTGCCTGGTACCGACCGACGGGGGCACGATCGCCCAGGGCGTGCTCAGCCTCTTCCTCCGCCAGGAGGCGCTGGAACCCCGCGGCACGTACCCGCAACGCGCCGCCGAACAGCTCACCGCCGCCTGGCCCGACGCGGAGATCGCCGTCCTCGACTTCACTCCTGGCCGCGCCGCTGTGGTCGCCCGCGACCTGACCGTCCCCGTCTCCGGAGCGGTCTACGGCCTGCCGGGCTCGGGCGCCGTCACCGTCCGTCAGCTCGAAGTGCTGATCCCGCACCCGTGGAGCCCCCATGTGCTGGCGGCCGTTTTCACCACCCGGAACCTCGACCACTGGGAGGGCTGGCTGCCGGTGGTCGGCGCCGCGATCGACGGCATCTCCTTCTACCCACCCCGCAGCGATTCCCGGGACGACCTCCCGCCCGACCAGTGGGACACCATCCGAAAGGCCTTCGGATGACGGTCACCCAGCCCGAGGAGCGGGCGCACGTCAGCCGCGGCCCCTCCGTCGCGCGCTCGCTCCCGGTGCCGTCTCCGCCGGCGTGATCGTCGGCATCACGGCCGTGGACGTGTACGTCAGCGGGGTCCTCGCCGTCTGCTCATCGGCCTCCTCGTGCTCCGGTTCGCCCGGCCCCGGTGCAAGCCCAGTGCACCCCGCGTCCGGCCGGGTCCTGACGGGCCTCCGCTCCCGCCGGACATGAGCCACGTCACACCGCGTCCCTGAAACCCTGTCGGCTGATCCGGCCGTCCTGTCCTTCGCGCTTTCTGAGGAACGGACAGCACGGGGGTTGACTCGATGGCAGATGTCGCAGCGAAGGCCGGCGGCCCGGAGTTCAAGATCCGGCCGGGAGAACTGAAGGACGCCGCGCCGACCTTCGAGAACCAGAGCAAGGCACTCAAGGAGGCGCTCGACAAGCTCAGGCACAGCCTCGCCGACGCGGGCAGTCCCTGGGGCAGCGACAAGCAGGGCAACGAGTTCGCGGCGGCCTACAACGGCCCGCACGACCACGTGCTCGCCGGGCTCGACATCCTGGTCCAGGGGCTCAGCAGCATCCACGACGGCCTGGTCGCGCACGCCGACAACCACACCGACGCGGACAACAAGGCCCGGAAGGACCTCACCTGATGACCGGCATTCCCTGCCGGTCGGGGCTGACGCATGGGTGAGTCCGCGGCCGCGAAGGCCGTGCAGAAGGTCACCGGCATGTGGTGGCCGGACGCCGACCCGGACAAGCTGCGCACGGTGGCCGACGCGTGGGAGGCGATGGCCACCGCCATCGACAACGTCACCGCCCCCACCAACCAGGCCGCCGCCGCCATCGTCGCCAACAACCACGGCCCCGCGATCGACGCCTTCGGCAAATTCTGGGCCCGGTACTACGGCGGCAAGGACGCCGCGGGCAAGGGCAAGGGCTGACTGCCCGAAACCGCCGACGCCTGCCGCGCCCTCGCCAAGGCGCTGCGCGACTTCGTCCACGAGGTCGACAAGGCGATCAAGAAGCTGGAGGAGGAGGCCGCGATCGTCGGCGGCACCCTCGTCGTCGGCGCCGCCCTGGCCATCGTCACCTTCAGCATCTCGGCGGCCATCGCCGCCGCCACCGCCGCGGGCATCGTCGCCACCGCCGCATCGGTCGGCGTCGCCGTCTCCGAGGCCATCGCCACCATCGCCGCCACCGTGCTGGTCGGCGCCGCCTTCGGCGCGGTGGAGGCGATCACCGTCGACCTGGCGGTCGCCCAGCCCATCCGCGTCGAGCTGTTCGGCGACGGCGGCTACAGCCTCACCGAGGCCGCCGACTCCGCCAAGACCGGCGAAATCATGGGCGCGGCCGGGGGCGGCCTCGGCGCCGGCGCCCGCGTCGTGACCACCGCCGCCGAGACCACCGAGAACGCCTCCGTCGCCCTCGCGGGCCTCGCCAAGGTCGCCAACGCCGCCGACACCGTCCCCGGCCGCATGATCACCGGCGCCGGCCTCACCTACGGCTACGACACCGCCTTCAAAACCGGCCCCGTCATGCCCCTCGACCTCATCCTCGGCGCCGTCGGCAGCGCCGCGGCACCAGGAGGGGGATCAAGCCGTCGTCCGGGCCGGACACCGGAGAGCCCGGAGTACCTGCCAAGGACCGGAGGGTCGGACTACATCGACCCGCCTCAATCCGAATCGACCCAACGGAATTACGAGAAAATTCGCCAGACCACTGGCGACACGGAACGAATCGCCGCGAATACGGGATACGATTTGGGTGTCCTGAACAGAATCAAGGCTCACATTTTCGAAAACGTCCACACGGGCGTGTCGGTACCACCGGACGGAAGACCGGCAACCGGACGGTTCGCGCCCATGGACCACATCGCCGACATGTGGTTCAAAGCAGAAGCAGGCACACTCACCCCCGCAGAATCCACCAAGTTCTTCCGGTGGGCCTGCCATGAAGGTATCGAGAGTATACTCATGGCACCCCCGCACAATCTTCCGTATCGACAAGGATACTGGGAGGACGGCGTCCACTGGCCAGAACCCGGCAATTGGGGCGCACATGAGGTTTCGCCGCACGAAACCCGTGAGGATGCGTTCTTCGCCTGGGACAGACTGGGCCTCACCAGGCCCGACTTTCCGATAGCCGGTGATCTGAGTAATCTTGACGAAATTGCAGCCTTGATTCTCGCGCAGAGGAACAAACCATGAACGATACGCGCGCCCTGACCGAGCGACTGACGAACGTCGACTGGGAACCCTCGGAGACGGACCCCCGGCTGCGCATCTCGCTCATGAAGGAGTTCCTCCGGCGTTCGGCACTGTGGGCCGAACGGCTGGGTTCGGACGCCTGGCCCTTCTTCGACGTGGCAGCCCTGATCGACTCGTCCGTTCGTGCCGATCCCGAGCTGGTCGAATTGGTCTTGAAGAGCTGCGCGCTACAGAGCGCGGCCGTTCAGCAGAGTTGTGTGGGAGCGCTGCACTTCGCGGCACTCCAGGAGACTGGCAGGGCCACGCCCCAACTGCCGGACCCGTACGAGCCCATCATCTCCCTGTTCGAGAACGGCGGCGGCTTCACTCTCGACGGCACCGGAATGATCGACATCGATGCCGCCGTGAGCATGAGCCGAGGCAGCTTGGCGGACTGGCTGGGCCGCGCGGCATCGAACTCATGACGCAGCCGGCTGACGGCGTTGCGGCCCGACAGTGTCGGAGCGGTTTGACGCGAATGAGTTCCTCGACTCGGCCACCTGGCACCCCGCCCTGAGGGCGTCAGGGTCCCGGCGTACGCTTCCACCCCGTCGTAGCGAGAACCGGGGGAAGCCATGGCTGGGCCGAAGAGCAGACGCGCGACGATCGGGCTGACAGCCGCGCTGGTGACGGCCGTTCCGGCGGGGACGTTCGGGGTGGTGACGGTGAGCACGTACGTGGGGTTCGGCGCCGCGCTGCTGCTCGGGCTGGTGGTCGGGGTCGCCTGGATCGTCGGGTTGGTCCGGTTGCTGGGCCCGGTGGGCTGCTGGGTGGCGATCGTGTCGGTCGCGCTGGGGGGCGGTGCGATCGGGGAGGCGGTCTCGGCCCGGGACGCGGTGATCCTCGACGCCCGTGGGGTGACCGTCACCGCGCGGGTCGCCGCCGTCCACGACCACCCCCAGGACAAGCATCCGAACTCGACGTACGACCTGGTCGGCGAGCTCGGGCTGCCGATCCCCAACGGCACGGTGTACGGGAACCTCCACGCGCACGCGGTCGGCGACCGGGTGCTGGTCCGCTACGACCCGGAGGGTGTCGCGGCCGCGTCGGCCCCGGATGACATCGACTTCTCGCAGGACCTGGCGATCGCCGCCGCCCTGGACGCCGTCCTGATGGCCGCGGTCGCCGGCCTCGGAGCGCTCGTGGTCCGCAACGGCCGCCCGCGCCGGGTGCCGTTCCGGCGGGGCACGGTCATCGGGCAGGGCTAACCTCGCAGCACCCGGGCCCGCAGGTAGTTGCGCCGCCCGAAGTTCGGCTCGTCGACCGCCGTCAGCTCCTCGACCTGGAAGCGGTACAGCGCCGCCGCCCCACTTCCGGTGAGGTACTGCCGACGGGTCTCCTCGTCCTGTGCGAAGGAGGGGTAGCGCCCCTGGTAGGCCGCCAGCGCCGCCTCGGCCTGCCGCCCCCAGGCCTCGCTCGCGCTGCCGGTCAGCTGGAGGCCGCGCAGCTGTTCGCCGAAGGCGGGCGGCGGCAGGAAGACGGTGGCGGCGGCCCGGGCCTCTTCGGCGAGGTGGTGGCTGTGCCGGGTGGAGCGCTCGCTGACGAAGTAGAGGACGAGGTCGTCGTCGTGGGCGAAGAAGGCGAGGTTGGCGTGCGGCCCGTGCTCGTGGCCGGCGGTGGCGAGGGTGAGCACCATGGCTTCGGCGAGCAGGCCGTCGACGCCCTTGTGCAGCAGGTCACCCGGCCAGTCCCCCTGCGTGATGTCGAGTCGGTACGGCATTCGGCACTCCCTCCGGTGGCGCCCGGCGCCGCCGCGACCCGAGCGCGGCCCCGGACGCGCCTGAGCACGACTGAGCCGGGCGGGCGCCCCGGTCAGGGGCCCCACGCCCGGCTCACATGCTCCACCCCCTGTCCGGAACCGGACAAGGGGCGGGGCGCTCACGAAATGGGCACTACCGCGCCCGGTGCGAGGCGTATCCGCGGGTCGCCACCGGCACCGTGCCGGGGCCCAGCAGCGGGCGCAGCACGCCGGAGCGCATCCGGTCCACCAGCGGCCCGCAGCGCCCGGCCAGCGGGGCGAGCACCAGCGCGACCACGATGCCGACGAGCGCACCGACGGCCACGTCGTGCGGGTAGTGCACGCCGACCCAGACCCGGGAGGCGGCCATCAGCACCGCGAAGAGGGTGGCGACGGCGCCGAGCCGGCGGCTGACGAACCAGAGCGAGATCGCGGCGGCGAAGGCGATCACCGAGTGGTTGCTCGGGAAGGACCAGTCACCGCTGGTCGCGCTCGGGCAGGTCTCCAGCGAGACGCTGCCGGGGATCTGCGCACACGGCCGGACCTCCTCGACCATGTTCTTGAGGACGGAGTTGACTCCGTACGCGACGACCACGATCACCGGGGAGGCCAGCACCCTGGCCATCACCGCGGAGTCGGCGCCGCGCGCCCGCCACCAGGCGGAGAGCATGAAGAGCGCGAACAGGCCGAGGCCGATCGCCGACCAGACCTTGATCACGTCGTCCAGCCAGTGCGGGGCCGACTGCGCCCACCCGTTGACCCGGGTGTAGAGGCTGCCGTCGATCCCGCTGCCGTCGTAGACGGCCAGGACCCGAGAGGACATCACACGTCACCTCCGTGACGGCGCGCCTTACGGGCGCGGAACAGTTCGAGAACAATGGGGAGCACGGAGACAACTACTACCAGACCGATGATCGGCAGCAGATACTGGTCGATCCCGGGTATCGAGGAACCGAGCCCGTATCCGGCCAGCACGACGCCGACGGTCCAGACCGCGCCGCCGGCCACCTGCCAGAGGGTGAACGAGCGAACCGGCACTTCGAGCACGCCGCAGAGCGGATTCAACACCGTCCGGACCACCGGGATGAAACGGGCGAGCACGATCGCCTTGCCGTGCCCGTACCTGGCCAGCAGTTCCTCGGCCCGCTCGACGCCCTCCAGCAGGCTCTTGCGCTTGGTGCGGCCCAGCAGCGCCCGCCCGCCGCGGCGGCCGATCAGGTAGCCGACCTGGGCCCCGGCGAGCGCGCCGACCAGGGCGGCGGGCAGCACCTGCCACAGGTGCAGCTGCGGCCCCTTGGTGGCGCCGGGGACGCAGAGCAGGCCCGCGGTGAACAGCAGCGAGTCGCCGGGCAGGAAGAAGCCCACCAGCAGACCGGTCTCGGCGAACAGCACCACGGCGATGCCGAGCGCGCCGAAGGCGGCGAGCAGCGAGGACGCGTCCAGCGGGTTGACCGCGAGGTGGGAGGCCACCGCGAGGTGGGGGCCCACGGCGGGGTGGGCGGCCGGATCGGCGGGGAACTGGAGCAAGGCTGGCGGACCTCCCGTACGTTGGGGGGCGGTCGTCGCGACGCGCGGCGAACCCGCCCGGGACCGTCTACAGTGACGTAGACGGTCTACATGACTGTAGACGAAAGCTGGAGGAAGCGCCGCCATGTCCGACGTACCGTCCGCCCGCCGGCCCGCCGGGGAGCTGGAGGCCGAGGTGCTGGCCGCCCTCTGGTCCGCCCGGCAGCCGATGACGCCGCAGGACGTCCAGACGGCGCTCGGCGGGCACCTCGCCCGCACCACCATCGCGACGATCCTGGCCCGGCTGCACGACAAGGGGACGGTCGAGCGCACCCGCGCCGGCCGCGCCTACGCGTACATCCCGACCGTCCAGGACACCGCGGGCCTCGCCGCCCGCCGGATGCACACCGAGCTGGGCCGCGAGGCCGACCGCTCCACCGTGCTCGCCCGCTTCGTCTCCGACCTCTCCGCCGAGGACGAGCAGCTGCTGCGCGAACTGCTCGGCGACGGCGGCCCGGGATCGGCGGGCGCACCGTGATGCTCGCCGTCTGGGTGCCGCTGCTGCTGCCCTTCCTCGCCGTCCCGCTGGCCCGCCGCCTCGCCGAGGCGCTGCCGCCCCGGGCCGCCGCCTGGCTGCTGGCCGGTACCGCCACCGTCCTGGCCGGGGGCACCCTCTGCTCGCTCGGCCTGCTCGCCACCGCCGGACTGCTCCAGCTGCCCCCGGTCGCCGCCCTCGGCCACCTCTCGCTGCCCTGGCTCACCGCCGCCGCGCCCAGCGCGCCGGTCGCGGCCGCCCTGGCCGGCCCGGTGCTCGCCGTGCTCGCCGCCCTGGCGGTCCGTACCGCCCGCCGACGGCACCGAACTGCGGGCCGCCCGGGCCGCACTACCCGCAGCGCCCGCACGGCCCGCACTGAGCGCGCTGCCCACCCACGGTACGGATCCGGCCGACGAACGCACCGGTCCGCACCCGGCCCACCGCCCCGCCGGTGTCCAGCATGCGGACATGCGCCCCCTGCGCGCCTCCGTGCGCCGCGCACGCGCCACCCGCTGGCTCCGGTCGTCCCTGACCCTGCTGCGGCAGCCCGTCGGGCACCAGCTCGCCGTGCTCGACGACGAACGCGCCGACGCCTTCGCCCTCCCCGGCCGCCTGCGCCGCCACCCTGGAGGCCACCGCCGACCTGCACCGCACCGTCGAGGCGGCCCAGCACGAACCGGGCGCGCCCCGGTAGAAGGGCATCCGCACCGCGCGCCGGTGCACCTCGGAGCGGTTTCGTACCGGGCGGTAGCGGAGTTGGCGGACCCCGTCCCCACACGCCCACCGCACCCGTACGCTTTCGTCAGCGCGTCGACCGGCGCGTCCTCGAACGGCGGCGAGGAGCGACACGAGTGCGGCAGACCGGACGGCAGTCCCGACGACCAGAGCGCCGCACCGCGCCGACCGCGGCGGAGCTGGCCAAGGTCCACGAGCGCACCCTCGCCGACGCCGCCGCCCGCGAGCTCGCCTTCCCCGAGCCCGGCGGAACGGGCGGCCCGGGCAGGTCCGGCGGCTCCGGCGGCTCCGGCGGGCCCAGTGGCCCGAACGGGCCGGGCCTGCTCGAACCGCGCCCCGAGATCGGCGACTCCTGGGCCCGGCTGCGCCGCCTCGGCCTCGACCCCGACGCCGGCGCCGCCGCCGTCCTGCTCGGCCCCGCCGAGCTGGAGCAGCGCCGCCGGTCCAGCGGACTCGACAACGTCATGCCGGTGCTGCGCGAGACCCTGCTCGGGCCGGTCGGCCAGACGCCGCTGATCCTCGCCATCGCCGACGCCGAGGGCCACGTGCTCTGGCAGGAGGGCGAACGCGGCCTGCGCCGCAGCGCCGACCGGATCGGCTTCGTCACCGGCGCCCGCTGGATCGAGGAGAACGTCGGCACCAACGGCATCGCCGTCGCGCTGCGCGCCCAGCGCCCGATGCACGTCCACTCCGCCGAGCACTACCTGCGCAGCCACCACACCTGGACCTGCGTGGCCGCGCCCGTGCACGACCCGGCCACCGGCCGGCTGGTCGGCGCGATCAACCTCAGCGGCCCGGCCCACAACGTCCGCCCGTACCTGCTCCAGCTCACCGCCACCGCCGCCCGGCTCGCCGAGACCGAACTGCGCGCCCACCGGCTGGAGTCGCTCAACCAGCTGCGCACCCTGGCCGCCCCGCTGCTCGCCCGGGTCGGCGGCCCGGCCCTGGTGGTCGACGCGGCCGGCTGGACGGCCGCCTCCGCCGGGCTGCCGCCGCCCAGCCGGCTCCGCATCCCCAGCGAGGGCTGGGTCCCGGCCGCCGTGCACTGGGTGCCCGGGCTGGGCGAGTGCGTGCTGGAGCCGCTCGCGGACGGCTGGCTGGTCCGCCCGGTGTGCCCGCCCGGGACGGACGGCTCCGGCACGGTGAGCGCCGAACAGGCCGAGGGCGCCCGGCTCCTGCTCGACCTGCGCAGGCCGGACCGGCCCGAACTGTCCGTCCGGGGCGCCGCCGACAGCTGGTCGCACCCCGTCAGCCCGCGCCACGCCGAACTGCTGCTGCTGCTCGCCACCACCCGCGAGGGCAGCACCGCGGCGCAGCTCGCCGAGGCGCTGTTCGGTGACGCGGGGCGGACGGTGACGGTCCGGGCCGAGCTGTCCCGGCTGCGCCGCTATCTGGGCGGCCTGCTGGCCCACCGGCCGTACCGCTTCGCCGACTCGGTACTGGTCACCGTGCAGGGGCCGGAGGATCCGTACGACCTGCTGCCCTCCTCCACCGCGCCAGCCGTACGGCGGCTGCGGGCGGAGCTGGCGGCGGACCGGGTCCGGCTGCCGGGCGCCGTGGTGCCGCTTCCCCCTCCGCCGTCCTCGCCGCTGCCCTCACCGCGTTCGAACGGCGGGCCCGGAGATCAGCCGGCCGCGAGCAGCGCGGCCAGCTGGGCGTCGGTGGGGCCGCAGTCGCGTTCCTGCTCGGCCGAGACCAGCGCGTAGGTGCGGTCCAGCCAGGCCCGCACCCGGGGCTTCGAGGCCTCCAGCAGGGCACTGCCGTGCGGGGATTCGAGTGCCAGGTGCAGCGTCGAGCCGTGGCACGGGCAGTACGCCGGCCACAGCTTGACGTCGCCCTGGCCGCTCAGCGTCTGCAGGCCGTCGCGCAGCAGGTCGCGGGAGAACACCCAGTCCGCCTCGTCCGGACGCCCCAGATGGAAGGTCAGCAGGACCTCGTAGGGGCGCGCGACGTCGAAGCGGAACCGGGTGCGCACCTCGCCGACCACTTCGTCGCCCAGCGAGATCCGCAGCGCCAGCACCTCCTCCACCGCCGCCGGAGCGGCGGTGGAGCCGCCCCCATCGCCGCCCGTGGGGGTGGCGGCGAGGGGGGCACTGGAGGCTGCGGACAGCGGGTCGGGCGGCATGACGGTCTCTCCGGGAACGGCGCGGGATGCCATCAGCCTGCGCCACCGCGGCCGGGGCGGGCAAGGGTTGCAAGGGGGTTGCAACAACCCTCCTCCGGTCCGACCGTCCCGCCGTTCGCCGGGTCGGACGGACCGTCAACTTCCGCTCGTCGAACGGATGTCCGGAAAATGGAAGGATCCTGTCCACCCTCCGGCCGCCCGCTGGTACGCTCTCCCCCTCCCGACGCGGGCCCGCAGCGGGACCGGCCCCGGACGGCCGGATCCGGGCCCGTCTCCGGTGCGTGGGAGAATACGGCGACGCGACGGCACTTCGGGGAGGGAGGGGTCCGGTGGCTGTGCGTGGGGAGACCGCGCGGGACGTGCAGCACGAGCCCGCACGGCAGGGTCGGCACGGCCGGCCACGCCCGTTCGGCGGCCGGCTCCGGCTGCCCACCCTTCGCTTCTCCGGCGCCGCGATGGCGATGTCCACCGTCGTCGGCATCAGCATCGCCACCACCCTCCTGCTGAACGAGCAGCAGGGCATCGGCCGTCGGGCCGGCGTCGCCCGGGTCGGCACCACCCCACCGCCCAGCCCCGGCGCCACCGACCAGGCCGAAGCCGCCTCCGACCGGACCACGGACACTCCCGCGCCGCCCTCCGGCCACCCGCACGGCCCGAAGCCCCCGGAGCACTCCTCGGCCCACCCGTCGGGCCCGGCGAACGCCGCGGCCACACCCCCGGGCGGACTGCGCGCGGGGACGGCCGCCCCGGTCACACCGTCGACCGGCGGCCAGGCCTCCGCCGAGCACGACCCCCGGTCCGCGGCCGGCACGCCCGCGAACGGCACCGGTACGGGCGGCCAGCCGGGCACCGGAGCCTCGCCCTCGGCGCAGCCGTCCACGCCGTCCCCGTCGTTCACGCCCTCCACCGGGCAGCCCGGTGCGGGCCACGCCGGCGCGGCACAGGCCGGTGCCGGACAGGCCGACGCCGGGCAGTCCCCGCTGTCGCCCGGGCTCCAGCCGACCACCCCGGCCCGGCCCGGTCCCGCCTTCCCCGCGCCCGGCCGCCCGCTGCCGCCGCCGCCCGTCACCGACGCCCCCGACGGTCACGCCCCTGGCACCGGCACGCCCACCACCGGCGCACCTGCGGCCGACGCACCGACCACCGACGCGCCCGCGGCCGACGGCTCCGCCCCGGAGGCCGACCAGGCCCTGACCGGCGCCGGCCTGACCACCGCGGTCGGTCGCGACGGCCTCCGGCACGCGCTCGACCTCACCGTGGCCGAGCCGGTCACCGCCCTTCAGGCCGAATTCCGGCTCGCCCCCGGCCAGTTGGCGCCCGGCAGCGGCGCCGCGTGGACCGACCTGCCGAGCGCCGTGGTGACCGCCCAGCAGGAACGCGGCACCCTGGTCTACCGCTTCACCACCCCGCCCGGCACCGACGTCGAGCCCGGTCGCTACTCCTTCGTGGTGCGCGGCACCCGGCCGGCCGACCAGGCCGGCCCGGTGCGCAAGCCGGGCCCGCAGGAGACCTGGAACGCCGCCGCCTTCGGCATCGACCACCCCCGGGCGGTCGCCGCCCTCGGCGGTTTCGGCCCGCTGCTCCCGCAGTCCGCCCAGCACCTGGCACACCCTCCGCACTGACCGCCCGTCGGCCGACCGGCCGGCCGGTTGATCCGGCCGGATCAACCGGCCCCGGAGGTCCGTCATATCGTCCGACGATCAGGCAGCTCACCGGGCTCATCCCCGCACCGACGTTCGTTACTGTGTGCAGCACCCGGCCCGGCGCCCCACGGGCGCCGGTCCGGGCCGTCGTTCCGCACCCGAGGAGGAGTCCTTGTCCACCGTCCTGACCCAAGGCGGCAACGCACCGCTGACCGCCGCGCGGGTGACCGTCGAGGTCACCGCGCCCAAGGCGCTGGACGTCTCCGGCCTGCTGCTGACCGACGCCGGCAAGGTCCGCTCGGACGCCGACTTCGTCTTCTTCAACGCCCCGCACGGGCCCGGCGTCAGCCTCCGCCCGGCCTCCGCCGGAGCACCGGACGCGATCACCGTCGACACCCCGGCCGTCCCGGCCGACATCAGCAAGGTCGTGATCACCGCCAGCCCGGCCGACCAGTCCGCCACCTTCGCCGGGATGGAGCCCACCGCGACCCTGCGGGACGCCGACACCGACGAGGTGCTGGTCACCTTCACCCCGCCCCGGCTGGGCCTGGAGACCGCGCTCATCGTGGTCGAGGTCTACCGGCGGAACGGGGTCTGGAAGGTGCGCGCGGTCGGCCAGGGCTACGCCGACGGCCTGGCGGGCATCGCCACCGACTTCGGCGTCACCGTCGACGACTCCCCCGCACCGACGCCTCAGCCGGCTCCGACCGAGGCCCCTGCCCCTGCCTCAGCTTCGCCGAGCGCGCCGACCGTCCAGATCCACTCCACCTCCGAGGTCGCCCCGCCCGCCCCGCCGCTTCCGGCGACCCCGCCGCTGCCGCCCGTCCCCCCGGCGCCGCCGGCTCCCCCGGTCGACCCCCGGATCGCCCTCGCCACCGTCCCGTCGATGCCCACCATGCCCACGATGCCCACCACACCCCCGGCTCCGGCAGCCCCGGCAGCGGCCCCGGAACCCGCCGAGCGCCCCAAGGTCACCCTGGACAAGGGCCGGGTCAGCCTGGTCAAGGGCAGCTCCGTCTCCCTGGTGAAGAACGGCCGGCCCTTCCTCTCCTCGGTCCGGATGGCCCTCGGCTGGGAGTCCGCCGCCCGCGGCCGGGACATCGACCTGGACGCCTCCTGCCTCGCCTTCGACGCCCGTCACCAGCGCCTGGAAACGGCCTGGTTCATGAAGCTGACCGTCTTCAACGGCGCGATCGCCCACTCCGGCGACAACCTGGTCGGCGGTGACGGCGGCGACGACGAGGCGATCACCGTCCACCTGGAGGGCCTGCCGGCCGAGGTCCACGCGTTGGTGTTCGTGGTCAACTCCTTCTCCGGCCAGAAGTTCACCGAGCTGCGCAACGCCTACTGCCGCCTGGTGGACGTCCGCACCGAGGAGGAGCTGGTCCGCTTCGACCTCACCCAGTCCGAGCCGCGCACCGGCGTGGTGATGTGCAAGCTGGTCCGCCGCCCCTCCGGCGAGTGGGAGATGACGGCGCTCGGCGAGTTCGTCGACGGCAAGACCGCCCGGGCGATGATCGAGCCCTCCGCCGCCCTCCTCTGATCCCCGAGGTCCGACCGCGAGGTCCGCACGGGCCGCAAGGTCCGTGGGCCCCACGGGCCCTGCGAATCCCTCGGAACCAACCCAGTCCCACAACGTCAAAGAGAAGCCAGAGAATTCACCCTCCCGAGACATCAAGTCGCCCACACATCGACTCGATTGACTCTCCGGGGGGTGAATCGCACTCTCCTCCGCACACCCGCACCAGTGCACCCGATGAGGAGAGACCGTGCGCCGCTTCCCGTCCCGCCTGGCCGTCGCCGGCGCCGCCGTCGTCCTCACCGCCGGCCTGATCGCCCCCACCGCCGCCCAGGCAGCCGCCAGGCCCGCCACCCGCGCCGGCACGCTGAAGTGGGCCGCCCTCGGCGACTCCTACACGGCGGGCATCATCGAGGCGACCGGCGCCCTGACCGCACCCCAGGACGGCTGTGCCCGTACCACCGGCTCGTACCCCGAGCTCATCCGCCGCGACCTGGGCTCCGGCGCCGACCTGCGCAACGTCAGCTGCAGCGGCGCCGCCACCCCGGACGTCTACGCGAACAAGCAGAGCCCGAACGGCCGCCCGCTCCCGCCGCTCGGCACCGACCCCAACGCCCCCTACCCGCCCGTCCCGCCGCAGGTCGACGCCGTCGACCCGGACACCCAGGTGATCACCGTCGGCATCGGCGGCAACGACCTCGGTTTCGCCGAGATCCTCAAGGACTGCATCGAACTCGGCGCCGCCCGCCTGGGCCTGGGCACGCCCTGCAAGGACAAGTACGACGCCCAGCTGCCCGGTCGGCTCGACCGGCTGCGCACCGGCTACAACGCCATGCTCGGCGCGCTGCAGACGAAGGCCCCGTCCGCGCGGATCTACACCGTCGGCTACCCGCACCTGATCCCCGAGAACGCCCGCCTCTGCCGGTACGGCAGCCTGCTGCAGTTCGCCACCTTCACCGCCGGAGACCTCGCCTGGGCCCGCACCCGCATCCTGGAGCCGCTCAACCTGGTCGTCGAGCAGGCGACCTCGGCCCAGCAGGACACGTACGTGGACCTCTACGCCGACTCCGCCGGGCACAGCGTCTGCGACGGCGACCACTGGCTGGACGGCGTGCTGACCAGCGTCGTCCCGCTCAAGTACGCCGTGGTGCACCCCAACGCCAGAGGCCAGGCCTTCGCCGCCACCCAGGTCGAGAACACCGTCCTCGGCGGCTGACCGGAACCCCCGGCACGCACCGGAAAACCCCTGGCCGGCCGACCGTTCGTCGATCATCCTGGTCCGATGCGCATCCGCGAAGCCACTCCCGAGGACTGGCCGGCCATCTGGCCGTTCTTCCAGACCGTCGTCGCCGCCGGCGAGACCTTCCCCTACCCCCTCGACATGCCGTCCGAGCTGGGCCGGGAGTGGTGGATGCACTCCGCCCCCGACCGCACGGTGGTCGCCGTCGACGAGGACGGTACGGTCCTCGGCACCGCGAACATGAACCGCAACCGCCCCGGCAACGGCGGCCACGTGGCCAGCGCCAGCTACCTGGTCGACCCGGCGCACCACGGCAAGGGCATCGGGCGGGCCCTGGTCGAGTACACCCTCGACTGGGCACGCCGGGCCGGGTTCCGCGCCATGCAGTTCAACGCGGTGGTCGCCAACAACCACCACGCCGTCAAGCTCTACCGGTCACTGGGCTTCGAGATCGTCGGCACCGTCCCCGAGGCCTTCCACCACCCCGTGGACGGCTACGTCGGCCTGCACGTCATGCACCGCCCGCTCTGACCCTCACTCCTCGATCGCCCCGCCGACCGTGCGCAGGTGCTGCCGGAAGCTGTAGCCCGGACGGGCCGCGCGCAGCTCCAGGTACTCGTCGAACCGGGTCTGCCCGCGCAGCGTGTCCCCGGCCGCGATCCGCTCGGCCTGCGCGCGCTCGGTCCGGGCGATCCCGGCGGCGGTCTCCAGCACCTCCTCGGCCCGGTCGGCCGGTACGAACAGCACCCCGTCCGCGTCCGCGAACACCACGTCCCCGGCGGTCACCAGGTGCGGCCCGACCCGCGCCGACACCAGCGCCTCCGGCTCCCTCCCGTCCAGCCGCAGCGGCCCCAGCGGCAGCGCGCCGTAGCTGAACACCGGCAGCCCGATCTCCACCAGCTCCGGCGTGTCCCGGTGCAGCCCCCACACCACGATCCCGGCCACCCCGGCGGCCCGCGCCTCCAGCACCGCGAGGTCCCCGATGCAGGCCTCGTCCGTCCGCCCGCCGTTGTCGATCACCAGCACGTCCCCGTCCCGCGCCGCCCCGTACACCTCCAGGAACACGTCCACGCTCCCGTAGTGCCGCACCGGAAGCACCCGCCCCGCCACCCGCGCCCCGGCGGTCACCGCCGCCACCCCCACCGGCGCCACCCGCACCCCCACCCCGAGCCGCACACACGCGTCCGCCACCAACGGCGTGGACAACCCCTCGAACTGCTTCAACATCCCCAACTCCTCTCACCAAGAACCCAGTTGACCAGCACCGGAATCCTACGCCGGGCTCAAACTCACACCATCGAGTGAAAGCCCACCGTGTACTGCACAACCGACCGAAGGGCGAATAGCGTGACGTCCATCCGAAGGAGGGGCATCATGAGTGCTGTGGCGCATGAGCAACCGATCACGAACTCCCCGTCGCAGGCCGACATCCTGCTGGAGAGCTTCCTGAGCCTGCACTCCCCCGAAGGCTTCCGGGCTGAGCTCATCGAGGGAGAAATCATCGTGGCACCACCGCCGGACGGCGATCACGAGGACTACATCGACCTGCTGATCGACCAGGTGAAGGCAAAGTCCAAGGTCCACATGCAAGTGTCCGGCAGCAAGGGTCTTCGTCTGGTGAGCGGCGGCCTCTGCCCGAAGAACCACGTCATCCCGGACGCCACCTTCGCCCCGAGAAGTCTCCGGCTCTTCCGTGGTGCTCCGTCCTGGATGGAACCCGACGGCATTGCGATGGTCGCCGAGATCACCTCGACCAAGCCTGACCTGGACCGCATCGCCAAGCGCCACTGCTACGCACGGGCCGGAATCCCGCTCTACCTGCTCGTCGACCGCGAGAAGTCCCAGATCAGCCTGTTCGGCAAACCCCACCGGGATGAGTACACCGAAGTGCATCTGGCCGCTTTCGGTGAGCCTCTCGCTCTGCCTGCGCCTTTCGAACTCGAGTTGGACACCAAGGACTTCCTCTGAGGAGCCCTCAACACGCGACGGCCCGCACCCCCCGTCAGGGGTGCGGGCCGTCGCGTTGCCCGGGCGCCCAGGTCAGTTGCGGGTGGCCATGGCGCGCAGGAAGAAGGTGAGGTTGGCGGGGCGCTCGGCGAGGCGGCGCATGAAGTAGCCGTACCACTCCTGACCGTACGGGAGGTAGACCCGCATGGTGTTGCCCTCGCCGGCGAGGCGCAGCTGCTCCTCGGGGCGGATGCCGTACAGCATCTGGTACTCGAAGGAGTCCCGGGTGCGGTTGTTCCACTGGGCCAGCTGGCCGGCGATCTTGATCATGTTGGGGTCGTGCGAGGCGATCATCGGATAGCCCTCGCCCGCCATCAGGACCTTCAGGGCGCGGACGTACGCGAGGTCGACCTCGTGCTTGCCCTGGAAGGCGACCGACTCGGGCTCCTTGTACGCGCCCTTGCACAGGCGCACGCGCGAGCCGGCGCCGGAGAACTCGCGGCAGTCGGCCTCGGTGCGGCGCAGGTAGGCCTGGAGCACGATGCCCAGCCAGGGGAAGTCCGCCCGCAGCTCCCGCGCGATGGCGAGGGTGGAGTCGGTGGTGGTGTGGTCCTCCATGTCGAGGGTCACCGTGGTGCCCGCGTCGGCGGCGGCCTCGCAGATGCGGCGGGCGTTCTCCAGCGCGATCTTCTCGCCGTCCACCGGCAGGAACTGGCCGACGGCCGACAGCTTGACCGACACCTCGGCACCGGCGGCGAGGCCGGTCTCCTTGAGGGCCTTGAGCAGGTGCTCGTACGCCTCGGCGGTGCCGGCGGCCTGGGCGGCGTCCTTGGTGTCCTCGCCCAGGTGGTCGAGGGTGACCTTGCGGCCGGTGGCGACCAGGTCGTCGCAGGCGGTGACGGCGTCGTCGAGGACGGCACCGGCGACGAAGCGCTCGACTATCGCGTGGGTCGGGGGGAACTTCTCGACCACGGTGCGGACCTGGGGGGACCGGGAGGCCGCGAGAAGGGCGGAACGGAGCATCGTGACTCCTGGAGCTGGTGTTTCCAAGGGTGGCAGAAAGAGGCCGGGGCGGCGGTACGGGGGTGAGCCGCCGCCCCGGCGGGGCGGCGCCCGGCTGCGGGACCGGGCGTCGCGGGTGACCGATGGCTTCTACAGCGGATCGATCGGCAGCAGGGCCGGTCAGCCCATGTGCGGGTAGCGGTAGTCCGTCGGCGGGACGAAGGTCTCCTTGATGGAGCGGGTCGAGGTCCAGCGCGCCAGGTTCTGCTTGGCACCGGCCTTGTCGTTGGTGCCGGAGGCCCGGCCGCCGCCGAAGGGCTGCTGGCCGACGACGGCGCCGGTCGGCTTGTCGTTGATGTAGAAGTTGCCGGCCGCGAAGCGCAGCTTGTGCATCGCGTCCTGGGCCGCCGCGCGGTCCTGGGAGATGATCGAACCGGTCAGGCCGTAGGCCGACACGGACTCCATCTGCGCCAGCATCTCCTCGTACTTCTCGTCCTCGTAGACGTACACGGCGAGGATGGGGCCGAAGTACTCGTCGCGGAAGTACTCCGAGGCCGGGTCCTGGCAGACCAGGACGGTCGGGCGGACGAAGTAGCCGACCGAGTCGTCGTAGGTGCCGCCGGCCAGGACCTCGACGGTGTCGTCGGCCTGGGCGCGGTCGATGGCGGCCTTGTTCTTGGCGAAGGCGCGCTCGTCGATGACGGCCGACATGAAGTTGGACAGGTCGGTGACGTCGCCCATGGTGAGGCCCTCGACCTCGGCGGCGAACTCGTCCTTGAGGCCGGCCCACAGCGAGGCGGGGACGTAGGCGCGGGAGAGCGCCGAGCACTTCTGGCCCTGGAACTCGAAGGCGCCGCGGGTCATCGCGGTCTTCAGCACGGCCGGGTCGGCGGAGGGGTGGGCGACCAGGAAGTCCTTGCCACCGGTCTCGCCGACGATCCGCGGGTAGGTGCGGTAGCCGGCGATGTTGTTGCCGACCTCGCGCCACAGGTGCTGGAAGGTGGCGGTGGAGCCGGTGAAGTGGATGCCGGCCAGCGCGGGGTGCTTGAGCGCCACGGCGGAGACGTCCAGGCCGTCGCCGGTCACCATGTTGATGACGCCCTTGGGCAGGCCGGCCTCCTCCAGCAGCTGCATCAGCAGGTGCGCGGAGTACTGCTGGGTCGGGGACGGCTTCCACAGCACCACGTTGCCCATCAGCGCGGGCGCGGTCGGCAGGTTGCCGGCGATCGCGGTGAAGTTGAACGGGGTGATCGCGTAGACGAAGCCCTCCAGCGGGCGGTGGTCGCTGCGGTTCCACACGCCGTCCGAGGAGATCGGCTGCTCGGCCATGATCTGGCGGGCGAAGTGCACGTTGAAGCGCAGGAAGTCGACCAGCTCACAGGGCGTGTCGATCTCGGCCTGCTGGGCGGTCTTGGACTGGCCGAGCATGGTGGCGGCGGCCAGGGTCTCGCGCCAGGGGCCGGCCAGCAGGTCGGCGGCCTTGAGGAAGATGGCGGCGCGGGAGTCGAAGGAGAGCGCCTGCCAGGCCGGGGCAGCGGCCAGGGCAGCGTCGATGGCGTCCTGCGCGTCGGCCTGGGTGGCGTTGCGCAGGGTGCCGAGCCGAGCCGCGTGGTTGTGCGGCTGGACGACGTGGATCTCGGTGCCGCCGCCCATCCGGCGCTCACCGTTGATCGTCATGGTCAGCTGGACCGGCTCCTGGCCGCCCAGCTCCTTCAGCTTGGCCTCCAGACGGGCCCGTTCGGGGCTGCCGGGGGCGTAGCTGTGGACCGGCTCGTTCACCGGCGCGGGGACCTGGGTCACAGCGTCCATAGAGCGCACGCTCTCCTTCGTTCATTGCGGGGGGATTGCCTGCGCGGGTCACACGCAGGCCACAGCACGAACGCTATTCCTGCGCGCCCGGCCACTTGATTGGCCGGGCGGCTAAATTCCCCCGTACGGCGTTGTCCGCCCCGACGAATCCGGTCACGCCGCGGTCACGACCGCCCGTCAGGCGGCGCGTCCGGCGCGCCTCACCGGCGTCACCGGGGCCACCCGCCGCTCCCAGTCGATCCGGTACCCGTGCACCGGGCGGAGCATCTTCTCCGGGCTCATGAAGGTCCGCATCATGATCGGCGCGACCAGCCGGAACACCATCCGCCCGACCGGCCCGGAGGCCTTCTGGTTGTTGGTGCGCTCGGCGTCGGCGGCGATCTTCTCCACCCGGGGCCGGCGCATCGCCTCGTACGCGGCGAAGGCCTCGGTGTGGTCGGGCAGGTCGCGCAGGCAGCGGGCGAGTTCGACGGCGCTCTCGACTGCCAGCGAGACGCCCTGTCCGGAGCTGTTGGACGGCGCGTGCACCGAGTCGCCGACCAGCACCATCCGGCCGCGGTGCCAGTGCGGGACGGACGGCATGATCTCCAGCCGGGGGAAGGTCTCGACCGTCCCGGCGTCCGCGACCCGCAGCACCTCACGGGCGGGCAGGTCGTCGGCGTGCAGCTCGCGGCAGCGGCGCAGCCAGTCCTCCGGGCTCACCGCGCGGACCTGCTCGTAGCTCAGCTGCTCGGGCTGCGGGATGTTGCTGAACCAGGCGGTGCCGCTGCCGTCGGCCAGGCCCCAGTAGCCGAAGAAGGCCCGGGCGCCGTTGGCGAAGTGCACGGTCTCGCCGCGTCCGGCCCGGCCGGGCAGCCGGTACGGGCTGTAGCCGCCGACGCCGAGCAGGCCGGTGTACCGGGCGGCGGGTGCGGCCGGGTCGATCAGGGTCCGGACGGTCGACCCGGTGCCGTCGGTGCCGATCAGCAGGTCGCCGGTGGCGCTGGTGCCGTCGGCGAAGTGCGCGGTGATGCCGTCGGCGGTCTCCTCGGCGCCCACCAGCCGTTTGCCGTGGCGCACTTCGAGGCCGGTCTCGCGCAGCCGGCGCTGCAGCACCTCGTACATCTCGGCGCGGCGCATCAGGCGCCCGCGCGGCAGGTCGGGCAGGCCCGCGAACTCGACCAGCACCCCGCCCTTGCCGTCCTCGATCACCATCGGGCCGACCGGCTGCCCGATCCGGCCGACCTCCGCCTCCAGCCCGACGACGGCGAGGGCGCCGAGCCCGTTGGGGGCGATCATGAAGGTCCCGCCGATGCCCTCGGCGGAGGTCTCGTAGGCCTCGAAGACCTCCGCCTCGATGCCGGCCCTGCGCAGGGCCAGCGCCATCACCGGGCCGGCGATGCCGCCGCCGATGACCAGGGCCTTCTTCCCCGACGTACGCGTGGTGCTCATTCCAGGCTCCTCATGAACTCCTGCAGGGTCCGATTGAAGTCCGGATCCCCGATCTGTCGGATGAGGTTCTCGGTGTAGCGGCGCTCCGCTTCCAGCAACGCGAGGGCGTACTCCTCCTCGACCACGAACATCGGGTGGACGCCCATGTCCTCGGCCTTGCGCAGCATGGCGCGCGAGGTGTCGATCCGCGCGTCCAGCGCCTCCAGCCGACGGCCGAGCAGCTCGGCCGACTCCTCGGTCGGAAGTACCACCAGCAGGCAGAGGGCCACCCCGAAGGCCGGGTACTCCTCCTGCGGTTCGGCGATCCACTCGCGCATCCAGTCCTGGAGCTCCGCCTGCCCCTCGGGCGTGACGGCGTAGACGGTGCGTTCCGGTCGCTGGGTGTCGCGGACGGTCTCCTGCTCGGCGACGAACCCGGCCTTCCGCAGCTGCTCCACGACCATGTAGAGCGAGCTGCGGTTGTACTTGATGTTGCGGTCCTTGCCGTGCTCCTTGAGCCGTCTGCCCATCTCGTACGGGTGCATCGGTTCGGCTCCGAGTTCGGCCAGGACCGCGAGGGCCAGCGGGTTCGAGACCTTGCGTCGCTTCGCCATGAGAACGTTCCTCATCACTTGGTCAGTACTGACTATCCATTCTCGGATAGTCAGAGTCAACTATTCAGGGGTAACCAACACCGGACGGCCCAGAACTCTGTCCACCCGGCTAAAATCAACCACACACCGTTGTCCGAGCGGATGAAGGAGGCCCGGAGTGACCACCCCCGGCCTTCCGCTCCGTGGGCTGCTGATGTCCCTGGGCGAGCCGCTGGTCGAACTCCAGGCCGCCCCACTGGGGTTGGACGTCCCCGTGCGCGACGTCGCGATCCTCGACCCGGAGGACCCGCCCACCGCCGCCGCAGGCGAGCTCGTCCTCGCGATCGGCGCCCGCGGCCGCGCCGCCCTCCCCGCCCTGCGCGCGGCCGGCCGGGCCGGCGCCGCCGCCGTCGCCGTCAAGCTGGACGCCCCCGGCCAGGCCGACGCCCTGCGCGAGGCCGCCACCGAGTCGGGCGTCGCCCTGCTCTCGGTGCGCCGCGAGACCCGCTGGGAGCACCTCGACTCGCTGGCCCGGGCGATCATCGCCGGCCCGGACGCCCCCGACTCCCCCGGCGCCCCCGAGCCCAACGCCGGCGACCTCTTCTCCCTCGCCCAGACCGTCGCCGTGCTCACCAACGGCATCGTCTCGATCGAGGACACCTCCAGCCGGGTGCTCGCCTACTCCCGCTCCTCCGACTCCGACGAGGTCGACGACCTGCGCCGGCTGTCCATCCTCGGCTGGCAGGGCCCGGAGCCGTACCTCTCCAAGCTCCGCGAGTGGGGCATCTTCCAGCACCTGCGCAGCTCGGACGCCCCGATCGCGGTCGAGCCGCACCCCGAACTCGGCCTGCGCCGGCGCCTCGCCGTCGGCATCCGGGCCGGGGCGCAGCCGCTCGGAACCATCTGGGTGCAGGAGGGCGCCCAGCCGCTGGCCCCGCTGGCCGAACAGGCCCTGGTCGGCGCGGCCCGGGTGGCCGCCGCCCAACTGGTGCGCCGCCGACGGGAACTGTCCGCCGACGTCCGGCTCACCCAGACCCTGCTGACCGGCCTGCTGGAGGGCTCCACCGGCCCCCAGTCGCTGGCCACCCACCTCGGCCTGGACCTGCGCCGCCCGGCCACCGTGCTGGCCTACAGCGCGCACACCACCGAGGCGCTGCACCGCTCCGACGTCACCGGCCTGATCTCGGTGCACACCGCCGCCCGGCACCGCACGGCGCTGCTCGCCCCGATCGAGTCCCGGGTCTACGTGCTGCTGCCCGAACTCCCGCCGGGCCTGCCGATGACCACCGTGCGCGGCTGGGCCGACGAGGTGGTCACCGCCGCGCGGGAACACCTCGGCGTGCCGCTGCGCGCCGCGATCGGCTCGACCGTCGAAGGCCTCTCCCAGGTGCCGGACTCCCGCGCCCAGGCCGACCGGATCCTGGACGCGATGGGCCGCGGCGGGGTGGACCTGGACGTCGCGGCGCTGATCGACGTCCAGGCCGAGGTGCTGGTCAGCGAGATGCTGGCGCTCCTCCAGGAGCGCGGCGGCCTGCGCGACCCGCGACTCACCGCGCTCACCGCGTACGACCGCCGGCACGGCACCCGGCTCGCCGAGTCGGTGCTCGCCTGGCTGGACGCGCTCGGCGAGGTCCGGGTCGCCGCCGACGCCCTGCACATCCACCCCAACACCCTGCGCTACCGGGTGCGCCGCGCCGAGCAGTTGACCGGCATCGACCTCGCCCAGCCGCAGCAGCGGCTGCTGGCGATGCTGCAACTGCGGCTGCCCGCGGACGAGTAGGTCCACGGGCAGCCGCCCGTACGCCGGGAAGGATCAAGCGCCGTGGCCCTGGCCCCGGCAAGGCTCAGGCGCGTCCCCGGTGGCGCCGGTCGTCGGTGCGCCCGTCCTTGTGCGCCGCTCAGCCGCGCCCGGCCCGCCACTGCTCCCAGGCCGACAGCCACAGCTGCTCCACCAGCCGCTGCTCCTCCCAGGCCCCTTCCCCGCCGCCGCCCGGCCGCTCCCGCCACAGCTGCTCCCAGGCCCGCTGGGCCGGCAGGCTGGCCACCTCACTGGCGAACACCGTGTACCGGACGACCTCCTCGACCGCCGCCTCCCCCTCCGGCGTGCCGACCAGCCAGTGCGTCTGCTGCGACAGCCGGTTGAGGTGGTTGACCATCGAGGTCACCGCCGCCGCGGCCTCCTCCCGGGTCTCCGTGGCGAGCCGCATCTGCTGGCGCACCGCCGTCTCCCAGCGCTCCGCGCAGACGTCCCCGCGCAGCCCGCGAGGCAGCCTCGGCGTACGCCCGACCCGTACCTGCGCCTCGATCGCGGCGGCCTCCGCGATGCTCTGGGCGATCAGCTCCCGGTGCGCCTCCAGCCCCACGGCGGGCGGCAGTTCGCGTTCCTCGACCGGTACGTACCGGGCCCGTCGGGAGGCGAGGTCGCGCAGCAGCTCGGTGCGCCCGCGCAGGTAGCACTCGAAGTCCCCGATGCCGCCGAGCTCCACGCGGCCAGGGGGCAGCCCGCGCCCGCACACCGTGACGGCCTGCCCGCCGACCCGCAGCCGCCCGGCCCAGACCTGCCCGGCCGACCCGCTGCCGCCCGACGCCACCGGCCGGTCCTCGTGCACCTCGATCGCGCAGTACTCGCCGTCCACGGTGATCCACTCGCGCAGCGCCCGCACCTGGCCCGGCCCGTCGCCCTCGTCGATGCCCAACTGCTCGTAGACCCGGTCGCGTTCGTCCTCGACCACGTCCTCCAGCTCGGGCAGCACCTCGCAGCCGTCGGCCCCCGGCCGGTAGGTGCGCACGGTCACGTACGGTCCGGCCGCGGTGGTCCAGTCACCGACCTGCACCTCGACCCAGCGCAGCTCGCCGCCGCAGGTCTCGAAGGCCGCCAGCGCCTCGCCGCGGCCCGTCGGCCCGGCCACGCCGTACACCGGGAAGTCCACCGCGGCGAGGGTCCGGCGGGAGAACTCCTCCTGGCCGGCGAAACGATCCTGCCCGCCCGGCCCGTCCGGCCCCGACCGCTCGGCGTTCCACTCCCGGGGTTCCTGGGACCTTCCGCCGCTCTCCCGCACCATCCTGTGCCGCACCCCCGAGTCCTCGCGCCCGCACCGCTGACGCCACCTTACGTGGCCGCAGCTGCCGGGTCATCAGCTCGACTGCCGGACGGGGGCGGTGGCCGTGTCAGCGGTGCCGGTTGTCAGCCGCCCTCCCTACGCTGGCGACATGACAGCACAGAACAGCGCAGCCCGGGCCGCCTTCCCCGCCCGGATCAGCATCGTCACCCTCGGTGTCTCCGACCTCGACCGCAGCGCCCGCTTCTACGAGGACCTCGGCTGGAAGCGCTCCTCCGCCTCCAGCCCGGAGATCGTCTGGTTCCGCACCGCCGACTCGGTGCTCGGCCTCTTCCCCAGCGAGGAGCTGGCCGCCGACGCGGGCGTGCCCGCCACCGGCGAACCCTCCTTCCGCGGCGTCACCCTCGCGGTGAACCTGGAGTCCCCCGAGCTGGTGGACGCCGCGCTGCGGACGGCGGTCGAGGCCGGTGCCGTGGTGGTCAAGCCGCCGGTCCCGACCAGCTGGGGCGGCTACTCCGGCTACTTCGAGGACCCGGACGGGCACCTGTGGGAGCTGGCCCACAACCCGTTCTTCCCCTTCACCGAGGACGGCTCCCTGGACCTCCCGTAGGGGCCGAGCCCCTCAGGAACCAGGCGGCTCAGCCCTTGGACCGCGCCTTGAAGGCCGCCTTGCGCGCCTCCTTGGCCACCGCCCGGTCCGTGTGCAGTTCCCCGATCGCCTCCAGGACGTCCGCCGTGTACGGGTGGTCGACCCGCCACAGCTCACCGAACCACGCGGCCGGATCGCCCTTCACCGGCAGGTCGGTGACCAGCTCGCGCAGCAGCGCGGCATCGCCACCGCTGTCCAGCAGCTGGGCGGCGAAGGTGTCGACCACCGTCCACAGCGCCATCGTCCGGTCCGGCACCGGCACGTCCGTCGCGCCCAGCGCGGACAGCCAGGCCCGGGCCGAACCGCCCAGCTCCGGGTCGTCCAGCACCTCCCGCACGGCGGGCTCGGCCTCCGCCCCCAGCAGGTTCAGCGCCGAGACGCACAGCATCCGGCGCAGCGGACCGTACGCGTCGTCGCCGCGCGCCGCGGCCAGCAGCTCGCGCGCCGCCGGCAGCGGCTCCCGGCCCGCGACCCAGACCCGCAGCTCCTCCTCCGGGAGCACGTTGGCCGACTCGCACACCCCGCGCAGCAGCTCGGCGGCGTCCCCCTGGGCCAGGTCCCCGACCAGCGGCGCGTCGTAGCCGTCCTCCAGCAGCCACTGCCGGATGCCGTACTGGCCCAGCGGGGTGAGCCGGACCAGCCCGAAGCGGGCCGACTCCTCCTCGTCCAGCGGCGCCTCGCCGACGACGGGCTCCTCGCCCTCCTCCTCGTCGAACAGCTCCGGGTCGATCGGACGGTAGTCCAGCAGACCCAGCTCGGCGAGGTCGCCCAGCATCGGGTCCAGCGCGACCATCACGTCCGTGATGTCGCCGAGCAGCTCCTCGCTCGGCTCCTCGCCCTCCGGCACCACCAGCAGCGCGGCCAGCACGCCGAGCGGGACGGTCTCGTTGCCGGGGTCGGCGAAGGCGGTGGTCTCGTACAGCACCTGCAGCGCCTCGTCGAGCAGCTCGGCGGCGGCGTCCCGGGCCTCCTCGACCTCGTTCAGGCCGTCCTCGTCCTCCTCGCCGCCCTCCTCGGGGGTGGGCTCCCCGCCCTCCTCCGCTTCCTCCCCGGCTTCCTCCTCCGGCAGCGAGTCCGCCTCCACCGCCAGCTCCCGGACGATCCCGGCCGCGGTCAGCCACAGCTCCAGGACGGTGTCCGGGTCCCCCTGCTCGGCGGGCTCCAGGTCCGGCCCCGGCACCGCGACGTGCTCGCCGTCCTTGGTCGTGCCCAGCTCCACCAGATCCAGGTCACAGGCCAGCGACCAGGCCCGCAGCGCCTCGACCTCGGCCTCCTCCGGCACCTCGCCCTCGGCGGGGGCCAGCCCCAGCAGCCGGGCCGCGGGCCCCCGGTCCTCCTCGACCAGGTCGCCGAACTCGTCCACCGTCCGGTGCGGGGCCGCCCAGCGGGCCAGCGCCAGCGCGTAGCCGAACATCGGGACGGCCTTGGCCTGCTCGGCCAGCTCCTGCTCCGTGGGCAGCTTCACCGGCGGCACCAGGACCGCCGCGTCGTCCAGGTCCTCGTCGTCGAGGCCGTGCGCGGCGAACGCCCCGTAGAGGTCCTGCAGCTCCAGGTCCGCGGGCAGGACCGCCTCGGCCGCGCCCTCCCCCGCCGAAGCCCCACCGTTCTTCCGACGTCGTCCGGCCATCGTTGTGCGCTCTCCCTCAGCCAGCGGTCAGCTCGAACAGCTCCGCGTACCCGATCTACCACCTCAGCGTATAGGCCGGGCACCCCCGATGCCCGGCCGCAAGGGGCGCTCACAGGGGCGCGCGCCGCATCCGTGCGCCCACCCTTTATCCTTCGCAATGGTGTCTGCGCACACCCCGTGCAGTCCCACCGGGCAACGAAGCCCGAATCCTCAGCTCATCCGCTCCACCAGGGAGCCCCGCACCGCGGCCACACCACAGCGCCTCAGGACGGGCGCACCGGCACACCCCGCCGACCCGGTGGTGCCCTGCCACAGGAGACCCCTCACATGGCGGACCTCTCCCCCGCCGGCTCCGGCCTGCGCACCGCGCAGCTCGACGGACGCCGACTGTCGGAGGCCCTGCTCCCCCTGGAGCTCGCGCCGCGCGCCCAGCTCCAGCTCGCCGCGATCAGCCGCTGGAACGCACTGCGCGGAGTCCGCGTCGGCCTGGTCGCCGCCGCCCTGCTGTTCATGCTGATCGGCGCCAACCTGGCGACGCCGATCTATCCGCTCCTCCAGCAGCGCCTCGGACTCGGCCCGCTCGACACCACGATCCTCTTCACGATCTACGTCTTCGCGCTGGTCCCGGTGCTGGCCGTGGTCGGCCACTGGTCCGACCACCTCGGCCGCCGCGCCCTGATCCTGCCCGCCGTCGCGCTGGCCGCCGCGGGCGACGTCGTGTTCGCCACCTCCGGCAGCTTCTGGCAGCTCGCCCTCGGCCGGGCCGTCCAGGGCATCGCCGTCGGCCTGTCCACCGGCGCCGCCGGGGCCGCCCTCGGCGACCTGCTGCCCGGCCATCCGACGCTCGCCGCCAAGCTCACCCTGGCCTGCTCGGCGGGCGGCGTCGCCCTCGGCCCGGTCGTCGGCGCCCTGCTGTCCGGCGGCCAGGACCCGCTGATGACCCCGTTCCTGCTGCACGCCATCGCCCTGCTCGCGCTCTGCGTGCCGCTGGCCCTCGTCCACCCCCGCATGCCCGGCCGCAACCGCCCGCCGGCGTCCCCGCCGCGCATCACCACCCCGGCCCACCTGCGCCCCCAGCGCCTGCGGCTGCCGCGCACCGGCCGCCGCGAGTTCCTGCTGGCCTCCTCGGCCGGCTTCATCTCCTACGCGGTCTTCGGCGTCTACCTCAGCCTGGCCCCGGCCTTCGCCGCCAAGCTGCTGCACACCCCCTCCCACCTCGTCGGCGCCATCGTGGCCGCCCTGCTGCTCGGCTCCTCGGCCGCCGCCCAGCTGATCGTGCCCCCGACCTCCGACCGTCTGGTCATCTCCCTCGGCATGACCGGCCTGGCCGCCGGTCTCGCCCTGGTCGTCGCCGCCGGCTACACCGGCACCCCTGCCCTGCTCTTCATCGGCAGCGTCCTCGGCGGCGCCTGCCAGGGCGTGGCGTTCCGCTCCCTCTTCACCACCGCCGTCGCCGCGATGAACCCGGAACGCCGGGGCTCCGAGATGAGCTCCCTGTGGATCATCGTCTACCTCGGCAGCTCCCTCCCCATCGTCGCCGTGGGCGCCCTGGTCAAGAGCTACGGCCTCCTCCCCGCCGTCAGCGGCTTCGCCACCGTCGCCGCCCTCCTCTGCGCGGCCCTCGCAGTGGCCGTCGCCCGCAAGCCCAAGCAGGCCTGACCCGCGTACGACGAAACGCCGCTGCCCGGGACTTCCGAAAAAGTCCCGGGCAGCGGCGTGCGGTACGGCGAAAGCCCTCAGACGTTGAAGCCCAGCGCCCGCAGCTGCTCGCGCCCGTCGTCGGTGATCTTGTCCGGGCCCCACGGCGGCATCCAGACCCAGTTGATGCGCAGGTCCTGCACCAGGCCGTCGGTGGCGGTCTTGGCCTGGTCCTCGATGACGTCGGTCAGCGGGCAGGCCGCCGAGGTGAGCGTCATGTCGATGGTGGCCACGTCGGACTCGTCGATGTGGATGCCGTAGATCAGGCCCAGGTTGACGACGTCGATGCCCAGTTCGGGGTCGACGACGTCCATCAGGGCCTCGGTCAGGTCCTCGACCGAGACGGTGCCGGCCGTGGTGCCGACGATGCCGCCGTTCGGCTGCTCCTCCACTGCGGAGGGGGTTTCGTCACTCATTGGTTCTGTCCTCCTCTGCAGGTCAGTCGTTCACGGCGGGGTTCTGGGCGAGCGCCTGGGCGGTGGCGTCCTTCCAGGCCATCCAGCTGAGCAGGGCGCACTTGACCCGGGCGGGGTACTTGGAGACGCCGGCGAAAGCGACGGCGTCCTCCAGCACCTCCTCGTCGCCCTCGCCCTGGCCCTTGCTCTGCATGAGCTCCAGGAAGGCTTCCTGGACTGCCTGCGCCTCGCCGACGGTCTTGCCGACCACCAGGTCGTTCAGCACCGAGGCGCTGGCCTGGCTGATCGAACAGCCCTGGGACTCGTACGAGACGTCGGCGACGTTCGCGCCGTCGAGCTTCACCCGGAGGGTGATCTCGTCGCCGCACGTCGGGTTGACGTGGTGCACCTCGGCGTCGCCGTCCCGCAGCCCCTTGCCGTGCGGGTTGCGGTAGTGGTCCAGGATGATGTCCTGGTACATCGAGTCGAGCTTCATGATCGTCCTGCCCTGTCCCCTCAGCCGAAGAAGTTCCGGACGTGGTGCAGGCCGTCGATCAGCGCGTCGACCTCGCCCGGCGTCGAGTACAGGTAGAACGACGCCCGCGTGGTCGCCGGAATTCCGTACCGCAGGCAGACCGGCCGCGCGCAGTGGTGCCCGACGCGCACGGCGATGCCCTGCTCGTCCAGCACCTGGCCCACGTCGTGCGGGTGGATGTCGCCGAGGGTGAAGGAGATCGCGGCGCCGCGGTCCACGGCCGTGCGGGGACCGATAATCCGCAGGTCCGGGACCTCCAGCAGGCGCTCCACCGCGTACTCGGTGATCGCGTGCTCGTGCGCGGCGATCCTGTCCATGCCGATGGCCGACAGGTAGTCGATGGCCGCGCCCAGCCCGACCGCCTGGGCGATCGGCGGGGTGCCGGCCTCGAACTTGTGCGGCGCCGGGGCGTAGGTGGACGAGCCCATGGTGACGGTCTCGATCATCTCGCCGCCGCCGAGGAACGGCGGGAGGTCCTCCAGCAGCTCCTGGCGGCCCCAGAGCACGCCGATACCGGTGGGGCCCAGCATCTTGTGGCCGGTGAAGGCGACGAAGTCGGCCTCCAGCGCCTGCACGTCCAGCACCATGTGCGGCGCGGCCTGCGAGGCGTCGATGACGACCAGCGCGCCGACGGCCTGGGCCCGGCGGACGATCGCCTCGACCGGGTTGATCGTGCCGAGCAGGTTGGAGACCAGGGTGAAGGAGACGACCTTGGTCTTCTCGGTGATCAGCTCGTCGATGTTCGACAGGTCGAGCCGGCCCTCGTCGGTCAGCCCGAACCACTTGAGCTTCGCACCGGTGCGCTGCGACAGCAGCTGCCACGGCACGATGTTGGAGTGGTGCTCCATCTCCGTGATCACGATCTCGGAGTCGGCGTCCACCTTGTACGGCTCATCGGCCCAACCGAGCATGTTGGCCACGAGGTTGAGCGACTCGGAGGCGTTCTTGGTGAAGATCACCTCGTTGCGGCTCGGCGCGTTGACGAAGGCCGCGACCTTGTCGCGGGCGCCCTCGTACATCGCCGTGGCCTCCTCGGCGAGCACGTGCACGCCGCGGTGGACGTTGGCGTTGTGCCGCTCGTAGTAGGCGTTCAGCGCCTCCAGCACCTGTCGCGGCTTCTGCGAGGTGGCCGCGTTGTCCAGGTAGACCAGCGGCTTCTCCTCGTGCACCAGACGCTGCAGGACCGGGAAGTCCTTGCGGATCGCGTCGGTGTCGAGCAGACCGGTAAAGGTATGGGTCACTCGGACGCGCCGCCCTTCACATACGCCTCGTAGCCCTCGTTCTCCAGCTTGTCGGCGAGCTCGGCGCCGCCGGACTCGACGATGCGGCCGCCCGCGAAGACGTGGACGTAGTCGGGCTTGATGTACCGCAGGATGCGGGTGTAGTGAGTGACCAGCAGGGTGCCGACCTCGCCGGTCGAGCGGACCCGGTTGATGCCCTCGGAGACGATCCGCAGCGCGTCGACGTCCAGGCCGGAGTCGGTCTCGTCGAGGATCGCGATCTTCGGCTTGAGCAGCTCGAGTTGGAGGATCTCGTGGCGCTTCTTCTCACCGCCGGAGAAGCCCTCGTTGACGTTGCGCTCGGCGAAGGCCGGGTCCATCTGCAGGGCGGCCATCGCCTCCTTGACCTCCTTGACCCACAGCCGCAGCTTGGGGGCCTCGCCGCGGACGGCGGTGGCGGCGGTGCGCAGGAAGTTGGAGACCGAGACGCCCGGGACCTCGACCGGGTACTGCATGGCCAGGAAGACACCGGCCTTGGCACGCTCGTCGACGGACATCTCCAGGACGTCCTCGCCGTCCAGCAGCACCGAGCCGCCGGTCACGGTGTACTTGGGGTGGCCGGCCAGCGAGTAGGCCAGGGTGGACTTGCCGGAGCCGTTCGGACCCATGATGGCGTGGGTCTCGCCCTGCTTCACGGTCAGGTCGACGCCCTTCAGGATCTCGCGCGGGCCGTTCTCGGCCTCGACGGAGACGTGCAGGTCGCGGATTTCAAGGGTTGCCATGTGTACTCAGGACTCCTGGTTGACGGAGACGAGCACATCGTCCCCTTCGATCTTTACGGGGTAGACAGCGACCGGCTTGGTGGCGGGCAGGCCGGAGGGCTTGCCGGTGCGCAGGTCGAAGCTGGAGCCGTGCAGCCAGCACTCGATCATGCAGTCCTCGACCTCGCCCTCGGAGAGCGAGACGTTCGCGTGCGAGCAGGTGTCGTTGATCGCGAACACCCCCTCGCCGGTGCGGACGATCGAGACCGGCACGCCGTTGAGGTCCACGCGCTTGGGCACGTCCTCCTGGAGGTCGCTCAGCGCGCAGGCACGGAGGAAGCTCATCGGGTTCAGACCGCCGCTTCCAGCTCGGCGTCGATCTTCTCCATGAGCTGCTCCTGGACCTCGGCCACGCCGATCTGCTGCAGCAGCTCGGCGAAGAAGCCGCGGACCACCAGACGGCGGGCCTCGTCGGCCGGGATGCCGCGGGCCATCAGGTAGAACAGCTGCTCGTCGTCGAAGCGGCCGGTCGCCGAGGCGTGGCCGGCGCCGACGATCTCGCCGGTCTCGATCTCCAGGTTGGGGATCGAGTCGACCCGGGCGCCGTCGGTGAGCACCAGGTTCCGGTTGAGCTCGTAGGTGTCGGTGCCGAGCGCGGCGGCGCGGATCAGCACGTCGCCGACCCAGACCGCGTGGGCGTCCTGACCCTGCAGCGCGCCCTTGTACGCCACGTTCGACCGGCAGTGCGGCGTGTCGTGGTCGATGATCAGGCGGTGCTCCAGGTGCTGGCCGGCGTCGGCGAAGTACAGGCCGAACAGCTCGGCCTCGCCGCCGGGGCCGGCGTAGTTGACCCGCGGGTGCAGGCGGACCAGGTCGCCGCCGAAGGTGACGACCACGGACTTGAACGAGGCGTCCCGGCCGACCAGCGCGTTGTGCTGGGCGACGTGGACGGCGTCCCGCTCCCAGTCCTGCACGGAGACGAAGGTGAGCTTGGCGCCGTCGCCGACCAGGAGTTCGACGTTGGCGGCCCGGGTGCCGGTGCCCACGTGGTTGAGCACCACGACGGCCTCGGCGAACGGCTTGACGTCGATCACCACGTGGGCGAAGCGGACCCCGCCCTCGGCGCGCACGTCGATCTTGACCGGCTCGGTCAGCACCGCGTCCTTGGGAACGGTGACCACGAGCGCCTGCTCGAAGGCGCTGAAGGCCTGCGCGGCGACCCGGTCGACCGGCGTGCCGGCCTTGCCCAGGCGCGCGTCGTCCCGGCCGACGGTCTCGGCGGTGACGCCGTCCGGCAGCGCGAACTCGACCTTGTCCTCACCGCGCTCGGCGGCGGCTGCGGTCCCGTCGTGCAGCCCGCCGAGGCGGTGCAGCGGGGTGAACCGCCAGTCCTCCTCGCGGCCGTGCGGCACCGGGAAGTCGTTCACGTCGAAGGACGGCTTGACCGCGACGCGCGCGTCGATCGGCTGCTGGACCGCGGTCCGGCCGGTGCCGGGGCCGGCGAGCTGCGCGCCCGCGCCGGCGGTGCCGACCTCGATCGAACCGGCGGTGGTGGAGCCGGTGGTGTTCTGCTCAGCCATGGCTGTTCGTAGTGCTCTCTTCCTCGGAAATCAGTGGACGGCGGTGGCGGCCGGGGGTCAGCCGACCGCGCCCTCCATCTGCAGCTCGATCAGCCGGTTGAGCTCCAGCGCGTACTCCATCGGCAGCTCGCGCGCGATCGGCTCGACGAAGCCGCGGACGATCATCGCCATCGCCTCGGTCTCGGTCAGGCCGCGGCTCATCAGGTAGAACAGCTGGTCCTCGCTGACCTTGGAGACGGTCGCCTCGTGGCCCATGGACACGTCGTCCTCTCGGACGTCCACGTAGGGGTAGGTGTCCGAACGGGAGATCGTGTCGACCAGCAGCGCGTCGCACAGCACGTTGGACTTGGCGCCGTGCGAGCCCTCGCCGATCTCGATCAGACCGCGGTAGGAGGTCCGGCCGCCGCCGCGCGCCACCGACTTGGAGACGATGTGCGAGGAGGTGTTCGGCGCCATGTGCACCATCTTGGCGCCGGCGTCCTGGTGCTGGCCCTCGCCCGCGAAGGCGATCGACAGGGTCTCGCCCTTGGCGTGCTCGCCCATCAGGTAGACGGCCGGGTACTTCATGGTGACCTTGGAACCGATGTTGCCGTCGACCCACTCCATGGTCGCGCCCTCGTACGCCACGGCGCGCTTGGTGACCAGGTTGTAGACGTTGTTCGACCAGTTCTGGATGGTCGTGTAGCGGCAGCGGCCGCCCTTCTTGACGATGATCTCGACGACCGCCGAGTGCAGCGAGTCGGAGGAGTAGATCGGCGCGGTGCAGCCCTCGACGTAGTGGACGTAGGCGTCCTCGTCGACGATGATCAGCGTCCGCTCGAACTGGCCCATGTTCTCGGTGTTGATCCGGAAGTAGGCCTGGAGCGGGATGTCGACGTGCACGCCCTTCGGCACGTAGATGAAGGAGCCGCCGGACCACACGGCCGTGTTCAGCGCGGCGAACTTGTTGTCGCCGGCCGGGATGACGGTGCCGAAGTACTCCTTGAACAGCTCCGGGTGCTCGCGCAGCGCGGTGTCGGTGTCCAGGAAGATGACGCCCTGCTCCTCCAGGTCCTCACGGATCTGGTGGTAGACGACCTCGGACTCGTACTGGGCGGCGACACCGGCGACCAGGCGCTGCTTCTCCGCCTCCGGGATGCCCAGCTTGTCGTAGGTGGCCTTGATGTCCGCGGGCAGGTCCTCCCAGGACTCGGCCTGCTTCTCGGTGGAGCGGACGAAGTACTTGATGTTGTCGAAGTCGATGCCGGAGAGGTCGGAACCCCAGGTGGGCATGGGCTTCTTGCCGAACAGCTTCAGGCCCTTGAGCCGCAGGTTCAGCATCCACTCGGACTCGTTCTTCTTCGCGGAGATGTCGCGGACGACCTCCTCGCTGAGCCCGCGCTTGGCCGCGGCACCGGCGGTGTCCGGGTCGGCCCAGCCGTACTCGTAATTGCCCAGGCCCTCGAGCTCCGGGTGCGAAACGGTGTCAGTCATGCGAGCTTCCTAACGCGCGGACGCAGAATCTTCGGTGGACGTACCGGCAGTCGGCACTGCATCGGAGCCGTGGCCCGCGGAACGCTGGGAGGGCGACGATGCGGCACCGGGTGCCGGCACATAGGTGGTGCAGACCCCGTCGCCGTGGGCGATGGTGGCCAGCCGTTGCACATGGGTGCCCAGGAGCTGGGAGAAGACCTCGGTCTCCGCCTCGCAGAGCTGCGGGAACTGCTCGGCGATGTGCGCGACCGGGCAGTGGTGCTGGCAGAGCTGGGCGCCCGCCGGGGCCTTGGCCACGGCCGACGGGACACGCCGCACCGTGGCAGCGTACCCGTCCGCACTCAGCGCCTCGGCGAGGGCCTCGGGACGCTCCCCGGCCTCGGCCCGCCGCAGGGTCTCCCGGTACTTCTCGCCCTGCTTGCCGAACCGGGCGCGTGCGAAGGCGGCGACCGCCTCCTCGCCCGCCTTGCCGCCGCCGACCGAGTCCGAGATCCAGCGCAGCGCGTCGGCCGCGAGCTGGTCGTAGGCCTGGTAGAAGGCGTCCCGGCCGCCGTCGGTGAGAGCGAAGACCTTGGCCGGCCGACCACGGCCCCGGCTGCCGTAGACCCGCTGCTCGCGGGACTCGACCAGGCCGGCGGCGGCCAGTCCGTCGAGGTGGCGGCGGACGGCGGCGGCGGTGAGGCCGAGCCGGTTCGCCAGGTCGGCGGCGGAGGAGGGGCCGTGGTCCAGGATCGACCGGGCGACCCGGTCACGGGTGGCGCGGTGGCCCTCCAGCAGCACCTCGGCCGCCGTCACGGGCACGTCGCAGTGGGAGACCGACTCGGCCTCCTGCTGCTGGGCGTGCTCGCGCATGTTTTTCACAACACCAGTGTTGCGTAATTGCTTCCGCCAGGACAAGCCGTGATCCACGCCTCACCGGTGTCATCTGTCACGCAGGTAAGCCTTACCTGATCAGCGGAAACGATCACCAAGGCCGGTGTCCGGTCCGCCCGTTCGGTCCTCTTAGACTCGCCGGTATGAACCCCGTACCCGCGGTAGAGATCGCCGGGCTGGTCAAGCGCTACGGCGACAAAGCCGCGGTGGACGGCCTCGACCTCACCATCGCCCGCGGCGCGATCACCGCCGTCCTCGGCCCCAACGGCGCCGGCAAGACCACCACCATCGAGACCTGCGAGGGCTACCGCCGCCCCGACGCCGGCACCGTCCGCGTCCTCGGACTCGACCCGGCCACCCAGAGCGCCGCGCTGCGGCCCCGGATCGGCGTCATGCTCCAATCGGGTGGCGTCTACGCGGGCGCGCGCGCCGTCGAGATGCTGCGGCACACCGCCAAGCTGCACGCCCACCCGCTGGACGTCGACGCCCTGGTCGAGCGCCTCGGCCTCGGCTCCTGCGGCCGCACCACCTACCGCCGGCTCTCCGGCGGCCAGCAGCAGCGGCTCGCCCTCGCGATGGCCGTGGTCGGCCGCCCCGAGCTGGTCTTCCTGGACGAGCCCACCGCAGGCCTCGACCCGCAGGCCCGCCGCGCCACCTGGGAGCTGGTCCGCGACCTGCGCCGGGACGGCGTCACCGTGGTCGTCACCACCCACCACATGGACGAGGCCGAGCAGCTCGCCGACCACGTCGCCGTCGTCGACCGCGGCAAGGTCATCGCGAACGGCACCACCGAGGAGCTCTGCCGCGGCGGCGCCGAGGACGCCCTGCGCTTCGACGGCCCGCCCGGACTCGACCTCGGACCGCTGCTCAAGGAACTGCCCGCGGGCGCCACCGCCGCCGAGACCGCCCCCGGCCAGTACCGCGTCGCGGCGCCCGTCGACCCCAGCAGGCTGCTGGCCACCGTCACCGGCTGGTGCGCGGCCTCCGGCATCCTGCCCGAACGGCTGTCCGTCCAGCGCCGCAGCCTCGAAGACGTCTTCCTCGACCTGACCGGACGGGAGCTCCGCTCGTGACCACCGTGGACTACTCCCCGAAGCCGGGGGCGGCGCCGGTCGGCCGGATGCTGCTCGCCCAGACCGCGTTCGAGACCCGGATGCTGCTGCGCAACGGCGAGCAGCTGCTGCTCACCGTGGTCATCCCGACCGTACTGCTGGTGCTGTTCTCCGCCGTCGACGTCGTCGCGGTGGAGGGCCCCGGCAAGCGGGTCGACTTCCTGGCGCCCGGCCTGCTCGCGCTGGCCGTGATGTCCACCGCCTTCACCGGCCAGGCCATCGCCACCGGCTTCGAGCGCCGCTACGGCGTGCTCAAGCGGCTCGGCGCCAGCCCGCTGCCGCGCTGGACGCTGCTGACCGCCAAGACCGGCTGCGTGCTGGTCACCGAGGTGTTGCAGGTCGCCCTGCTGTCGGTGATCGCGCTGGCGCTCGGCTGGTCCCCGCACGGCAACCCGCTGGCCGTCGCCGCCCTGCTGGTCCTGGGCACCGCCGCCTTCTCCGGGCTCGGCCTGCTGATGGCCGGCACCCTCAGGGCCGAGGCGACGCTGGCCGCCGCCAACCTGGTGTTCATCCTGCTGCTGCTGGCCGGCGGGGTGATCGTGCCGCTCGGCAAGTTCCCCGGCGCGGTGCGGTCGGTGCTGGAGCTGCTTCCCATCTCGGCGCTCTCGGACGGGCTGCGCTCCGTGCTCCAGCAGGGTGCCGGGGTGCCCTGGTCGGACCTCGGCGTCCTGGGCGCCTGGGCCGTCCTCGGGCTGGCAGCGGCCGCGCGGTTCTTCCGCTGGGAGTGAGTCCCTCCTCGACGCAACGCGCGACGCCCCCGACCTGTTGAGGCCGGGGGCGTCACGCGTTCGGGCGCGGGTCAGCCCTGGCTGCCGCCGCGGCGCTTGCGGGCGAGCAGCACCAGCGCGCCGCCGACCAGCAGCACGCCGCCGCCGGCCGCCGCGATCATCGGGGTGGCGTCGCTGCTACCGGTCTGGGCGAGCGCCGGGGCGCTGGTGGCGGGGGCCGGCGCCGGAGCGGCCGGGGTCTGGCTGGGGGTGGGGGTCGCCGACGGGGTCCTGCTCGGGGTGGGCGTGGCCGACGGGGTCTGGGTCGGCGTCGGGGTGGGGGTGGGGGTGGGAGTGGGCGTCTTGGTGGGGGTCGGGGTGGGCGTCGGCGTCGGGGTGTGGCACGGCGCGATGGTCTTGGTCTCGTCGACGTTCCAGCCCTTCTCGGCCGGGGTCTCGGTGGTCTTCACCACCAGGTGCGCCGTGACCGGGGCGTCGTGGTCCTTCACCGGGAAGGTGCCGTGGAACTCCGCCGGGAACTCCTTGGCGTCCAGGACCTTCTCGTCGCCGACGGTCAGGCTGACGGTGTTCTTCACGTCAGGCTTGGGGCTGTAGTTGATCAGGTCGATCACGACCTTGTCGCAGGTCACCGACCAAGTCGGCACGTGCGCCGAGGCGTTGGTGGCCAGCGCCAGGGGAAGGAGGAATCCGGCCGCCGCCGTGCCGGCGAGTGCCGTCGCACCGATCCGAATGTGCCGCTGCTGTCGCGCCATTACGCTGTTCCCCTCCGAACGGTCTTGCGCAGCAGGCGCGTTGAGTGGTTCGCGGTGGCCCACTACGACATGTCCGGGGGACTCTACCGGCAGTCCCGCACCGAGCCACACCCCGCCGTGCGACCGGATTTCGCCTGTCGGTCCGTTCCCGGATGTGCTTGACCAGCCCATCACGGCTGCGACCTCGCAGAACACGGCTTCGGCGAACTTGAATGAACTTCGTCACTTCGGCCACAGAGCAGCGCCCTCGGCGATCGGACTCGATCACCTAGGGCGCAATGTCGATCACTCGACGAACGGGGCGGAGCGTTCCGACGGCTCAGGCCTTCCGTTCAGGCCGGTTCAGGCTGGTTCAGGCCGGTTCAGGTCTCCGGGCCGAGCCGGTTCCGGCCCTCCTGGTTCAGACCCTGCCAGCCACCTTGCGCCGGGCCACCGCCCCGATCCTGCCACCGGCCGCCAGCACCACGGCACCGCCGATCGCCAGCGGCAGCGAGCCGCCGACCGCGAGCGCGACGGCTGAGGCGGGTATGCGCATGTGCAGGCTCTGCTGGAACGGATGCGGGGGGCGGCGGAGGAACGAGCCGAAAAGGTATGGACCATTCCGCACTCTTTCGGCCTGTCGGGCAATTGGTCAAGACCACTCACCGCCATGTCCGAACAGTCCGGTTTGTGTCACCGGTCACTCCGGCCCCGCCCCGCCCGCGCCCCGGCCCAAGATCGCCTGTAAGGCCGCCTACGATTGGTGCCGTGCGTACCCCCTTCTCCCTGCTCGCCGAGCGCTGGCAGCCCTCCGCCGCGATGGTCCGGCGCGCCGCGTTCGCCGCGCTGGTGATGAGCGTGGTGATCGTCGTCACCGGCGGCGCCGTCCGGCTCACCGCCTCCGGCCTCGGCTGTACGACCTGGCCCCGCTGCACCGGCGACAGCCTCACGCCCACCCCCGAGATGGGCTTCCACGGCGTCGTCGAGTTCACCAACCGGATGCTCACCTACGTGCTGAGCGCGGCCGTCGGCTGGGCCATCCTGGCTGCTCGCTGCCACCGGCCGTGGCGGCACAGCATGACCAGGCTCGGCTGGGCGCAGTTCTGGCTGGTGATGAGCAACGCCGTGCTCGGCGGCATCACGGTGCTGACGGGCCTGAACCCGTACACCGTCGCGGGACACATGATCGCCGCGATGGCCCTGGTCTGGGTCGCGCTGCTGATGTGGGAACGCAGCAAGGAAGGAGACGGCGCGCCCCGGCTTTCGGTGGCCCGCCCCATCCACCAGCTCTCGTACGTGTTGGTCGCGGTCGTCGGCCTGCTGGTCGCGGCAGGCACCCTGGTGACGGGCGCCGGCCACCACCCAGGGACTCCGACGGACAACAAGATCGTCCCCCGCATCCCGATCGACTACGACCGCCTCGCGCAGTTCCATGCCGACTTCGCGTTCATCTCCGTCGGCCTGACCATCGCGATGATCTTCGTCTTCGCGGCGATCAAGGCCCCGCAGGCAGCCAAGTCCCGCACCAAGGAACTCCTCGCGGTGCTGCTGTTGCAGGGCGTCCTCGGCTTCATCCAGTACTTCACGGATGCCCCCGAGCTCATGGTCGGCCTCCACATGCTCGGCGCGACCCTGACGTGGATCGCCGCCCTCCGCATCCCCCTCGCCCTGCGCGTACGCGAGGTTGAGGAGACCCCCATCGACGCGTCGGCCCCACGGACCCCCGAGACCGCCACCGTCTGAGCATCGTCGAAGGCCTCCGTCCCAAGGAGGACGGGGGGCTTCGACGTGTCACAGGAGCTCTCGCCCGTCGTGGGCTCGGATGCTCGGCGCCGTGTCGTCTCGAAGCGCGTCCAGGACGCGTACGGCATAGACCTCGGCCATGCGGTCGGAGACCTCGTCCGGCGTGAGCCAGTCGACTTCGACCGACTCGTCCGAGAGCCGTTCCGCCCCACTCTCCGGTCGACAGCGGAAAACGAGGGCTACGATCCCGCGGGCCACGTTCTTGTAGACCCCGGTCAGCCGCTCCACGCCGACCTTGATCCCGGTCTCTTCACAGACCTCACGGCGCACGCCGTCCTCGATGGCCTCATCCAGCTCCAGCACGCCACCCGGCGGCTCCCAAGCCCCGTTATCGGCCCGCCGGATCGCCAACACCCGACCGTCCTCACGCACTACGACTCCCGCGACGGACACCGAGTGACGCAGCGCAGTCGCCCCCTCACTCATGCACGGAAGACCCGAGATAGACCTTCTGCCACTCCAGCGAGGTCATCGTGAGAGCCGCCTCGGCGAGTTCTCGGGCAGAGTCGGTCTTGAGGTTGCCGAGGCTGCTGTCGATCCAGGGCTGGACGTTCTGGTAACCCTGCTCCCGGTACTCGACCGCCTGGAGGAGGCATTCGAGCTTGTCGGCGTCGTGCGCAACAACCACCTCCAAGCTCTCGCCGTTCTCGTACTCCGCGACGACTGCGTTGATCCCGGTGACGACAGCGGGGTGAGCGGCGCTGACCTGGTCGGCGGTCACCCGCTCGTTGGAGGTCGCGGTCAGGTATCGCCGGCCGATGTGCGGAATGTCGCCGATGCGGGTCTCCTGCGTGTCGTGGAAGAGACACAGCAGGGCGACCTTCGCCGGGTCGGCACCCTCCATCATCGCGAGGACTGCACCCACGACACCGGTGCGGAAGGAGTGTTCAGCGATCGTCTCGGGGTCCTTCACCCCGGCGATCCACCAGCCCGACCGCTTCGCCCGCTTGAGCATCCCCGCCTCGAACAGGTACCCCGCAGTGCCCCTCGCCTGCCCGTTCCCTGCCATGCTCATCCCCTTCTCCTGTGGCAGCTCCATCACCGTGCCTCCCCCATCACGCACAACCTTCACCTTGCTTCTCACGCCGCCGGCTCTGAAAGGCTACTGAGGGTAGGACGAAGCAGATCGAGGACATAGGTCCAGCTGTACTCATCACGTGCTCCGCCGGACCTGGGCTGGTGGGGCACGGAGTCGCCCACCAGGACGCCCATCGAGCGCAGTCGGACCAGGCTCTCCGAATAGGCCGGATGGGCTGCCAGGGCAGAGTTGACGTAGGGCTGGACGACGACGGGGATGCCGAGCCCGTACGCCTCGCAGAGGATGCCCAACGCGAGTGTGTCGGCGATCCCGAGGGCCCACTTATTGATGGTGTTGAAGGTGGCTGAGACGACCGCGATGGCATCGGCCTCAGGCATCGGCCGGGAACCGCCAGGCGTGCGCCAGGCCGAGCGGATCGGATAGCCGGTCTGGGCCTCGATGGCTTCCTGGTCCAGGAAGCCAAGTGCGTTGGGAGTGGCGATCACCCCGACCTTCCACCCCTCAGCGTGGGCGGCGATGATCAGCTCGCCTACGCCATCAGCCACTCCCGACGCACAGACGATCACGTAGAGAAACGGCTCTCGCCGCGAACTCGCTGCTTCTGGCGTCACCATGCCTCCACCCCGTCTCGCAGGTACCGCATACTGCCATCTGAGATCGCCCTGACAGCGGCATTCAACCGGTTCCGCTGGCGGGTCCGCAGTCGGTCGGCGACCTCCGATGCCGGCAGGAAGACGGCCTCGGAGAGTTCGTCGTCGTGTGGGCGAACCGTCTCGACCCGAGCGGGTGGGAGGGTGCCCGCATCGAAGATGAAGGCGATTTGGTCGTCCCACGGGCCGTGCGGCGCAACCCAGTCCACGACCAGCAGACGGCGGATGGTGATCTCCAGGCCCAATTCCTCGCGCAGTTCCCGCACTGCGGCCTCATCCGGTGGCTCGTTCGCCTCTGCCATCCCGCCAGGAAGGTCCCAACCTTCCTTGTAGGTCGGGTTGACGGTCAGGATGCGTCCGGCCAGGTCGTGCAGGATCACGTCCGCCGAGACGCGCTTGCGGGCTTGCCGTGCATTGCCCTCAGCCAGATAGGCGTTCCAGGCTTCGGTGTCGGTAGGTGCAGGCCTCACGTTAAACCTCCCCGAGGCAACGGGATGATGTCAGCGAGCAGGAGCTGCCGGGCACTGCGCGCCTCGTCGAATCGTGCCAGGTATTCACAGACTGGGCCGTAGTCGCGGTGTCTCCCGAGGAGTTCACGGAGTTCATCCATCTGATGAACGACCCGGACAGACCCGAGCGTCGGGCTGGTGTCGAGGAGTTCGGTCCCGACACTGATTGCGGCGTCCAAGTCACCGCAATCGGCATGGATACGGACGAGGGTGATGCGACTGAAGGTGAGGGAACGCGTGCGCCCCTCCTCCCGAAGGACCACAGCCTGCTTCCCATACCGAAGGGCCTCCTCAGCGCGACCGAGATCGGTGAACGCCAACGCTGACTCGCTGGCAAGGGTGGCGTGGTCGAACGGGCTCAGCCACGGATGCTCGTCATCGGCTCCGAGCGCAAGAGCCGCGTGAGCATGATCGAGCGCCTGCGATGCCGGGCCGTAGTGCTGGGAGGCTGCCAACGCTCGGGCCAGCATGGTGTTCAGCCGAGCCAGGAGGCTTGGCAAATGCGGACCCCGGCCGGCCAATTCAATACCGACGGTGGCCCAGTGCACGGCCTTCGCCGGATCGCCAGTCTGAAGGCTCAGATGGCTGGTGCTGGCGGCCACGTGCGCCGTCAGCGGCAGGTCACCGGAGGCACGCGCGAAAAAAAGCGCACGAGCGAAGTGCCGAGCCGCAAGGTCGTCACGGCCGGAGTCGTGGGCCATCCAACCGGCCATCTCGGTGAGCGCGGCAGCGGCAGCGAAGACTCGCGAGCTGCTCGCGATATCAACCAGGCGCGGCGCCACCTGGTCCGAGAGATGGTGAACCACAGCCGAGTAGAGCCGTCCACCCCCCGCCTGCCGATCCGCACGACGGAAGGCCTCTACAGTGGCCAGGTCGCCGCCGCCCTCAGCCTCCGGGGAAGTCAGTGCAGGAGTTGGGATCTCGGAAGCCAGATCTGGTTCCCAGGGTCTGCGGGCAAGACCAAGCAACTCTCCGGGGATGTGGAACGCGTCGGCGATCTGCTCGAACAACGCCAACTTCTCGACCCTGGTTTTGCCATTCATGTAGTCGTACAGCCGTCCTTGGCTGATCTCCACCGCTGCGGCAATGCGTCGGGTACTGACACCACGCGCGTTGAGGAGCCGGAACACGGCGCCCATGTCGCGGGCCTCACATGCTTTCAGTAGACGCTGGTCCTGGAGCAGACCTGCGGCCACCTCATGCAGGCTCGGCTGAACACCCACGGCTTCACTCCCATCACAGTGTGTGTCGATCGTAGGTTCCCGGCACCTTTCCTGACTCCGTTTTGGAGTCACCTACTCGGAGTCTCCCGGGATGTCCAGTTAGACCTTGAATGAGGATCAGCCGCTCTGATCCATCCACGGGAGCCAGTCCGATGCCTCAACCCACCGCAGTGCCAACCCGCGTGATCGACACCGGGGAAGCGTCAGTGCCCGCTGCTGGTCGACTCGCCACAACGACGACCGTCCGCCTGCCGTACCGGTCCGAGTCGGTGGCAGCTGCGCGCCGGTTCGTCGGCGCGCAGCTGCGGGAGTGGGGGCTCGACGACCTGGTGGACGACGCCGCCTTGATCGTCAGCGAGTTGGTCACCAACTCCATCAAGACCGGCTGCCAGACGCGCATGCTCGTCGGCGTCCGCCGTCCGACCGACTACACCGTCCGCATCCTCGTCGGTGACGGTTCCCGGTCTATGCCTGTGATGGTCCAGGCCCGGCCCGACGCCACGTCGGGCCGGGGTCTCGCAATGGTCCACCGGCTCACTCACGGCCGCTGGGGTGTCACACCCCTCCCGTTCGGCAAGGTCGTCCACGCCGACCTCGCGACTCCCGTGCCGGTCCCCCGGTGAACCGGCGACCTCCGCAGGACACTTACGCCCCCGACGACGCACCGCCGCCGTCACCGTCCATCCCCGATCCCACCCGGATCTGGGCCGCCTACGGCGTATCCGCTGCGGCCGGGCTGCATGTCGTCATCGCGGCCCTCGTACTGATCAACCGATCCCGCTGAACTCCCGGCCGCGCCGTCGATCGGGCGGCGCGGCCGGGATGACCATCACTCATCAACACACAAGGAGGAACCATGGGTTGGGGAACCGACAAGTCCAGCGGCGGCAAGCACGGCGGTAAGAAGGACCCCGGCACGAGCAAGCCGTCCCCCGACGGATCCCGGCCGGCGCCCGAGCCGAAGCACAAGAAGGACGAGGGCAACAAGTGACGGACCCCGTGCATCGACCGGAGCAGGCCGCCGTGCGCGGCCTACTCCGGGCCGTCGGCGAAGCGCTCGACGGCCCGGTCCCCCGCGAGTGGCAAGCAGCGATCACAGCAACTCCCCGCCACCGCTTCCTGCCCGAGCGGATCTGGCTGGAGAACGACGAGGGCGGCTACGAGCCGTGCGACCTCTCCACCGACCACGACCGCTGGTTCGAGGCGGCGTACCAGGACACGCCGATCGTCACCCAGATCAACGACGGCCAGGCATCGGCCGCCCCGGCCGATGCCTGGCCCTCCTCCTCCGCCTCCGCCCCCTCGATCGTCGTCCGCATGCTCCGCGACCTCGACGTCCGGCCCGGGATGAACGTCCTGGAGATCGGCACCGGCACCGGCTGGAACGCGGCCCTCCTCGCCCACCGCCTCGGCTCCGGCCACGTCACCTCGATCGAGATCGACTCCGAGGTCTCCGAGCAGGCCTGGGCCGCCCTGAACGCGGCCGGCCTGGACGTGGACCTGATCTGCGGAGACGGATCCCTGGGCTGGCCCCACCGCCACCCTTACGACCGGATCATCTCCACCTGCTCGGTCCGCCACATCCCTTGGGCCTGGATCGAACAGACCCGGCCCGGCGGCATCGTCCTCACCCCCTGGGACAACCCGATGCTCTGCTGGGGCCTGCTCAAGCTCACTGTCGAGCGCGACCGCGCCCAGGGCCGCTTCAGCCCCCACTCCGCGTTCATGCTGATGCGCAACCACCGGCAGGACCTGCGGATCTTCCGCGACGTCGTCCAGGACGATCACGCCCCGGACGAGTCCGAAACGGTGCTCCCGCCATGGGAAGTCACCGGCAAACACTGGGAGGCCCGCTTCGCCCTCGGCCTACGGCTGGGCGACGTGTGGACCGCCTGGGAGGACGACCCGGGCGTCGACGGCGTCGCCGCCCGGCTCTGGGTCGCCACCACCGATGCCCGTTCCTGGGCGGCCGTCGACCACGACGGCCGCCAGAACAAGCGCTTCACCGTCTGGCAGCACGGCCCCCGCCGCCTCTGGGACGAGGTCACGGCTGCCCACCACTGGTGGCAGCACAACAACCACCCGACCCCCGACCGCTTCGGCCTCACCGTCACCGCGAACAGACAGTGGGCCTGGCTCGACCGCCCCGCCCAGCCCGTTCGTCACCCGCTCCCGTAAGGGCCCGGCAACCGAGCCGTCGCCGGAGGGGCCTACTGCGGCCGGCGACGGGCGCGGATCAGCGCGACACCGATCGCGAGGGGGAAGGACAGCAGGAAGAACGTGACCGCGGGCCACAGCGGGTCGCCGTCGACTATCGCGTTCACGAGCGTGCGGATACCGACAACGATGAAGTGCATGCGCGTACCGTAGCGCTACCCCTCGCCGGGCCGTCCGGCGCCCCTGACCAGCGAGAACGGCCCGGCTCCCCCGCCTAGGAGGAGCCGGGCCGTCGGCGTTCGAACCAGGAGCGGTCAGCCGCCGAGCTGGATGCCGGCCATGCGCTTCCACTCGTACGCGCTGGTCTTCACCTTCAGCCCCAGCTCGCCCTCGAAGTTCTCGTGCAGGGTCAGACCCGCCAGCTCCGCGGCCCGGCGGCCGACGGCGTAGGTGGGGGCCACCTGGTCGCCCCAGGCGCCGTCCGCGCCGACCACGACGATGCGGGTGGCCACGGCGCCGACGTACTCGACGACCGCGTCGGCGCTGCCGCCGTGCTGCTGGGCGAAGCTGGTCAGGTGCTTGGCGATGCGCTTGGCGCGGCGCTCGGTACGGGCGTCCGGCGCGGCGGCGGTGGCGGTCTCTGCGCTGCTCATGCCCGCATGCTACCCACCGGTACGCGACCTGGCGACGGGAGCACCCTGTGCACCGGGACACATACTCGAAACATGACGTTCAAAGGCTGGCCGACCGAGGCGCTGGACTTCTACGAGCACCTCGAAGCCGACAACTCGAAGTCCTTCTGGCAGGCTCACAAGGAGCAGTACGACGACGCCGTACGGGCCCCGATGGAGGCGCTGCTCGCCGAGCTGGAGCCGGAGTTCGGGCCGGGAAAGATCTTCCGCCCCAACCGGGACGTCCGGTTCAGCGCCGACAAGTCCCCGTACAAGACGCACATCGGCGCGCACCTGGAGTCCGGCGGCTACATCCAGCTCTCCGCCGACGGCCTGGCCTGCGGCAACGGCATGTACCAGCTCGCTCCCGACCAGCTGGAGCGCTACCGCGCCGCCGTCGCCGAGGACGTCAGCGGCGCCGAGCTGGAGCGGGTGATCACCCGGGTGGAACAGGCCGGCCCGCGGGTCCACGGCCGCGACTCCCTCAAGTCGGCCCCGCGCGGCTACGCCAAGGACCACCCCCGGATCGAGCTGCTGCGGCACAAGGGCCTGGTGGCCTGGCAGGAGTGGGAGCCCGCGAAGTGGCTGGGCACCCGGGCCGCCCACACCCGGATCGTCGACTTCCTGCGCGCCTCCCAGCCGCTGCGGGACTGGCTGGACGGCCACGTCGGCCCGTCAGAACTCCCGTCCCGCTGAAACGCGAAGAGCCCCGGTCCACCAGGACCGGGGCTCTTCCGTCACAGAACGGAGGGCTACTTCACGAACGGGTCGATCGCGCACACCACGAACAGCAGCGACAGGTAGGTGATCGACCAGTGGAACAGCCGCATCTCCTTCAGCTTGGCGCCCACGATCCCGGCCTTGGCCCGCCCGTACAGCGCGTGCGCCTCCCGCAGCCAGAACCCGCCGAGCAGCACCGCGGCGACGGGGTACAGCCAACTCATGTGCCCCAGCGGCCAGACGGCCAGCGAGACCGCCACCATCACCCAGGAGTACGCGACGACCTGCTTGCCGACCGCCACGTTGCCCTTGATGACCGGGAGCATCGGCACGCCGGCCCGCTCGTAGTCGTCGCGCACCTTCATGGACAGCACCCAGGTGTGCGGCGGGGTCCAGAAGAACACCACCAGGAAGAGCGCCACCGCCGCCCAGGACACCGAGTTGGTCACCGAGGACCAGCCGATCAGCACCGGCATGCAGCCGGCGATGCCGCCCCACACGATGTTCTGCGAGGTGCGCCGCTTGAGGCCCAGCGTGTAGACGAAGACGTAGAACAGCAGCGCGCCGAGCGCCAGTCCGGCGGAGAGCCAGTTGACGCCGAAGCCGAGCAGCAGGGTGGAGAGGACGCCCAGCGTGATGCCGAACACCAGCGCCTCGCGCGGCGACACCATCCCGGTGACGATCGGCCGCCGCTCGGTGCGGGACATCAGCGCGTCGATGTCGCGGTCGATGTACATGTTGAGGGCGTTGGCGCCGCCCGCCGAGAGGTAACCGCCGACCACGACCTTCAGCACCAGCAGCATGTTCGGCACGCCCTGCTGGGCCAGGAACATCACCGGCACCGTGCTCATCAGCAGCAGTTCGATGATCCGCGGCTTGGTCAGTGCGACGAACGCGCCGACACGGGCCCCGATGGGCCGGTGGGCAGGAGTCGCCCCGGTGACCCCGGCGGGACGTGTTTCGACGGCGGTCACTAACACCCCAACTGAAGATGAATCTTCGCAGGCGTCCACAGGAACGAAGGGTCCCGAATCGTCCGCTCTGCGCGTACCACGCCACCTTAGACGCTCCATATATCCCATCCGGCTCCGGGGTCCCCCGGCGAGGCGGATGGCACACCCCCGGGTCAACCGCCTGGGTGAACCCACGAAGCGCCTCCCGCGAGCCTGCGCAACCCGTCCCGACCACCCGGGCGGCGCGCCCAGGCAAACCGGGAGAGCCTGGGACAAAAGAAGTCGTACCGCCCTAGTGGGAATCACCATGCGGAAATCCCGGTTGTCCCGGCACGGAGGGTGATGCCCGGCCCGGACGGTAGGCTCGCACGCAGAAGCGGGATCTACCCTCCGTGACCGGCACCATCCACAGTCGGGACCACAGCGCCGTGGCCGACCCGGTCCCCATTCACGGGGTCACTCTTCACAACGGAAGGAGCCCTGAGACAGGGTGAGCACTGCGCCGACGAACGCATTCGAGTGGAGCGACCTGGACGAGCGCACGGTTGACACGGCGCGCGTCCTCGCTATGGACGCTGTCCAGAAGGTCGGTAACGGGCACCCCGGGACGGCCATGTCCCTGGCCCCCGCGGCCTACCTGATCTTCCAGCGCTTCCTGCGCCACGACCCGACCGACCCGGCCTGGGTCGGCCGTGACCGCTTCGTCCTCTCCCCCGGACACACCAGCCTGACGCTCTACACCCAGCTGTACTTCTCGGGTTACGGTCTGGAGCTGGACGACCTCAAGGCCTTCCGGGTGGCCGGCAGCCGCACCCCGGGCCACCCCGAGCACGGCCACACCGCGGGCGTGGAGACCACCACCGGCCCGCTCGGCCAGGGCATCGCCAACGCGGTCGGCATGGCGATGGCCGCCCGCTACGAGCGCGGCCTGTTCGACCCGGAGGCGCCCGCCGGGGAGTCCCCCTTCGACCACACCATCTGGGCGATCGTCTCCGACGGCGACCTGGAGGAGGGCATCTCCGCCGAGGCCTCCTCGCTGGCCGGCCACCAGAAGCTGGGCAACCTGGTCGCGCTCTACGACGACAACCACATCTCGATCGAGGGCGACACCGAGACCGCCTTCTCCGAGGACGTCCTCAAGCGTTACGAGGCGTACGGCTGGCACGTCCAGCGCGTCACCCCGAAGGCCAACGGCGATGTCGACGTCGAGGCCCTCGCCGGTGCGCTGGCCGCCGCCAAGGCCGAGACGTCCCGCCCGTCGATCATCGCGATGCGCACGATCATCGCCTGGCCGGCCCCGGACGCCCAGAACACCGCGAAGGCGCACGGCTCCGCACTCGGCGCCGCCGAGATCGCCGCCACCAAGAAGGTCCTGGGCTTCGACCCGGAGAAGACCTTCGAGGTCAGCGACCAGGTCATCGAGCACGCCCGCCGGGTCATCAAGCGCGGCAAGGCCGCCCGCGACCAGTGGCAGCAGGGCTTCGAGGCCTGGCGCGCCGCCAACCCGCAGCGGGCCGCCGAGTTCGACCGCATCCAGGCCGGCGAACTGCCCGAGGGCTGGAAGAAGGCCGTCCCGACCTTCCCGGCCGGCAAGGACGTCGCCACCCGCAAGGCCTCCGGCGAGACCCTCAAGGCGCTCGGCGCCGTGATCCCGGAGCTGTGGGGCGGCTCGGCCGACCTCGCGGAGTCCAACCTCACCACCATCGACGAGGACAGCTCCTTCCTCCCCGAGGGCAACCCGCTGAAGTCCGCCAGCCCGTTCGGCCGGACGATCCACTTCGGCATCCGCGAGCACGCCATGGGCTCGACCATGAACGGCATCGCCCTGCACGGCAACACCCGCGTGTACGGCGGCACCTTCCTGGTCTTCGCCGACTACATGCGCCCGGCCGTCCGCCTGGCCGCTCTGATGAAGCTGCCGGTCACCTACGTCTGGACGCACGACTCGATCGGCCTCGGCGAGGACGGCCCGACCCACCAGCCGGTCGAGCACATGGCCTCGCTGCGCGCCATCCCGGGCCTGTCCATGGTCCGCCCGGCCGACGCCAACGAGACGGCCGTCGCCTGGCGCACCGTCATCGAGCGCCAGACCACCCACCCCGGCCCGGTCGGCCTGGCGCTCACCCGTCAGAACGTCCCGACCTTCGACCGCGAGGTCTTCGCCTCCGCCGAGGGCACCGCCAAGGGCGCCTACGTGCTGGCCGAGGCCTCCAACGGCGACCCGCAGGTGATCCTGCTGGGCACCGGCTCCGAGGTCCAGCTGGCCGTCCAGGCCCGCGAGGCCCTGGAGGCCGAGGGCATCGCGACCCGGGTGGTCTCTGTCCCGTCCTTCGAGTGGTTCCAGGAGCAGGACCAGGCCTACCGCGACAGCGTGCTGCCGCCGTCGGTCAAGGCCCGTGTCTCGGTCGAGGCCGGCATCGCCCAGGGCTGGCGCGAGCTGGTCGGCGACCACGGACGGATCGTGTCGCTGGAGCACTTCGGTGCCTCCGCCGACTACAAGGTGCTGTTCGAGGAGTTCGGTCTGACCGCCGAGCGCGTGATCGCCGAGGCGCACAACGCCCTGCGCGCCCTCGAAGCCGTCAACCGCTAGTTCCGCTCCGGCCGCGTACCTCGCCCGCACGCGGGTACGCGGCCCCTCTGACTACCCCACGAAGCAGAAGAAGGACTGAAGCACCATGACTGACGCACTGAAGCGCCTCAGCGACGAAGGCGTTGCGATCTGGCTGGACGACCTCAGCCGCAAGCGGCTGAACTCCGGCAACCTGGCCGAGCTGGTGCAGAACAGGCACGTGGTGGGTGTCACCACCAACCCGACCATCTTCCAGAAGGCCATCGCCGGCAGCGGCGACACCTCCTACGACGGCCAGCTGCGCGACCTCGCCGTCCGCAAGGTCACCACCGAGGAGGCGGTCCGCATGATCACCACCTCGGACGTGCGCGACGCCGCCGACGTGCTGCGCCCGGTCTACGACGCCTCCAACGGCCGCGACGGCCGGGTCTCCATCGAGGTCGACCCGCGCCTGGCGCACGAGACCGCCCCGACCGTGGCCGAGGCCAAGCAGCTGTGGTGGCTGGTCGACCGCCCGAACGTGTTCATCAAGATCCCCGCCACCAAGGCCGGCCTGCCCGCCATCAGCGAGGTCATCGGCCTGGGCATCAGCGTCAACGTCACGCTGATCTTCTCCCTGGAGCGCTACAAGGCCGTCATCGACGCCTACCTGACCGGCCTGGAGACCGCCAAGGCCAAGGGCCTGGACCTCTCCCAGATCGAGTCGGTCGCCTCCTTCTTCGTGTCCCGCGTGGACACCGAGATCGACAAGCGCCTGGACAAGGTCGGCGGCGACGCCAAGAACCTGCGCTCCAAGGCCGCCCTGGCCAACGCCCGCCTCGCCTACCAGGCGTACGAGGAGGTCTTCGGCTCGGTCGACGGCAAGACCGCCGGCAACGCCCGCTGGAAGGCCCTGGAGGCCGCCGGCGCCAAGCCGCAGCGCCCGCTGTGGGCCTCGACCGGCGTCAAGGACCCGGCCCTGCCGGACACCCTGTACGTCACCGAGCTGGTCGCCCCGGGCACCGTCAACACCATGCCCGAGGCCACCCTGGACGCCACCGCCGACCACGGCGTGGTCAGCGGCAACACCATCGTCCCCAACTACGCCGACGCCAAGGCCCTTCTGGACGCCGTCGCGGCCGCCGGCGTGGACTACGACGACGTGGTCCAGGTCCTGGAGGACGAGGGCGTGCAGAAGTTCGAGCAGTCCTGGCAGGAGCTGCTCGACACCGTCACCGCCTCGCTGGCCTCCTTCGCCACCGAGAAGTGACCCCCGCTCACACACTCAGCGCACGAAAGCGGAGCACACCAAGTGAGCACTGATTTCCCCGAGTTGACGTCGGAGTCGGACGCGGACGACCTCCCGCCCTCCCCCGTCAACCCGCTTCGTGACCCTTCCGACCGGCGGCTCCCGCGCATCGCGGGGCCGTCCGGCCTGGTCATCTTCGGGGTCACCGGCGACCTGTCGCGCAAGAAGCTGATGCCGGCCATCTACGACCTGGCCAACCGCGGCCTGCTGCCGCCGGGCTTCTCCCTGGTCGGCTTCGCCCGCCGCGAGTGGGACAACGAGGACTTCGCCCAGGAGGTCCACGACGCGGTCAAGGAGCACGCCCGGACCCCGTTCCGGGAGGAGGTCTGGCAGCAGCTCGCCAAGGGCATGCGCTTCGTCCACGGCACCTTCGACGACGACGACGCCTTCGACAAGCTCCGCGCGACCATCGAGGAGCTGGACAAGGCCCAGGGCACCGGCGGCAACTTCGCCTTCTACCTGTCCGTCCCGCCGAAGTTCTTCCCGACCGTCGTCCAGCAGCTCAAGAAGCACGGCCTGGCCGACCCGCCGCAGGGCTCCTGGCGCCGCGCCGTCATCGAGAAGCCCTTCGGCCACGACCTGGAGAGCGCCCAGGAGCTCAACAAGGTCGTCCACGAGGTCTTCCCCCGGGACGAGGTCTTCCGGATCGACCACTACCTGGGCAAGGAGACGGTCCAGAACATCCTGGCGCTGCGCTTCGCCAACCAGATGTTCGAGCCGATCTGGAACCGGTCCTACGTCGACCACGTGCAGATCACCATGGCCGAGGACATCGGCATCGGCGGCCGGGCCGGCTACTACGACGGCATCGGCTCCGCCCGTGACGTCATCCAGAACCACCTGCTCCAGCTGATGGCGCTCACCGCCATCGAGGAGCCGGCGTCCTTCCACCCGAAGGCGCTGGTGGCCGAGAAGCTCAAGGTGCTCAGCGCCGTCAAGCTCCCGGCCGACCTCGGCCGGCACACCGTGCGCGGCCAGTACGCGGCCGGCTGGCAGGGCGGCGAGGAGGTCGTCGGCTACCTGGACGAGGACGGCATCGACCCCGAGTCCAAGACCGACACCTACGCGGCCATCAAGCTGGAGATCAACAACCGCCGCTGGGCGGGCGTCCCGTTCTACCTGCGCACCGGCAAGCGCCTGGGCCGCCGGGTCACCGAGATCGCGGTGGTCTTCCAGCGCGCCCCGTACCTGCCCTTCGACTCCTACGCGACCGAGGAGCTGGGGCAGAACGCCCTGGTCATCCGGGTCCAGCCGGACGAGGGCGTGACGGTGCGGTTCGGCTCCAAGGTGCCGGGCACCTCCTTCGAGGTCCGGGACGTCACGATGGACTTCGCCTACGGCGAGTCCTTCACCGAGTCCAGCCCGGAGGCGTACGAGCGGCTCATCCTCGACGTGCTGCTCGGCGACGCCAACCTGTTCCCGCGGCACCAGGAGGTCGAGCTCTCCTGGCAGATCCTCGACCCGATCGAGCGGTACTGGGACACCCACGGCAAGCCCGCCCAGTACGCGGCGGGCACCTGGGGGCCCGCCGAGGCTGACGAGATGCTCGCACGAGACGGCAGGAGCTGGCGCCGGCCATGAAGATCGACCTCACCAACACGACGTCCAGCAAGATCAATGCCGCGCTGATGGCGGCGCGCCGGGCCAGCGGCTCCACCGCCGCCGGCATGGTGCTCACCCTGGTGATCGTGACCGACGAGGGCAGCGCCTACGACGCCCTCAAGGCCGCCAACGACGCCTCCCGCGAGCACCCGATGCGCACCCTCGCGGTGATCAAGCGCGCCGGCCGCTCGCCCCGGGCCCGCGCCGAGACCCGCCTGGACGCCGAGATCCTGGTCGGCTCGGACGCCGGCTCCGGAGAAACGGTTGTCCTGCGGATGCACGGCGAACTCGCCGCGCACGCCCAGTCGGTCGTCCTGCCGCTGCTGCTGCCGGACGCCCCGACCGTGGTCTGGTGGCCGGAGAACGCGCCGCTGCACCCGGCGCAGGACCCGCTGGGCGCGCTCGCCCAGCGCCGGATCACCGACGCGGTCACCGCCGAGTCCCCGGTCGGCCAGCTCGCCCAGCGGGCCCAGAGCTACAGCCCGGGCGACACCGACCTGGCCTGGACCCGGCTCACCGGCTGGCGCTCGATGCTGGCCGCCGCACTGGACCAGCGGCCGTCCCACATCACCGCCGCGGTGGTCGAGGGCGAGTCCTACAACCCCAGCGTCGAGCTGCTCGGCCTGTGGCTGCTCAACCGGCTGCACGTGCCGGTCGAGCGGATCGTCACCGGCGGCCCCGGCATCACCGCGGTGCGCCTGCGTACCAAGGACGGGGACATCACCCTGGACCGCCCGGACGGCCTGATGGGCATGCTCTCCATGCCCGGCTCCCCGGACCGCCAGGTGGCGCTCAAGCGGCGCGAGACCTCGGAGCTGATCGCCGAGGAACTGCGCCGGCTGGACCCGGACGACATCTACTCGACGGCCGTGCGCACGCCCGTCGAGCGGCTGCGCGAGCACGACGACACCGTCCCGGCGGCCGCCGAGCAGATCGCCCAGGCGGTCGAGGCCTCGGTGGCCGAGACGGACGGCGGGCCGACCGGGCCGGTCGGGGCCGTAGAGGCGGGGAAGAAGCCCGCCGCGAAGAAGGCCGCCGGCAAGCGCGCCGCCACCCGGGACGGCGCGTGACCAGGGCCACTCCGCAGCTGGTGGTCCACCGGGACAAGGAGCTGATGGCCCAGGCGGCCGCGGCCCGGCTGATCACCCGGATCGTGGACGCCCAGGCCGCCCGCGGCACCGCCTCGGTGGTGCTCACCGGCGGCCGCAACGGCAACGCCCTGCTGGCCGCGATCGCCGCGTCCCCGGCGCGCGACGCGGTCGACTGGGGCCGGCTGGACCTCTGGTGGGGCGACGAGCGCTTCGTGCCCGCCGCCGACGGTGACCGCAACGCCGTCCAGGCCCGCGCCGAACTGCTGGACGCCGTCCCGCTCGACCCGGCACGGGTGCACGAGATGCCCGCCTCCGACGGCGTGGACGGCTCCGACGTGGAGGCCGCGGCCGCCCGCTACGCGCAGGAGCTGGCGAGGGCCGCCGGACCGGGCGACCGGCTCCGCGTCCCGGCCTTCGACGTGCTGCTGCTCGGCGTCGGCCCGGACACCCACGTCGCCTCGCTCTTCCCGGAGCACCCGGGCGTACGGGAGACCGAGCTGACCGTGGTCGGCGTGCGCGGGGCCCCCAAGCCCCCGCCGACCCGGATCTCGCTCACCCTCCCGGCGATCCGGGCCGCCCGCGAGGTCTGGCTGCTGGCCGCCGGTGAGGACAAGGCGGGCGCGGTCGCGCTGGCCTTGTCCGGCCCCGGTGAACTGCAGGCGCCCGCCTCCGGCGCGTACGGCCGCAGCCGCACCCTGTGGCTGCTGGACCGCGCCGCCGCCGAGCGGATCCCCGCCCAGCTGTACCCGCCGGCCTCGGCCTAGCGACGAACGCCGAAGGGCGCCGCCGTCCGATGACGGTGGCGCCCTTCGTGCGTGTGTGGGGTGCTCGGCTCGCTCGCGCGGCCCTCGCCCGCAGGTCAGATCTCGCCGCGCAGCTTGGCGAGCGCCTCGGCGAGGATCGCCTCGCCGTCGGCGTCGGTGCGCCGCTCACGGACGTAGGCGAGGTGGGTCTTGTACGGCTCGTTGCGCGAGGGCGCCGGCGGGTTGTGCTCGTCCTGCCCGGCCGGGAAGCCGCAGCGCGGGCAGTCCCAGGTGTCCGGGATGACGGCCTCGGCGGCGAAGCTGGGCCGGGTCTCGTGCTTGTTGGCGCACCAGAAGGAGATCCGGCTGCGCGGAGCGGACTCGCCGCGCTCCGCCTCCCCCATCGGGCCGGCCCCGACCCTGCTGCCACGGATGGCGTTGCCACTTGCCACGGTCTGACTCCCTGCGTGCTGGTGCGCCGACCCGCCGCGGTGCGCGTCGGTGGCGAAAGTCGTCCTAGTGTAAGCAGGACTTAAGCCTCCGCCACCATCGCCTCCGCCCCGACCGTCCAAGGATAGGCGCTCGGGCGACGGGGCGTCAGGGTTGCGTCAGCTCTTGTACTTCAGGACCAGGCCCAGCACCAGGATGCAGGCGAACCACCCGATGCCGACCACGATGGTGATGCGGTCCAGGTTGCGCTCGGCCACCGCCGAACCGCCGCCGGTCGACATCGCGCCGCCGCCGAACATGTCCGACAGGCCGCCGCCCTTCCCCTTGTGCAGCAGCACCAGGAGGATCATCAGCAGGCTGAAGACGATCAGGGCAATCGAGAACCCGAGAACCACGGCGGGACCAACTCTCTCGTATCTTCGGCGAAGGGGCCGGGCCGCGTACGGCGGTCCGGCCCCAAAGCCTACGTTGCTGCGGCGGCGTTAGCCTACTGCCTGCTCACGGTAGCGCACGATCTTGACGAACTCGTCGGCGTCCAGCGAGGCACCGCCGATCAGACCGCCGTCGATGTCGGGCTTGGCCATCAGACCGGCCGCGCTCGACGACTTGACCGAACCGCCGTACAGCACGCGGACCTTGTCGGCCAGCTCGGCGTCGTACAGCTCGGCGATCCGCCGGCGGATGGCGGCGCAGACCTCCTGCGCGTCCTCCGGGGTGGCCACCTCGCCGGTGCCGATCGCCCAGACCGGCTCGTAGGCGACCACGATCGACTCGGCCTGGTCGGCCGTGACGCCCTCCAGGGCGCCGTCCAGCTGGGCCAGGGTGTACTCGACGTGGGTGCCCGCCTTGCGGATCTCCAGCGGCTCGCCGACGCACAGGATCGGGGTGACCCCGGCCCGGTAGGCGGCCTTGACCTTGGCGTTGACGATCTCCTCGTTCTCGCCGTGGTACTGGCGGCGCTCCGAGTGGCCGATCACCGCGTAGGTGCACTGCAGCTTGGCCAGCATCGGGCCGGAGACCTCGCCGGTGTAGGCGCCGCCGTCGTGCTGCGAGATGTCCTGCGAGCCGTACTTGATCTTCAGCTTGTCGCCGAAGACCAGGGTCTGCACCGACCGCAGGTCGGTGAACGGCACCAGGACGGCGACCTCGACGGCCTCGTAGTCCTTGTCGGCCAGCGCGAAGGCCAGCTTCTGGGTGTGCTGGATGGCCTCGAGGTGGTTGAGGTTCATCTTCCAGTTGCCCGCCATCAGCGGGAGACGCTCAGTCATGCCTTCAGCCTTCCAGGGCGGCGAGACCGGGGAGGGTCTTGCCCTCCAGGTACTCGAGGCTCGCGCCACCGCCGGTCGAGATGTGCCCGAACTTCGTCTCGTCGAAGCCCAGGATGCGGACGGCCGCGGCGGAGTCGCCGCCACCGACCACGGTGAACGCGTTGCTGTCGATCAGGGCCTGCGCGACGGCCTTGGTGCCGTTCGCGTAGTCCGGGTGCTCGAAGACGCCCATCGGGCCGTTCCAGAACACCGTGCCGGCGTCGGCCAGCTTCGCCGCGTAGAGCTCGCGGGTCTTCGGGCCGATGTCCAGGCCCTCCTTGTCGGCCGGGATCTCGTCCGACGCGACGGTGTCGGGGTTCGCCGGGGTCTTGCCCTTGAGGTCCGGGAACTCGGCGGAGACCAGGACGTCCACGGGCAGGACGAACTCGACGCCCCGCTCCTCGGCCTCGGCCAGGTAGCCCAGGACGGTCGGGATCTGGTCCTCCTGCAGCAGCGAGATGCCGACCTCGTGGCCCTTGGCCTTGAGGAAGGTGTACGCCATGCCGCCGCCGATCAGGATCCGGTCGGCCTTCTTCAGCAGGTTGTCGATCACACCGAGCTTGTCCGACACCTTGGCGCCGCCGAGCACGACGACGTACGGGCGCTTGACGTCCTCGGTGAGCTTCTTCAGCACACCGACCTCGGTGGCGATCAGGTCGCCGGCGGCGTGCGGCAGCAGGGCCGGCAGGTCGTACACCGAGGCGTGCTTGCGGTGCACGGCGCCGAAGCCGTCGCCGACGTACAGGTCGGCCAGGGCGGCCAGCTGCTCGGCGAAGGCCTTGCGCTCGGCGTCGTCCTTGCTGGTCTCACCGGCGTTGAAGCGCAGGTTCTCCAGCAGCACGACCTCGCCGTCGGCCAGTGCGGCCACGGCGGACCGGGCCGACTCGCCCACGGTGTCGGTGGCGAAGGCGACCGGCCTGCCGAGGATCTCACCGAGGCGCTCGGCCACCGGGGCGAGCGAGAACTGCGGGTCCGGCGCGCCCTTGGGACGGCCGAGGTGGGAGGCGACGACGACCTTGGCGCCGCGCTCGACGAGCTTGGCGATGGTCGGGGCGACGGCACGGATCCGACCGTCGTCGGTGATCCGGCCGTCCGACAGCGGGACGTTCAGGTCGGCGCGTACGAAGACGCGCTTGCCGGCGACGTCCAGGTCTTCGATGGTCTTCACGGGTTCTTCGGTCTCCTGGGGAGATGGTTGATGCGCAGAGGCGGCACGGCGCAGGGGCCGCCTGAGAAGTCCTTGTACGCAGAGCGAGGGCCCGGTCGGCACATTTCGCCGTCCGAGCCCTCGCCCCTACATCACGTCAGCTCCCACCGCGTCAGAGCCGGCCACCGACGAGGGTGACCAGGTCGACGACGCGGTTCGAGTAGCCCCACTCGTTGTCGTACCAGCCGAGCACCTTGACCTGGTTGCCCTGGACCATGGTGAGCTGCGAGTCGAAGATGCAGGAGGCCGGGTCGTTGACGATGTCCGAGGAGACGATCGGGTCCTCGGTGTAGGCCAGGATGCCCTTGAGCGGGCCCTCCTGCGCGGCCTTCTGGAAGGCCGCGTTGACCTCGTCCTTGGTGACCTCGCGCTCCAGGGTGACGACCAGGTCGGTGATCGAGCCGGTCGGGACCGGGACGCGCAGCGAGGTGCCGTCCAGCTTGCCCTTCAGCTCCGGCAGGACCAGGGCGGTCGCCTTGGCGGCACCCGTCGAGGTCGGGATGATGTTCTGGCTCGCCGCACGAGCACGGCGCAGGTCCTTGTGCGGGAAGTCCAGGGTGACCTGGTCGTTGGTGAACGCGTGGACAGTGGTCATCAGACCCTTGACGATGCCGAAGCTCTCGTTCAGGACCTTGGCCATCGGCGCCACGCAGTTGGTGGTGCAGGAGGCGTTGGAGATGACGTGGTGGTTGGCGGCGTCGTACTTGTCGTCGTTGACACCCAGGACGATGGTGACGTCCTCGTCGGTGGCGGGCGCCGAGATGATGACCTTCTTCGCGCCGGCGGCGAGGTGCTTCTTCGCGGCCTCGGCCTTGGTGAAGATGCCGGTGGACTCGACGACGATGTCGGCGCCCAGGGCGGCCCACGGCAGGTTGGCCGGGTCACGCTCGGCCGTCACCTTGAAGGTGTGGCCGTCGACGGTGATGCTGTCCTCGGTGTGCGAGACCTCGCCCGGGAAGGTGCCCAGGGTGGTGTCGTACTTCAGCAGGTGAGCCAGGGTCTTCGTGTCGGTGAGGTCGTTGACACCGACGATCTCGATGTCCGCGCCCTGGGCCTTGACGGCGCGGAAGAAGTTGCGGCCGATGCGGCCGAAGCCGTTGATGCCTACCCGGATCGTCACGAACCGATCTCCTCGTTAGGTACGCCGGCGGTGAGCCGACGGGGATGAGATTTGGGAAGTCCCCGACCGCCTACGACCCTACCTCTCCCGGGCCTGCGAGGGCACATCGCGCCACCTGGCAAGACGTGGCGTGGCGCGGTCCCGGGCCCTCCGTCCGCGCCTCCCCGGGCCGTTGGTCCTGGCCAAGTGGTCTTGACCAATTTCGGTTCGCCGTCCACTCCCGCACGGGCCCGGACACAGCGACGGCCGGTGCCCCGGATTTCGGACACCGGCCGTCATTCGCCCGCTCGCCTCCGCGGCGTCCGGCGCGCGAAGCGCCGTGCGTCAGTTGAGCGCCATCTCGTCGGTCAGGTTGGCCTCGGTGCTCGGCAGGCCGAGCTCGGCGGCGCGCTTGTCGGCCATCGCCAGCAGGCGGCGGATCCGGCCGGCCACCGCGTCCTTGGTCAGCGGCGGGTCGGCGAGCGCGCCCAGCTCCTCCAGCGAGGCCTGCTTGTGCTGCATCCGCAGCTGGCCGGCCGCGGCCAGGTGCTCGGGCACCTCCTCGCCGAGGATCTCCAGCGCGCGGGCCACCCGGGCGCCGGCCGCCACCGCGGCCCGGGCCGAGCGGCGCAGGTTGGCGTCGTCGAAGTTGGCCAGCCGGTTCGCGGTGGCCCGGACCTCGCGCCGCATCCGGCGCTCCTCCCAGGCGAGCACCGACTCGTGCGCCCCCAGCCGGGTCAGCAGCGCGCCGATCGCGTCACCGTCGCGGATGACCACCCGGTCCACCCCGCGCACCTCGCGGGCCTTGGCCGGGATGCCGAGCCGACGGGCCGCGCCGACCAGCGCCAGCGCCGCCTCCGAGCCGGGGCAGGTGATCTCCAGCGAGGAGGAGCGGCCCGGCTCGGTGAGCGATCCGTGTGCGAGGAAGGCCCCGCGCCAGGCCGCCTCGGCGTCGCAGGTGGCCCCGGAGACGACCGCCGGGGGCAGGCCCCGGATCGGACGGCCGCGGCCGTCCACCAGACCGGTCTGGCGGGCGAGCAGCTCGCCGTCCTTGACCACCCGGACGACGAAGCGGCTGCCGCGCCGCAGCCCGCCGGGCGCCATCACCACGAGGTCGGAGGAGTGCCCGAAGATCTCCAGCAGGTCCTTGCGCAGCCTTCGCGCCGCCGCCCCGGTGTCCAGCTCCGCCTCGATCACGATGCGGCCGCTCACGATGTGCAGCCCGCCCGCGAACCGCAGGATCGCCGACACCTCCGCCTTGCGACAGCAGGCCCGGGTGACCGGGAGCCGGCTGATCTCGTCCTTCACCGCTGGAGTCATCGCCATGGCCCGATCCTTCCATGTGTCCGGAAAATCCGGTCGTACGCGGCCGCCAACAGCTCGGGGTCGTGTCGCGGGGTGCCGTCGGCGCGGGCCACCGTGCCGAGCACCAGAGCGGCGCCCATCCGTTCGGCGGCCTTCTCCAGACCCTCCAGGTCGGCCTGGCCGAAGGCGCCGCCCGTGACGGCGCGCTCGTCCACCAGGATCGCATCCACCGCGAGGTCCGGAGCGTGGTCGGCGATGACCTCCAGGTGGCGCTGGGGGGTGAAGCCCTCGGTCTCACCGGGCTGCGGGGCCAGGTTCAGGGTGAGCAGACGGCGGGCGCGGGTCTCCGTCAGCGCCTTGGCCAGCTCGGGCACCAGCAGGTGGGGCAGCACGCTGGTGAACCAGGAACCGGGGCCGAGCACCACCCAGTCCGCCTCGCGGACCGCCGTGACCGCCTCCGGCACGGCCGGAGGCTCGTCCGGAAGCAGCCGGATCGACTGCACGGTGCCCGGGGTGGCCGCCACGCTGGCCTGGCCGCGGACGGCCGAGACCTCGGCCGGGCGGGCCGGGTCGTGGCCGCGCACGGTCGCCTCGATGTCCAGCGGCACCGCCGACATCGGCAGCACCCGGCCCTGGACGTTCAGCAGCCGGCCGACCCAGTCCAGCGCGGCGACCGGGTCGCCGAGCTTCTCCCAGAGGGCGACGATCAGCAGATTGCCCACCGCGTGGCCGCCCAGCTCCCCGTTGCCGGTGAAGCGCTGCTGGATCACCTCGGACCAGGTGCGGCCCCAGTCGTCGTCCCCGCACAGCGCGGCCAGCGCCTTGCGCAGGTCTCCGGGCGGCAGCACCCCCAGCTCCTCGCGCAACCGTCCGCTGGAGCCGCCGTCGTCGGCGACGGTGACCACGGCGGTCAGGTCGCTGGTGAGCCGGCGCAGCGCGGACAGCGAGGCGGACAGGCCCTGGCCGCCGCCGAGCGCGGTGATCCGGGGAGCCGGGTTGGCCCGGGCGGGACTGCTACGCGGACGGCTCGGCGACGGGCTGCCCGCCCGTTCGCCGGTCCTGCTCTGCGGCTGCCGCCCGGGCACGTATCCCGCCACACTCACCTCGCGTTCCTCGACCCCGCCACCGGCTCCGCCGGCGGCCCGGCAGGGAAGGCGGCGGTTACTCCCGTCCCATGTCACGGTGGACGAGCACCGTCTCGACTCCGTCGGCGATGAGACGCTTGGTCAGACGCTCGGACATGGCGACGCTACGGTGCTTGCCACCGGTGCAGCCTACGGCAAGCGTCATGTAGCGCTTCCCCTCCCGGCGGTAGCCCTCGGTAACGATCCGGAGGAGCTCGGCGTAGCCGTCCAGGAACTCGTTGGCGCCCGGCTGCTGGAAGACGTAGTCGGCGACGTCCGCGTCGGTGCCGGTGCGGGCCCGCAGCTCGGGTACCCAGTGCGGGTTCGGCAGGAAGCGGCAGTCCACCACGAGGTCGGCGTCGACCGGCAGGCCGTACTTGAAGCCGAAGGACATCACGGTGGCGCGCAGCTCGGGCTCGTCGTGGTCGGCGAACTGGGCGTCCAGCTTGGCGCGCAGCTGGTGCACGTTGAGGTTGGAGGTGTCGATCACCAGGTCGGCCTCACCGCGCAGGTCGCGCAGCAGGTCGCGCTCCTGGGCGATGCCGTCCACGATCCGGCCGTCGGCCTGCAGCGGGTGGGGGCGGCGGACGCTCTCGAAGCGTCGGACCAGGGCTTCGTCGGAGGAGTCGAGGAAGACCACCCGGAGCCGGACGCCGCGCTTCTCCAGCTCGTCCAGCGAGGTGAGCAGGTCGTCGAAGAACTGACGGCCGCGGACGTCCACGACCACGCCGATCCGGGCGACGTTGCCCTGGGAGCGGGCGCCCAGGTCGACCATGGTGGGGATCAGGGCCGGCGGCAGGTTGTCCACCACGAACCAGCCCAGGTCCTCCAGGCACTTCGCGGCGGTGGAGCGGCCGGCTCCGGACATGCCGGAGATGATCACCAGCTCCGGCGCGTTCTCGGCCACGTCTGACACGGTCACTTCGGTTCCCCGCTCTCGGTCTTTCTGCTGGGGAGAACGCGCACGGCACGGCCGCCCTTCCCCGTCCCGGACAGGCGGGCGGGTTCGGGGCGCGCCGATGGACGGGCGGCGTCGGCCGTCATGGCGTCTCCTGGGATGGTGCGGTCTGGGATGCTGCGGCCACCGGCTCGGCGGCCTGGTCAGGCCTGTCCTCGATGATCTCGCCGGTCGCGGTGTTGACCGCGGGTGCGGCAGGTGTACGGGACGACAACGCCGCCGCAACAGTTTCCGCGGTGCGGCGCCCGATGCCGGGTACCGCGCAGATCTCGTCGACGGTGGCGGCCCGGAGCTTCTTCAGCGAGCCGAAGTGCTTGAGCAGCGCCCGGCGGCGAGTTTCGCCGAGGCCCGGGACGGAGTCCAGCTCCCCGGCGGTGAGTCGCTTGGAACGCTTGTTGCGCTGATAGCTGATAGCGAAGCGGTGGGCCTCGTCGCGCACCCGCTGCAGCAGGTAGAGGCCCTCGCTGGAGCGCGGCAGCACGACCGGGTCGTCCTCGCCGGGCAGCCAGACCTCCTCCAGGCGCTTGGCCAGGCCGCACAGCGCGACGTCGTCGATGCCCAGTTCCTCCAGGGCGCGCTTGGCGGCGGCGACCTGCGGCTGGCCGCCGTCGACCACCAGCAGCTGCGGGGGGTAGGCGAAGCGCTTTGGGCGGCCGTCCTCGTCCCGGGCACCGACGGCGGTGACGGGGTCGGCGGTGACGGCATCGGCGGTGATGGGCTCGGCGGTGACGGGGTCGTCAGCCTCCGGGACAGCCCACTCGCCGGTCTGCTCGCGCTCCTGGAGGTAGCGGCGGAACCGGCGGCTGATCACCTCGTGCATCGAGCGGACGTCGTCCTGGCCCTCGAAGCCCCTGATCTGGAAGCGCCGGTACTCGCTCTTGCGGGCCAGGCCGTCCTCGAAGACGACCATCGAGGCGACCACGTCCTCGCCCTGGAGGTGGGAGATGTCGTAGCACTCGATGCGCAGCGGAACGGAGTCCAGTTCCAGCGCGTCGGCGATCTCCTGGAGGGCGCGGCTGCGGGTGGTGAGGTCGGAGGCGCGCTTGGTCTTGTGCAGGGCGAGCGCCTGTTGGGCGTTGCGCTGCACGGTGGCCATCAGGTCCTTCTTGTCGCCGCGCTGCGGGATGCGCAGGTCGACCTGGCTGCCGCGCAGACCGCTCAGCCACTCCCGGACGGGGGCGAGCGGCTCCGGCAGGGCGGGGACGAGCACCTCCCGCGGGACGGACTCGTTGCGCTCCTCCGCGGCGGCGCCGCCGTAGAGCTGCTGGAGGGCGTGCTCGACGAGTCCGGCGGTGTCGACGTCCTCGACCTTGTCGGTGACCCAGCCGCGCTGGCCGCGCACCCGGCCGCCGCGGACGTGGAAGATCTGGACGGCGGCTTCGAGTTCGTCCTCGGCGACGGCCAGCAGGTCGGCGTCGGTGGCGTCGGCGAGCACGATGGCGTTCTTCTCCATCGCGCGCTTGAGGGCGCCGATGTCGTCGCGAAGCCGGGCCGCCCTCTCGTACTCCATCTCGGCGGCGGCCTCCCGCATCTGGTCCTCCAGCCGGCGCAGGTAGTTGCCGGTGCGCCCGGCCATGAAGTCGCAGAAGTCCTCGGCCAGTTCCCGGTGTTCGTCCGCCGAGACCTTGCCGACACAGGGCGCGGCGCACTTGCCGATGTAGCCGAGCAGACAGGGGCGGCCGACCTGCCGGGCGCGCTTGAACACGCCGTTGGAGCAGGTGCGGACGGGGAAGACGCGCAGCAGCAGGTCGACCGTCTCGCGGATCGCCCAGGCGTGCCCGTACGGACCGAAGTAGCGCACGCCCTTCTTGTGCGCCCCGCGCATCACCTGGACCCTCGGGTACTCCTCGTTGAGGGTGACGGCGAGTTCCGGATAGCTCTTGTCGTCGCGGTACTTGACGTTGAACCGTGGATCGAACTCCTTGATCCAGGAGTACTCCAGTTGGAGCGCCTCGACCTCGGTGGCGACCACGGTCCACTCCACCGAGGCGGCGGTGGTGACCATGGTCGCGGTGCGGGGGTGCAGCCCGGCCACGTCCTGGAAGTAGGACGACAGGCGCGGGCGCAGGCTCTTGGCCTTTCCGACGTAGATGACCCGGCCGTGGGCGTCACGGAACTTGTAGACGCCCGGGGAGGTCGGGATCGCGCCCGGCGCCGGGCGGTAGGTGCTCGGGTCAACCATGGCTCCACCGTACCGATTGCGGTCGCGGCCGGGGGGACGGGATCGAGGGGGAGGCGCTCAACTGCTTCAGCTCGGGGTCACCTTGAGGTTCCCGCCCTCGACCGTGACGGCGTAGGCGGGCAGCGGGCTGGGGGCCGGGCCGTCCTGCACCGCACCGTCGGCGATGCCGAACCGGCTGCCGTGGCAGGGGCACTGGATCTGCTCCTGCTTCACCTGGTCCACGATGCAGCCGGCGTGGGTGCACTTGGCGCTGAAGGCCTTGAACTGGCCGGCGGCGGGCTGGGTCACCACGATCTTCTGCTCGCGGAAGACCTTGCCGCCGCCCTCCGGGATCGCCGAGGCCGGGCCGAGGTCCACCGCGCCCTGGGGGGCGCTGCTCTTCTCCGAGGAACCGGCGGAGGAACTGCAGCCGGTGACGGCCACGGTGCCCCCGGCCGCCAGGACGGCCGCGGCACCGCAGAGCAGGGTGCGCCGGGAGGTGGCGGGGCTGGTCTCGGGGGCCTCGGACATCGGTGCGCTCCTACGGGTTGCTGCTGCGAGGGACCACGGAAGTCTATGCCGCACGCGCCCCGCCGATCCCGAGCTTCCCGGGAGCGGCGGGGCGGGTGAAGGACTACTTCTTGCCGGCGGCGGCCCGCTTGCGCGGGGCCTTCCTGGCCGGTGCCGCGACCGGGGCGTCCGCGAAGTCACCCGGCAGGATGTCCCGCAGGAACTTGCCGGTGTGGCTCTCCGAGACGGCCGCGATCTGCTCCGGGGTGCCCTCGGCGACGACCGTGCCGCCGCCGGAGCCGCCCTCGGGGCCCATGTCGACGATCCAGTCGGCGGTCTTGATCACGTCGAGGTTGTGCTCGATCACGATCACCGTGTTGCCCTTGTCGACCAGCCCGCTGAGCACCTTGATCAGCTTGCTGATGTCCTCGAAGTGCAGACCCGTGGTCGGCTCGTCCAGCACGTAGACCGTCCGCCCGGTGGAGCGCTTCTGCAGCTCGGAGGCCAGCTTGACGCGCTGTGCCTCGCCGCCGGAGAGCGTCGGCGCGGACTGGCCGAGCCGGACGTAGCCGAGGCCGACGTCGTTGAGCGTCCGCAGGTGGCGGGCGATCGCGGGGACGGCCTCGAAGAAGGCCAGCGCCTCCTCGATCGGCATGTCCAGCACCTCGGCGATGGACTTCCCCTTGTAGTGCACCTCCAGCGTCTCCCGGTTGTACCGGGCGCCGTGGCAGACCTCGCACGGCACGTAGACGTCCGGCAGGAAGTTCATCTCGATCTTGATGGTGCCGTCGCCGGTGCAGTTCTCGCAGCGGCCGCCCTTCACGTTGAAGGAGAACCGGCCCGGGAGGTACCCGCGGACCTTCGCCTCCTGGGTCTCCGCGAAGAGCCGGCGGACGTGGTCGAACACCCCGGTGTAGGTGGCCGGGTTGGACCGCGGGGTGCGGCCGATCGGCGACTGGTCGACGTGCACCACCTTGTCCACCAGGTCGGTGCCGGTGATCCGGGTGTGCCGGCCGGGCACGCTGCGGGCGCCGTTCAGCTCCCGGGCGAGGTGGGTGTAGAGGATGTCGTTGACCAGCGTCGACTTGCCGGAGCCGGAGACGCCGGTGATCGCCGTCAGCGTGCCCAGCGGGAAGCCGACCGTGACGTCCTTGAGGTTGTGCTCGCGGGCGCCGTGCACCGTCAGCTGGCGCTTCTTGTCCCGGTCGCGGCGGGCGGCCGGGATCGGAATGGACCGCTTGCCGGAGAGGTACTGGCCGGTCAGCGACTCCTTGTTGGCGAGCAGCTGCTTCAGCGACCCGGAGTGCACCACCTTGCCGCCGTGCTCACCGGCGCCCGGGCCGATGTCGACCACCCAGTCCGCGGTCTTGATGGTGTCCTCGTCGTGCTCGACCACGATCAGGGTGTTGCCGATGTCGCGCAGCCGCACCAGCGTCTCGATCAGCCGGTGGTTGTCCCGCTGGTGCAGGCCGATGGACGGCTCGTCCAGCACGTACAGCACGCCGACCAGGCCGGAGCCGATCTGGGTGGCCAGCCGGATGCGCTGGGCCTCGCCGCCGGACAGGGTGCCGGCCGCGCGGTCCAGGGAGAGGTAGTCCAGGCCCACGTCGACCAGGAAGCGCAGCCGCTCATTGACCTCCTTGAGGACCCGCTCGGCGATCTGCTTGTCCCGGTCGTTGAGCTTCATCGCGCCCAGGAACTCGGCGCAGTCGCTGATCGACATCGAGGAGACGTCGGCGATCGACCTGTCCTCGACCGTGACCGCCAGCACCACCGGCTTGAGCCGGGTGCCCTGGCAGGTCGGGCAGGGCACCTCGCGCATGTAGCCCTCGAAGCGCTCGCGGCTGCTGTCGCTCTCCGCCTCGGTGTGCCGGCGCTGGATGAACGGCACCGCGCCCTCGAAGCCGGTGCTGTACGAGCGCTCGCGGCCGAAGCGGTTGCGGTAGCGCACCTGCACCTGGTGCTTGTGCCCGTACATCAGCGCCTTCCGGGCGCGGGCGGGCAGCCCGGCCCAGGGGATGTCGGTGCGGAAGCCGAGCTCCTCGGCGAGCGCGTCGATCAGGCGCTGGAAGTAGTCCTTGGCGTGCCCGGCCGACCACGGGTGGATCGCGCCCTCGTCCAGCGAGCGCTCCGGGTCCGGCACGACCAGCTCCGGGTCGACCTCCATCCGGTTGCCCAGGCCCGAGCAGTCCGGGCAGGCGCCGAACGGCGAGTTGAAGGAGAACGAGCGCGGCTCCAGCTCCTCGAACGACACGTCGTCGTACGGGCAGTAGAGGTGCTCGGAGTACATCCGCTCGCGCTCCGGGTCACCCTCGGGGAGGTCGACGAAGTCGAGCACGACCATGCCGCCGGACAGCCGCAGGGCCGTCTCCACCGAGTCGGTGAGCCGCCGCTTGGCGCTCTCCTTGACGGTCAGGCGGTCGATGACCACCTCGACGGTGTGCTTCTCCTGCTTCTTCAGCTTCGGCGGCTCGGCGAGCTGGATCGTCTCGCCGTCGACCCGGGCGCGGGAGTAGCCCTTGGACTGGAGGTCGGCGAAGAGGTCGACGAACTCGCCCTTGCGCTCGCGCACCACCGGGCTGAGCACCTGGAAACGGGTGCCCTCGGTGAGTTCCAGCACCTTGTCGACGATCGCCTGCGGCGACTGCTTGGCGATCGGGCGGCCGCAGTGCGGGCAGTGCGGCTTGCCGATCCGGGCGAACAGCAGGCGCAGGTAGTCGTAGACCTCGGTGATCGTGCCGACGGTCGAACGGGGGTTGCGGTTGGTGGACTTCTGGTCGATCGAGACGGCCGGGGAGAGGCCCTCGATGAAGTCCACGTCAGGCTTGTCCATCTGCCCGAGGAACTGACGGGCGTAGGAGGACAGCGACTCGACGTAGCGGCGCTGGCCCTCGGCGAAGATCGTGTCGAAGGCGAGCGAGGACTTGCCGGAGCCGGAGAGGCCCGTGAAGACGATGAGGGAGTCGCGGGGCAGGTCGAGCGAGACGTTCTTGAGGTTGTGCTCGCGAGCACCGCGGACGATGAGGCGGTCGGCCACTGCTTCTGGCGCCTTTCTCCGGGGCGAGAGGGCTTGCGGTGTGAGGTGTTCTTCTTCCAGGATGCGGCAGCCAGCCTACTAGCTCAGACGTTCGAATCACGACCTTGTCCAGCCGGGACCACCCGAACGAGTGAGAGCGCCTCCCGGACCGTCCGTACCCGGACCGAAAAAGGCCCTGCTCAGGACGCGGTTTCGGCGATAGCGTCGGCTGGTCAACGAGCGAAGCCCCGCGCGGGCAACGCGCCGTCTCGTACAGAAGGCAGTTTTCGATGACCGACCCGCAGTCCGCAGCCGCCGTCGCCGCCGAGCGGCTGAGCCTGGTCGAGAGCAGCACCCGGCGCATGCTGGAGACCGTCGCCGAGCTGAAGCCCGACGCCGTCACCGAGCCCTCCGCGCTCCCCGGCTGGACTCGCGGCCACGTGCTCGCCCACCTCGCCCGCAACGCCGACTCCCTGGTCAACCTGCTCACCGGCGCCCGCACCGGCACCGACATCCCGCAGTACGCCAGCGAGGAGGAGCGCGAGCAGGGCATCCAGGACGGCGCCGGCCGCCCGCTGGAGGAGCAGCTCGCCGACCTGCGCGAGTCGCACGAGCGCTTCCTCGCCGCCGTCGCCCTGATGAACGACGAGGACTGGGCCGCCGAGGTGCGGCACCGCTCCGGCGCCGTCTTTCCGGCCTGCGACCTCGTCTGGAAGCGCCTGGGCGAGCTGGAGTACCACCTGGTCGACCTGGACGGCGGCTACTCCCCCGCCAGCTGGCCGGAGCCGTTCGCCGTCGCCGAGTTCCACAGTCTGGCCCTCCGGCTGCACGGCACCGACCTGCCCGCCGTCGAGCTCGTCGCCGAGGACACCGGGGACCGCGGCCTGATCGGCTCGGGCCCGGTCTCGCTGACCGTCCAGGGCCCCGTCCGCGCCCTGCTCGCCTGGCTCTCCGGCCGCTCCGGCGGCGCGGACCTGCGCCGCAACCCCGACACCGCGCTCCCCCAGCTTCCCCCGCTGGGCTGACGGCGCGAGGATGATCCTGAACCCTGCTTTCGGACGAGGAGCGGACGGATGACGTACCACGGAGCGGTCAAGGTCGGCGGACCGCCGGACGTGCGGGAACTGGCCCACCTGATCATCACCAAGGTGGCCGTCGGCCCCTACGACAACAACGCCTACCTGCTGCGCTGCCGGGCCACCGACGAACAGCTGCTGATCGACGCGGCCGCCGACGCCCCGGTGCTGCTGGAGACCGTCGGGGACGACCTCGAAACCGTGGTCACCACCCACCGGCACCAGGACCACTGGGGCGCGCTGGCCGAGGTGGTCGCCACCACCGGCGCCCGCACCGCCGCCGGGGAGCACGACGCCGAGGGCATCGACGTGCCCACCGAGCTGCTGCTCGCGGACGGCGACCGGCTGCGGGTCGGCGAGGTCGAGCTCACCGTCCGGCACCTGGTCGGGCACACCCCGGGCGCGATCGTGCTGATCTACGACGACCCCCAGGGCCACCCCCACGTCTTCACCGGGGACTGCCTCTTCCCAGGCGGCGTCGGCAACACCTGGGGCGACCCGGAGGCCTTCAGGACCCTCTTCCGGGACGTCAACGAGAAGATCTTCGACGCCCTCCCCGACGAGGCGTGGGTCTACCCCGGCCACGGCAACGACACCACCCTCGGCGCCGAGCGCCCCCACCTGGAGGAGTGGCGCGAACGCGGCTGGTGACGGTTCCCTCCCGGCCCGGCCGCGCCGGGGCCCCGCGACGGTCTGCGTCGCGGGGCCCCGGCTGTTCTCGGGCGCTTGGGGTTTCTCAGGTGCGTCAGGCGTCCAGCTTCTGCGGCTCGGGCTCGGCCCCGGCGGCCTTCCTGGAGGCCATCAGGCTGGTCACCGTCGTCACCGCCAGGACCACCACGATGACGCCGAGCGAGAGTGGGATGCCGATCTCCGGGACGTGCGCACCGGCCTCGTGGGCGGCGTGCAGGACCAGCTTCACGCCGATGAAGCCGAGGATCACCGAGAGGCCGTAGCTCAGGTGGACCAGCTTCTTCAGCAGGCCGCCGATCAGGAAGTACAGCTGGCGCAGGCCCATCAGGGCGAAGGCGTTCGCCGTGAAGACGATGTACGGGTCCTGGGTGAGGCCGAAGATGGCCGGGATCGAGTCCAGGGCGAACAGCACGTCCGTCGTACCGATCGCCAGCATGACGATCAGCATCGGGGTGATCAGCCGGCGGCCGTTCTCCACGATGAAGAGCTTGGTGCCGTGGTAGCGATCAGTCGACGGGAAGCGCCGGGTGATCGACTTGAGCAGGCGGTTCTCCTCGAACTCCTCGTCCTCCTCGTCGGCCCGGGCTTCCTTGATCAGCTTCCAGGCCGTCCAGATCAGGAAGGCGCCGAAGAGGAAGAACACCCAGGAGAACTGCGCCACCAGCGCCGCGCCGCCGGCGATGAACGCCGCCCGGAGCACCAGGGCGATGATCACACCGAACATCAGCACGCGCTGCTGGTAGATCCTGGGCACCGCGAACTTGCCCATGATCAGGATGAACACGAAGAGGTTGTCGACGCTGAGCGACTTCTCGGTGATGTAGCCGGCGAAGAACTCGCCCGCCGGCTGCCCGCCGGAGTGCCACCAGAGGAAGCCTCCGAAGAGCGCCGCCAGCGCGATCCAGACGGCCGTCCAGATCCCGGCCTCCTTGACCGAGACCTCGTGGGGCTTGCGCCCCCCGATGAAGAAGTCCGCCACGATCAGTGCGATCAGCACACCGATCGTGGTGGCCCACATGGTTACGGAAACGTCCATGACTGCTCCTCCGGCAGCTAGGCGAGACGGGTCGTCACTGCCGGAGGTCTCTTCCGCCCACGGGCTCGCCCGGGGACCAGCGCCCCGGGGCGCCGCGACGGGCACCCGTGATGACGGGGTCGACTGTTGGGGAATACTCCCCTCCGCTGCCATCGAGAGTAACAGAGAAGGCAAAGAAGGGTAAAGAAGGTAAAGAACCGTCAGAGGAACGGCTCGATCGCCGGCAGCAGGTCCTGGAAGGTCCGCCCCTTCGCGGGGGCGCCGATCGCCTGCATCTCCCAGCCGCCGTTGCCGTCCCGGACCACCTTCGCCATGATCTGCCCAGTGTGCGGCCCGCCGCCCGCCAGCTCGTACCGGGCCAGCTCCACCCCGGTGGTCTCGTCCAGCAGCCGGCAGTGCGCCTGGCGCACCTCGGCGAAGGTCTGCCCCGTGTACGAGCTGACCGTGAACACCACCTGGGTGATGTGCGGCGGCACGTGCAGCAGGTCGACCAGGATCGCCTCGTCGTCCTCCACGCCGGAGCCGCCCTCCAGGTTGTCCCCGGTGTGCCGCACCGAGCCGTCGGTGGACTCCAGGTGCTGGAAGAACACCACGTCGGTCGGGGTCTTCTCGGCGTACAGCAGTGCCGAGGCGTCCAGGTCGATCTTCCTGGTCCGGCTGCCGAACAGGCCCCGCTTGGGGGCGGCCTGCCAGCCGAGCCCCATCCGGACCACGGTCAGGGTGCCGCCCGCCCCCTTCTGGAGGCTGACCCGCTGCCCCTTGGCAAGGTTCACCGACACGACGTTGTCCTCTCTGCCGGCCACGCGGTCGCTGCCGCCCGGCTCCCCGGTGGAACACCCCGTCGCCGTCCCCCGGCTGAGGCCCCCTCTGCTGACGGCCCGCATCCCCGTCCGAGGGCGCGATGCCGCAGGCCAGCCTAGGGCCTGCGGCACCCGCGACTCCTCCGAGTTACCCGGTTTGTGGCAAGGCTGAGACACCGCCGGGCGGTTGCCCCCCGCAGGTGCGGGGGAAGGGCGTGGCCCGGCGCCCCGCACATGTTGTCAGGCCACCCCCGCCTCGCGCATCTGCCGCAGCTCCTTCTTCAGCTCCTTCACCTCGTCGCGCAGCCGGGCCGCGACCTCGAACTGGAGGTCGGCGGCCGCCGTGTGCATCCGGTCGGTCATCTCCTGGATCAGCTCCGCCAGCTCGGCGGCCGGCAGCGACTTGGCCGGCTTGCGGTCCGCGCCCAGCATCGGCACCGGGGCCTTGCCCTTCCCCTGGCCCCGGTAGCCGGTGGAGAGCAGTTCGTCGGTGTCCACGTCCTCGCGGGCGAGGGTGTCCAGGATGTCGCCGATCTTCTTCCGCAGCGGCTGCGGGTCGATCCCGTGCTCCTTGTTGTAGGCCTGCTGCACGGCACGGCGGCGGTTGGTCTCGTCGATCGCCTTCTCCATCGACGGGGTGATCCGGTCCGCGTACATGTGCACCTGGCCGGAGACGTTGCGGGCGGCACGGCCGATCGTCTGGATGAGCGAGGTGCCGGAGCGCAGGAAGCCCTCCTTGTCCGCGTCCAGGATCGCCACCAGCGACACCTCGGGCAGGTCCAGGCCCTCGCGCAGCAGGTTGATGCCGACCAGCACGTCGAACCGGCCGGCCCGCAGCTCGCGCAGCAGCTCAACCCGGCGCAGGGTGTCCACGTCGCTGTGCAGGTACCGGACCCGGATGTCCAGGCCGAGCATGTAGTCGGTGAGGTCCTCGGCCATCTTCTTGGTCAGCGTGGTGACCAGGACGCGCTCGTCCCGCTCGACCCGCTTGCGGACCTCGTGCACCAGGTCGTCGATCTGGCCCTCGGTCGGCTTGACGATCACCTCGGGGTCGATCAGACCGGTCGGACGGATGATCTGCTCGACCTGGCCGTCGCCGCGCGACAGCTCGTACGGGCCCGGCGTCGCCGACAGGTACACCGTCTGACCGATCCGGCCGAGGAACTCCTCCCACTTCAGCGGGCGGTTGTCCATCGCGGAGGGAAGCCGGAAGCCGTGCTCGACCAGGGTGCGCTTGCGCGAGGCGTCGCCCTCGTACATGGCGCCGATCTGCGGGACGGTGACGTGCGACTCGTCGATGACCAGGAGGAAGTCCTCCGGGAAGTAGTCCAGCAGGGTGTTCGGCGGGGAACCGGGCTCGCGGCCGTCGAAGTGCATCGAGTAGTTCTCGACGCCCGAGCAGGTGCCGATCTGGCGCAGCATCTCGATGTCGTAGGTGGTGCGCATGCGCAGCCGCTGGGCCTCCAGCAGCTTGCCCTGCTTCTCCAGCCTGCCGAGCGTCTGCTCCAGCTCCTGCTCGATGCCGGTGATCGCCCGCTCCATGCGCTCGGGGCCGGCCACGTAGTGCGAGGCGGGGAAAACGTAGATCTGCTCGTCCTGGCTGATGATCTCGCCGGTGAGCGGGTGGAGGGTGTAGAGGGACTCGATCTCGTCGCCGAACATCTCGATCCGGACGGCGAGTTCCTCGTAGACCGGGAAGATCTCGATGGTGTCGCCGCGGACCCGGAAGGTGCCGCGGGTGAAGGCCACGTCGTTGCGCGCGTACTGGATGTCGACGAAGCGGCGCAGCAGCACGTCGCGGTCGATCTCCTGGCCGACCTTGAGCGGGACCATCCGGTCCACGTACTCCTGCGGGGTGCCGAGGCCGTAGATGCAGGAGACGGAGGCGACCACGACCACGTCGCGGCGGGTGAGCAGCGAGTTGGTCGCGGAGTGGCGCAGCCGCTCGACCTCCTCGTTGATCGAGGAGTCCTTCTCGATGTAGGTGTCCGTCTGCGGGACGTAGGCCTCGGGCTGGTAGTAGTCGTAGTACGAGACGAAGTACTCGACCGCGTTGTTCGGCAGCAGCTCCCGGAACTCGTTCGCCAGCTGCGCGGCCAGCGTCTTGTTCGGCGCCATCACCAGGGTGGGGCGCTGCAGCTTCTCGATCATCCAGGCCGTGGTGGCCGACTTGCCGGTACCGGTGGCACCGAGCAGCACGACATCCTTCTCCCCTCCCCGGATGCGCCGCTCCAGCTCGGCGATCGCCGCCGGCTGGTCACCGTTCGGCTGGAAGGGACTGACGACCTCGAAGGGCGCCACGGACCGCTCAATACTCGTGATGGGACGCACGCCTCCACCGTACGACCCACCACTGACAAGCGGCGCCGCTTCGGTCAGGCCGCGTGCGCCTCGAACCTGATGGCGGGCTCGCGGGCGGGGTCGATGCGCGCGGCGGCGTCGAAGGCGGCGGCGAGCAGCTCGATCAGCGGCAGGGTCGGGTCGACCCCGCTCTCCTCGATGCTCTCGACGGCCTCCTCGTCGAGCCCCGTGTACACCCGCCGCTCCGCGCTCGGGCCTCGGCCAGCGCCATCCGCCGCCCGGCCGCCCGGTACTCCTCGCTCTCGCGGTGCTCCGGCGGCACGACCCGACGGGTGTGGTAGCCGTCTCCGGTCATCCGACCTCCTTGTTCGGCCGTTGGTCCAACGGCCGAACGGGGAGGGAGGTCACGGATCAGCCCTTCGCGCTGTCGCGGGCGAGGGCGACCAGGCGGGATATCGCACGCAGGTACTTCTTGCGGTAGCCGCCGCGCAGCATGTCCTCGGGGAAGACCTGGTCGAAGGGCAGGCCGGAGGCGGTGATGGGCAGCTCGCGGTCGTACATCCGGTCGGCGAGGACGACCAGGCGCAGCGCGGTGGACTGGTCGTCGACCTGGTGCACGCCGCGCAGGCAGACGGCGGTGACGTCGTCCAGCAGCGCGCCGTAGCGGCTGGGGTGGACAACGGAGAGGTGGGCGAGCAGGGCCTCGAAGTCGTCCAGGGAGGCGCCGGGGGTGCGGGCGGCGACGGCCGCGACGGTGTCGTCGGCGTACGGCGGCGGGGCGTCGGGCAGGCCGCGGTGGCGGTAGTCCTGGCCGTCGATCCGCATCGGGCGGAAGTGCGCGGACAGGCCCTGGATCTCGCGCAGGAAGTCGGCGGCGGCGAAGCGGCCCTCGCCGAGCTTCTCCGGCAGGGTGTTCGAGGTGGCGCACAGCTTGACGCCGTTCTCGACCAGCCGGCCCAGCAGGGTGGAGACCAGCACGGTGTCGCCCGGGTCGTCGAGCTCGAACTCGTCGATGCACAGCAGGGTGTGCCCGGAGAGGGTCCGGACGGCCTGCTGGAAGCCGAGCGCGCCGACCAGGTTGGTCAGCTCGACGAAGGTGCCGAAGGCCTTGGGGCCGGGGGCGGCGTGCCAGAGCGAGGCGAGCAGGTGGGTCTTGCCGACGCCGTAGCCGCCGTCGAGGTAGACCCCGGCCGGACCGGTGGGCGCGGGGGCGGAGCGGCGGAACCAGCTGCGCTTGGGCGCAGAACCGTTTCCTCGCCCGAGGGTGCCGGCGAACTGCTCCAGGACCTGGACCGCCTCGTACTGGCTGGGCTGGGTCCGGTCCGGGATGTACGTCCCGAAGCTCACGTCGGCGAACCGGGGCGGCGGGACCATCTCGGCGACCAGCCGCTCGGCGGGCACGACGGGGCGGCGGTCGGTGAGCGCGATCGGGTTGCCGGCCGGGCTCGCGGCGGCTATCGGGTCGGTCGCGGTGGCGGGGCGGGAGGCTGCGGGCACGGTAGTAGAGGGTACGCCTGGTCCCTGCCGCCCCCGAAACGCCCCCGGAACGCCCCCGGAACGCCCCCGGACCTCCTGTGGGCCGCCCCGAGAGGGGCTCCGGTGGAACACTGAGGACATGCAACAGTTGATCAGCCCGCTGGGCGCTCCGGTCGCCGATCCGTCCGATCTGGAATCGCTCGCCGCCGTCTACGCGTACCCCGACCAGGTGAATCGGGGGCGCCCGTGGCTGCGCGCCAACATGGTGTCCGGGCTGGACGGCGGGGCGCGGCTCGACGGCCTGTCGGAGGGCCTGTCCAGTGACGCGGACAAGCGGATCTTCGGCGTGCTGCGCGCGCTGTCGGACGTGGTGCTGGTGGGCGCGGAGACGGTCCGGGCGGAGGGCTACCGGCCGGCCCGGGCCCGTCGGGAGTTCGCGGCCGCGCGGGCGGCGGCGGGGCAGTCCCCGGCGCCGGCGATCGCGATCGTGAGCCGCTCGCTGGATTTCGACCTGGGCGCGCCGCTGTTCACGGAGCCGCTGGTCAGGACGGTGGTGATCACGGTGGAGGACGCCCCCGAGGAGCGCCGCCGGGAGGTCGCCGAGGTGGCCGACGTGGTGCTCGCCGGGCGCGGCTCGGTGGACCTGCGGGCGGGGGTGGCGGCCCTGGTGGAGCGGGGCTGGACGCGCCTGCTGACCGAGGGCGGGCCGCGGCTGCTGGGGCAGCTGGCGGCGGCGGACCTGCTGGACGAGCTGTGCCTGTCGCTGGCCCCGCTGGTCACGGGGGGCGACGCGCCGCGCATCCTCCACGATGCGGAAATGCCTGACGTGCAACGGATGCGGCTGGTCTCATTGATCGAGCAGAAAGGATTCCTCTTCACCCGCTACCTGCGTCACCCGGGTTCGGAGACCCCGTGACCCCCCGATCGTGATCCCGTTATGCGATGCCGGGGCCCGGGGGCCGGCCACTGGAAGGGACTCACGTGTTCAAGACGGTACTGATGATCGAAAAGGCTCTCTCGGACGCGGACGTGGAGCTCGTCACGACGCTCCACAGCGACGAGAAGGTGTCCTTCGTCGTCCTGATGCAGCCGCGCGGCAAGCAGGACGAACTGCTGCGGGCGCTCGACGACGTCGCCCTCGGCCACCTCGACAAGGTGGTGCGCGAGCACGACGAGTCCGAGAGCGGCCCGACCGTGGCCAGCGAATCGCTGGAGCACAGCCTGCGCCACCTGCGCGCGGCCGGGGCCGAGGCGATCGGCGAACTGGTCGAGGACAGGCCGCTGGAGCGGCTGCGCGTGGCGGTCGAGGAACACCGGGCGGACGAGGTGGTGGTGCTCACCTCACCGCACTTCGTGGAGGAGTTCTTCCACCGCGACTGGGCCTCCCAGGCCCGGCACAAGGTGGGGGTGCCGGTGCTGAGGCTGTTCGCCAGCGACTCCTAGCTCCACGCGCCGGTGGTGCAGAATCGTCCTTGCGGTCCGCCCGTGAGGACGATTCGCACTCCGCGAGGACCCACCTGTGCCCACCCAGCCCCCGCCCGTACGGAGCCACGCCTTGAACGACGCCGCGCACGACCTGCACGCCCCGCACTTCATCGGCATCGGCGGCGCCGGGATGTCCGGCCTGGCGAAGATCCTCGCAGTGCGCGGTGCCGACGTCTCCGGCAGCGACTCCAAGGAGTCCGAGACCGTCCTCGCGCTGCGCGCCCTCGGCGCGACCGTGCACGTCGGCCACGCCGCCGAGCACGTGCCGGACGGCGCCAGCAGCATCGTGGTCTCCAGCGCGATCCGCGCCGACAACCCGGAACTGGTCGCCGCCCGCGAGCGCGGCATCCCGGTGGTGCACCGCTCCGACGCGCTGGCCGCGCTGATGGGCGGCCGCCGGGCCCTCGCGGTGGCCGGCACCCACGGCAAGACCACCACCACCAGCATGCTCGCCGTCGCCCTCGGCGAGCTGGGCCTCGACCCGTCCTACGCGATCGGCGGCGACCTCGACGCCCCCGGCTCCAACGCCCAGCACGGCACCGGCGAGATCTTCGTCGCCGAGGCCGACGAGAGCGACCGCAGCTTCCACAAGTACGCGCCCGAGGTGGCGATCGTGCTCAACGTGGAGCTGGACCACCACGCCAACTACGCCTCGATCGACGAGATCTACGAGTCCTTCGAGACCTTCGTCGGCCGGATCACCCCCGGCGGCACCCTGGTCGTCTCCGCCGACCACGACGGCGCCCGCGAGCTCACCTCCCGGGTGGCCGCCCGCGAGGGCCTCAACGTGGTGACCGTCGGCGCCGCCGAGGACGCCGACCTGCGCGTCCTCTCGGTCGTCGCCCGCGGCATGACCAGCGAGGTCACCGTGCTGCTGGACGGCGCCGAGCTGACCTTCACCGTCTCGGTGCCCGGCCGGCACTACGCCCACAACGCCGTGGCCGCGCTGGCCGCCGGCGTCGCGCTCGGCGTCCCGGCCGCCGACCTGGCCAAGGCGCTCGGCGCCTACACCGGCGTGCGCCGCCGCCTCCAGCTCAAGGGCGAGGCGGCCGGCGTCCAGGTGATCGACTCCTACGCCCACCACCCGACCGAGATGACCGCCGACCTGGAGGCCATCCGCGAGGGCCTGGAGGGCGAGGGCCGCGTCCTGGTGGTCTTCCAGCCGCACCTGTTCAGCCGCACCCAGCAGCTCGCCGAGGAGATGGGCCAGTCCCTGGCACTGGCCGACGCCTCCGTGGTGCTGGACATCTACCCGGCCCGCGAGGACCCGATCCCGGGCGTGACCAGCGAGCTGATCATCGACGCCGCCCGCCGGGCCGGCGCCGACGTCACCGCCGAGCACGACTTCGCCGCCGCCCCCGCCCTGCTGGCCGGCCTGGCCCGCCCGGGCGACCTGCTGCTCACCATGGGCGCGGGCGACGTCACCAACCTGGGGCCCGAAATTCTGGGGCACCTCGCGAACGTTGCTTCCAAGGTCTGACGTTACGCCGAGCGGGAGTCGTGATGAGCTACGAGATCCAGAAGACCGAGGCCGAGTGGCGCGCCCAGCTCAGCCCCGAGGAGTACCACGTGCTCCGCGAGGCGGGCACCGAGCGCCCGTTCGTCGGTGAGTACACCGACACCAAGACGGTCGGCGTCTACAGCTGCCGCGCCTGCGGGGCGGAGCTGTTCAGCTCCGAGACCAAGTTCGACAGCCACTGCGGCTGGCCGTCCTACTACGCGCCGCTGGCCGAGGACCGGGTCGAGTACATCGAGGACACCTCGCTCGGCATGCGCCGGGTCGAGGTGCGCTGCGCCCGCTGCGGCGGGCACCTGGGCCATGTCTTCGAGGGCGAGGGCTACGGCACTCCGACGGACCAGCGCTACTGCATCAACAGCATCTCACTGACGCTGAAGCCGGCCGAGTAGGACGGACGGCGGAGGTCCGGACGGCGGTCGTCGTCCGGGCCTTCCGGCTATCCGGCCAGCGGCGCGAAGCGGACCGGGAGGTGGACCAGGGCGCGGTGGAACGGGCCCGGCCGCCAGAGCAACTCCCCTGCTGGCGTGGCGAGTTCGAGGTCACTGAGGCGGCTGGTGAGCTGTTCGATGGCGGTGATCGCGATCAGCAGGGCCGGGTCCCGGGCGGGGCAGGCGTGCGGGCCGGCCGCCCAGGCCAGGTGGGCGCTCTCACCGCTGCGCAGCTCGCCGCCGTCGGTGGGCGGCGCGGCCTGGGAGTTGGCGGCCGCGTACGAGACCAGCACCAGGGAGCCGGCCTTGATCTCGCGCCCGTGGAAGGTGATGTCGTAACGCGGGTAGTGGGCCGAGAGGTTGGCCATCGGCGGCTCGTGCCAGAGCACCTCATCGATCGCCTGGTGGGCGGTCATCGCGCCGCCGAACAGCGAGCCGGCGTAGCGGGCGTCGGTGAGCAGGCGCAGCAGGGCGTTGCCGATCAGGTTGGTGGTCGGCTCGTGCCCGGCGATCAGAGTCAGGGTGATCTGCCGGATCACCTCGTCGTCGTCCAGCCCGACCGGGTGGGTGACGAACCAGGAGGCGAGGTCGTGCCGGAGGCGCTCGCGGCGCTCGGCGACCATCGCGGTGACCACCGCGACGAGCTTGCCGTACGCGGCGCCGGCCCGGGCGGTGGACTCGATCAGCCCGGTGATCGCGGCCACCACGTCGGCGTGCTGCTCCTCGGGCACGCCGAACCAGGTGGTGAGCACGAAGGCGGGCAGCTGGCGGGCGTACTCGGCGATCAGGTCGGCGTGGCCGACCCCGGCGAAGCGGTCGATCAGCTGGTGGGCGGCCTCGGCGACCTGGCGCTGCAGCCGGTGCGGTTCGAACAGGGCGAGACCGTCGGTGATCACCGCACGGTAGCGGGCGTGCGTGGCACCGTCGCTGAACAGGGCGGTGGGGCGGTAGCCGAGCACCGGCAGCAGCGGGGAGTCCGGCGGGACGGTCGCCTGCCAGGCGCGGGAGTCCTTGGAGAAGGTGTCGGTGTCGCGCAGCAGGTCCAGGGCGGCCTGGTAGTCGGTGACCAGCAGGGCCTCGACGCCGGGGGCGATCTCGACCGGGGCGACCGCGCCGTGGCGGCGCAGCCGCTCGTACACCAGCTGCGGGTCGGCGGCGAAGACCGGGCCGTAGATCGGAGTCGGTCGGGTCTCGACGGTCACGGGCGCTCCCGGGGGTCGGTGGCGGCGGCGGGCAGGGTGTCGAGGACGTGCTCGGCCAGGGCGATCAGCGCGTCGAGGCTGCTCCCGCGCTCGCGCGCGTCGCACAGCAGCAGCGGGGTCGCGGCGTGCAGGTCCAGGTGGGCGCGCAGCACCTCGGGCGGGTGGTCCGGGGAGCCCGGGAAGCGGTTGACGGCGACGGCGTACGGCAGGCCCTGTTCCTCGATCATGTCCATGATCTCGAAGGAGTCGGCCAGCCGGCGGGTGTCGGCGAGCACCAGGGCGCCCAGGGCGCCGCGGGCGATGTCCTGCCAGAGCGGGAAGAAGCGGCGCTGGCCGGGGGTGCCGAACATGTAGAGCACCGTGTTGCCGGGCAGGGTGAGCCGGCCGAAGTCCACCGCGACGGTGGTGGTGGACTTCTCGGGCAGTCCGGCCAGGTCGTCCACCGGCCGTCCGGTCTCGGTCATCGCCTCCTCGGTGTGCAGGGTGGCGATCTCGGAGAGGGTGCGGATGAGGGTGGTCTTGCCGACCCCGAACGGGCCGGCGACCAGCAGTTTCATCAGCGTCTGGTCCCGGTCGGGCAGGTAGCCCACCCGGCTCGGCCGGCCATCCGGCCGGTCGTTCGGGCGGTCATGCGGCCGGTCATCCGGGCTACCGGAGGGCACGGAGTCCAACGAGGAGCCTCTCGACGATGGAGCGGTCGGTCTGCTGGGCGCGCGGGATCGGCGCGCGGGCGTGCAGGCAGCCCGCCTCGACCAGGTCGGCCGCGAGGAAGACGGTGGCGCTGACCGGCAGGCGCAGGTGCGCGGCGGCCTCCACCACGGTCAGTGCGCCGGGGCGCAGCAGTTCCCAAAGCCGACGGTGTTCGGGTTCGAGTTCCGTCGGCGGTTCGGCGCGGTCGGCCCGGTCCGCGAACAGGACGGTCAGCCGCTCGAAGCCTTCGGTGCCGGGGCGGCTGCGGCCGCCGGTGGCGAGGTAGGCGGGCACCATCCGCCTGCGGGGGACGGCGGTCATGACCGGGGGGTGGTGCCCGCCGAACCGGCGCCCGTTGCCCCGGCGCCCGGTGCCCCGGCGACCTGCTGCCGGGAGGGGCTGGCGAGCGCGCGGCCCAGCGCGGCGACCTGGAGCTGCATCTGGTAGGCCACATTGCCCAGTTGGGCGTCCGGCGCGGTGAACACGGCGAGCGAGGTGTTCTCCCCGGCGGGAACGACGATGGCGTAGCCGAGGTCGGACTCCACCACGGTCTGGGCCAGCCGCGGCCGTTCGGTGTCGGTGAACGCGGCGGTGAAGGCGCGGGCCGCGGCGTGCACGGTGGCCGTCATCGCGGCGACCCGCTCGGCGGAGGCCCGGCCGAGGCCGTCGGAGGCGCCCTCGACGAGGCCGTCACCGGTGGCGACCACCGCGTGCAGCACCCCCGGCAGCTCCAGCAGCGGGTTCAGCACCCAGGAGATCTCGTCGGTGGCGGTCGGGCTGGGCGAGCTGCTCACTGCTCGGCTCCTTCTAAGGTCGGTCCGGTGGTGTGGTCACCGGATTCGCGGCCGGCGGTGGTGTCGGCCGTACTGACGCTCTCGCCGGTGCCGGTGGACCGGCCGGTGCCGGTGCTCCGGTCGGGGTCGCTCGGCGCACCGGTCCCACTGGTCGTACGGCTGTCACTGGTCGTCAGGGCCGTCCCGGCGGCGGGGCTCACGGCGCTGCCGCCGGTGGGCGGCGCGCCGACGGACCGCGCCGCGGCGGCCCGGCCGGAGTCGGTGCCCCGTTGCAGCGCCTGCCAGTGGGCGGCGGCCTGCTCGGGGCTGCGGACGTACGGCGCGGGCCGCTCCCCCGGGGCGCTCCCCGGTCCCGCCTCCTTGCCGGCACTCGCACCCGCGCCCGGCTCCTCGGCCGTGAGCGGACGGCGGCGGCGCCGACTGGGCAGGCCGCTGCCGTCCCCGCTCTGGACAGCGCCCCGGTCAGCGCCCTGGCCGGCGCCCGCGTCCGGGTCGGGCACCACGTGGATGGCCGGCGCCGGGTGCGGGCCGGGCTGGTTGTGGCGGTCGGCGAGCCCCGGCCCGTCCTGCTGCTCGTCGGCGTCGCGCATCGGCGGGACGGCCGCGACGGCGGGCGCCTGCGCCGGTCCGCTGCCGGCCCGCAGCGGCAGCGGGGTGAGCACCGACAGCGGCTGCTCGTCGTCCACCACCGTCACCAGCGCGGCCGGGATGCGCAGGATGGTCCGCATGCCGCCGTACGGCGAGGGCTCGATGTGGCAGGCGAAGCCGTACTGGCGGGCCAGCTTGCCGACCACCGCGAAGCCGGTCTTGGGCGGGTTGCCGAGCTCGGTGAGCAGCACGTCCGGCGGGCCGGCCAGCAGTCGGCGGGCCCGGCGCAGCTGGTCCTCGTCCATGCCGATGCCGCTGTCGTCGATGATCACCAGCGCGCCGCGGCCACCCTGCTGGACGGTGACCGGGACGTCCGTCTCCGGGTGGGAGTACGAGGTGGCGTTGGCGAGCAGTTCGGCGATGGCGATGGCGATCGGCTCGGCGGCCCGGGCGGCCACGGCCAGCCGCTGCTCTCGCAGGTGGTTGGCGACCTTGATCCGCTGGTAGCCCGGCACCCGGGAGAGCGCCCCGACGACCACCTCGGCGAGCGGGGAGTCGGTCCGGGCCAGGCCCGGCCAGGCCTCGCAGAGCACGGCGACGGTCTGGATCCGGCGCAGCGCGACCTCGTTGCGGAAGTCGACCTCCAGCAGCCGGGGGTCGTCGTTGTCGTGCTGGAGCTGCTGGATCAGGCTCTGGATCTGGTACAGCAGAGTCTGGATCCGGGAGGTGGCGCCGCGCATCGCGGCCCGGGCGGCGGCGTCGACCCGCTCGCGCTCGTCGGCGAGTGCGGCGGTGGCGGCGTCCAGGACGGACTGCAGCGCCCGGACGGCCTCGGGGCCGACGGCCTGCGCGTCCAGCGGGCCGACCAGGGGGGCGTTGGCGTGGGTCAGCCGGACGGCGGTGGCGGCGACCCGCTCCTGGGCGAGGTGGCCGATCTCCGCGAGCAGCGCGGTGGTGCGCAGCTCGGCGGCGGCGAGCCGGGCCTCGGCCTCCGCCGCACGGGCGTTCGCCTCCACCTCGCGGGCGGTCGCCTCCGCGGCCAGGGCGCGCGCGGCCTCGCCCCGCTGCTCGGCGTCCCCGGTGGCCCGGCGAGCCTCCCGGGTGCGCTCCTCGGCCCGCCGGGCCTGCTCGACGGACTGCCGGGCGGCCTCCCGGGCCTCGGCCGACTCCTCCTCGGCTCGGGCGAGTCGGGCCTCCGCGGCGCGGATCTGCTGCTCGCCGTGGCCGAGGGCGGCCTCGGCGTCCGCCGCCCGGGTGACGGCCCTGGCCCTGCCGCGGGCGAACACGACCGTGGCCGCGGCGGCGACCAGCGCCAGGGCGATCAGCGCGATCTGCGTCATCGGAGTCCTCGGGTGTCCTCGCTGGTTGACCCGGGCCGTCGCCCGGCGTTCGGTTGCTGTCGGCAGTCCGGGCGGAGCACCGGGGTCGGTTGCCGCCGCCGCGGTGCCGGCCGGAGCGCGGGTGTCAGTTCCGGCCGGAGCGCGGGTGCGGGATGCGGGTGGCGTCCTCGGCCAGTTCGCGGGCCACCAGGGCGACCTGGCCCATGGCGTCCAGGACGCCGGGCAGCTCGGAGCCGTCCAGGTGCCGGTACTCGGCCGCGACGGTGAGCACCAGCCGCTCGGGCAGGCCGAGTTCGGGGTGGCGCTGTTCGGCGATCACCCGCCGGGCGGCGTCCAGCGCGGGTATCCCGGCGGCGTGCAGGGCGTGGGCGCGCTCGCGGACGTACGCGAGGTAGCCGATGTGCTCCCGGACTCCGTCGCGGTCGAGCACCGGGCCGTGGCCGGGGACGAAGATCTCCGCGCCGGTGGCCAGGGCCTGTTCGCAGGCGCCGATGATGTTCTCCAGCGGACCGGCCCAGTGCGAGGGGTGGTCGCCGGGCTGCTCGGGGGTGGAGGAGAAGATCACGTCGCCGGTGAACACGGCGCGCTGGTGCGGGAGGTGGACCATGAGGTCCCCGCCGGTGTGGGCGGCGGGCAGGCTGGTGATCTGGACCGGGTAGCGGCCGACCTTCAGCTCCAGCTCGCCGGTGAAGACCGTGTCGGGGTGCACCGGCTCGGTGGTGGACCAGTCGAAGCGGCCGAAGTGCTCGCGGAGGTAGCCGCCGAGTGGGGAGTCCGGGTCGCTGTTGGCGAGCAGCGCGTGCTGCTGCTGGGGGGTGGGCTCCCAGTGGATGTGCTCCAGCGCCTCGCGGGTGGCGATCACCTCGGCGTCCGGGAGCACCCCGGCGCCCCACAGATGGTCGCCGTTGGCGTGGGTGACGACCACCCGGTCGATGTCGACCCCGGTGGGCAGCAGGCGCCGGCTGGCGGCGAGGAACTCCCCGGCCAGCGAGGGGTCGTACGGGGTGTCGATCCAGAGCGCGGTGGTCTCGGAGGCCAGCAGGCCGCAGTTGGCCAGGCCCCAGCCCCGCTTCGGGGGGAGCCACACGTACAGGTCCTCGGCAATCGCGCTCACGTTCGCACGGTTGATCGTCATGCGCGCGATTATGCCCATGTTGTGTCAGGGATGGGGCAAAACCACTGTGGACTGCCGGAGTTCGCGCCCCGGTCTCTCCCGCCCTGTCCCGATTCGTACTATGTGGTCGAGACCAATCGTCTCACCTCTCGGGACGGCTGATGGGCACTTCGCCACGGAACCCGGGCGGAACGTCGGACCGCGGCGCGGGAAGGACCCGGCAGACCTCGACCGTGACGTCCACGGTGTCCAGTCCGATCACCCGCCCCTCCACCGCGACGAATCCTTTCTCTCCCGAGCGGAACAGCGCCGCCAGCGAAGAGTTCCGGTTCGCCGAGGTCAGCGCCTCCACCGCCATCGCGGAACCGAAGGCGAACACCCCGCAGAGCACCACGCAGGGCGCGTGCCGGGGCGTGTGGGTGACGAAGATGAACCCGTGGTCGCGGATCAGCTCCCCCGCCGGGCCGTACAGCGACTCGAAGGTCATCCCGCCCCAGCGGGCGCGGGCCTCGTCCGGGTACTCGATGGTGAAGTCCGGGAACACCGCCTCCAGCACCCCGCCGGAGTACGAGTTGACGCTCGGCCCGCCGATCGAGAAGGTCGGCATCCGCGGATCCTGCGCCCCCGCCACCACCAGCTCGATCGTCGCCTTCCGGTTGATCTTCCGCAGCAGGTCGGTCAGTTCCGCTATCGCCCTGGCCTCGGCCATCGGCACGAACAGCACGTTCTTCGGCCCGCGGCTGGTCAGCTGGCAGCCGTCCTCGGTGAAGGCGAACTCCGCCACCTCCAGGCTCGGAATGACGATCTGCACCCGGCCGTACGGCGCCAGCAGCGCCCGCAGGAAGCCGTAGCGCAGGAGGAGTCTGGTACGGGCGAGGGAACGGGCCGCGAGAAAACCCATCACGGCCGGAACGGATGCGATCAGCACCTGGAGCAGGATCTCCATATGATCCCCCCGGGGAAGACTCGACCACGAACTGTGCGCCCTGGTTAAGTCCCCGCCCGTGGCCGAAAATACCCCCATCCGGCGATTCGGAGCGTAGCGGTCTTCGCACCGAAGGTCACACCAGGCGCTTGATCCCCTTGCGCTCCCCCGCGCAGCGCTCGTACCCGAGCCAGGAGTTGACCGCCAGCATCGGCGCGTTGGTGGTGTCGTTGCTGGTGTACGCGCGCCGGTAACCGGCGGCCGCGGCGAGCCGCAGCGACTCCAGCTTGGCCAGCCTGGCCAGTCCGCGGCCGCGGAACTCCCGGCGGCAGGCGGTGAACGCGGACCAGTAGCGGTCCACCCCGTCGGTCTGCACCATGGTGAACGCGGCCGGCACTCCGTCCACCACGGCCACCGTGATCAGCCCCAGGTCCAGGTCCGGCCGGGCCCAGTCGGCCCTGAGCCACTCCTCGTACTCCAGGGCGTCCATCGCCACCTCGCCGGGCTCGTCCCGGATCGCGTCCGCCTCCACCAGGAACAACGGGCGCGGATCGTCCGCCCAGTCGGTGCCCGGGCGCAGCTCGACACCGGCCGGCCTTACGGGCGCCTGCGGCAACGGCAGCGTCAGGTCCCGCGCGCCGAACTGCGCGGTGCGCCCGAGCCGGTAGCCCCGGGCCGCGGCGAAGGCCAGGGAGGCGGGCTCGTCGTCCAGCCAGGTGTGCATTTCCGTCACCCCGTGGCCGGACAGGTGCCGTTCGGCCGCGGCCAGCAGAGCGGTGGCCGCGCCGCGCCGCCGGAACCCGGGCAGCACGCTGCCGTTGGCGTAACCGACGCCGGTGGTCGACGTCCCGAGCACCAGGCCGCAGCGCACCCCGCCGACCACCCGGCCGTCCAGTTCGGCGACGAAGGTGCGGAAGTGCTGGTCGGAGTCCTGCCGGGCGTTCAGCCAGAGCAGGGCCTCGGCGGTCATCACCAGGTGCTCGCGCCCGGCCCGGTGGGCGGCCGCCACCGCCTCGGCGTCCTGGGGGCGGAAGTCACGGATCGTCAGTGCGGTGGTAGTCATGAATTCCCACGCTATCCGCCGCCGCTCGCCGACCGCCTTCCATTTTCTCCGCCGCCGCCCGGCACCCACCCGGCACCTCATCTGCGAAGACGGTCCGCGGCCGGGGACCGGAGTCACCGGTCACCGGGAAGGCAAGCTCAAATAATGCTCTGAGAAGGCCGGGTGAGGCTTGGCAGCCAGCCCGCCCGGGGACATCCTCAGCAACACGGCCGCGCGGTCCTGGCGACGACGCCCGCACCGCCCGACGGCCCTCCCACCCGGCCCTCCGAAGGGGGCGAAACCGATGACTTCCCCTGCCTCCGCGACCCGGCCCCGGGCCGGGACCAAAACCACGCTCGGCGTCGGCCTCGGCTGGCGCAGCGAGATCGACACCGTGGTCGAGCGCCAACCCGGCCTGGACTGGGTCGAGGTGGTCGCCGAGAACATCTGCGCCGACCACCTGCCCACCTCGCTCACCGTGCTGCGCCGGCGCGGCGTCACCGTCGTCCCGCACGGCGTCGGCCTCGGCCTCGGCGGCGCCGGACTGCCCGACCCCGAGCGGCTCGACAGGCTCGCCGCGACGGCAGTCGCGCTCGACTCCCCGCTGGTCACCGAGCACCTGGCCTTCGTCCGGGCCGGCGGTCTGGAGGCCGGGCACCTGCTGCCCGTCCCCCGCACCCGGGACTCGCTGCGGGTGATCGCCGAGAACGTCCGGATCGCCCAGGACCAGCTGCCCGTACCACTCGCCCTGGAAAACATCGCCGCCCAACTCGCCTGGCCCGACGACGAGTTCACCGAGGGCGAGTTCCTCGCCGAACTGGTCGCGCGGACCGGCGTCCGACTGCTGATCGACGTCGCCAACCTGCACACCAACCGGGTCAACCTCGGCACCGACCCGGCCGCCGAACTCGACCGCCTGCCGCTGGAGGCGCTCGCCTACGTGCACGTCGCCGGCGGCACCCTGGTCGACGGCGTGTGGCACGACACCCACGCCCACCCCGTCACCGAACCGGTGCTGGAGGTCCTGGCCGAACTCTGCGCGCGGGTCGCACCGCCCGGCGTCCTGCTGGAACGGGACGCCGCCTTCCCGCCGCCCTCCGAACTGGCCGGTGAACTGGACGCCATCCGCCGGGTGCTGGAGGGGAGCACCCCGCGATGAACGACCTGACCCGCGCCGAGCGCCCCGACGCCGAGCGCTCGACCGGCATCGCCCGGGAGCGCCTGGCCCGACGGCAGGAGGAACTGCTGGCCGCCCTGGTGGCCGGCGGGCCCGTCCCGCCCGGCTTCGACCCGGGCCAGGTCCGCGCCCAGTCCACCGGCCTCGCCGCCAAGCGGCGAGACACCACCGCGAAGGTCGCGCCCGACCTGCCCCGCCTGCTCGGGGCGCAGTACGGGCCGCTCTTCCTCGGCTACGCCCGCACCCACCCGCAGACCGGCGGCTACCGCGCCGACGCCCGGGCCTTCGCCGCGTGGGTGCTCACCGACGGCGGCCCGGCCGCCACCGGCCACCGCCGGGCGCTGGAGCAGTGGCTCCGGCAGTCGGGCGAGGGAGCCGAGCAGCCACCCGGCCCGCTCGCCCGCATGCGCCGGGCCCTGCGCGGCCGCTGACCCAATCCACACCTCGGGGGAACCGCCCATGTGGCACAACAGCTACTTCGTCGTCCCGACCGTCCTGCTGGTCGCGGCCGTGCTGTACGCGGCCGGCACCCACCAGCGGGTCCGGCACGTCGCGCGCCCGCAGGGCCTTCCCGGCCGCGGACTGCCGCTGCTGGACACCGCCTTCCTGGCCGGCGGCCCCGGCCGGGTCTTCGACACCGCGCTGGTCCGGATGCACCTTTCCGAGCAGGTCGTGATCAGCCGCTCCAACCTGGTCACCCTCACCGGCGCCAAGCCGTACGACGCCGTCGACCAGGCCGTCCACGACGCCGTCGGCGCGACCGGCAGCCGGGAACTCGGCGCGCTGCGCCGCATGGTGATGCGCTCCGCCGCCGTCCAGGAGATCGGCGACCGGCTCGCCGACCGCGGCCTTCTGCGCCGCCCCGAGCGGATGCAACGGGCCCGCACCGCCCGCCGGTTGCTCTGGCTCGCGATGCTCGACGTCGTGCTCTTCGCCGGGCTCGCCCTGCTGCTCGACGACAACGACGCCCTCCACGAGCGCCCCAACCTCCTGATCCCCGGCTTCCTGCTGCTCCTCGGCGCCCTCGGCCTGGCCACCAGCACCCCGGCCAAGGGCCGGATCACCCCGGCCGGGCAACGCCAGCTCAGCCTGATGCAGGGCAGCACCCCGTGGACGCCCAGCTCGGGCGTCTCGCCCCGGCTGGCGGGCGGCGCGGTGCTGGGCGCGCTCGCGCTCGGCGGGCTGGCCGTCGCCGGGCTGGAGAACCAGGAGCTGGAGCAGGCGATGACGGCCGCGGCGGCCCAGGACGAGGCGATGCGGCAGGCCCAGGCGTCCTCGTCCTTCTTCTCCTCTTCCTCCTCGTCCTCTTCCTCGTCGTCCTGGTCGTCCTCGTCGTCCTCGTCCTCGTCCTCGTCGTGCTCGTCGAGCGGCTACTCCTGCAGCGCCACCGACTCCGGCTCCACCCACCACCACTCCTCGTGCGGTTCCTCGCACTCCAGCTGCGGCTCGTCGCACTCCAGCTGCGGGTCCAGCTGCGGCGGCGGTTGCGGCGGCTCGTGACCTCCGGAGGGCGGCACGGCCGACGTCACAGTTCGGTCTCGCGGTCCGGTAAGGCGTTCCCCGCGCCACGGCCCCAGGCATACAACAAGCCCATGTGGTTGCTGTTCCTGATACCGGCCTGTGTCACGGCGGTGCTGTCCTGCCTCCGACTGGTGCGGATGACCGCCACCGCCGACGCCCTCGCCGACCAGGACCGGCTGCGCCCGCCGGAGGCCGTCGGCATCGGGCTCTACGAGACGGCGTACCTGGCCGGCGGCCCTGACCGGGTGGTCGAGCTCGCCCTCGTCCTGATGGCCGGCCGCGGCCGGCTGCACCTCGCGCACACCGGCTGGACCACCGTGGTCGACCCCAAGGGCCGCAGCCGCCTGGAACGCGCCGTCATCGCCACCGTCGGCCCCGACGGCCAGTGCCGAACGGACGAACTGCGCCGGGCGATGGCCGAGCACCCCACGGTGCTGGAGATCGGCGCCCGGCTGGCGCTGGCCGGCCTGGCCACTCCGGCCCTGGTCCAGCGCAACACCGTCGTGGTGGTCCGCCACGTCCGGCACGCGATGCTGCTGACCGTGGTCCTCCTCGCCGCCTCGATCTCCCTCAGCGGTTTCACCGGCGGTGACGCCGTCGCCCCGCTCGCCTGGTTCTCGCTGCCGCTGGTGCTCACCGCCGGCACCCTGCTGATGGCCCGGGTCGACGTCTACCCCTACACCCGCTGGGCGTCCCCGATCGGCCAGCAGGTGCTGCGCGAGGTCCGCCCGGCCCGTCAGCGCGGCCTCGCCGACGACGAGGAACGCGAACTGCTCACCGCCGTCGCCATGAACGGCCCCGCGGTCCTCCCTGACGCCCGCCTGCGCGCCGCCCTCCGCCCCCACCGCAGCTGAGCTGCCCGGAACCACCGGAGGCCGGCTCCCCTGCCCGAACAGCGGGGAACCGGCCTCCGCGCGGCGGGCGGTTGGTGGGGTCAGACCAGACCGTTCAGCAGCTCGCTCACCGGCTTGCGGCGGCCGGTGAAGAACGGCACCTCCTCGCGGACGTGCATCCGGGCCCGGGAGGCGCGCAGTTCGCGCATCAGGTCGACGATGCGGTGCAGCTCGTCCGCCTCGAAGGCGAGCAGCCACTCGTAGTCGCCGAGCGCGAAGGAGGCCACCGTGTTGGCCCGGACGTCCGGGTAGCCGCGGGCCTGCATGCCGTGCTCGGCGAGCATCGCGCGCCGGTCCTCGTCGGGCAGCAGGTACCAGTCGTACGAGCGGACGAACGGGTACACGCAGACGTAGTCGCGCGCGCGCTCGTCGGCGAGGAACGCCGGGATGTGCGACTTGTTGAACTCGGCCGGGCGGTGCAGGGCCATGTTCGACCAGACCGGCTCCAGGTGGCGGCCCAGACCGGTGCGGCGGAAGCGGTTGTACGCCTCCTGCAGGTCGTCCGAGTCCTCGGCGTGCCACCAGATCAGGATGTCGGCGTCCGCGCGCAGCCCGGACACGTCGTAGGTGCCGCGCACCGTCACGTCCTTGGCGGCGAGCTGGGCGAACAGCTCGTCCACCTCGGCGGCGAGGGCGGTGCGGTCCTCGGGCAGGGCGCCCTTGAGCTTGAACACCGACCACATCGTGTAGCGGATGACCTGGTTCAGGTCGCGCGCCTTCTTCTTCTCGGGCTGCTGCTCCGGCTCCCGCTCAACGCTCTCAGTCATGCGCCCATTGTCCTCTCCGTGGAACCTTCCCCGGTCGCCGGGGTCAACAGTTTGTCGATGGCCGCCGCGGCGGCGGCCGCCGACGCGATGCAGGCCGGAATCCCCACCCCGTCGTACGCGGCGCCGCACAGCGCCAGCGCCCCCACCGCCTCCGCGGCCGCCCGCACCCGGGCCACCCGGTCCAGGTGGCCCACCGGGTACTGCGGCAGTCCGGCCGTGAAGCGGGACACGAAGGTGTCGTACGGCCGGGCGGTCAGGCCGACCGCCTCCTCCAGGTCCGCCAGCGAGCGGGCCACCAGCTCCTCGTCCGGCAGCTCCAGCACCTCGTCCTCGCGGTGGCGGCCCAGCGAGGTACGCAGCAGGAACGCGTCCGGGGCGGAACGCTCCAGCCAGCCCCACTTGTTGGAGGAGAAGGTCGAGGCCTTGATCCGGCGGCCGTCCACCGGCGGCACCAGGAAGCCGCTGCCGCTGGGCGGCTCGGCCAGGTCGCCACGTCGGAACGCCAGGGTCACCAGCGCCATTCCCGCGTACTCGACGGTGTCCAGTTCGACGGCCGCCGCCGGGGCGTCCGCGCGCAGCAGCCGGGCCGCGGCCGGCGCCGGGACGGCCAGCACCACGGCGTCCGCGGTCAGCACCTCGCCGCCGGCCACCACCCGCCAGCCCTCGGGGGTGCGGCGCAGCTCCTCCACCGGGGTGTCGGTCCGCAGGTCCACGCCCGCCCTGACGCAGGCCGCGGCGACCGCCTCCGGCAGGGTGCCGAGGCCGCCGCGCAGGCCCTGGAACACCGGGGTGCCGACCACCTGCGGCCGGGAGGCCAGCTCGTGCACCCCCTCGACCAGCGAGCCGCCGCCCCGGGCGATCGGCAGCAGCTGCGGCACGGCCGCGCGCAGCGAGATCTCGTCGGCGCGCCCGGCGTAGACCCCGCCCAGCAGCGGCTCGACCAGCCGGTCCACCACCTCCCGGCCCAGCCGGTCGGCGACGTAGCGGCCGATCGCGACGTCCGCCCCGACCTCGGTGGGCCGCTCGCTGCGGGCCCGTTCCAGCCCCTCGGCGGTGAGCACCCCGGAAGCGGCCAGCGCCTCCAGGTCACCGGGGACGCCCATCACCTGCCCGCCCGGCAGCGGCCGCAGCGCGCCGCGGGTCCAGATCGCCGCCTTCGCGGTGGTCGGCGGCTCCAGCTCCTCCCCGAGCCCGACCGCCCGCGCCAGCTCCACGGCCTCCGGCCGCCGGGCCAGCACCGATTCGGCCCCGAGGTCCACCCGGACCCCGCCGACCTCCCCGCCCCACAACTTCCCGCCGACCCGCCCGGACGCCTCCAGCACCGTCACCCGCGCCCGCGCCGGCCCCCCGGCCGCCCCGCTCAGGAAGGCAGCCGCAGCCAGCCCCGCGATCCCACCACCGACGACGACGACCTGTGCATCCGACATGCTCCGCAGTCTCGCAGGTCTTTATCCGGAACCCTCAATCCGCTGCACGACCGCTGGCGGGCACCAGCCCGTCCAGGTCGATCTCGATCGGGAAAGGCACCCGGCGTTCAAGCTTGCCCCGGAAGATCCCAGCTGGGGCATAGGAAGAGGTCGCGTGCTCCAGCTCGAAGACGTGTGCCACCGGCAGGCCGTCCTCCTCCTCGACGATCCAGTAGTGCGGGATGCCGGCCTCGGCGTACTTGCGAAACTTGACCGTCCGGTCGCGGTGCACTGACTCCGGGGAGACGACCTCGACGACGAGAGCCACCTCGTCGGGAGTGAACTGGGTGCGATCGGGGTCGAAATCGGCCTGGACGACGAGCACGTCCGGCTCAGGGCGGTTCCACTTGTCGAGCTTGATCGACATCTCCCTGCCGACCCGGTGCCCCGTCGGCACCTGGCGGCGAAGCGTGTAGACGAGGTCGTTGACGACGTCGCCGTGCCACCAGCGCTGGGGAGACATCATGAAGACCAAAGCCCCATCGATCAGTTCAGTGTGCCGCGGCGCCTGCGGCAGGTGGTCGAGGTCATCGGCAAACCAGCCCTCGTCCCTGGGCGCGTACATCCAGTCCGGCAGCTCGCTCATGGCCCCCAAGATAGCGAGTTCCGCGGTGCGATGAGCTGCCGCTTAGGGTGTGTGCTATGGAACCGATCGTGGTGAGCGCCTGTCTGGCCGGGGTCCCCTGCAGGTACGACGGGCGGGCGAAGACGGCCGACGGTGCCGTGCGGCTGGTGGCGGAGGGTCGGGCGGTCGTGGTCTGTCCGGAGGGGGCCGGCGGGTTGCCCACGCCGCGGCCGGCGGCGGAGATCGTCGGCGGGGACGGGGCGGACGTGCTGGACGGGCGGGCGCGGGTGGTGGACGCGACCGGGGCCGACTGCACCGCGGAGTTCCTGTCCGGGGCCCGGGCGGCACTGGCGGCGGCGCAGGAGGCGGGGGCGCGGCGGGCGGTGCTGATGGCGCGCAGCCCGTCCTGCGGGTGCGGGCAGGTGTACGACGGGACGTTCTCCGGGGAGCTGCGGCCCGGGGACGGGGTGACGGCGGCACTGCTGCGGCGGTCGGGGATCGAGGTCACCGCCGGATAGGCCGTACCCGTGGCCGTCCCGCCGCCGAGCTGTGATGGACTCGCGATCTCACGGGCTGGTCCGTGCTGCCAGCTCTCGCGTCCAATGGTGAGGACTGCCAATGGACTTGGGGAGGGGCCCGGCAATGGGACGACAGGCGAGCGCCGGAGCGCCGGCGGCGGCGGTGGCCGCGGCGGTGCTGCTGGTCGGGGGCTGCAGCGCGGGCGGCTCGGGGGATCCGGCGAAGAACGACTCGGCCGTGGCACCGGCGAAACAGCCCGGTCAGGCCGGCGGGGCGGCCGCGCCGGCTCCGGCGAACGCCCGGGCCTCCGGCGCCCCGGCGGCGTCCGGGGTGACTCCGGTCGCCGACGCCCGGCTGATCTCGTACACCGCGCAGCTCACCCTGCGCGCCAAGGACGTTTCGCAAGTGCTGGCGAGGGCAAGGGACTTGACCACCGCCTCGGGCGGCTACGTGGGCGGCGAGTCGGTCAGCGGGAGCGGTACGGACGAGTCCGGCCAGCTGACGCTCAGGATCCCGTCGGCCGCCTACCAGCAGACCCTGGACCAGCTGGCCGCCCTGGGCGAGGTGGTGTCCCGCAAGAGCCAGGCGGACGACCTGACCCAGCAGGTCGCGGACGTGGCGAGCCGGGTGCAGACCCAGCAGGCGAGCGTGGACCGGGTGCGGGCGCTGATGGCGGAGGCCCGGACGCTGAGCGACATCACCTCGTTGGAGGGCGAGCTGAGCCGCCGCGAGGCGGACCTGGAGTCGCTGCAGAAACAGCAGAAGGAGCTGGCCGCCCGGACTTCGTACTCCACCGTGACCCTGGACGTCCGCCGAGACGCCGCGATTCCCACGCCGACCGCGACGCCGAAGGAGGAGGAGCAGGGCTTCGGCGAATCGGTCGGGTCCGCGCTCGGCGGCGGCTGGCACGTGCTGCTGACGATCGCGCGGGCACTGGCGGTGGCGCTGGCCGCACTGGCGCCGTTCCTGCTGGTGCTTGGCGTCCCGGCGGCGCTGCTCTACCGGTACTGGCGCCGGACCCGCTCCCACCCCCGCGCGACCGGCTCCCGCGATGACGCCGGGGACGCCGGGGAGGCCGGGGGCACCGAGAAGGCCGCTCCGACCGACGAGGAGTGACGAACGACAGTGGCGGGCCCCCGGCTCCCGGGGGCCCGCCACCGCGAGTCGTCAGCGCGTGGACGTCAGCGCGCGCTGGCCTCGTGCACGAAGGCGACCAGGCGGCTGAGCGCGTCCGGGTCCATGGACGGCATCACGCCGTGCCCGAGGTTGAAGATGTGGCCGCTGGTGCCGAGCGCCTGGGCGGCGTGCAGCACCTCGCGGGCCTTGGTCTCCACGACCTTAGTGGGGGCGAACAGCACCGCCGGGTCGAGGTTGCCCTGCAGGCCCTTGCCGGGGCCGACCCGCTCGGCGGCGACGTTCAGCGGCACCCGCCAGTCGACGCCGACGATGTCCGCGCCGGCCTGGCCCATCAGCCCGAGCAGCTCGCCGGTGCCGACGCCGAAGTGGATCCGCGGCACCCCGTAGGAGGCGACGGCGTCGAAGACCTTGGAGCTGGCCGGCATGACCGAGCGGCGGTAGTCGTCGGGCGCGAGCGAGCCGACCCAGGAGTCGAACAGCTGGACCGCCGAGGCGCCCGCCTCGATCTGCACCTTCAGGAAGGCGGAGGTGATGTCCGCGAGCCGGTCCACCAGGGCGGCCCACAGCTCGGGCTGCCCGTACATCATGGCCTTGGTGTTCTCGTGGTTCTTGGACGGCCCGCCCTCGACCAGGTAGCTGGCCAGCGTGTACGGCGCACCGGCGAAGCCGATCAGCGGGGTCTCGCCGAGCTCGTCCACCAGCAGGCCGACGGCCTCGGTGATGTACGGGACGTCGTCGGGCTCCAGCGGGCGCAGCCGCTGGAGGTCCTCGATGGTGCGGATCGGATCGGCGATGACCGGGCCGATGCCGGCCTTGATGTCCACGTCGATGCCGACGGCCTTGAGCGGCACCACGATGTCGCTGAAGAAGATCGCCGCGTCGACCTTGTGCCGGCGCACCGGCTGCAGGGTGATCTCCTTGACCAGCTCGGGCCGCATGCAGGACTCCAGCATGGGGATGCCCTCGCGGACCTTCAGGTACTCGGGCAGCGAGCGGCCCGCCTGGCGCATGAACCACACCGGGGTGTGCGGCACCGGCTCATGCCGACAGGCGCGCAGGAACGCCGAGTCGTGCGCGGCGCCGCGGCGCGCGGGGGTGGATCGGCCGTCGAGGGTGGCCGCCGTCGGGTCTGCCGTAGTCTCGCTCACGGGTCAAATCTTCGCATGCGCCTGAGCGCCGCCTCCCCGGGCGGTCTCGTCGGTTCCTCCAAGATGTGGCCGGGTTTGCCGTTCCGGCACGCCGCTCGGACGGAAGTTGCGGCGATAACCCGGGTTTTCGACCTAGTCTTCGGGTCATGGCAGCGGTCGGCGGGCACCCCGCACAGGGTGGCGGAACAGGTGGCGGAACGGGTCGGGAGGGCGCGCCGAGCGAGTTCCGGGCCGCCATGGAGGCCCTCGAAGGGGCGCGGCTGCGCCCGGAGGTCCAGCTCTCCCCCGCGCCGGCCCCGCGCCGGCTCGCCCCGTACTCGTTCGCAGTGACCGCCGCCGTGGAGGTGGACGGCGAGGAGCTGGCCGACGGCCGGCTGGTGCTGCTGTACGACCCGGCCGGGCAGGAGGCCTGGAACGGGGAGTTCCGGGTGGTCACCATGACCCGGGCCGAGCTGGAGCCGGAGATGGCCGGTGACCCGATGCTCTCCGAGGTCGGCTGGGCCTGGCTGCTGGACGCGCTGCAGGCGCACGGCGCCGGGTACGCGGAGCCGTCCGGCACGGTGACCCGCTGCGCCTCCCAGTACTTCGGCGGCCTGGCGGACCGCCCGTCCTCGACCGAGATCGAGATCCGGGCCTCCTGGACGCCGGCCGACGGCCGGTTCGAGCGGCACCTGGCGGCCTGGGGGGACCTGCTCTGCATCAGCGCCGGGCTGCCGCCGACCAGCCCCGCCCCGCAGGGCCCGAACGAGGTCACGTCACTCGGTGGGGTGGTCCCGATGCCCGCGCGGCGTCGCCCGCGGTCGCACTGACGAGTGGTGTCCGGGCCGGACGGCACCTCCTGCCCCGATGCCACCCCCAGGGCTGACGGAGTGTGACTTCCGTCCTGCTCTGCGTCAATAAACTGGTCAGAGTCGACCGATCCGTGACGAATCTGATCGATTTTGTGCGATTTCAGGGCATGTCTCATCAGTCATATGCGCGATTTGTCCGTATTGTTACTCACTAGATCGTGATCTTTCGCTAAAGCCGGGCACGGTAGCTGCCGAAGCAGACTGTGACCCTTTCCGAACGCGGAACACTCCGACCGCCCCCTCGGGGTTCCGTCCGCCACTCCCCGCAGGAGGCCTGGTGTCGGTCCTTCTTGAGCACCCCGCAAACGTGGTCGCCTACCGCCCGACCAAGCCCACCGCCATGGTGGTCATCGCCGATCCCCGCGTCCGAAACACCGTCACCCGTCACCTCTGGGCGCTGGGCGTCCGCGACGTGATCGAGGTGTCATCGATCGCCGAGGCCCGTCCCCGGGTCTCCACCCCGCGCGACATCTGCGTCGCCGACGTGCACCTACCGGACGGCTCCGGGCTGACCATCCTCGCCGAGACCCGCGCCGCGGGCTGGCCCAACGGCCTGGCCCTGTCGGCCGCCGACGACATCGGCGCGGTCCGCAGCGCGCTGGCCGGCGGCGTCAAGGGCTACGTGGTCACCGGCACCCGCACCAATGTCGCGATGCCCGGCCGCCCGGGCCTGCCGCTGGGCGCCGCCGGACTGGCCGGCCGGATGCGCCGCCCCGGGATGCCGGGCATGCCGGGGGCCGCCGGTGCTCCGGGCGCGCCCGGAGCACCCGGTGCGCCGGGGCCGCAGCAGGCCGCCTATCGCGAGCTGTCCGGCCGCGAGGTCGAGGTACTGCGGCTGGTCGCCGAGGGCCAGTCGAACAAGGCGATCGGCGTGGCGATGGGCCTGTCGGCGCTCACCGTGAAGAGCCACCTCGCCCGGATCGCCCGCAAGCTCGGCACCGGCGACCGCGCCGGGATGGTCGCGGTCGCGCTGCGCACCGGCATCATTCACTGAGCCCACCAGCCGTACCACTCGCCGGAGCCGCAGCGGCTCAGGAGGAACGTTCCTCCTGAGCCGCCGCGCACGCGCGCGGCCCGGAGGCGAGTGGGCGATCCCCGCCCCGAGCCGAAGGGGCGCCGGTGCCGAAAGGGAGAAGGGCCGAGCCGCCGACGAAGGAGGTGGCGCAGCGCCCGCCGACCGTCGGCACCGGGTCCGAGCGGCCCGGAGGCGAGTGGGCGATCATCAGTCCGCCCAGTCCGACAACACTCCCAGTTCCGAGGACCGTCGTACCCTTGGTGGGTGACCGACGCCGTAGCAGCCATCCCAGAAGAAGCAGCCCCGGTCCCGCTCCTCGAACCGAAGGAGGGGATCCCGCCCGTCGTGGCGGACGAGCAGGCGCTGGCCGCCACGATCGCCGCCTTCGCCGCGGGCACCGGACCGGTTGCCGTCGACGCCGAGCGCGCCTCCGGCTACCGCTACGGGCAGCGGGCGTACCTGATCCAGCTGCGCCGTGCCGGCGCCGGCTCGGCCCTGATCGACCCGATCGCCTGCCCCGACCTCGGCAGGCTGGGCGCCGCCATCGCGGACGCCGAGTGGGTGGTGCACGCCGCGACCCAGGACCTGCCCTGCCTGGCCGAGGTGGGCATGAGACCCACCCGGCTGTTCGACACCGAGCTGGCCGGGCGGATCGCGGGCTTCGCCCGGGTCGGTCTCGGGCCGATGACCGAGAACGTGCTCGGGCTGAGCCTGGCCAAGGAGCACTCGGCGGTGGACTGGTCCACCCGCCCGCTGCCCGAGCCCTGGCTGCGCTACGCGGCTCTGGACGTCGAGGTGCTGGTCGAGCTGCGTGACGCACTCGAACAGGAGCTGGACGCCCAGGGCAAGCTCGACTGGGCGCTGGAGGAGTTCGCCTCGATCGCCGCCGCCCCGCGCCCGGCCCCGCGCACCGACCCGTGGCGCCGCACCTCGCAGCTGCACAAGGTCCGCCGGCGCCGTCAGCTGGCCGTGGTGCGCGAGCTGTGGCTGACCCGTGACCGGATGGCGCAGGAGCGCGACGTCTCCCCCGGCCGGGTGCTCTCGGACGCCGCGATCGTCAACGCCGCGCTGGCCATGCCGCTGAACATCGCGGCCCTGCAGGCCGTGCAGGGCTTCGGCCCGCGCCTGCACCGGCGCCAGCTGGACCAGTGGCTGGCGGCCGTGCAGCGCGGCCGGGAGGTCCCGGAGAACCAGCTGCCGCCGGCCGCCGCACCGCACGACGGTCCGCCGCCGCCGCGGGCCTGGGCGGAGAAGGACCCGGTGGCCGCCGCCCGGTTGTCCGGCGCCCGCGCCGCGGTCAGCGAGCTGGCCGAGCGTCACCATCTGCCGGCCGAGAACCTGATCACTCCGGACCTGGTGCGTCGGGTCTCCTGGGAGCCGCCGGCCGACCCGAGCGCCGAGGGCGTGGCCGCCGCGCTGCGCCGGCTCGGCGCCCGGCAGTGGCAGGTCGACCTGGTGGCACCGGTGATGGCCGCCGCCTTCGCCACCGCCACCGCCGCCACGGCCCAGGGTTGATCCGGTCCGGCGACGCCACCGGCTCCGAAAAGGGGATGCCGTCCGTACGGACCGCATCCCCTTCGGCGTCTCCGGGGAGGCTTCCTGGTCGGACGTGCCGCCGGACGTGTCGCGGGACACATGGTCAGAACCCTCCGAGGGGCCTGGGCAGGTTGGTTACCGACCGGTAGCATGGCCGGGACGCGGCGCCGCCAGGTGTTTCCCGGCGGCAGCCTGCCCACCTCGAAATGTTGGTCCCTGGGAGGAGAGCCCCCGTGCCTCGTACCGCGAGGGACGTCGTCTTCGTCGACGGCGTCCGCACCCCGTTCGGCAAGGCCGGCCCGAAGGGCATCTACCACGAGACGCGCGCCGACGACCTCGTCGTCAAGTGCATCCGGGAGCTCGTGCGCCGTAACCCGAACCTGCCCGTCGAGCGCATCGACGAGGTCGCCGTCGCGGCCACCACGCAGATCGGCGACCAGGGTCTGACCATCGGGCGCACCGCCGCCCTGCTGTCCGGCCTGCCGAAGTCCGTCCCTGGTTACGCGATCGACCGCATGTGCGCCGGCGCCCTGACCGCCGTGACCACCACCGCCGGCGGCATCGCCTTCGGCGCGTACGACGTGGTCGTGGCCGGCGGCGTCGAGCACATGGGCCGCCACCCGATGGGCGAGGGCGTGGACCCGAACCCGCGCTTCGTCTCCGAGAAGCTGGTCGACGAGTCCGCCCTGTTCATGGGCATGACCGCGGAGAACCTGCACGACCGGTTCCCGCACCTGACCAAGGAGCGCTGCGACGCCTACGCCGTGCGCTCCCAGGAGAAGGCCGCCAAGGCGTACGCCAACGGCGACATCCAGCCCGACCTGGTGCCGATCTCGATCCGCAACACCAACCCCGAGGTCGGCGAGACCGGCTGGGGCCTGGCCACCGTGGACGAGCCGCTGCGCCCGGGCACCACGATGGAGTCGCTGGCCAACCTGAAGACCCCGTTCCGCCCGCACGGCAACATCACCGCGGGCAACTCGGCCGGTCTGAACGACGGTGCCACCGCCTCGCTGCTGGCCGCCGAGGACGTCGCCGAGGAGCTCGGCCTCCCGGTCAAGATGCGCCTGGTCTCCTACGCCTTCGCCGGCGTCGAGCCCGAGGTGATGGGCATCGGCCCGGTGCCGGCCACCGAGAAGGCGCTGGCCAAGGCCGGTCTGACCATCGACGACATCCAGGCCTTCGAGATCAACGAGGCCTTCGCCGTCCAGGTGCTGTCCTTCCTGGACCACTACGGCATCGCGGACGACGACGAGCGGGTCAACCCGTACGGCGGTGCGATCGCCTTCGGCCACCCGCTGGCCTCCTCCGGCGTGCGCCTGATGAACCAGCTGGCCCGCCGCTTCGAGCAGCGCCCGGACGTCCGCTACGGCCTGACCACGATGTGCATCGGGTTCGGCATGGGCGGCACCATCATCTGGGAGAACCCGCATTGGAGCGGAGCGGAAAAGTCGTCCGAGCTCGAGGGTGGTAAGTGACCATGAGCAACACCACTGAGCTGCTCCAGCACGGCGCCGAGCTGTTCCCGGGCGAGGTCGTCACGACCGCCCACGTCCGCCACCTGGACCTGCCGCTGCAGGCCGGCAAGCTGGCCCTGATCACCCTGGACAACGGCTTCGACCACACCAAGCCGACCACCTTCGGCCCGGGTTCGCTGCTGAAGCTGTCCGCTGCGCTGGACCAGGTCGAGGCCGAGGCCGCCGAGGGCAAGATCGTCGGCGCCGCGATCACCGGCAAGCCGTTCATCTTCGCCGTGGGCGCCGACCTCAAGGGCGTCGAGCTGCTCCAGCAGCACGCCGACGCGCTGGCCATCGGCAAGGGCGGCCACGAGGTCTTCAAGCGGATCGCCGCACTGCCCGTCCCGACCTTCGCCTTCTACAACGGCGCGGCCATGGGCGGCGGCGTCGAGGTCGGCCTGCACTGCGACTACCGCACGGTGTCCGCGGGTGTTCCGGCCTTCTCGCTGCCCGAGGTCTTCCTCGGCCTCGTCCCCGGCTGGGGCGGCTGCACCATCCTGCCGAACCTGATCGGTGCCGGTAAGGCTGTCAAGGTCATCATCGAGAACTCGATGAACCAGAACAAGCAACTCAAGGGCAAGGACGTGTTCGAGCTGGGGATCGCCGACGCGATCTTCGAGCCGGCCGACTTCCTGGAGCAGTCGCTGCTGTGGGCCGCCAAGGTCCTCAAGGGCGACCTGGCCGTCGAGCGCGAGGCGATCGACCGCGGCAAGGCCTGGGACGACGCCGTCCTCTGGGGCCGCATGGTCGCCGACAGCAAGGTGCACGGCGCCGCTCCGGCCGCCTACAAGGCGCTGGACATCATCGCCGCCGTCAAGGACGCCGACCTCGCCGACAAGGCCAGCCTGCAGGCCGGCTTCGACGCCGAGGACGCGGCCCTGGCCGACCTCATCATGAGCGGCGAGCTGCGCAGCGGCATCTACGCCTTCAACCTGGTGCAGCGCCGGGCCAAGCGCCCGGTCGGTGCCCCGGACAAGTCGCTGGCCCGCCCGGTCTCCAAGGTCGGCGTCGTCGGCGCCGGTCTGATGGCCTCGCAGCTGGCGCTGCTGTTCGCCCGCCGTCTGGAGGTGCCGGTGGTCCTCACCGACATCGACCAGGAGCGCGTCGACAAGGGCGTCGGCTACGTCCACGCCGAGATCGACAAGCTGCTCGGCAAGGGCCGGATCGGCCAGGACAAGGCCAACCGCCTCAAGGGCCTGGTTACCGGCTCGCTGGACAAGGCCGCCGCCTTCGGCGACGCGGACTTCGTCATCGAGGCCGTGTTCGAGGAGATGGGCGTCAAGCAGACCGTCTTCGCGGACCTGGAGAACGTGGTCTCGCCGACCTGTGTGCTGGCGACCAACACCTCCTCGCTGTCGGTCACCGAGATGGCCTCGAAGCTGAAGCACCCCGAGCGGGTCGTCGGCTTCCACTTCTTCAACCCGGTCGCGATCCTGCCGCTGCTGGAGATCGTCCGCGGCGAGCAGACCGACGACGCGTCGCTGGCCACCGCCTTCGCCGTGTCGAAGAAGCTGAAGAAGACCTCGGTGCTCTGCAAGGACGCCCCGGCGTTCGTGGTGAACCGGATCCTGACCCGCTTCATGGGCGAGATCCAGAACATCATCGACGAGGGCACCCCGATCGCCAGCGTCGAGAAGGCCGTCGAGCCGCTCGGCCTGCCGATGTCCCCGATCGTGCTGCTGGAGCTGGTCGGCCCGGCCATCGCCCTGCACGTCTCGGAGACCCTGCACGGCGCCTTCCCGGAGCGGTTCACCGTCTCCGAGAACCTCGGCAAGGTGGTCAAGGCCGGCAAGCGCGGCTTCTACACCTGGGTCGACGGCAAGCAGGTCCTCGACCCCGAGGTGCTGGAGCTGCTGACCTTCGGCGACTCGGTGCTCACCGAGGAGCAGGTCCTCAGCCGCGCCCTGGAGGCCGTGGCGCAGGAGATCGGCCTGATGCTGGCCGAGGGTGTCGTCGCCGAGGCGCAGGACATCGACCTCTGCATGATCACCGGTGCCGGCTGGCCCTTCCACCTGGGCGGGATCACCCCGTACCTGGACCGTGAGGGCATCTCCGAGCGGGTGAACGGCAAGAAGTTCCTCGCCCCCGGCGTGGCCTCGGTGCCCGCCCAGGCGTAGCGCTGCACGAAGGAGCCCCCGGCGACCTGGTCGCCGGGGGCTCCTTCGTACCTGGGGGGCGCTCGGGCCTCAGTGCTTGAGGCGGTAGACGACGGTGTCGCCGATGACGCCGATCATCTCGTAGTGGGTGTCCAGCAGGTTCTCGATCCGGGGGACCATCACCGGCTGGTACGGGGCGATGCCGGAGTCGTCCACGAAGACCTCGGGCAGGCCGTTGGCGAGCTCCTTGTCGAAGGTCTGCCAGGCGTTGTTGACGCTGAACTGCTCGCCCACGTTGGGGCTGCCGTCTTTGCCGCCGCTGTAGTTGGTGAGGAAGCCGGCGGTCAGGTAGCGGCTGGCGGGCTTGCGGTCGGCCAGCCAGTACAGCTCGGGGTGCATGCCCCAGACCAGCACGGTGTCCTTGGGGGTGGTCTGGGCGGCGACCGCGGTGGCGACCTCGGTGTTGCGGCTCATCTGCTCCCCCGGCCAGGCCAGCGCCAGGGTCCAGAACGCGGTGGCGGCAACCGTGGTGTACACCAGGACGGGCTTCCAGCGGATCGCCGAGGTGGCGACCGCCCCGGTGCCCAGCAGCACCAGCGGGGGCATCAGCTGGAGGTAGTAGTGGCCGAAGAAGTGGAAGCCCACGCTGACCGCGACGACCGAGGAGAGCAACCAGACCCACAGGTCGGTGGTCGAGCCGTACTCCTCGCCCGCCACCGGCAGCGGGCGGTGGCGGTACTTGAACCAGAGCCGGCGGCCGACCGGGTACAGGAAGCCGAGGCCCGCCGCGGCCAGGATGCCCAGGTTGCCGAAGGCCCGGCCGAGCATCTGCAGCCAGGCGCCGCCGAAGGAGGCGTAGTCGCCGCTGCCGGTGACCACCCAGAAGAGGAAGCCCTTGGGCTTGGTCAGGATGACCGCCACCAGGGCTATCGGCACCGCGAAGCCGAACCCGATCTTGAACAGCGCGGGCGGCCAGCGCACCCCTCGTCGGCGGGCGTCCTGGAGGAGCATCCAGAGCACCGGCAGCAGGACCGCGCCGCCGGTCTGCTTGGTCAGCGAGCAGAGCGCGACCGCGATGCCCGCGGCCAGCCAGCGGCGGCGTTCGGCGTAGCGGAAGGCGGCCACCATCGCGGGCAGCATGAAGACCTCGAAGGTCGCCGCCTGGGTGTCCTCCGGGGAGAGTCCGATGGAGACCAGCAGGTAGAGCAGTCCGGCGCCGGCCCCGGCCCGGTTTCCCCAGCGGCCGCGGGCGATCGAGGCCAGCAGGATCGCGGTGACCAGGTGGGCCACCACCGCCAGGGTGCGCAGCGGCCACAGCGAGGCGGAGCCGAAGACGGCGAAGCACGCCTGGTAGAGCCAGGGCAGCAGCGGCGGCTTGCGGTCCACGACGGTGTCGTAGAGCACCCCGCCGTCGGCGAGCATCCGGGCCTGGGTGGCCAGGAAGCCCTCGTCCGGGCTCCAGACGGGCCGGGCGAAGGACGGGATGTGGGTGGCCAGCGCGACCAGCGTGAGCAGCGGCACCAGCCTGGTCCAGTACCCCTGACGAAGGTGGGTACGGGCGCGCTCGGGCAGGCGGTCGGCCAGGCCGGCGAGGCGGCGGCGGGTGGGGGTCGGCACGGTTGACAACCTACCGGGCGGAATCGGCGCGGATGGCGCCGGTCCCGCTATTCAGTGCGATTGTCAGCTTGTTTCGTGACGAACTGTTACGGAGTTACGACAATCGGTCGTCGGCGGAACGGGCTACGGCGCCTTCCGGGCGCCGCCGGTCCGTTCCGCCGACCGCCGTCTCAGGCTTTGACCGGCGCCGCGTCCAGCTTGGCGACCAGGGCGGTCACCCGCTGGGCGATGTCGGGGGCGTTCAGGCCGATCTCGGCCAGGATCTCGTTCCGGCTGGCGTGGTCCAGGAACTCCTGCGGAATGCCGAAGTCGCGCACCGGCAGGTCCACGTCCGCGTCCCGCAGCGCCTGCGCGACGGCCGCGCCGACGCCGCCCACCCGGCCGTTGTCCTCGATCGTCACGACCACCCGGTGCTCGGCGGCCAGGCCCGGCAGGGCCGGGTCCACCGGCTTGACCCAGCGCGGGTCCACCACGGTGGCGGTGATCCCCTGGGCGGCCAGCAGGTCGGCGACCTCCAGGCTGGTCGGGGCCATCGCACCGACCGAGACGATCAGGACGTCGGCGCGGTGGGCGCCGGAGGGCTCCTCGGCGGCGCGCAGCACGTCCATGCCGCCGACCCGGCCGACCGCGGGGACGGCCGGGCCGACCGTGCCCTTGGAGTAGCGGACCACCGTCGGGGCGTCCTTGACCAGGACGGCCTCCCGCAGCTGGGCGCGGACCTGGTCGGCGTCGCGCGGGGCGGCCAGCCGCAGGCTCGGGATGACCTGGAGGATCGACATGTCCCACATGCCGTTGTGCGAGGCGCCGTCCGTGCCGGTGACCCCGGCCCGGTCGAGCACGAAGGTGACGCCCAGCTTGTGCAGGGCGACGTCCATCAGGACCTGGTCGAAGGCCCGGTTCAGGAAGGTCGCGTAGACCGCGAACACCGGGTGCAGCCCGTTGGTGGCCAGGCCGGCGGCGCTGGTGACGGCGTGCTGCTCGGCGATGCCGACGTCGAAGATGCGGTCCGGGAACTCCTTGGCGAAGGGGGCCAGGCCGACCGGGTGGAGCATCGCGGCGGTGATCGCGACGATGTCCTCGCGCTCGTGGCCGAGCGCGACCATCTCCTCGCCGAAGACGGAGGTCCAGTCCTTGCCCGAGTTCTTGACCGGCAGGCCGGTGTCCGGGTGGATCACGCCGACGGCGTGGAAGCGGTCCTCGTCGTTGTTCTCGGCGGCGTGGTAGCCGCGGCCCTTCTCGGTGAGGCAGTGCACGATCACCGGGCCGCCGAAGCCGCGCGCCTTGGTCAGCGCGGACTCCAGAGCCGTCAGGTCGTGGCCGTCGATCGGGCCGATGTACTTGAGGCCGAGGTCCTCGAACATGCCCTGCGGGGCGATGAAGTCCTTGAGGCCCTTCTTGGCGCCGTGCAGCGTCTCGAACAGCTGCTGGCCGACCACCGGGGTGCGCTGCAGGGCGTCCTTGCCCCAGGAGAGGAAGCGCTCGTAGCCCTGGGTGGTGCGCAGGGTGGCGAGGTGGTTGGCCAGGCCGCCGATGGTCGGCGAGTAGGAGCGCTCGTTGTCGTTGACGACGATGACGACCGGGAGGTCCTTGGCGTCGGCGATGTTGTTGAGCGCCTCCCAGGCCATGCCGCCGGTGAGCGCGCCGTCACCGATGACGGCGACGACCGGGTCCGCCTTGCCCTGGATCTTGTTGGCCTTGGCCAGGCCGTCGGCGTACGAGAGGACCGTGGAGGCGTGCGAGTTCTCGATCACGTCGTGCTCGGACTCGGCGCGGGAGGGGTAGCCGGACAGGCCGCCGCTCATCTTCAGCCGGGAGAAGTCCTGGCGGCCGGTGAGCAGCTTGTGGACGTAGCTCTGGTGGCCGGTGTCGAAGAGGATGCGGTCGCGCGGCGAGTCGAACACCCGGTGCAGCGCGATGGTGAGCTCCACCACGCCGAGGTTGGGTCCGAGGTGACCGCCCGTCTTGGAGACCTCGGTCACCAGGAAGGTCCGGATCTCCTGGGCCAGTGCGGCCAGCTGTCCGGGCGTGAGCCGGTCGAGATCGCGCGGTCCCCGAATGCGGGTCAGCAGGGCCACCCGTTCCTCCTCGTTCAGTGTTCGCGGACCACGGACGGTCCGACGGGCGTCGCTGCCCGGTCCGGCGGCAGGCCGGTGGTCGCGGCCGGTACCGACCGGTCGAGTCTAATGTCCGCTTGCCGGACACCGAGCGGCGCGCCCGGTGCCAGCGGCCGGTTACCGCCATTCCGGGAGGTCGGCCGGGGGCGTGGGAGTCAATCCGCATTGACGAACGGTTGTTCCGGTCGCGCGGTCGGGGGTGACGGGCGTCAGTGGCGGCCGAGGGCGCCGGACTCGCCCATCTCGCTCATCACCAGGGCCAGCGCGCCGAGCACCTCCGCGCGGCCGCCCAGGGTGCCGGGAACCACCGACAGCTGACGGGCGGCACTGGGGATGGCGTAGCGGGCGACCGAGTCGCGGATCGGGGCGAGCACCAGCTCACCGGCCTCGGCGAGGTCGCCGCCGAGGATCACCCGGCGGGGGTTGAGCAGGTTGCACAGGGTCGCCACGCCCGTACCGATCTGGCGGCCGGCGTCGGCGATCACCCGGCGGCAGCCGAGGTCGCCCTGGTGGGCCAGCTCGACCACCCGGGGCAGCGAGAGGTCCGCGCCGAGGGTGGAGGTGAGCAGTGAGAGCAGGTAGCGGGAGCCGACGAAGGTCTCCAGGCAGCCGCGGTTGCCGCAGCGGCAGACCGGGCCGGCCTCGTCCAGGGTGATGTGCCCGATCTCACCCGCGGTGCCGCCCGGACCGCGGTAGATCTGGCCGTTGACCACCAGGCCGGCGCCCACACCGCTGGCGACCTTGATGTACGCGAGGTCGCTCAGGCCACGGCCCGCGCCCCACACCAGCTCGCCGAGCGCGCCCAGGTTGGCGTCGTTGTCCACGTGCACCGGCATGCCGAGCCGCTCGGCCAGCTCCCGGCCCGGGGCGATGCCCGTCCAGCCCGGCAGGATCGCGGTCGAGCCGAGCGCGCCGGTCTCCACGTCGATCGGGCCCGGCACCCCGAGGCCCACCCCGATCACCTTCTCCGGGCGGAACCCGGCCTGCTCCAGCAGTCGCTCGACCATCGCCTCGGCCCGGTCGAAGCCCTGGGCGGCGGAGACGTCCACGTCGATCGGGGCGCTCTCCTCCGCCAGCACCCGGTGCGCGAGGTTGCCGACGGCGACGCGGAGGTGGGTGTGGCCGAAGTCGATGCCGACCACGATGCCGGCGTCACCGCTGAGCGAGACGCTGCGGGCGCGGCGGCCGCCGGAGGAGGTGTCGGCGACGACCACGGTGCCGCTCTCCTTCAGCTCCCGCACGATGTTGGAGACGGTGGCCGCAGAGAGGCCCGTGCCGCGGGCGATCTCGGCCTGGGTGAGCGAACCGGCCATCCGCACCGCGCGGAGCACCCGTTCCAGGTTCGCCCGGTGCAGGGACGACTGTGAGCCCGGTGTGTCCGTCGACATGATCCACCCTCCCAGGGTGGGGAACCCTCCGCCGGGTGTCCCCTTCAACTCCTGAAGCCTACGGCTCGGGGGCCGTGGGGGGTGGCCGGCGGGTGGGGGCGGGGGCTCTCGGGGGATGAGGGCCGGGGCGGTTCCGGGCGTGGGACGTGCCGGGTGGGGTGGGCCCGCGCGCCCACGGGAACGGGTGCGCGGGGGTGGATGTGCGGGGGTGGGGTGGCCGGGGGGTGAAGGTGTTGCGTGGTCAGGGAGTGTCGGGGTGGGGTGGGTGGTCCTGGGAACGGCCGAAAACCCACCCGCCACTACCATGGTGCCGAATCTCACCCGTCCCACCGGACCGTGGACGGTACCGGCAGGGGGACGCTTCCAGACATGACGGGGAATCAGATGGCAGGGGATCACCACCCTACGCCGGGTGCGGGCGACGCAGCCGGCAGCGGCCCGCAGGAAAACCGCGGCGTTTCGTTCGGGCGCCCGGCAGGCGGCGTGGATCCCGCCGCCGTCGCAGACCAGATGACACAGCTCGACGGCTCGGCGGTCCCGGGTCAGGCCGCGCCCGCCGGCCCGCCGCCGGCCCAGCCGCCCGCGCCGCCCGCCCAGCCGCCGATGGGTGGTGCCGACTACGGGGCGTACGCGCCGACCGCGGCCGGCGGGTTCCCCGCGCAGGCGCCACCGCCCGGGGCGCCGATCGGCCCGTACGACCCGGTGCCCGGGGGCGGTTACGCCACGCCTGACCCGTCCCAGGGGTACGGCTACGACTACCAGCAGCAGGGCGGGTACACCTACCCGGGCGTGCCGGTGCCCGCGGCGCCCAAGCAGCGCAACCCCGTGATGCTGTGGGGCGGGATCATCGGCGGCGTGCTGGCGATCGCCATCGTGATCGGGCTGGTCGTCCTGCTGAAGCCGGACCCCAAGCCCAGCCCTGGCCCCGGCCCGGTGGCCGACTCGGGCAGCTCCAGCACCGTCTCGGGCGGCACCAGCGGGAGCGTCGCTCCGGACGACAACACCAACAGCAAGACCAAGGCCACGTTCAACGTCGCCTGGTCCGCTCCGTCGCCCGCCAACACCGATGCCACCAACCAGATGCTCGGCATCTGGGGCACCGACAAGTACGCGGTGCGCGTCGACAGTGACGGCGTCAAGGCCTACAACCTGACCGACGGCAAGCCCGCGTGGAACATCCCGGTCCCGGCCGGCAGCAAGGAGGTGTGCAGCGCCTCGTACACCTCCAACTCCAAGAACGTCGCGGCCGTCGCCTTCAACACCGGTGACTACGACTGCTCCACCGTCGGCGCCGTCGACCTCTCCTCGGGCAAGCTGCTGTGGACCGTCAAGGCCACTGCCGACCGGCTGTCCCAGCCGACCCTGAGCGTCACCGACAACGTGGTCGTCGTCGGCGGCAACGCCGTCGCCGGGCTGAACGTCTCCAACGGCCAGCCGGCCTGGCAGTACCAGCCGCGCGACAAGGACTGCACGATGCGCGCCCGCGCGGCCGGCAACCAGATCGCGATCAGCGACCGGTGCTACATGACCAGCGGCCCGAAGTCGCAGCTGGTCATCGTGAACGCCGACAGCGGCAAGCCCGCGAGCAGCCCGATCACCCTGACCGGCAGCATCGAGGAGGTCGACTCGGTCATCCAGGACAAGCCGCTGGTCCTGCTGATCACCAACGGCCCGAACGGCGACTACATCCTGCCGTTCGACAAGGACAACAAGCCGGGCAACCAGATGTCCGTCAAGGAGCCCGGCTCGGACAGCCTCCGCCTGTCCGGCCAGGACAACGCCTTCACCCGCAACGTGGTCAGCGGCACCACGCTGTACGTCCAGGTCAACCCGACCAAGCCGGCCATCAACGCCTACGACCTGACCACCGGCAAGCGCCTGTGGGCGAGCAGCGCGGGTTCGGGCAGCGACGGCGACATCCGGCTGGTCGCCGGCACCGACAAGGACGGCAAGGTCCGCGCCATGGTGTCGCAGGGCTACGACAAGCCGTCCCGCCTGGTGACGCTCTCGCCGACCGACGGTTCGATGACCGACATCGGCACCGTGGCGAACCCGAACGGGAAGTTCGACATCAGCATGAGCACGTCGGTGTACTTCGTCTCGGACGACGGCAACGCCGTGTACGCCTTCCGCCGCTACACCAGCACCGACGGTCCGCTGACCAAGTGGAAGAAGTGACGTCGGGACGCTGACGGCTCCGTCGCGGGCGGGGCGGGCACGGACTTCGGTCCGGGCCCGCCCCGCCCTCGGTTTTCCGGTCGGACGGGCTGCCGGGCATGCGAGGATTCCGTCCATCAGCCTGACGAAGGAGTGCAGCGAGTGCCCGGCACCAACCTGACCCGCGAAGAGGCCCGCACCCGGGCCGACCTCATCCGGGTGGACGCGTACGACATCGAGCTCGACCTCGGCTCGGCCCGTGACGGCGGCACCTTCCGGTCCACGACCGTGGTCCGGTTCACCGCCTCGACCCCCGGCGCCGACACCTTCATCGACCTCGTCGCCCCCGGCGTCGAGGAGATCACCCTCAACGGCACGGCGCTCGACCCGGCGAGCTTCGCCGACAGCCGCATCCCGCTGCCCGGCCTGGCCGCCGAGAACGAGCTGCGGGTGGTCGCCAACTGCGCGTACAGCAACACCGGTGAGGGCCTGCACCGGTTCGTCGACCCGGTCGACGGCGAGACCTACCTGTACACCCAGTTCGAGGTGCCGGACGCCCGGCGGGTCTTCGCGAACTTCGAACAGCCGGACCTGAAGGCCACGTTCGCCTTCACCGTGACCGCCCCCACCGGCTGGGTCGTGGTCTCCAACTCGCCCACCCCCGAACCGGTCGGCGAAGGCGCCACCCAGGTCTGGAAGTTCGAGCCGACCGGCCGGATCTCCAGCTACATCACCGCGCTCGTCGCCGGCCCGTACGTCGGGGTCTTCGACACCTACGAGAAGGGCGAGCAGCGGGTGCCGCTGGGCGTCTACTGCCGCCCCTCGATGCGCGAGTACCTGGACGCCGAGGCGATCTTCACGGTCACCAAGCAGGGTTTCGACTACTTCCAGGAGAAGTTCGACTACCCGTACCCGTTCGCCAAGTACGACCAGCTCTTCGTCCCGGAGTTCAACGCCGGCGCGATGGAGAACGCGGGCGCCGTCACCCTGCGCGACCAGTACGTGTTCCGCTCCAAGGTCACCGACGCCGCGTACGAGGCGCGCGCCGCGACGATCCTGCACGAGCTCGCCCACATGTGGTTCGGCGACCTCGTCACCATGGAGTGGTGGAACGACCTCTGGCTCAACGAGTCCTTCGCGACCTTCGCCGAGGCCGTCTGCCAGGCCGAGGCCCCCGGCTCCAAGTGGCCGCACTCCTGGACCACGTTCGCCAACCAGATGAAGACCTGGGCCTACCGGCAGGACCAGCTGCCGTCCACCCACCCGATCATGGCGGACATCAACGACCTGGAGGACGTCCAGGTCAACTTCGACGGCATCACCTACGCCAAGGGCGCCTCGGTGCTCAAGCAGCTGGTGGCGTACGTCGGCCAGGACGCCTTCTTCGAGGGCGTGCGCGCCTACTTCAAGCGCCACGCCTGGGGCAACACCCGGCTCAGCGACCTGCTCGGGGCGCTGGAGGAGGCCAGTGGGCGCGACCTGAAGGCCTGGTCCAAGGCCTGGCTGGAGACGGCCGGGATCAACGTGCTGCGCCCGTCCCTGGTGGTGAACACGGACGGTGACATCGAGTCGTTCGCGGTCCTGCAGGAGGCTCCCGCGCTGCCCGCCGGCGCCAAGGGCGAGGCCGTGCTGCGGCCGCACCGGATCGCCGTCGGCCTGTACGAGCTGGTCGACGGTTCGCTGGTGCGCACGGACCGGATCGAGCTGGACCTCGACGGCGCCCGCACCGAGGTGCCGCAGCTGGTCGGGCGCCACCGGCCGGCCGTCGTGCTGCTGAACGACGACGACCTGTCGTACGCCAAGATCCGCCTCGACGAGGACTCGCTGGCCGTCGTCACCGAGAACCTCGGCGGCTTCACCGAATCGCTGCCGCGTGCCCTGTGCTGGGCCTCCGCCTGGGACATGACCCGCGACGGCGAGCTGGCCGCCCGCGACTACCTGTCGCTGGCGCTGTCCGGCATCGGGCGGGAGACCGACATCGGGGTCGTGCAGTCCGTGCAGCGCCAGGTCAAGCTGGCCCTGGACGCCTACACCGACCCGGACTGGCGCGAGCAGGGCCTCACCCGCTGGGCCGCCGCCGCCGAGGAGCACCTGCGCGCCGCCGAGCCCGGCAGCGACCACCAGCTGGCCTGGGCCCGCACCCTGGCCGCGGTCGCCCGTACGGACGGTCAGCTCGACCTGCTGGCCGGGCTGCTGGACGGCTCGGTGGAGATCAAGGGCCTGGCGGTGGACACCGAGCTGCGCTGGACGCTGCTGTCCCGGCTCTCCGCCACCGGCCGCGCCGACGAGGCGGCGGTCGTCGCCGAGCTGGAGCGGGACAACACCGCGGCCGGCCAGGAGCACGCGGCCACCTGCCGCGCCTCCCGCCCGACCGCGGAGGCGAAGGCGCAGGCCTGGGCCTCGGTGGTGGAGTCCGACAAGCTGACCAACTATGTGCAGGAGGCCGTGATCGCCGGCTTCCAGCAGTCGGACCAGCGGGAGCTGCTGGCGCCGTACGCGGAGAAGTACTTCGCCGTGGTGAAGCACATCTGGGAGACCCGCAGCCACGAGATCTCGCAGCAGATCATCGTCGGACTGTACCCGGCGCTCCAGGTCTCCGAGGCGACGCTGGCCGCCACGGACGCCTGGCTGGCCTCGGCCGAGCCGGCGCCGGCGCTGCGGCGCCAGGTGGTCGAGGCCCGGGCCGGAGTCGAGCGCGCGCTCAGGGCGCAGGCGGTCGACAAGGCGGCCGGGGCCCGCTGAAGCTGAAAGCCCGAGGGGGCGCCGGACGGATCGTCCGGCGCCCCCTCAGGGCTGTGCGGGTCCTCGGTGGACGTCTGGTCCGGTGGACGCGGCGGCTACTTCTTCTTCTTGCCGTACGGCAGGGCCGCCAGGCCCGCGATGATCGCGAACGCGGCGAGCGGGATCAGCACGTACAGGCCGACGGTCTGGCCGACGCTCAGACCGGTACCCGGGTCGTCACCGTCGTCCCTGGTGAGGGCCATGGCGGGCGACGACAGCAGCATCATCAGCGTGACCGTTGCGCAGACCGCGCCGGCTCGCAAAGCGTTCCTCTTGTCCACGTTTCCAACTTACCCGCCGCTTATGGCAGGGCGCGCGTCGGGGTGTGTTCTGCGGTCAGCGGGGCGGCTTCGGGCTGGGCAGGGCCAGGAGGTGGGCGAGGAGTCGGGCGGCGGGGGTGGTGGCGAGGCGGTCCAGGGTGACCGGGTCGCCCGCGCCGTCGGCGACCGGGAGGCGCCAGTTCGGGTACTGGTCCCAGGTGCCGGGCAGGTTCTGCGGGCGCGGGTCGCCGACCAGGTCCGGCAGCCAGACGCCGACCAGCTCCGCCGGAGTGGAGCGGAGGAAGCGGTAGAGCACCGGCATCGACAGCGGCTCGTCCGGGCCGAGCAGGCCTCGGCTCACCAGCTCGGCCCGCCAGTCGGCCAGCTCGGCGGCGGCCTCCTGCTGCTCCTCGGGGAGTGGACGGGCCAGCAGGCCGAGGCGGTGGCGCAGCTCGACGTGCTCGCCGGAGAGGCGGGCGGCGGTGCTCGGCAGGTCGTGGGTGGTGAGGGTGGCCAGGCAGCCGGGGCGCCAGCGGTCGGGGGGCAGGATGCCGCCGTCGGCCTGCCAGTCCCGCTCGAACCAGAGCACGGAGGTGCCGAGGATGCCCCGGGCCGCCAGTTCCTCGCGTACGCCCGGTTCGACGGTGCCCAGGTCCTCGCCGATCACCGCCGTACCGGACCGGTGCGCCTCCAGGGCCAGCACGCCGAGCATCGCCTCGGCGTCGTAGCGGACGTAGGCGCCCTCGGTGGGCGGGTGGCCGATCGGGACCCACCAGAGGCGGAAGAGGCCCATCACGTGGTCGATGCGGAGGGCTCCGGCGTGGCGGGTGGCCGCGCGCAGGAGTTCCGCGTACGGGGCGTAGCCGGCGGCGGCCAGGGCGTCCGGGCGCCAGGGCGGGAGGCCCCAGTCCTGACCGTGGGCGTTGAAGGCGTCCGGCGGGGCGCCCGTCGAGATGCCGCCGGCCAGCACGTCCTGGAGCGCCCAGGCGTCGGCGCCGTCCGGGTGGACGCCGACGGCGAGGTCATGGATCAGGCCGACCGGCATACCGGCCTCGCGGGCGCTGCGCTGGGCGGCGGCGAGCTGCTGGTCGACCTGCCAGGCGAGCCAGCGGTGGAACTCGACCTGTGTTTCGAGTTCCTTGGCCGCCTGCTCGATGTGTGGGCCGTTCGGGTGACGCAGACCCTTCGGCCAGTGGTGCCAGTCGGCGCCGTGCACCTCGGCCAGGGCGTTCCACAGCGCGTTCCGGTGCAGCCACTCGCCCTCGCGCCGCTGGAACTCCTCGTACGCCGCCTGGCGGCCAGGGCCGCGCGAAACCTCGTGGAGGAGCTGGAGCGCCTGGCGCTTGAGCGCCCACACGGCGTCGCGGTCGACCAGGCCGTCGTGGGCGAGGACTTCGTCGCGAAGGCGTGCGGCGCGGCGGGTGAGGTCGCCCGCCTCTGCCCGCTGTTCTCCCGTCAGGTAGGCGTACTCGGGGACGGCCTCGATCCGCAGGTGCACCGGGTCGGCGAAGCGGCGGGAGGACGGGCGGTACGGGGACGGGTCGGAGGGCGTGCCGGGCAGTCCCTGGTGCAGCGGGTTGATCTGCACGAAGCCCGCGCCGAGGCCGGCGCCCGCCCACTGCGCCAGCTCCGAGAGGTCGCCGAGGTCGCCCATGCCCCAGGAGCGGTCGGACAGGACGGAGTACAGCTGGGCGAGGAAGCCCCAGCTACGGCCGGGGAGTTGGGGCAGCCGCTGCGGGGCGACGATCAGCGGCGCCTGCTCCCTCCTGCCGCTGCACTCCGCCTTGAGGACGTGCCGCCCGAGCGGGAGGTCGGCGGGCAGCCAGTGGGAGTGGCCGCGCGGCAGCTCCCAACTGCCGCCGCCCTCCAGTTCCACGTGGAGCCGGGCGTCGGCCGGCACGTCCAGCGCGGTGCGCCGCCCCTGCCGGACCACCACACAGGGCGGCAGCAACTTGCTCTGCTGCTCGGCACGGTGACGCTCCAGCGACTCCCGCACCTCCTCCGGCGTCTCCGCCGCCACCCCCAGCGCGCCCAGCACCGCCACCAGCGTCCGCGCCCCCACCGCCTGCCCACCCGGCCCCGGATACCGGGCATCCACCCCGTACGCCTGCGCCAGTGCCACCAGTTCGGCCGGCGGTGGCGGCGCGTCCTGCGCCGGCACCTTCAGCCCGTCGGCTCCGTCACTGTCGTGGTAAGCGGCCACTCGCGGCTCCTGCGATGTCTCGGCAACGCCCGGTCAGGACTCCCAAGTCCTACCCGCGTGACGACCCGATGACGCTGCGCGACACGTTTGCGCGGGCCGGATCGGCGGGGGCGCCCCGACGGCGATCACCCGACAGGTGACGACTGGTCAGGAAAGTTGGATATTTCGTCGCAAACTAGGCATAGCCGTCGATGACATTGACACCGGGTTGGGTAGCTGGTGGGGTTGCTCGCGTTGTGGTCCAGGCCTGGCGAGGAGGCCCCTGTGCAAGCCCGTGTGTCCGTTGTGGCCGGGCGGCGGCTGCGGCAGCAGTTGGAGCAGACTCCGGCGCTGCGCGAGGTGCTGCACCATCCGGCGGCGCTGGCGGCGCGGCGGGCGACGGCGCGGACGTGCCGTCAGCTGGCGCCGCGGACCGCGGACCGGGTGATCGCCGATCTGAAGGGGACGGAGCCGCTGTTGGCGTCGGTACGGGCGGAGCGTGCGGCCGGGCGGCCGGGGCGGCGGGCGATGCAGATCGCGGCCGGGGTGGTGACCGCGGCGGTGGTCGGCGGGCTGCTGGCCGGACCGCTGCCGTCGACGGCGTACGCGGCGACTCCCGGGCCGGACGTGGTGAGCACCGCGCCTCAGACGCCGCTGGGCAGCGTGACCGATCCGCAGGTGTTCCCGCACCCGCAGGAGCAGACGGTGGCGGGCAAGGCGGTCACCGTGCCGACCGCCGTGACGCTGGTGACCGCGCCCAAGGTGGACCGGGGCGCGGTGGACGCCGTCCGCGAGGTGCTGGCCGTCGCCGGGGCCACCGACGTGTCCCCGCAGGCGGACGGCGGGACGCCGGCGGCCGGCTCGCTGGTGGTGTACGTCGGCGGGCCCGCCGAGGGCGCCGGGGGCGAGATGGACCGGACGCTGCGCCAGCTGAGCGCCGCGGCCGGCGGCAAGGACGGCTCCGCGCCGTCCACCGCGGGCATGCCGCCCGGCGGCTACGTGCTGTCGACCGGTCAGCTGCCCGCCCAGGGCGGGGGGACGTACGGCGCGGTGGTGCTGGCGGGCGCGGACGCGTCCGGCACCTTCTACGCCGCGCAGAGCCTGCGCCAGCTGCTCGCCGCCGTACCGGCCGGGCAGGGCCAGGGGCCGGGCGCGGCCGGGCTCGGCCTGCCCGGGATCACGCTGCGGGACTGGCCGAGCGGCGCGGCGGTGCGCGGCACCGCGGAGGCGTTCTACGGCACCCCGTGGACCGCCCGGCAGCGGCTCGAGCAGGTGGACTTCCTGGGCCGCTCCAAGCAGAACTTCTACCTCTACGCCCCGGGTGACGACCCGTTCCGGCTCAGCCGCTGGCGCGACGCCTACCCCGCCGACCAGCAGTCCGACCTGCGCGAGCTCGGTGACCGGGCCCGGCTGAACCACGTCACCCTGGGCTACGCGATCGACCCGGGGCAGTCCCTCTGCTTCAGCGACGACGACGACGTCGACGCGCTGGTCAAGAAGCTTGACGGGCTGCGCAAGCTCGGCTTCACCGCGTTCCAGCTGCAGTTCCTGGACGTCAGCTACGACGAGTGGCACTGCGGCGACGACCGCGACGAGTACGGCACCGGTCCGGCCGCCGCGGCCAAGGCGCAGGCCGCGCTGGTCAAGAAGGTGCAGGACCGGCTGATCGCGAAGAACCCGGGCCTGGCGCCGCTGTCCGTCGTTCCGACCGAGTACCACAAGCAGGGCTCGACGCCGTACCGCAAGGCGCTGGCCGACGCGCTGCCGGCCGGGGTGCAGGTGGCCTGGAGCGGCGGCGCGGTGATCCCGGAGAAGATCACCGGCGCCCAGACCTCGGACACCGGCACCCTGTACGGGCACCCGCTGGTCACCATGGACAACTACCCCGTCAACGACGCCAGCCCGGACCGGCTCTTCCTCGGCGCCTACACCGGTCGCGACCCGGAGGTGGCGACCCGCTCGGCGGTGCTGCTGACCGGCGCGATGCAGCAGCCGGTGGCCTCCCGGATCGCGCTCGCCACGGCCGGCGACTTCGCCTGGAACCCGACCGGCTACAAGCCCGACGAATCCTGGCAGGCCGCGGTGCGCTCGCTGGCCGGGCCGACCGGCGCCGCCGCCACGCCCGCCGGGTCGGTGCTGTCCGCCGTCACCGCGCTGGCCGGCAACAGCACCTCCTCGCCGCTGGCCAAGCGGGAGTCCGGCTACCTGCAACCGCTGCTGGACCAGTTCTGGGCGAACGCCGAGCCCACCTCCGGCGCGGCTCCCGACCTCAACAAGCTGATAGCGGCGGCGGCCCCGCTGCGGGACGCCTTCACCGCGATGGCGGGCGCCCAGCAGACCCTGGCCGGCAGCCAGGCCACCGCCCAGCTGGCCGCCGAGGCCGGCCCCTGGCTGGGCCCCCTGCACGACTACGGGCTGGCCGGGCAGGCCGCACTGGACATGCTGCTGGCCCAGCACGGCGGCGACGGCACGGCGGCCTGGAAGGCCCGGGTGCAGCTCAACGGACTGCGCGCGCAGCTCGCCCAGGCCCCGGCGACCATCGGCGCGGGCGTGCTCGGCCCGTTCCTGGACCGCGCCGTGCGGGCCGCCGACAACTGGTCCGGCGTGGTCAGCGGAGGGGTCACCCCGACCTCCAGCATGGGCACCGCGCACGACCACCTGCCCGCGCTGATGGTCGACGGCCAGGCCGACACCTTCTACTGGAGCTCGGCTCCCCCGCAGCCCGGCGACTCGGTCGGCGTCGACCTCGGCGCGGGCCGCCCGATCAGCGGCGTCACCGTGCTGATGGGCGGCTGGGGCGACGGCCCGGACGCGCAGAACGCCGTGGACGACTACATCCGCGACGGCGTGCTGGAGTACAGCACCGGCGAGGGCGGCTGGCAGCGGCTCGCCGTGGTGAAGAACCAGAAGACGGTCAGCGCCCAGCTGCCGGCCGGCACCGTGGTACGGGCGGTGCGGCTGCGGGCGACCGCCGCGCAGAAGACCGCCGTGGCGGTGCGCGAGTTCACCGTGACCGCCCCGGACGAGTCCCCGGCCAGCGTCTCCGGCGGGCCGGCCGCGCTGCCCGGCTCCTCGGCCGCGGCCGTCCTGGACGGCAACCCGGACACCGCGTACCGGGCCGCCCAGGCGCCCACCGCGCTGGACGAGCCGCTCGTCGTCGAACTCGGCAGCGCCCGTCCGCTGGACCGGCTCACCGTGCTGACCGACCCGAACGTGCGCGCCACCGCCACGGTCGCGGTGCGCCACGCCGACGGCACCTGGGTGGACATCGGCACCGTGCAGCCCGGCTACAACGAACTGCCGGCCGGCGGGCAGGCCGCCGACGCGTTCCGGCTGACCTGGAAGCCCGGCGGCGACCCGCCGGTGGTCAACCAGGTGATCCCCTGGTACGCGGACGCCCCGGCGGCCCGGCTGAGCCTCGCCGACCCGGCCCTGGACGTGGTCACCGGCGCCGCGGCACCCGCCACGACCCGGGCCACCGTCGAGGCCGGCCGCCCCGAGGGCACCAGCGGCGAGCTGCGCACCGAGGTACCGGCCGCCGCCAAGGGCCTGACCGTGACCCCGTCCGGCGCGGTGACGGTGCCGCGCGGCGGCCGGGTGGGCGTGCCGCTGCTGGTCACCGCCGCGCAGGGGACGCCCTCCGGGACGTACCAGGTGTCGGTGTCGTACGTGGCGGGCGGCACCACCGTGAAGCAGGTGCTGCAGGTGCACGTGGTGCCGCCGACCGGCGGTCCGGACCTGGCGGTCGGCGCGCAGGCCAGCTCCTCGGGCGACGAGACGCCGAACTTCCCGGCCTCGGCGGTGGCCGACGGCGACCCGAAGTCCCGCTGGTCCTCGCCGGCCAAGGACGACGCCTGGGTGCAGCTCGCGCTGCCGCAGGCGGCCCACCTGGGCGCGGCGGTGCTGCACTGGCAGTCCGCGTACGCCTCCTCGTACAAGATCCAGGTCTCGGCGGACGGCAGCAGCTGGACGGACGCGGCGACGGTGGACAACGGCAAGGGCGGCGACGAGACGGTGCGTTTCGACGCGCCGAACGTCCGGTACGTCCGGATGCAGGGCGTGGCGCGGGCCACCAAGTTCGGCTACTCGCTGTACGGCATCGAGCTGTACGCCGTCACGGCTCCGGCCGCCCCGCCGCAGCCGCCGGCCAATCCGCCGGGCCAGCCAGGCCCGTCGGGGGCGCCGGTCGCGCCGCCGGCGACGAAGCCGTAGCGACATCCGGGGCCGTAGCCGACGGGCCGAAGGGGCGCGCCGGTGTCGCAAGGGAGAAGCGGGGGAGCGACGCAGGAGCGGGGGAGCGCCGACCGTCGGCACCGGGCCGGGAGCGCCCCGGAGGCGAGCCGGCTCGAAGAAGGGGGGAATGCGGCGGGCCGCCGGGCTCCCCTTCGCGGGGGGCGCGGCGGCCCATGAGGCGCGTACCGACGTGTGACGGGCGGGCCCTTTGTGTCGCTTCGGTCAGGCGGAGAGCGGTTCGGGCTGCTCGCCGCGGCGGATGGGGGCGGGGTGGGCGGCGTGCGCCCGGCCGATCGGGACGGAGTGGGTCGGCTCGGTATGGTCGTGGTGCTCGTACTCGCCCCACTGCGGGGCGCGCAGCTGGTCACCGCCGCCGTACGGCTCCAGATAGGGCCGCCAGCGCGGGTCCTTGATCCCGGTGCCGATGATCCTCCAGGCGAGGCCGCTGGGCGGTGCGGGTGGTCGTTTCATCCGCCAGCCGAGCTCGGTCAGGTGGCGGTCGGCCTTGGTGTGGTTGCAGCGGCGGCAGGCCGCCACCACGTTGTCCCACCGGTGCTGGCCGCCCCGGCTGCGCGGGATGACGTGGTCGACGCTGGTGGCGGCGGCCCCGCAGTAGACGCAGCGGCCGTGGTCGCGGGCGAACAGCGCCCGGCGGGTGAGCGGGACGGGCCCGCAGAACGGGACCCGGACGAAGCGGGTCAGACGGACGACGGACGGCGCCGGTAGGGCGCTGGTGGCGCTGTGCAGAGTGACTCCCGTGTCCTCCAGGCTGACCGCCTTGTGGTTGAGGACCAGGATGAGTGCGCGGCGCATCGATACGACGCCGAGTGGCTCGTAGGACGCGTTGAGGACCAGGACATGCGGCACGGATGCCTCCTTGGACGCCTGCGGCGCGTGGCTCGCGCCGGGACGAGCGGTTGGATCCCGCAACGAGTGCGCGATCTCCCCCAGTGTCGCCTTACGCCCTCACGTGGCGCCACCACTCCTGTGTAACGGACCTGACGTCAACAGCCCGACGTGATCGGTCGGGCTTGCGGATCACCATGCTTCCGGCGAGTCGCCCCGTCAGTGGCGTCCGCGTCTGACCGGCGCCCTACGCGCTGGTGGGACGGTTGACAGCGCCCCGCGTCCACGCATCAGCCGCACGGTGGCGGATGTTGCGGGAGCCATTGACATCTGCGTGAAGGGTGGTCCCACATGCACGACAGGCAAAGGCGGCCTGATTCACCCGGTTGTGTCGGTGAGTGTGCCAGCAGGCGGAGCATTGCCGGGAGGTATGGGCCGGATTGACACGCACGACGGGCACTCCGGCGCGCTTGGCCTTGTACTCCACGAATGCCCCGAGCTGGGCGAACGCCCAGGAGTGCAGACGGTACCGCTGGTCGTGCTTGGCCTTGACCCTTTCGCGAATGCCCGTGAGGTCTTCCAGGGCGATCCCGCGCGAGGTGCGTTCAGCGGTAGTGACGATGGTCTTGGAGATGCTGTGGTTGGTATCTGTGGCGAAACGCTGCTCACGTCGCCGCAGGGCTTTGAGTCGCCTTTTGGCGCTCTTGGTCTTCTTCATCTGGAGCTTGGCACGCAGGTGAACCATACGCTTCCGGTAACGCTCCAGACGTCTACCGGACAGCACGGTGCCGTCCGAGGTGGTGGCGATGTTGACGATCCCGAGGTCCACACCCAGCCAGTCCGAGGGCAGGTAGGCGGCAGGGGCCGGAACGTCACAGGTGGCGAACAGATACCAACGGCCATCGCGATGAACGAGGTCCGACTCACCTCGTCGGTGTTCGGCCAGCACTTTTGCCGCCCCGTCCGAGCAAGTGAACCGAATGCCCTTCAAGCGGCCTGAAACCGTCCAAATGCTGACGGTGCGCTGGTCCGTGTTCCACGACAGACAGCGGTCGTCGAACGCCTGGGCCGCGTACTCGCGAAATGAGATCGGCTTCGACTCCGCCCTGTTCCGCCGTTTGTCACCGCTTGGGCCGAGCCTCCCGGCCTTGACGGTCGCATTCAGCGTGGCATAGGCGTCGCAAACCTTCTTCACCACGCGACAGGCAGGCTGTGCGGAGAGGTCGAATTCATCCTTGATATGCCGGTACACCTTCGGCTGGAGACCGTTGCGCCGCTTCTCCCCGGAGTCGAACGCGATCCGGGAGACGTGGTTCGCCGCCCGGTTGCACGCACGCAAGGTGGCTGCGAGGGCGTCTGCCTGGTAGGCCGACACCTCCAATCTCACACGCACCACGATCTTCACAGCACGGACGGTAGTTCAAGCATCCGGGGAGTGTGCAAGAGGTGTGGAGGAGGACTACCCGGGCGTGCAGTTCTTCCGATGCGCCGGTCGGCGGGTCCGGGCAGGCGTTCGGCGCCGGATAGGCTAGCCCGCACGGTCCGTGGGCCGCTCGCGCGGCGCGGACCGGCCAGGCCCCCAGCAAGGAAGGTCCCGCACGTGTTCCGCTTCGGCGCCACCGGTCCGATCGACGCGTCCCCGGCGCTCTCCACCCCGACGCCGGTGCCGTCCCCCACCGCGTCCCCCACCGCGCCGGAGCTGCCGCAGCTGCGGATCCCCACCAGCGCGCAGGAGGTCACCGACACCACCAAGCAGGCGGCCAGCTGGTTCGACACCCACTGGCAGAGCTGGCTGGCGGCCGGCCTGCAGATCGTCCTGATCATCGTGCTGGCGCTGGTGCTGCGGGTCGTGGTGAGCAAGCTGATCACCCAGCTGATAACGCGGATGGCGCGCGGCCACGACCACAGCGAGGAGAGCCGGCTCGGCGGGCTGCTGGCCAACCACGGGGTGGTGAACCCGGAGCGGCGTCAGCAGCGCTCGGAGGCGATCGGCTCGGTGCTGCGCAGCGTGGCGTCCTTCACCATCCTGGGCACGGCGGCGCTGATGGTGCTCTCCGCGCTGGGGATGAATCTGGCACCGCTGCTGGCCAGCGCCGGTGTGGCCGGTGTGGCGATCGGTTTCGGCGCCCGCAACCTGGTGACGGACTTCCTCTCCGGGGTCTTCATGATCATGGAGGACCAGTACGGCGTCGGCGACGAGATCGACACCGGGGTGGCCACCGGCACGGTGCTGGAGGTCGGGCTGCGGGTGACCAAGCTGCGCGGGGCCAACGGCGAGATCTGGTACATCCGCAACGGCGAGGTGAAGCGGATCGCCAACATGAGCCAGGGATGGGCGACCGCCACGGTGGACGTGCAGGTCGGGTACAAGGAGGACCTGCAGCGGGTCGAGGACCTGATCCAGGAGACCGCCGAGGGGCTGGCCAAGGAGGCGCCCTACGACGAGCTGGTCTGGGCGCCGGTGTCGGTCCTGGGCGTGGAGTCGGTGGCGGCGGACTCGGTGATGGTGCGGGTCGAGGCCCGGACCGCGCCGGGCAAGGCGGCGGTGGTCTCCCGGGCGCTGCGCCAGCGGCTGAAGACGGCCTTCGACCAGGCAGGGATCAAGGTCAAGGAGGAGGCCACCGCGGTGGCCACCGGCGTCTCGATCACCGCGGCGGAGCCCGCTCCGCCGTCCGCCCTGTCCGACCCCACCTCGCCCCGCTACCGCGCGAGCGAACCGATCCCGCTGCCCAAGGCCCCGACGGACGACCCGACGCTCGGGAAGGCGTAACGGACCCGGTCGCCCGAGAGCCCCGCTCCCACTCCGGTGGGGGCGGGGCTCTTCCCTTTCCGGGTGGCGCTCCGGCCGCCGGTGGCGGTCCGGGCGGCCGGTAACGCTTCGGCATCTGGCGGTCGGGCGGGCATTGACACCCCGGTGAGGTGGACCGTACGGTCCTGTGCCAAGCGACTGGAAAGTTTCCTAACAGTTCACGTCGGTCGGTGGGAAGGGGAGGATTCCGGGCATGACCAAGAGCACCGCCAAGGCTCCCCTCGCCGGCACCCCCAGTCTGTTGCGCGCCATCAACGACCGCGCCGCCCTCGAACTGCTGCTGGAGAACGGGCCGCTGTCCCGTACCCAGATCGGCGCGCTGACCGGGCTGTCCAAGCCCACGGCCTCCCAGCTGCTGTCCCGGCTGGAGGCGGCCGGGCTGGTGGTGCCGGTCGGCACCACCGAGGGTGGTCCGGGCCCCAACGCGCAGCTGTACCAGGTGAACCCGGCCGCCGGGTACGTCGCCGGGCTGGACGTCACCAACAGCGGGATCAGAGTCGCCGTCGCCGACATCACCGGCAGCACGGTGGCCGAGCACAGCGTGTCCACCAGAGGCGTCCCGGCCGCCGGGACCGTGCCGGGGGTGGCCGCCGCCGTCGCCGAGGCGGTGCGGGCCGCCGGGGTGCCGGCGGGAGGCCTGCGGACAGTCGCGATCGGGGTCGGCGGTGCGCCGGACCCGGTCACCGGGAAGCTCCGGTACGCCTCCCACCTGCCCGGCTGGCACTCGCCGCGGCTGGTGGCCGAGCTGACCGAGGCGATCGGCGCGCCGGTGTCGATCGAGAACGACGTGAACCTGGCCGCGGTCGCCGAGCAGGCCTCCGGCGCGGCGGCCGGTTTCGAGGACTTCGTCCTGCTCTGGGCCGAGGCCGGTGTCGGCGCCGCGATCGTGCTCGGCGGGCGGCTGCACCGCGGCTTCACCGGCGGCGCCGGCGAGGTCGGCTACATGCCGGTGCCCGGCTCACCGGTCGAGTGGGACGCCCGCCGCCGCAAGTTCGGCGGCTTCCAGGCCCAGGTCGGCGCACCCGCTGTCCGGACCCTGGCGCGCGAGCACGGGCTCGGCGCGCCCAGCGCGGAGGAGTCGATCGCCAAGGCCCTGGAGACCCCGGGCGCCGGTGACGCGTTCCTCACCGAACTGGCCGGACGGCTCGCCGTCGGGCTGTCCGTGATCGTCGCCGTGGTCGACCCCCAGCTGGTGGTCCTCTCCGGCGCGGTGCCGAGCGCCGGTGGTGAACGCCTGCGCGCGCTCGTCGAGGACGAGCTGGCCCGGATCTGCCTGGCCCGTCCGGAGATCCGCAGCAGTGCCCTGCCCGGCTCGCCCGTCCTGCTCGGCGCCCTGCAACGCGCCCTCACGGACGCCCGCGAGGCGGTCTTCTCCACCCACTGATCCGCCCAACCGCCCAACCGCCCAGCCCCCAGCCCGACCGCCCGGCCCACCGACGCTCCCCCTGTCACCTCGTTCACCTGCACCCACCTCTCCCGATCCCCTACGCGGGCCCCGAGGCGATGACGCCTGCCCGCGCACCCCCAGGAGGACCTCGAAGTGCACGCCACCACCTCCCGCAGAGGCCGCCGCACGGTCGCCGCCGTCGCGGGCAGCGCCGTCCTGGCCCTGTTCGCCTCCGCCTGCACCGGTTCCAGCGAGTCGGGCGGCAACGACGACTCCGCCAGCGGCAAGGACGTCACCATCACCTTCTGGCACGGCTGGAGCCAGGACAACGAGGTGAAGGCGATCAACGACACCATCGCCGCCTTCGAGAAGGCCCACCCCAACATCCACGTCAAGCCGGTGGGCAACGTCGCCGACGACAAGGTCAACCAGGCCCTGCGGGCCGGCGGCGACGACGCACCGGACGTGGTGTCCTCCTTCACCACCAACAACGTCGGCATGTTCTGCTCGACCAAGGCCTTCATCGACCTCAAGCCGCTGCTGCAGAAGAGCGGCATCGACGCGGCCAGGACCTTCCCCGCCGCGATGCTCAACTACACGCAGTTCCAGGGCAACCAGTGCTCGCTGCCGCTGCTCGGCGACGCCTACGGGCTGTACTACAACAAGAAGGCCTTCGCCGCGGCCGGCATCACCGCCCCGCCGAAGACCTTCGGCGAGTTCGCCGACGACGCCAGGAAGCTCACCGTCGCCGACGGCGACTCGTACAAGCAGCTCGGCTTCATGCCGCTCTACCACGGCTACGAGTCCACCACCGAGCACTTCCTCGGCCAGTACGGCGCCACCTACTTCGGCGCCGACGGCAAGTCGAACATCGCCACCGACCCCAAGGTCGCGGCGATGCTCAGCTGGCAGAAGGGCCTGGTCGACCAGCTCGGCGGCTACGCCAAGCTGGACAAGTACCGCGCCACCTTCGGCGAGGAGTTCAGCGCCAAGAACCCCTTCCAGACCGGCCAGGTCGCGATGGCCATCGACGGTGAGTGGCGCACCGCCTCGCTCGCCGACAACAAGCCCGACTTCGACTGGGCCACCGCGCCGTTCCCCGTCCCGGACGACCAGGCCGCCGCCTACGGCCGCGGCTACCAGACCGGCACCATCGTCGGCATCGCCAGTACCAGCAAGAAGCAGGCCGCGGCCTGGGAGTTCGTCAAGTTCCTGACCACCGACACCGACGCGGTGGTCAACTTCGCCAACGCGATCCACAACGTGCCCAGCACCTTCGACGCGCTGAACTCGCCGAAGCTGGTCAGCGACCCGAACTTCAAGACCTTCCTGGACGTCGCCAAGAACCCGAACTCGGGCACCACGCCGGCGAGCGTCAACGGCGGCGGCTACATCGTCTCCCTGCAGAACCTCGGCTACGACGTCGAGTCCGGCAAGCAGCCCGACGTCCAGGCCGGTCTCGCCGCCACGGCCAGGCAGATCGACACCGACATCGCCCAGGCGAAGTAGCGGGAACGGTCCACGGAGCTCCCATGTCACTCGCGTTCGGCACCCGCAAGGGCCCTGGGACCGGGGCGACCGACCCGGCGGCGCCGTCCACGCAGCACCTGCTGCGCCGGAAGCGCCGCCGGGAGGCGGCCCGTACCCTCGCCTTCCTCTCCCCCTGGCTGATCGGGTTCGGCGTCTTCTTCGTCTACCCGCTGGTCTCCACCGCCTACTTCTCCTTCACCCAGTACAACGGCTTCGGCTCCCCGACCTTCAACGGGCTGAAGAACTGGAACTACGTCCTCGACGAGCTGCCGACCTTCTGGCAGGGCCTGCGCAACACCGTGTGGCTGGTCCTGGTCATGGTGACCCTGAGGGTCGCCTTCGGCCTCGGCATCGGGCTGCTCATCACCAGGGTCAAGACCGGCGCCGGCTTCTTCCGCACCGTCTTCTACCTGCCCTACCTGGCCCCGCCGGTGGCCGCCACGGTGGCCTTCGCCTTCCTGCTCAACCCCGGCACCGGCCCGCTCAACCACCTGCTCGGCGAGCTCGGCCTGCCGCAGCCCGGCTGGTTCGCCGACCCGAACTGGTCCAAGCCCGCGCTCACCCTGCTCGCCATGTGGGGCATCGGCGACCTGATGGTCATCTTCATGGCCTCGCTGCTGGACGTCCCCAAGGAGCAGTACGAGGCGGCCGAACTGGACGGCGCCGGCCCGTTCCAGAGGTTCCGGTACGTCACGCTGCCGAACGTCTCGCCGATCATCATGTTCGCGGTGGTCACCGGGGTCATCCAGACCATGCAGTACTACACCCAGGCGATCGTCGCCGGGAAGGTCGCCAGCGGCATCGCGGGCAACTCGGGCCAGCAGTTCGAGCCCGGCTTCCCCCAGGGCTCCACCTGGACCCTGCCGCAGATGGTCTACAACCTCGGCTTCCAGCGCTTCAACTACGGCGCGGCCTGCGTCGTCGCCCTGGTGCTGTTCGCCATCTCGATGGCCGTCACCTCGATCCTGCTCCGCCGCAGGTCCGGCTTCATGTCGAGCGACGACTGAGCGACGACCAGCGGCCCCTGAGGACTCCACCATGACTCTCAGCTCCACTCCCACGCTCACCGAGGCACGACCCGGCGCCTCTCGGACCGGCACCGCCGCCGCCCGGGCCGCCCGGCGCCGGGCGGTGCTCCACTGGGTGGCCGTGCACTCGCTGGCCATCGCCGCCGCACTGTTCTTCCTGCTGCCCTTCGTCTTCGTCTTCCTCACCTCGGTGATGGACGACCAGCAGGCGCTCACCACCGACTACTGGCCCACCTCCTGGAACTGGGGCAACTACGGCAAGGTCTGGGACACCCCCGGCTTCCTCACCTGGTGGCGCAACACCCTGGTGTACGCCGGCGCCGGCACCCTGCTCACCGTCGTCTCCAGCCTGCCCGTCGCCTACGCGCTCGCCAAGTTCCGCTTCCGCGGCCGCAACCTGGCACTGATGGCGGTCATCGCGATGATGATGCTGCCCCCGCAGGTCACCGTCATCCCGATGTACCTGTTCTGGGCCAAGCAGATGGGCCTGGGCGGCTCGCTCTGGCCACTGATCATCCCGATGGCCTTCGGCGACGCGTTCTCGATCTTCCTGCTGCGCCAGTTCCTGATGACCATCCCCAAGGAGTACGTCGAGGCCGCCCGGATCGACGGCTGCGGCGACCTGCGCACCCTGCTGCGGGTCGTCCTGCCGATGGCCAAACCGGCCATCGCCGCCGTCGCCCTGTTCCAGTTCTTCTACTGCTGGAACGACTACTTCGGCCCGCAGATCTACGCCAGCAACAACCACCAGGCCTGGACGCTCAGTTACGGCCTGGAGTCGTTCAAGGCCGCCCACCACACCAACTGGAACCTCACCATGGCCGCCACCCTGCTGGTGATGGCCCCGGTGATCGTCCTCTTCTTCTTCGCTCAGAAGGCCTTCATCGAAGGCGTGACACTGACAGGGGTCAAGGGCTGATGGCCGCCACACTCAAGTCCGGCAGTTCCGCGCTCAAGCTGGCCGTCGTCGGCGGCGGTTCGACGTACACCCCGGAGCTGATCGACGGCTTCGCCCGGCTGCGTGACACCCTGCCGATCGGCGAACTGGTGCTGATCGACCCGGCCGCCGAGCGGCTGGAGCTGATCGGCGGGCTCGCCCGGCGGATCTTCGCCAAGCAGGGGCACCCCGCCGCGGTGTCGGTGACCACCGACCTGACGGCGGGCGTCGCGGACGCCGACGCCGTACTGCTCCAACTGCGGGTCGGTGGGCAGGCCGCGCGCAACCAGGACGAGACCTGGCCGCTGGAGTGCGGCTGCGTCGGCCAGGAGACCACCGGCGCGGGCGGGCTCGCCAAGGCGCTGCGCACCGTACCGGTCGTCCTCGGCATCGCCGAGCAGGTCCGCAGGACCAACCCGGACGCCTGGATCGTCGACTTCACCAACCCGGTCGGCATCGTCACCCGCGCCCTGCAGAGCGCCGGCCACAAGGCCGTCGGGCTGTGCAACGTCGCGATCGGCTTCCAGCGCAAGTTCGCGGCCCATCTGGGGGTGGACCCGGAGCTGGTCCGGCTGGACCACGTCGGGCTCAACCACCTCACCTGGGAGCGCGGGGTGACCCTGCTGGACGCGCCGGGCGCCACGAGCGGCCGGGAGGTGCTGCCCACCCTGCTCGCCGACTTCGGCAAGGAGATCGCCGACGACCTCCACCTGCCGCAGGCCTTCGTGCAACGGCTCGGCGTGGTGCCCTCCTACTACCTGCGGTACTTCTACCAGCACGACGCGGTGGTCGAGGAGCTCCTGGCCCAGGGCTCGCGGGCCGCGCAGGTCGCCGAGATCGAACGGCAGCTGCTGGAGCTGTACGCCGACCCCGCGCTGGACACCAAGCCGGAACTGCTCGGCAAGCGCGGCGGCGCCTTCTACTCGGAGGCGGCCGTCCAGCTGATCTCGGCGCTGCTGGGCACCGCCGGCGGGGCGTCCGTCCAGGTGGTCAACACCCGCAACGACGGGGTGCTGCCCTTCCTGCCCGACGACGCCGTCATCGAGGTCCCGGCCGAGGTGGACGCCGACGGCGTCCGGCCGCTGCCGCAGCGGCCGGTCGAGCCGCTGTTCGCCGGGCTGATCTCCGCCGTCACCTCGTACGAGCACCTCGCGCTCGACGCCGCCCTGCACGGCGGACGCGACCGGGTCTTCGACGCCCTGCTCGCCCACCCGCTGGTCGGCCGGATCGAACTCGCCGACCAGCTCACGGACCGGCTGCTCGCCCACAACCGCGAGCACCTCGCCTGGGCCTGAGCGCCTCCGTGCCCGGCCCGCCGAGACGGCGGGCCGGGCGCCGCGAGGAGACCGACCCCCCGGCCGGGGCTCCACGGCCGGGCCACGTACGAGCCCGGGGACCAGATGACCCACCAGCCCGAACCACTCCTGTCCGGCGTCCTCGCCATCGACGCGGGCAACTCCAAGACCGACGTCGCCCTGATCGGCGCCGACGGCACCGTCCTCGGCTCCGCCCGCGGCGGCGGCTTCGCACCCCAGAAGGTCGGCGGCGCCGCAGCCGTGGCCGGTCTCACCCCCCTGGTCGAGCAGGCCGCCGCGGCGGCCGGCCTGGCCGGTGCCGCGGGCGTGCTCACCAGCCACGTCAGCGCCTGCCTCGCCAACGCCGACCTGCCGATCGAGGAGGAGTCGCTGCGCACCGCCCTCGCATCGCACCCCTGGGGCCTCAGCAACACCGTCGTCAACGACACCTTCGGCCTGCTGCGGGCCGGTACCGACGGCCCGCGCGGGGTCGCGGTGGTCTGCGGCGCCGGGATCAACTGCGTCGGCCTGCGGCCGGACGGGCGCACCGCCCGCTTCCCGGCGCTCGGCGAACTCACCGGCGACTGGGGCGGCGGCTCCGGACTCGCCGTCAGCAGCATGTGGCACGCCGTCCGCGCCGAGGACGGGCGGGGCGGGCCCACCGCACTGGCCCCGGCGATCGCCGAACACTTCGGCCTGCCCAGCGCCGGGGCCGTCGCCGAGGCCGTCCACCTCGGGCACCTGCCGACCTCGCGGCTGCACGAGATCGTCCGGGTGCTGTTCGCGGTCGCGGTCGAGGGGGACGCCGTCGCCATGGAACTGATCGACCGGCAGGCCGACGAGATCGTCCGGCTCGCCGTGGTCGCGCTCGGACGGCTGGAACTGCTGGACTCGCCGACCCCCGTGGTGCTCGGCGGCGGGGTGCTCGCCTCCCGGCACCCGCTGCTGCTCGACAACCTGACGGCCCGCCTGGCGCGGGCCGCGCCGCTGGCCGAGCCGCGGGTGGTCGTCGCGCCGCCGGTGCTGGGCGCGGCACTGCTCGGGCTCGACCACCTGGGCGCGGGCGGGGCGGCGCAGGCGCGGGTGCGCGAGGCGTACGAGGCGCAGCGGACGGTCGCCGCCTGAGGCCGCCGTGCTTCGGCCGAGGCCGCCGTCGCCCTCCGGGGCCGCTGACCTCCGTCCGAGACCTCCCGCCCCCGCCGGATCCGCACATCCCGCGGGGGCGGGAACCGTTCGGCGCGCGCCCGGTGTGTACCCCGGTGCCGAACTCCGCAGCCGTCCGGGGAGACTTGTGCCATGGCCGTGCCCCGCATCCTCCTCGCCGCCGCCGCGCTGACCGCGACCGCCCTGGCCGGCCTCACCGGCTGCACCCCCGCCGACACCCGCCCCACGGTGACCGCCGCCTCCTCCGCAGCGGCGCTCGCCGACGACGGCACGGACGACCTGCTGGACGAGGACGGCTTCGGCGACGACCTGGCCGACGACGGCGACTACGCCGCCGGGCCCGTCGCCGTCCCCGCGGCCCCGGCCGCCCCCGCGCCGGAGTGCACGGCGCCCGAGGTCGACCCCGGCCACCAGGTGGTGGTCGTGGTCGCCGCCGGCCCGGCCGAACTCACCGCCCAGCCCGCCCGCTTCACCTGCACGCCGTCCCGCTACGAGGCCACCGGCACTCCCGTCCACTACGGCTTCGCCGCGGCCGGCGTCACCGCGACCCTGGTCGACCGCCCGCACGAGGAGGCGGCGGAGCCCGTCCAACTGGACGAGCTGGTCACCCACCTCAACGACTGCCTCGCCGAACGCGACCCGGCCGACCCGTACGGCTGCTCCGGCAACGCCTACGACGTCGTCCTGGACCCGCACGGCCGGATCACGCGGATCGCCGAGGTCGAGGTGCCGACACCGTAGGGCACCGGACCGGGAGTGGGAAGGGGGGCGGGGTGGGCGATTCGTGCAGGTCAGGGGGAGGGCAATACGGTGTAGAACGCTCCTTCAACTGTTGAGATTCGCTGTCGCTACGCGCATCAACGCTTCCCCAGCTGCAAGCTTTTGACTTTCCATACCTTTTCCGGGGACCCGCTTGGGGCTGGTCTTACTCTCGGCGTCGTTGACCCGGTTTCGGCGCCGGTGCTTTGCTTCCGGCCGTCGGCGGTGAACCGGTCCCCCATCCCCGCTTCACCGCCCGTTCCTGACGAACGGGCGGTGGCAGCCGGCTTGCCTGCCGTCGCTCCTCCCCATTTGTCCCCCACGGTGTCGCCGCGCCCTACCGGTGTGCGGTCGGCATGAGAGAGGAACCCTCACGATGGGCATGTCCCCCACCTCCCGCCGGGCGCGAGTCCGGGCCCTGACCGGGCTCAGCGCGCTGGCGCTGGCCGCCGCCGGTTTCGCCGCCGCCCCGGCCGCCCAGGCCGACCAGCCGGGCAGCGAGTTCGCCGGGCAGAGCCACCCGTACCGGCACGGCGTCGTCCCCACCAAGGAGAGCGCCGAGCACGCCAACGCCAACTCCGCTGCGGCGACCAGGACTTCCAACCTGCGCTACGGCGGCGGGGTCGACGGCATCGGCGTCACCACCGGCGCACCGAAGGTGTACGTGGTCTTCTGGGGCTCCCAGTGGGGCACCGCGGGCACCGACGCCAACGGCTACACCACGCTGACCGGCGACCCGTCGGGCGAGGCCGTCCGCGCCCAGCAGCTGTACAAGGGCCTCGGCACCAACAACGAGACCTGGTCCGGCGTCATGACCCAGTACTGCCAGGGCGTCGCCACGGGCGCCACCAGCTGCGGGTCCACCGCCGCCCACGTCGGCTACCCGACCGGCGGCGCGCTGGCCGGCGTCTGGGTCGACAACTCCGCCGCCGCCCCCGGCCAGGCCACCGGCAACCAGATCGCCAACGAGGCCATCAAGGCCGCCGGGCACTTCGGCAACACCACCTCGGCCGCCAACCGCAACGTGCAGTACGTGGTGCTCTCGCCGACCGGCACCCACCCGGACGGCTTCAACACCTCGAGCGGCAACTTCTGCGCCTGGCACGACTGGAACGGCGACACCACGCTGACCGGCGGCGCGGCCACCTCGCCGTACGGTGACATCGCGTTCAGCAACGACCCGTACGTGACCGACATGGGCACCTCCTGCGGCCAGAACTACGTCAACAGCGGCAACGCGGGCCTGCTGGACGGCGTGACCATGGTGTTCGGCCACGAGTACGCGGAGACCGTCACCGACCAGAACCCGGCCGGCGGCTGGACCGACTCGACCGGCTACGAGAACGCCGACAAGTGCGCCTGGAAGGGCGTCGGCGGCACCGGCGGCTCGCAGAACGTCGCGTTCGCGACCGGCTCGTTCGCGATGCAGGGCACCTGGTCCAACGCGGTCAGCGGCTGCCAGATCTCGCACGCGATCGTCCCCTGATCAGCGCCCCCGGGCAGCGTGGGGCGGCCCGGGGACGGTGATGGTCCGGCGGATCCGAGCGGCCTGAGGGGTCACGTGCCCTGAGGATCCGATGCCGGGAGAAGCGCCGGGGTGGGCTGTGTGGGCCCGCCCCGGCGCTTCGTGCCGTCCGCGGCCCTCCTCGGCGGGCTACGACGGCGCGACCAGGCCGAACTCGTAGGCGTGGATGACCAGGTGGACCCGGTCGCGGGCGTCCAGCTTGGTGAACAACCGGGCGACGTGCGCCTTGGCGGTGGCCACGCTGATGGTGAGCTCCTGGGCGATCTCCGTGTTGGACAGGCCGCGGCCGACCAGGGTGAGCACCTCGCGTTCGCGCTCGGTGATGCCCGCGGCCGACTTCCGGGGACGGGCGGAGGCGTCCGGCCTGGCGGCGAACTCGCCGATCAGACGGCGGGTGATGCCGGGGGCGAGCAGGGCGTCGCCGGCGGCGACCACCCGGACGCCGTCCAGGATGGTCTCCAGGGCGAGGTCCTTGACCAGGAAGCCGCTCGCCCCGGCGCGCAGCGCGCCGTACACGTAGTCGTCGTCGTCGAAGGTGGTGAGGACGAGCACGTGGGTGGGCAGTTCGGGGTCGGCGAGGATCCGGCGGGTCGCCTCGATGCCGTCCATGCCGGGCATCCGGATGTCCATCACGGCGACGTCCGGGCGCAGCCGGGTGACCAGTTCGACGGCCTCGGCGCCGTTGCCGGCCTCGCCGACCACCTCCAGGTCGGGGGCGTCGGCGATGAGCACGCGCAGCCCGGTGCGGATGAGCGGCTGGTCGTCGACCAGGACGACGCGGATCACGGTCCCACCTCCAGGGCGGCTGCTTCGGGCTTCTCGGGTGCTTCGGTCGGATGGGGGACCGGCAGTCGGGCGGCGACCCGGAAGCCTCCCCCGCGGCGCGGGCCGGCGTCGAACTCGCCGTGCAGCAGGGCGACCCGCTCGCGCATGCCCGCCAGTCCGTAGCCGGTGCCGGCGGGGTGGGCCGACGCGCCCGCGCCCAGGTCGACGACGGTGACGGCGAGTTGCTCCGCGCCGTACTCGACGGTGACGTGGCAGTCGCGGGTGCCGGAGTGCTTGACCACGTTGGTGACCGCCTCCTGGACGATCCGGAAGGCGGCGAGGTCCACCTCGGGCGGCAGGGCCCGGGCCTCGCCGCTGCGGGTGAGCGCGACCCGCACCCCGGCGGCCGCCGTCTTCTCCACCAGCCGGTCCAGCTCGTCCAGCCCCGGGGCCACTTCGAGCGGCACGGACTCCCCCTCGCCCTGCCGCAGCGCGCCCAGCATCCGGCGCAGCCCGGCCAGGGTCTCCCGGCTGGTGGCCTCGATGGCGTCCAGCGCCTTGCGGGTCTCGGCGGGCTGGGTGTCCATGACCCGGCTGCCCATGCCCGCCTGGATCGCGATGATGCCGATGCTGTGGGCCACCATGTCGTGCAACTCGCGGGCGATGCGCAGCCGTTCGGCGGTGACGGCCTGCTCGGCGGCGCGGCCGCGCAGGGCCTCGGCGTGGGTACGGCTCTGGCGGACGGTGTTGCCGATCAGCCAGGCGATCAGGACGGTCGCGGCGAGGCCCGCGTAGGCGTACGGGTTCACCGGGTAGCCGTTGACCGCGCCCCAGCAGAACAGCCCGGTGAGCAGGGCCAGGGGCATCGCCGTCGCGATCGTCGACACCGGGCGGGACCGGGTGACCACGCAGTAGGCGACCACCGCTTCGGCGATCAGGAACTGCACCGGGGCCGTCTCCGGCACCCCCCACATCCCGAGCGCGTAGACGCCGCCGGCCAGCGCCACCGCGACGGCCGCCAGCGGCAGCCGGACCAGCAGGAAGGCCACCAGGGTGGTGACCACGGCCGTGACCACCAGGGGCATGTCCTCCACGTTGCCGTGGTAGTCGAAGAGGAGGCGCGTCTCGTCGGCCCGGGTGAAGAACCGGAACACCACGACGGCCGTCCAGAACGCCCCCACCCACACGCCCGCGGGCAGGCGCCTGAGCAGGGGCGGACGGGGCTCGATGATCATGACGCGATGGTAGCGGCGGGCCGTACGGCGGCACATCGGCCCGCGGGACTAATCCCGGGGGCGGGGGCGGCCGCCCCCGGTTGTGTCCCGCCGCCCGATGCCCGAGTACGGCCCTGACCGGCACCGTTGTCCCCGTGATCGAGATCGAGCGACTGACCAAGCGGTACGGCGCCACCACGGCCGTCGACCAGTTGACCTTCACCGTCCGGCCGGGCACCGTCACCGGCTTCCTCGGCCCCAACGGCGCGGGCAAGTCCACCACGCTGAGGATGATCCTGGGCCTCAACACCCCCACCGAGGGGAGCGTCACCGTCGACGGCGTGCCCTTCGCCGGCCGGCCGCGCGGGCTGCGGCACGTCGGCGCCCTGCTGGACGCGGGCGACGTCCACGGCGGGCGCAGCGCCAAGGCGCACCTGTCGGCGCTCGCCCGCAGCAACCGGATCCCGCTCGGGCGGGTCGACGAGGTGCTGGCCGAGGTCGGGCTCGGCAAGGCCGCCGGGCGGCGGATCGGCGGCTACTCGCTGGGCATGAAGCAGCGCCTCGGCATCGCCGGCGCCCTGCTCGGCGATCCGCCCGTGCTGCTCTTCGACGAGCCGCTGAACGGGCTGGACCCGGAGGGCGTGCTCTGGGTGCGCGGGCTGTTCCGGCGACTCGCGGACGAGGGGCGGACGGTCTTCGTCTCCAGCCACATGATGGCCGAGATGGAGCACACCGCGGACCGGCTGGTGGTGATCGGCCGCGGCCGGCTGATCGCCGACGAGAGCCTCGCCGAGTTCTCGGCCCGCAACGCGCGGTCGAGTGTGGCCGTGCGGGCGCCGGAACTCTCCCTGCTGGTCGACGCCCTGCGCGCCGAGGGAGCCGAAGTCGACCTGATGGAGCCGCAGTTCGCGATCGTCACCGGCATGGCCGCCGAGCGGATCGGTGAACTCGCGCACCGCCACAAGGTGGTGCTGCACGAGCTCGCCTCCCGGACGTCGTCCCTGGAGTCGGCGTTCATGTCCCTGACCGCCGACAGCATCGAGTACCCGGCTGGAGAGGCCCGATGAGCACCATGACCCTGACCCGTACGGAGAGCGCCCGCTCGGTGGACCCGGCGCCCCGGTTCACCGACCTGCTCGCCGCCGAGTGGATCAAACTGCGCTCGCTGCGCTCGACGTACTGGGTGCTGGCACTGGCCTCGCTGGTGGCGATCGGGATCAACCTGAACGCCGTCCACTCCGACCTGACGTACATCGACCACCCGCCGCGGCCGATACCCGGCCTCCCCCCGTACCGCTACGACGCGCTCTACCACAGCCTCAGCAGCATCGCCTGCTACGTGATGGCGATCGCGGCCGGCAGCCTGGGCGCGATCACCGTGTTCGGCGAGTACACCAGCGGCATGATCCGCACCACCTTCGCCGCCGTGCCCGACCGGCGCGGGGTGATCGCCGCCAAGGTGCTGCTGATCGGCGGGATCACCGCGCTGGCCGGGGCGGTGGTGTCCACGGTGTCCTTCTTCGCCTGCAACGCCATGCTGGCCTCCCGGCACGTCGGGCTCTCCATCGCCCAAGGGGTCAGCCTCCAGGCCGTCATCGCCTATGCGGCGATCGTGCCGGTCTGCGCGCTGATCGGGATGGCCCTGGGCGCGCTGCTGCGGCACGCCACCGCCTCGATCGTCTCGCTGGTGATGCTGCTCTTCATCCTGCCGCTGATGTTCGGCGGGGACCGCTACCGGTGGCTGCACGAGATCGGCGCCCATCTGCCGATGGAGACCGTCAACCGGCTCACCTACAACCCCGACTCCTTGACCACGATCAGCAAGTGGGCACCGAGCGTGCTGGACTCCTGGATCACCATGGGGGTGTGGGCGGTCGTCTCGGTGGCGGTGACGGCGATCGTGGTACGGCGGCGGGACGTGTGAACGGGGCCGTCGGGGCCGGGGAGCCGGAAGTCCGCCGCCGTCAGGCTCCCGGCGCCGCGGCCTTGGTGCGGAAGGCGGTGAGGGTGGTGGCCGGGACGCCGCAGGCGGGGAGGAAGGAGGCGGCGCCGCCGTGGCGGGTGCGGACGTGGGTGAGGAAGGCGGACATGGCTTCGGCGGGGGCCTGGAGGAGGGGGGCCGGGATGGTGAGGCGGCGGCCCTCGGAGTCGGTGACGCGGGTGGACCCGTGGCCGTTGAGCGCGGTGCGGTGGCGCTCGGCGAGGTTGGCGAAGATCTGCGGGAGGGCGTCGGCGGTGCGGGCGTAGTCGGAGACGATCCGCTCGGCGGGGACGCCGAGGAGGTCGAGCAGCAGGGCGGTGAGCAGGCCGGTGCGGTCCTTGCCCGCGGCGCAGTGGAGCAGGACGGCGCCGGGGCGGATGGTGGCCTCGACGGCGACGGCGACGGCTTCCGGGGCGGACTCGGCGAGCAGCAGGTAGAACTCGCCGAGGTCGGCGGCGGTGGTCATGGTCGCCATGTGGGCGGTGAGGGCGTCAGTGGCGGGGTTCACCGGGGCGGCGACGACGGCTATCCCGGCCTGCTCGGCGGCGGCCCAGTCGGCGGGCCGGGTCTCGCGGGGGTCGCGCAGGTCGACGACGGTACGGATGTCGCAGGAGCGCAGCTGGGCGACGACGGCCTCGTCGGCGGCCGGGTAGGGCTGGGCGGAGCGGTACAGCACGCCGGGGCGGATCCGCAGTCCCTCGGGGTCGCTGAGGACGGCGGGGTCGCGGAAGTTGACCAGGGGCATGCGAGGGGCCTTTCGGTGGAGCCGCACACGGGAGAGGGCTTCCAGTAGGACATCTAGACGTCTAGATGTCCAATCCCTCACCCAGGATCGGAACACCTTTCCATCCCACCTCTGCCGGGCCGCCACGGCGAGCCGGGGCGGCGGCCGTCGGCTTCGTAGGATCGGGTGCGTGGCGACGAACCTCCCGAGCACTCCCCCGAACACCCCGCTGTACCGCCGGCTGGCCCGCCGGCTCCAGGAGCGGATCGACGCCGGCGGCTACCCGGCGGGCGCCCGGCTGCCCAGCGAGCCGGAACTGAGCGCCGAGTTCGGCGTGAACCGGCTGACCGTACGGCAGGCGGTCGCGGAGCTGGAGCGGGCGGCCGTGGTGGAGATCCGCCGGGGCGTGGGCACCTTCGTCCGGCCGCCCGCCGTCCGCGTCTCGATCGCGGTCGACCCGCGCAGCCAGCGCTTCGACCTGGGCAGCGTGCACGAGGCACTGCCCGAGGGGGAGCAGGGGGACGGCGAGTTCGTGGTCGCCGCCCCGCCGGTGACCGGCTCCGCGGAGGACGAGGAGGCGGCCCGTCAGCTCGGCCGGGCGCCGGACGGGCTGTCCCGGCTGGACTCGGTGATCCGCCTCGGCGGGCGGGCCCGGGCCGCGTGCAGCTACTGGGTGCCGTTCGGGCCGCTGCCCGCCGAGCTGGTGCGCCCCGGCCACGCCGGGAACCTGGTGCGGGACCTGGCCCGGGCGGCCGGGATGGAGCTGGAGTACGACTGGCGGGCCTTCGGCGCCATCGGCGCGGACCTGACGGACGCCGAACTGCTGGGTGTACCGGCGGGCACCCCGCTGCTGGTCCGCGAGGGCGTCAGCTGCACCCCGGACGGCACTCCGTCGCTGTACGTCCGGCGGCGGATCGACGGCAGCAGCGCGCGCTTCGTGCTGCACTTCCGCGAGCGTTAGCGCGCGTCTTCCGGATCACGCCGGGAGGCCGCCACCGTAAGGGCCTTGATAAGGTTCCCCGCCCGGAATCAGGCCGCACGGGGGTTGGCAGAACACGGTGACCGAGACGAACGAGTGCGACATGCCCACCGAGCTGGCCGAGGCGTACCTCACCCTGCTCGCCGACGTCTCCCGCACCGGGCGCCTGCTGCGCCGGGACGAGCTGGAGGGGCTGCGCCGGCTCGGCGAGCAGTGCGCCGAGGCCGGCTACGGGCTGCGCGAGGTGGTCTCGCACTGCCTGGCCGCGGCCCGGCGGGCCTGGCAGACGCTGCCCGGGACGACGGGCGCGACCAGCGTCGGCGAGCTGCGCCGGATGGGCGACGCGGTGCTGGCCGCCACGGACGCCGCGCTGGCCGCGCTCGGCGAGGGGCACGAGCGCTCGCAGCGCCTGGCGGTCCGCCAGGAGGAGGCGGCCAGGCGGGAGTTCATCGACGACCTGCTGCACGGCCGCAGCGACCTCGGCCTGCTCGCCGAGCGCGCGGAGCGGTTCGGGCTTCGGCTGGCGGGCGCGTACACGGTGGCGGTGGCGGTCGGCGACGAGCCGTTCGCGGACGTCCATCCGATGGTGCACCGGGTGGAGCGGGAGCTGGCCGGGCGGTTCGGCGAGCGGGACGTGCTGCTGGCCGGCAAGGACGGCCGGCTGGTGTGCATCGCCCCGGACTCCGAGCGGGCCGTGCTGGACGCCTTCGCGGACCTGACGCTGCGCCCCGGCCCCGGCTACCGGCCGGTGCTGCGGGTGGCGACCGGGCGCCGGCACTCGGGCGCGAGCGGGGTGCTGCGCAGCTACGACGAGGCGCTGGACGCGCTGGACTACGCGCAGCGGCTGGGCCTGCCGGCCTGCCGGCTGAAGGCCGAGGACCTGCTGGTCTTCCCGGTGCTGATGCGGGACCGGGCGGCGATGGCCGATCTGGTGCGCAGCGTGCTCGGCCCGTTGACCGAGGCGCGCGGCGGGGCCCGTCCGCTGCTGGACACCATCGCGGTGCAGGCGGAGGCGGCGTACGTGAACGCGGAGGCGGCGCGCCGGCTGGGGCTGAGCGTGCGCACGCTCGGCTACCGGCTGGAGCGGATCAAGTCGCTCACGGGGTACGACCCGGCGGACGCGCTGCAGCGCTTCACCCTGGAGACGGCGGCCATGGGGGCGCGGCTGCTGAACTGGCCGGAGCAGCCGCTGTAGGGCACCTCCCGGAGGGGCCGGCAAACCCGGATGACCTGCCCGGGGCCGTCCTGTTGCCCGACTGTTGCAGTGTCACGGTGAAAGCACGTACCAGGGTGTCAAAAGGCCGTAAAGATTGCCGGATCCTGGCAATGTGCGGGCGCCTCCCACGCTGCCATGATCTCCCCGGCGCCGATGTGCGGCGCCGTCGGAAGGGCGGGGGAGCGTGGCCGGGACGGGGGACTTCTTCGCGGCCGCGCTGGCCTTTCCGACGGCGCTGTTCAGCTTCGCGCTGGTGGTGGTCGTCGGGTACTGGCTGCTGATGCTGATCGGCGGCCTGGGGTTCGACGGCCTGCACGGGGGGCACGGCGTCGGGCACCACCTGGGCGCCGGGCACGCCGGGCACGTGGGCCCGGTGGGTCACGTCGGGCACGGTGCCGGGGGGCACGGTGCCGGGGGGAGCGTGGCCCACGGGGCGTCCGGCGGGCACGGTGCCGGCGGGGGGAGTGCCCACGCACCCGAGCACGGGAACGGCCACCACGGGGGCGTGCTGGACGCGCTGGGGCTGGGCGGGGTGCCCGCGACGGTGGCGGTTTCGCTGCTGGTCGCGCTCGCCTGGTTCGTCAGCCTGGCCGGCACCGTCCTCACCTCGGGGGCACCGGCGCGCGGCGGCGTGTTCGTCGTCGCGCTGGTCGCCTCCTGGGCGGGCACCCGGGCGCTCGTCCGGCCGCTGCGGCGACTGTTCCCGGAGGACCGGCCGGTCACCCGGGCCGACTTCGTGGGCCGGGTCTGCGTGATCCGCACCGGCCGGGTGACCGCCGACTTCGGGCAGGCCGAGGTGACCGCCGAGGACGGCTCCACCGCGACCGTCCAGGTCCGCACCCCGGACCCCGAACCGGGTCTGACGGCCGGGCGCACCGCGCTGATCTACGACTACGACCCGGACGGCGAGCACTTCCTGGTCGCGCCGTTCGACCCGTCCCCGCCGGGCCCCTGACCGTCTCTGACCGTCCATCGGTTCTGGTAATCCACCAACCACTTCGCACCACCATCTCGTCAAAGGACTCCGTGATGGACACCATCGCCGTGGGTTTCGGCGTACTCGTCGCCGTCGTGCTGCTCATCCTGCTCGCCGTCCTGCTCTTCGTGGGCCGCCTGTTCCAGAAGGTCGAGCAGGGCAAGGCCCTGATCGTCTCGCGGACCAAGAAGGTGGACGTCACCTTCACCGGCGCGATCGTCCTGCCGATCCTGCACAAGGCCGAGCTGATGGACATCACGGCGAAGACGGTGGAGATCCACCGGGCCGGCCGGGACGGCCTGATCTGCCGGGACAACATCCGGGCGGACATCCGGATCTCCTTCTTCGTCCGGGTGAACAAGACCGTCGAGGACGTCGTCAAGGTCGCGCAGTCGATCGGCACCGCCCGGGCCAGTGACCCGCAGGCGATCCAGGACTTCTTCGCGGCCAAGTTCGCCGAGGCGCTCAAGACCGTCGGCAAGCAGCTGGACTTCACCGACCTGTACACCCACCGGCACGAGTTCCGGGACCAGATCATCGCGGTCATCGGCACCGACCTCAACGGCTACACCCTCGAGGACGCGGCCATCGACCACCTCGAACAGACCCCGATGAGCCAGCTGGACGGCGACAACATCCTGGACGCCCAGGGCATCCGCAAGATCACCGAGCTGACCGCGATCGAGCACGTGCGCACCAACGAGTACCAGCGCAACGAGGAGAAGGAGATCACCCGGCAGAACGTGGACGCCCGGGAGACCGTCCTGGAGCTCGAACGCCGCCAGGCCGACGCCGAGATCCGCCAGCGCCGCGAGATCGAGACCCTGCGGGCCAAGGAGGACGCGGTGATCGCCCGGGTGCAGGAGGAGGAGCGGCTCAACGCCCAGACCGCCTTCCTGCGCACCGAGGAACTGCTCGGGGTGCAGCGGGAGAACCAGGCCCGCGAGGTCGCGGTGGCGCAGAAGAACCGCGAGCGGGTGATCGCGGTGGAGAACGAGCGGATCGAGAAGGACCGCCTGCTGGAGGTCGTCGGCCGCGAGCGGGAGACCGAACTCGCCGTGATGGCCAAGACGAAGGAGGTCGAGTCCCGCCGCCGGGAGGTCGCCGACGTGGTCCGCGAGCGGGTCGCGGTCGAGCGCACCGTCGCCGAGCAGGAGGAGGCCGTCAAGACGCTGCGGGCCACCGAGGAGGCCGAGCGGATGCGCAAGGCCGTGGTCATCCAGGCCGAGGCGGAGGCGCAGGAGAAGCTCGTCAAGGACATCAAGGCCGCCGAGGCCGCCGAGCAGGCCGCCTCGCACAAGGCCCGCGAGTCGCTGGTGCTGGCCGAGGCCCGGCAGCAGGCCGCCGAGCTGGACGCGGCCGCGAAGGTCAAGCTCGCCGAGGGCGTCCGGGCGGAGGCCGCCGCCGAGGGCCTGGCCCGGGTGCAGGTGCGCGAGCAGGAGGCCGCGGCGGTGGAGAAGGTCGGCCGCGCCGAGGCCGCCGTGCAGGCCGAGAAGGCCAAGGCGGCCGCGCTGGAGGTCGGCGCCAAGCTGAAGGCGGAGGCCGAGGGCCTGACCGAGAAGGCCGCGGCGATGGCCAAGCTGGACGACGCCTCGCGCGAGCACGAGGAGTACCGGCTGCGGCTGGCCGCCGAGAAGGACGTCCGCCTCGCGGGGCTGGAGGCGCAGCGGCAGATCGCCGAGGCCCAGGCCGCGCTGGTCGCGACCGGGCTGGAGAAGGCGAAGATCGACATCGTCGGCGGGGACTCGGTGTTCTTCGAGAAGCTGGTGCAGTCGGTGACGGCCGGCAAGAGCGTGGACGCCTTCGTCGGCCACTCGCGGACCGCCCAGGCCCTGGCCGGGCCGTGGCTGGACGGACGGGCCAGCTTCACCGAGGACCTCACCCGGGTGCTGTCCTCGGTGTCCACCGCGGACGTGCAGAACCTGACGGTGTCCGCGCTGCTGCTCCAGCTGATCGGCAGCGGCGGTGAGCAGGCCGGGCAGCTGCGGCAACTGCTCGACTCGGCGAAGAAGCTGGGGATCGCGGAGACGCCGATCGGGGCACTGTCCGCCGGCTCCGTGAACGGCTCCAAGTAACGACCCGCCGAGCACCCGAGGAACTGACCGTGGACGCCTCCGACACCCGGCTCGACGCCGGCACCTACGAGGTCCTGCGCGACCGGCTCGGCCGGGCCGCCGCCGAACTCGCCGACCGGGCACAGGCCTTGAACGCCCGCCGGGTCGAGGAGTTCGGCGGCGGGGAACTACTGCTCACCGGCGCCGGGCGGCTCACCACCGCCCGGCCCTGCCTGCCGCAGGACCTCACCGCCGCCGGCGGGCTGCTGCTGCTCGGCACCCGGCCCGCCGAAGTGGTCGACGGCGACGAGGACTTCACGGACGTCCTCAGCCTCCACCGGCCCGACGACCTCTCCCCCGCCGAGGGCGCCCTGCTGGACGACCCGCGACTGCGCCAGGACCTCGCCGACCTGAGCCGCTACTTCCGCGACGCCCGGTTGGAACGGCTGCGGCCGGTCGGCGGCCGGCTGCTCGCCGTCTTCCGCACCGGCCCCGCCGCCGCCGACGTCCGGGTGCTGCGCTGGCGTCTCGACGACGACCGGGTCGACTACCAGGACGGTCGCGGCGAGCGCGACCACGCCCCCGCCGAGGGCCAGCAGCTCGACTGGACGCCGCTCACCCGGGACGACCAGCTGCCCGCCACCCCCGGCACCGCGCCGCGCGCCGACCTCGCCGGGGAACTCCGCCTCGGCGTGGACGGCGGCCGGCTCACCCTCGCCGCCCCCGACGGCCGCGAACTCCACCACGAGCCCCTCGCCGAGGCCCTGCAGACCCTCGCCGACGCCCAGGTCGCCCACGCCCGGCTGGGCACCCTGCTGCTGGTGCGGGTGCGCCCGTACCAGGAGGAGACCGTCCGGCACCTGGTGGTCCACCTGCCCACCGGCAAGGTCACCCGGATCGACGCGCTCGGCCAGGCCTGCCTACGGCTGCCCGCCGACCAGGGCGTGGCCTTCCCCGGCGGCTGCCACCTCGCCGACGGCACCGTGCGCGTCTTCGACCAGCCGGTGGACGGCCTGGTGTACGAGCGCACCCTCCTCTCCCCCAACGGCGAGGACGTGCTGTACGAGTTCCGCTCCGCCGTCGACGGGCACGCGCTGCTCCAGCCGTACAACTCCGTCCGCCAGGAGGCCGCCGCCCCGCTCGCCTGCCAGGGCTACGCGCTGCTCGACGACGGCACCCTGGTCGCTCTGCGCCCGGCCGAGGACGGCCCCACCCGGCTGCACCCCGTCCAGCTGTGGCGGAGCCCGTTCACCAGCGAACGCCACGCCGCCCAACAGCCGTCCGGCAGCGGCCCGTTGGCCCGGATCGGCAACGCCGACCTGGTCCGCGGCCTCGCCGACTGCCTGGCCCTGGCCCGGCTGGCCGCGGCCGGCGCCGACACCCCGGCCGGGCACCGGGCCGTACTCGCCGCCTGCACCCGCACCACCGACCGGCACCACTGGCTCGGCCAGGACGGCCTCGGCGACCTCGCCGCGCCGCTCGCCGAGATCCGCGAGACCGCCCGACAGGTCATCACCGAGTACGAGGCGATCGCCCAGCTCACCGCGCACGCCGCGGCCCGCACCGAAGAGACCGCAGAACACGTCGAGGGCCTGCTGCGCACCGCGCGCGGCGAGACCCTCGCCGACGCCGCCGAATGGGTCGATCGGCTGGCCGCACTGCGCCGCGCCCAGGGCCGGGTCGAGGCGCTGCGCGACCTGCCGCGGGTGGACCGGCAGCGGATCGACGCACTCGCCGAACACCTCGCCGCCGGGCTGGCCGAGGCCGCCGCCCGGGCGGTGGTCCAACTCGCCGAACCCGCCGCCTTCGAGCCGCACCGGCACCGGGCCGCGGAACTGGCCGAGCACTGCTCGGCCATCGCCACCGCCGCCGAGGCCGGGCCACTGGCGGAGCGGCTCAGCGAGCAGAGCGAGGCCCTGCAGACCGTCTCGGAACTGGTCGGCACCCTCGACCTCGCCGACGCCACCACCCGCACCGCGGTCCTGGACCGCCTCGCCGACGTACTCGGGCTGCTCAACCGCGCCCGCACCACCCTGACCGTCCGCCGCCGGGAGCTGCGCACCCGTGAGGCCGCCGCCGAGTTCGCCGCCGAGACCGCGCTGCTCGCCCAGGCCGTCACCGCCGCCCTCGCCGCCGCCGACACCCCCGAAGCCTGCGACGACCGGCTCGGCCGGCTGCTGCTCCGGGTCGAGCAACTGGAGACCCGCTTCGCCGACGCCGACCCGGCGCTCGGCGAACAGCTCGCCGAGCGGCGCACCGGGATCCACGACGCGCTCACCGCCCGCCGCCAGCACCTGCTGGAGGAACGGGCCCGCCGGGCGGACCGACTGGCCGCCTCCGCCGAGCGCGTCCTCGACACCCTGCACCGGCGCCTCGCCGCCCTCGGCACTCCCGAGGAGATCGATACCGCTCTCGCGGCCGACCAGACCGCCGTCAAACTCCGCGACCTGGCGCGGCAGTTGACCGACCTCGGCGACCGGGTCCGGGCCGAGGAGCTGACCGGACGGCTGCGCGCCGCCCGCGGCCGCGCCCACCGCGCCCTGCGCGACCGCGCCGAACTCGCCGGGGACGGCCCCGGCACCCTGCGCCTGGGCCGCCACCTGTTCGCCGTCACCACCCAGCGCCCCGAACTCACCCTGCTGCCCTGGCGCGGCCGACCCGCCTTCACCCTCACCGGCACCGACTACCGCTCCCCCGTCACCGACCCGGCCTTCGCCGCCACCGAGCGGTACTGGGACCGGGCGCTGCCCTCCGAGACGCCCTCGCTCTACCGGGCCGAGTACCTGGCGGCGAGCCTGCTGCTGGCCGCCTCGACGGAGACGTTGACGGCGGGGACGCTGACGGACCCGCTGTCGGCGGAGGCGTTGACGGCTGGGGCGCTGACGGCTGGGCCGCTGACGGACGGGAACGAGCTGCTGGAGTACGTCCGCCGGGCCGCCGAACAGCGCGCGGACGAGGGCTACCAGCGCGGGGTGCACGACCACGACGCCGCCCTGGTGCTCCGCGCCCTGCTCGAACTCGACGCCGAAGCAGGCCTGTTGCGCCACCCGGCGGCCACCCGGGCGGCGGCCCAGCTGTACTGGGCACACGGCACCGACGAACGGCAGCGGCTGGTCTGGCACACCCGGGCCCGCTCGCTCGGCCTCGCCCGCCGGGCGTACGGGCCGGTGCCGGCCCTGGCCGCGCTCGCCGCCGAACTGTCGGCCGCCGTCGCGGAGTTCGCGCCGGACGCGCAGGACGTACACGGCACACACGGCACACACGGCGCCGGGGACTACCTGGTGGCCGAACTCGCCGCCGCCGCACCGGTCTTCGTCCACTCGGCGGGCGCAGCCGTACTGCTGGACAAGTTCCACGCCACCCCCGAGTCCGCCGGACTCACCGAGGCGCTGGCCGCCCTGCCGGAGGAGCCCGAACTGCTCACCGCCCGGCACCAACTGGCCACCGCCTGGCTGGAGTCGGCCGCCCCCGACGCCGACCGGGGCGATCGCGCCGAGGCCGCCGCCGTGCTGCTCTGCCCGTCCCTGCCGCGCCGCCCCGTCGACGGCACCGTCGCCACCCGGCTGACCGGGCTGCTCGGCGACCACCCGCGCATCCGCGGCGGCTCGCTGGACCTGCGGCTGGACGAACTGCTCGCCCGTGTGAGCGAGTTCGAAGCCATCGAGATGCCCGGCCACCGCGCCTACCAGCGACTGCGCGGCGAGCTGCTGGCCGCCGAGCACGCCCGGCTGCGGCTCGACCAGTACCGCCCCGCGCCGCTCAACGGCTTCGTCCGCAACCGGCTGATCGACCAGGTGTACCTGCCGCTGATCGGTGACAACCTCGCCAAGCAGATCGGCACCGTCGGCTCCGGCGGACCGGTCGACCGCAGCGGCCTGCTGCTGCTCGTCTCGCCGCCCGGCTACGGCAAGACCACCCTGGTCGAGTACCTCGCCGAACGGCTCGGCCTGCTGCTGGTCCCGGTCAGCGGCCCGGCGCTCGGCCACCACGTCACCTCGCTGGACCCGGCCGAGGCCCCCGACGCCACCGCCCGCCGCGAGCTGGAGAAGCTCAACTTCGCCCTGCACGCGGGCGACAACGTGCTGCTCCACCTGGACGACGTCCAGCACACCTCGCCCGAGTTCCTGCAGCGCTTCATCCCGCTGTGCGACGCCCAGCGCCGGATCGACGGCGTCTGGGACGGCGAGGCCCGCGAGTGGGACCTGCGCGGCAAGCGCTTCGCCGTGGTGATGGCCGCCAACCCGTACACCGGGTCCGGACGGCTGTTCCGGCTGCCCGACATGCTCGCCAACCGCGCCGACGTCTGGAACCTCGGCGACGCCGTCGCCGGACGCGAGGACCTCTTCGCGCTCAGCTTCGTCGAGAACGCCCTGCCCGCCAACCCCCACCTGGCCCCGCTCGCCACCGCCGAGCGCGCCGACCTGGACACCCTGCTCGCCCGGGCCGCGGGCACCCCCGGCGGCACCCTGGCCGGCGCCTGGCCGGCCGCCGAGGTGGAGCGGATGACCGCCGTCCTCGCCGGGCTGCTCCACCTGCGCGGCACCGTCCTGGCCGTCAACCGGGCCTACCTGGCCTCCGCCGCCCAGGACGACCGCGCCCGCACCGAGCCGCCGTTCCTGCTCCAGGGCTCCTACCGCAACATGGCCAAGCTCGCCCAGCGCCTCGACCCCGCGCTCACCCGGTCCGAACTGGACGCCCTGCTCATCGACCACTACCGGGCCGAGGCCCAGCCGCTCGGCGCCGACGCCGAGGCCCAGCTGCTGAAGCTGGCCGAGCTGCGCGACGACCTGACGCCGGAGCAGGCGCGGCGCTGGGCGGAGCTGAAGCGGGCCTGGCGGGAGGCCTGAGGGGGTGTAGCTGGCTACACCCCCGGAAGTGAACCCCTGCTCATTGAGCCGGCCCGGCCTGGCACGATGGGATGGGGATCATGAACGCCACGGACTTCGCCGTTGAACTCCGCTCCGTCCGCCGCACCTACCGGCGCGGGCCCGAGCCCGTCGTCGGCCTGGACGGCGTGAGTGTCGGGTTCCCCTTCGGCACCTTCACCGCCGTCATGGGCCCCTCCGGGTCCGGCAAGTCGACCCTGCTGCGGTCGGCGGCCGGCCTGGAGGCGATCGACGACGGCGAGGTGCGGGTCGACGGCACCGTCCTGGGCGGGCTCCGCGACAAGGAGCTGACCGTCCTGCGCCGGGAGCGGATCGGCTTCGTCTTCCAGTCCTTCAACCTGCTGCCCGCGCTGACCGCCGCCCAGAACGTGGCGCTCCCGGCCAAGCTGTCGGGCCGCCGCCCGGCGCCCGCCGAGGTGACCGCCGCCCTGGCCGCGGTCGGCCTCGCCGACCGGGCCGGGCACCGGCCGGGCGAGCTCTCCGGCGGCCAGCAGCAGCGGGTCGCCATCGCCCGGGCGCTGATCACCCGCCCCGCGGTGCTGCTCGCCGACGAACCGACCGGCGCGCTGGACACCCGCAGCGGCCGCGAGGTGCTCGCCCTGCTCCGCGGGATGGCCGACGACCCCGGCCGGGCCGTGGTCATGGTCACCCACGATCCGGTCGCCGCCGCCTACGCCGACCGGGTGCTGTTCCTCCGTGACGGCCGACTGGACGGCTCGCTGGAGCGGCCCACCGCCGAGCAGGTCGCCGCCCGGATGACGGCGCTGGAGGCCCACGCGCCGGAGGCTCACCCGTCGAAGGCTCACCCGTCTCAGGCTCACGCGTCGGAGGCCTCGGCATGCTGACCCTCGCCCTCGCCTCCGTCCGGCTCCGCTGGGCCTCCTTCGTCGGCAGCTTCGTCGCGCTGGCCTGCGGCGTCGCCCTGATGGCCACCTCGATCCTGGTCATCGCCGCCACCGCCGAAGTCCCCGACCAGGCCCGCCAGCGCTACTCCCAGGCCCCGGTCCTGGTGATGGCCGACCGGAACGTCGACTTCACCCCCGCGACCGGCGGCGACCCCCAGTCCACCCCGGTCCCCGCCCAGCCGGGCCTGCCCGCCGGGCTGCTCGCCGCCGTCGCCGCGACCGGCCCGACCGTCGCGGACCACACCTTCTACGCCCAGCTGGCGGACGGCCCGCGCGAGCAGGTCGGACGCGCCTGGTCCGCTGCGGCCCTCGGTGGCTACCGGCTCACCGCGGGAACCGCCCCCGCCTCCGACGACCAGATCGTCATCGGCGGCGGCCGCCCGGAGCAGGTCGGCACCCGCGTCCGGTACGTCACCGCCGACGGCCCGCACACGGCAACGGTCTCCGGCGTCACCGAGGCCGAGGCCTTCGAGCACGCCGTCTTCTTCACCGACGCCCAGGCCGCCCGCTACTGCCCCGCCGTCGACGTGCTGGCCGCCTTCGGCCCCGCCGACGCGGTGCGGCGGGCCGTCGACGCGGCCGGCGGCGCGGCCGTCGCCCGGGTGCTCACCGGCACCGAGCGCAGCCAGGCCGACCCGCACCACGCCGAGGTCAGCGCCCGGCTGGACGACGTGCAGACCCCGCTCGGCCTGTCCGCCGCGGTCTCCGGCGGCACCGCCGTGTTCGTGGTGGCCGGCACCTTCGCCCTGTCCATCGCCCAGCGCCGCCGCGAACTCGCCCTGTTGCGCCTGATCGGCGCCACCCGCCGACAGCTGCGCGCCCTGGTCAACCGGGAGGCGCTGGTGGTCGGGGTGCTGGCCTCCGCCGCCGGGTGCGCGCTCGGCGCGGCCGGGGCGGCGCCGGCCGGCCACTGGCTGGTCGACCACGGCATGGTGCCCGCCGACTTCACCGTCCCGGTCACCTGGTGGGGGCTGCTGGTCGCCGCCTCGATCGGGCTGCTGACCGCGATCGGCGGCGTCCTGCTCTCCTCCGTCAGGGCCGGTCTGATCAGCCCCGGCGAAGCCCTCGCCGAGGCGGACGCCGAACGGCGCTCTCGCCTCGCACTGGCCTTCCGCTGGGTCAGTGGCCTGCTGGTGCTCGGCGGCGGCATCGCGGCCCTCGTGGTCACGGCCCGCATCTGGCCCGACGCGGCGGCCAACGCCGCCGACTCGCTCGGCCTGCTGCTGAGCATCGTCGCGGGCTGCGTGCTGCTGGCCGCCGTACTGGCCGGCCCGGCGATCCGGCTGCTGACCGCGCTGCCCGCGCTGACGGCCCGGCTGCGCGGGCGCCCCGCCGAGGACGGCGGCGGCATCATCTGGGCCACCGCCCGGCAGAGCTCGCTGACCGCGTTCCGGCGCACCGCCGCGACCACCACCCCGGTGGTGCTGGTCGTCGCCTTCGCCGGGTGCCTGCTCGGCAGCATCGACACCATCAACCGCTCGCAGGTCAGCGAGGTCCGCCGCCAGCTGTCCGCCGCCGACCTGGTCGTCACCCCGGCCGGCACGCCCGGGCTGAACCGGGCCGTGGTGGACCGCGTCCGCTCCGTGCCCGGGGTACGGGCGCTGGTGATCACCCCGACCTCGCTGATGACCGTCGACCCGACCGGCCAGGCCCTGGTGCCGCTCAGCGCCGCCACCGCGGATCCGGCCGCACTGGCCGAGGTCGACCGCCTGCCCGTCGTCGCAGGCTCGCTCGCCGACCTCGGCCCCGGCTCGGTCGCGCTCAGCCGCACCTGGCCGGGCTCGCCCCGGGTCGGCGGACAGGTGTCCGTCCGACTGGCCGACGGCACCCCCCGTGACCTGCGGGTCGCCGCCCTGCTCGGCACCGGCGCCGAGACCGTCCAAGCCTGGGTGAACGGCGCCGACGCCGTCACCGGCGGCATCGGCGGCCCGGCCCTGGCCACCCGGATCGACCTGCGACTGCTGCCCGGCACCGACCCCCGACAGGCCGCCGCCGCGCTGTACGGCGCCGTGGACGGTCTCGGCGCCCGGCTCACCACGCCCGCGGACATCTGGTCGAACGCCGCCGACAGCACCGAACAGGCCTCCTGGAACGCCCTGTTGATGATCCTCGGGCTGGCGATCGGCTATGCGGCCATCGCGCTGGCCAACTCCCTGGTGATGACGGTCAGCGACCGGCGGCAGGAACTCTCCCTGCTGCGCCTGGCCGGTGCCACCAGGGCCCAGGTACTGCGCACCGTCGCCCTCGAAACGCTGATGTGCGTCGCGGCCGGCACCCTGCTGGGCGTGCTCGGCACGGTGATCAGCGTCGGCGGCTCCTGGGCCGCCCTGACCCACCTGGTCGGCCCGACGCCCGCGGCCGTCCCCTGGACCGTGATGGGTGTGCTCGCCGCCGTCTGCGCGGTCATCGCCCTGACCTCGGCGGTGGTCCCGGCAGCGCTGGCCCTGCGCGGCCGGGACGGGCAGGGCATCCTGCGCGGCGCGGCGGGGGCTGCCTGAGAGCGGCCGAGCCGGGGTGGCCGTGTAGTCGGCGAGGGCGCGGGCGAAGGCGGCCGGGCCGGTGCGGACGGCGACGGTGTCGAGGACGGGGATGCCCTCGACACTGCTGGTCAGCCGGTGCTGCTGGCCGGGCTGGGCACGATGCGGCTGACCACCGAACTGCCGGAGCTGGGCAGCACGCTGCGGGTGTGGGTGCTGCCGACGCCGGTCGCACCCTGGCGGACCCTGGCGCGGTTCGCGGTGGCCGGCACCGTGCCGCTGCGGCTGCTGGTGCCGGGGGTCGGGTCGGCGAGGTCCGTACGGAGCGTCGACCGGGCGGCCTCCTGGCCGGCGCTCCAGGCGGCGATGCGGATCATCAAGCAGGACCGGCCGGTGCCGGCCCGCGAGCGGCACCTGGCGCAGCCGCCGCTGGTGCCCGGGGAGCGCTCGATCGGGCTCTTCCGGCGGTGGGCGGTCAGTTCTACCCCGAGGGGTCGGCGGGGGGTGAGGTCGTCGGGGGCGCTGCCGGTCCCGCGGGCGCTGCGGTTGCCGGGGGTGCTGCGGCTGCCGGAGCAGCGGAGGCGCCCGGGGTGGTCAGCGACTCCCAGACCGGGTCCGGCAGTCCGGGCACCGACCGCCCCTCCGACTGCCACCGGCGGGCCAGTTCGGCATAGATGGGCACCCCCGGGTCGGGTTCCGGAGGGTGCCCCGGCCATTGCAGGATCGTTTCTTCGGCCATCGGCCGACACCACGCGTCCGAGGCCAACCCAAAACTGCTCACATCCACCCAACGCGCCCCGGCGCACCGGGTCACGGCCGCGTCAACCGGGCGGCCCACGCGTCCACCCAGCGCGGGCCGCCCCGGCTGCTCACCCCGGGTCGCCCACCCCGGTCGCCCGGCCCGGGAACGCGCCTCAGCGCCGTCGGCCCGCCGCCAGCAGTTCCGCCACCGTCGCCAGCTTCACCCGCGGCCGCCCCTGCGCCGCGCCCCGCTCGCGCTCCGCCCGGTCCACCGCGCGCAGTTCCTTCAGCCCCACCGCGTCCGGCCGGCGCCGCCGCACCAGACGCTCGAACTCCGCGCGCCCCGAAGGTGGTTCGGGCAGCAGCCGGGCCACCGCGTCGTCCAGCAGCGCGTCCACCGTCTCCCGGGCGCAGGCCCGGTTGGCGCCGATCCCGCCGGACGGGCCGCGCTTGGCCCAGCCCACCACGTACACGCCCGGCAGCGCCCGTCCGGTGGCCGGGTCGACGACCCGTCCGCCGCGCTGCGCGACCGTCCCGCTCCGCTCGTCGAACGGCAGCCCGGGCAGTGGCACGCCCCGGTGCCCGATCGAGCGCACCACCAGCCCGGCCCGCAGGGTTTCCCTCTCCCCCACCACCCGGAGCGGCTCGCCGTCCGCCGTCAGCGTGGTCCGCTCGACGGTCAGCCCCGAGACCCGGCCGTCCTCCCCGGTCAGCTCGACCGGCGCCGACAGGAAACGCAGCACGATCCGCCGCCCCGGCCCCGGCTCCGCGCCCCCGTCGTACCGCACCAGCGGCAGGCCGGCGAGCAGCCCGGCCCTGGAGTCCGGCGCGGCCGCCTCGATCGCCACCCGCACCTCCGGGTGGTCCTCGACCACCAGCTCGACGCCCGGCAGCCGGCCCAGCGCCAGGAACTCCGGCCTGGTCCAGGCCGCCTGCTCGGGCCCGCGCCGGGCCAGCAGCACGACCTCCCGGACCCTGCTGCCGCGCAGCGCGGCCAGGGCGTGGTCGGCGATGTCGGTGGCGGCGAGCCGGTCGGGGTCGGTGAGCAGGACGCGGGCGATGTCCACCGCGACGTTGCCGTTGCCGACCACCACCACCCGCTCGGCGGACAGCTCCACCGTGTCGGCGGGCACCGTCGGGTCGGCGTTGTACCAGCGGACGAAGGAGGTCGCGGGCAGGCTGCCCGGCAGGTCCTCGCCGGGCACGCCGAGCCGCCGGTCGGCGGCCGCGCCCACCGCGTACACCACCGCGTGGTGGTGCGCGGCCAGCTCCTCGTGGGTGACGTCGGTGCCGACGTCCAGGTTGAGGTGCATCCGCAGCCGGGGGTCGTGGAAGACGCTCGCGAAGCTCTCCGCGATCCGCTTGGTGGACTGGTGGTCGGGCGCGACGCCGTGCCGCAGCAGGCCGCCGGTGACCGGCAGCCGGTCGATCATGGTGATCTCCGCGCTGGTGCAGCGCAGCAGCTCCTGCGCGGTGTACCCGGCGGACGGCCCGGTGCCGACCACGGCGATCCGCAGCGTGCCGAGCCCGCCGGGCAGGCTGCGCGGGAAACTGGGCGCGCCCCAGGCGTGGTCGTTGGGGTGGTCGCGGAACCAGTCCCGGTTGAGGTCGCCGAAGACGACGTCCGGGCCGCGCAGCCGGTCGACCGGGAACACCGCGTCCACCGGGCAGGCGTCCGCGCAGGCGCCGCAGTCGATGCACGCCTGCGGGTCGATGTACAGCATGTCGGTGCTGCCGAACTCCGGTTCCTCCGGGGTCGGGTGGATGCAGTTGACCGGGCAGACGGACACGCACGAGGCGTCGTTGCAGCAGTTACGGGTGATCGCGTAGGCCATGGCCGGAGTGGGGTCCTCGCTCTAGCTGGTCGGTCGTCCTGGTCGGTCGTCCTGGTTCGTCGCCCCGTTCGTCGTCAGAGCATGTGAACGCGGCGGTAGACGGCGGCCGAGCGGCTGGTGAGCAGCCCGGCCTCGGCGAGGAACGCCATCAGGTGCCGGGAGCTGTTGCGCATCATCGCCTTGCGGTGCTCGTTCTCCTTCACCTCGGCGAGCGCCCGTGCGACGTCCAGCCCGGCGGCCTTGTACACGCCCGGGTGGACCATGCTGCTGACGATGACGTACGCGCCGATCGCGATGCCGGTGGCCGAGGTGCGGCGGCGGGCCGGGCCCGCGTGGCGCATCCGTTCGCGGATCTCCTGCCGGGCGAACTTCATGTGCCGCGACTCCTCGACCACGTGGATCCGGGAGGTGCCGCGGACGATCTCCAGGACGTTCTCACCGCGCATCCAGTCACGCTGCATGACGTCCAGCACCTCCTCGGCCACCAGGATGCCGCCGTAGGCGAGTTCACCCTTGGCGAGCGCCTTGAAGGCTCGCCCGGCCTGGGCGATCACCTTGTTGGGCCGGTAGGCGGGGACGCCCATCTTCTGGCAGGCGCGGGCGAACATGATCGAGTGGCGGCACTCGTCGGCGATCTCGGTGAGCGCGAACTGGAACTCGGCGTTGGCGGGGTTCTTGAGGTACTGGTCGCGCAGCACCATCTGCTGGAGGATCATCTCGAACCAGATGCCGGTGTTCATGATCGAGCAGACCTCGTGCCGGGTGAGGGTGACCCGCTGCTGCTCGGTCATCCCGTCCCAGAGCCGGGTGCCGTAGAGGGTGCTCCACTCGGGATTGAGGCCGTAGTGCTCCTCGGGGAGGGGGGCGTCCCAGTCGATCTCGGTCATGGGGTCGAAGGAGAGGGTGGCGGCCGACTCCAGCAGCCGCTTCGAGACGTCGTCGTCGGCCACCGTGTGGCCGTGCTCGGTCGCCTGCCGGGTGAGGGCCATGGCTGCCTCCAGGTGCCTGCTCCTGCGGGCTCCCGCTCACCCGCTTATTAGACGGACAGTACAATAAGAGCCGGACGGCGAGAACCCCCCGTGCAGGAGACAACCGGCGGGAGGGTGAGCGCGGCGGGCGCGCGCAGGGGGTGGCGAGGAGGCGGTGGTGGCGGGTGAGGACGGCCCGGCGTCACCGGCGGTCCGCCGCGTCGAAGGCGGCGAGGGAGAGGGTCGCGGGGCGGAGGGCGTGCCGGAGCGCCGTCAGGGTGGAGGGCTCCAGCCCGCCGAGGGCTTCGGAGAGTTCGTCGGCCACGTCGTGGGCGACCTCCGCCGCCACCGCGTCCGTCCCGGCGCGCGGCCCGAGTTTGCTGACGGCGGCTGCGGCGCGGGCGGGGGTGAGGAAGGCCGAGGCCTGGACGAGCAGCCAGGCGGGGACGCCTGCCGCGCCTTCCGGCGGGGGGAGGTAGGGACGGGCGCCGTCGTAGCGGTCGTCCTCGGCGAAGGCCCTCTGCTTGACCTTGACGACAGGCCGGGCGGCGTCCGACTCGTGCCATTCACCGGCCGGTTTGAGCACGTACCCCTCGGCGAGGTTGTCGGGCAGTTCCGGCAGTCCGAGCAGGGCCGGGACCCTACTGGGGAAGGCGACCGGCAGCTCCTGAAGGGTTTTCAGCGCGCCGTGTCCGAGCAGGGGCACGCAGGTGAGGCCGGCGGCGGACGCGGCGGACCGGAGCTCGCGGTCGGCGATCCAGCACCGCCCTGCGGCCGTCTCCACCGTCGCGTCGAAGGGCAGCCAGCGCAGGCCGGGGGCGTACCAGACGCCGGTCTGCACGGGCTCGGCTCCGGGGACGGCGGGCACGCCGGGGTGCGGATAGCGGCCGCCGGCGAGCTCGCCGTAGACGGTGACGACGGCGGATTCGCCCCGGGTCGCCCGCAGGGCCGCCGCGAAGCGCCGGGCCGCGACGAGGAGTTGCGGCCAGATCCGGCTCACGCCGAAGAAGGCGTCGAGTTCCTCGTCGGCCAGCAGGTCGCGCCGTTTGGCGGGCCGGACGGACGGGTCCTGGCAGACGACGGCGAAGTGCGCGCCGTGCACCTTCTCCGCCGCGGTCCATTCGCGGCTCCCGGGTGCGCCGGAGCGGCCCCGGGCGGGGATCTTCGGGTAGGGCTTCAGCTCGGCCACGAACAGATCCTCGCGGCAAGGCCCTCCGGTGACAACGGGATTCGAGCGGCTCTCAGCGGCCGGCGCCCGCCCCCCACACGCCGACGAGGTGCGCGTGCAGCAGTTCCTCCGCCTCGGCCGCCGACCGGTGCCCGATGAGCACGTGCGCGGTGAGCCCGTCGGCGAGCGCGAGGAGGGTACGGGCTTCGCGCCGGGCGTCGACGGCGCCCGACGCTTCGGCGATGAGTCGTGCGAGCAGCCCTTCGAGGTCGGCATAGCTGGTCCGCAGTCCGGTCGCCAGGGCCGGGTTGACGGCGGCCGCGGCGAGGAAGGCGAGCCAGATCCGGGCTTCGGCCCGGTGCTCGTCGCGCAGCAGGGCCACCTCGCCGACGACGTGTCCGACGGTGCTGGCGGCGGACTGGGCGGGGCCGGCGACGACCCGGCCGTGGGCGCGCTCGGTGACGCGCGCGCCGATGTGGCCGAGGGCGAACTGCAGCATCTCCTCCTTGGTGCGGAAGCAGCGCTGGACGGCGCCCATGGAGACGTCCGCCCTGGTGGCGACGTCCCGGAGGGTGACTCCTTCGAGGCCCTGGGCATCGATCAGCGCACACACGGCCTCGGCGATCCGTCGGCGCCGGTCCTCCTGGTCGACCTGTTTCGGCATACCGCTCCCCGCACTTCCCGTCCGCGTTCCGACGCCCGCCGAACGTCCGCGTCCCGACGTCCGCGTCCGCCATTAATTCGATGCAAGCGTATCGGCTCGCCCGCTAAGGTTCCGATGCAAGCGCATCGGAACGAATTCGGGAGCCCTCATGTGGAAACTCTCCGCCACCGCCATCGCCGCCGCCGTCCGCGGCGGCGAGGTGTCCGCCCGCGAGGTGGTGGACGCCCACCTCGCCCGGATCGCCGAGGTCAACCCGCGGGTGAACGCCGTGACCCAGCTCCTCGCCGACCGCGCCCGCGCCGCCGCCAGGGAGACCGACCGGGCCCGGGCGGCCGGGGAGCCGCTCGGCCCGCTCGCCGGGGTGCCGTTCACGGTCAAGGAGTGCACCCGCATCGAGGGCGTCCCGACCACCTTCGGCACGCCGCGCTTCCGCGAGCTGGTCGCCCCCGCCGACGCCGTCCCGGTGGCCCGGCTGCGCGCCGCCGGGGCGATCCCGATCGGGCACAGCAACATGCCGACCCTGATCCTGGCCGGGATGCACACCCGCAGCGAGCTGTACGGCGACACCCGCAACCCCTGGGACGCGGCCCGCACCCCCGGCGGCACCAGCGGCGGGGACGGCGTGGCGGTGGCCACCGGCATGGCCGCACTGGGGCTCGGCAACGACTCCGGCGGCTCGGTCCGCATCCCGGCCACCTTCTGCGGGGTCGCCGCGCTCAAGCCGACGACCGGCCGGTTCGCCGCCGACCAGCGGATGCTGGGCCCGACCGACCCCGGGCCCGCCTCCCAACTACTCGTCACGGACGGCCCGTTGGCCCGTACGGTGGCCGACCTGCGGCTCGCCTACGAGACCCTGGCCGGACCGGATCCACGCGACCCCCGCGCCGTCCCGGCACCGCTGTACGGAGAGCCGCCGCACGGAGGGCCGCTCGACGGCCGGCCGCGGGTCGCCGTGGTCGCCGATCCGGGCGGCCACGGCGTCCACCCCTCCGTCCGCCGCGCCGTCGAGGGCGCCGCCGAGGCCCTGCGCGACGCCGGGTACCAGGTGGACGAGGTCCCCGACGTCCCCCGGCTGGACGAGGCTCTGAAGGCCTACCACCAGCTCACCAGCACCGAGTTCGCCCCCAGCTGGCCCGCCGTGCGGCAACTGCTGGGCGAGGGCGGCGACCGTTTCATCGAGCTGACCATGCGCCACAACCCGCCCGTCGACGCCGCCGGGCTGATCAGGCTCATGGGTACCTGGATGAACATCCGCCGCTCCTGGACGGAGTTCCTGGACGCGTACCCGCTGCTGCTCGGCCCGGTCTTCACCGAGCCGCCGGTGGAACCCGGCCTGGAGTCCCGGGACCAGGCCGGGCGGGACCGGGTCGCCTCGGCGATGCGGCTCTGCTCGGTCACCAGTTTCGTCGGCGTCCCGGCCGTCGCCGTCCCCACCGGGCTGGACGCCGAGGGCCTGCCCACCGGGGTGCAGCTGATCGGGCGCCCGTTCCGCGAGGACCTCTGCCTGGCCGCCGCCCAGCACGTCGAGGACCGGCTCGGCACCCTCACCCCGATCGACCCCTTGATGTGACGAAGGGCCTCACCCGGCCACTCCGGGTGGGGCCCAGTGTCCTCGTGCCCGCCCCGCGGCCGGGCCGGCACCGCCGCCGTCGACCACCGTGGTGACCGGGCGGCCGTCGACGGGACGGGATCCTCCCACCGGTCACAGTCCTCTCCGGGGCCGGCGTGGTGGTGCTGCTCGAAGGGCTCCGGCGGCGCGGCCCGCCCGGGCCGCAGCAGGTCGAGCCCGAAGCCGAGCATCACCAGGCAGCCGCCCGTCAGGACCATGGCGCCCAACGCCGTACCGATCTCGCCGGCCACCGGTTCACTCCTGGGTGCGGGTCGGGGTCACGGTGTCCCGGGCCGACGGGCGCCCCAAGAACCGGGGGGGTCTTGAGGCGCCCTTCGGCCGACGCCGGGGCCGGCGTACGGGGGATGTTCCGGCCCCGGCGGGCTGACGGGTGGGCGGTGAGCGATCCGCTCGGGCCACGCCACCCTGGCTCGTGATCCGTGCTTCCGGAAGGTCAGTACTCCGGAAGGCCGGTACTTCGGAAGGCCGGTACTTCGGAAGGTCAGTACTTCTTCGAGTCGGTGCAGGTCTTCCGCAGGTCCCTGAGCCGGTCGTTCTGTTCGGCCAGGTAGTCGACCACGGTGCGGGCGCCGTGGTCCTTCGGCTGGGCGTCGCGCAGCGACTTCGCGGTGGTCTCGACGGCCTTGCGCAGGTCGTCGTCCGGTGCGATCTTCGCCAGCTCGTCGAGCTTGTCCGCGCGCTCGCGCACGTCCTTGCGGGCCTTGTCGGCGTCGTTCGGGAAGGGATCGAAGAGGGTCAGCCCCAGCACCCGGGAGCACACCTCGACCCGGTCCGCGGTCGTCTGGGTGTCGACCTTGCAGGCGGTCGCTCCGAGGGCGAGCACGGTGACGGCGGCCAGGCAGAGCGCCGCCCGCCGTCCCGGACGTCGACGTGCTCGGGCCGTGTTCCCTCGGGCTGCCAACGTTGCGTCCACAGCGGCTCCTCCACCGGCAGCTCGTCTTCCGGCGGACCCGCCGTACCGGTTCCGCCGCGCTTGTTCGGACGGCTTCATCGTCCCCCGCGCCGGCCCTCCGGCACACGGGTGCGGGTACCCAGTCAGAAGTGCAGTTCGCTGCACCACCGCCCGCCGGGCGGGGCTCAGATCCCCTGGCTCACGTACAGGTCGGACATCGCCACCAGGATGCGGCGGTCGCCGCTGAACGGCTCCCGGGCGTGGGTGGCCAGGAAGTTGTCGACCACCAGGACGTCCCCGCGCTGCCAGGGCACCGACACCGCGGCCTCCTGGTAGAGCTTGCCGATCAACGCCACGGCCTCGTCCTCGATGGGCGTGCCGTCCCCGTAGAACGCGTTGCGCGGCACGCCCTCCGGACCGTACTCGTCCAGGAGGTACTCCGCCACGTCCCCGTCGAGGGTGGAGACGTGCCACATGTGGGCGTGGTTGAACCACACCGTCTCACCGGTGTGCGGGTGCCGGGCGACGGCCTGGCGGACCGAGCGGGTGCGCAGCCCGTCGTCGCCGGTCCAGGTGAACTCCGTGTCCGAGGCGCGGCAGTACGCCTCCACCTCCGCCCGGTCGGTGGTCTGGAAGACGTCCTGCCAGGGGATGTCCAGTCCGGGGCTGTAGTTGCGCACATAGGCGACGCCGTGCCGCTGGAAGCGCTCGCGGATCTCCTGGGGGATCTTCGGGAACACGGCCCGCTCGCTGGCCACCGGGGTGGCTCCGCCCTGCGCGGACGGGCGGTCGCCGTAGAAGTACAGGATGCTCGGCCAGTTGTGGGAGTACGACATCTCGTGGTGGAAGTCGATCCAGCGGTCGGCGGCCAGCTCGGTGGAGGTGAACACCTTGTCGGCGATCTCGGTGCGCGGCGCGGCCCGCTCCAGGTAGTCGAGCAGGTCGGGCGAGTACGCGCGGGCGGCGCTGCCGAACTCCGCCGGGCTGTCGACCGCGAATCCCCGGAACAACAGGGCGCCGTGGCGGTGGAGTTCGTCGACGAGGCGGGCTCGGTTGGCACCGATCCACCGGTCCAGGCGCACGCCCGGTTCGGCGGCCTCGATGCGCAGCAGGAACGGCTCCGGGTCCACCGGGGCGGTCGTCACCCGGCCGCCGGAGAAGGGAGCTGACGGGTCGGCCGCGGTGTTCGGCTGGGTCATGGAAGGGCTCCAGTCAGGAGGAGGATGTGGACGGGCAAGGTCGGGCGGGCCGGTGAGGGGGCTGCGGCCGCCCTCACCGGCCCCACCGGAGGGACGTCAGGCAGCGGCCTCGCGGACCTCCAAGGTGCAGCACTTGACGCTGCCGCCGCCCTTGAGCAGCTCGCTCAGGTCCATCCCGATCGGCTCGAAGCCGCGCTTCCGCAGCTCCCGTGCCAGGCCGGTGGCCGCCTCCGGGAGCACCACGTGCCGCCCGTCGCTGACCGCGTTGAGCCCGAACACCGCCGCGTCCTCCTCGGACGCCAGCACGGCGTCGGGGTACAGCCGTTCCAGCACGGCCCGGCTGCCCGGCGAGAACGCCCGGGGGTTGTACATCACCTCGTCCTCGGACAGCACGGCCAGCGCGGTGTCCAGGTGGTAGTAGCGCTCGTCGACCAGCTCCAGGCTGACGACCGGGCAGCCGAAGAACTCCTGGGCCTCGGCGTGCCCCGGGGGCTCGCTGCGGAAGCCGGTGCCGGCCAGGATCAGGTTCCCGGCCACCAGGAAGTCGCCCTCGCCCTCGTTGATGTGCTCGGGGTCGTGCAGTTCGGTGAAGCCGTTGTCGCGGAACCAGGCCAGGTAGGCGGGCCCCTCGGCGGAGCGCTCGACGTTGCGGAACCGGGCGCCCAGGACCTTGCCGTCCACCACCGTGGCACCGTTGGCGGCGTAGACCATGTCGGGGTAGCCCGGGAGCGGGTCGATCAGCTCCACCTCGTGGCCCAGTTCCAGGTAGAGCGCCCGCAGCTTCTCCCACTGGGCGACGGCCAGGTCGGTGTCCACCGGCTTCGCCGGGTCCATCCACGGGTTGATCCGGTAGGTGACCTCGAAGTGGGTGGGACGGCACATCAGATAACGGCGCCGACGGGCCTCGCGGGCGCGGGCGGCGGACTGCGTTCGGTCGGTCATGGCTCTCCTCGGGAGGTGTGACGGACGTGGCGGCGGCGCGGAGGACGCCGCGCGGGGCGGGGTTCAGGGGGTGGCGCGGACCAGCTCGCGCAGGCCGTCCAGCATCCCCGTCAGCAGTTCGGTGACGGACTCCTCGGTGAAGTGCCCGGCGGGGTAGGTGCAGCTGAACTCCATCCGCCCCTCCTCCACCGCGCCGACCACGTCCAGCGGGTGCGCCCGGTGCTCCGCGGGGTGGTGCTCGGCGCCGCCGTGCGGGAGGGGACGCACCACCAGTCCGTCGCCGGCGGCCGCGGTGTCCCACTGCCCCAGGTAGTTGAAGCCGACCAGGGCCCGCACCCGGGCCGGCCGGGGGTGGCCGGGCCGGTCGGCGGCCAGGTGGCGCAGCGCGCCGTAGCCGATGCCGTGCTGCGGTACCGCCCGCAGCTGCCGCTTGACCGTGCGGACCGCCGCGGACATCGGCGCGTCGGCCGGGACGGCCAACGCCAGCGGGTGGGCTGCGGTGAACCAGCCGACCGTACGGGACAGTTCGACGCCGTCGAGGAAGTCCTCCCGGCCGTGGCCCTCCAGTTCGACCAGGGTGCGGTCCCGGCCGGTCCAGCCGGTCAGGGACCGGCCGAGCGCGGCCAGCAGCACCTCGTTGATGCGCGCCCGGTGCGCCCCGGGGACCCGGCGCAGCAGGGCGTCGGTCTCCTCCGCGGTCAGCCGCCCGTGGACGGTCCGGGCCTGCTCCACCAGCCCCGGGTCGGGGACGGCGGGGGCGTCCGCCGTGGCGGCCCGCCAGTACTCGGCCTGGTCGTCGAAGCCGCCCTCCGCGGTGAACCGCTCCAGGCGCCGCGCCCACTGCCCGAAGGAGGTGCTGAGCGGACCGAGGTCGACGTCCTTGCCGGCCGACAGCTGGCCGTACCCGATCCGCAGGTCGTCCAGCAGGACGCGCCAGGAGACGCCGTCCACGGCGAGGTGGTGCGCGGTCAGGAAGAGCCGGGGCGGCCGGTCGGCCAGGGTGAACAGCGCCGCGCGCAGCAGCGGGCCGTCGGTGACGGACAGGCCGGTCTGGGCCGCGAGGACCGCCGCGTCGATCCGCTCCGACAGCTGCTCCTCCGGGGTGCCGGAGAGGTCGAGGTGGGTGAAGTGCCAGCGGCCGTCGGGGTGTTCGACGACCTCCTGGCGCCACTGGCCGTCGGTGCGGGTGAACCGCAGCCGCAGCGCGTCGTGGCGGGCGACCACGGCGGCCAGTGCGGCGCGTACGGCCGCGGGGTCGGCGTCGGGGGCGAGTTCCAGCAGGACGGACTGGTTGAAGTGGTGCGGATTGGCGGTGTGGGTCTCGAAGAACCAGTGCTGTACGGGGGTCAGCGGCACCGGCCCGGCGTCCGGCTGCCCGCCCTGTTCCGCCCCGGAGGCGTCGGCGGTGCGCACCAGCTCGGCGAGCCGGGCCACCGTCCTGGCCTGGAAGAGCTCCTTGACGGTCAGCTCCAGTCCGGCCTGCCGGGCGCGGGAGACCACCTGGGTGGACAGGATGGAGTCGCCGCCGAGGTCGAAGAAGGCGTCGTGCACGCCGACCCGCTCCACGCCGAGGACGGTGCGGAAGATCTCCGCCAGCACCTCCTCCCGGTCGGTGCGCGGCGCCACGTGCTCGCGCCGCGCCGTCACCGGCCGCTCGGCCAGCGCGCGCCGGTCCACCTTCCCGTGCGCCGTCAGCGGCAGCCGGTCCAGCACGGCGAAGGCCGACGGGACCATGAACTCCGGCAGCAGCGCGGACAGTTCGTCGTGCACCCGGCCGGGGTCGAGCGTCTGCCCGGCGACCGGGACCAGGTAGCCGACCAGCTGCTTGCGCCCGCCGTGGTCCAGCGCCAGGGCGCACGCCTGGTCCACTCCGGCCAGTCGGCCCATCGCGGTCTCGATCTCGCCCAGCTCGATCCGGAAGCCGCGGATCTTCACCTGGTCGTCGGTGCGCCCCCGGAAGTCGAGCTCCCCGCCGGGGAGCCAGGCGCCCAGGTCGCCGGTGCGGTACAGCCGGGCGTCGGGGTCGTCGCTGAACGGGTGGCGCACGAAGCGCTGCCCGGTCAGTTCGGGACGGCCGAGGTAGCCCCGGGCCACGCCGCGTCCGCCGATGAACAGTTCACCGGTCACGCCGACCGGGACCGGCCGCAGCCGCTCGTCCAGGACGTAGACCTCCACGCCGGCGATCGGCCTGCCGATGGGCAGCCGGGCCGCGTCCGCGGGGATCTCGCCCTCGAACAGCGCCGCGCCGACGGTGGCCTCGGTGGGCCCGTAACCGTTGACGAAGCGGTGCCGGCCCGACCAGGAGCGGGCCAGCTCGACCGGACAGCGGTCGCCGACCGCGAGCACGGTCGAGCCGGCGGCGAGGTCGGCGGGGTCCAGGGCCGCGAGGGCCGCGGGCGGCAGGCTCAGCAGCACCGGCTCGCCCTTCGCCAGGCCGACGACCAGTTCGGGTCCGATCGCCTCGACCCCGGCCTCGGGCAGGCACAGGGTGGCGCCGGAGGTGAGCGCGAGGAAGGTCTCCCACACCGCGCCGTCGAAGCTGGGCGAGGACAGTTGGAGCACCCGGCCGCCCACACCGAGCCCGAACCGCCGGGCGGTGGCCGTGACCATGTTGACCAGCCCGCGGTGACGGAGCAGCACGCCCTTGGGGGTGCCGGTGGAGCCGGAGGTGTAGATGACGTACGCCAGCGCCTCCGACCCGACCCGCGGTTCCTCGCCGGTGTCCGCGCCGGCGCCGGCGCCGGGCCACGGCCCGTCCACGGCGACGGCACGGACGGCCGTGTTGGCGAAGTCGCCCAGCAGCGAGCGCTGGGTCAGCACGACCGGCGCCGCGGTCTCCGTGAGCATCAGCTCCCGCCGGGCGGGCGGGAAGGCCGCGTTCAGCGGGAGGAATGCCGAGCCCGTCCGCAGTGCGGCCAGGGTGGCCACCACCAGGTCCGGGCCGCGGTCGAGGCAGATGCCCACCACCGAACCGGGCGCGACTCCCGAGGCGATCAGGTGCCGGGCCAACTCGCCCGACCTGCGGTCCAGTTCGCCGTACGTCAGCCGCTGGTCGCCGCACTCCACGGCGACCGCCCCGGGGTGCTCCGCCGCGTGCCGGGCGATCAGCTCGTGCACGCCGACGTCGTCGAGGTCCGGCGCGGGGGTGCGGGCCCAGTCGACGGTCAGCCGCCGGTGCTCCTCGTCGGTGAGCAGCGCCAGGTCGGTCCAGGGCAGGTCGGGCGCGGCCGCGATCGAGCCGAGCAGTGTCACCAGGTGCCCGCACAGCCGCCGTACGGTCGTGGCGTCGAACAGGTCGCCGCTGTACTCGACGTCGACGCCCAGCGAGCCGTCGGACCGCTCCTCGAAGCCGAGGACGAGGTCGAAGCCCGTACTGGCCTGGGGGAGCCGGTACTGCTCGACGCCCAGACCGCTGAGTTCCAGCTGGGCCTCCGGCGCGTTCTGCAGGACGACCAGGACCTGCGCCAGCGGCATCCGGCCCGCGTCCCGCTCGGGCTGGACCGCGTCCACCACCTGTTCGAAGGGCACCTCCTCGTGCTGGAAGGCCTCCAGCACGGATTCGCGGGTGCCCGCCAGCAGTTCGGTGAACGACCGGTCGGGGTCCAGCCGGGCCCGCAGCACCAGGGTGTTCAGGAAGAAGCCGACGACCTCCTCCAGGCCGGGGTGCCCGCGCCCGGCCACCGGCGTGCCGACGGCGACGTCGCGCTGCCCCGTCCAGCGGGCCAGCAGCACCTGGGCGGCCGCGGTCAGCGTCATGAACAGCGTGGCTCCGCACCGCCGGGACAGCGAGCGCAGCCCGTCGGCCACCCCGGACGGCACGAGGACGGACTCCACGTCCCCGCCCGAGGTGCGCACAGCCGGCCGGGGCCGGTCGGCCGGCAGCTCCAGCGGCGACAGGCCGGCCAGCTGCTCCCTCCAGTAGGCCAGCGACGGCGCCAGCGCCTCCGGTGAGCACTGTTCGCGCTGCCACACCGCGAAGTCGGCGTACTGCAGCGGTACCGGCGCCAGGTCGGCGGCCCGGCCCTCGCGTCCGGCCCGGTACAGCTCGCCGATCTCCCGGGTGACGACGCTCATCGACCACCCGTCGTGGTTGATGTGGTGCAGTGTCAGGACAAGCACGTGCTCCCGCTCCGCCAGGCGGACCAGCAGGGCCCGCAGCAGCGGGCCGGTGCGCAGGTCGAAGGGCCGGGCGAGGTCCCGCGCCACCGCGCGGTCCAGCTCCGCCTGCCGGTCCGCACCGGCGGGTCCGCTCAGGTCGACCTGCTCGAAGGGGACGGTGAACTCCTCGCACGGGGTCTGCACCGGTGTTCCGTCGACCGAGTCGAAGGTGGTGCGCAGCGCCTCGTGCCGCCGCACCACGCCGACGAGGGCCTCCCGCAGCGCCCCGGCGTCGAGCTCACCGGTCAGCCGCAGCCCGAAGCAGGAGTTGTAGCCGACCGACTCGGGGTTTAACTCGTGCAGGAACCACAGGCGTTGCTGGGCGAACGACATCGGCAGCGGCCCGGTGCGCGGCACGGTCGGGATGCCCGGTTCCTCGGCCGGACCGGAGGCTCCGGCCAGGCGGCGCAGCAGTTGTTCTCGCAGGTGCGCCGGCAGCGCGGCGATCCTGTCCTCGCGCGATGTGGACACGTCTCAGGCCTTCCGTTCCGGGCCGGCGGCGCCGTCCGCTGTGGTTCCCTCGGTGGCGGTGCGCTCCAGCTCCCGCAGCAGCGCCTCCTCGATCAGCTCGGCGAAGCCGGCCAGCGTCGGGGTTTCGAGCAGTTCCCGGAAGCTGGGCCGGACGCCGAAGGCCCGCTTGATCTGGGAGAGCGTCTTCAGGCTGAGGATGGAGTGCCCGCCGAGGGTGAAGAAGTTGTCGTGCACGCCGACCCGCTCCACCTCCAGGACGTCGGCCCAGATCTTCGCCAGGGCCTTCTCGGTGTCGGTGCGCGGTTCCACGTACCCGGTGCCGGAGGCCCGGGGCACCCCGGTCTCCAGCAGTGCCTGGCGGTCCACCTTGCCGTTGGCGTTGAGCGGGTACTGCGCCAGCGGCACCAGCACCGGCGGCACCATGTAGTCCGGCAGCCGCTCGGCGAGGTGGGCGCTCACCGCCTCGGCGTCGAAGGCCGCCGGGTCGGCCACCCGGACGTATCCGGCCAGGCGCCTGGCCTCCCCCTCGCCGAGGACGGCGACCACGGCCTCCTCGACGTCCGGGTGGCCGGTCAGCGCGTGCTCGATCTCCCCCGGCTCGATCCGGTAGCCGCGCAGCTTGACCTGGTGGTCCAGGCGGCCCAGGAACTCCAGCGTCCCGTCAGGCAGCCGGCGCACCCGGTCGCCGGTGCGGTAGAGGCGCTCGCCGGCGCCGAACGGGGCCCGGACGAAGGACCGCGCCGTCAGCTCCGGCTGTCCCAGGTACTCCCGGGCCAGGCCGGCCCCCGCCAGGCAGAGCTCGCCGGTGGCGCCGACCGGCAGCACGGTGAGGTCCTCGTCCAGGACGTACGCCCGGGTGTTCTGCACCGGGAGGCCGAGCACCGGGCGCTCGCTGTCGGCCAGCCGGGTGGTCACCGCGTCCACCGTGCACTCGGTCGGGCCGTAGAAGTTGAAGCTCACCAGCTCCGGGCGGGCCCGCAGGCGGTCCCACAGGGCCTGGCCGATCGGCTCGCCGCCCAGGGCCAGGCCGCGCAGCCGCAGGCCGGGCCGCTCCAGGAGGCCGGTGTCGGCCAGCTGCTGGAGGTAGGACGGCGTGGTCTGCAGGAACTCGATGCCGTGCTCGACGAGGTGGTCGGCCAGCGCCTGGGCGTCCCGGCGGGTGGTGTCGTCGACGATGTGCAGCTCGTTGCCGTCGGCCATCCACAGCACCGGGTTCCACGAGGCGTCGAAGGACACCGGGGCCAGGTGCGCCACCCGCACCGGCCGGCCGTCCGCGGTCGCCCGGACCGGGCCGAAGACCGTACGCCGGTGGCTGTCGAACAGGTTGGCCAGGCTCCGGTGCTCGACCACCACGCCCTTGGGGCGCCCGGTCGACCCGGAGGTGTGGATGATGTACGCCGCGTCGTCCGCGGAGACGGCGACCTCGGGCGCGGTGCCGGGGCGCGCCGCGATCCGCTCCCGCTCCTCGTCCAGGCTCACCACCGCGGCCCCGCCCTGCGGCAGCCGCCCGCGCAGGCTGCGCTGGGTGACCACGACGGGCGCCGCGGTGTCCGCCAGCAGCAGCGACAGCCGCTCGGCGGGCGCGGCGGGATCGATCGGGGTGTACGTGCCGCCGGCCTTGAGCACCGCCAGCAGCGCCGTGACCAGGTCCGTGCCGCGCTCCAGCAGCACCGCCACCGGGGACTGGGCGGACACGCCCCGTTCGGCCAGGTGGTGCGCCAACCGGTTGGCGGCGGCGTCGAGTTCGGCGAAGGTGAGCCGGCCGTTCGGGTCGGCCACCGCGACGGCCTGCGGGGTGCGCGCCGCCTGCTCGGCGAACTGGACGTGCACCGGGCGGTCGTCGAAGGTGATCCGCGGCCCCTGGTGCGCGGTGAGCACCTCGCGCCGGTGCTCGTCGCTCAGCTCGCCGAACTGCGCGACGGTGCGCTCGGGGGCCCTGGCGATCTCCTCCAGCAGGGCCCGCAGGTCGGCGAGGACGCGTTCGGCGGTCTCCGGCTCGAACAGCACCGGGTCGTAGGCGAGCCGGAAGCCCATCCGCCCGGCCGGGAACACCGCCAGCACCATCGGGAAGTTGGTGAACTCCAGCGCCTGCGGGTCGCGCAGGCTCACCCCGTACTCGGCGCCCATCTCGCCCTCGTACGGGTAGTTCTCGACCACGATGTAGCTGTCGTAGAGGCTGGTGCCGGCCGGGACCTGGGCCCAGCCGCGGATCTGCGACAGCGACACGAACTCGTGGCTGCGCGCCTCGGACTGCTCCTGCTGCAGGTCGGCCAGCCAGTCCAGCAGCCGCCGTTCGCCGTCGACCCGGGTGCGCACCGGGATGTTGTTGATGAAGATGCCGGCGATCGTCTCGACCCCGGGCAGGTCGGCCGGGCGTCCGGACACCGCGGATCCGAAGCACACGTCGGTGCGCCCCGAGTAGCGGGCCAGCAGCAGCGCCCAGACGCCCTGGGCGAGCGTGTTGACGGTCAGCCGGTGCCGCTTGACCAGCTCGCCGAGCCGGTCCGAGGTCTCCTGCGGGAGCTGGAAGGAGACCCGGGCCCGGGATCCGGTCCACTCGGTGCCCGGCAGGTCGTGGTCGACCGGCAGCGGGGTCGGGGAGGTGTGGCCCTCCAGCACGCCCCGCCAGTGCCGCTCGGCGCTCGCCGGGTCCTGGCGGTCCAGCCAGGCCACGTAGTCGCGGAACGGCCGGCGGGCCGGCAGCGGGCCCTGCTTGAGGCCGCGCACCCGCAGGTAGTGCTCCAGCAGCTCGGCCAGCAGGTCGGCGCTGCTCCAGCCGTCCAGCAGCACGTGGTGCGAGGTCCACACGGTGCGCACGCTGCGCCCGGTCTCGGCGATCAGCGTGACCCGGGACAGCGGCGCGACCGTCAGGTCCATGCTGCGGGCCCGTTCGCCGTCCATCAGCCGCTCGAAGCGCTCGGCGCGCTCGGCCTCGGTGAGACCGGTCCAGTCCAGCACCTCCACCGGCATCCGGACGCCGTGGTGCACGACCTGCAGCGGGTCGTCCACGTCCTCCCAGAGCACCGCGGTGCGCAGGATCGCGTTGCGGTCGGTCAGCAGCTGCCAGGCCTCGGCCAGCGCGGCGAGGTCGTCCACGCCGTCCAGGACGAACGACAGGTGGCCCAGGTAGATGCCCTCCCCGGACTCCTCGGTGAGGCTGTGGAAGAGGAGGCCGCTCTGCATCGGCGTGAGCGGGTAGAGGTCGTCGATCCGGCCGCCGTGTTCGGTGAGCCGGTCCAGCGTCGGCTGGTCGATCCGCGCCAGCGGGAAGTCCGAGGGCGTGGCGCCGCCGGTCGCGGCCCCGGCGCAGTGCGCGACGATGCCGCCGAGCGCGGCGACCAGGCGCTTGCCGAGCCGCTCGACGGTCGCGGGGTCGTGCACGGCCGTGGAGTGGAACAGGGTGATCTCCAGGCGCCCGCCCCGGACCTGGGCGACGATGTCCAGCAGGTACTCCAGCGTCTCCTCGGGCGCCTGCTCGGTGCCGAAGCCCAGCCGGACGCCGCGCACCAGGGCGCCGTCGGCCGACGGATCGTCGGCCTGCCCCAGGTAGTTGAAGCACACCTGGGCCCGCGGGGTCTCGGCGAGGATCTCGGCGGGCGCTCCGGCCGGGCTGAGGTGGCGCAGCGCGCCGTAGCCGACGCCGCGCCGCGGCACCGCGCGCAACTGCTCCTTGACCGCCTTCAACCGCTCGCCCCAGTCCTCGCCGGACGGGGTGAGCGCCACCGGGAAGGCGCTGGTGAACCAGCCGGCGGTGCGGCTGGTGTCGACGTCGTCGAAGAGGTCCTCGCGGCCGTGGCCCTCCAGGTCGAACAGCACGCCCGGCCGGCCGGTCCAGTCGGCCAGTACGGTGCCGAGCGCGGTGAGCAGGACGTCGTTGACCTGGGTGCGGTAGGTCGCCGGCACGTCCTGCAGCAGCGCCCGGGTGTCCTCCGCGCCGACGCACACGCGCACCTCGCCCGCCGAGGCGACGGTCGCCGTGCCCGGTCGGTCGACCGGCAGGTCCGGCTCGGCCCGGCGGCCGGTGGCCACCCAGTGGTCCAGCTCGTCGTCGAAGCCGCCGGCCGCGGTGTGCTCGGACAGCCGCAGCGCCCAGTCGCGGAAGGAGGTGGTCCGCTCCCCGAGGTCCACCTCCGCACCGGCCGCCGCCTGGGCGTAGCCGGTCTCGAGGTCGGTGAGCAGCTGCTGCCAGGAGACCGCGTCGACCACGAGGTGGTGGGCGGTCAGGAACAGCCGGGGGGCCCGTCCGTCGCCCGGGCGGAACAGCGCCCCGCCGACCAGCGGACCGGTGGCGAGGTCGAAGCCCGCCTGGATCCGGGCGGCTTCCCGGTGCATCGCCTCCTCGGGCGCGTCCTGACCGGACAGGTCCACCTCCTCCAGCGGCCAGCCGGTGCCCGCCGGGGCCACCTCCTGCTGCCATCGCCCGTACGCACTGGTGTAGCGGGCCCGCAGTTGGTCGTGGTGGTCCGGCAGGGCGTCGAGGGCGCGGCGCAGCGCGGCGGTGTCCGGCTCCCCGGCGAGGTCGACGAGCACCGACATGGTGGAGTGCTGCGGTGCGGCCCGGTGACGGTCGAAGAAGGTGCGCTGGATCGGGGTCAGCGGCACGCGGCCGGTCACCGGCTCGGAGCGCCGGGTGTCGGCCGTCCGACCGGCCGTCTCGGCGGCGGTCGTCGCGAACGCCAGCTCGGCGACCGTCTGGTGGGCGAACAAGTCCTTGGACGACAAGGTAATCCCCTTCTGCCGTGCTCGGGTCACGACTTGGATGCTCAAGATGGAGTCGCCGCCGAGGTCGAAGAAGTTGTCCTCGACCCCGACCCGGTCGACCCGCAGGACCTGGGCCCAGACCTCGGTGAGGGCCTGCTCCACCCGGTTGCGCGGCGCGACGTGCCCGGTGCCGCGGGCCGTCTCCGGGCCCGGGGCGGGCAGGGCGCGGCGGTCGACCTTGCCGTTGCTGTTCAACGGCAGCGCGGCCAGCTCCACGAAGACCGTCGGCACCATGTACCGGGGCAGCACTTCTTCGAGGTGACCGCGCACCTCGGCGGCGGCGAACGGCCGCCCCGGCACGGGTACGACGTATCCGACCAGGCGGGGCGCGGCCGCGCCGTCCGTCCGCGCGGCGGCCACCGCGTCGGCCACCGCCGGGTGGCGCCGCAGGGCGGCCTCGACCTCGGCCAGTTCGATCCGGAAGCCCCGGATCTTGACCTGGTCGTCGGAGCGCCCGGCGAACTCGATGTCCCCGTCGGCCCGCCGGCGGACCAGGTCCCCGGTGCGGTACAGCCGGCTTCCCGGCTCGGCGGCGAACGGGTCCGGCAGGAAGCGCTCCCCGGTCAGCTCGGGGCGGTTCAGGTAGCCCCGGGCCACCCCGGGGCCGCCGAGGTACAGCTCGCCCACGACGCCGACCGGGACGGGCCGGCGCGCCTCGTCCAGCACGTAGGTCCGCACCCCGGGGATCGCCTGCCCGACCGGCACCCCGGCGCCGTCCGGCAGCCCGGTCGCCCGGACGCGGTAGGCGCAGGACTCGACGGTGGCCTCGGTGACGCCGTACGAGTTGAGCACCTCGGTGCCGTCGGCCGTCCGGGCGAGCAGTCGGCGGCAGTCCTGCGTGCGCCAGTTGTCGGAGCCGACGGCGAGGACCCGCAGCGGCGGCAGTCCGGTCCCCCGCCGCTCGGCCTCCTCGACCAGGGCGTTGGCCAGCGAGGGCACGGTCTCCAGGTGGGTCACCCGGGCCGTGCTCATCAGGTCCAGCAGCAGCCCGGGATCGGTGGTGGCCTCGGTGGGTGCGATGACCAGCGTGCCGCCGTGGCACAGCACGTGCGCCAGGTCGGAGACGAACACGTCGAAGGACATGCTGGCGACGTTGAGCTGGCGGGCGGGCGGCGCCTCCGCCGTCCGGTACACCCGCTTCCAGGACTCGGCGGCGAAGACGACGCTGCGGTGCTCGACCATGACGCCCTTGGGCCGCCCGGTGGAGCCGGAGGTGTAGATGACGTAGGCGAGGTGCTCCGGGGTGACGCCGGACTCCGGGGTCCGTGCGGGCAGGCCGGCGATCCGCGGCCACTCCTCGTCCAACCGGAGCACCGGCACGCCCTCGGGCAGCCGGCCGGCCACCGAGGCCTGGGTGAGCACCAGCCGGGCGGCGCTGTCGGCGATCACGTACTCCAGCCGCTCGGCGGGGTGCCCCGGGTCCAGCGGCAGGTAGGCGCCGCCCGCCTTGAGCACGCCGAGCAGGGCGACGACCATGGGCAACCCGCGCTCGACGCAGATGGCGACCACCGTGTCCGGGCCGACGCCGCGCGCGGCCAGCTCCTGGGCCAGCCGGTCGGCCGCCTCGTCCAGTTCGGCGTAGCTGAGGGAGGCCGAGCCGTACACCACCGCCTCGGTGTCGGGGGTGAGCCGGGCCTGCCGGGCGATCAGCTCGTGCAGGCAGCTCTCCCGGTCGAAGGGCAGGGGCGTGCCGCTCCAGTCCCCGAGCAGCCGGGACCGCTCCTGGTCGGTGAGCATGCTCAGCTCGCCCACCGTCCGGTCCAGGCCGTCGGACGTGCCGCGCAGCAGCGCGGCCAGGTGCTCGGCCGCCCGGGCCACCCTCGGCCGGTCGAACAGGGCCGGGTCGTAGGCGAGTTGGAGGGTCAGCCGGTCGCCGTCGAGGTGGGCGGTGAGGTCCAGCGGATAGCTGGTGGTGTCCACCGCGGCGACGTCGGTGACGGCGAGCCCGTTCGCGGCCGCCGCGCCGTCGTTGCCCGGGTAGTTCTCGAAGACCACGATGCTGTCGAACAGCCGGGTTCCGCGCGGCAGTTCGGAGGCCGCCTGGATCTGGGCCAGCGGCGTGTACTCGAAGCGCCGGGACTCGACCTGCTCCTCCTGCAGCCGCCGGAGCCAGTCCAGCAGGTTGTCCTCCTCGGCCACCCTGGTGCGGACGGGCAGCGTGTTGAGGAAGTTGCCGACCATCTCGCCCACGCCCGGCAGGTCGGCCGGCCGTCCGGACGCGGTGGCGCCGAAGCAGACGTCCTGCTCGCCGCTGTAGCGCGACAGCAGCAGGGCCCAGGCCCCCTGGACCACGGTGCTGAGGGTGAGCCGGTTGGTGCGGGCCCGTTCGACGAGCGCGGCGGAGTGCTCCGGCGAGAGCTCCACCCGGACCCGCTCGGCGGACTCGGACTGGTGGCCCGGGGCGGGGAGGCGGTCGTACGGGAGCGGGGTGGGCGAGTGCAGCCCGGCCAGCGCCCGCCGCCAGTGCGCCTCCGCCTGGGCGGCGTCCTGGTGGCCGAGCCACTGGACGTAGTCGCGGAACCGGGGCCGGACCGGGACGGCCTGCTCCGGGGACGCACCGTCCACCAGTGCGCGGTACTGGGCGAAGACGTCGCCGAGGATCCGGGAGGTGCTCCAGCCGTCGAGCACGATGTGGTGGAAGGTCCACACCACCCGGACGGCGTCCTCGCTCTCCCTCGCCAGCACCAGGCGGGTCAGCGGGGCACGGGACAGGTCCATCCCGGCCCGCCGCTCCTGCGCCGTCAGCTCCTCCAGCAGGCGTGCGCGCTCGTCCGCCGTGCGGTCGCGCCAGTCCAGGGTCCGGACGGTCGGCCGGGCGTCGCGCCGCACGATCTGCAGCGGCTGCTCGACCCCCTCCCACACGAGGTGGGTGCGCAGCGCCGGGGTCGCCTCGGCCACCCGGCGCCAGGCCGTCGCCAGGGCGTCGACGTCACCGGCGCCCTCCAGCCGGAAGGCGACGTGGTCGAGGTAGGCGCCGTCCGGCTCGGTGAGGGCGTGGAAGAGCATGCCGCTCTGCATCGGGGTGAGCGGGTAGATGTCCTCGACCTGACCGCCGGTCCCGGCCAGCTGGTCGACCCGTTCCTGGTCGAGGCCGGCCAGCGGGAAGTCGGAGGGCGTGGCGCCGCCGGCGCCCGGCTGCAGGCAGTGCCCGATCAGCGCGCGCACCGCGTCGGCCAGGCCGTCGGCCAGCTCCTGCGCGGTCTCCCCGGTGTGCACGTCCTGCGCGTAGAAGACGGTGAACTCCAGCTCGCCGCCCCGGACTTCGCCGACGACGTCGAGCAGGTGCGGGCGCGTCCCCAGCGGGCTGTGGTCCCGGCCGAAGTCGAACTCGACGGCCGTGCACAGCCCGTCGCCGGCGACGTCCTGCCACTGCCCCAGGTAGTTGAAACTGACGGCCGGGGCGCACTCGGGCAGGACGGACCGCCCGGTGACCGGGTAGCGCAGCGCCCCGTAGCCGACGCCGCGCTGCGGGACCGCCCGCAGGCCCTCCTTCACCGACTTGATCAGCTCGCCCGGCCCGGCGCCGCGCGGGACGTCCAGCAGGACGGGGAAGATCGAGGTGAACCAGCCCGTGGTCCGCGAGACGTCGACCCCCTCGAGGATCTCCTCGCGGCCGTGGCCCTCCAGGTCGACCAGCACCCGCTCCTCGCCGGTCCACCGGCACAGGACCTGGCCGAGCGCCGTGAGCAGGATGTCGTTGACCTGGGTGCGGTAGACCGGCGGGACCCGGTGCAGCAGGGCGTGGGTCGTCCCGGCGTCCAGCGCGGCCCGCACCCGGCGCACCGAGGCCATGGTGTTCCCGCCGTCGCGGTCGACGGGCAGCGGCGCGACCGGCCGGCCGGTCACCTCCCGCCAGTGGTCCAGCTCGGCGTCGAAGCCGCCCGCTGCGGTGTGCTCGGCCTGTCGGCGGGCCCAGTCGCGGAAGGAGGTGGTCTTCGCGCCCAGATCCACCGGCCGGCCGGCCGCTGCCTGGGCGTGGGCCCGTTCCAGGTCCTCCAGCAGGATCCGCCAGGACACCCCGTCGACCACCAGGTGGTGGACGGTCAGGAACAGCTGGGCCGGTTCGTCCGGTGCGCCGGTGAACAGCAGGGCGCGCAGCAGCGGCCCCTCTTCGAGGTCGAGCCCGGCCTGTGCCCGCTCGGCCAGGGCGAGGGTGGCCCGGCGCCGCTCTCCGGCGCCGAGGCCGCCCAGCTCGACCCGTTCCAGGGCGGGCTCCTCCCCCACCGGCAGGTTGACCTGGTGCGGCTCGCCGTCCCGGAGGCGGAAGCGCATCCGGAGCGCGTCGTGGTGCGCGACCACGGCGCGCAGCGCCGCCGCCACCGCGCGCTCGTCGGTGCCGGGGGCGAGGGTGATCAGCACGGACTGGTTGAAGTGGTGCGGGGCCTCGGTGTGATGGGCGAAGAACCACCGCTGGACGGGGGTGAGCGGAGCGTCCCCCGTGACCGGCCCGGTGTCGGCCGCGGCGGAGACCGGTACGGCGGCCCGCGCCAGCTCGGCCACCGTCTGCCGGGCGAAGACGTCCTTGGAGGTCAGCTCCCAACCGGCCTGCCGGGCCTGGGCGACCACCTGGATGCTGAGGATGGAGTCGCCGCCGAGGTCGAAGAAGTTGTCACGGGTGCCCACCCGCTCGATGCCGAGCACCTCGGACCAGACCCGCGCCAGCACCTGCTCGGCCTCGCCGGTCGGCGCGGTGTAACCGGCGCCGGGGGTGTGCCGGTCGGCGGGGGCGGGCAGGGCTCGCCGGTCCAGCTTGCCGCTGGCGGTGAGCGGGAACTCCGCGAGCGCCACGAAGGCGGAGGGCACCAGGTAGCCGGGCAGGTGGCTCTCGGCGAAAGCGCGCAGCTCGGCCGGTTCGGGGGCGTCGCCGTCCGACGGCCGGACGTAGCCGACGAGCTGCTTGCGGGCGCCGTCCTGCCGGACCACCACCACGGCGGCGGAGAGCCGCGGGTGCTGTTCGAGGACGGACTCGATCTCGCCCGGCTCGATCCGGTAGCCGCGCACCTTGACCTGGTGGTCGGTGCGGCCGAGGAACTCCAGGGTGCCGTCGCCGCGCCAGCGCACCAGGTCGCCGGTGCGGTACAGCCGGGCGCCGGGCGTGTCGGAGAAGGGGTCGGCGAGGAAGCGCTCCTCGGTCAGTTCGGGCAGGTTGAGGTAGCCGCGGGCCACCCCGGGCCCGCCGATGTACAGCTCGCCCGCCACCCCGGCGGGCACCGGGGAGCGGCGCTCGTCCAGGACGTACAGCGAGGTGTTGGCGATCGGGCGGCCGATCGGGACCGGGGTGGTGCCGTCGGCCTCGCGCACCCGGTGGCAGGCGGCGAAGGTGGTGGTCTCGGTGGGTCCGTAGCCGTTGACCAGGCGCCGCGGCGGCGCGGTCGCGAGGACCTGGGCCACCCGGCGGGGGTTGACCGCGTCCCCGCCGAACAGCAGGTTGCGCAGGCCGCCGAACGCGGCCGGGTCGACGGCCACCACCTGGTCGAACAGCCCGGCGGTCAGCCACATCGTGGTGATGCCCAGCCGCTCGATCGCCCCGGTCAGCGCCCGGGCGTCCAGCAGGGTCTCCCGCTCCAGCGCTACCAGCCGTGCCCCGGCGGTCAGCGCGCCCCAGATCTCGAAGGTGGCGGCGTCGAAGGTGACGTCCGCGGCCTGGGCCACCACGTCGTCCGGGTGCAGCGGCGCGTAGTCGTTGCCGCTGACCAGCCGGACGATCGAGCGGTGCTCGACCACCACGCCCTTGGGGGTGCCCGTGGAGCCGGAGGTGTACAGCACGTAGGCCGCGTCGCCGGGGCCGACCGCCACCGAGGGGGCGTCCTGCGGGCGGGCGGCGATCGCCCCGGCCTCCTCGTCCAGCAGGACGGTCCGGGTCCGGCCGGCGGGTATCCGGTCGGCCATACTCCGCTCGGTCAGGCAGACCGGCGCCGCGGTGTCGTCCAGGATGTGCGCCAGCCGCTCGGCCGGGTGGTCGGGGTCCAGCGGCACGTAGGCGCAGCCCGCCTTCAGCACGGCCAGCAGGGCCCCGTAGAACCCGGCGCCGCGCGGCAGGCAGACCGCGACGTGGTCGCCGGGCCGGGCGCCCAGGGCGATCAGGTGGTGGGCGAGCCGGTTGGCGCGCTCCTCCAGCTCCCGGTAGCGGAGCGGGCCCGCCGCGTCCTCGACCGCGACGGCGTCCGGGTCGCACCGGACCCGGTCGGCGACCAGGCCGTGCACGGTGGCGTCGGCCGGGTACGGGACGCGGTGGTCGCCCCACTCCCGGGTGAGGGTGTGCAGTTCGCCGGCCGTCAGGAGCGGCAGGTCCCCCAGCGGGCGGGCCGGGTCGGCGACGATGCCCGCGAGCAGCTCGCCCAGGTGCCCGGTGAGCCGGGCCACCGTCGCGGCGTCGAACAGGTCGGTGTTGTACTCGACCGTCCCGGCCAGTTCACCGGAGGCGGTCTCGGCGAACTCCAGCGTCAGGTCGAAGATCGAGGACACCGACGGCGGGCGGAACTCCGTCACCTCCAGTCCCGGCAGTGCGATCTCGCCGGCGGGGGCGTTCTGCAGAACGACCGCGGCCTGCACCAGCGGGGTGCGGCTGGGGTCCCGCTCGATGTGCAGCGCGTCCACCAGCCGGTCGAACGGGACGTCCTGGTGGGCCAGCGCCTCCCACACGGTGTCGGCGACCCCGGCGAGGAAGTCGGTGAAGGGCAGGTCGGCGTCCACGTCCGCGCGCAGCACCAGGGTGTTGACGAAGAAGCCGACCAGCGGCTCCAGTTCGGTGCGGTCCCGGCCCGTGCTCACCGTGCCCACCGCGATGTCCCGCTGCCGGGAGTGGCGCGCCAGCAGCACCTGGGAGGCGGCCACCAGCGAGGAGAACAGCGTGCCGCCGTACCGCCGGCCCAGCTCGGCCAGGCCGCGGGCCACCTCGGCCGGGACGCGGAACGGCGCCAGCGCCCCGTTGGTGGTGCGGACGGCCGGCCGGGGCCGGTCGGTGGGCAGCTCCAACGGCTCGACGCCCGCCAACCGGTCCTTCCAGTAGGCGAGTTCCGTCTCCTGCCGGGCCTCGGTCAGGCTCTCCCGCTGCCAGTCGGCGAAGTCGCGGTAGCGCACCGGCAGCGGTGCGAGCCGGTCCTCTCGGCCCTCCTTCGCGGCCCCGTAGAGCTCGCCCAGCTCGCGGGCGATCACCCCCTTGGACCAGCCGTCGGCCGCGATGTGGTGCAGAGTCAGCAGCAGGACGTGCTCCGCGGCGCCCAGGCGCAGCAGCACCGCCCGCAGCAGCGGCCCCTCCACCAGGTCGAAGGGGCGGCCGAGTTCGGCCCGCAGCAGCTCGTCCACCCGCGCCTGCCGGGCGTCCTCGGGCAGCCCGCCCAGGTCCTGGACGGCCAGGTCCACCGGGGCCGCCGGGCGGACCACCTGGTACGGCCGGCCCTCGGCGGTGGCGAAGGTGGTGCGCAGCGGCTCGTGCCGGGCGACCAGTCGGCCGAGGGCGGCGGCGAGCGCCTCGACGCTCAGCTCGCCGCGCAGCTGCAGCCCGACGGCGGAGTTGTACTCGGTGCCGCCGGACTCGTAGCGGTCGAGGAACCACAGCCGCTCCTGTCCGAAGGAGAGTCGGGCGGGCCGGGCGTCGTCGGCCGGCGGGATGGCGGCGACCTCTGGGTCCGCCTCCGTCCGGGCGTTCAGCCGCTCTTCGAGCAGCGCGTCGAGGGCGGCGTCGTCCAGCTGGTCGAAGTCCTCCGGCCCGGCTGTGCCGGCGATCTGGTCGGGCATGTCATTCCCCTCGTGCGCTGGTGGTGCGGACAACGGCGTCCGGTCGGGCCCGGTGCAGCTGTGCCCGGGCCTTGGCCCGGACCACGCCGGCCAGTTCGGACACGTTCCGGGCGGTGAAGACCTCGCGCACCGAGACGGTGACGCCGAAGTCCTCGCGGATGCGGGAGACGGTCTGCAGGGTGAGGACGGAGCTGGCCCCGAGGGCCGACAGGTCGTCCAGGACGCCGATCCGCTCGGTGTCCAGGACGTGCTCCCAGATGCGGGTCAGTGCCCGCTCCACCGCGTTGCGGGGCGCGACGTGGTCGCTCCCGCCCTGCGGACGGGACGCCGGCCGGGGCAGCGCGTTGCGGTCGATCTTGCCGCTGGTGGTCTCCGGGAAGGCGGCCAGCACCAGGATGTGCGCCGGCACCATGTACTCGGGCAGGCCGGTGCCGAGCCGCTCCCGCAGCTCCTCCGGGTCAGGTTCGCCGGGGCCGTCCGGCACCACGTACCCGGTCAGCACGGCGGAGCCGGAGGCGCCCTTCCGGGCGACCACCGCGGCCTTGGCCACCCCGGGCAGCCGTGACAACGCGTTCTCCACCTCGCCCAGTTCGATACGGTAGCCGCGGACCTTGACCTGGTTGTCCAGCCGTCCCAGGAAGTCCAGTTCGCCGTCGGGAAGCCACCGGACCAGGTCACCCGTGCGGTACAGCCGCTCCCCCGGCGCGAAGGGGTCGGGAACGAAGCGCTCCTCGGTCAGCTCCGGGCGGTTGAGGTAGCCGCGGGCCAGGCCCAGGCCGCCGACGAACAGCTCGCCGGGCACGCCGGCCGGCACCGGCCGGCCGTTCTCGTCGAGCACGCGGGTGCGGGTCCCGGTGATGGCCGAGCCGATGGACGGCAGCCGCTCGTCGGAGGCGTCCCCGCGTTCGCGCAGCACGGCGGCCGTGGTCAGCACCGTGGTCTCGGTCGGACCGTAGTGGTTGACCAGCGTGAACGGGGCGTCCGCGGGCAGGCGGCGGCGGACCACGTCGGCGCCGGTGAGCATGAAGCGCAAGTTCCCCTCGTAGAGGCCCGGTTGGTCCAGGACGGACTCCAGTCGCGGCGCCGGCACCACGGCGTGGGTGATGCGCTGGGCCCTGAACCACTCGACCAGCAGGTGCGGGTCGTCCAGCCGCTCGTCGGGGACGAACCACACGCTCGCTCCGGCGCCGAGGTTGCCCCACTGCTCCAGCAGCGTCGGGTCGAAGCCCGGCGCCACCAGCTGCGAGGCACGGTCCTGCGGACCCACCCGGTAGTAGTCGCGGTACCACCGCAGCAGGTTCAGCACGCTGCCGTGCTCGATCTGCACGCCCTTGGGCCGGCCGGTGGAGCCCGAGGTGTAGAACACGTACGCCAGGTCGCCGGGGCCGGTCGCCACGTCGGGCGGGCCGTCCACCGCCTCCCCGTCGGCGTCCTCCACGTACAGCACCCGGCCGTGCTCGGGGACCGGGCCGTCGGCCGGGTTCCGCCGGGCGACCACCACCCGCACCCCGGCGTCGTCCAGGATGTCCGCGGCCCGCTCCGCCGGCACCGCCGGGTCGAGCGGCAGCGCCGCGGCGCCCGTCTTGAGGACGGCCAGCTGGCCGACGGTCATCTCCGGGCCGCGCCCGGTGCGGACGGCGACGACCTCGCCCGGGCGCACCCCCTCCGCCACCAGCCGCCGCGCCAGCGCGTCGGCCCACCCGTCCAGTTCGCCGAAGTCCAGGCGCCGGTCACCGGCCACCACGGCGAGTCCGTGCGGTCGGCGGCGCACCTGCTCGGCGAGGAGCGCGGGCACGCTCCGGTGCCCGGGCGGGCCGGTGCGCGGGTCCGGGCTGCTCCAGCGCTCGACCAGGCGGCGCTCCGCCTCGGCCATCAACGGCAGTTCACCCAGCGGGCGGTGCGGCTCGGCGGCCATCGCCGCCAGCAGCACCAGCAGGTGGCCGGACATCCGTTCCACGGTGGAGCGGTCGAACAGGTCGGTGTTGTACTCCAGCCGGCAGGACAGCTCCCCGTCCCGGTCCTCGAACTCGAAGCCCAGGTCGAACATCGCGGTGACCCTCGGCGCGCGCACCTCCTCGGCCCGCAGCCGGGCGGACTCGACGGTCTGGGCCCGGTGCAGGGTCACCCCCGCCTGGAACAGCGGGGTGCGGCTCGGGTCCCGCTCCGGCTGCAGTTCCTCGACCAGGCGGTCGAACGGCAGCTCCTGGTGGGTGAGCGCTTCCAGCACCGTGCGCCGGGTGTCGGCCAGGAACTCCCCGACGGTCGCCCCGGGGCGGACCGAACCGCGCAGCACCAGGGTGTTGACGAAGTAGCCGAGCACGTTCTCCATCTCTTCCCGGTCCCGGCCGGAGACGATCGTGCCCAGCGCCACGTCCTGCTGCCGGCTGTAGCGGGACAGCAGCAGCTGCACCCCGGCCACCAGCGCGGCGAACAGCGTGACCTGCTGCTCCCGGCACAACTCGCCGATCCGCTGCGCCAGTTCGGCGGGGAGGGCGAAGACGTGCTGGTCGCCCACCGAGGTGCGGACCGGCGGACGGGTCCGGTCGGTCGGCAGCTCCAGCGGACCGAGGCCGGCCAGCCGGCGTCGCCAGTACTCCAGGTCCTCGCGCGGGCCCGCGCCACTGCGCCGCTCCTCCTCGGCGCGCTGCCACACGGCGTAGTCCGGGTACTGCACCGGCAGCGCCTCCAGGGCCGCCGGGGTGCCGGTCGCCGCCTCCTCGTAGAGCGCGCAGAACTCCCGCGCCAGCACGTTCTTGGACCAGCCGTCGGTGACGACGTGGTGCATGTCCAGCACCAGGACGTGCTCCTGCCCGGACAGCCGCACCAGCACCACCCGCAGCAGCGGGCCGCGGCGCAGGTCGAACGGGAGTGACGCCTGCTCACGCAGCAGCCGGTCCAGCTCGGCCTCGCGACCGGCCGCCGGGCGGTCGGAGAGGTCCACCCGGCGCACCGGCACCTCCACCGTGTCGTGCACCCGCTGCACGCCACGGCCGTCGACGACGTCGAAGGTGGTCCGCAGCGCCTCGTGGCGGGCGACCACCGCCCGCAGCGCGGCCTCGGTGGTGTCGGCCTCCAGCGCGCCGGTCAGCCGCAGCACCAGCGGCGAGTTGTACTCGATGCCGCCGGGCTCGTACTCGTGCAGGAACCACAGCCTCTGCTGGCCGTACGACAGCGGCAGCGGCCCGCCGCGGTCGACCCGCCGCGGGCCGGACCCGCTCCGTGAGCCGTCCAGTCGCTGGGCGAGCGCGGCCACCGTCGGGGCCTCGAACAGGGTGCGGACGGACACCTCGGTGTCCAGCGCCGCGCGGATCCGGCTGACCAGCCTGGTGGCCAGCAGGGAGTGCCCGCCCAGGTCGAAGAAGCTGTCGTCGATGCCGATCCCGTCGGCGCCCAGCACCTCGCAGAACAGGGCGTGCAGCTGCTCCTCGCGGGCGATCCGGGGCCCGCGCCGGGCCTCCGTCGGCTCCAGGACGGGCGCCGGCAGCGCCGCCCGGTCGGCCTTGCCGTTGGGGGTCAGCGGCAGCTCCGCCAGCGGGACGACCGCGGCCGGGGCCATGTAGTCGGGCAGCGAGGACGCCGCGTGCTCCCGCAGCCGGGCCGGGTCCAGCCGCCGGCCCGCCGCGGCGACCGCGTACGCCACCAGCCGGACGTCACCCGGCCGGACCTCGGTGGCCTTCACCACCGCCGTGGCCACGTCCGGGTGCCGCTCCAGGACGGCCTCGATCTCGCCGGGTTCGATCCGGAAGCCGCGGACCTTGACCTGGTGGTCGCTGCGGCCGAGGAACTCCAGCGCGCCGTCGGCGGCCCAGCGGGCCACGTCACCGGTCCGGTACAGCCGGGCGCCCGGCTCGCCGGAGAACGGGTCGGCCACGAAGCGCTCCGCGGTCAGCCCGGGGCGGCCGTGGTAGCCGTGCGCGACGCCGGCCCCGCCGAGGTAGAGGTCGCCGGCCACGCCGACCGGCACCGGCCGTAGCCGGGCGTCCAGCACGTACGCCCGGGTGTTGGCGATGGGGGTGCCGATGGCCGGGGCGCCCGGGCGGCCGTCGAGCCTGGCGGCGGTGGACCAGATGGTGGTCTCCGTCGGACCGTAGAGGTTGACGGCTTCCGCCCCGAGTTCCCGCAGGGTCCGCGCCAGGGCGGCGGGCAGCGCCTCGCCCCCGACGGCGATCCGCAGTCCGCGGACGGCCTCGGGCTGCTGCTCGCACAGCGCCTGCCACAGACCGGGGGTGGCCTGCACGACCGTGGTGCCGGTGCCGGTGATCAGGTCGGCCAGGGCCCGCGGGTCGCGGACGGTCTCCCGGTCGGCCAGCACCACGGTGGCCCCGGCGGCCAGCGGCAGGTAGAGCTCCAGGGCGGCGATGTCGAAGGCGACGGTGGTGACCGCCGTCCACACGTCGGCGGGGGTCAGCGGCAGCAGCTCGGCCATCGCCGCCAGGAAGTTGGCCAGCGCCCGTCGGCCCACCACCACGCCCTTGGGCCGCCCGGTCGAGCCGGAGGTGTGGATGACGTACGCGGCCTGGTCGGCGCCCGGCACGGTGCGGCGGGCGGGCGCGACCGGCGCGGTGTCCGGCAGCGCCGACAGCTCGCGCACGGTGTCCGCGTCGTCCAGTACGAGCAGGCGGGCACCGGTGGCGGGCAGCCGCCCGGCCGTACGGCGGTCGGTGACGACGGCGACCGGGCGGGTGTCGGCCAGCGCGTGGGCGATCCGCTCGGCCGGGTACTCCGGGTCGAGCGGCTGGTACGCCGCTCCGGTCTTGGCGACGGCGAGCAGGGTCGCCGGCAGGTCGGTGCCGCGCGGCAGCACGAGCGCGACGAAGGCGCCGGGGCGCGCACCCCGGTCGACCAGGGCCCGGGCGATCCGGTTGGCCCTGGCGTCCAGCTCCGCGTAGCTGCTGGTCCGGCCCGCGTGCACCACGGCGGGGGCCTGCGGGCGGGCGCGCACCTGGGCCTCGAAGAGGTCGGCGACGGTGCCGTCGGGGACCGGCGCGGCGGTGGCGTTCCACCGGGTCAGCACGCGGTCACGCTCCTCGGCGTCCAGGACGTCGAAGCCGTCGAGCGCCCGCTCCGGGACCTGGACGGCCTCGGCCAGCAGCCGCGGCACGGCCTCGGCGAGGCGGCGCGCGGTCGGCTCGTCGAACAGTTCGCGGCTGTAGTCGACCAGCAGGTCCATCCCGCGCGGGCCGCCGTCCGTGTGCTCCGGCACGGCGCGCACGTGGAGGTCGTACGGAGAGCCGCCTGCGGGCACCTCCCGGGTCCTGGCCGCCAGGTCGCCGAAGGCGTCCGGGGCGGGCACCGGGTGGGCGAGGTCGAGGACGACCTGGCACAGCGGGTGCCGGTTCAGCGCCCGGTCCGGCCGCACCGCGTCGACCAGCCACGGGAAGGGCAGGCCGCCGTGCGCACGGGCGGCGTCGGCGGTGGCCGAGCAGGCCCGCACCAGGTCGGCGAAGCTCACGCCGTCCGGTACCGCGGTCCGCAGCACCACCGTGTTCTCCAGCGGCCCGACCACGGCCGACTCGCCGGCGCCCCGGGTGCTCACCGTGGTGCCCAGCGGCAGGTCGTCGCCCGCGCCGAAGCGGCGCAGCACGACGGCGAGCGCGGCGTGCAGGACGGCGAAGGCCTCGGTGCCGGTCCGTGCGGCCAGCGCCTCGACGGCGCGGTGGCACCGGGCGTCCAGGCGCAGCCGGAGCCGGGCACTCTCGTACGTGGCGGCCACCGGGCGGGTGCGGTCCGCCGGGAGCTGGAGCTGTTCCGGGGCTCCCGCCAGGGCGCCGCGCCAGAACTCCAGTTCGGCCGCAGCTGCCGGGGACGGCCGATCGAACGTTCCCAGCTCCTGATGTCGCGTCACATTTGCAAGCTGGAGCGGCCGTTCCCCCGACGGAGCCTCGCCGCGACAGCGGGCGGCGTACGCGTCGGCCAGATCGCCCAGCAGCGGCCCCCAGGACGCCTCGTCCCCGGCGATGCGGTGCAGCACCAGCAGCAGGACGTGCTCCTCGGAGCCGAGCCGGAACAGCTCGACACGCAGCGGGGCGTCCCGGGTCAGGTCGAAGGGACGGGCCGCCGCCTCCGCCAGCCGCCGGTCGAGCCCGTCCGGGTCGGCCGCGCGGACCGCGAGGTCGGCGAACGGCTCGTGCGCGGGGCGCGGTTCGGGGCGGCAGCGGCCGTCCTCCTCGACGTGGACGGTGCGCAGCAGGTCGTGGCGGGCCAGCAGGTCGGCCAGCGCCTCTCCGAGCGCGGCCGCGTCGAGGGCACCGGTGAGGCGGACGGCGCGGGCCGTGGTCGCACCGGCGCCGGATTCCTGGAGCCGGTTCAGGAACCACAGCCGCCGCTGGACCGGTGACAATCCTCCGCTCTCCGCGGCCGTTTCCGCGGAAACCGACCGGGTGCCGTTCGTTCCTGTCACTTCCATACTCCAGCGAATGAGTCGTGCGAGAAGGGAGGCAGCGCTTGTCCGGGACTTTCGTCAGCCGGCCGTGCGGAATTTCCCGGTCTTTTCCCCGTACGGGGATTCCCGGCGGAGAACGCGTCCGGCGAACTGCAGGAGCGGACTTACCCCGGTTTCCGGATCGGGCAGGAACCGGCCCGCGTACGGGGCTTCGAGGAAATCCAGGCGGTGGGCGGAGAATCGCCCGCGGCCATCGAGGTCGAGCCGGTAGCGCGCCCCGGTGTCGTCCTCCAGGTGCAACGGGGCGCCGGCCCCACCGGTGAGGCGGTACACCATGTCGCCGTTGGCCCAGGTGCCGGCCAGGTCGGCGTCGCCCCCGGGCGCCGGATGCGCCTCGGACCGCCCGACCGGGGGTGCGCCGACGTCCCGGCCCTCGGCGCGCAGCCGTTCGGCCAGCTCGCGCCAGAGGGCGAGCCCCGCCGTGGAGTCCGTGACCAGGGCCAGCACGCTGCCGGTGCCCGGCTGGACCCGGAGGTTGCAGGTGGTGCCGCCGGCCATGGCGTCCAGGCCGAGCCAGGGCTCGTCGGCCGCCCCGTACCGGGCCCAGCCGAGGCCGAAACCGTCGGCGAGCCCGTACGGCTCGACACCCGGCACCGGGCCGCGCATCGCCGCGACGCCGTCCTCGTCCAGCAGCGCCCGGTACGCCTCGGCGCGATCCGCCAGGTGCAGCCGGGCGAAGGCCACCAGGTCCTCGGCGGTGCCGGCCAGCGCGGCCGCCGGCGCCATGGCAGCGGGGACACGGACGTCCACCGGGACGGCGCCCGCCCCGGTGACGGCGTGGCCGACGGCGATGGCCGGGCCGGGCGCCGAGGGCCCGGGGGCGGGCAGATGGGCCGGAGTGATGCCGAGCGGGCCCAGCAGGAAGGTGTCCACGGCCTCGCACCAGCTCAGACCGGCGGCCGCCTCGATCAGTCGGCCGACCAGTGCGAAGCCCACGTTGGAGTAGGAGAAGGCGCTGCCCGGCCGGAACAGCAGGGCCGGCTCGCCCGCGGCGGCCGCGAAGCCGCGCGGGGTCCGGTCCTCGTCGTCCAGGGAACAGACCAGGCCGCTGGTGTGGCTCAGCAGGTGGCGCAGGGTCACCGTGGTACCGAGACCGTTGGGCGCGGCCGCGAACTCCTCGCCGTACCGCCCCAGGGCGGCGTCCAGGTCGAGGTCGCCATCGCGGACCAGCTGCAGCGCCACGGTGGCGGTGAACAGCTTGGTGACGGAGGCGAAGGGGAAGCGCAGCTCCGCCGCCTCCGGTCCGCCGACGCGGGCCGTCCGCACTCCGGTGTGGTCGAGCAGCGCGAGCTGAGCGTTCCGGACCCCGAAACCGGCGGCCATTCTCGGGAATTGGGCAACAAGTCCCGGTGACACCAGGAAACCCCCTCTACTCCGCTTTCCGTGACGGGCCGCAGACAGCCTGGAACAGCCGCGAATTCCAGGTGCGCACGGAGTGGTGCGCACGGACCGCGACTGGGGAAGATCGTCTTGTTTCCTGAAGGCTACACGGGGACTTTGCGCCGGTCAGCGTCCTTAAGTCCTCTGTGAAAAACGCTGGTTGGCATTCCGCGGGCACCGGGGAGGGGTATCCGCGGTGTGGGCCCGATCACAGCACTGTGCGGGCCCGATCACAACCGAAAGGCCCGCGGCGCGTCGAACGCACCGCGGGCCCCTCGGGTGGGCGGGAGGCTATTCCCGCAAGCCGATGCCCTCCACCGGGCGGGTCCGCAGCGCGAACCGGGTGGGCACCAGGATCGCGCCCAGTCCGATGAGCGCGGTCACCGCGACGATCCCCAGGTACATCAGCACCGGGAAGTGCGGCACCGGCGATCCGGTCAGCCCCAGGCTCACCGTGACCAGCGGCAGCAGCGGCACCACGGTCCCCACCACCACCGCGATGGCCACCACCATCCCGGCCTCCACCCGCATCATCCGCACCACCTGCTCCCTCGGCGCCCCGACCAGCCGCATCAGCGAGAACTCCCGCACCCGGCCCAGGGTCGCCAGCACGAGCGTGTTGGCGACCGAGATGGCGAGGTAGCCGAAGACCAGCGCCAGCGGCAGCGCACTGGTCAGCACCGAGGACATCGCCTGCTCCTGCTGCGCGGCCGAAAGGCCGCTCCCGTCCAGCACCTTGAGGCCCGGGTACCGGCCGGCCAGGCCGCGCAGCGCCTTGCCGACCTGGCCCTTGTCGGCGCCGGCGGCGGTCTTGACGAACACCGCGTCCTCCAGTTGGCGGGAGCTGTGCGCCAGCACCGAGTCCTGGGGGAGCGTCACGTCGCCGAAGCCCAGGCCCCGGTCGTAGACCGCGACCACCGCGGGCTTGACCTCGGCGCCGTCCGGGAGGTTCAGCCGGATGCGGTCGCCGACGTGGGCGCCCAGCGTGCTGGCCGCACCGCCGCTGATCGCCACCACGTCGCCGCGGAGGTTGTCCAGGGAGCCCTCGGTGACACCGAGGTCCATGGTCTGCGCCGCCTTGTCCGGAGTGACGCCCTGGGCCTGGTACTTGAAGATCTCCGGCGAGTCGAGCACCTTCCGGGAGCCGTTCACCTGGACCCGGATCACCCCGGTGGCGGCGGCCACCCCCGGCAGCGCCGCGGCGTCCCGGACCACGCCGATCGGCGGCCCGCCGGGCCCGCCCTGCACCGTGAACTCGGCCACGATGCCCGCCTCGGCCTGGTCCTGGGCCGCCGACGCGGTCGTCGTCGGGATGCACAACTGAACCAGCGCGAAGCCGATCGCCAGGGTGAGCGGACCGATGCCGGCCGCCAGCCGGCGGGCGTTGGCCCGGGTGTTGGCCACCGCGAGGTAGCCGTGCGGTCCGGTGCGCCGGCGGACCGGGCCCGCCATCAGCCGACTCGCCACGCTCACCACCGGTGGGGCCAGCATCAGCACGGCGATGATCATGACGAGCCCGCCGGTGCCCGCGCCGGCCACCGCGAAGACGCTGCCGAAGAACAGCGGCAGCAGCGAGCCCCCGACGCCGAGCAGGAACAGCAGCACCCCGAAGAACACCCGGCCGCGCCCCAGCCGCGCCGGTTCGATCTGGGCGTCGCCCATCGCCTCGACCGGCCGGATCGCCACCGCCTTGCGGGCGACCCCGACCGCGGCCACCTCCGCGGCGAACACCGTTGCCAGGACGGCGACCAGCATCGGCACGGGGCCGACGGAGAACGCGAAGTCGTCGGGCACCATGCCGATCACGCTCAGCGCGCCCATCAGCACCTTGGCCACCAGAACGCCCGGCAGGCACCCGATCACCGAGGCCACCAGGGAGACGATCAGGACCTCGGCCGCCATCATCTTGTAGACCTGGCGCGGGGTGGCCGCGACCGCCCGCAGCAGGGCCAGCTCGCGGCGGCGCTGGTGCACGCTGAGGGCGAGGGTGCTGGCCACCACGATCATCGCGATCAGCACCACCGTCGCCCCGAGCGACCCCGCCAGCTCGACCAGGTTGGTCTGGGCCGAGGCCACGTCGTGGAACTCCACCTGGCTGCGGTCCTCGCCCAGATAGGTGTCGGCGCCCGCCCCGGCCAGCTTCTTGTCGATCCGGTCCGCCACCTTGTCCGGGTCGGCGCCCGGCGCGACCAGCACCCCGACCGCGTCGATCCGGCCGGGGTGCCCGTAGAGCGTCGTCGCCTCGGCGTCCGTGAAGAACACCGCCGGCGAGCGCGGCTTCCCGCCGCCCTTCAGCGCGGCCACCCCGGTGACGGTGTACTCCCGCGCCTCCTGGGTGGTCGCCAGGCGCACCCGCTGCCCGGGCGACACCCCCACCCGGTCGGCCAGCCGCGCGTCCAGCACCACCTCGCCCGCCTGCTGCGGCGCCCGCCCGCGCTCCAGGTCGAAGGGGCCGAGCACCGAACTGGACCAGCTGTGCCCGCTCGACGGCTGCTCGCCGCCGCCGGCGTCCAGCCCGCCGTCCCCGTCCACCACCTGGGCGGGGAAGCTGACGTCGGGCACCGCGCGCTGCACGCCCTCGACCCCGGCCACCTTGTCGGTCACGTCGCTGTTCAGCGGCGCGGGCACGGGCAGCGGCTTCTGCTTGGTCTTGCCGTCGGTGACCTTGAACGACTGGGTGCCGCCGACCACCACCGGCGCCCCCGCGTAACGCTGGGTGGCCACCCCCGAGCCCAGTCCGGACTGCAGCAGCGCGCCGAACGCGGTGATCAGCATCGACGCCCCGACCAGCGCCACGAAAGCCCCGACGAGTCCGGCCTTGCGCTCCCGCAGGGTCATGAGGACGAGCTTGAAGATCATCTGCTCACCACTCCTCTAGGCGGGTCATCCGCGCGGCCACCCGATCGGCGGTCGGCGCCGCCATCTCCTCGGCGAAGGCGCCGTCCGCGAGGAACACCACGCGCTGCGCGAAGGAGGCGGCGACCGGGTCGTGGGTCACCATCACGACGGTGTTGCCGTCCCGGTCCACGATCTCCCGCAGCAGGGACAGCACCTGACGGCCCGTACGACTGTCGAGCGCGCCGGTCGGCTCGTCGGCGAAGATCACCTCGGGCTTGGTGATCAGGGCCCGGGCGATCGCCACCCGCTGTTGCTGGCCGCCGGACAGCTGGGCCGGCCGGTGCTGCAGGCGGTCGGACAGCCCGACCCGCCGAGCCACCTGGTCCAGCCAGCCCGGCTCGGCCGCGACCCCGGCGAGCAGCAGCGGCAGCGTGATGTTCTCCGCCACCGTCAGCGACCCCAACAGGTTGTACGCCTGGAAGATGAAGCCGACCCGCTCCCGGCGCAGCATGGTCAACTGCGCCTCGTCCAGCGTCGCCAGGTCCGTGCCGGCCAGCCACACCGAGCCCGAGGTCGGACGGTCCAGCCCGGCCGCGCAGTGCAGGAAGGTGCTCTTCCCGGCGCCCGACGGCCCCATGACCGCGGTGAACGATCCCCGGTCGAAGGAGAGGCTGAGATCGCGCAGCGCGGCGACCTCACCCGCTCCGCGACCGTACTTCTTCTCCACCGACCGCAATTCCACCGCCCACTGGCCGTGCGCCACTGCGTCCCACCTTCCCGCCCTGTCATCGACACGTCGAACTCACGCTAGGCGCACGGCTCCTGTGGGCACCACGATGTTTGCTGGAGTTCGAAAGGTGCAGTTGGCTACCCCCCTGTCCGGGTGACGGCCGAGCCGCGGAGATCACCTCGCAGTGATACCGTGGGTGAAAACGGGTAACGGGGGCTTGGCGACGATGGATGGCGTTCCCCAGCGGCCGCGCCGCGGGTTGACCCCGGCGACCACGCAGCAGGAGTTCCTCCGGCGGTTCGTCCTGGCCCTGCGGTACCTCCTGGAAGTCGGCGGCACCGCGGTGGTGGCCTTCCTCGGCTTCTACGCCCTCCTCGCGGTGTTCGTACTGAGCCTGGTCGGCCCGGGGTTGAGCCTGCTGCCGCTCTCACTGGCCCGGCTCCGGCGGGTCGCCGACGCCCACCGTCGGCGCGCGGGGCAGTGGTTGGACTGCGAGATCCCGTCCTCCTACCGGGAGGCCGAGGGCCGGGTGCTGGTCCGCGCGCAGGCGATGCTCACCGACAAGGCCACCTACACCGACCTGCTGTGGCTGCTGCTGCACGCCGTACTGGGCACGCTCGGCGCCGCGTTGGCGATCGGACTGTGCGTGGGGTCGGCCAGCTGGCTGACCATCCCGCTGTGGTGGCAGGTCGTGCCCAAGCCCGCCCAGTTCCTGGTCTGGAACATCGACTCGTGGGGCTCGGCGCTGGGGGCCTGCTTCGCGGGCCTGGCCTACGGGGCGCTGGCCGGCTGGCTGCTCCCCTGGTGCGCCCAGTTGCACGCCCTGATGACCCGGGCACTGCTCAAGCCGCGCAAGCGCCGGACGTCCCTCGCCAAGCGCGTGGAGGAGCTGACCATCACCCGGGCCGAGGCCCTGGAGGCGCACGCCGCCGAACTGCGGCGCATCGAGCGCGACTTGCACGACGGCGCGCAGGCGGGACTGGTCTCGGTGTCGCTGCGGCTGGCGCTGATGAAGAGGGTGCTCCACGACAACCCGGAGAAGCTGCCCGAAATGATCGACCAGGCCCGCGACCTGGCCGATCAGGCGGTGCAGTCGCTACGCGTCGCGGTGCGCTCGATCTACCCGCCGGTGCTCGCCGACCACGGCCTGGCCGAGGCGACCCGCTCCCTGGTGGCGGCCTGCCAGATCCCCACCAAGCTGGACCTGGAGTACGAGTCCAGGAGCAGCCGGGCGCCCGCCGCGGTGGAGGCGGCGGCCTACTACGTCATCTCCGAGGCGCTGACGAACGTCGCCAAGCACAGCGGGGCCGAGTGCAGCCAGGTGCAGCTGCGCACCACCGAGAGCAGGATTCACATCTCCGTCTGGGACGACGGGCAGGGCGGGGCGGCGACGACCGGCTCCGGCAGCGGGATCCGCGGCATCAAGCGCCGCGTCGCGGCGTTCGACGGCGTGACCGAGCTGCACAGTCCCCCCGGCGGACCGACAGTACTTCGAGTGGAGCTCCCGTGCGGATCGTGATCGCCGAGGACAACGCCCTGCTGAGGGAGGGCATGTCACTGTTGTTGACCAGCGTGGGCCACGAGGTCTGCGCGACCGTGGAGGACGGCGACAGCCTGCTGCCCACGCTGCTGGAACACCGCCCGGACATCGCCGTGCTGGACGTCCGGCTGCCTCCGACCTACCGGGACGAGGGGCTGCGCAGCGCGGTGACCGCCCGGGAGCAACTGCCCGACCTGCCGGTCCTGGTGCTGTCCCAGTACGTCGAACACGCCTACGCCGCGCAGTTGCTGGTCCACGGCGCCTCCGGGGTGGGCTATCTGCTCAAGGACCGGGTCAGCCGGGTCGAGGAGTTCCTCCAGGCCCTGGACCGGGTCGCGGGCGGCGGCGTCGCCATGGACCCCGAGGTGATCTCCCAGCTGATGGTCCGCCGGGTGCGCAACGACCCGCTGGACGCGCTGAGTTCGCGCGAGCGCGAGGTGCTCTCGCTGATGGCGGAGGGCCACGGCAACGGCGCCATCGCCAAGTTGCTGTTCATCGCGGAGACCTCGGTGAACAAGCACATCGGCAACATCTTCACCAAGCTCGGGCTGCCGGCCACGGACGGCGGCCACCGACGGGTGCGCGCCGTGCTGACGTACCTCAACTCGATAGACGGCCAGGGCGATTGACCGGAACCCGGCGACCTGGCCGGCGACCGGAACCCGGCAACCGGGCCGGTGACCGGAACCCGGCGACCGGGCCGGCGGGTGCCGGCCCGGTCAGGCGCTCCGCCCCGGCCCCGGCCCGCCCGGCGCGGGCAGCGCGCGGATCGCTCCGCTGAGGGTCGCCAGCAGGGCCAGCAGCACCAGGACCGCCGTGGCCGCCAGCACCGTGGCCACCGGCCCGGAGAACTCCAGCAGCGCCCCTCCCGCCAGCGTGCCCACGGCGGAGGCCGCGCCCAGGCTCACCCCGATCGCCCCGGCCAGCCGGCCGCGCATCGCGTCCGGCGTGGTCGTCATCTGGTGGGTGGCGATGATCGCGGTCGCGGTCGGCGCCAGGAAGGCGGTGCAGCCGAGCACCGCCCCGTAGCAGTACCCGGCGGGCAGCACCGCCAGGAGCGGCACCAGGGCGCTCGCCCCCCACGTCAGCAGCAGCACCGCGGTGTACGGGGCCAGCCGCAGCCGCAGCCAGGGCGCGGCGAGGGCGCCCAGCACTCCCCCGGTGCCCATCAGCATCCCGATCGGCCCGACCTCGTCGGTGGCTCCGGCCTGCTGGGCCATGCCGATGGCGACCAGCAGCAGCCCGCTGAAGACCGCGTTGAAGCCCATGGTGAGCCCCACGGTCACCCGCAGCAGGCGGTGTCCGCACAGCCAGCGCAGTCCGGTCAGGGTGTGCCGCAGCAGGCCCCCGGGCTCGGCGGCGGCGATCCGCGCGCGCTCCTCGGGCGCCCGGAGGAACAGCAGGACGCCCAGCGCGCCCAGCGAGGCCACCGCCTGGGCCGCGAACGGCAGGACGCGCAGCACGTTGTAGAGCACCCCGCCGAGGCCGGGCCCGGTGATGGTGGCGACGTAGTAGCGCGCGGTGTTGCGCGCCACCGCCGACGAGAGCTGCGGCTCCGGCACCACCAGCGGCAGCAGTGCCTGGTCGGCGGCGCTGAACAGCGCGGTGCTCACGCCCTCGACCACCGCCACGGCCAGGATCAGCGCGAGCGGCGCCCGCCCGGCGGCGATCGCGACGGCCAGCACCGCCAGGGCCAGGGCCCGGGCGGCCTCGGACACCAGCATCACCCGCTTGCGCGACACCCGGTCGGCCACCGCGCCGGCCGGCAGCCCCGCCACCATCCGGGACGCGGCCACGGCGAACTCCACCAGCGAGGCCTGGAAGACCGACCCGGTCATCGCCATCACCAGCAGCGGGTAGGCGAACAGCGTCGCCTGGGAGCCCAGTTGGGAGAGCACGTTGCTGCTCCACAGCAGGTTGTACGCGCGGTTGCGGCGCAGCGGACGGGCGGGCGCAGCCGTCTGCGCCCGCCCGTCGCACCGAGCCGTCACCGGCTCCTCGGTGCGCTCCGTCACCCCGCGTGTCCCACCGCTCCGCCGGGCAGCGCGGTCCGCTCCACCGGGCGCAGCCGCTCCCAGGACAGCGCGTCGGCCATGCTCACGAACAGCTCGCGGGGCGGCACGAACGGGGCCCGGCCGTGCGCCACGCTCAGGTTGTCGACGATCAGCACGTCACCGGTGCGGCAGGTCACGTCGACCTGGTGGTCGCGGTAGCCGGCGTGCAGCGCCTCCACGACGTCCGGGGCGATCTCGGTGCCGTCGGCGTGGAAGGTGTTGGTCGGGATCCCCCGGGGGCCGTACTCCTCCAGCAGCAGCTCGGCGAGGTCCTTGTTCAGCGAGCTGGAGTGGAAGAACGTCATGTGGTTGAACCAGGACTTCGCGCCGGTCTCCGGGTGGGTGGCCACCGCCCAGCGCACCTGCCGGGTCTGGACGTGGTCCTCGGACAGCCACTCGACCTCGATGCCGTTGTCCGCGCAGTACCGGCGCACCCGCTCCGGGTCCTCGGTGCCGAACGCCTGCTGCCAGGTGAGGCCCAGCCCCGGCAGGAAGTTGCGCACCAGCAGGTAGCCCTCGCGGTCGAACCGCTCGACCACCTCGCGCGGCAGCGCGTCGTGGACGGCCCGGCAGTCCGCGAGGCGGTTCGCGCCGCCCTCGGGGGCGCCCTGCCGGCAGAAGAAGAACAGGTAGCGCGGCACCGTGAGGTTGTAGGACTGCTCGGTGTGGAGGAAGATCTCCTCGGTCGGCGGGTGGTCCGTCGCCGTGAAGACGCCGGGGTGCAACTCGGTGCGCGGCGAGGAGCGTTCGGTGTAGTCCAGCGGCGAACCGACGACCTGCTTGACGAAGGCGTCCAGGTCGTTCCAGTCGGTCCACTCGTACCCACTCAGCAGCGCGGCACCGTGCCCGACGACCCGTTCCCGGATGGACGGGCCGTGCTGGGCCCCGAGTTCGGTCAGCGCGGGGCGGCCCGGGCTGGACAGTCCGCAGACCAACCCGCCGAGCCGGGGCTCCGCGTCCAAGGTGATCGCTGTGGTCATGGGAACGTGCTCCTCCTGTTGTCCGGATGCGGTTGGTTCGTCGGGGCGGGGTGGCCGCGGGGGCGGGGTCAGTCCAGCGCCGCCCGGATGGCCTCTCCGGCCTGCCGGGTGTTCAGGGTGCCGCCGAGGTCCGGGGTGCAGCGGCGTTCGGCGACGGTGCGGCGCACCGCCCGCTCCAGGGCCTCCGCCTCGCTCTTCAGCCCCCGGTCGCGCAGCAGGAGGGCGGCGCTCAGCACGGCGCCCGCGGGGTTGGCGAGTCCCTTGCCGACGATGTCGGGGGCGCTGCCGTGCACCGGCTCGTACAGGCCCATCCCGGTCACCGGGTTGATGTTCGCCGAGGCGGCGGTGCCCAGCCCGCCGGCGAGTTCCGCGGTGAGGTCGCTGAGGATGTCTCCGTAGGAGTTGTTGGTGACGATCACGTCGAAGGACGCGGGATCCTTGACCAGCTTCATCGCCGCGACGTCCACGTACAGGTGGGACGAGTCCAGCTCGGGGTGGCGGTCCCGGGTCTCCCGCCACACCCGCTGCCACAACTGGCCGCCGAACCGCACCGCGTTGGACTTGTCGACCATGCACACCGACCGGCGGGCGACGCCGTAGGCGTACTCGACGATCCGCGAGACCCCGAGGTGGGTGTTGGTCTCCTGGTCGACGGTGACCTCGTCGGGTGTGCCGGTCCGCAGGCTGCCGCCGACCCCGGTGTACAGGCCCTCGGTGTTCTCCCGCACCACCACGCAGTCGATGCCGCGGCGGGACTCGTCGCGCAGCGGGCTGAGCCGCTCGTCCAGCAGCACCGCCGGACGGTAGTTGACGTACAGGTCCAGGTCGGTGCGGAGCCGGAGCAGCACGCCGCGGGCGTAGTCCGGGTTGGTCACCCGCGGGTCGCCGACGGCCCCGAAGAGCACCGTGCCGGCCGTTCGGACCTCCTCCAGCTCGCCGTCGGTGAGGGCCACGCCGTCGCGGAGGTAGCGGTCGGCGTTGATCCGGTCGAGGAAGGTGAACTCCAGGCCGGCGCCGAGGGCCTGGAGCGTCAGGACGGCTTCCTCGGTCACTTCGGGGCCGATGCCGTCACCGGGTATCACGATGATCTTCTGGGTGTTCTGCTCGGTCTGCACGGGATCGTCCTAGGGTCGGGCGGTCAGGCGCCGGTGGGCTTCGCGGAGGGTGGCCTCGGGGCGGTTGAAGGCGACCCGGACGTACCGGTCGCCGCGCCGCGGGTCGGCGAAGAAGGGGGTGGCGGGCGCCAGCAGCACCCCGGTCGCGGCGGCCAGGTCGCGGACGAAGGCGGGACTCGGCTCCCGGGTGAGGTGCTGGATCCCCGCCGTGACGTAGATGCCGCCCCGGGGTGCGACGCAGTCGAAGCCCGCCTCGGTGAGCATCCGGACGGCCAGGTCGCGCAGCGGCCGCATCGACCCGGCCGGGTCCCAGCCGTCCCGCAGGGCCGGGCCGGCCTCGGCCAGCGCGTGCTGCAGCGGAGCGGCGGCCCCGCCGGTGGTGGCGACGTGGACCTGTCGCAGCATCCGGGTCCAGGGCGCGGGGGCGCGCAGGTAGCCCAGGCGCCAGCCGCTGACGGCGTGGCTCTTGGAGAAGCTGCCCAGCACGATGCTCCGCTCGGCCAGGCCGGGCAGTTCGGCCACCGAGCGGTGCCGCGCGCCGTCGTAGACGTAGCCGGCGTAGACCTCGTCGGAGACGGCCGTCACGTCCCACCGCTCGCACAGCTCGGCGATCAGGCCCAGTTCCCCGTCGGTGAGCAGCCGCCCGGTCGGATTGGCCGGGCTGTTGAGGACGATCGCCCTGGTGCGCGGGCCGAACGCGGCGGTGAGCGCGTCGGGGTCCAGGGCCCAGTCCGGGCCCTCGGCCCGGACGAACCGCGGCACCCCGCCGACCAGTGCGACCGCGCTGAGGAAGTTCTCGTAGAACGGCTCCAGGACGACGACCTCGTCCCCGGGGTCGACGCAGGCCAGCAGGGCGACCGCGAGCGCCTCGCTCGCCCCCGCGGTCACCGTCAGCTCCGTGTCGGGGTCGGGCCGGCCCGGCAGGGTACCCGCGATCCACTCGCGCAGCCGCGGGTTCCCGGCCGGGTCCTCGTACTGGTGGACGCCCTCGCGGAGGGCGCGGACGGCGCCCTCCACCAGCTCGGGCGGGGTGGCCGGCCACTTCGGAGTGCCGGCCGCGAGGTCCACCGAGTCCGCCCCCCGGCCCGCCAGCAGGGCGACCAGCCCGCCGGCGGGCAGTTGCCGGACGCGCTGCGCGCCGAGCGGACGGGCAGGGGCGGTGCCGACGAGCGCGGAGCGGGTCACCGCGCTCCCCCGGTGGCGTGCTCCGATCCCGATCCCACGGGGACGGTCGGCAGCCAGGACGGGCGGCGCCGTTCGTACGCCTCGATCAGCTCGCCGCGCCGCATGGTCAGCTCGATGGTGTCCAGGCCCTGCAGCAGCAGTTCGCGGGCCCGCTGCTCGGCCTCGAAGGGCCAGCTGCGGCCGCCGACGACCAGCCGGAGCTGCTGGAGGTCGACGGTGAGGGTGAAGGACGGGTCCCGCTCGGCCTCGGCCATCAGCTCCTGGACCACCTCCACCGGCTGGTCCACCGGGATCAGCCCGTTGTTCATGGCGTTCCGGCGGAAGATGTCCCCGAAGCCGGAGGCCACGACCGCGACGAAGCCGCCGTCCTTCAGGGCCCACACGGCGTGCTCCCGCGAGCTGCCGATGCCGAAGTTCCGGCCCGCCAGCAGGACGGTCGCACCGGCGTGCGCCGGGCGGTTGAGGACGAAGTCGGGCTCCTGCCGCCAGCGGGCGAACAGGGCGTCCGCGTACCCGCTCTTGACGACGCGCTTGCAGTACTCGGCCGGGACGATCTGGTCGGTGTCGATGTCGTCGCGGCGCAGTGCCACCGCCTGCCCGGTGTGCGTGATCAGGGGTTCCATGGCTCTCTCATCCCAGGTCGGCGGGCGCCGACAGCCGGCCGGCCACCGCGGTCGCGGCGGCGACCACCGGCGACACCAGATGGGTACGGGCGGTGGCGCCCTGCCGGCCTTCGTAGTTGCGGTTGGAGGTGGATGCCGAGCGCTGCGGCCCGGTCAGCCGGTCGGTGTTCATGCCGAGGCACATCGAGCAGCCGGGCAGCCGCCATTCGGCGCCCGCGTCGAGGAACACCCGGTCCAGGCCCTCCTGTTCGGCCTGTTCCCGGACCTGTACGGAGCCGGGCACGACGAGCAGCCGGGTGGTGCCGGCCACCCTGCGCCCGCGCAGCACCTCGGCGGCGACCCGCAGGTCCTCGATCCGGCCGTTGGTGCAGGAGCCGAGGAAGACCACGTCGATCGGGACCTCGCGCAGCGGGGTGCCCGGCGTGAGGTCCATGTACTGCAGGGCCCGCTCGGCCGCCACCCGTTCGGCCGGGTCGGTGAACGACGCGGGGGCCGGCACCCGCCCGCTCAGCGGCACCGCCTGGCTGGGGTTGGTGCCCCAGGTCACCAGCGGGCTCAGACCCGACACGTCCAGTTCGACGGTCCGGTCGAAGGCGGCGCCGTCGTCGGTGCGCAGCGTCCGCCAGTGGGCCACGGCCGCGTCCCAGTCCGCCCCCTGCGGCGCGTGCGGGCGCCCCTTGAGATAGGCGAAGGTGGTCTCGTCGGGGGCGACCAGGCCGGCCCGCGCACCGGCCTCGATGCTCATGTTGCACAGCGTCATGCGGGCTTCCATGGACAGCGCGCGAACGGCGGCGCCGCGGTACTCGATGACGTACCCCTGGCCGCCGTTGGCACCGATCTCGGCGATCAGCGCGAGAATCAGGTCCTTGGCGCCGGTGCCCGGGGGGAGCTCACCGGTGAACTCCACCGCCATGGTCCTGGGCCGGCTGATCGCCAGGCACTGGGTGGCCAGCACGTGCTCGACGTCGCTGGTGCCGATGCCGAAGGCCAGCGCCCCGAAGGCGCCGTGGGTGGAGGTGTGGCTGTCCCCGCAGACCACCGCCATGCCGGGCTGGACCAGCCCCAGCTGCGGGCCGACCACGTGCACGATGCCCTGGCGGCGGTGGCCGAGCTGGTAGAGCTCGATGCCGTGCGTCTCGCAGTTGCGCCGCAGGGTGTCGATCTGGAGGCGGCTGACCGGGTCCTCGATGACCGTCGAGTCGGTCGGGACGTTGTGGTCCTCCAGCGCGAGCGTCAGCTCCGGGCGCCGCACGGCGCGCCCGGTCAGCCGCAGGCCGTCGAACGCCTGCGGGGAGGTGGCCTCGTGGGTCAGGTGGAGGTCGATGTAGAGCAGGTCGGGCTCGCCGTCGGCGCGGTGCACGACGTGCGTCTCCCACAGCTTCTCCGCCAGGGTTGCGGGGGCCTCGGTGGTCACGCGGCAGCTCCGGCCGACCGGGCGAACCGCTGGGCGAGGCTGGCGCGGACCACGGACAGCTCGTCGCACTCGCCGCCGGTGCGGCTGGCGATGTAGTCGTGGTACAGCTCGTCCAGCAGCTCGGGGGTGGCGGGCACGTCGAGCTGCTCCAGCAGGTGCGCCAGGATGCCGCGGCCGGAGTGGCGGCCGACCAGCAGGGAGCGCTCGCGGCCCACCCGGGAGGGCTCCAGGTACTCGTAGGTCTCCGGGCGCGCCAGCATGCCGGCCTGGTGGATCCCGGCCTGGGTGGCGAAGGAGTACTGGCCGAAGATGGCCTTGTTGCGCGGGGTCTCCATCGCGATGGCCCGGGTGAGCACCTGGTAGGCCGCGTACAGCCGCTCGGTCCTGATCGTGGTGGTGAAGCCGTAGTGGGCCGCCTTGTAGAGCAGGACGGCGGCGAGCTCCTCCAGCGCGGCGTTGCCCGCGCGCTCGCCGATCCCACCGAGCGTCACCTGCATCTCGTCGGCCCCGGCCTCCAGGCCCGCGAGGGTGTTGGCGACGGCGAGGCCGAAGTCGTCGTGGCAGTGCACCGACAGCACCGTCTCGGCGGGCAGCCACTGCCGGACCGTGTGGGTGAGGTCGCCGAACTCGGCGGGCACCAGACAACCCGAGGTCTCGCCCAGGGCGATCGTGGTGGCGCCGGCCTCCGCGACGATCTCGCAGTAGCCGCGCAGCAGGTCGTGCTCGCCACGGCTGGCGTCCTCGATGCCGATCGAGATGTCGGTGACTCCGAGCTCCCTGGCCGTCCTGATGGCGGCGCGGACCTCGGCGTACGCCTGCTCGCGGGTGATGCCGCGCTTGTGCTCCAGGTGCATGTCGCTGCCGGTGACCAGGAGTTGGATCTGGTGCCGCTCGATGCCGCCGGCCTCGACGGCCACCTCCACGTCCCTGGGTACCGACCGGCAGAAGGAGGAGAGCCGGGCGTCCGTCAGCTGCTCGGACATCATCCGGGTCGCCTTGAAGTCCGTCGGGGAGGCCGCCGGGAATCCGGTCTCGATGACGTCGACGCCCAGGCTCTGGATCGCCATGGCGACGTCGAGCTTCTGTTCGGCCGTCATGGCGTTTCCGGGCGCCTGCTCGCCGTCGCGGAGCGTGGTGTCGAAGACGGAAATCCGGCGGAGCTCTCCTGTATTGATGACCACCTGATAGACCTTCCCCCGTTACCGCCTACGCGGATTTCCCTTTTCGCCTCGGCGACAACAGTGATCTGAGGAAATACCGGGACCGCGGCGCGGAAACCGGCATGTCGACTTGTCCGGAATGCTCGGGGGAACTCCCCGTCACCCTGAGCACGCTCTTGATTCAAGAACACCCGGCCGGGGCCCGCTACGTCTTTTGACAGTGACCGAATAGCGCTGGTCGAATAGTGTTCGACGGGCGGGGCGGGGCCGGCGGGCAGTCCTCGGCGGGGCCGCCGCGCGCGGGCCGGACGGGTCGGACGGGTGCAGAGAACTGCACCTGCGAACGGCAGGGAACCTGACTGCGCTGGCCGCCGGCCGCGGGTTAGCCTCGCTGTGCAGCGGGGGACCATCCGCTGCCCTACTACTTCCCACTCCTCACGGCGAACAGGAAATACCATGTCTGGATGGCAGCCCCAAAAGGAACGTCCGCTGTGGCCCTGGGTGTTGCTGGCCATCGTCGTGGTGGGCGTCTGCATCAACGTGACGCTCAGCCTGGCGTGACGCCGACGGCGATCCCCGGGGCGTGCCCGCCACGCCCCGGCACCCGGTAGCAGCAGCACGTGCGGGGCCCACCGACTCCCCAGCGGGCCCCGCACGACGCCTACCGCCACCCGTCCGCGTCCGGGAGCGGCGGCCCATTCCCCCGGCCGCCGCTCCCGGACGCGGGCGGGGCGCGGACGCGACCGGGTCGTGTCCGCGCCTCGGCCCTCAGGCGATGAGCTCCTCGTGCAGGAGCGCGTTGCCCAGCGGGGTGAGCGTGTGCGTCACGGTGTTGAACGATCGAAGAGTGGTCACCAGCCCGGCGCTCCGGAGGATGGCCGCGTGCTGACTGGCCGCCGCCACCGAGATGCCCACCCGGTGCCCGAGCTCGGTGGTGCTGCAACTGTCGGTGAGGGCCCGCAGGACGGCCGCCCGGGTCCGGCCCAGCAGGGCACCGAGGGCGGCGACGTCCCGGGCCGACTCCTCGTTCCACATGGCGGTCAGCCACTTCTGCTTCACCGGGATCGGGTAGACGAGCACCGGCGTCCCGGCCCCCGACGGATCGATCAGCAGCACGGGGGCCCGCGAGTGCAGGAAGAGCGAGGGCGCCAGGAGCAGCCCGCCGTCCCCGAGCCTCCATTCGACGTCCGGACCGGGGACGTCGAGGTGGGGCGACTCCCAGTGGACGGAGGGGTGCAGCGTGCTGAGCACCTTCTCCATGCCGCCGCTGAGCATGATCTGCCCGCGCGCCGCCCGGTCGATCGCGAGCCGGCCGCCGATGCGGTGCCAGTACGGGGCGATCGCACGCCGGTGGAATTCCCGGACGTCCTTGACGACGCGCCAACTGGAATCACCCGGCTGCCCGTCGGTCGGTCCGTCCGGGCCGCCGGCGCCCCGGACGATGTCGTAGACGTCGGGGAGCGAGTGCAGCATCGAGGTCAGTTTGAACAGGGCCCGCGTGCCCAGGGCGGCGACGGCCTGCGCCCGCCACGGGGCGAATTCCGAGCCCCCCCTTCCGGCAGCCAGTAATTCCAATGCGAGGAGCGCCTCCACGAGCTCTTCCGGCTCATCCAGGATTCGCGTCTTCGCGAGACTCGCAGACGACAGTATAAGGCGCGTCACACTCCCACCCCCGTATAGGCGAACGACAAGCTCCACACTTTCCCGGGACTCCCGCGAATGAACCTTTCTGCTACGTGGCCGACGCCACCGCGCGCCCCGCCGGCGCCCTGCGTCCCAGAATACCCGTACGCACCATAGGTCACGAACGGGCGACAGGCAACGATAAGCGGCAGCGATAGACAGTGGAGGAACCATCGGACACGCACCGGACCGTTTACCTTCACAGCCGGAGGGATTAATTCCATATCGTCCCGCGGCGGCCCGCCGCACGCGGAAGCAACCCCTCTACATCATCCGAAGAGGGGTTGCACCTGTCGAATCATCCGTACCGCGAATTCCAGCCGGATCAGGGTCGCGGACGATCCACTGGATCTTCACTGCAATTAAGGATCGGAACCGGGATGCTTGACTTGTCCAATAGTTGATCTGTACATGATCCCACGCGGCCGTTCGTTCGGTCAACCAGCCCACAGGGGAGCAGAGTTGACCGAATCCACGGTCGACGACCGGTGCCACAGCTTCCGATCTCCGTCCCGCCGGGCCGCTCAGCGACCCTAGCCCGGCCCTCCGAGCGGGGCAGGAGAGTGGACTGCAGTCCTCAGGTGCAGAAAACTCCCCCCTGGACATCCCCGGCCGAACGTGCATCACCTGCTCCCGGGCCAGTCCGCCCCCTTCTGCCTGGGTTGTTTCGTCCCTCCTTAAAGACGTGGCGGACGGTCCGCGAGGGCGGCAGGCTTGCCGTGCGCCGCCGAGCAGCAGCGCCCTGCCCGAAACCCGCCGCGTCCCGCACCTCGGAACGAAGGAGCCACCCGGTCGTGCAGAACCCCTTCGACGACCCCGACGGCCGCTTCCTGGCCCTGGTCAACGACGAGAACCAGCACTCGCTGTGGCCCGCGTTCCTGGAGGTGCCGGCCGGCTGGCGGATCTCCCACCCCGAGGACAGCCGTCAGGCCTGCCTCGACCACATCGAGGAGCACTGGACCGACGTACGGCCCAGAAGCCTGGTCGAAGCACTGGCGGCCCAGGGGCACAGCGACCGCTGACGCGGCACCGACGGAGGGTCAGTGACCCGCCGGTGCGGCCTCCGCCTCCCGGAGCGAGGCGGAGAGGGCACGCGCCTCGTGCTCGGTCATCCGCGGGGTCCCGTACGGTACGGCGTTGACCCAGCGCTGGGCCAGCCGGGCGATCCGCTCGCCGTAGCGCCGCGCGGTGAGCAGATCGCCGCGCGATCCGGCCTGCTCGGGGCCCAGGTCGGCGTGGCTCTGGCTCATCAGGCCCAGCCAGGAGCCCAACCGGTTCAGGTCGTCGCGGCTGCCACCGCTCCAGTTGTTGCCCGGCATGTCGCCCACGCCGACCCACTGCATGCCCAGCTGCGCGCCGAACACCGCCAGCTGTTGGAGGACGGCCAGCTTGTCACCGCTCTGCGAGGCGGACATGGTGAACCCCCCGGCCAGCTTGTCCTTCCAGCCCTGGGTGACGAACGGCGTGAACGCGGCCTCCATGAACGCCTTGAACACCGCCGACACACTGCCCATCAGCGTCGGGCAGCCGAACACGATCGCGTCGGAGCGGTCCAGCAGTGCCAGCACCTCCGGGTCGTGCCAGCGCCCCGCGTTGACGTCCTCCGCCCGGAGCTCGGCGAGGTGCACCTCGGCCCCGGGCACCAGCCGCGCCCCCTCGGCGAGGTGCTCGGCGAGCACCCGGGTGTGCCCGTGCACCGAGTGGTAGACCACCGTCACCGTGACCGTCGGAGCGTCCTGCTCACGGTCAACGTCCTTGACTGCCATGTCGATTCACTGCTTCCTCTGATGGGGACTCCCTGGTCACCACCCATCTCAGCCTGCGCGCGGCAGGGCATCAACGCCGAAGACCGGCACGCAGCGATCGGTCACACCGATCGATCGCGCCGGACAGGCCGTAGCCTGAGGGCGTGGACAGGATCGAACTGGAAGCGTTCGTCGCGGTCGCCGAAGAGCTCCACTTCGGCCGCGCCGCCGCCCGCCTGCACCGGGGGCAGCCGACCGTCAGCGACGCCGTCCGACGGCTGGAGAGCACCCTCGGCGGGCGGCTGTTCCACCGCACCAGCCGCCGGGTGTCCCTCACCGACCTCGGCGCCGAACTGCTGCCCGACGCCCACGCCGCCCTCGCCCAGCTGCGCCTCTTCCAGCAGCGCGGACGCGCCCTGGCCGCCGGCGACCGGGCCGGCACCACGCTCGTCGTCGGGCACGCCGAGTACACCGGCCACCAGCTGCTGCTGCGCTGCCTGCCGCAACTGCGGGAGCGCTTCCCCGACGTGACGATCGTGCCCGAGCCGATGCCGGCCACCGCCCTGCTCACCGCCCTGCGGGCGGGGACGATCGGACTGGGCATCGGCTGGGCGACCGACGGCGTCACCGGTGTCCGCGCGCGGGTGCTGTCCACCGAGCGGTTCACGGCCCTCGTCCCCGAGGCCCACCCGCTGGCCGACCGCGCCGAGTTGAGCGCCACCGAACTCTCCGCCGCCGACCTGCTCACCTGGCCCCACCAGATCAACAGCGGCCTCTGCGACCGCCTCCTGTCCGCCTTCCGGATCGGCGGAGCCGATCTGCGCATCATCCGCACCGCCGACAACGTCCACGCCATCGCCGCCCACGTCGCCGCGGGCACGGGCATCGGCATCACCGTCGAGTCCGCCCTCGACCACCGGCCCCCCGGTCTGCGCGTCATCCCCCTCACCGGCCCCTCCACCACCGCCGACCAGGTCGTCCTCACCCCTACCGCCCCCTCGGAACCCGCCGCCGCCCTGCGCGACCTCCTCCTGCACGCCGCGGCGGACGCGACACCGGAGCCCGCTACTCTACGTGTCGACTGACACCCTCTGCGTGAGAGGATCGCGGGACAGTGCGATCCGATCCCGAGGAGTGGACATGGCCGAGCGCCAGCACGGCACCGTGAAGTGGTTCAACGACGAGAAGGGCTACGGCTTCATCACCCCGGAATCCGGCCCCGACCTGTTCGTGCACTTCAGGGCGATCGAGGGGGGCGGCTTCAAGTCCCTCGTGGAGGGCCAGAAGGTCACCTTCGAAGCCGTCCAGGGCCAGAAGGGCATGCAGGCCGACAAGGTCCGGCTCGAGGAGTAACGCCCCGCGGATCCGTGCGTGCGCCCGGACAGCCCACGGCCGTCCGGGCGCGTCGGCGCTACCCGGACCGCAGCCCGGCCAGGACGCCCCGCACCTGCTGGGTCACGGCCGGGGGCAGCGTGCCGTACTTCAGGGACTCCCCCGTCGCCTGGCCCGGCCCGCTGACCGCGTAGGAGGCGAGGCCCGCGACGACGGCGGAGCCCCCGCCGCGCTCGCAGAAGTCGAGGTAGCCGAATCCGACCACGGGATATCCGTCCTTCACCCGCTGCTGGTAGTCGAGCTTGACCGACACCCGGCTGTCCGAGGTCTCCACCGTGCCGGCCGCGGCCACCACCTCGGCGCCCTGGACGCTCGGGGCCACGTCGGAGTCACCGGTCCGCACCCGGGCCGTGTAGAGCTTCCCGACGTCCTTCAGCGGGACGACGCCGATCGAGCCGGTGGCGCCGGCGACGGCGCCGGGGATGCTCGCGTCGGTCGTACCGGGCGCGGCCTTCATGACGGGATCCCAGTGGGCGCCCACCTCGAACGGCCAGCCGCCGGCCTTGCTGAGGTACTGCTGGAAGACGTAGCCGGTCCACGACATGGCCGCGGGGACCCGGATGTCGATCGGTGAACCCGGTAGCACGGTGGCCGGGTTGAGCGCCTTGATCGCCGGGTCGTTCCAGGTCTCGATCTGGTGCTGGAAGATCTTGGAGAGCGTCGGGGCGTCGAACACCAGGTCCGTCACCCCGGGCACGTTGAAGACGATCGCGACGGGGGCCACGGTCACCGGGAGTTGGACCATCCGACCGTTGGCGCAGTGCTTGCCGTAGGAGAACGCCTGCTGGTCGGTCGCAGCGGTGTCGAAGGCGGCGCCGTCGACCTCGGCATTGGCGAAGGCGCTGGCGTTGGCGTACTTGAACGGATCGTCGGTGTTGCCGGACGGGGGCTTGTAGGTGAGCCGGTCGTCCGGGCAGGCCTTGCCGAAGTCCGCCGCCCACTGCTGGACCAGCGCGGCCTCCATGCCGTCCGCCCCGACCGTGGCCTTCCCGGCCGGGGCGCAGGAGAGGCCGGAGGGGAGGGCGGACGGCCCGGGCCGCCGCTGCTGGTCCTGCCAGGCGACGTAGCCGAGCGTGCCGGCCGCGGCGACCACGACGGCGGCCACCGCGGAGCCGATCACCAGGGCCCGGCGCCGGCGCGGCCGGCCGACGGGGGCCGCGGCGGCGACGGGCGGGAGGTACGGAGGGACGCTCGGCGGCCCGGGCGGTGCCACCGGCGCGGGGGCCGTCGGGCTGGGGGCAACCGGGCCGGTGGTCACCGGCGTGGGGGCCAGTGGGCTGGGGGCAGTCGGCGTGACAGCGGCCTGCGGCGCGGCAGCGGCCTGCCGTACGGCCGGAGCCACCGGCCCCGTCCGCAGCTGGACCGTCCGTTCCCCGGCCCCCTCCGCGATCACCCTCAACAGGGCGTCCACCGTGGTCCGTTGTGCCGGTTCCTTGGCCAGACACCCGATGATCAGCGGGTACAGCTCCGGCGCCAGACCCGACAGGTCCGGCTCCTCGTAGACCACCCGGAAGCCCACCGCGTGCGAGGAGTCCGCTCCGAACGGGCCGCGTCCGGTGGCGGCGAACGCGAGCACCGAGCCGAGGGCGAAGACGTCGGTGGCCGCCGTCGCCGTGCCGTCGCGGAACTGCTCGGGCGCCATGAACGGCGGGGTGCCGACGGCGACCCCGGTGCTGGTGAGCTGGGTCTCCCCCGCACTGCGGGCGATGCCGAAGTCGATGACGCGCGGACCGTCCTCGGCGAGCAGCACGTTGCCGGGCTTGAGGTCACGGTGCACCAGTCCCACGCGGTGGATCTCCCGCAGGGCCTCGGCCAGTCCGGCGGCGAGGCGGCGCACCTCGGGCGGAGCCAACGGGCCCTGCCCGGCGACCCGTTCCCCCAGGGACGGACCGGGGATGAACAGGGTGACCAGCCAGGGCGCCGGGGCGTCGGCGTCCGCGTCGAGCACGGGCGCGGTGAACGCGCCGCTGACCTTGCGCGCCGCCGCGACCTCCAGCCGGAACCGGGCCCGGAACTCGGCGTCCGCGGCCAGCTCGGGCCGGATCACCTTGACCGCCACCTGGCGGCCGGACACCGATCGGGCCCGGTAGACGACGCCCATCCCGCCCGCGCCGAGCCTGCCCTCCAGGAGGTACCCGCCGATCTCCCGCGGATCGTGCTCCATCAAGCTCACGTGCCGATTCCCCCCAAGGCGTGTACGGCCGACCGGCCCAGCCTAGTGGCGCCCCCGTTCACGGGCCGGGGCGGCCCGGGGAAACAGAACGGCCGGTCGATCCGAAGATCGACCGGCCGTTTCGCTGTGCGCGAGGGGGGAGTTGAACCCCCACGCCCTTTCGGGCACTGGAACCTGAATCCAGCGCGTCTGCCTATTCCGCCACCCGCGCATCTGGGTGATGGGTTAACTATAGACCACCTGGAGGGGTGCCTCTGACCACCGGAGACGGGCGGCCCCACCCCGCCCCTGTTTTGCTCCGGATGACGAACGGCCGCCATGATGTGCCGCCGCCACGAGCCAGGAGCGCACGAGCACGGACATCCAGGTCGACTACGAGGCCACCACCGAGGACACCGTCGCCTCGATGACGGCGAACGCGGCCGCCCGGCCGACAGCCGGCTGAGCGGGAACGGCCGCGCGGGGACGGCCGCGCGGGAACGGCCACGCGGGAACGGCCGCGCGGGGACGGCCGCGCGGGAACGGCCACGCGGGAACGGCCGCGCGGGAACGGCCACGCGGGAACGGCCGCGCGGGAACGGTCGAGCGGGAACGGCCGAGCCGGCACCCCGGCGGGAGAGCCGGGAAGTGCCCCCCGTTCCGGCCTGGGAGCATGAGCCGGTCGACACACCGAGCAGGGGGTCCGCATGGAGCTACGGCAGCTGCGCTGCTTCGTCGCCGTCGCCGAGGAACTGCACTTCGGCCGGGCCGCCGAGCGGCTGCTGCTCGGGCAGCCCGCCGTGAGTCAGCAGGTGCGGCGGCTGGAGCGGGAGTTGAAGGTCGAGCTGTTCGACCGGTCGCCCCGGTACGTGCGGCTGACGCCCGCGGGTGAGCGGTTCCTGCCCGCCGCCAGGGACGTCCTGTCGGCCGAGGACGCCGCCCGGGCGCTCGCCGCCGATCTGGCCGCGCCCGCCGTGCTGCGGCTGGGCACCGTCACCGGGCTGGCCGAGCGGCTGGACCTGATCCTGGACACCTATCAGCGGCAGGCGCCCGGGGTGCGCGTCGAGTTGCAGTCGGTGCCGGTGCGGGAGCGGCTGACGCGGCTGTCGGACGGGCGGCTCGACGCCGCGTTCGTGCGCGGCGCGATCCCCGGGAACAGCCCGGAGCTGCGCTTCCTGCCGGTCTGGGACGACGAGTTGGTGGTCGTGCTGCCGGCCCGGCACGCCCTCGCGCAGCAGCCCGAGGTGGACCTCGCGGACCTCGCCGCGCTGCCGCTCCGCCTGACCGACCGCCGCAACAACCCCGCACTGGTGGACCTGGTGACGGACGCCTGCGCGCAGGCCGGCTTCCGGCCGGTCCTCGGCCCGGCGCACGGCGCCCTGCAGGACACCCTGGCCTCGATCGGCACCGGCACCCCGATGTGGACGGTGGTGTACGCCGCCAACGCCCGGCTGACGAACTCCCCCCGGGTCGCCTTCCGTCCCTGCCGGACCCCGCTATCGCTGCCGACCTCGCTCGCCGTACGGCGGTCCGCCCCGCTCCCCCGACTGCTCCTGGCAGCGTGCCGCAAAACGCCACCGAGCTGGGACGATCAGGATTCGTGATCGCTGTCGGAGCGATTCGGGCCTGGGTGCGGGCGGCCGGATCGGGTGGACTGTTCCCAGCCGGGGAAACCGGCGGAAGAGCCGGACCGAAGAGCCCGGCAGGAGAATCCCGATCAGGAGCCGAAGATGCCGATCGTCACCATCCAGCAGGGCCCGCGCAACGTCGAGCAGAAGCGCGAGCTGGTCAAGAAGGTCACCGAGGCGTTCGTCGAGGCGCTGGAGGTCCCCGCCGAGAGCGTCTACGTGTGGATCCAGGAGTACCAGCCGGAGAACTGGGGCGCAGCCGGCAAGCTCACCGCCGACCGGTGACCACCGGAGGCACCGAGCGGGCCCGCCGGACCTCTCCGGCGGGCCCGCCCCCTCGGCGACAACTTTCTCGCCAACTCCGACCGCTTCGACTTCGACCCGCGCACCGGACCGATCTCCGCCCTGCCCGACGGCCCGCCGACCACCGGCGAACTGCGCCTCGACGGCGCGCCCGTCGCGGTCGAGCTCCGTCACAGCACGGGCTGCCGCAGCGCGCTGGTCCCCGAACTCCCCGGCCGGCAGGGCTATGTGATCGTCACCGCGCCGGACGAGCACGGGGACGCCGTCACCGATCCGGTCCTCCGCCGTCCGACCGACTTCCCGTCAGTCTCGCGATCTGGCATGGCCTGAACTCGACAACACCGGACGGGGGTGGAGTTAGCCTGACGACATGGTTGCAAACTACAAGGAAGAAGTGGCCATGACCGACCAGGAGTTCGTCAGCGCACCCGCCTTGATCCTCCGGTCCCTGGTCTCCGAGCCGCACCGGCGCGCCATCACCACCGCCGACGGCGTCGAGATCACCGCCGGCGACTTCGCCGCCGCCACCTACCGCCTCGCCCACGAGCTGCTGGCCCGGGGCGTGGGCCGCGGCGCGACGGTCACCCTGCTCACCGGCAACACCGCCGAGGCGCTCAGCGCCCGCTACGCGGCGGGGCTCGCGGGTGCGCGGGTGGTCAACCTGTACGACGGGATGAGCGCCCCGGTGCTGGCCGAGATCACCGCCAGCGTGGAGACCACCGTCCTTCTCGTGGACGCCGAACGCCACGCCGACGCCGCCGAGTTGCTCCCGCTGATCGACGTCCCGACCGTCCTCACCCTCGGCCCCGGCCCGAGCGGGGGCGCCATCGGCGAGGACGTGATCGCCGCCTCCGCCCACCGGGCCGCCGAGGAGCCCGCCGTACGCATCGATCCCGGCGACGACCTCGGCATCCGCCACACCGGTGGCACCACCGGCATCCCCAAGGGCATCGTCAGCCTGCACGGCCCCTACCGCGACATGTTCGACGCCGCCCTCGTCGGCCGTCCCGAGGAGGAGCCGCCCCGCCTCCTCGCCGCCACCTCCCTCGCCCACCTCGCCGGGGTGTTCTCCGACGTGACGCTCCAGCGCGGCGGCTCCGTCGTCCTCCAGCGCTCCTTCGACCCCGGCGAGGTGCTGGCCGCGATCGAACGCGAGCGCATCACCGACCTGTGGGTGCTGCCCCCGCTGATCTACCAGCTGCTCGACCACCCGGCCGTCGGCCGCACCGACCTGTCCAGCCTGCGACGGCTCGACTACGGCGGCTGCGCCGCCTCCCCGACCCGGATCCGCGAGGCCCTCAAGGTGTTCGGGCCAGTCCTGGTCAGCCTCTACGGCATGTCCGAGGCGCAGAAGATCGCCTTCCTCACCCCCGCCGAGCACGCGCGGTTCGGCGACGACGGTCCACTCCCCGTCGGCCGCCCCTTCCCCGACGTGGAGGTGGAGATCCGCGCCGCCGACGGCACCGTGCTGCCGGCCGGCGAACAGGGCGAGGTGTACGTCCGCTCGGCCACCCTGATGGCCGGGTACTGGAAGCAGCCGGAGCTCACCGCCCAGGTCCTGCGGGGCGGTTGGCTGGACACCGGCGACATCGGCTACTTCGACGCGGACGGCTACCTCTACCTCGCCGACCGCCTCAAGGACCTGATCATCGTCGTCGGCGGCCACGTCTACCCGACCGAGGTCGAGGAGCTGCTGCTCACCCACCCGGCGATCGCCCAGTGCGCCGTCTTCGGCGTGCGCGATTCCCAGGAGTCCGAGCACGTCCACGTCGCCGTCGTCCCCGCGCAGGGGCAGCGGCCGCAGTTGGAGGAGGTCCGTGCCTTCGTCACTGCCCACAAGGGCCGCATCTACGCCCCCGAGGCGCTGCACCTGGTGGACGCGATCCCGCTGACCTCCGTCGGCAAGCCCGACAAGAAGCGCCTGCGCGCCACCCTCGCGGGCTGAGCCCCCGTCCGGACCCACGCCCGCGACGGGGCACTCACCGAAACCCCACGGAACCCCGCCCGGATCCCCACCCGGTTTCACCCCAAGGCGGGGTTTGGCTCAATGAACCACCGGCGTGGTGCCGAGTAGCCAATGGGGGTGGCGGCGCTGAGGGCCGCCACCCCTCCCCCTCGCCTCCGTCTCCCCTCCGGCAGCCCTTCCGCCCTGCTCGGCGGCCACCGGTCACCCCTCGGCGACGGCGTCCAGACAGCACTCCACGAAGGCCCGGACCACCGGGTTCCCGTCGTCCGCCGGGGACCAGGCGACCGCGATCCGGCTCGGGCTCACCCCGGTCACCGGCCGGTAGGCGATCCCCGGTCGGGCGTAGAAGCGGGCGGTGGACTCGGGCGCGAGCGCGACGCCGTAGCCGTTGGCGATGGCGCTCAGCCAGTCGTCCGGGTGCTCGACGTCCGGGCCGAAGCGGACCGGGTGCCCCTCCCGCTCGTCGGCGGCGACCCAGTAGTCCCGCCAGCGGCCGGTCCCGGCCGGGGCCGCCACGAAGGGCTCGTCCCACAGCTCACGGAACGGGACCACCTCCAGCGCGGCCAGCGGGTGCGCCGAGGGCAGTGCGACCCAGCGCGGTTCGGTGAACAGTTCGGCCACCCGCAGCCGGTCCTGTCCGGGGAACGGCAGCCGCAGCAGCGCGACATCGGCTTCCCCGGCGGCCAGGCCGGCGGTCGGATCCGACCAGGCCGTGTGCCGCATCTCGACCCGCCAGCCCGGCTGCCGGGCGGTGAACCCGGCCACGATGCCCGGCGTCGCCTCGTTGGCGGCGCTGGCCAGGAAGCCGACCCTCAGCACCCGCTCCGCGCGGCTCGCCGCGCCCCTGGTCTCCCGCAGCACCGCGTCCCAGTCCGCCAGCAGCCCCGGCACCCGCGCCGCCAGGCTCCGACCGGCCACGGTGAGCGCCATCCCGGCCCGCGACCGTACGAACAGCGGCACGCCGAGCAGGCTCTCCAGCTGCCGGATCTGCTTGGTCAGCGCGGGCTGGGAGACGTACAGCCGCTCCGCGGCGCGGGTCAGGCTGCCGTCCTCGGCGACGGCGGCGAAGGTGCGCAGCAGCCGGGTGTCCACATCCATTCCACCAGGTTATGGAAGCAGGTATTGGACGCAAGGGGAGCCCCCCGAAGAGGCTTGGTGGCGAGGCCCCCCCCACGAAACCCGACCTCCGCGTCCCGCCCCTGCCCCTGCCCCTGCCCCTGCCCCTGCCCCTGCCCGAAGGAACCCCATGTCCATCGCCCTCGTCACCGTGACCGTCGTCGCCGTCGCCGCCAACGGCGGAATCGCCGCCGCCGACTTCGCCAAGGCCGAGTTCGTCCTGGCCAACTCGGCCGAGGTGAACGTCAGGCCGGAGTGGGTCCCGTGGCTGGCCTCGCTCAAGACGGCCGGGGCCGCCGGACTGCTGATCGGCCTGCTCGCCGTCCCTTCGTTGGGCCTGGCGGCCGCGGTCGGGCTGGTGCTGTTCTACATCGGCGCGGTGGCGACCCACCTCCGCACCCGGGTCATCCACAACATCTACTTCCCCGCCGGCTACCTGGCCCTGGCCGTCGCCACCCTCGCCCTCACCCTCACCCGCTGAGCCCCTCGCGCTCGCCGACCGAGGCCCCGCACCGCCACCGCGCACCCCTCGGCGCTCCCGCCCGGCACCGTCCGGTCGGCCACGCCGGGATCACCTGGGGAACCTCGACGTCGCGGCGCCCCGTCGGGGGACTCGTTCAGGGCGTTCCCCCCACCGCGCGCAGGGCGAAGGGCAGCAGGCGGTCGGCGGTCTCGCGGGCGGTGGCCTGGTCGACGTCCTCGGGCAGCCGCGGGGTGAGCAGGAAGTGGGTCATCACCGGGCCGACGACCACCTCGCCGAGCAGTTCCACCCCGTCGAGCGGTGGGATCTCGCCGCGTTCGACCGCCCGCCGGACCACCTCCGCGACCCTGTCGTACAGCGGCTGGAGGAAGGCCGTCACCAAGGCCTCGGCCAGGGCGGTGTTGTGGGCGGCCTCGCCGATCAGGGCGCGGATCAGCCGGCCGGGCTCACCGGTCATGGCGGCGGCCTTCTCGCGCAGGACGACCCGCAGATCACCCTCCAGGGTGCCGGTACCCGGTTGCTCGTAGGAGCTCTCCCCGTGGAGCGCGGCGGCGGCGATCACCAGTTCCTCCTTGGAGGACCAGCGGCGGTAGAGGGTCGCGGTGGAGACCCCGGCCCGGGCCGCCACGGCTGCGGTGGTCAGCCCGCCGTAGCCGTTCTCCGCCAGGACGGCCAGCGTGGCGTCCAGCAGGGCGCGGTCGCGGGCGGCGTCGCGAGGGCGGCCCCGGCGCGGTGCGGGCGCGGGTTCGGCGGGGTGGGGCGAGGTCGTGCCGTGCGTCATGCCGTGGAGTTTACCGAAAACAAGAAACGAAAGCGTTTCGTTTCGTTTATGCTCGGCAGCATGAGCCTCTCCGTCGAAGCCACGCCCGCCCGGAGCGAGGAGACCGCCGCGACCGTCTCCCGCCTCCACGCCGCCTTCGCCACCGGCCGCACCAGGCCCCTCGCCTGGCGAAAGGCCCAACTCCGCTCCCTGCGAAGCCTGTTGGTCGAGCAGGAGGCCACCTTCGCCGCCGCCCTTCGGGCCGACCTCGGCAAGAGCGCCGCCGAGGCGTACACCACCGAGATCGGCTTCACGATCGGCGAGATCGACCACACCCTGCGCCACCTCGACCGGTGGCTGCGCCCGCGCCGCATTCCGGTGCCGCTGGCGCTCCAGCCGGCCCGGGCCCGTACCGTCCGCGAACCGCTGGGCACCGTGCTGATCATCAGCCCGTGGAACTACCCGCTGCAGCTGGCCCTCGCCCCGCTGGTCGGCGCGCTCGCCGCGGGCAACTGCGCGGTGGTCAAGCCCAGCGAACTCGCCCCCGCCACATCCGCCGCCATCGCCCACTGGCTGCCCCGCGCCCTCGACGGGCAGGCCGTCGCCGTCGTCGAGGGCGGCGTGCCGGAGACCACCGCCCTGCTGGAACAGCGCTTCGACCACGTCCTCTACACCGGCAACGGCACCGTCGCCCGCATCGTGATGACCGCCGCCGCCCGCCATCTCACTCCCGTCACACTGGAGTTGGGCGGCAAGAGCCCCGTCGTCGTCGAACCCGGCACCGACCTCGCCACGGCCGCCCGCCGGATCGCCTGGGGGAAGTTCATGAACGCCGGCCAGACCTGCGTCGCCCCCGACTACGTCCTCGCCATCGGCGCCACCGCGCCCCCGCTCGAAGCCCATCTCACCGCCGCCGTCCGCGAGATGTACGGCACCAACCCGGCCGACAGCCCCGACTACGGCCGCATCGTCAACGAGCGCCACTTCGACCGCCTGACCGCCCTGCTCTCCGACGGCCGCCTCGTCACCGGCGGCGACCACGACCGCGCCGACCGCTACCTCGCCCCGACCGTCCTCGCCGACGTCGACCCGGACGCCCCGGTGATGCGCGAGGAAATCTTCGGCCCCGTCCTGCCGATCGTCCGCGTCCCCGACCTCGACGCCGCGATCGCCTTCATCACCGCCCGCGACAAACCCCTCGCCCTCTACGCCTTCACCGCCTCGGCCGCCACCAAGCGCCGCCTCACCACCGCCACCTCCTCCGGAGCCCTCGCCTTCGGCGTCCCCAACGCCCACATCGCCGTCCCCGGCCTCCCCTTCGGCGGCGTCGGCGAGAGCGGACTCGGCCGCTACCACGGCGCCCACTCCATCGACACCTTCAGCCACACCAAGTCCGTCCTCGACAAGCCCCTCCTCGCCGACCCCCTCCGCCCGGCCTACCCGCCCTTCACCCCCCTCAAGTCCCGCCTCCTGCGCCGCCTCCTCTGACCCCGTCCATCACGTTTCGACGGACCGTCAATCCGCCCCGGGGGAAGCCGTGGGCTACCGGATCAGCGGCCAGGTCACGATCAACGGCCGCGTCATCCAGTCGGACAACCCGGTTCTCGCGACCGGCACGCCCGACGCCTCGGCGGTGCCGCTCACCCGTACCGAGTACGACGAGGTGCTCGACCTGCTCGCCCGTCTCGGCGCCGCCGACTCCCCGGAAGCCGCCGCTGCCCGTTCGCTCACCGCCCGCCTCCGGGGCCGCTGAGCCGAACGGCACCGGACGCGCCCTACCCCTCCTCCCGCCCCCGGAAGGTCCTGCGGTACTCCCGCGGTGCCACGCCCACCCGTTTGACGAACACCGGTCGCAGCGACACCGCCGAGGCGAAGCCGCAGCGGGTGGCGACGGTGTCGACCGGCAGATCCGTCTCCTCCAGGAGGCGCTGGACGGTGAGGATGCGCTGGTCGAGGAGCCAGCGCAGCGGGGTGGTGCCGGTGGTCGCGGTGAAGCGGCGGGCGAAGGTCCGTTCGGACATCAGGGCCGCGGCGGCCATCCGGCGGACGGTCCAGGGGGTGTCGAGGGCGGCGAGGATCTCGGCGCGGACGCGGGCGAGCGGGTCGTCCTCGTCAACCGGAGGCACCGGGCTGGGGATGAACTGGGCCTGGCCGCCCGCCCGGAAGGGGGCGGTGACCATGGCGCGGGCGATGGCGGCGGCGGCCTGTTGGCCGTGGGCGGTGCGGACGAGGTGGAGGCAGAGGTCGATGCCCGCCGCGACTCCGGCCGAGGTCCACACCCCGTCGCCGCCGGTGAACAGCACCTCCGGGCGGACGGTCACCGCCGGGTGGCGGCGGGCGAGTTCGGGGGCGAGGGCCCAGTGGGTGGTGGCCTCTCGGCCGTCGAGCAGCCCGGCCTCGGCGAGGACGAAGGCGCCGGCGCAGAGCGAGGCGACGGGGACGCCGGCGGAGGAGACGGCCCGCAGGGCGTCCAGGACCTCCGCGGGCCGCCGGGCGGCCGGGTCCTCGACGCCCGGGACCACCACCAGGTCGCAGGCCGCCAGCGCCGCGAGCCCGAGGTCGGGGACGCGTTCCAGCCCGCCGCCCAGCCGCACCCGGGCCCCGACCGGGCCGCAGACCCGCAGGTCGAAGGCGGGCACGCCGGGCCGGGTGGCCCGGTTCGCCCACACCTCGCCGATCACCGCGTAGTCGAAGGCCCGTACGCCGTCGAAGATCAGGCAGCCCACAGTTCGCATGGCGGGAACCTATCGATGACCGGCGTTCCTGCCCATCACCCCGCCCCGCCGGCGGCCCGCACGATGGACCCATGACGAACACCGACGCCTTCGACGCCCCGCTCACCCTCGACCCCGACGCCGTCCTGCTCCTCATCGACGTCCAACGGGGCTTCGAGGACCGGGACTTCTGGGGCCCGCGCGACAACCCGGAGGCCGAGCAGCGGATGGCCGAGCTGATCACCGCCTGGCAGGCGACCGGCCGCCCGATCGTCACCGTGCAGCACGCCTCCCGGGTCGGGCCGCTGGTCGAGGGCACGCCCGGTCACGCGCTCAAGGACTTCGTCGCCGGGATCACCCCCGACCTGCACATCACCAAGACCGTGAACAGCGCCTTCTACGGCACCCCCGACCTGCACGCCTGGCTCCGGGAGCGCGGCAGCCGACAGCTGGTGATCACCGGGATCATCACCAACGTGTGCAACGAGACCACCGCCCGGATGGCCGGCAACCTCGGTTACGACGCGATCTTCCCGACCGACGCCATGCACTCCTTCGACATGACCGGCCCCGACGGCACCACCGTGCCCGCCGCCGAGCTGGCCCGCGCCACCGCGACCACCCTGCACGCGATGCGCTTCGCCAAGGTCGTCACCACGCGGACGGTCCTCGACGCCGCGGAGAAGACCGCGGTCAGGGCCTGAAGATCGGCTCGTAGGCGTTGCCCTCCACCGCGTTGAGCAGGACGTACGACGCCCCGAGGCCGACCACGACCTCCCGGAGCCGCGCCAACGCCTCTGCGGCGGTGGGCACTTCGAGGCCGATCGCGGCGGCGGCCGCGTCCCGGTCGGCGAGCAGGTCGGGCTCCTCGGCGAGGTGGTCCTCGGCCGCCTCCGCGCTCTCCTCCTCGGTCAACCGCACGCAGTCCCGCCACCACGGCACCGCGAGCACCAGCCGGACCATCTCCTCCAGCCCGACCGCCAGCAGCGCAGCCCCGCCCTCGGAGTCCGCGTACAGGACGGGCCGCTCGTCGCCGCCCTCGCCGCACAGGAAGAAGGTGCCGCCCGCGCCACACTTGGCCACCTCCTCCAGGCGCTCCCCGGAGGCGAGCACGACCTCCTCCACGTGCGAGTAGGCGTCGAGGGAGAAGTCCCCCGGCCAGAGCAGGTAGTCGACGGTGGCGGGGGTCGCCCGGAGGCGCTCGAGGAACGACATGGCGGTCACCCTACGGCGCCGCAACGACAACTCACGCCGCCGACCTCCTGTTCGCTCCGAGCGGAGAGTTGATCTTCCGCCCCTGACAACGCCCACTGACAAGGAAAGAGAATGTGAGCCAGAACGGACAGGACGGCTCGGCCACTGCGTGGCTCCGAGCCGAGGACCGTAGAAAGCCGCCCCGATGCCGGGGGCATCCCGGGAGAGATCTGGTGACACTGTGAACGAGACGGTCGATGAACGATCCGGCCGGACCGCGCTGTTCGAGGAGCACCGCCCGCACCTTCGCGCGGTCGCGTACCGGATGCTCGGCTCGATCAGCGAGGCCGAGGACGCGCTCCAGGACGCCTGGCTGCGCTACGACCGCACCGACACCGGTGCGGTGGGCAACCTCGGCGGCTGGCTGACCACGGTGGTCTCCCGGGTGTGCCTGAACCAGCTGCGCGACCGCGCCGCGCGCCGCGAGGAGCCGCTGCAGCCGACCGGACCGGACGGCGCGGGCGGCCCCGAGCGCATCCCGGACCCGCTGCTGCGGCGCGAGGGGGTGGTCGACCCGGAGCAGGAGGTGATGCTCGCGGACTCCGTCGGCCTGGCGCTGATGGTGGTGATGGAGTCGCTGTCACCCGCCGAGCGCGTCGCCTTCGTGCTGCACGACCTGTTCGCGGTGCCGTTCGAGGAGATCGCCCCGCTGATCGAGAAGACCGCGGCCGCGACCCGCCAACTGGCCAGCCGGGCCCGCCGCAAGGTGCAGGGGCAGGCGCCCGCACCCGACCCGGACCTGGGCCGCCAGCGCCGCGCGGTGGACGCCTTCTTCGCCGCCGCCCGCAACGGCGACCTGGACGCCCTGCTCGCGGTGCTCGACCCGGACGTGGTGCTGCGCTCGGACGGCGGGGTCGGCCAGGCCCGGCACACCGTGGTACTCAACGGCGCCGCGACGGTGGCGGGGCAGGCCGTGCTGTGGGGCAAGCTGTCGCCGTTCGCCCGCCCCGCGCTGGTCAACGGCACCGCGGGCGCGGTGGTCATCGGCGACAACGGCCGGGCGCTGTCGATCATGGCGTTCACCGTCGTGGACGGCGCGATCGCCGCGATCGACGTCATCGTCGATCAGGAGCGGCTGGCCTCCTTCGACCTCTCGGCCTTCCGGGACTGAGCCCGGACGACAGGGGGGCGGCCGGATCCCCGGCCGCCCCCGCCGCACTCGGCCCACTCAGCGCCCGACGGCCCCGTCCAGCTGCTCGCGGATGATGTCCGCGTGCCCGGCGTGCCGCCCGGTCTCCTCGATCATGTGCACCAGCACCCAGCGCAGCGACGGCCCCTCGGCGGCGTCCGGCCGCAGCGAGCGCGCCCCGGGCCGGTCGAGGTCCGGGGCGGCCTGCGCCACCGCGTTCGCCCGGGCGATCGCGTCCCGGTAGGCGGCGACCGCCGCGGCCACTGTGAGGTCGGCCGGGACGGCCGCCTCGCTGTCGACGGGCCCCTGCTCCCCCAGCCCGCCGTAGGCCCACTCGAACCAGTTGTGCTCGACCACGGTCAGGTGCCGCACCAGCCACAGCAGGCTGGTGCCGGAGGCGACGCCGGGGCGCCGGGCGTCCTCGTCGCCGAGGCCGTCGACCTTGGCGATCACGGCCTCGCGCAGGTAGTCGAGGAAGGCCAGCAGGGTGGTCCGCTCGTCGGCGTTCATCGTCGGCGGACGGCTGTCGGAGAGCTTGCCCGGCGCGGCGCCAAGGGGCGCGGTGCTCTGGGTCGCGGTGTTCTCGGTCACCGCGCCAGCCTAACCACCCGCACTCGCCTGGTGAACCGTCACCAACCCTGTGCGTGCACCCAGTCCGCGAGGTGCCGGGCGCAGTCGTCGACCGACTCCCGCCAGGTGTGCCCCGCGCCGTCCCCGGCCTCGTCGCTGACGTACTTGACCAGCCGCACCGGCACCCCGGCCCGGTGGGCGACGGTGGCGACGGCGTAGCCCTCCATGTCGACCAGGTCGGCGTGCTCGGCGAGCCGCTCCTTGGCCGCCGGGGAGTCGACGAACAGGTCGCCGGTGGCCAGCACCGGGCCATCGCCCCGGCCGACGACCAGCGGGTCGCCGTAGCTGCGGCCGGTCAGGGCCCGCAGGACCTCGCTGTTCAGGTCGTGCTGGATCACCTGGACGACGTGGTGGATGCCCTCCCAGCCGGGGCGCAGCGCACCGGCGGTGCCGAGGTTGATCACCTCGGAGGGATGCTCACCCTGGGCGAGCACGGTGGCCAGGGACGCGGTGGCGTTGACCTTCCCCATCCCGGTGAGCAGCACGGGCAGCCGGTCGTCGAGGTGGGCGGCCTCCTCGCGGACCGCCACGACGAGCAGCGGGCGGTCGGGCGAGATCGTTCCAAGCAGTCGCATGGGCCCATGGTACGGAGGGGCGGGGTGCCTCACCCGGGATCAGCGCGGCGCGGAACCGTGGTGTGCGACCGCGGCGCGGAACCGTGCGGGGCGCCGCCCGCGTCGCACGGATCGCCACCTCTCCGCACGGCCGGCCCGAGCCGGTGCGAGCCACCTCAGGCCATCACGAGCCACCTCGGGCATCACGAGCCGGCACGAACGGTACGAGCCGTACGGAAGCGTGCAGAAACCGTGCACGACATGCTCAAGACCAGCGCAAGTCAGGTGTGGCCGCAGGGAGTCACGGCCATACTGCTGCCATCGGTCGGGCCCCGGGTGTCGGGTCCGACCCCAGGGGAGGATGAGGCGGGTGGCAACACCAGTAGGCAACGGCGCACCGGGCGCCGCGTTCCCGGCGCGGCCGAGCGCGCCACCGCCCGTACCGGGGGCGGCACCGGCGGCAGCGGGACGGAGCGCGGCTCCGCCCGGCGTTCCCGCTGCCGGAGCAGCCGGTACGCCCGTGAAACACCCCGGTCCAGGCAGGTCCGAGCGCGGTGTGCGCGCCCGGCTGGCGCAGGCCACCCGGACGCCCCCGGGCCGGCTGCGGCTGGCCGGGGTGGTGCTCGCCGTGCTCACCGTGGCCTTCGGCGGGCTCACCGCCTGGCAGTTGGAGACCAGGGCGTCCGCCGCCGACCGGGTGGTCTCGTACAGCCAGCCGCTGAGCCGGGACGCGGCCGAGATCCACCGCTCGCTGGCCGACGCCGCCACCACCGCGTCCTCCGGCTTCCTGCTGGCCGGCACCGAGCCCAGGGACGTCCGGGCCCGCTACGAGCAGGACCTCGCCCAGGCCGCCAAGCTGATCTCCCAGGCCGCCGCCCGGACCACCGAGACCTCCCCGGCCCAGGACTCACTCTCCCGGCTGAACCAGCAACTCCCGGTGTACGCCGGTCTGGTGGAATCCGCGCGGGCCGACAACCGGCAGGGCATCCCGCTCGGCGGCGCCTACCTGCGGTACGCCTCCGAGCAGATGCAGACCGTCCTGCTGCCGGCCGCCGCCGAGTTGAACACCATCGAGACCAGGGAGCTGGCGGACGACTACACCGCGGCCCGGTCGGTGCCGTGGGGCGCGTACGGCCTGGCGGTGCTGACCCTGGCCGCGCTGGGGTGGGTGCAGGTGACCTTGTTCCGCCGCACCAACCGGGTGTTCAACGTCGGTCTGCTGGGCGCCACCGCCGCCGTGCTGGCGGGCACGCTCTGGCTCGCCGTGGCCGGAGTGACCACCGGTTCGGCCCTGGAGAGGAGCGACCACGAGGGCGCGACCCCGCTGCGGGCGCTCAACGCGGCCCGGGTGGACGTGCTGAGCGCCCGGCTGGCGGAGAACCTGAACCTGGTCGCGCGCGGCTCCACGGCCACCTACAACGGCCAGTACGCGGACGCCACCAAGCGCCTGGCCGGAATCGCCGGCAGGTCGACCCCGATGCGGCGGCGCAGCGGCTCGCTGCCGAACGCACTGGCCCTCGCTCCGGGCGCCGCCGACCAGGCCCTGGCCACCGCCGCCGACCAGTACGACTCCTGGCAGGACCGGTACCAGGACGCGCTCAAGGCCGAGGTCGGCGACGCCGACTACCAGGGCGCCCTGAACAAGACGGTGTCGGCCACCGACACCACCAGCACCGCCGACGCCGCCTTCAACGGCACCGACCGGGCGCTCGCCCAGGCCGCCGACATCGAACAGGCCCGGTTCGAGGCCGCCGCCGACGGCACCGCCGGGGACCTCCGCCTGGCGGCCGGCGCCGCCGCGGTGCTCGGCCTGGTGGCCGCGGCCGCCGCGCTGCGCGGCCTGGGCCGACGACTCGCCGAGTACCGGTAAGGGGGAACGGAACAGATGCGCAGCACAACCGTACCGACCAGGAGCGCCGCGGCGCTGGCCGTGCTGGCCGCCTGCGCGGCCGTGCTCGGCGGGGGCGGGCCCTCCGGCGCCGTGCCGACCGCCGCGACCGGCGCGCCGCAGGCCGTCCAGCAGACCCAGCAGCAGCAGGCCCAGTCCGACACCTGCGACATCTACGCCAGCGTGCCGCCGAGTTCGGTGGACGGTCCGGCGGTGAAGGCCATCAAGGCCAGGCGGAGCCTGGTGATCGGCGTGGACCAGAACAGCTACCGCTGGGGCGCCCGTAACCCGAACACCGGCCAGATCGAGGGTTTCGACATCGACCTGGCGAGGGCGATCGGCACCGCCATCATGGGCGACCCGGAGAAGGTGGTGCTCAAGCCGGTGGCCACCGCCGACCGGGTCGACGCGGTGCAGAAGAACCGGGTCGACCTGATCGTCCGCACCATGACCGTCAACTGCAAGCGGATGGAGGACGTCGCCTTCTCCAAGCCGTACTTCAGCATCACCCAGCGGGTGCTGGTCCCGAAGACCTCCCCGGCGAAGAACCTCGACGAGGCGATCGGCGGCAGGAACGTCTGCGTCGCCAAGGGGTCGACGGCCGCCGACGTCTTCGACCCGGCCAAGAACGGCGCCAAGAAGGACGCCGGCGCCCACCTGACGGTCGTGGAGAACCAGCTGGACTGCCTGGTCCTGATGCAGCTCGGCAAGGTCGACGCCACCATGACCGACGACGGCCTGGCGGCCGGTCAGGCGGCGCAGGACCAGACCGTGCGGATCGTGGACGGCGACGTGCAGCCGGAGGTGATCGGCGTCGCCATGCTCAAGGGCAGCACGGACCTCACCGCGCGGGTCAACCAGGTGCTGGCCGACTACCACGCCGGCGGCGAGTGGGGGCGCAGCTACGACCGCTGGCTGAAGCCGTACATGCTGAACGACGCCGAGCACTACTGGCCGGTCCCGCACTGAGGACCGCACCCGTACAGGCCCTGGCGGCGGGGCGCCGCATCGCGTACGGACCGGTGCGGACGCGGGGTGTTGACGGCGTCTTGACGCCCCGCGCCCGCACCGCCCGGACACCCACCGGCTAGGGTTCGGGACGATCACCACGGGGAGACCGGTGGTGGGACACGGGGGTTGTCGCGGGACCGGCCGTCGCACGCGACGGCGGCCCCGCGCGAGGAAGGAAGGACACCGCGGTGGCGGCATCGGCTGGCCCGGTACTGAGCCGGGAGGAGGTGGACCGCGCGCTGGCGCGCCTCGGCGCGGAGCGGGACGCGGTCGAGTCGGCGCTGCTCGCCCTGCAGGACCACCCGGGCCTGCGGCTGCTGGACGGCGCCGAACTGACCGGACGGACCCTGGAGCGCTGGTCGGTCGCCGGCAAGGGCCTGCCGCTGCTCTGGGCACTGTTCGACCGCTACTCCGAGGCGCTCGCCTCGGCCCGCGCGGTCCGGGCCCGCAAGGCCAAGCCCGGCGGCCCCGAACTCGCCGAGCTGAGCGAGCTGCTGACCGGGGACGCGGTGACCGTCCCGGGCGGCGCGCTGCCGGACGGGCCCCAACTGCTGGGCGCTCCCGCCAAACTGGTCGAGCGGGTCAGCCTGGACGCGCTGATGGCCCGGATGAACTCCTGGTACGCCACCGTGCTGGAGGTGGTCAGCGCCGCCGACGCGGTCTGGTCGGCGCTGCCGGCCCGGATCGACCTGCTGCTGGCCGAGCTGCACCGGGTGCAGACCCTGGCCGCCTCGCTCGGCGTGCGCGCCGGCGGCCACCCGCTGGGCGACGACCTGACCGGGCTCGCCCGCGACCTCACCGAGCTGCGCACCGAGGTCCGCGAGGACCCGCTGGCGCTGTGGCGCCCGGCCCGGGTGCCCGCCCAGCGCGGCACGGTGCCCGAGGGCGAGGCCTTCGCCACCCCCTCCGGGGTGGTGGACACCGAGCGTTTCGACCGGGCCGGGCGGGCGCTGGACGGCGTCCGGCTGGAGCTGGAGAACCTACTGCGGCTGCGCGACGACGCCGAGGAGCGCCTGCAGGGCGTCGGCGACCTGCTCCAGCGGGCCGACGCCACCCTGGCCGAGGCCCGGCGGGCGCGCGGCGAGGTGCTGGCGAAGATAGCCTCCAGCGACGTCCCGGCCGTGCCCGGGCCGGCCTCGGCGCTGCGCGAACGGATCGTCACCGCGCTGGAGCTGCGCCAGGGCGGGCAGTGGGGCCGGCTGGCACCGCTGCTGGACGCGCTGGAGGACGCCGCCGCCAAGGAGCTGTCCCGGGCCCGGCAGTCGCTCACCGAGGTCACCCAGCCGCTGGCCGTCCGGGCCGAACTGCGCGGCCGGCTGGACGCCTACAAGGCGATGGCGGCCCGGATGCGGGTCGCCGAGGACCCGGAGGTGATCGAACGGTACGAGAAGGCGCGCTGGCTGCTGTGGAGCGCGCCCTGCGACCTGCGGGCGGCGGCCGCCGCGGTGGCCCGCTTCCAGCAGTCGCTGCGCCCGGCCCAGACCGAGGCCTCCGGGGGCGCGCAGGTGAACGAGGGCGCACAGGCACACGAGGGCGCACAGGCACACGACGCGGCCGGCCGGCCGCCGGTCGACGGACAGGTACAGGGGGGCTGAGGTTGATGGGCGAGGTGTGCGTACGGCCGGACTGCTCCGGCAACGGCAGGATCGACGCCGACGGCTACTGCGACGAGTGCGGGCTGACCCCGGCGGGGACCTCCACGGTGGCCCCTGCGGGCACCACCGGAACGACCGCGCCCCCGCCGGCCGGCCCCGGCTCCCCGTGCCCGCGGGACTGCGCGGGCACCATCGACCCGGACGGCTACTGCGACGAGTGCGGGCTGACCCCGCCCGGCCCCGACACCGGCGTCACCCAGCCCTACGTCCCGTCCGCCCGGGTCAGCCCGGACTCGGCCCGCAGCGGCTCGATCCGCTCGCTGTCGGCCCGCACCGGCTCCGCCCGCTCGATGTCCGGCCGCTCCCGCTCGCACCGCTCGACCCGCACCGGCAGCAGCCGCTCGGTCTCGGTGCGCTCCACCCGCGGCAGCGTCAGTGCGGGCACCCGCAACCGGCTGGGCGCCGGTCTGGTCACCGTGCCGACGGTGGCGACGGCCGACCCGGCGCAGGCGGTGCTGGTCAACCCCGAGGTGCCCGAGCGCAAGCGGTTCTGCTCCAAGTGCGAGGCCCCGGTGGGCCGGGAGAAGAACGGCCTGCCCGGCCGCCCGGACGGCTTCTGCACCAAGTGCGGCACGCCGTACTCCTTCACGCCCAAGCTGCGCCGCGGCGACCTGGTCGGCGGGCAGTACGAGGTGGTCGGCTGCCTGGCGCACGGCGGGCTCGGCTGGATCTACCTGGCGGTGGACCGGCGGGTCAACGACAAGTGGGTGGTGCTCAAGGGCCTGCTGGACACCGGGGACGAGGACGCGCTCGCCGCGGCCGTCGCCGAGCGGCGCTTCCTGGCCGAGGTGGACCACCCGAACATCGTCCGGATCATCAACTTCGCCGAGCACCCGGACCTGCGCACCGGCTCCACCGACGGCTACATCGTGATGGAGTTCGTCGGCGGAAAGTCGCTCAAGGACATCGCCAACGACCGCCGCACCCCGGACGGCCGGCGCGAGCCGCTGCCGGTCGAGCAGGCGATCGCGTACGCCCTGGAGGCGCTGCCCGCGCTGGGATACCTGCACGGCCGGGGCCTGGTCTACTGCGACTTCAAGATCGACAACGTGATCCAGAGCGGCGACACGCTCAAGGTCATCGACATGGGCGCGGTCCGCCGCTTCGACGACGACGGCCCGATCTACGGCACCATCGGCTACCAGGCCCCGGAGATCGCCACCGACGGCCCCTCCCCCGCCTCCGACCTCTACACGGTGGCCCGCACCCTCGCGGTGCTCACCTTCGACTTCCAGGGCTACAGCACCACCTACCGCGACTCGCTGCCCGGCCCCGAGGACGTCGAGGTCTTCGCCAGGTACGAGTCGTACTACCGCTTCCTGGTCCGCGCCACCGACCCGGACCCGGCCCGCCGCTTCTCCTCCGCCGAGGAGATGGCCGACCAGCTCACCGGCGTGCTGCGGGAGGTGCTGGCCCTCCAGGACGACCGGCCCCGGCCCGCGCTGTCCACCCTGTTCGGCCCCGAACTGCGCGTCGTCGACACCGAGTTGGTGCTGCCCAGCACCCGGCCCGGGCAGCTCCGGGTGGGCACCCCGGACCCGTCCGCCGCCGCCCTCGCCCTGCCCGTCCCCCGGGTCGACCCGGGCGACTCCAACGCCGGCTTCCTCGCCACCCTGCTCGCGACCGACCCCGAGGAGGCGCTCGTCGCGCTCGGCGGCGCCCCCGCCGTCTCGGTCGAGAGCCGGCTGCGCGAACTGCGCGCCCTGCTCGAACTCGGCCGCCACGGCACGGCCGTGCAGAAGCTCGCCGAGCTGGAGCAGGACCACCCGGACGACTGGCGGGTGGTCTGGTACCGCGGCCTGGTCGCCCTGGTCGGGTCGGCGGACGGCGGCGAGAGCGGGCTGCGCGCCGCCGCCGAGGCCTTCGACGCGGTCTACGACGCCTTCCCCGGCGAGGCCGCGCCCAAGCTCGCGCTGGCCATCTGCGCCGAACTGCTCGACGACGACGGCGACGCGGCCGAGTTCTACCGCCTGGTGTGGACCACCGACCACGCCTACCTGAGCGCCGCCTTCGGCCTCGCCCGGGTCCGCCTCGCCGAGGACGACCGGCCCGGCGCGGTGCGCGTGCTGGAGTCCGTCCCGGCCACCTCCAGCCAGTACACCGCCGCCCGGATCGCCGCCGTCCGCGCCCGGCTGCGGGAACGGGCCGCCACCGACCCGCTGGCCGTCGACCTCGCCGCCTGCTCCGCGCAGCTGACCGCGCTGCGGCTGGACGACCGCCGCCGCGAGGAGCTCTCCGTCGAGGTGCTCGGCGCCGCCCTCGACTGGGTCGGCGCCGGCTCGGCCGGGGCGCAGCAGGGCGCCGACCTGGTGGTACTGGGACGTCCCGCGGTGGAGCGGGAACTGCGCTTCGCCCTGGAACAGTCCTACCGGGTACTCGCCCGGTTGGCCGACCGGGCCGAGACCAGGATCGAGATGGTGGAACGGGCCAACCGGGCCCGCCCCAGGACGTGGGTGTAGCCGATGCCGCAGCAGACCGAGTGCCCGAGCTGTTCCGAGCCGATGGACCCCGACGACGCCTTCTGCGGGCACTGCGGGACCGGCCGGGACGGCCGGACGGCCCCGGGCGCGATGCCCGCCGGCTGGGCCGCCGCCCGCGGTGGAGCCGTACCGCCGCCGCGCGGGCCGGTCTGCGTGAACTGCGGGCAGCCGCAGGTCACCGAGGACGGCTACTGCGAGGGCTGCGGCAGCGCCCAGCCGCGCCCGCGCGACCACATGGAGAAGGCCCTCGCGGGCGTCGCCGGGGTCAGCGACCGCGGCGTGCGCCACCACCGCAACGAGGACTTCTTCACGGTCGCCGCCAGCTCGCTGCCCGGCGGGGAGCCGGTCGTGGTTGCCGTGGTGTGCGACGGCGTCTCCTCCTCCGACCGCCCGGACGAGGCCTCGGAGACCGCCGTCGACGCCGCCTCGGAGTCCCTGCTGACCTCGCTGGAGGCCGGCCGGGACCCGGAGGAGGCGATGCGCGCGGCCGTCGCCGACGCCGCCCGGGCCGTCGCCGACCTGGCCACCGACGGTGCCGGGCCGGCCCGGCCCGACGTCAACGCGCCGGCCTGCACCTTCGTCAGCGCCGTAGCGGCGGGCGGCCGGATCACCATCGGCTGGGTGGGCGACACCCGGGCGTACTGGATCCCGGACGACCGCACCACCGCCGTCCCCTTCCGGCTCACCCAGGACGACTCCTGGGCGGCCCGGATGGTCGAGGCCGGGCTGATGGGCGAGGCCGAGGCGTACGCCGACCCGCGCGCCCATGCGATCACCGGCTGGCTCGGCGCCGACGCCGAGGAGGTCGTGCCGCACACCCTCGACTTCACCCCGCACGTCCCGGGGGTGCTGCTGATCTGCACCGACGGGCTGTGGAACTACGCCGAGGCGGCCACCGACCTGGCGTACTTCGTCCGGCCGGACGCCCGCACCGAGCCGCTCGCGGCGGCGCAGACCCTGGTGAAGTTCGCGGTGGCGGCCGGCGGGCACGACAACATCACCGTCGCGGTGCTGCCGATCGACCCGCCGGCGGTCTCGGTCGAGGAGGCCGAGGAGACGCCGACCGCGCTGGACCTGAAGGTGATCACCCCGTCCGCCGCCGGGGGCGCCCCCGGGGACGACCCGGACTACGAGCCGACCCTGCCGGACCTCCCGGTGATCGGCTCCCCGGCGGCCCCGCTGCCCACGGTGCCGACCGCCCCCGCCGCCCCGCCGGCGGCGCCCGCACCTCCGGCGGCTCCCCCGGCTCCCCCGGCTCCGGCCCCGGCCTCGCCGCCCGCCGTTCCGCCCGTCCCGCCGCACCCGCCGACCGCCTGACCGGACGGCCGGCCGTCCGCGACCGGCCCATCGGCCCGACGCGGCCCGACAGCCGTCGTCCGCCGGACCGCCGGACCGCCCCACCGACCCGATCGCATCCGCCCCTCACCCGACGGGAGCCACCGCCCCATGGCAACACTGGCGAAGCCGAACCTGCCCAGGTTCGACGTGGAGATCTTCCAGAACGAGTACCTGGCCGACGGCGCCCGCGAGGTGAACGCCATCGTCACCGTCACCTCCACCGGCGGCGGCACCTCCGGCGGCCGACCGCTCGGGATGACCGACGCCGGTCCGCAGCGCGGCGACACCGACGCGGCCGTGGTGATCCTGGTCGACTGCTCGGGTTCGATGGACTACCCGAAGACCAAGATCAACGGCGCCCGGGAGGCCACCGCCGCCGCCATCGACGCCCTGCGCGACGGCACCGCCTTCGCCGTGGTGGCCGGCACCCACGAGGCCCGCGACATCTACCCCGGCGACGGCACCCTCGCGACCGCCTCGCCGAGCACCCGGGAGCAGGCCAAGGAGTCGCTGCGCCGCCTCACCGCCGCCGGCGGCACCGCGATGGGCACCTGGCTGGCCAAGGCCGACAAGCTCTTCCTCACCCGCCGCGACATCGCCATCCGGCACGCCATCCTGCTCACCGACGGCAACAACGAGCACGAGTCGGCCGAGGACCTGGCCCGCAACATCGAGCGGGTCACCGGCCACTTCACCGCCGACTGCCGCGGCGTGGGCACCGACTGGCGGATCGACGAGCTGCGCAAGATCTCCTCGGCGCTGCTCGGCACCACCGACATCGTCGCCGAGCCCTCCGGCCTCGCCGAGGACTTCCGCTCGATGATGACCGGCGCGATGGGCAAGCAGGTCGCCGACGTCGCCCTGCGGATCTGGACCCCGGCCAACGCCACGGTGAAGTTCGTCAAGCAGGTCGCGCCCGCGGTCGAGGACCTCACCGGGCGCCGTGCCGAGGCCGGCCCCCGGGCGGGCGACTACCCGACCGGCTCCTGGGGCGACGAGAGCCGCGACTACCACGTCTGCGTCGAGGTCCCGGCCGCCTCGGTCGGCAACGAGATGCTCGCCGCCCGGGTCAGCCTGGTACTGCCCCCGCAGGTCGGCGGCGGCACCCCCGAGGTGCTCAGCCAGGGCCTGGTCAAGGCCGTCTGGACGGACGACCTGGCCTCCTCCACCCGGATCAGCCCGCAGGTCGCCCACTACACCGGACAGGCCGAGCTCGCCTCCTCGATCCAGCAGGGCCTGGAGGCCCACCGCGCCGGGGACGTCGACACCGCCACCGCCAAGCTGGGAGCCGCCGTCCGGATCGCCCACGCGACCGGGAACGACGGCACCTACAAGCTGCTGCAGAAGGTGGTGGACGTGGTCGACCCGAAGGAGGGTACGGTTCGGTTCCGTAAGAACGTGAGCGAGGCCGACTCGATGACCCTTGAGACCCGGTCGACCAAAACGGTACGTGTGAAGAAGTGACCGCGAAGTGACCGCTGAAGACGTGACCGGGCCGGCCGCCCGGCGCGACGCCGCGCCGCACCGGCCCGAAACGAGGGGGACCTGATGCCGATCTGCCCGAGGGGCCACGAGTCGCAGGCCGAGGACTGGTGCGCGTCGACGTCGCCGGTGACGGTGCTGGCGTCGATCCGCCCCGGTGACCCCGGCCAGGGTGGTGTCGCCGCTGGCGGCCTGCACCGAGACGTGCCCGACGACGCCGGTCACGGTGGAGTGCGCCGACACGGTGCCGACCTTGACGTCGGTGCCGGCCGGGACGGTC
>NZ_JPRF03000086.1 GCF_001188955.3 Kitasatospora aureofaciens | reverse complement strand
CCGAACTCACCCCGCCGCGCCCGGCGGTCACCCCGCCGGTGCCCGCCGTCCCGGCGCAGCCGCCGGTACCGGTCGCGCCGCGCCCGATGGCCGAACTGCCGGCCGCCGGGGGCGAGCGCCCGGACGCCGAGCAGTCGCAGCCCGCGTCCGGCGAGCTGGCCAACACCCGCCGGCTGCTGGTCTGGCCCGAGCCCGACCCCGCCACCGGCCAGGCGCTCCAGTCGCGCGGCTACCTCCCGGTGATCGTCCGCTCCCGCGAGGAGGTGGACGCCCAGGTGGCCGGCTTCCCGGCGGCGCTCTTCGTCGACCCGCTGACCAGCCCGATCACCCGCACCGCGCTGCAGTCCCTGCGCACCGCGGCCCTCAACAGCCGGATCCCGGTGCTGGTCACCGCAGGCCTCGGCCAGGCCACCCGGGACGCCGCGTACGGCGCCGACCCGGCCGTACTGCTGCGCGCCCTCGCCCCGCGCGACGGCGAGCACCACGCCCCGCGGGTGCTGCTGGTCGAGGGCGACCCGGACATCGCCGCCGCGATGATCAGCAGCCTGGAGCGGCGCGGCATGCACGTCGAGCACGCGGTGGACGAGAACGACGCGGTCGCCCGCGCCAGCAGCGTCCAGCCCAACCTGGTGGTGATGGACCTGTTCCAGATCCGCCGCCGCCGGGTCGGGCTGCTGGACTGGCTGCGCGCCAACGACCGGCTGCACCGCACCCCGCTCGTGGTCTACACCTCGGTGGACCTCGACCCGCGCGAACTGCCCCGGCTGCGCACCGGCGAGACGGTGCTGTTCCTGGCCGAGCGCTCGACCAGCGAGGACGTCCAGTCCCGGATCGTCGACCTGCTCGGGCGGATCGGCGCGATGGGCGAGGCGGGCGTCGCCGCCGCGGGCTGAACCCGGACGTGCCGGAGGGCCGGCCCCCGTACCGAACGGGGGCCGGCCCTCCTGTCGTCCTACTCCTTGCCGAGCGTGGCGACGTCCAGCTCGTCGGCCGCGTAGCTGGCCCGGATCACCTTCTTGTCGAACTTGCCGACGGAGGTCTTCGGGACGGACTCCACGATCGCCCAGCGCTCCGGCAGCTGCCAGGAGGCGATCCGCTCGGCCAGGAAGGCCCGCAGCTCCCGCAGCCCGGCGGTCGCGCCCGGGCGCAGCACGACGGTGGCCAGCGGGCGCTCGCCCCACTTCTCGTCCGGCACCGCGACCACGGCGGCCTCGGCCACCTGGGGGTGGCCCATCAGGGCGTTCTCCAGCTCGACCGAGGAGATCCACTCCCCGCCCGACTTGATGACGTCCTTGGCCCGGTCGGTGAGGGTCAGGTAGCCGTCGGCGGTGATGGTGCCCACGTCGCCGGTGCGCAGCCAGCCGTCCTCGGAGAACTTGTCGTCCGGGCGGACCGGGTCCTGCCCGGCGCCTCCGTAGTAGGCCCCGGCGATCCACGGGCCGCGCACCTCCAGCTCGCCGGCCGCGGCGCCGTCGTGCGGCATCCGCTCGCCGCCCGGGCCGATCAGCCGGGCCTCGACAGAGGCCGGGAAGAGGCCCTGGGTGATCCGGTACGGCCACTCCTCCTCGGGGGTGAGGCCGCCCGGCGGCTGGGCGAAGCAGCCGAGCGGGGAGGTCTCGGTCATGCCCCAGGCGTGCAGCACCCGGATGCCGTGGCGCTCGTCGTAGGCCTTCATCAGCGAGGGCGGGCAGGCGCTGCCGCCGATGACCACCATGCGCAGGCTGGAGGTGTCGTAGTCGCCCGCGTCCAGTTCGTCCAGCAGGCCGCTCCAGATGGTCGGGACGGCGGCGCTGACGGTGGGGCGGACGGCGGTGATCATCTCGGCCATCGGCTTGGGCTGGAGGAAACGATCCGGCATGAGCAGGTTGGCGCCGGACATGAAGGCGGCGTGCGGGATGCCCCAGGCATTCACGTGGAACATCGGGACCACCGGCAGGGCGGTGTCGCGCGGGGTGAAGGCGAAGTTGTCACCGGTGTTGACCTGCATGCAGTGCAGGTAGATCGAACGGTGGCTGTAGAGCACGCCCTTCGGGTCGCCGGTGGTGCCGGAGGTGTAGCAGAGCACGGCGGCCTGGCGCTCGTCGATGTCGCGCTGCCACGGGTAGTCGGTGGGCCGGTCGGCGATCAGCTCGTCGTAGTCGTGCACGCCGCCCGCGAAGCCGGCCAGCAGCGAACGGTCGCCGGGGCCGGCCACCACGACGTGCTTCAGCGTGGGCGCTAGGTCCGGCAGCACGGCGGCGAGCAGCGGCAGGACGCTGCCGTTGACGATCACCACGCGGTCGGCGGCGTGGTTGACGATGAAGGACAGCTGCTGGGAGGGCAACCGCAGGTTCAGGGTGTGCAGCACGGCCCCCATCGAGGGGACGGCGAGGTACGCCTCCAGGTGGAAGTCGTTGTTCCACATCAGGGTCGCGACGCGGTCGTCCCCCGTCACCCCGAGCTCGTCGCGCAGCGCGTGGGCGAGCTGCGCGGCGCGGGCGCCCACCTCGGCGTAGGTCCGCACGACCGGCCCGGTGACGTCCCAGGTGGTGACGGTCGACCGGGCGTGGACGGTGGACCCGTGCTCCAGGATCCGGGCGACGGTGAGCGGTACGTCCTGCATCGTGCTGAACACGGGTCCTCCTCGACCTGGCGGCACCGGTGGCTCCTACGGCACACCTACCGGGCGGTAATACGGCCCGGACGTGCCCGATTGTGCCGTTTCCGTCCATCCCCTGTCAGCATCCCGGCACCGTTGCACGGATCACGGATTCGTCCCGTGGCCGACCCGCCCGGAGGGTCCGGGCCGCTCCTCGCGCCGCCCCCTCGTGCACGGTGAGCGGCCACCCGGTCGACGGGCCGCGCGGGCCCGCCCTTTCGGGCGCACCCGTCCGCTTCCGTCCCGATATTTGTAACGAGCTTGCCCGTTCATCGCTCCTTACGGCAAACTCGCTAGTATGCCCACCTCCCATACCAGCGAAACCGCTGCACCCACCTCGGCCTCCGCCGTCGCCGAGGCCCTTGCCATGCCGCCCGCCCCCAAGGGCGAGCCCGCCGGCGAGCGGGGCAGCTGGCGACGAGGTGGGGAGCCCGGCTCCGCGGCGCCCCCGGGGGTGCGCCCCGGCCGGTCCACCGGTCGGTTCGGCAAGGTACTGCGGCGCCCGGAGCGGATCCCGGCGCCGCTTCTGTGTCTGGTCGCGATGTTCCTGGTGCAGACCGGCATCGCCCTGTCCAAGCCGCTGTTCGGCCCGCTCGGGGTCAGCGGCACCACCTTCCTGCGGCTGGGCTTCGCCGCCGCCATCCTGCTCGCCGTCACCCGGCCCCGGCTGCGCGACAAGCGCCCGCGCGACCTCGCCGCGGCCGCCCTGCTCGGCGTCGCCTCGGCCGGGATGACCTACCTGTTCGCCGGGGCGATCGACCGGCTGCCGATGGGCACCGCCGCGACCATCGAGTTCCTCGGTCCGCTCGCGGTCGCCCTGGTCTTCGCCCGGCGCGCCAGCCACCTGCTCTGGGCGCTGCTCGCCGCGGCCGGCGTCGTCCTGCTGACCCTGCTCGGCGAGGGCGACGGGGGCGGCTCGCTCGACCCGGTCGGCCTGCTCTACGCCTTCGGCGCGGCCGCCTGCTACGCGGTGTACATCCTGTTCACCGACAAGGTCGGCGCCACCTTCCAGGGCTTCCAGGGCCTCGCGGTGTCGATGACGGTCGGGGCGCTGGCCCTCGCGCCGTTCGGGTTCGGCGAGGCCCGGGACGGGCTGACCGCCCCCGGCGCCTCGCCGCTGGTACTGCTCGCCTCGGTGGCCGGCGTGGCGGTGCTGCTGCCGGTGCTCCCGTACGCGCTGGAGATGACGGCGCTGCGCCGGATGCCGCAGCGGGTGTTCAGCGTGCTGGTCAGCCTGGAGCCGGCGGTCAGCGCGCTGGTCGGGCTGGTGGTGCTCGGCCAGCTGCTGGGCGCGGCGCAGCTGGCCGGGATCGGCTGCGTGGTCGCGGCCAGCGTGGGGGCCACGCTGACCGGGCGGCGCTGACCCGGGCGGCACTGGCCAGGGGGTGCTGACCGGGGGCACGACGGGCTACGGCGTGCGCGGCGCCTACGGCCAGAGCAGGGTGCGGGACCACTCCGGGGTGCGCACCGGGCCGGTGCGGGTGTAGCGGAGCCGGACGTGCCGGCGCTGGGCGTCGCCCTGCCAGAACTCCACCTCGTGCGCCCACAGGGTGTAGACCGCGTGGCCGGGCGCGACGGCACCCGGGGTGGCCTCCAGCCGGCGGCGGGCGACCGCCACCGCCTCGTCGTACTCCTCCAGCGCGCCCAGCGGCTCGCTCTGCCGGCCGACCAGCGCGCCGACCCGGGCGGCGGGCGAGCGGGTGGCGAACTCGGCGGCGGCGACCAGGTCGGCGGCGCGCTCGACACTGCCGCGGACCCGCACCTGGCGGCCCAGCTGCGGCCAGTAGACGGTCAGCGCGGCGGCCGGGTGGTGGGCGAGCTGGCGGCCCTTGGGGCTGTCGGCGGCGGCGGAGAAGTTCCAGCCGGTACCGGCCGCGTCCACGTCGCGCAGCACCAGCACCCGGGCGTCCGGCATGCCGTCGGCGTCGACCGTGGAGAGGGTGAAGGCCTGTGGGTCCAGCACCCCGGCGTCCAGCGCGGTGGCGAGCCAGTCCACGAACAGCGGACCGGGCTCGGCGGGGGCGGCCTGGGGGTCGAAGGAGGGCAGCGGGCGGGCCATCGGCGGGCGGCCGAGCAGCAGTTCGGGGACCGACCTGGGCTCGGGCCGGCGCTCGTCCAGCGGTGCCGGGCACGCGTCGGCCTGCGGCTCCGGTGCGGGCCTGGCCCCGTCCGGGCCGGTCAGTCCCTCGTCCTCCGCCGCCATCGCGCACCTTCCTTCCGGTTGCCGCGGTCGCCGCCCCGGCCGGGCCGTCCGTTCCGGGGCCGGGCGCGTGGAGCGCTGTCGGAGCGCAACCGTACCGCCGTGGGCCGACGACTCCGGGCGCGGGCCCTCGGTGGGCGGATCCGGGCCGCTCGCACGGGGACCGGCGCCGGACACACTCGTGGGCGGTGCCGATGGCGGCACCGCCCACGAGGCCGGTTTCGCGGTGACCCTTTCCGCTGGCCGGTCGAAGCTTTCGTCCGGTCTCCCTCCACGGGTGCTCAGCTCACCCGCGGCCGTCCACCCCCGGCGCCCCCGCCGGCGGTGGTGCCCGGGGGATCAGCCGAAGATCGGGGTGGAGATGACGTTGACGTTCTTGTTGCCCTGGCCGGCCAGGATGTCGCCCGCGTTGTCCTTCGCCGCGAGGGTGTTGTTCTGGTTCGAGGCGCCGGAGCCGGTGGCCGTCTGCTGGTTGGAGACGTAGTTGCCGTTGACCCCGCCGAACACGTTGCCCGTCCCGTTGTTGGACACCACGCCGGCGTTGGAACCGGCCGCGGCACCCGCGCCGTTGTCGGCGGCGGCGACCCCGGCACCTGCCAGCAGCAGACCCGCCGCCAGCGGGACGGCGAGCAGGAACCCGGACGCCCTCCGGGGGTTGATGCGAGCCATGTGCGCCTCCAAGAAGCTGTTGATCACGCATTGGTCGTGCATTGGTCGTGCATGGGGTGCGGGGGTTCGCCGGCCGGACGAACACCTGCGGGCTGCGACGCCGGAAGACAGCCTTCCGCAACAAATCGACAAAGCGGTAGCCGACAGGGCGGTTTTCGCCCGTTAGCGTGATCTTCACCGCAGCCGCGCATAACGGGCACCGAACCGGACAGCGCGTCGACACACCGCCAATGACCTGGTAATTCGCCCGGACGACGGCCGTTCTGCGGCCGCTCGGCGGCCTCCGGGAAGCGGCACTTCGACATCACACGAACCGCCGGGCGCACCACCCCGGCGCGGGACGACGTGGAACACGCCCCCGAAAAGTTCGATCACCCTCCCGTGTCGACTTTTCCGGCCATTCGCGGACCATCAGGAAGTCGTACCGAAACTGTGGGCGACAAAGGGCCGGGGCGGGAGGAATCCGCCCGCTCCGAAAATCAGACCATCTTGCCCGGATTGAGGATTCCCAGCGGGTCGAAGACCGCCTTCAGCTGCCGCTGCAGGTCCAGCGCGACCGGTCCCAGCTCACGGGCCAACCAGTCCCGCTTGAGCAGCCCGACCCCGTGCTCCCCGGTGATCGTGCCGCCCAACTCCAGCCCGAGCGCCATGATCTCGTCGAAGGCGCGCTGGGCGCGGTCCGTCTGGTCCCGGTCCGAGCCGTCGAAGATCACGATCGGATGGGTGTTGCCGTCCCCGGCGTGGCTGACCACGCCGATGGTCAGCGCGTGCCGCTCCGCGATCACCGCGACGCCGTTGAGCATCTCGGCCAGCCGGGAGCGCGGCACCGCCACGTCGTCGATCATCGTGGTCCCCAGCCGGTCCAACGCGGGCAGCGCCAGCCGCCGGGCCGCCAGCAGCAGGTCCGACTCCGCCTGGTCCTCGGCCGGCACCACCTCGGTCGCCCCCGCCTCCCGGCACAGCTCCGCGACCCGCGCCAACCCGGCCTCCCGGTCCGGCCCGTCGAAGGCCACCAGCAGCAGCGCCTGGGTCGACTCCGGCAGCCCCATCTGCCCCAGCTCGTTGACCGCCCGGACGGAAACCGCGTCCATCAGCTCCATCAGCGACGGGGTCAGCCCGGCCTCCATCACCGCGCAGACCGCCGCACCGGCCGTGTCCGCGCTCGGGAACTCCGCCGCCAGCGCGAGCTGCGGAGCCGGCGCCGGCCGCAGCGACAGCACCGCCCGCACCACCACCCCGAGCGTCCCCTCCGAACCGACCAGCAGCCGGGTCAGGTCGTAACCGGCGACCCCCTTGGCCGTCCGGCGCCCGGTCGACAGCAGCCGCCCGTCCGCCAGCACCACGTCCAACCCGAGCACGTACTCGCTGGTGACGCCGTACTTCACGCAGCACAGGCCGCCGGCGCCGGTGCCGATGTTGCCGCCGATCGTGCAGGACTCCCAGCTGGACGGGTCCGGCGGGTAGCACAGCCCGAACTCCTCGACCGCGCGCGACAGTTCGGCGTTCACCACACCCGGCTCGACGACCGCGACCCGGTTCACCGGATCGATCTCCAGGATCCGGTTCAGCTTCACCAGCGACAGCACGACGCACCCCTCGACGGCGTTCGCCGCCCCGGACAGCCCCGTCCGAGCCCCCTGCGGCACCACCGGCACCCGCAGCTCGGTGGCGGTGCGCAGCACGTGCTGCACCTGCTCGACCGTCTCCGGGAACACCACCACGGCGGGCGCACCGGCGGCGCAGAAGCCCGCCATGTCATGGCTGTAGGCGGCGGTCACGTCCGGATCCACCACCACCGCCCCGGCCGGGAGGCCCTGCGCCAGTCGGTCCGTCAGGTCACTCATCGCCGCCTCCGCTCGCCGCTGCCCGCCTCCACCTCCGCACTCTGCCCGGAGGGCCGAAAGCGGGCAAGTGGGCCTCGGGGCCGGGCGGGCACACCGTGGCCGCCGGACCCGGTCGGGCGCGGCGGAGGGCCGGGGTGGCGAGGGCCGTCAGGCCGGCCGCGGCGGTCGCGAGGGCGCAGAGGAGGGTGGGCAGGGCGGCTCCCGCCGCGTCCGCCAGCAGTCCGAGCAGGCCGGTGGACAGCACCAACGGCAGGCTCTGCACCAACGTCAGCAGCGCCTGGATCCGCGACAGATGGGACGCCGGAGCGCCGCCGAGCACCAGCGGGCCGAGGTGGGAGGCGAACAGCCCCGAGCCGATGCCCGTCACCGTGCTGCCGGCCACCGCCCCCACCGGTCCCACGGACAGGGCCAACAGCCCGATGCCCGCCGAAGCCGTACACAGCCCCGCGGCCGCCCCGGTGCCCGCCCGGGGCAGCCCGCCCCGCCAGGCGACCAGCGCCGCCACCGCGAGCACCCCGACCGCCTGGCCGCCGGCAACCAGCCCGGCCGTTCCCGCCGCCCAGCCGTGCGCCCGGGCCAGCAACGGCCCGAGCAGCGACACCACCGGCAGCAGCGCCCCGGCGGCCGCGCCGGTGAGCAGCAGCGCGGCCCGCAGCAGCGGATCACCGACGGCGAGCCGGACACCGGCCGCCGCCTCCCCCAGCAGACCCGCTCGGCGGAGGGCACCCGGCCGCTCCCCCTCCGGCCGGACCTTCAGCAGCACCAGCAGGACGACCCCGAAGCTCACCGCGTCCGCCGCCGCCGCTCCGGCGAGCCCGCCCGCCGCGACCAGCAGGCCGCCCAGCGGAGCCCCGAGCAGCACCGCGGCCTGCCCTCCGGCCTGGCGCAGTGCGAGCGCCCGGGGCAGCCGGTCGGCGGGCACCAGCCTGCGCGGCATCGAGCCGCTCGCCGGGAGGTGGAACGCGTCGACCGTCCCGGTCACGGCCGCCGCCGCGACCAGCAGCCACAGCGGCGTGCCCCGGCTCCCGGCCACGGCGAGCGTCAGTGCGACGGTCGCGGCCAGCATCACCGCGTCCCCGGCGAGCATCACCCGGCGGGCGCCGAACCGGTCCGCGACCGCGCCGCCCAGCAGCACCAGCGTGGTGCGCGGCACGGTGATCGCGGTAAGAACCAGCCCGGCCGCGCCGCCCCCGTACCCCGAAGCGGCCCAGCCGAGAGCGAAGCCCAACACGGCGTCCCCCAGCAGCCCGGTCTGGGCACCGGCCAGCCAGAACAGGTACGGCCGGGGAAGGTACGGGCGGGGCGGGCCCGGACGGGAAGGGCCCGGGCGGGGCGGCGCGGTGGTGGTCATGCCGGGCGACGCTAGGACCCTCGACCAGGTCGAGGGCAAGCCGCCCGACAGGCCCTAACGACGGAGCACCGGCTCCTGCAGCTCGACGACCCAGCCGGACAGGTCGTCCGGGGTCTCCAGGTAGCGCTCGCGGGCGTAGCCGGCCGAGCGGTAGCCGTTCTCGCCGATGAAGCGGGCGAGCGCCTGGAAACTGCCCATCGCCGCGTCCATCGAGCCGCGGTGGACGATGGTCGCCGCCTCCGCGATCGGTGGCAGGTCGAGCACCTCGAAGTCGTCCCGGCCGCCCGGCACCGAGTGCGGGACCTGCACGGCGGCCCGGACGAGCACCGAGCCGTCGCCCTCCGGCGAGTCCTCGTAGTGGGCGACGGACGGGCCGACCTCCTCGATGCCCGCCCCGGCGACCCGGCTGCACAGCTCCGCGAACAGCGGGCCGATCACCGGCGTGATGTCCTCGGGCTGGTAACTCGCCGCCACACCGGTCAGTTGGGCCACCCGGACGGACGGCACGGGCTTCACCACGACATCGTGCTCGGACATGTTCCCCTCGCTCTCGATCGTCCGGAGCCTCGCCTCCACCCGGGCCAACCGCTGCTCGTCCGCGGCGATCGCCGCGGCGAGTTGGGCCCGCCGCAGCCGCAGCATCCCGCGCAGTTCGGCGGCGTCCGGCCTCTCGTCCAGAACGGCCCGCACCTGCTGCAGCGTGAAGCCGAGCTCCTTGAGCGCGATCACCCGGTTCAGCCGGGCGAGTTGGCCCGCCTCGTAGGAGCGGTACCCGGTGACCGGGTCGACCCGGGCGGGCCTGAGCAGTCCGATCGCGTCGTAGTGGCGCAGCATCCGCACCGACACCCGGCCGTGGCTGGCGAAGTCTCCGATGTTCAACATGGTGCTTCCACTCCACCGCCTGCCACGGTGTCAGGGTCAACCCCCCGCCGGATCCGCCCCGGAAAACACCTAGGGCGGGTGCCGAACGATGTCGGCACCCGCCCTGAGCAGGTGGTTCTCCTACCGGCGGAGAGCGTGGGATTCGAACCCACGGTGACGGGTCACGCCACGACAGTTTTCAAGACTGTTCCCTTAGGCCGCTCGGGCAGCTCTCCAGGCGGAGGTCAGCCTAACGGGTCCGGCGGGGTTCGGTGCACACGATTCGGCGTGCGGGGGTCACTGGTCACCGTCCCGCTGGCCGAGCGTGACCTTGGTGGTCATGGTCTGGCCGTTGCGGGTGTACTCGACGTCCACGGTCTCGCCGGGCTTGTGCGTCCAGATCCGGCTGACCAGGGCGGGGCCGTTCTCGATCGGGGCGCCGCCGAGCTTGGTGATGACGTCGCCCGGCTTGAGGCCGGCCTTGTCGGCCGCGCCGCCGGGGGTGACGGCCGGCTGGCCCTGAACGTCGCGGGTCTGGATCTGGGCGCCGTCGCCCTTGTAGTCGTCGTTGCGCAGCACGTCGAGCTTGGCGTAGACCGGCTTGCCGGTCTTGATCAGGGTGTCCGCGACCCACTTGGCCTGGTTGATCGGGATGGCGAAGCCCAGGCCGATGCTGCCGGCCCGGCCGTTGGCGGAGGCGTTGGACTGGATCGCCGAGTTGATCCCGATCACCGCGCCGCTGGAGTCGAGCAGCGGGCCGCCGGAGTTGCCGGGGTTGATCGAGGCGTCGGTCTGCAGGGCGTTCATGTACGAGGCCTGCGAGCCGGTCTCGTCGCCGGAGGCGACCGGGCGGTCCTTGGCGCTGACGATGCCGCTGGTGACGGTGGACTCCAGGCCGTACGGCGCGCCGATCGCGATGGTGGCGTCGCCGACGTTGACCTTGTCGGAGTCGGCGAGCGCCAGCGGGGCCAGCTTGGCCTTCGGCGGGTTGTCGATCTTCACCACGGCGACGTCGTAGCCCTCGGCGTGGCCCAGCACCGAGGCGCTGTAGGACGTGCCGTCGGCGAACTTGACGGTCAGTTTGCCGCCGTTGAGGGTCGGCGCGACCACGTGGTTGTTGGTGAGGATGTGGCCCTCGGTGTCGAAGACGAAGCCGGTGCCGGTGCCCGACTCCTGGGATCCCTGCGCCTTGATGGTGACGACGCTGGGCAGCGCCTTCTGCGCGATGCTGGCGATCGAGCCGGGGGCGGGCTCGTTCTTCTGGGTGTTGCTGGCCTGGACGGTGGTGCTGCGGTGGTCGTCGGCCGAGCTGCTGCTGTTGTTGTGGCCGGTGGCGACCACGCCGATCGCGCCGCCCGCGACACCGGCGACCAGCGCGACGGCGGCGAGCAGGGCCACCAGGCCGCCGCGCTTCTTGCGGGGACCGCCGGGGCCGCCCGGGCCGCCGGGGCCCGGACAGCGCGCCCGCGATCTCCTTCTCCAGCCACGGCGTCACGAACCGCATACCGGCCGGGGTGAGGTGCACCCCGTCGTTGACGGGAGTTACCCA
>NZ_JPRF03000085.1 GCF_001188955.3 Kitasatospora aureofaciens | reverse complement strand
CTCATCACCGCGCCGCCAGGCCGCCCGCAGGCCCCGGAACGCCGGACCGTAACCGAACCCGGCCCCGGCCAGCCCCTCGTAAAGACCACTCACGTCCACCGCCTGCGCACCGGCCGGCGGCCACACCGAGGCATCGAACGCCACCGGTGCCGCACCCGCGGCCAGCACGCCGCTCGCGTGCAGGGTCCACACCGGCGCCGGGCCGCTGTCCGCCGTGGAGTGGATGCCGACGGCGCGGCGGCCGGACGCATCCGGTTCGGCCACCCTCACCTGGAGGCGGACCGATCCCTCCGCCGGCAGGACCAGCGGCGCGGCCATGGTCAGCTCCTCGACCCGGTCGCAGCCGACCTCGTCCCCGGCCCGGACGGCCAGCTCCACCAGCGCCGTCCCCGGCACCAGCACCGAGCCCAGCACCACGTGGTCCGACAGCCAGTCCTGTGACCGGGCGGACAACCGGCCGGTGAACACCATCCCGGCCGCGTCGGCCAGTTCGAGCGAGCCGGTGAGCAGCGGGTGCCCGGCGTTCGCCAGCCCGGCGGACTCCGCCGTGGGGAGGAAGGCCGGGGCGTCCGTCCAGAACCGGCGGTGCTGGAACGCGTACGTCGGCAGGGCGATCCGCCGGGCGCCCGTCCCGGCGAGGAAGGCGGACCAGTTCACCGACGCGCCGAGCACGTGGAGCCGCGCCAGGGCGCCGACGAAGGTCCGCTCCTCCTCGTGTCCGCGGCGGAGCGTCGCGATCGGCACGGTCTCGCCGTCGGACAACGCGTTCGCAGTCAGGGCGGTCAGGACGGCATCGGGGCCGATTTCGACAAAGCGTCGGACGCCGGCGGCGTGGAGGGTGCGGAGGCCGTCGGCGAAGCGGACGGTCTCGCGGACGTGGCGCACCCAGTAGTCCGCGTCGGTCGCGCCGCTGACCAGCTCACCGGTCAGGTTGGAGACCAGCGGGATCGACGGCGCGTGGTACGTCAGACCGTCGAGGACGGCACGGAAGTCCGCCAGCATCGGGTCCATCAGCGGGGAGTGGAAGGCGTGCGAGACCCGCAGGCGACTGGTCTTCCGGTCGGCGAAGTGCGCCTCGACCGCCGCGACCGCTTCCTCCGTGCCCGAAACGACCACCGAGGACGGGCCGTTGACGGCGGCTATCGACACCTCGCCGTTCAGCAGCGGCCGGACCTCCTCCTCCGTCGCCTGCACCGCCAGCATCGCGCCACCCTCCGGAAGCGCCTGCATCAGCCGGCCACGAGCGGCGACCAGCGCACACGCGTCCGCCAGCGAGAACACCCCCGCCACGTGCGCCGCGGCCACCTCACCGATCGAATGCCCGGCCACGAACTCCGGCCGCACCCCCAACGACTCCACCAGCCGGAACAGCGCCACCTCCACCGCGAACAACCCCGCCTGAGCGAAGTCCGTCCGGTTCAGCAGCCCCGCGTCCTCACCCCAGACGACCTCCCGCAACGGCAGGTCCAGCTCCGCACACACCGCGTCGAAAGCCTCCGCGAACACCGGGAACCGGGCATACAACTCCCGGCCCATCCCCAACCGCTGCGACCCCTGACCCGAGAACAGGAAGGCGCTGCGCCCGCTCGTGGCGACACCGGTCGGTGCCTGGCCGTCCGCGATCGCGCGCAGGCCGGTCCGCAGCTGTTCCGCATCGTCGCCGATCACGGCCGCCCGGTGTTCCAGCGCGGCGCGGGTCGTTGCCAGGGAGTACGCGACGTCCACCGGACGGGCGTCGCCCACGGCCGGGAGCAGGCGTTCGGCCTGCGCACGCAGGGCCTCCGGGGTCGCGGCGGAAAGCAGCCAGGGAACGGTCCCGGGGCCGCCCGGGGTCTCCGGGGCGGGATCGGCGGCCGGTACGGCCGGAGCCTCCTCGATGATCACGTGGGCGTTGGTCCCGCTGATGCCGAAGGAGGACACGCCCGCCCGGCGCGGCCGGTCGCCCGGGGCCCACGGCCGGCGCTCGGTCAGGAGCCGGACGGAGCCTGCCGTCCAGTCGACCTGTCCGCTCGGCTCGTCGACGTGGAGCGTCGACGGCAGCTCGCCGTGGTGCATGGCCAGCACCATCTTGATCACACCGGCCACCCCGGCCGCGGCCTGGGTGTGACCGATGTTCGACTTGATCGAACCGAGCAGCAGCGGCAGTTCACGGTCCTGTCCGTAGGTCGCCAGCAGGGCCTGGGCCTCGATCGGGTCGCCCAGCCGCGTGCCGGTGCCGTGAGCCTCGACCACGTCGACCTGGTCGGCGCCGAGGCGGGCATTGGCCAGGGCCTGCCGGATCACCCGCTGCTGCGAGGGTCCGTTCGGAGCGGTGAGGCCGTTGGAGGCGCCGTCCTGGTTGACGGCGCTGCCGCGGACCAGTGCCAGCACCGGGTGCCCGTGCCGCAGGGCGTCCGACAGCCGTTCGACGACCAGGAACCCGGCGCCCTCGGCGAAGCCGGTGCCGTCGGCGGCGGAGGCGAAGGACTTGCAGCGCCCGTCGGAGGCGAGCGCGCCCTGTCGGCCGAACTCTGCGAACACCCCCGGTGTGGCCATCACGGTCACACCGCCGGTGATCGCGAGCGAGCAGTCGCCCTGCCGCAGCGCCTGGACGGCCAGGTGCAGCGCGACCAGCGAGGAGGAGCAAGCGGTGTCCACCGCGACGGCCGGGCCCTCCAGGCCCAGCTTGTACGAGACGCGGCCGGCCACCACGCTGCCGTTGCCGTCGCTGCCCGGGTAGTCGTGGTACATCACACCGGTGAAGACCCCGGTCCGGCTGCCGCGCAGGCCGGTCGGGTCGATGCCCGCGCGCTCCAGGGCTTCCCAGGAGAGCTCCAGCGTGAGCCGCTGCTGCGGGTCCATGGCGAGGGCCTCGCGCGGGGAGATCCCGAAGAACTCGGGGTCGAACTCGGCGGCGCCGTCCAGGAACCCGCCCTCCAGGGCGTGGGCGGCGTCCTCGGCGCGGAAGGCGGAGAGGTCCCAGCCGCGGTCGGCGGGGAACGGCGAGATCGCGTCCGCGCCGGAGGTCACCAGGCGCCAGAGGTCCTCGGGGGTGCTGACTCCGCCCGGGTAGCGGCAGGACATGCCGACGATCGCGATCGGCTCGTGCCGGACGGCGCTCGGTGTCACGGCGCCCGCCGTCGCCTCCGTCTCCGTGTCCGTCTCCGTGGCGGTCGTGGCCGTGGCCGGGAGCGCGGGGCGGACCCGGTCGTCGGCGAGGTCGAGCAGGGCCTCGACCAGGCCCGCGTCGCGGAGCCGGCGGGTCGGGATCGACTGCAGGGCGGCGCGCACCTCGGCCTCTGCGCGGGGTCCGTCGCCGTTCGCGACCTCGGTCGCCGCCCCCAGCTCCGTGAGGATGAAGCCCGTGACCGCCTCCGCGTTGGGGTGGTCGAAGGCGAGGGTGGCGGGCAGCCGGAGCCCGGTGAGGCCGTTCAGCTGGTTGCGCAGGTCGGTCGCGGCGAGGGAGTCGAAGCCGAGTTCCTGGAACGCCCGGTCCGGTTCGATCGCGTCGCCGGACTCGTGCCCCAGCAGGGCGGCCACCCGGGCCCGGACGAGTTCGAGGACCGTCCGCCGTCGCTCGGCCTCCGGCAGCCCGGCCAGCCGGGCCGTGAGGTGACCGGTCGGCGCGGCCGGCAGCGCGTCCGCACGAGCCGCCGTCCGGCGGACCGTCGGGACCAGGCCGCGCAGCAGCGCCGGGAGTTCGTCGGTACGGGCGCGCAGGGCAGCCCGGTCGACCCGGATCGGGACGACGGCCGCACGCTCACTGCGCAGAGCCGCGGAGAACAGGGCCAGACCGGCCTCGCGGGTGAGCGGCGGAACGCCCTGGGCGGCCATCCGGTGGCGGTTCAGCTCCCGGAGGTGCTCGCCGAGGCCGGCGCCGACGTCCCACATGCCGTACGCCAGGGACGTCGCGGGGAGGCCGAGCGCGTGACGGTGGGCGGCCAGGGCGTCCAGGAACACGTTCGCCGCCGCGTAGTTGCCCTGCCCCGCGGTCAGCACCAGCCCCCCGGCCGAGGAGAACAGCACGAACGCGCTCAGACCCCGGTCCCGGGTCAACTCGTGCAGGTACCAGGCACCATCGGCCTTCGGAGCCAGCACGGCATCCATCCGCTCCGGCGTCAACGCCCCCACCAGACCGTTGTCACCGACTCCGGCCGCGTGCACCACCGCCGACAGATCCGGGATCGAGTCGACCAGCGCCGCCACCGCGGCACGGTCGGACACGTCACAGGCCCGGACCTCGGCCTCCGCCCCCAGCGCGGACAGCTCCGCCACCAGCTCCGCCGCACCTCCGGCCGCCGGACCGCGACGACTCGTCAGCACCAGCCTGCGTACCCCGCACTCCCCGGCCAGGTACCGGGCCACCACCGCACCCAGACCACCCGTACCACCCGTGACCAGCACCGTGTCACCCGCACCGACACCCAACGGTCCCTCCGGCACCGGCAACCGGACCAGACGCGGCACCAGCGCCACCCCGCCCCGAACCGCCGACTCCGGCTCGCCCGACACCACCACCTCACCATCCGTGTCCACCAGCGCGAACCGGCCCGGGTTCTCCGCCGACGCGGACCGCACCAGACCCCACACCGGAGCCTGCGCCACCCCCACCGGCTCACCCGCACGAACCGCCACCGCACCCCGCGTCACCACCACCAGACGCGAACCCGCGAACCGCTCCTCCGCCAACCAGGTCTGGACGGCGGCCAGCACGGTGTGGACGTACGTGCGCACCGCGGCCGGGACGTCCGCAGCGGCCCCGAGGTCGGCCCGGCCGGGGTCGCCGCAGTCGAGGACGACCAGGTCGGGCACGGGCTCCGAGGATGTGAAGACGTCCTCCCAGCGTGCCCAGGAGTCCGACGCGGCGGGCGAGTCCGGCAGCTCCGACCAGTCGACCCCGTACAAGGGATCGGTCGAGCCCAGTTGCTCCGCGGACACCGCCCGGCCCACCATCGAGGCCACGGTCAGGACCGGGCCTCCCGTCGGGTCGGCGAGGTCGAGCCGCAGCCCGCCACCGTCCAGCCGGACGATCCGCACCCGCACCGCCGAAGCGCCGACGGCGCGCAGCGACACGCCGGTCCAGGCGAACGGGATCATCGTCTCCCGCTCACCCCCGACCAGGATCGCGGCGTGCATCGCCGCATCGAGCAGCGCCGGGTGCACCCCGAAGCCGTCCGCCTCGACACCCTCCGGCAGCGCGACCTCGGCGAACAGCTCGTCGCCACGGCGCCAGGCCGCGCGGAGCCCCCGGAAGGCGGGACCGTAACCGAACCCGGCCTCCGCCATCCGCTCGTAAGCACCCTCCACCGACAGGCCCTCCGCGCCCACCGGCGGCCAGACCGAGGCGTCGAAGGACGGCTCTCCGGGCGCCGCAACGGCCAGCGAACCCGACGCGTGCTGCACCCAGCCGGCCTCCGGATCACCGTCCGGCCGGGAGTGGATCCCCAACTCCCGACGACCGGCGGCGTCCGGACCGCCGACCCGGACGTGCAGCTGGACGGCACCCTGCTCCGGCAGCACGAGCGGCGCGGCCAGCGTCAGCTCCTCCACCAGCTCGCAGCCCGTCTCGCCCGCGGCACGCAGAGCGAGCTCGACGAGCGCCGCGCCCGGCACCAGGACGGTGTCCAGGACCTGGTGGTCCGCCAGCCACGCGTGCGAGTCCAGCGACAGCCGTCCGGTGAGCAGGAAGCCGTCCGTGTGCGACAGGTCGACGGACGCCCCGAGCAGCGGGTGGGTGACGGCGCCGACGCCCGCCGCGCCCAGATCAGCGAGCGGGGCCGTCGCGTCGAGCCAGAAACGGCGGTGCTGGAACGCGTAGGTGGGCAGCTCGACCGTCCGGGTGCCGCGGCCCGCGAAGAGGGTGGACCAGCTCACCTCCGCCCCGGCCGCGTGCAGCCGGCCGAGCGCGGCCGCCAGGCACGCCGACTCGCCCCGGTCCGCGCGCAGGGCGGGGACGGCACAGGTTCCGGTGGCATCCGGGTCGTCGAGGACGCCCTGCGCGAGGCCGGTGAGGACGGCGTCGGGGCCCAGTTCGAGGTACCGGCGGACGCCCTGGTCGTGGAGGGTGCGGAGGCCGTCGGCGAAGCGGACGGTCTCGCGGACGTGGCGCACCCAGTAGTCCGCGTCGGTCGTGCCGGTGGCCAGCTCGCCGGTCAGGTTGGAGACGACGGGGATCGAGGGCTCGCTGTACGTGAGCCCGGTGAGGACGGTACGGAACTCGTCCAGCATCGGGTCCATCAGCGGGGAGTGGAAGGCGTGCGAGACCCGCAGGCGGGTCGTGCGGCGGTCCGCGAAGTGCGTTTCGACCGCCGCGACCGCTGCTTCCGTGCCGGAAACGACCACCGAGGTGGGCCCGTTGACGGCGGCTATGGACACAGCGTCGTTCAGCAGCGGCCGGACCTCCTCCTCGGTGGCCTGTACGGCGAGCATCGCGCCACCCTCCGGAAGCCCCTGCATCAGCCGGCCACGGGCGGCCACCAGGGCGCAGGCGTCGGCCAGCGAGAACACGCCGGCCACATGCGCCGCGGCGATCTCACCGATCGAATGCCCGGCCACGAACTCCGGCCGCACACCGAGTGATCCGACCAGCCGGAACAACGCCACCTCCACCGCGAACAACCCCGCCTGGGCGAACTCGGTCCGGTTCAGCAGCCCCGCGTCCTCACCCCACACCACCTCCCGCACCGGCAGGTCCAGCTCCGCACACACCGCGTCGAAAGCCTCCGCGAACACCGGGAACCGGGCATACAACTCCCGCCCCATGCCGAGCCGCTGCGACCCCTGACCCGAGAACAGGAACGCCGTCGCCCCACCGGCCCGGGCCGAGGAGACCGCCACGCCGGGGAGGAGTTCGCCCCGGGCCAGCCCGTCCAGTCCGGCCAGTAGCTCGGCACGGTCCGCACCCAGCACCACCGCGCGGTGCTCCAGTGCCGCCCGCGTGGTCGCCAACGAGTGTGCGACGTCGGAAACCTCGAGTTCCGGACGGGAGCCGAGGAAGGCCGCGAGCCGACCGGCCTGGGCCCTCAAAGCCTCCGGTGTCGCCCCGGCGAGCAGCCAGGGCAGCGGGTCCGGCCCCGTCGTGTCCGGCTCCGGCAGCTCGACGGCCGGTTCGGACGCCGGTGCGGGTACGAGGGCGGGCGCGAGCGCGGGCCCCTGCTCGACGATCACGTGCGCATTGGTCCCGCTGATCCCGAACGCGGACACGCCCGCGCGCCGGGGCCGGCCGGTCTCCGGCCAGTCCCGGGCCTCGGTGAGCAGCTCGACTGCACCTTCGGACCACTCCACGTGCGGCGAAGGCCGGTCGATGTGCAGCGACTTCGGCAGCGTGCCGTGCTGCATGGCCAGCACCATCTTGATCACACCCGCGACACCGGCCGCCGCCTGGGCGTGCCCGATGTTCGACTTGATCGAACCGAGCAGCAGCGGCAGTTCACGGTCCTGCCCGTACGTCGCCAGCAGCGCCTGCGCCTCGATCGGGTCACCCAGCGTCGTGCCCGTCCCGTGCGCCTCCACCGTGTCGACCTCGGCCGCCGACAGCCCCGCGCTCGCCAGCGCCTGCCGGATCACCCGCTGCTGCGACGGACCGTTCGGCGCCGAGAATCCGTTGGACGCGCCGTCCTGGTTCACGGCCGTGCCCCGGATCACCGCCAGCACCCGGTGGCCGTGGCGCTGCGCGTCGGACAACCGCTCCACGAGCAGCACCCCGACGCCCTCGGACCAGCCCACTCCGTCCGCCGCGCCCGCGAACGCCTTGCACCGGCCGTCCGCCGACAGCCCCCGCTGCCGGGAGAACTCGATGAACATGCCCGGCGTGGACATCACGGTGGCACCGCCCGCGAGGGCCATCGAGCACTCACCGCTGCGCAGGGCCTGGACGGCCAGGTGCAGGGCGACCAGCGAGGACGAGCAGGCGGTGTCCACCGTCACCGCCGGGCCCTCCAGGCCCAGCGTGTAGGACACCCGGCCCGAGACCACGCTGCCGCCGCTGGTGCCGGAGGGGTTCGTGTTGAGCGCGTAGTCGTGGTACATCACGCCGGCGAAGACGCCGGTCCGGCTGCCCCGCAGGGACAGCGGGTCGATGCCGGCCCGCTCCAGCGCCTCCCACGAGGTCTCCAGCAGTAGCCGCTGCTGCGGGTCCATGTAGAGCGCCTCGCGCGGGGAGATCCCGAACAGGCCGGGGTCGAAGTCTCCGGCGTCGTGCAGGAAGCTCCCGTGCCGGGTGTAGCTGTGGCCTTCCTTCCCGGGCTCGGGGTCGTAGAGGTTCCCGAGGTCCCAGCCGCGGTCGGTCGGCAACTCGGTCACGGTGTCGACGCCGTCCGCCAGGAGCTGCCACAACGCCTCGGGCGAGGTCGCGCCGCCGGGGTAGCGGCAGGCCATCCCGACGATCGCGATCGGTTCGCCGGAGGTGTCCGGGGAGGTGTCCGGGCGGCGGTGCGCGCCGACTGCCTGCGCCGGGGTCTCACCGGCCCCGGCCAGGTCGAGGAGGTGGGCCGCCACGGCCCGCGCGCTGGGGTGGTCGAAGGCGAGGGTGGCGGGCAGCCGCAGTCCGGTGCGCTGGTTGAGGCGGTTGCGCAGGTCCGTCGCGGCGAGGGAGTCGAAGCCGAGTTCCTGGAACGCGCGCTCGGGCGTGACCTCCTCGGAGGAGGCGTGACCGAGCACGGCCGCGACCTCCGTCCGCACGATCTCCAGCGCCAGGCGGCGGCGCTCGGTCTCCCCCAGCCCGGCGAGGCGCTGCGCGAGGCCGGTGCCGGCGGCGCGGCCGCTCACGGGGAGCGCTGAGCGGCCACGCGGGGCGGCGAGGCCGCGCAGCAGCGCCGGGAGCTCGTCGGTGCGGGTGCGCAGGGCCGCCCGGTCGACCCGGATCGGGACGACGGCCGCGCGCTCGCTGCGCAGGGCGGCCGCGAACAGGGCGCGGCCCGTGGCGTGATCGAGGACGGGGACGCCCTGCACGGCCATCCGGTGGCGGTCGACCTCGGCGAGGTCACGGCCGAGGCCGGCGCCGACGTCCCACAGGCCGAAGGCCAGGGAGGTGGCGGGCAGGCCGAGCGCGTGACGGTGGGCGGCCAGGGCGTCCAGGAAGACGTTCGCCGCAGCGTAGTTGCCCTGACCAGCGGTCAGCACCAGGCCACCGGCGGAGGAGAACAGCACGAAAGCGGCGAGGTCGCGCTCGCGGGTCAGCTCGTGCAGGAACCAGGCGCCATCGGCCTTCGGAGCCAGGACCGCGTCCATCCGCTCGGGCGTCAACGCCCCCACCAGACCGTTGTCACCGACCCCGGCGGCGTGGACCACCGCGGACAGATCCGGAACCGCCTCGATCAACGCCGCCACCGACCCACGGTCGGACACATCACAGGCACGGACCTCGGCCACCGCACCCAACCCGGCCAGCTCCGCCACCAACTCGGCCGCACCCGCGGCCGCCGGGCCACGACGGCTCGTCAGCAGCAGCTTCCGCGCCCCGCACTCACCGGCCAGGTACCGGGCCACCACCGCACCCAGACCACCCGTACCACCGGTGATCAGGACCGTGCCGTCGCCACCGACACCCAACGGCCCGTCCGGCAACGGCAGTCGCACCAGACGCGGCACGAAGACCGCCCCGGCACGCACCGCCGACTCCGGCTCCGCCGACACCACCACCTCCCCGTCCGTGTCGACCAGCGCGAACCGGCCCGGGTTCTCCGCCGACGCGGACCGCACCAGACCCCACACCGGAGCCTGCGCCACCCCCACCGGCTCACCCGCACGAACCGCCACCGCACCCCGCGTCACCACCACCAGACGCGAACCCGCGAACCGCTCCTCCGCCAACCACTCCTGCACCACGCGCAGGACGCCGTGCGTCACCGCGCGGACGGCGGCCGGGAGGTCGTCGGCAGGGGCGGACAGGGTCGAGCAGTCCAGCACGACGGTGTCGGGAGCCGGGCCCTCGGCGGGCAGGGCGTCCCAGGCCGTCCACTCGGTGCCCTGGTCCGGGAAACCGGGCAGTTCCGACCAGTCGACCGCGTAGAGCGAGTCGGCCGAGCCCAGCTGGTCCGCCGACACCGCCCGGCCCTGCACGGCCTCCACCGTCAGCACCGGGCCACCCGCCGGGTCGGCGAGGTCGAGCCGCAGCCCGCCACCGTCCAGCCGGACGATCCGCACCCGGACGGCCGAAGCACCGACGGCACGGAGCGCCGCACCCGTCCACGCGAACGGGACCACGGTGTCGTCGCTCGCCGCGTCCACGATGGCGACGTGCAGGGCGGCATCCAGGAGGGCGGGATGGATGCCGAAGCCGTCGGGCGCGGCGCCCTCGGGGAGTTCGACGTCCGCGAACAGCTCGACGCCACGGCGCCAGGCCGCGCGGAGCCCCCGGAAGGCGGGACCGTAACCGAACCCGGCCTCCGCCATCCGCTCGTACGCACCCTCCACCGGCAGCGGCTCAGAACCCGCCGGCGGCCAGACCGAGGCGTCGAAGGACGGCTCTCCGGGCGCCGCAACGGCCAGCGAACCCGACGCGTGCTGCACCCAGCCGGCCTCCGGATCACCGTCCGGCCGGGAGTGGATCCCCAACTCCCGACGACCGGCGGCATCGGGCGCTCCCACCCTGAGCTGCAGCTGGACGGCACCCTGCTCCGGCAGCACGAGCGGCGCGGCCAGCGTCAGCTCCTCCACCAGCTCGCAGCCCGTCTCGCCCGCGGCACGCAGAGCGAGCTCGAGCAGGCCCGCACCGGGCAGCAGGACCCGGCCCTGGACCACGTGATCGGCCAGCCACGGGAAGGCGGCCGTCGACAGGCGACCGGTGAGCACCAGCCCGTCCTCGTCGGCCAGGTCGACGGCTGCGGCCAGCAGCGGGTGAGTGGTGGCCGCGAGGCCGGCGGAGCGGACGTCACCGCTGTGTGCGGGGCGCACGGCCGGCCAGAAACGGCGCCGCTGGAAGGGGTACGTCGGAAGGTCCACGCTCCGGGCGCCGGTGCCGGCGAACAGGGCGCGCCAGTCGACGTCGGTGCCGTGGACGTGGAGCCGGGCGAGGGCTTCCACGAAGGTCGCTTCCTCGGGGCGGTTGCGGCGCAGGGCCGGGGCGGTGACGGTGTCGTCGGCCTCGGGCAGCGCGTTCGCGGTGAGGGCGGTGAGGACGGCGTCGGGGCCCAGTTCGAGGTACCGGCGGACGCCCTGGTCGTGGAGGGTGCGGAGGCCGTCGGCGAAGCGGACGGTCTCGCGGACGTGGCGCACCCAGTAGTCCGCGTCGGTCGTGCCGGTGGCCAGCTCGCCGGTCAGGTTGGAGACGACGGGGATCGAGGGCTCGCTGTACGTGAGCCCGGTGAGGACGGTACGGAACTCGTCCAGCATCGGGTCCATCAGCGGGGAGTGGAAGGCGTGCGAGACCCGCAGGCGACTGGTCTTCCGGTCGGCGAAGTGCGCCTCGACCGCCGCGACCACTTCCTCCGTGCCCGAAACGACCACCGAGGACGGCCCGTTCACGGCGGCTATCGACACCGACTCGCCCAGCAGCGGCCGGACCTCCTCCTCCGTCGCCTCGATCGCCAGCATCGCGCCACCGGAGGGCAGCGCCTCCATCAGCCGGCCACGAGCGGCCACCAAGGTGCAGGCGTCGGCCAGCGAGAACACCCCCGCCACGTGCGCGGCGGCCACCTCACCGATCGAGTGCCCGGCCACGAACTCCGGCCGCACCCCCAACGACTCCACCAGCCGGAACAGCGCCACCTCCACCGCGAACAACCCCGCCTGGGCGAACTCGGTCCGGTTCAGCAGCCCCGCGTCCTCACCCCACACCACCTCCCGCACCGGCAGGTCCAGCTCCGCACACACCGCGTCGAAAGCCTCCGCGAACACCGGGAAGCGCTCGTACAACTCCCGGCCCATACCAAGCCGCTGCGAGCCCTGCCCGGAGAACAGGAAGGCGTGCTTGCCCTCCGAAGCCACCCCCCGGGCCA
>NZ_JPRF03000084.1 GCF_001188955.3 Kitasatospora aureofaciens | reverse complement strand
GCGCACGCCCGGCTCGCCACGCCTGGCTGGCCGCCGCCTGCCGCGCCGCCACCGGCCGCGGCCGCCTGCACGGACCTGGGGCCGATGCGCGCCGCACACCGGGAGCGGCTGCTCGCGCTCGGGCTGGGCGACCGCCGCTCCGGCTATCCGCTGGAGATGGTGCTCGCCGCCTCGGCGGCCGGGATGCGGATCGCCGAGACCGCCGTCGACTACCTGCCCCGAACCGGCCGCTCCAAGGTGACCGGGACGCTGCGCGGCACCCGGCAGGCCGTACGGGACATGCGGGCCGTGCTGGCCGCGCCGACGCCCACCCTGCTGGTCATCGCGAAGTCTCCGGTGCCCGGGCGGGTGAAGACCCGCCTCACCCCGCCCTGCACCCCCGAGCAGGCGGCGACACTGGCGGGAGCCGCGCTCGAGGACACCCTCGCCACCCTGAGCCGGGTGCCCGCCGGGCGGCGGCTGCTGGTGCTGGACGGCGAACCGGGTGGGTGGCTGCCACCGGGGTGGGAGGTCGTGCCGCAGTGCACGGGCGGGCTCGACGAACGCCTGGCCGCCGCCTTCGCGCGGGCCGCCCGGGTGGCCCCGCGGGCACCCGCTCTGCTGGTCGGCATGGACACCCCGCAGTTGGACGCGGCCGCGCTGGCCGAGCCGCTGTCGGCCGCCCGCCGCCCCGGCGTGGACGCCTGGTACGGGCCCGCGGCGGACGGCGGGTTCTGGGCCCTCGGGCTGGCGCGTCCCACCGGGCGACTCGCCCGACGGCTACTGCTGGGCGTACCGATGTCCACGCCCGACACCGGGCGTGCGCTGCTCGCCCGCCTCGCCGCCGCCGGGCTGACGGTCCACCACCTCGACCTGGCCACCGACGTGGACACCATCGCCGCCGCGCGCCGGGTCGCCGCAGAGGCGCCGCAGACCACGTTCGCCGCGTGCCTGCGCTCGATCGACGCCGCACCGGGGACGGCCGGATGACCGCCCCGGCTGCCGCGTGGGTGGACGATCCGTTCGCCGAGGCCGTCCGCGCCGGGCGCGGCCCGCTGTGGCTGCGCCAGGAGGACGGCGCGCGCATCCCCCTCGATGTCGAACGCTGGTGCGCGCCCGCCGCCGCGAGCGACCACAGCCTGCTGCGGCGCTGCCTGCGGCTGAACGCGCCGGTGGTGGACCTGGGCTGCGGGCCCGGCCGCCTGGTCGCCGCCCTGCTGGCCCTCGGCGTCCCGGCGCTCGGTGTCGACATCACCGGCGCCGCCGTGGCGCGGACCCGGCACCTCGGCGGTCCGGCGCTCTGCCGATCGGTGTTCGACCGTCTGCCCGCCGAGGGCCGCTGGGGCGCCGCGCTGCTCGCCGACGGCAACCTCGGCATCGGCGGCGACCCCGACGCCCTGCTCCGCCGGGGCGCCGAACTCATCGCACCGAACGGGCTGTTGCTGGTGGAGGTGGAGCCGGAGGAGGTGGACGAACGCGCCGTCGTCCGGGTGGAAGGCCCGGACGGCCGCCTGGGCCCGCCGTTCCCCTGGGCCCGTCTCGGGCCGGCCGCAACCCTGCGACGGGCCCGCACCGCGGGCCTCGTCGAGGCGGAGCGCTGGACCTCGCACGGCCGCCCTTTCCTCGCGCTGCGCAAGGGGTGACTCGCGCTGCACAAGGCGTGAGAGCCCCTGGACGCGGGGGCTGACGGGCGCCGCGGTCCAGGGGCTGTGGCACGATGCCGCTCGCCCGGACAGTCCTTAGCGCTCGGCGTCCGTGGTCTGCCAGTGCGGGTGCTCGCGCTCCGCGTCCGTGGCCTGCCACTGCGGGTGCTCGCGCTCGGCCCAGTGTCGCTCCACCAGGCCGGTCCGCATCCCGAGCCGCGCCTCCCGGTCCCGCCAGGCCATCCGGATGTGCCCGGCGACCACGACGGCGATGGCGGCGGCCAGCCAGTCGTGCACGAAGGTCGCGCCGGTCCGCCAGGACGGTGGAGCGAGGTGGGTGAGCCACATCAGCAGCCCGGTGCCGACGATCACCAGCATCGAGCCGAGGGTCCACTGCGCGTAGAGCTTCTGCCCGGCGTTGAACTTCCCGGCCGGCCGGTGTGCCGCTCGGGCGCGCACGGCCCGCAGCCACTGCCAGTCCGCCGGGGTGAACCGGCTCAGCCGGGTGACGTCCGCCCGCACCGCCCGGGAGGCGAGTCCGAGCAGCAGCGGCACCGGCAGCGCCAGGCCGCACCAGACGTGCACGGTGACGACCAGCGGCCGGTTGCCGACCAGTTCGGCGAGCGGCGCGAGGTAGAGGCAAGCGGCCGTGGCCAGGCAGACGCCCGTCAGCGCGGCGGTCGTACGGTGCACCCAGCGCTCGGCGCGGGTGAACCGGAGGATCAGTTCAGCTCGTCGGCGCATCGTCCCGCCCGTTCGACCGGCCGACCCAGGCGTCGACGTCGTATCCGTTCCGCTCCCAGTACCCGGGCTGGACCGCGTCGGTGACGGTGATGCCCGAGAGCCACTTCGCGGACTTGTAGAAGTACATCGGCGCGACGTACAGCCGCACCGGCCCGCCGTGGTCGTGCGCGATCGGATTGTCCTGCATGCGCAGTGCGACCAGCACGTCGTCCCGCCTGGCCTGCTCCAGGGTGAGGCTCTCGGTGTACGCGCCGTCGAAACAGCTGAAGCGCACGGCCTTGGCTCCCGGCTCGACCCCGGCGGCGTCGAGGAGGTGGGCCAGCGGCACCCCCTCGAACGGGGTGTCCGGCACCCGCCACCCGGTGACGCACTGGACGTCCTTGACCAGCCGCCGCTGCGGCATCGCCTGCAGGTCGGCCAGCCGGTGGGTGGCGGGGCGCTCCACCAGTCCGTCCACGGTGAGGGTGTAGTCGACCGCGGTCCGCTCGGGGACGGAGGTCACCACCGAGTAGTACCGGAAGCCGTTGTTGCCCGGCAGCAGCCCGCTCAGGCCGCTCGGGTCACGTTCCGCCAACGACGACTCGGCCCGCTGCAGGTACGGGCCGGCCGCGACGCCCACGGCGCCCAGGCCGAGCAGCCCGAGCACGACCCGCCGGCCCACGGGCGTGCCCTCGGGGTGTTCCGCTGTTCTGTCCACGGCCCCGATTCGACCAGGTCGGCCCGGGTCCCGGCCAGTGACGGCGGTGTTCCGTCAGGGTTTCGTCATCTCCGGCGCCGCGCCGCGCGCCGACCGGACCGGCGCGGCGCTCACGAGCCTGCGCAGCGCCGGCACCACCAGGACGCAGGCCAGGGCGGCCGCGTAGGCGGTGCGCTGCGCCTGCGGCCCGCCCACCAGGTAGAGCGCCTGTCCGGCCGCCGGGACAGCCAGCCACTCCCACCGCCCGTCGAGCGCCACCAGGGCCACCACCAGCAGTCCGTACCAGGGGTAGCTCGGCGCGACGAGCAGCAGGGCCGTCCCCGTCACCAGGAGGGCGCCCCGCCACGGACGGTGGGGATCACCGCGCCGCAGCACCCACAGCACCACGGCACCCAGCGCCAGGGCGGCCGCCCACGCGGCCCACCGGTCCGGCACGACCACCCGCAGCAACCCGAACCGGTCGAGGTGCCCCTGCTCGTAGCCCTCCTCCCGCAGGTACCCGGGCAGGTAGCCCAGGACGCCGGAACCGGAGACGGCGACGTACGGCAGGTAGGCCAGCAGGAACGTACCGAGGGCCGCCGCGAGCACCGTCAGGTCGCCCTTCGTCGGCCGCCGGGCCAGCAGCCCGGACACCGCACCGGGCAGGGCGAGCGCCGGCAGCAGCTTGGTCGCGACCGCCGCCCCGAGCAGGGCGCCCCCGGCACCGGCCCGGCGGCGGGCCGCACAGCCCAACCCGGCCACCATGAGGAGCGCGCCGAGGGTGTCCACGTGCGCGTCGTTGACCGCCCACACCGTCACGCCCGGACACCACCCCCACAGCGCCGCCCGCCGGCTGCCCCGCCCGACCGCCAGCAGCACACCGGTGGTGGCGACGGCCAGCAGCGCACCGGCGGCCTGCGCACCGCGCACCCCGCCACCGAAGGGGTGCGCGGCGAGGAACCAGGCCTCCGCGACCGGCGGGTAGACGGTGTGCACGGCCGGCCGGTTGATACGGGTGCAGTCCCCGGCCGCCGTCCGCCGCTCGTCCCAGGTCGCACAGCCGTCCCCCACCGGGAACAGGCCCGCGTCGCGCAGCCGGACCAGCGCCGGGTCGTCCGGGGTGTACGCGTACGGGGAGAGCCCGGCCGCCTGGACCCGCCCGTCCCACACGTACCGGTAGGCGTCGTCGCTGGTACGCGGCGGCGCCAGCAACCCGGCCGCGGCGACCAGGACGCTCCCGGTCAGCACCAGCGGCACCACGTGACGGCGGCTCACCTTCCGCAGCAGGAGCAGCGCGAGGACGAAGAGCGCGGCGTCGAGCGTGTACCAGTCGTAGAGCGGCGACCGGTCAGCGAGCGTCCCGCCGCCGGTCACGGTCAGTGCGAGGGCCACCGCGAGGGCGGCGACCGCAAGGGCGCAGGTCAGGGAAGTACGGGTGAGCACGCGCCCACCCTGCCACCGGCACCTGCCCGCCGTCGGCACCGGCGGGACCGCCGTTCGGAATCCGTAAGCACCGCGCGGCGGTGGCACCACCGGTTCGGAGCGGTCAGTCGCCGGGAAGGCCGGTCGTGAGGCCGTTCAAGGCGTGCGAGCAGACGCACGCGCGGTCGGCGGGCAGCATCCCGATCGCCTTGAACAGCACCGTGCGCAGCCGGTCGACGCTCCCCGCGAAGACCTTGAGCACCTCGGCCTGGGTGACGCCCTCGCCGGCCTCCACGCCGGCGTCGTGGTCGGTCACGAGTGCCACCGAGGTGTAGCAGAGCCCGAGTTCACGCGCCAGCACCGCCTCGGGGTGCCCGGTCATGCCGACCACCGACCAGCCGTTGGCGGTGAACCAGCGGGACTCGGCCCGGGTGGAGAAGCGCGGACCCTCGATCACCACCAGCGTCCCGCCGTCCACCGGATCCCAGGCCGCCCCGCGCGCCGCCTCCAGCGCGGCCCGCCGCCCGGCCGGGCAGTACGGGTCGGCCATCGACACGTGCACCACCTCGGGCACCGAGCCGTCCGGCAGCGGCAGCCCGTCGTAGAAGGTCTGCACCCGCCCCGAGGTCCGGTCCACGAACTGGTCCGGCACCAGCAGCGTGCCCGGCCCGTACTCCGGCCGCAGCCCGCCCACCGCGCACGGCGCGAGCACCTGCCGCACCCCCAGCGAGCGCAGCGCCCACAGGTTGGCCCGGTAGTCGATCCGGTGCGGCGGCAGCCCGTGGCCGCGCCCGTGCCGGGGCACGAACGCCACCCGCCGCCCCGCCACCTCGCCCACGAACAGCGCGTCACTGGGCGGACCGTACGGCGTGTCGACCCGCACCTCCGCCACCTCGTCCAGCAGCGCGTACAGCCCCGAACCACCGATCACACCCACCTCGGCCCACGGCTCTTCCTGATGCACCGTCATCTCTACCGCCTCTCATGGGAAGAACGTCCCGGCCACTGTAGGAGCCGGCCGCGGCGGACTCCGTGAATCGCAGCCTTACGATTCGCGGACGTCGCACGCTGGCGGAGCCCCAGGACCGGCGTCCGGTCAGCGCTGTTCCGGGTCCCCTGAGTGCTTCCGGTGCGACCGCCCGGTTGAACGAAATGCACAAGCCGCTGCGGGGCTCCCGCGAACGTCACCGCGGTGCGGTGCGACACCACGGCCTCCATGGATTACGTCGAGGAGCAGTTCAGCGCCATCGTCGCCCAGCTGTTCTCGACGGTACAAGTCGTCGAGCCCGTGCCGTGTGAGGCACCCCCGGAACGCTACGAGACGGCCGAATCCATCTCGCGGGCGATGAGCGACATCCGAGCGGAGAAGGACATGGGCCTGTACGAGTACGAGGGCGGGCACGGGGAGTATCTTCAGCGCATCAACAGCCTCGCGGAACGCCGAAAGTCCGTAGCACAAGCGCTGCAACCGAAGCCAAGGGCGCTACGGCCCACGGGCTCGACCTTCGCTTCGCAGTGGGACGACAGTGACGTCGCCAGCCGACGGCGGCTCCTTCTGAAGTCCAAGGTGAAGGCCTACGTTGCCAAGAACACCCTGAGCTTCCTCTTCCCAGATGACCTTGAGAAGGAACTGACTGCGGCATGAGCGAACGGGTCGGCCGGGCGGCGACATGCCGACCGGCCGACAACCCGTGAACTCGCTTCCCCAGTCTGCAGCACGCAAGGCTGGACCAAGGAGCAGTAGGCGCGGACTCAACTCCTCAGTCGTGCCTACAGGCTGGCGGGAAGATCCCAGTCTTCGCTGCTCGGCGTCATGTACAGCCGGACCTTGAGACCGATCAGCATGTGGCGACGGTGTTCCTGGTCCGCCGCCGCCCGAGCCTCGGCGAAGGTCTGACCGGTTTTCGACTGTGGCCTGCGGGGTGCCCCCAGTGGCGCGTCAGTTGTCCAGCCCTTCATGCGGCAGCCCTGACCACCCGGAGGAGCGGGGCAAGTTGTCTGCCGGGCACGCCGGTTGAGTGATCGCCGGAGAGTGGGTCAGCCATATTGACATGCACATGCAACTTTGGCTTAACCTTGCCAGGCCTACCAATCGGTAGGGTCATTCTTCAACCGGCCAGCGGATCGCGCAACGATGCCTCGCACTCCCCCTTCGCGAGGCTCGTAGCCCACTGCGCCAGGAGTCGCACCTGCCCCCGACTGCACCGTGACTCACACCGGAGTGCCCATGAGGCCCAATCCCCCGCTGGTCGACCTCGTCATCGGGATCACCCCGTTCCACGCACCGGACGCTGGCCTGGCGGAGGCCGTGTGCCGGGCGGGCGCGCTCGGCGTGCTCGACCTCGGCACCGGCGACCGCCGGACGCGCGAGGAACTCGCCCGACTGTACGAACGCACCCCCGGCCGGTTCGGGGTGCGGGTCGAGCCCGACTGCGGCCTGACACCCGCTGAGCTGCGCTCCCCGGGCGGCGCTGGCCCGCACACCGTGGTGCTGGCGGCGCCGACCCCGGGCTGGGACGTGGCGAGGCTGGCCGGCGAGTACCGGGTACTCGCCGAAGTGACGGATCTGGCCGAGGCGTTGGCGGCGCTGCGGGCCGGCGCGCACGGCCTGGTCGCGCGTGGCAGCGAGTGCGGCGGGCGGGTCGGGGAGCTGAGCACCTTCGTGCTGCTGCAACAGCTCCTGGCGGCACCGGAGATCGCCGTGCCCGTATGGGCGTGCGGCGGGATCGGGCCGCACACCGCGGCGGCGGCCGTGGCGGGCGGTGCGGCCGGGGTGGTGCTGGACAGCCAGCTGGCCCTGCTGGCCGAGTCGGCCCCGCCGGACGAGGCCGCCGCCGCCCTTCGCGGCCTGGACGGCTCCGAGACCGTGCTCGTAGACGGCCGCCGCGCGCTCCGGCGCGCTCAGCCGGACGGATCGCGCATGGAACTGGCGCTAGGTCAAGACTGTTTCCTGGCACAGAGATTCGCCGACCGCTGGAGAACCGCCGGCCGAGCGGTGCGGGCCGTCCGGGACGCGGTGCTGGACGGGCTGCGGGCCGCGGCGGCGCCGGGCGCGGCCGCCGCGCTGCTCGGGCCGGACGCGCGGATGTGTGACGTGCTGGGCAGCGAACTGCCGGTGGCGCAGGGGCCGATGACCAGGGTCAGCGACCAGCCGGCCTTCGCCGCGGCGGTGGCCGCCGCCGGTGCGCTGCCGTTCGTCGCGCTGGCGCTGGCGGACCGCGAGCAGACCCGCGAGCTGCTGGCCCGCACGAGCGCGGCAGCGGGCGGTCTCGCCTGGGGTGTCGGCGTGTTGGGCTTCGCTCCGGAGGAGGTGCGAGGCGCCCAGCTGGACGAGGTCCTGGCCGCGCGACCCACTCACGCGGTGATCGCGGGCGGACGCCCGTCGCAGGCAAGGACGTTGGAGCAGGCCGGGATCCGGACATTCCTGCACGTCCCCTCCCCCGGCCTGCTGCGGCAGTTCCTGGAGGACGGGGCGCGCCGGTTCGTCTTCGAGGGTTCGGAGTGCGGCGGGCATGTCGGGCCGCAGCACAGCTTCCCTCTCTGGGAGGCCCAGTTGGCCGTGCTCTCGGACTTCCTGGACGCCGCGGACGCGGTCACCCGAGTCGAGGTGCTGCTCGCGGGAGGCGTGCACGACGAGCGGTCGGCGGCGATGGTGGCGGCGCTCGCCGCACCGCTGGCGGACCGGGGCGTGGCGGCGGGCCTGCTGATGGGCACGGCGTACCTGTTCACCGAGGAGGCGGTCGCCCTGGGCGCCGTCCAGCCGCAGTTCCAGCGGCAGGTGCTGGCCGCGCGCGGGACGGAGCTTCTGCAGACGGCGCCGGGCCACGCCACCCGCTGCGTGCCGAGCCCGTTCACCGCGGAGTTCCGGCGGACCCGCGAGCGGCTTCGGGCGGACGGCGTGCCGGAGCGCGAAGTCTGGGAGCGGCTGGAGCAGTTGAACGTGGGCCGGCTGCGGGTCGCCAGCAAGGGCCTGGACCGGGTGGCGGGTTCGCTGACCGGCGTCGACGAGCAGGAGCAGCTGGCCCGCGGGATGTTCATGGCCGGCCAGGTCGCGGTGCTGCGCTCGGCCGCCACCACGCTGGCCGAGCTGCACACGGCGGTCAGCACCGGCGCGGCTGAGTTCCTGGCCGCCCGGGCCGCGCAGTTGGTCCAGCAGCTGGAGCTGGAGCCGGCCGCGGAGGCCGACCCGGTGGCCGCGCCGCTGGAGATCGCGGTGATCGGCATGGCGGGCATGTTCCCGAACGCGCCGGATCTACCGGCTTTCTGGGCCAACGTGGTGGCCGGGGTCGACGCGGTCACCGAGGTGCCCGCCGAGCGCTGGGACCCGGCACTGTACTACTCGCCGGACGGCGAGCCCGGCAGCACGCCGTCCAGGTGGGGCGGCTTCCTGCCGCCGATCCCGTTCGACCCGCTGAGCTACGGCATCCCGCCGACCGCCCTGGCCAGCATCGAGCCGGTCCAGCTGCTGGCGCTGGAGGCCGCGCGCCGGGCGCTGGTGGACGCCGGCTACGACGGCGGCGGAGCGGAGGGCGGGCGGAGCTTCGACCGCTCCCGGACCACGGTGGTGTTCGGCGCGGAGGCGGGCAGTGACCTGTCGAACGCCGGGGTGCTGGCGTCGGTGCTGCCGGCGTACCTGGGCCGGGTGCCGGAGCCGCTCGCGGCGCAGCTGCCCAAGCTCACCGAGGACTCCTTCCCGGGCATGCTGGCGAACGTCATCTCGGGCCGGATCGCCAACCGGCTGGACCTGGGCGGCGCCAACTTCACGGTGGACGCGGCCTGTGCGTCCTCGCTGGCGGCGCTGGACGTGGCCTGCAAGGAGCTGGTCGCGGGCACCAGCGACCTGGCGCTGTGCGGCGGCGCGGACCTGCACAACGGGATCAACGACTACCTGCTGTTCGCCTCGGTGCACGCGCTCTCGCCGACCGGCCGCTCCCGTCCGTTCGACGCCTCGGCGGACGGCATCGCGCTGGGCGAGGGCGTGGGCTGCCTGGTGCTCAAGCGTCTGGCGGACGCGGAGCGGGACGGCGACCGGGTGTATGCGGTGGTCCAGGGCGTCGGCAGCGCGAGCGACGGCCGTTCGCTGGGCCTGACGGCCCCGCGCCCCGAGGGGCAGCGGGCGGCGCTGGAGCGCGCGTACCGCGGTGCCGGGGTCGGGCCGGCCGAGGTGGGACTGGTGGAGGCACACGGCACCGGGACGGTGGTCGGCGACCGGGCCGAACTGGCCACGCTGACCGAGGTTTTCACGGAGGCCGGGGCGGCGCCGGGGAGTTGCGCGCTCGGGTCGGTCAAGTCGCAGATCGGGCACACCAAGTGCGCGGCGGGCCTGGCCGGTCTGATCAAGGCGTCGCTGGCCCTGTACACCGGCGTCAAGCCCCCGACCCTGCACCTGGAGCGGCCGAACCCGGCCTGGCGGGAAGCGGAGAGCCCGTTCGTCTTCCACGCCGAGGCACGGCCGTGGGCGGTACCGCCGGCCGAACGGATCGCCGGAGTCAGCGCGTTCGGTTTCGGCGGCACCAACTTCCACGCGGTGCTGCGCGGTTACGACAGCCCGCCGCCGGTGCACGGCCTGCCGCAGTGGCCGGCCGAGCTGTTCCTGTTCCGCGGCACGGACCGGGCCGGAGCGCTGCGCTGGGTCGAGGAACTGCTGCAACTGGCGGCGGACGGCGAGCCGTGGCGGCTGCGGGATCTGGCCCTGGCAGCGTCCCGCCGGGCGGAGGCAGGACGCGGGCCGGTGCAGATCGCCGTGGTGGCCTCGGACGTGGCCGAGTTGACCGGGCTGCTGTACCGCGCGCGGGCCGGGGAGCACGCTCCGGCGGATGGGCTGCACCTGGCCGGGTCCGCGGGCGTCGAGGCCGGGCAGGTGGCGTTCCTGTTCCCGGGGCAGGGCAGCCAGCGCCCGGGGATGTTCGCGGAGCTGTTCACGGCCTTCCCGGTGTTGCAGCGTCAGCTACGGCTCGGCCGGGAGTTCGCCGAGGTGCTGTACCCGCCGGCGGCCTTCACACCGGAGGACCGCGAGGCGCAGCGCGCGGCGGTGACCGACACCCGGGTGGCGCAGCCGGTGCTCGGCGTGACCGGTCTCGCGGCGTACGAGCTGCTGGCGCTTGCCGGGGTGCGCCCGGACCTGGCAGGGGGTCACAGCTACGGCGAGTTGGTCGCGCTGTGCGCGGCCGGGGCGCTCGGCGCGGAGGACCTGCCGGCGCTCAGCGCGGAGCGGGCCCGGGCGATCGTGGACGCGGTCGGCGAGGGCGCGGATCCGGGCTCGATGGCCGCGGTGGCGGCCGGCTCGGAGGAGGTCGGGCGAGCCCTCACGGCGTCCGGCGCGGCCGGCAGCGTGGTGATCGCGAACCACAACTCGCCACGACAGACGGTGATCTCCGGTGGGACGGAGGCGGTCGCGGCGGCAGGCGAGCTGCTGCGGGCGGCCGGGTTCGGGGTCAAGCGGCTGCCCGTCGCATGTGCCTTCCACAGCCCGCTGGTCGGCGGCGCGGGCGAGCGCTTCGCGGCGGCGCTGGCCTCCCGGACGGTACGCGCGCCGGAGTTCCCGGTCTGGTCGAACCGGACCGCGGCCGCCTACCCGGCGGACCCGGCCGGGGTGCGGGCCGAACTCGCGGCGCAGATCGGCGCACCGGTGCGTTTCGTCGAGCAGATCGAGGCGATGTACCGAACCGGTGCGCGCGTCTTCGTCGAGGCCGGCCCGGGGTCGGTGCTGACCGGTCTGGTGTCGGCCGTCCTCGGCGAGCGGCCGCACCGCGTGGTGGCTGTCGAGGGGCGTCGCCGCGGGCTGCCGGGCTTCCTCGACGCGCTGGCCGAACTGGCGGTCGCGGGAGTGCCGGTGCGTACCGGGCCGCTGCTGCGCGGCCGGGACGCGGTGGACCCCGGCCGGGTGCGCACCACGCGCCGGCCCGGCTGGACGGTGGACGGGCACTTGGTGCGGACGGCCGCCGGAGACCTGCTGCCCGGTGCGCTGGCGCCGGCCCGACCCGTACCGGAGGCTCTGATGACCGCGCAGGCACCGCAGGCGAACGGCGGGTACGAAGGTGCGGGTGACGCGCTGGTGGCGGACTACCTGCGCACCAGCCGGGAACTGATCGCGGCCCAACGGGACGTGCTGATGACGTACTTCGGCGGCGCGGCGGCGGCGCCGGCCCGGCCGGCCCCCGTCGCTCCCGCGGTTACCCCGGTGGCCCCGGCGCTGCCGGCCGCGGCCGCCGAGCCGACGGTGCTCGCGGCGTCCGAACCGGTGGACCTGCTGCACGTCGTGGTCGAGACCATCAGCGAACGCACCGGCTACCCGGCCGACATGATCGAACCCCACCTCGACCTCGAAGCCGACCTCAGCATCGACTCCATCAAGCGCACCGAAATCATCGGCCAACTCGCCCGCCGCCTCACCACCACCGACACCGACCTCACCACCCTCGACGACCGACAGATCGAAGAACTCTCCCGCGCCCGCACCGTCACAGCCATCACCACCTGGCTCACCACCCACACCACCCACACCACCCAACCGAACCCGGAACCCGCGGCCGCCCCTGAACCCGCCGTCGTCGTGGCCGGCCACGAGCCGGTCCGCCTGCGGTTCGCCGCCGTTCCGCTGCCCGACCCCACCGGATCGCCGGACACACTCGCGGGCCGCCGTTTCGCCCTGCTGGGCGACGACGGCCACGGCCTCGCCGCCGCGCTCGCCGCCCGTCTCGGCGCGGCCGGCGCAGACGCCCTGCCGTTCGATGCGGCACACGAGCTCTCCACCGCAGACGGCCGGTTGGACGGCGTTCTGCTCCTCGACCCGCTCGCCGAGCTCGGCGCGCCGGTGCTGCCCGGCTGTGTACCCGCCCTGCAGGCCGCACTGGCCCTGGCGCCGCGCCGCCTGCTCGCCGCCCGCCCTGCGGCGCCGTCCGCCGGTGGCCGGGCGGACGGGCTGCGCGGGCTGTTCCGCACGCTGGCGCGCGAGTACCCGGACAGCACGGTCCGGCTGGTCGAAGTCGAGCCGGCCGAGGCGGCGGACGCGCTGGTCGCGGAGCTGCTGGCCGACGACCGGGAGCCGGTGGTGCTGCGCGGGCCGGCCGGCCGCCAGGGGCTGGCGCTCGCCGAGGCCG
>NZ_JPRF03000083.1 GCF_001188955.3 Kitasatospora aureofaciens | reverse complement strand
ACCCGGAAGCTAAGCCTCACAGCGCCGATGGTACTGCAGGGGGGACCCTGTGGGAGAGTAGGACGCCGCCGAACAATCATTCAGAAAAGCCCCTGATCCTTTGGATCAGGGGCTTTTCGCATTTCCGAGGCAGGGAGGTCGGCCGTGGCCACGGCCACCGCCGCTGCGGAAAGAATCTTGGTCACTCGTGTCGAGAACCCGTGGCCGGCTCCGTCCCCGGGGTGGACGCGGCCACAATGGGTCGCATCAGCACCGAGGAGAAGACGATGGCCAAGTACCTGCTGCTCAAGCACTACCGAGGCGCTCCGACCGCGGTCAACTGCGTGCCGATGGACCAGTGGACGCCGGAGGAGGTCACGGCGCACATCACGTACATGCAGGACTTCGCCGCCCGGCTGGAGAAGACCGGCGAGTACGTCGACGGCCAGGCGCTCGCGCCGGAGGGGACGTGGGTCCGGTACGACGGTGAGGGCCGTCCGCCGGTGACCGACGGTCCGTTCGCCGAGACCAAGGACCTCATCGCCGGCTGGATGGTGATCGACGTCGACAGCTACGAGCGCGCCGTCGAACTGGCCGGGGAGCTGTCGGCCGCTCCCGGTGCCGGGGGGAAGCCGATCCACGAGTGGCTGGAACTGCGCCCGTTCCTGGGGATGCCGTCGACCACCACGGAGTGCCATCTCCGATGACGGAGGTCAGCGGAGGCTACCCGATGGACGAGGCCCTGATCCGGAGCCTCACGCCGGCCGTGCTCGGCGTCCTCGTCCGCCGCGGAGCAGATTTCGCGGCGGCCGAGGACGCCGTGCAGGAGGCGCTGATCGAGGCGGTTCGCGGCTGGAGGGCCGATCCACCGCGCGATCCGAAGGGCTGGCTGGTCAGCGTCGCCTGGCGGAAGTTCCTCGACGCGGCCCGGGCGGACACCGCCCGCCGCCGTCGGGAGGACCTCGTCGACCAGGAGCCGCAGCCCGGGCCGGCGGCCGCGGCGGACGACACGCTGCAGCTCTACTTCCTGTGCGCCCACCCGTCGTTGTCGCCGTCGTCGGCGGTCGCGCTCACCCTCCGCGCACTCGGCGGGCTGACCACCCGCCAGATCGCCCAGGCCTACCTGGTGCCCGAGGCGACCATGGCGCAGCGGATCAGCCGGGCCAAGCGCACCGTGTCCGCCGGCCGGTTCGATCGGCCCGGCGACGTCGCCACCGTGCTGCGCGTCCTCTACCTGGTCTTCAACGAGGGCTACTCGGGCGACGTCGACCTCGCTGCGGAGGCGATCCGGCTCACCCGGCAGCTTGCGGGGGCGATCGACCATCCCGAGGTGGCGGGCCTGCTGGCGCTGATGCTGCTGCACCACGCCCGCCGGGCCGGCCGGACGGCGCCCGACGGCAGTCTGGTGCCGCTCGCCGAGCAGGACCGCAGCCGCTGGGACACCGGGTTGATCGCCGAGGGCGTCGGGATCCTGCAGGCGGCCCTCGCCCGGGACCGGCTGGGTGAGTTCCAGGCCCAGGCGGCGATCGCGGCGCTGCACGCGGACGCGCCCACCGCCGAGGAGACCGACTGGGTGCAGATCGTCGAGTGGTACGACGAGTTGGTGCGGTTGACGGACAGTCCGGTGGTCCGACTGAACCGCGCGGTGGCAGTGGGCGAGGCCGACGGGCCGCGCGCCGGGCTGGCGGCGCTGGGGGCGGTGGACGCGTCCCTGCCGAGGTACGCGGCGGTGGCGGCGTACCTCCACGAGCGCGACGGGGACCTGGCGACGGCGGCCCGGCTGTACGTCGAGGCGGCGCACCGGGCGCCCAACCCCGCCGAGCGCGACCACCTGACGCGGCAGGCCGCCCGGCTGAACGTGCGGCTCAACGATCCCGGGAGGGGCTGAGGTTCAGAGCCGGCCGGCGGCCTTCAGCGCCAGGTAGGTGTCCGCCAGGGCCGGGGCGATCTGGGCGGGCGGGGCGTCGAGGACGGTGACCCCGTGCCGGGTGAGGCGGTCGGCGGTGTGGCGGCGGTCGGCGCGGGTCCGTTCGGCGGCGGCCGCGCCGTAGACGGCCTCGACGGTGCCGCGGCCGGCGGCCAGCACGTCCAGGTGCGGGTCGGCGACCGAGGCGAGGACGACCTCGTGGCGTTTGGTGAGCAGCGGCAGCAGGGGCCGCAGGCCGTCCTCGACGGGGGCCGCGTCGAGGCCGGTGAGCAGGACGATCAGCGAGCGGTGCGGTGCCATCCTGAGCGCGGTGGAGACCAGGGAGCGCATGTCGGTCTCGTGCAGCGCGGGCTCCAGCAGGGCCATCGCGTTGGTGAAGGCCGGCAGGATCTCGCTGGGCGAGCTGCCGATGACCGCGGCACGCTTGCGGGCGTCGTGGGCGAGCAGGTCGACCCGGTCGCCGGCGCGGGTGGCGAGGGCGGTGAGCAGCAGGGCGGCGTCCAGGGCGGCGTCCAGGCGGGGGGCGTCGCCGACGCGGCCGGCCGAGGTGCGGCCGGTGTCGAGCACGACGAGGATGTGCCGGTCGCGTTCGGGGCGCCAGGTGCGGACGGCGACGGTGTGACGGCGGGCGCTGGCGCGCCAGTCGATGGAGCGGACGTCGTCGCCGGGCAGGTACTCCCGCAGGGAGTCGAACTCGGTGCCCTGCCCACGGGTCAACACCGAGGTGCGGCCGTCGAGTTCGCGCAGCCGGGCGAGCCGGGAGGGCAGGTGCTTGCGGCTGTGGAACGGGGGCAGCGCGCGGACCGTCCAGGGGACGTGGTGGGAGCCCTGGCGGCCGGCCAGGCCGAGCGGGCCGAGCGAACGCACCGTCACCCGGTGGGCGTGGTGGTCGCCGCGTCGGCTGGGGGCGAGCACGGAGACGGCCAGGCGCCGTTCGCCGCCGGGGACGGCGAGGGTGTGCCGGGAGGCGGTCTCGGCGGTGCCGGGGCGCCAGGCGGAGGGCGCCCAGGCGTCGCGGATCAGGGCGCGGAGGGGCCGCCCGGAGGGGTTGGTGACGGTCAGTTCGACGGAGGCGGTGTCGCCGAGCCGGACGGTGGTGGCGCCGCCCCGGACGATCCGCAGGCTGCGGACGGGGGCGGCGAGCACCAGGTCGGCCAGGACGGCGAGCAGGACCGCGCCGGTGACGGCCCCGATCCCCACCCAGGAGGGCAGCAGGAGGCCGACGAAGAGCGCGCCGAGCGCGGCGATCAGGGCGGTTCGCCCGGTGAGGGCCATGCGGGTGCGCTCCTTCGGAAGCCCGTGGTCGGAGGGGCCGTGGGTTCGGCGGCGGCGAGAAGCCCGGTGCGCCGGTGGTCGTGGGTCAGCGGGGGGCGGGCGTCTGGGCGAGGACGGCCTGGATGACGGAGTCGGCAGTGACGCCCTCCATCTCGGCCTCGGCGCGCAGTGCGACGCGGTGCCGCAGGGTGGGCAGGGCCAGCGCCTTGACGTCGTCCGGGGTGACGTAGTCCCGTCCGGCGAGCCAGGCCCAGGCGCGCGAGGCGGCGAGCAGGGCGGTGGCACCGCGCGGGGAGACGCCGATGGAGAGCGACGGGGACTGCCGGGTGGCCCGGCAGAGGTCGACGATGTAGGCGAGGACCTCGGGGGAGACGGTCAGCCCGGTGATCTGCTCGCGGGCGGCGGCGAGGTGCTCGGGCCCGGCGACCGGGCGGACGCCGGCGGCGGCGAGGTCCTTGGGGTCGAAGCCGGACGCGTGCCGGGACAGGACCTGGAACTCCTGGTCGCGGTCGGGCAGCGGCAGGATCAGCTTGAGCAGGAAGCGGTCGAGCTGGGCCTCGGGCAGCGGGTAGGTGCCCTCGTACTCGACCGGGTTCTGGGTCGCGGCGACCAGGAACGGGACGGGCAGCGCGCGAGGCTCGCCGTCCACGGTGACCTGCCGCTCCTCCATGGCCTCCAGCAGGGCGGCCTGGGTCTTGGGCGGGGTGCGGTTGATCTCGTCGGCGAGCAGCAGGTTGGTGAAGACCGGGCCGGGCTGGAAGGAGAACTCGGCGGTGCGGGCGTCGTAGACGAGCGAGCCGGTGACGTCACCGGGCATCAGGTCGGGCGTGAACTGGATGCGCTTGGTCTCCAGGCTGAGCGCCGTGGAGAGGGTGCGGACCAGCAGGGTCTTGGCGACGCCGGGGACGCCTTCGAGCAGGACGTGGCCGCCGCAGAGCAGGGCCACCACGAGGCCGGTGACGGCGGCGTCCTGACCGACCACGGCCTTGCCGATCTCGGCGCGCAGGGCGGTCAGCGCGGCGCGCGGGTCGGTGGCGGGGGTGGCGGGTGCCGTGCCGGGGGTGATGCGGAGCTGGGCGGTCGCCTGTTCGGTCACGGGTTCCGTACCTGCCTTTCGAGGGCGTCGAGGTCGTCGGCGAGCCGCAGCAGCGCGGCGTCGTCGGTCGGGGGCGGGCCGTAGAGCAGGGCCCGGACGTCCGCGGCGGGTCGTTCGGGGAGGCGGCCGGCGACGGCCGCGCAGAGTGCTTCCGGCTCGGGGGCGCCGGCCTGGAGCGGGACGCCCAGGGCGGGGGCGAGGCGGTGGGCGGCGGCGCGGCGCAGGGCCTCGGCGGCGCGGCCGTGGGCCTTGGCCCGCCGGTAGAGGCGGGCGCGGCCCTCGGTGGTCTCGGCGGCGCGGACCACCACGGGCAGGTTCTCGCTGACCACCGGGCCGAGTCGGCGGGCGCGCCAGAGGGCGGCGAGCACGGCGGCGACGGCGAGTTGGTAGAGGGCCCAGTGCCAGCCCTTCGGGATGTAGTCGCCGAAGGACTTGTGCGGGGTGCCCTCGGCGACCGGCGCGGTGTAGTCGGGCAGGTGCCAGGTGAGGCGGGGCTGCGAGCCGAGCAGGCCGAGCGCGAGCGAGGCGTTGCCGTCCCCGGCGAGCTCGTCGTTCCGCAGGAACCGGCCGCTGCCCAGCACGATGACGTCGCCGCCCCCGCTCGGGGTGCGGACCAGGGGGTAGGCGTGGCCCCGCTGGTAGCAGCCGTCGCCGCGGCTGCCGCTGGTGTAGAGCATGCCGCCCGTGGAGGCGCTGCCGGCCCGGAGGGCCTCGGGGAGCGAGCAGCCCGGCTGGGTGCCGCGGACGGGCGCGAACGGGGCGTCGCCGGCCTCGTCGGCGGCGCGGATGCCGGGGGCGAGGACGCCGAGTGCGGCCGGACCCGGGGCGATCAGGACCAGCCGCTGGTGCCGGGCGGCGGCGACGGCGCGCAGCTGGGCCGGGCTGAGCAGGTCGGGTTCGGGCAGCACCAGGGTGTCGGCGCCGTTCGCGGCGGCCGCCGGGTCGGTGCCGAGTTCGACCTTGACGCCCTGGTGTTCGAGCAGCGCGACCACGGCGTGGGCGCCGTCGGAGTCGTAGGAGCGCGGGTCGATCGGCGGGTAGCGGTGGCCGCGGTTGAGGACGGCGATGCCGACGGCGGCGACCAGCAGGACGGCGAGGAAGACCAGGTACCAGCGGGCCCGGCGGGCCAGGCCGCGCCCGGTGGGGGCGAGGCTGGTCGGCGTGGCGTCGGTGGGTCGTCCGGGGGCTCGCTCGGCGGCGGGGGGAGCCGGGGCCGTGCCGGTCATGCCGCTCCTCCCGTGGTCGGGGCCGGGGCGGCGGCCGCGGCGGAGGCGTGGGCGAGGACCGGGCGGGTGTGTTCCAGCGTCCGGTCGAGGTCCAGCAGCAGCTGGTAGGCGGCCTGGTCGGCGGTGCGCTCGCCGTAGGCGACGTCGTCGAAGGTACGGGCGGCCGCGGCCAGCGCGGCGGCGTGCTCGGCAGGGCCCGGCCGGCCTCGGCGGCGGCCTCGTCGGCGGTGCGGCCGGGGCGGGCGTCGAGCAGGGTGCGTTCTTCCAGGGCGCGGACCAGAGCGCGCATCTGCTCGCGGACGGCCTCGGACCAGCGGCCCGCGGCGGCGTGCCCGGCGGCCTCCGCGCGGTACCGGTCGGCGCTGCGCGGGCCCTCGGTGCCGTACACACCCAGGACGGTACGGGCGGCGCGCTTGGGGGCGCCGAGGCGCCACCAGAGGGCGGCGCCGATCACCACGGCGACGACCAGGAACAGCACCAGCCCAGTGGTGCCGTCGGTGCCGTCGCCGGAGATGCTCCCCATGGCGCGGTCGATGTGGTCCCAGATCCAGTCGACGACGCGTTCCAGGACGGTCGGGTCGTTCTTGTGGTAGTCGGCTTTGAGCAGCTCGTCGCGGGCGGCGTCGCGGGCCGGGTCACGCGGAACGGTGACCGGAGCGCCGCTGGCGGCGAGGAGCCTGTCCCCCCAGATCGGCATCCGGTTCAGTGCCTCGCCGGGGTCTGGTCGGCCCGGCCGTTCCCGCCGGTGCCCTGCTCGGGCGTGGAGGCGGCGCGGGCGAGCTCGATGTCCAGGGCCTCGCGGCGGATCCGCTGGTCGATGTAGACCAGTACGCCGACGGCGGCCAGGAACGGGGTGGTCAGCGAGGAGGCGATGATCCCGGCGATCGCGGTCAGCACCATCATGCCGATGGACTGCTGCGAGGAGTCGCCGAAGCGGTCGATGGAGCCGAAGCCCAGCACCAGGCCGATGAAGCGGAACGGGATGACCAGGGTGGCCCCGACGATCCCGGCCAGGAGCCGGCTCAACAGGACGATGCCGAAGATCCGCCACCAGGAGCCGCGGGCAAGTCGGCGCGAGCGCGACAGCGCCGTCACCACCCCCTGCTTCTCCAGCATCAGCGCGGGGGCGGCCAGGCTGTAGCGGATCAGCAGCCAGAGGCCGACCGGCAGGGTCAGCAGGCCGACCAGGAACAGCAGGGACACGGTCGCGGGGCTGTCGGCGCCGCCGGCCCGGTAGCCGAGCAGCGGGGTGAAGCCCAGCAGCACCACGCCGCCGCTCATCAGGGTGGTGAGCACGGTGAGCCCGAGCAGCTGCAGCAGCCGGGGCCGGGCGTCGCGCCAGGCCTCGCCGGCGGTCACCGAGCGGCCGAGCACGGCGCGGCTGACCACGATGGTGAGCAGTGCGACGGCGAGCGCGTCAAGCAGCAGTGTCAGCGGCAGGCTGGCGAGCAGGGTGAGGAGCTGGGTGGAGGCGCCGGTCCGGCCCTTGACCAGCAGCTGGGCGACGAAGGTGCCGGCCTGGTCGACGACGGCGATGCCGAGCGAGAGGGTGAGGGCGGTGCGCCAGTGCCGGCGCACGGTGGTGACGGCGCCGTCGAGCAGTTCGCCGACGCTCAGCGGGCGCAGCGGGATGACACCGGGCCGGGGGCTGCGCGCGGCGTCCCAGCCGTACGGGTCGCGGCCGGGCGTCTGCCCGCCGTGGTTCGGCTGTCCGTACTGGGCGCCCCAGCCGGAGGTGGTCCGAGGGGGTGCCGACGGCCCGGGCACGGCGGCGGGCGCGTCGGCCGGGGGCCGGACGCCGTCGCGGGGCGGCTCGGACGAGCTGGGCGAGGCCCAGCCCGGAGTGTCGGTCATCACTGCTCCTCGGAGGGGCGTCCTGGGCGCGGATCCGGGCGGATCTTTCGCCCGCGCGCAGCGCCCATCGTGCCATGGGGCCCGGAGACGCCCCAGGGGTATCCGGTTGCTGATCGGCAACGGGGCCCGCCTGGGGGTCGGGCGGCGGGTTCCGGACCGTTCGAAGGCGTTCCGACTAGGGCTATTCGCCCGGTATGGCCGGAATTCGACGGCCGGGGACTTGGCCGTTCTGGAGCATTGGCACTGCTGTGCGGCAGGTCACAATCCGGTAATGAGAAGATGGACGCATGAAGGGACGCGTCCTCGTCGTTGATGACGACTCCGCACTGGCCGAGATGCTCGGCATCGTGCTGCGTGGTGAGGGTTTTGAGCCGTTTTTCGTCGCGGATGGGGACAAGGCGCTAGCCGCGTTCCGGGAGAGCAAGCCCGACCTGGTCCTGCTCGACCTGATGCTGCCCGGCCGGGACGGCATCGACGTGTGCCGGCAGATCCGGGCGGAGTCCGGCGTCCCGATCGTCATGCTGACCGCGAAGACCGACACGGTCGACGTCGTGGTGGGCCTGGAGTCCGGCGCCGACGACTACGTCACCAAGCCGTTCAAGCCCAAGGAGCTGGTGGCCCGGGTGCGCGCCCGGCTGCGCCGCGCCGAGGAGCCGACGCCCGAGCAGCTGACCATCGGCGACCTGGTGATCGACGTGGCCGGCCACTCGGTGAAGCGGGACGGGCGCAGCATCCCGCTGACCCCGCTGGAGTTCGACCTGCTGGTCGCGCTGGCCCGCAAGCCCTGGCAGGTGTTCACCCGCGAGGTGCTGCTGGAGCAGGTCTGGGGCTACCGCCACGCGGCGGACACCCGCCTGGTCAACGTCCACGTGCAGCGACTGCGCTCCAAGATCGAGAAGGACCCGGAGCGCCCCGAGATCGTGGTGACCGTCCGCGGCGTCGGCTACAAGGCCGGACCCAGCTGACGTGTCGGAGCGGGCTGAGGGCACCCCGTCGGGTTCCGCGACCGACGGGGCGGGGGCCGTGCGCGGGGACGTGCTGAGTTCGACCACCCGCCGCCGTCGCGGCCCCTCCGGGATGTTCGGCCTGATGAAGCGTCAGCTCCGGCGCCCGGCCCGCAAGGTGGCCGTGCTGTACCACCGGTCGATCCAGGTGCGCGTGGTCGCGGTGTCCCTGCTGGCCTCCATTGCGGTGGTGCTGGTGCTGGGCGTGGTCGTGGTGGCGCAGGTGCGCAACGGCCTGCTCGACACCAAGATCGACGCCGCCCGGGCGCAGGCCCGGATCGGTTTCCAGGTCGAGCAGAAGAAGATCGACGAGGCCCGGGACCAGAACCTGCGGGGCGCCGTCGACCCGAGCACCGGCGAGACCGGCACCTGGCTGCTGCGCCAGGTCAACGACCTGGCCGCGAGCGGGCAGACGGTCTACTCGGTGATCGCGATGGCCCCCGGCACCGGGGCGGTCGTCCCCGACAGCGCCGGCTTCGCGCCGCGCTACTCGGGCGACATCCAGCCCAGCAGCGTCCCGGACACCCTGCGCGCCAAGCTCATCGAAGAGCCCGGCCAGATGTTCGACCAGCCGACCCGGATCCACCGCTCGCCCGAGGCCGGCGGCAAGAGCGAGCCCGGCCTGGCCCTCGGCATGCAGTTCGTCGGCCCCGCCAACACCAGCTACCAGCTGTTCTACGTGTTCTCCTTCGGCCAGGAGACCGACACCCTCAACCTGATCACCGGCACCCTGGCGACCGCCGGCGTGTTCGTGGTGATCCTGATGGGCGGCATCGCCTGGGTCGTGGTGCGCCAGGTGGTCACCCCGGTGCGGATGGCCGCGGGCATCTCCGAGCGGCTCGCCGACGGGCACCTGGAAGAGCGGATGAAGGTGACCGGGACGGACGACATCGCCCGCCTCGGGGAGTCGTTCAACCGAATGGCCAACGCCCTGCAGGCGCAGATCCGCCAGCTGGAGGAGCTGTCCCGGGTGCAGCGGCGCTTCGTCTCGGACGTCTCGCACGAGCTGCGCACCCCGCTGACCACGGTCCGGATGGCCGCCGACCTGATCTACGACAGCCGCGAGGACCTGGATCCGATGGCGGCCCGCTCGGCGGAGCTGCTGCAGGGCCAGCTGGACCGCTTCGAGTCGCTGCTCGCCGACCTGCTGGAGATCAGCCGCTTCGACGCCGGCGCCGCGATCCTGGACGCCGAGCCGGTCGACCTGCGAGAGATCGTCGGCCGGGTGGTGGAGGCCGCCGACCCGCTGGCCCAGGCCAAGGGCAGTACCGTGATCATCCGCGGCGACAGCGAGCCGGTGCTGGCCGAGGTGGACTCCCGCCGGATCGAGCGCATCCTGCGCAACCTGGTGGTCAACGCGCTGGAGCACGGTGAGGGCCGCGACGTGGTGGTCCGGCTGGGCTCGGCGGACGGCGCGGTCGCGGTCGGCGTGCGCGACTACGGCATCGGCCTCAAGCCGGGCGAGGCGTCCCGGGTGTTCCACCGCTTCTGGCGGGCGGACCCGTCCCGGGTGCGCACCACCGGCGGCACCGGGCTGGGCCTGTCCATCGCCGTCGAGGACGCCCACCTGCACGGCGGCTGGCTCCAGGCCTGGGGCGAGCCCGGCGGCGGCTCGCACTTCCGGCTCACCCTGCCGCGCACCCGCGGCGGCGAGATCAACCGGGCGCCGTTCCGGCTCGAGCCGGAGGACTCCCGCAACAACCGGGGCCTGGGCGCGTACGGCACGCCGTACCGCCGGGCGATCGCCCCGACCGGTTCGACGGCCATGGCCGCCGCCGAGGAGCAGGGCGAGGCGCCGGACGGGACCGGCAACGGGCTGGGCAGCGGGCTCGGCGGAGTGCTGAACATCGGCCCCGGCCTGGGCCGGAACCGGCTGCCGGAGGGGCCGCGCTCGGACCCCTCGGACGTGCGGACGGCGGGGGCCGGTTACGGTGCCACCGGCGCCCAGGTCATGGTGGACCCGACGCCGGGACGGCCGTCGGTGGCACAGCGGACGGCGGAACCGGACGTGACGGGTGGTACGGACCTGGAGGGGTCGCAGCGTGCGAAGGACGAGCAACAGGACTGAGACCGGCCCCGTGCCGCGGCTCGTGGCGGTGGCCGGTGCGGTGCTCGGCGCCCTGGTGGCGAGCGGCTGCGCGGCCATGCCGGACTCCGGCGGCATCGCCAAGGTGGAGCTGTCGCAGGGCTCGGCCGACAAGAACCTGCAGGCCAGGGTGTTCCCGGTGGCGCCCGCCAAGGGCGCCAAGCCGCGTGAGCTGCTGACCGGGTTCCTGGACGCGGTGACCGCCGACGAGGGGTACGAGACCGCGCGCAAGTACCTCACCGGGCACGCCGCCGCGACCTGGAACCCGGACGCGGGCATCCAGGTGCTCTCCGCCACGCAGATCGCGCCCGACCAGGTCGTCAACGACAAGGACACCGAGTACTCCGAGACGGTGTCCGGGCAGCTGCTGGCCACGGTCGACGAGAAGCGCTCGTACGTGATGGTGGCGGGGCCGAACAACAACAAGGTCCTCGACTTCACCTTCACGCGGGAGGACGGTGAGTGGCGGATCGCCCAGCTGCCCGCCGGCGTGATCATGAACGAGACCAACTTCCGGAACAGCTTCCGGCAGGTCGAGCGGTTCTTCTACACCGCCCCCGACCCGTCCGTGCCGGGCTCCGGCAGCGGCCAGGAGGTGCTGATCGCCGACCCGATCTACCTGCGGCGGCGGATCGACCCGCTGACCGCGGCCGCCAACGCGCTGGTCGCGGGGCCCTCCCACTGGCTCGCACCGGTGGCCCGGACGGCCTTCCCGAGCGGCACCACCGTCGACAAGGTGGCCCTCGACGACAGCCGGGTCGCCCATGTGCAGCTCGGCGGCGCGGACCTGGGCGACGCGGCGGCCTGCCGCCGGATGGCGACCCAGCTCTACTACACCTTCGCCGACCAGGGGAAGGGGCAGGTCGACCGGCTGGAGCTGAAGGGGCAGCGCGGCTCCTGCACGGCCAGCCGCAACGACGACCAGGCCGTCGGCCCCGGCGCGCTGGCCGGCCGGCTGCCCGTCCAGCAGTACTACCAGCGCGCCGACAACGGCGTGCTGATGGTGGCCGACGAGGGCCGCAGCGGCGATCCGGTGCCCGGGGTGCTGGGCAAGCCGCACACGAGCGGCACGCCCCAGCTGGGGAACGTCGCGGTCAGCCGGGACGGCTCCCAGGCCGCCGCGCTCTCGGACGACGGCCACCAGCTCTACTCGGTGCCGCTGGCGGCCGGCACGGGGGTGCTGCCCGAACCGGTGCTCAGCTCGCCGGTGAAGGCCGGCGCCAAGGACGACGGCCTGACCTCGCCGACCTGGGACGGCCGGGGCGACCTCTGGGTGGTGGACCGCAACCCGCAGGCCCCGCGGGTGGTCATGGTGCGCGGCGGCAAGACGTACACCGTCCCGGTCGAGGGGCTGCTGACCGGGCAGACGGTGCAGGCGGTGAAGATCTCCTCGGACGGCGCCCGGATCGCGCTGGTGGTCAAGTCACTCGGTGTGACGGGCAGCTCGCTGGAGTTCGGACTGGTGGAGCACGGCGGCACGCCGGGGGCGCCGACCGCGAGGATCACCGGGGTGCGCCCCGGGGCCCCCTCGCTCACCGACGTCGCCTCGGTGTCCTGGACGGAGACCGACCAGCTGCTGGTGCTCGGCAAGGAGGCCGACCGCCCCCAGCAGCTGTACTACATCAGCACCGACGGCTCGCAGAGCACGGACAGTCAGCTGCAGACCGGCAACGGACTGCCGTCCTCCCCGCAGTCCATCTCGGCGGCGGAGTCCCGCGGGTACCTCCTGGCCCAGCCGTCGCCGGTGCTCGCGGTGGCGGGCGGGACGGTCTACCGGCTGGTCAACAACCAGTGGCGGGAAGCCCAGTTGGTGGACAAGGCGCGCTCGTACTTCTACGTGGGCTGATCGGCGGGCCCCGGCCCGGCGGGCTCGGAGTGGCGGCCCCGGTCCGAGGGCCTCAGACCGGCGGCTGCACCGAGGTGGCCGCGACCGTGGCGGCGGCCCGGGCCGGCAGTCCGGCGTCGGCCAGCGCCCGGGCGGCCTCGGCCAGGCTCGCCCCGGTGGTCACCAGGTCGTCCACTAGCACCGGCTGACGGCCGGCCAGGCCGGTGCGGGCGCGCGGCAGCACGGTGAGCGCGCCGTGCAGGTTGCGCCGCCGCTCGGCGGCGTTCAGCGAGCTTGCCGCGCGGATCGATCTCGGCGATCTCGACCTGCACCTTGGCGCCGACGCCGAGGACGTCCTCGACGTTCTCCACGCGCTTGCCGCCGGCCAGCTTGCGGATC
>NZ_JPRF03000082.1 GCF_001188955.3 Kitasatospora aureofaciens | reverse complement strand
GTGATCGGGATGGTCGGTTACGGCTTCCTCCGGCACTTCGTGCTCGGCCAGGACATGCCCGCCGAGAGCCCGGCGAGCGCCTCGGGCGCGCCCGGCCGCCCACGCACCCCGGGGAAGGCGTTGACGTCCACGATCACCGGCTCGGCGACCCCGTCCAGCAGGTCGACTCCGTACACCTCCAGCCCGAACACCTCCCCCACCCGCAGCGCGAGCGCGGCCAGGCCCGCGGGCGGCTCCCACTCCCCCGCGTCCGCCGACCCGCCGTCCCCGGAGGAGAGTTCGGAGCGCCGCCGCGCGGCGAACACCTGCCCGTCGACCACCCACAGCTTCTGGTCCCAGCCGCTGCCCGGCACGTAGGGCTGGGTGACGACCTCCTCCTCGGGCCAGCGCTGCGCGAGTTCGCGCAGCCGGGCCGCGCCGTCGACCAGCGCGACCAGGTCGTGGCGCCGGCTGTGCCGGCTCTTCACCACGAACGGATAGGCCGGGTCGGCGATTTCGGCCGGCCGCCCGGCCGCGACGGTGGTTGCGAACGGCAGCCCGGCACCGCGGGCGAGCTCCGCCATCCGCACCCGGTCCTGACAGAGCTCCGTTGCCGCCGCCGAGTTGACGACGGCGGCGCCACGCTGCTCCAACTCCCGTGCCAGTGCCAGTGCTTGCGGTGTGCGCGCCTTGAGCAGGTAGACATCGGCCAACGAAGCCCCGGAGCCGCCGGATGCCACGACCTCGACCCGGCACCCGCGCCGCACCAGCAGCTCGGCGGCGGCGGCGAGCACCGGGTGCCCCGGGTTGCCCGTGATCAGTCCGACCCTCACCGCAACTCATCCTCCACCAGGCCGAGTCGGCCGTAGTCCTCGCCGCCCGCCGGCACCAGCGCGGGCACCGACACCGCCGTGCCGCTGCGCGCGAGGCGCAGCACCGCCCGGGCTACGCGCGCCACCGCGTCCGGCACCTGTCGGAAGCTCGGGAAGTCGTTGACGTCCACCACGACCGGCCCGTCCGGCCCGAGCAGCACGTCGACCCCGTACAGGTCGAGCCCGAAGACCTCGCCCACCTGCGTCGCGATCCGCGCGACGCTCGCCGGCAGCGGCACCTGCCGCTCGCGCACGCCCTCCCCGGGGTGCAGCGGGGAGGAACGTTCCGTCGCGAAGAGCTCGCCGTCGACGCAGTACACCTTGAGGTCCGTGCCGCCGTTGGGCACGTACGGCTGCGCGATCAGCAGTCCCTCCCCGGCGAGTTCGGGCCCGAGGCCGATCAGGTCGTCGGGCCCGGCCACCAGCCGCACGCCGCGCCCGGAGCTGCCGTCCGCCGGTTTGACGACCAGCGGGTACTCGGCGGCGGGGATCTCGGCGAGCCGTTCCCAGCGGGCGGCGGCGTAGGTGACCGGGACGGGCAGGCCGCGGGTGCGGGCGATCACGGAGGCGAGCGCCTTGTCCCGGACGCCGCGGATCGAGCGGACGTCGTTGACCGTGGTGAGGCCCACGGCGGCGGCCGCCTCCAGCAGGGTGAGCCCGGGGCCGCCGGAGACCGTCTTGAGGACCCAGGCGTCGTGGCTGCCGGCCCGGACCGCCTCGGATATCGCCATCAGCGAGTCCCCGGGGCGCAGCACGTCCACCCGGTGCCCCCACGTGGTGAGTTGACGTGCCACGTCCAGTGGCATGCCGTCCCGCCGGTAGTGCTCCTCCACCAGAAAGCAGAGCCTCATGGGCCTGACTTCCCCCTTGCCTCGCCGAGTCGGACGTCCGCCGTCCCCCTCGGCAGAGCTGTGAAGGCCTCAGCATGCCCGGCGTACACGCACAAGATCACAGCGAGCTGGTAAGCGTTCGGCAACAATCGAACCCAGACGGTCACGCGCCCCGTACAAGCCGCCGCACGAAATGGTGGCACCACGCAGAACGGCGCCGCCGCGCAAACCGGTGGCGCCGCACCGGCGGCCCTGCTTGGATGCACACCGTGACTTCAGCCGATCATGTTCCCGACACCGTGCTCCTCGACGGCATCGAGCGCTACTACGACGCCGTACCACGCAGCGCCGCCACCGCCGAGGACTTCGGCCCGCTGACCCTGTTCGTCCGCAGGGGCAGCACCGGCTGGCACTACTACGCCCGCCCGACGCCCGGCCACCACGGCCCGGCCGCCACCGCCGGGGACGTCCGCCGGGTGCTGGAGCGGCAGCGGGAGCTGGGCCTGCCGGAGGCCTTCGAGTGGGTCGCCGAGCAGAACCCCGAGTTGCGCGCGGCGGTGGAGGCGGCCGGCCTGACGGTGCACGAGCACCCGCTGCTGGTGCTCGGCCCGCAGGACGAGGCGGCCGCGGCTCCGGCCCTACCGGAGCGGACGGAGGTGCGGGTGCTGGCCGCGGACGCCCCCGAGTTGGCCGACGCGGTCGCCGTCCCGCACGTGGCCTTCGGCAACCCGGGCACCGCCACCGGCGACGCCGGGGCGGCCGAGCTGGCCGCGAGTGCGGCGACGCTGACGGCCGACGGCGGGGTGGCGCGGGTCGCGCAGCGGATCACCGACGGAGTCACCGTGCTGGCCGCCGCGCTGGAGGGCAGCGACGTGCTCTGCGCAGGCCAGCACAACCCGGTGGGCCAGGTCACCGAGGTGGTGGGGGTCGGCACCCTCCCCTCCGCCCGGCGGCGCGGGCTGGGTCTGGCGGTGACCGCGGCCCTGGTGGCGCACGCCCGCGCCAACGGCGTGCGGACGGTGTTCCTTTCCGCCTCGGACGAGGACGTCGCCCGGATCTACCGCCGGGCCGGCTTCCGCCCGTTCGCGACCGCCCTCATCGCGGAGCCCGCCTCCTCCTGAACGGGCCACCGCGGCGGAACGGGGACGGCGCTCAGTCGTCGTCCTCCTCGTCGTCCGCCCCGCTGACGCCCTCCCCCTCCGCCTCGTCGACCACCCAGGCCGCCAGCCGCTCGGCGACCCCGGAGACCCCCAGCCGCCCTTCCCGGATGGCCCGGGAGAGGCTGCGCACCTCGCGCGCGGTGGTGGCGACGGTGCAGCCACTGGCGACGAGGTAGGCGTAGGCGACGGCGGTCGCGAAGAGTTCGTTGGTCTTCTCCAGGGCCGGCACCCGGATCAGCTGGTGCATCAGCGCGGCCGCACGGTCCTGCGGTTCGGGGTAGACGGAGATGTCGAATATCTCGGCCTGGTGGCGGGTGACGGCTGCGAGCAGCGAGCCGTAGTCGGTGACCTGCGGGTCACCGGGCGTGTACTGCTCGGCGGTCATGAGCAGCCACGAGAGGTCGACCTCCAGTTTCAACGGCGCACGTCCTGGAGCTCGCCCGAGTCCCCGAACTCGGCGAGGAAGGCCGTCTCGTACTCCTTCATGAACTGCGCGGCGGCGTCGATGAAGGCCCGTCCCGACTCACCCATGTCCTGCTGGACCAGGCGCTCGATGTACTGGTTCATGCTGATCCCCTGCTGCTCCGCCCGTTCCCGGGCCATCTCCGCGGTCGTGGCGTCCACTCGGACGTTCAGCTGCTTCTTGCCCATGCCGTTCAAGCTAGCGCCGAAGCGCTAGCACAACAAGGGCGCGCGTACACCGCCCGAACACCTCCCGCACGCCCCCGCGCAACCTCGAGCTCACCTGCCCGACGGGTCCCTACCCCCGGGCCGGCTGCCCCGTCCTCCGGCCGTGACCGGACCTACCCTTAACCTGACCGAATCTGACTTGAAGAGTCCTTCCCCATCCGGGACTCTGAGCTCTCCCGAGCGTTCCCCGAGCGGCACCGACCGGTTTTTCTGGAGGCCGGCAATGACAGCCATGTTCGACCAGGAGCTGCGTGAGCAGCTCGCCCAGGCCCGGCGGGACCTCGCGGCGGCCCGGGCCGAAGGGGACGCCGACGGCGTCCAGGCGTACGAGGGCCGGATCGCCTCGCTCCTCAGGCTCGCCGCCCAGCACGGCATCGACCTTCCGCACAGCGCCGACGAAGAGGAGCGCAACATCTGACCCGCGCCCGCCCGACCGCGACCGCCTGATCACGCCCGCCCGACCGCCCGGCCGCGACCGCCCGACCGCGCCCCGCGCAACGCCGAGGAGGCGGCCCCCGTACGCCACGGGGTGCCGCCTCCTCGGCCGTCCGCCACCGGACGGCCCGGGTCACTCCCCGACGGGCTCCAGGATCGCCACGCACTCGAAGTGGTGGGTCATCGGGAACAGGTCGAAGGCCCGCAGCGAGACCGGCCGGTAGCCGCCCTCGCGGAAGAACTTCAGGTCCCGGGCGAGCGCCGCCGGGTCGCAGGCCACGTACGCGATCCGGCGTGCCTCCAGGCCGACCAGGTGCGCGACGGTCTCCCGCCCGGCACCCGAGCGCGGCGGGTCCAGCACGATCAGGTCGGTGGCGGTGATGCCGGTGCGCGGCAGCAGCGTCTCGACCCGGTCGCACTCGATCCGCACGTTGTCCAGCGCGGCCAGGTTGTGCCGGGCGTCGACCACGGCCTGCTTGGCGGACTCGATGCCGAGCACCGCGCCGTCCTCGCCGACCCGGTCCGCCAGCGCGCCGGCGAACAGGCCGACCCCGCAGTACAGGTCGAGCGCGTTCTCGCCCCACTGCGGGTCCAGGCCGTCCAGCACCGCGTCCACCAGGGTGTCCGGCGCCTCCGGGTGGATCTGCCAGAAGCCGCCGTTGCTGACCCGCCAGGTCCGGCCGGCCGCCCGCTCGCGCACGAAACTGCGCCCGTGCACCTTGTGCACGTCGCCCTGGTCGTCGATCCGGGCGATCGACACCGGCTTGTCCAGCTCGACCAGCGGCAGCTGGGCGCCGTCGCGCGGGGTCAGCACCACCTGGCGGTCCGAGGAGCCGGTCGCGGCGATCGCCTCGACGCTGGCCACGCCCGGCCAGTCCCGGGACTCGATGCCCAGCTCGGTGACGCCCTCGGCGGCGATCAGGCAGCGGTCGATCGGCTGCACGTCGTGCGTGCGGTGCTTGCGCAGGCCGACCTTCCCGGTCTGCGCGTCCACCGCGTACTGCACCCGGGTCCGCCAGGCCGGCACCTGCCCGGCCGGCAGCTTGCCGCCGACCGGCTCGACGCTGCCGTCCCAGCCCGCCTCGGCCGGGGTCAGCCCGGCCAGCTTCGCCAGCTGCTCGGTCAGCACCGCCGCCTTGAGCTTGCGCTGCCCGCCCGGTGTCACGTGCTGCCAGTCGCAGCCGCCGCACCTGCCGGGCCCGGAGAACGGGCACGGCGCCTCGATGCGGTCCTTGGCGGGCTCCAGCACCTCCACCGCGTCCGCACGCAGGAACCGCGAGGTGGTGGTGCCCTCGGTCACCAGCGCGATCACCTTCTCGCCGGGCAGCGCGTGCCGGACGAACAGCACCCGCCCCTCGTGCCGGGCCACGCAGTGCCCGCCGCCGTGCGCGACCGGGCCGATCTCGACCTCGTAGCGCTCGCCGACGAGCGGCTCCCCCGAGGGCGCCTCCGGCCGGGACGTCCGCGCGGCCGCGCCGCGCAGCGCCTTCGGCGGCCGCACCGCCTGCTTGCGCGGCGCCTTCCGCGCGGCGCCCGCAGCGCCCTTCCCGTCCCGAGCGTCCCTGGAGTCCCGAGCCGGCTTCTCAGCCCGAGCCGCCTTGTCGCCCCGCCCCGGCTTGTCGCCCCGCACGGACTTCTCCTCCGGGGCCTCCCCCGGCACGACCGGCGCCGTGCGCGCCGTCAGTCCCTCACGGTCCGTGGCCTCCGGCCGGTTCGGCCGGCCCCAGCGCGGCCGGGCCACCTGCCCGGGCTGGGAGCCGCCCCGACGGGCGCCCTTGCCCTTGCCGGAGGCGCCGGACGAGCCCGAGGAGCGGGGCGGAGTGTTGCGCGTCACTGGGAGAAGTCCTTGCTGCGGTCGGTGGCACCGGTGTCGGTCCCAGCGGTACGGACGGAATCCTTCGACTTTACGGCCTTCGGCGCCCGGGGCTCGCCACGGCGGACGGATCCCGGCGCCGACCAGGCCTTCTGCGCCTTGCGCCGCTCCGAGGACTCCAGCTGCCAGGGCACCGAGGTGACCATCACCCCGGGCTTGAACAGCAGCCGCCCCTTGAGCCGCAGCGCGCTCTGGTTGTGCAGCAGGTGCTCGTACCAGTGGCCGACCACGTACTCGGGGATGTACACCGAGACCACGTCGCGCGGGCTGCTGCGCCGCAGGTTCTTCACGTAGTCCAGCACCGGCCCGGTGATCTCGCGGTACGGCGAGTCCAGCACCTTGAGCGGCACCTCGATGCCGCGCTCGTCCCACTCCCGCCGCAGCGCCGCCGTGTCGTCCGGGTCGACGTTGACGGTGACCGCCTCCAGGGTGTGGGCGCGGGCCAGCCTGGCGTACGCGAGGGCGCGCAGCGCCGGCTTGTGCAGCTTGGAGACCAGCACGATGGCGTGCACCCGGGTCGGCAGCGCCACGTCGTCCGGCTCCTCGGCGGCGGTGAGCTCGTCGGAGATCCGGTCGTAGTGGCGGCGGATGCCCTTCATCATCACGAACAGCACGACCATCGCGGCGATCGCGATCCAGGCGTGGCCGATCTTGGTGACCAGGACGACGATCAGCACCGCCATGGTCATCACCAGGCCGAAGCCGTTGATCGCCCGGCTGCGCTGCATGCGGCGCCGCTCGGCCGGGTCGGTCTCGGTGCGCAGCAGCCTGGTCCAGTGCCGGATCATGCCGGACTGGCTCATGTTGAAGGACACGAAGACGCCGACGATGTAGAGCTGGATCAGCCGGTTCGGGTCCGCGTCGAACGAGATGATCAGCAGGATCGCGGCGATCGCCAGCAGGATGATGCCGTTGGAGAAGGCCAGCCGGTCGCCGCGGGTGTGCAGCTGGCGCGGCAGGTAGCGGTCCTGGGCGAGGATCGAGCCGAGCACCGGGAAGCCGTTGAAGGCGGTGTTGGCGGCCAGCACCAGGATCAGGCCGGTGACGGCGGCGACGAAGTAGAAGCCGGGCGTGAAGTTGCTGAAGACGGCCTCGCTGATCTGCGCCAGCGCGGTCTTCTGGTGGTAGCCGGAGCCGGCGCCGACGAGCTGCTCGGCCGGGTTCTCGGCCATCTGCACGCCGGTCAGCCGGGCCAGCCAGATGATGCCCATGAACATCACCACGGCGACGCTCGCCATCATCAGCAGCGTGGTCGCCGCGTTCTTGCTCTTGGGCTTGCGGAAGGCGGGCACGCCGTTGGAGATCGCCTCCACGCCGGTGAGCGCGGCGCAGCCGGAGGAGAAGGACTTCAGCAGCAGGAACACCATCGCGAACCCGGCCAGCGATCCGTTGCCCGGGGTGGCCTCCAGGTGGAAGCCGGAGCTCTCGGCGGGCATGTCCTGGCCGAGCACGAAGTGCCGGAGGAAGCCGTAACCGACCATCCCGATCACGCCGATCATGAAGGCGTAGGTGGGCACGGCGAAGGCACTGCCGGATTCGCGCACCCCGCGCAGGTTCATGCCCATCAGCAGCACGACCACGACGACGGACACGATCGTCTCGTGTCCGCGCAACGCGGGGACGGCGGAGACCACGTTGGCGACGCCCGAGGTGGTGGACACGGCGACGGTCAGCACGTAGTCGACCATCAGGGCCGCGGCGACCACCAGGCCGGCGGCGGGACCGTGGTTGACGGTCGCCACCTCGTAGTCGCCGCCCCCGCTGGGGTAGGCGTGCACGTTCTGGCGGTAGGAGGCGACGACGGCGAGCATCACGATCGCCACGACGACGCCGATCTGCCAGGAGAAGTGGATCGCCGAGGCTCCCGCGACGGAGAGCGTGAGCAGGATCTCCTCGGGGGCGTACGCGACCGAGGAGAGCGCGTCCGAGGCGAAGACGGGCAGCGCGATCCGCTTGGGGAGGAGGGTCTCCCCGAGCTTGTCGCTGCGGAGGGCGCGCCCGATCAGGATGCGTTTCGGAAGGTCAGTCGGCATAGGCACGTTAAGGAATCGTAGGCGCTCGCCGGACATTGCTCCGCCGTTTGTCCCCCCCTTCGTCGCGACTGCGTTCGGTGGACCGGCTAGCGTGTCGGATACGAGTCGGCGGGCAACACTGTGGTTGTCGAGCGGTGTCCAGCCGACACCCCCACGAGAACCCTCGTCCCGGAAAGCCGGGCGGGAAAGGGAGATGAACGGTGTTTGCGCAGGTCAATAGCCCTACGGGACGGGTGAGGTAGCGCCGGTGCACATCGTCATCATGGGCTGCGGCCGCGTGGGCTCGGCCCTCGCGAGAACGCTGGAGAAACAGGGCCACTCGGTGGCCGTGGTCGACCAGGACCCGACCGCGTTCCGTCGGCTGGGTGCCGGGTTCAACGGGCGCCGGGTGACCGGCGTCGGTTTCGACCAGGACACCCTGCGCGAGGCGGGCATCGAGGAGGCCGGCGCCTTCGCCGCCGTCTCCAGCGGTGACAACTCCAACATCATCGCCGCCCGGGTCGCCCGGGAGAACTTCGGCGTGGAGAACGTCGCGGCCCGCATCTACGACCCTCGGCGCGCCGAGGTCTACCAGCGCCTGGGCATCCCGACCGTGGCGACGGTCCGCTGGACCGCCGACCAGATGCTGCGCCGGCTGCTGCCCAGCGGCGCCGAGCCGCTGTGGCAGGACCCGAGCGGCAGCGTGCAGCTGGCCGAGGTCGCCTACCACCCGGGCTGGGTGGGTCAGCGGATCAGCCGCCTGGAGGAGGCCTCCGGCGCCCGGGTGTCGTTCGTCACCCGGCTCGGTGAGGGCGTGCTGCCCTCGCCGCAGATGGTGGTGCAGGAAGGCGACCTGGTGCACGTGATGCTGCGCCGGGCCGACCTGACGGCGGTCGAGGCCGCGTTCGCGCAGGGGCCGAAGGAGGAGGGTCACTGATGCGGGTCGCCATTGCCGGGGCCGGTGCCGTGGGCCGCTCGATCGCGGGCGAGCTGCTGGAGAACGGTCACGAGGTCCTGCTGATAGACAAGAACCCCAACTCCATCTCGGTGGAGCGGGTGCCCATGGCGGAATGGCTGCTGGCCGACGCCTGCGAGATCACCTCGCTGGACGAGGCGGCGCTGCAGCGCTGCCACGTGGTGATCGCCGCGACCGGTGACGACAAGGTCAACCTGGTCGTCTCGCTGCTCGCCAAGACCGAGTACGCGGTGCCGCGGGTGGTCGCCCGGGTGAACAACCCGAAGAACGAGTGGCTCTTCAACGAGTCCTGGGGCGTGGACGTGGCCGTGTCCACCCCGCGCCTGATGTCCGCGCTGGTGGAGGAGGCGGTCAGCGTCGGCGACCTGGTCCGCCTGATGCGCTTCAGCCAGGGCAACGCCAACCTGGTCGAGCTGACCCTGGCCGCCGAGGCCGAGCTGGTCGGCACCCGGGTCGGCGGGGTCACCTGGCCGCAGGACACCGCGCTGGTGACCATCATCCGCGAGGGCCGGGTGCTGGTGCCGGGCAAGGACGACACCCTGGAGGGCGGCGACGAGCTGCTCTTCGTCGCCGCGCAGGAGCGCGAGGAGGAGCTGGAGCAGCTGCTGTCGGCCACCTCCGGCGCCCGGTAGGCGCCCGTCGCCCGCTGCAACGGCCGAGGGCCCGCACCCCCCGTCTCGGGGGGTGCGGGCCCTCGGCCGTACCGGCGCCATCGGCCCCGTACCGGCCGTACCGACGGGAGCGGCGGGAGCGGCTACTTGGCCGGCTCCTCCTCGTCGTCCACCGGCGCCTTGATCGGCGGCGGCGCCTTCAGCAGGATCTGCCAGGTGACGTACATCGCCAGCAGCAGCGGCGGGATGCCGAGGGCGACCTTCAGCCAGCCGAGCAGGTTGACGTTGTGGGTGAGGTACAGCGGGAAGAGGATCACAGGCTTGAGGCCCATGATCACCACCCAGGCCCAGGTCGCCTTGGTGTAGGCGGCGAGGCGGCCCGGGTTCTCCTTGCGCCAGGTGAACATCTCACCGGTGATCGGGCCGAGCATCACCCCGATCATCGGCCAGCGGGCCAGGGCGGAGGCCGCCAGGGCGATGCAGTAGCCGACGTTCCAGAGCAGGCCGGGCAGGTAGAAGTCCTCGGCCTTGCCGCTCTTCATCGCGATCCAGGCGCCGAGGGCGACGCCGAACACGCCGCTGAAGGCGTGCTGGATGGTCTCCCGCCGGGCCAGCCGGGCCACCACGAACAGGGCGCTCAGGCCGAGCGCGGCCCAGGCGGCGGCGCTGACCTGGTGGGTCACGTTGTAGGTGACGATGAAGACCAGGCCCGGCAGCGTCATGTCGATCATGCCGCGCACGCCGCCGAAGGCCTGCAGAACGGTGTCGGCGGCCTCCTTGGAGGCTGCCCGGCGGGCGGCCTCGGCGGCGGCCGGGTCCAGGGGAGGGTCCGTGGGTCGGCCGTCCACGGCCGGGGCGGTGCCCTGGATCGTCCGCGCCAGACCGTCCGCGGCCTCCTCGGCGGCGGCTGTCTGCCAGGCGGCCACGTCGGTGGCGTCCAGGTCGGTCCGGGCGGCGGCGTCGCCGCCGGGGTGGTTGCTCACGCTCATTCGCTCCCGTGTCCGACCGGACGCAGTTCGTAGCGGGGGTTGAACAGCACGCGGCGCCCGCGTGCGTGACTGATCCGGCCGCTGGCGACGAGCCGGCGGCCCGGCTCTATGCCGGCGATCGAGCGGCGGCCCAGCCAGACGACCTCCAGCGCCTCGGTGCCGTCGAAGAGCTCGGCCTCCAGGGCCGGCACTCCGGCCCGCGGGCGGAGCGTCACCGTGCGCAGCGTGCCCGCGACGGTGACCAGCTGACGGTCGGAGCAGCCGGCGATCGGCGTGCAGCCCGACTCGGCGGCGCTCTCCTGGCGCAGGTCCTCAGCGTCCAACTCCTCGGCCGAGGAGGTCAGGCGGCTGAGCATGCGGCGGAACCGCCCCTGCGGCTGGCCGCTGCTGTTGTCACCACTCATGTCGGCAGGGTACCGGTTTCCGGGCCCCCGGCGGCAGGCGTCGCAGCCGCCGGGGGCAGCCCCGGTCAGCTCTCGAAGCGGTAGCCCATGCCCGGTTCGGTGATGAAGTGACGCGGGTGCGAGGGGTCGCGTTCCAGCTTTCGGCGCAGCTGGGCGAGGTAGACCCGCAGGTAGTTGGTCTCGGTGCGGTACGCCGGGCCCCACACCTCCTGGAGCAGCTGGGTCTGGCTGACCAGTCGTCCGGCGTTGCGGACGAGCACCTCCAGCAGGTGCCATTCGGTGGGCGTGAGGCGTACGTCGGTGCCGTCCCGGTTGACCTTCTTGGCGGCGAGGTCGACGGTGAAGCTCTCGGTGACGACCAGCGAGTCGTCCTCCCCGGCCACCGGCTCGGCCCGGCGCACGGCGGCCCGCATCCGGGCGAGCAGCTCGTCCATCCCGAAGGGCTTGGTGACGTAGTCGTCGGCGCCGGCGTCCAGTGCATCGACTTTCTCGTCGGACGCGTGCCGGGCGGACAGCACGATGATCGGCACCCGGGTCCAGCCGCGCAGGCCGCGGATCACCTCGACGCCGTCCATGTCGGGCAGGCCCAGGTCGAGCACGACGACGTCCGGATGACGGGCGGCGGCGAGTTCCAGGGCGCTCGCGCCGTCATGGGCCGCGTCGACCTCGTACTTGCGGGCCTTGAGGTTGATCACCAGTGCGCGGACGATCTGCGGTTCGTCGTCCACCACGAGGACCCGGGTCATTTACGGGCTCCGCCTTTCGGGCTGTCGGTTCTTACGGACTGTGCGTCGGCTCTCGGTGCGACGGGTGCCGCCGGCTCCCCGGGACCGGTCGGGTCCCGGGTGGTCGGCCGGTCCCGCGTGATCAGCCGGTCTCACGTGATCAGCTGTGAGAGCGGGTCGTGGCCCTCACCGGTCCGCCCGGGCCGTTCGTCCGGCTCGGGCGGACCGGGCGGCTCGGGCGGCTCGAGCGCGGGCGGCCGCTCGACCGCGGGCAGGCTGACGACCATGGTGAGGCCGCCGCCGGGGGTGTCCTCTGCGGTGACGGTGCCGTCCATCGCCTCGACGAACCCGCGCGCCACCGCGAGCCCGAGGCCCACCCCGGCGCCGCGCGGCGCGTCCCCGTAGCGCTGGAACGGCGCGAAGATCCGCTCCTTGGCGTCCTCGGGCACGCCCGGGCCGCGGTCCACGATCCGCAGTTCGACCCGGCCGGGCCGGCCCGGCTGCTCCAGGGCGTCGGCCTTGACCAGCACCCTGACACCGTCCGGGCTGTACTTGACGGCGTTCTCGACCAGGTTGGCCAGCGAGCGCTCCAGCAGCCCGGCGTCGGCCCGGATCATCGGCAGAGTCTCCGGGACCTCCAGCCGGACGGCCTCCGGCGGCACGCCGCCGAGCGCGTAGGGCACCACCTCGTCCAGGTCGGTCTCCTGGATCAGCGGGGTGACGGTGCCGGTCTGCAGCCGGCTCATGTCGAGCAGGTTGTTGATCAGGTGGTCGAGCCGGTCGGCGCCGGCCTCGATCCCGGCCAGGAGTTCGGCCTCGTCCTCCGGGTCCCACTCGACGTCGGCCGAGCGCAGCGAACTCACCGAGGCCTTGATCCCCGCCAGCGGAGTGCGCAGGTCGTGCGAGACGGCGGCCAGCAGGGCAGTCCGGATCCGGTTGCCCTCGGCCTCCCGGCGGGCCACGACGGCCTCCCGGGCCAGCCGGCGGCGCTCCAGCACTACGGCGGCCTGGGCCGCGAACGCCCCCAGCAGCCGCCGGTCCGCGCCGGGCAGCACGCGGCCGCGCAGCACCAGTGCCAGGCTCTCGCCGACCGGCACGTCCACATCGGCTTCCTCGGGCCGCTCCGGCGGGCGCGGCCCTGCGGTGGCCACCGGCGACCAGCCGCCGGTCGGCTCGGGGCGCTCCAGCAGGGCCGCGCTCTCCTGTCCGAAGGTCTCCCGGACCTGCTCCATCAGCGCGGTCAGCACCCCGTCCCCGTTCGGCGCACCGCGCAGCACCGTGCCGGCCAGCGCGCTGAGCGTCTGTGCCTCGGTCTGGGCCCGGGCCGCCTGGTGGGTGCGCCGGGCCGCCAGGTCCACCACGGAGGCGACCGAGCAGCCGACGACGGTGAATATCGCCACCGCCATGATGTTCTCCGGCTCGTTGATGGAGAACGTGTGCAGCGGCGGGGTGAAGTAGAAGTTCAGCACCGAGGAGCCGACCAGCGCCGAGCCGATGGACGGCAGCAGCCCGCCGACCAGCGCCGCGAGCACCGTCAGCGACAGGAACAGCAGCATGTCGGTGGACAGGCCCAGCCCGCCGATCGCGGTCAGCACGATCGCCAGCAGCGGCGGGCCGGCCAGCCCGATCAGCCAGCCCGCGACGGTCCGCGTCCGGCCCAGGTCGGTGATCCGGCGCACGGGTATCTTGCCGCGGCGCCCGTGCCCGGCGTGCTCGTGGGTGACCATGTGGACGTCGATGTCGCCGGCCTTCTGCGTGACCACGGTGCCCACGCCCGGCCCGTACAGGTACTGCCAGCGGGGCCGGCGGCTGGTGCCCAGCACGATCTGGGTGGCGTTCACCCCCCGGGCGAAGTCCAGCAGCCCGCCGGCCGGGTCGTCGCCCAGGACGTTGTGGAAGGAGCCGCCGAGGCTCTCCACCAGCGCGCGCTGCTCGATCAGCGTCTGCGGCGAGCCGGAGCCCGCGAGCCCGTCCGAGCGGGAGATGTGCACGGCCAGCAGCTCCCCGCCGGACACCCGGGCCGCGATCCGGGCCGCCCGGCGGATCAGCGTCGCCCCCTCGGGGCCGCCGGTAAGGCCGACCACGATCCGCTCCCGGGCCTGCCAGGTGCCCTCGATCCCCTGCTCCGCACGGTACTTCTGCAGGTACTCGTCCACCCGGTCCGCGGTCCACAGCAGCGCCAGCTCGCGCAGCGCGGTCAGGTTGCCCGGGCGGAAGTAGTTGGCGAGCGCGGCGTCGATCTTCTCCGGCGTGTACACGTTGCCGTGCGCCAGCCGCCGCCGCAGCGCCTGCGGGGACATGTCCACCAGCTCGATCTGGTCCGCCCGGCGGACCACCTCGTCCGGGACGGTCTCCCGCTGGCGCACCCCGGTGATGCCCTCGACGGCGTCGCCGAGTGACTCCAGGTGCTGGACGTTCACGGTGGAGATCACGTCGATCCCGGCCGCGAGCAGTTCCTCGACGTCCTGCCAGCGCTTCTCGTTGCGGCAGCCGGGCACATTGGTGTGGGCCAGCTCGTCCACCAGCGCCACCTCGGGGCGGCGGGCCAGGACGGCGTCCAGATCCATCTCGGAGAACCGCGCGCCCCGGTGCACCACCTGCTGCCGGAGCACGACCTCCAGCCCGGCCACCAGGTCCGCGGTCCGCCGCCGGCCGTGGTCCTCGACGAACGCCACCACGACGTCCGTCCCACGCTCCTGCCGCCGGTGCGCCTCGGCGAGCATGGCGTACGTCTTGCCGACCCCGGGGGCCGCCCCGAGGTAGATGCGCAGCCTGCCTCGTCCCATGAGCACCATTCTTGATCCGGCCCCGCCCGGGAGCCATCCCGGACACCTGTTCCCCCCGACCTCGAGACTACGGCGTGACCAGCGAAATTCCGCTGATCAGTGCGGTGATCACGCGGTTTTAGCGGCATATTGACGGAGGAGCAGCCACTCGGCGGGGGTCACCGCAAGCGACCGGCCGGCTTCTCTCCGAATTGCGGGTGAACGCGAAGAACCCCCATCCGGAATCCGGATGGGGGTTCTTCTGAATGATTGTTCGGCGGCGTCCTACTCTCCCACAGGGTCCCCCCTGCAGTACCATCGGCGCTGTGAGGCTTAGCTTCCGGGTTCGGAATGTAACCGGGCGTTTCCCTCACGCTATGACCACCG
>NZ_JPRF03000081.1 GCF_001188955.3 Kitasatospora aureofaciens | reverse complement strand
GTTCGACTTGCATGTGTTAAGCACGCCGCCAGCGTTCGTCCTGAGCCAGGATCAAACTCTCCGTGAATGTTTACCCGTAATCGGGTCGACACCCGCGTTGAGCGGCACGGCAACCACCGGAATAGGGCGGTCCCGCGCACTGCGTCCTCGCTAGTGTTTGTTTCAAAAGGAATCTCCAACCCCGATCAGACGATCGAGGCCGGGGATGTCAACATATCTGGCGTTGACTTTTGGCACGCTGTTGAGTTCTCAAGGAACGGACGCTTCCTTCGGACCGCCTTCCAGCGGGCCCTCCGGGCGCTTCGTTCTTTCGTGTTTCCAGCTTATCAGATGTTTTCCGCTCCGTTTTCCGGAGTTTCATTCATCCGATTCCCGCTGGTGGGATTTCCTTCGAACTTCGCTCGGAAGCCTATCAGGGCTTCCGGTGTGCTCAGTCCGGGGGTTTCGCTTTGTCGGAGGGTGCGCATTTCGTAAAACGCGCTCGCCTCGATTCGGCGGTGTCGTAGACACTAGCGCCCGGGACCGACCGTTGTCCAGTCAGTCCCAACCGTTCAAACCTACTAGCCCACCCTCACCACGTCAATGGTTTGGCCGGGATGCGAGAAGGCTAGCAGGTCAGGGGCCTGTTGATCACATCGGCTCAGGCCGCGACGGGCTGCAGGTCCGCCCGGTCGGCCGCGTCCACATCGCCGACCTCTCCGCCCTGCGCGGCCTTTCGGCCGAGCACCAGGGCGTACAGGAGGAAGGCCACCTCGGCCAGTACACCGATCGAAATGCGGGCCCAGGTCGGCAGGCCGGACGGCGTCACGAAGGCTTCGAGCACTCCGGAGACCGCCAGCACCGTCGCCAGGCCGATCGACATCCCGATGATCGAGCGGCCCTGTTCCGCCAGCGCCACCGTGCGCGTGCGCGGACCGGGGTCGATGACGGTCCAGCCGAGCCGCAGGCCGAGGCCGCCCGCCACGAACACCGCGGTCAGCTCCAGCAGCCCGTGCGGAATGAGCAGGCCGAGGAAGACGTCGAGCCGTCCGGCGGAGGCCATCAGACCGATGCCCACACCGAGGTTGACCACGTTGGTCCACATCACCAGGAGCACCGGAATGCCCAGCGCGATGCCGTACAGCAGGCACTGCACGGCGATCCAGGCGTTGTTCGTCCAGACCTGGGCGGCGAAGGAGCTGGCCGGCCGGTCCGAGTAGTAGGCCTCGTACTGGCCGCCGGGGCGGGTCATCTCCCGCAGGTCGTCGGGGGTGACGAGGCTGTTGCGGACCTCGGGGTGGGTCGCCATCCACCAGGCGAGCAGCACGGTGGCGGCCATCGAGACGGCCGCCACCGGCACCCACCAGCGGCGGGCGCGGTAGAGAGCGGCCGGGAAGCTCACCGTGTAGTAGCGGGCGACGTCCTGCCAGCCGTTGGTCCGGGCTCCGGTCACCGCGCTGCGGGCCCGCGAGACCAGACCGGTCAGCCTGCCGATCAGCGCCGGGTCCGGCGCGGCGGCCTGGACCTTGGCGAGGTGGCCGGTGGCGCGCTGGTAGAGGGTGACCAGCTCGTCGGCCTCCTCGCCGCTGAGCCGGGGCCTACGGGCGAGGGCGTCCAGCCGGGCCCACTCCCCCTGGTGGGTGGCGACGAAGACGTCCAGGTCCATTCGGCGGCTCCATGGTCGGCGATGGCGCGAGGCGCGCGTGCGCGGTCGGGCAGGTACGTACGGACACGTGCGGGCCCAGCATGCCAGGAGCCGCCCCCGGTTCGGCCGCCGGGATCTCACTTCCCGAGCGACCATCGGGCGCCGTATGTTTGCGGCTGCGGATCAGACTGCGGAGAGCGGGCAGTGGGGGCCGATCCAACCGCGCTCCCCCGTCCCGCGTGAGTGTGAACGGACAGGTGTCTTGAGCGACCTGGTGACGGGTGAGGCGGTCGTCCTCGACCTGCAGACGGCGAAGCTTCCGAGCAGGGCGCTGGCGATCGTGCTCGACCTGCTCGTCGAGTTCGCCGCCCTGTTCATCTGCACGCTGGTGATGAGCGTCGCCCTGGCGGACCTCGACAGCGCGGCGCTCACGGCCACGATGCTCGGCATGACGGTGTTCTTCCTGGTCGCCCTGCCGGTGATGGTCGAGACCCTCACCCACGGGCGCTCGCTCGGCAAGGCCGCACTCGGTCTGCGGGTCGTGCGCACCGACGGCGGGCCGGTGCGGTTCCGGCATTCGCTGGTGCGCGGACTGGTCGGCTTCTTCGAGGTGATCGCGATAACCGGCGCCCCGGCCGTGATCACCTCCGCGCTGAACCCGGACGGCAAGCGGCTCGGCGACATCTTCGCCGGGACGGTGGTGATCCGCGAGCGCACCCCTGGTGTGGGCGGCCCCGCCAGCCCGCTGCCGCCGGTGCACCCGCAGCTGCTGCACGCCATGGGCCGCGAGCTGGTCGCGATGGACCTGTCGGCGGTGCCCGAGCCGCTATGGCTCGCAACCCGCCAACTGCTGGGCCGCATCGGCCAGTTGGATCCGAGCGTGACGTTCCGGATGTCCACCGGACTGGCCGGGGACCTGGCCGCCCGAACCGGGAACCCGGTGCCGCAGGGCCTGCACCCGGCCGCCTACCTGGGGGCGGTGATCACCGAGCGCCAGCGCCGGGAGTGGATGCGCGCCCACCAGCAGTTCGCGGCAGCGGCGGTCCCCGTCCAGACGCCCGCCCCGCACCCGGTGGCCACGCCCGACGGCCGACCGCACCGCGTCCTCGGCGGCCCCGCAGCGCCCGTACCCGCACCCGCTCCCGCCGCCCCGTCCTTCACGAAGCCCGCCGCGCCCGCGCAGCCCACGCCGCCCGCCCCCGGTACCGGCTTCGCCCCACCCGCCTGAGTCTCGGCCCGCCTGAGGCCCCACCCGCCTGAGTCTCGGCCCGCCTGAGGCCCCACCCGCCCGAGGCCCCGCGCTTCTGCTCCCCTTACTCCCCCGCCGCCCAGGCGTTCGGCGGCGACGCCAGCTCCTCCAGCTCGATCCCCGCCGCCGCCAGCACCACGTCCCCCGCCAGGTGCACCACCTGCTGCTCCCCCGTCTCCAGGTCCGCCACCTGGTACCGCTCGACCACCAGCGGCCCCGAGTCGGTCTCGTGGGTGTCCACCCCCTCCAGCAGCCACCCCTGGTCGAAGGTGCGCGGCGCCAACACCGGCTCGGTGAACGCCACCAGCCGCACCCGCGCGCTCGCCCCCTCCCGCAGCCGCAGCATCCGGGCGGTGGCGACCAGGAAGGCCGACGAGCTCCCGGTGAAGCCGTGCGCCCGGTCGTGCCCCTCCGTCGCGTGCTCGCCGCCCGGGTCCGCCGCGTCGGTACGGACCCAGGCGACCCCGTCCACCGCGCCGCCTCGCACCTGCCAGCCACCGGCCCGCAGCTCCATCCGCAACGGACGGGCGCGCGAGTCCAGCGTCAGGTCGACACTGCCGATCACCCGGCCGTCCGGCGCGTAGGTCTTGGAGACGTACCTCCACCCGGCCGCCCCGGGCGCGCAGCTGAACCGCTCCTCGCCGAGCAGCACGTGGTCATGGGTGTCGTGGAGCGAGTACCGACCGTTGGGCATGCCCGAAAGCCTACGCGCGGGGCTCCCGTGCAACTTTCCCCGGTGGTGCGCGCATTAGGGGTGTGGACGGCACCGGACCGGTGCCGCCGCCACGACGAGAGGGGGTGCGGATGGCGAAGCAGACACGCGACGAGGAGTTCACGGTGTACGTGGCCTCCAGGAGCGGCTGGCTGCGGAAGGTCGCCTATCTGCTCTGCGGGGACTGGCACCGGGCCGACGACCTGGTCCAGGAGACGATCACCAAGCTGTACGTGAACTGGGCGCGGGCCTCGCGGATGGAGAACCGGGACGGCTACGCCCGCCGGGTGCTGGTGAACACCTTCCTGGCGGAGCAGCGCTCCCCGTGGTGGCGCCGTACCCTCCGCTCCGAGGCCGGCCCGGAAGGGGTGGCCGGTGACGTTGACCTGGACGCCTCCCTCGACCTGCGCCGGGCCCTCGCGGCCCTCCCGCCCCGGCAGCGGGCCACCGTGGTGCTGCGGTACTACTGCGACCTGTCGATCGAGCAGGCCGCCGAAACCCTCGGCTGCTCCTCCGGCAACGTCAAGAGCCAGAGCTCCCGTGCCCTGGAAGCGCTGCGCGGCACCCTCGCCCCCCGTCCCACCGCCGCCGAGAGGACGCCATGACCACCAAGGATCACGACGACCTGACCGCCCGGTTGACGGCCGTCGCCGACGGGCCCGCGCCGCCGCCGCGGATCGACGTCGGCCGCTCCGTCGCCGAGGGCACCACCCGGCTGCGCCGCCGTCGGCTCGCCGTGGTCGGCGCCGTCGCCGTCGCCACCGCCGCGGTGATCACGGTGACGTCGCTGCTGGCGCCCGCAGGCGGCTCCGCCGTCCCGGCCCCGCCGGTCGGCTCCACCGTGTCCCCCTCGCCGTCCGCCTCGCCGTCCGCGACCCCGACGCCCACCGGCTTCGACCCGCTGACCACCGAGGTCCACTTCGGCTGGCTGCCCGACTGGGCCGGCGGCGAGCGGGGCATCGGCTACGAGACCGGCTACCACGGCATCCACGCCGAGGCCCGCGGCACCGGCGAGAACGCGCCGCGCATCCTGCTCTCGCAGTACCCGGTCGGCGAGCAGCCCCCGATGACCACGGGCGGTTCCCCGCTGACCAAGGTGGACGCCGAGCCGATCGACGGACGGACGGCCTACTGGGTGGTTCCCCAGCGCGGGTCCGGCTCGTCCGAGCCCACGCTGCGCTGGCTGACCGCCTCGGGGCGCTGGGCGGAGATCACCGGCTACGGCGGCAAGCCCGGGGACGTCACCGAGGAGGTGCTGCACAAGGCCGCTGGGGACGTCAGGTTCGGTCACTGGAACGTCCCGCTGCCCGTCCGGTTCACCGGACTGCCGGAGGCTTTCAAGGCCACCGACGTCCAGCTGTCGGTGCCGGACACGGACGGGGTGGGTGCCTGGAGCCTGTGGGTGATGTTCCAGCTCGACGGCAAGAACGTCTCGGTCAACATGCGACCGAACGGGCCGCACGCCACCTTCACCGGCACGGACGGCTCCCCGTACACGGACCCCAACCCGCCGCTGGTCGCCGTGCAGAACGGGGTGGAGGTGTCCATCGCCTCCGGGGCCGGCATGCCGGCCACCCTGGAGCAGCTCGGCGGCCTTCCCTGGATGCTCGCCCACACCACGGCGCTCGGCCCGGACCCGGGCAGCTGGACCACCGACGTCATCCGCTGAGCCAGGACGCGCCGGTGGCCGGCACCCACGGGGGGTGCCGGCCACCGGCGTTGCAGCGTCACCGCATCAGTAGCGGTACTGCTCCGACTTGTACGGGCCCTCGACCGGAACGCCGATGTAGTCGGCCTGCTCCTGGGTCAGGGTGGTCAGCTTCACGCCCAGCGCGTCCAGGTGCAGGCGGGCGACCTTCTCGTCCAGGTGCTTCGGGAGCACGTAGACGCCGATCGGGTACTGCTCGGTCTTCGTGAACAGCTCGATCTGGGCGATCGTCTGGTTCGCGAAGGAGTTGGACATCACGAAGGACGGGTGGCCGGTCGCGTTGCCCAGGTTCAGCAGGCGGCCCTCGGAGAGGACGATGATGGTGCGGCCGTCGGCCTTGCGCCACTCGTGGACCTGCGGCTTGATCTCGGTCTTCACGATGCCGTCGAGCTTGGCCAGGCCGGCCATGTCGATCTCGTTGTCGAAGTGGCCGATGTTGCCCACGATGGCCTGGTGCTTCATCCGGGCCATGTGCGAGGCCATGATGATGTCCTTGTTGCCCGTGGTCGTGATGAAGATGTCGGCGATCTCGACGACGTCGTCCAGGGTGGCGACCTGGTAGCCGTCCATCGCCGCCTGGAGCGCGCAGATCGGGTCGATCTCGGTGACGATGACGCGGGCGCCCTGGCCGCGCAGCGACTCGGCGCAGCCCTTGCCGACGTCGCCGTAGCCGCAGACGACGGCGACCTTGCCGCCGATCAGGACGTCGGTGGCACGGTTGATGCCGTCGATGAGCGAGTGGCGGCAGCCGTACTTGTTGTCGAACTTCGACTTGGTGACCGAGTCGTTGACGTTGATCGCCGGGAACAGCAGCTGGCCGTCACGGTGCATCTCGTACAGGCGGTGGACACCGGTGGTGGTCTCCTCGGTCACGCCCTTGATGGTGGCGGCGACCTCGGTCCACTTGTTCGGGGTGTCCTTGAGGGTGCGGTTGAGCAGCTCCAGGATGATCCGGAACTCGTCGTTGTCCGCGGTGGACGGGTCCGGAGCGGCACCGGCCTTCTCGAACTCGACGCCCTTGTGGATCAGCAGGGTGGCGTCACCGCCGTCGTCCAGGATCATGTTCGGGGTCTTGCCGTCAGGCCAGGTCAGCGCCTGCTCGGTGCACCACCAGTACTCCTCCAGGGTCTCGCCCTTCCAGGCGAAGACCGGCACGCCCTGCGGGTTCTCCGGGGTGCCCTCCGGGCCGACCGCGATCGCGGCGGCCGCGTGGTCCTGGGTGGAGAAGATGTTGCAGGAGCACCAGCGGACCTCGGCGCCGAGCGCCGTCAGGGTCTCGATCAGCACGGCGGTCTGGATGGTCATGTGCAGCGAGCCGGTGATCCGGGCACCGGCCAGCGGCTGCGACGCGGCGTACTCGGCGCGGATGGCCATCAGGCCGGGCATCTCGTGCTCGGCCAGCTGGATCTCCTTGCGGCCGAACGGGGCCAGGGAAAGGTCGGCGACCTTGAAGTCACCGGTGATGTCGGTCGACATGCGTCTGCTCCTCGCTGATGGGGGTGGGGCGAAGCCAAGGTCCGGATGTGCGTTGCGCATGGCGGGCCGTCCGGGTGCACGGCTACGCCGGGGCGACCTGGTCCGGTGGTACGGACCGGTTCCCCGCTGCGCAGCACAAACCGTCGGAGGACCTCTCTCCCTCGACCGGCGCACACCCCGGGGGCACGGACCGCCGATCGACCGCCATCAGCAGCGACGTTCTGGCTCTGGTGACGAATCTACACCGGCGGCCCCGTCGGCCGTCCGTGGATGACCGATTTCGGTCGCCGGTCCGACCGCCGCTCGGCCCCGGCCCGAGGGCACCGCGCGCACGGTGCGTCAGTGCGCAGCGGCAGGCCCCGGGCCGCCCGGGGTGGCGGCCGGGTCCTCGCCCGCGGCGGCCTTCTCGGCGCTGTAGACGTCCGGTTCCAGGTAGATCGCCCGGGCGATCGGGACGGCCGCCCGGACCCGCTCCTCGGCCGCGTCGATGGCCAGCGCCACCCGGGCCGCGCTGTCCTCCGCGTTGACGGCGATCTTGGCGGCCACCAGCAGCTCCTCCGGCCCGAGGTGCAGGGTGCGCATGTGGATCACCCCGGTGACGGCCTCGCCGTCCACCAGTGCGGCACGGATCCGCCGCACCGACTCCCTGTCGGCGGACTCCCCGAGCAGCAGCGACTTGGTCTCCAGCGCGAGCACCACCGCGATCAGCACCAGCAGCACGCCGATGCACAGGGTGCCGACGCCGTCCCAGACGCCGTTGCCGGTGACCACGGTGAGCGAGACGCCGAGCAGCGCCAGCACCAGGCCGATCAGGGCGCCGGTGTCCTCCAGCAGCACCACCGGCAGCTCCGGCGCCTTGGCGGTGCGGATGTACTGCACCCAGCCCTGGCCGCCCTTGGCCTTGGCGGACTCGCGCACCGCAGTGAGGAAGGACCAGCCCTCCATCGCGACGGCGAAGAGCAGCACGCCCACCGCCCAGCCCCAGGACTCCAGCGCCTCGGGGTGGTTGACCTTGTGCCAGCCCTCGTAGACCGCGAACAGCCCTCCGACGCTGAACAGCACGATCGCCACCAGAAAGCCGTAGATGTAGCGCTCGCGCCCGTACCCGAACGGGTGCTCCTCGTCCGCCGCCCGGCGCGCCCGCCTGCCGCCGATCAGCAGCAGCACCTGGTTGCCGGAGTCGGCCACCGAGTGCACGCCCTCGGCCAGCATCGAGGAGGAGCCGGTGAAGCCGAAGGCGGCGAACTTCGCCGCCGCGATCGCCAGGTTCGCGGACAGCGCCGCCACCAGTGCCCTCGTCCCGCCCTCAGTACTCATGCGCCCACCTCGCTCCGCTCGGCAGGGGCATTCGCCCACACGCACCCACCAACGGCTCGCTCACTCCGCTCGCTCACGCGCCCACCTCGCACCGCCCGGCAGGGGCATTTCGCCCACACGCACCCACCAACGGCTCGCTCACTCCGCTCGCTCACGCGCCCCAACCTAGCGGCAGCGCGCTCAGGACTGCGCGGCGGCGAGCCCCAGGTAGACGGCGGCGAAGTCGGTCAGCGCGATCAGGTCGGCCAGCGCGTGCAGCTGCTCCGGGAGGGTGCTCGCGTACTCGGTCAGCCGCACCTCGTGGGCGGCCGCCAGCCGGTGCGCCCGGGTGACGCCGAAGCTGCGCGGCCGCGGGTCGTCCTCGGTCACCTCCGCGGGGCCGTCCTGCTCCTCGGCGGGGCCCGTACCGGGGACGTGGCGCAGCAGCAGGACCTGGAGGTGCAGCGGGTCGGGCTCCTCGACGCGGTCTCGGAAGAAGTCGTCCGGGTCCGCGCCGGCGCCCCACTGGCCGGTGAACATGCCGCGGTGGGCGGTGAGTGCCTGGGGCAGCGACCCGGCCAGCGCCGGGCGGCCGGCCCGGTCGGCCAGCTGGGCGGCGAACCGGGCGGCGGCCGCGGCGGCGACCGGGCCCTCGGCCCACAACAGCGGGACCGTCCCGGCCAGCCGGGCGGCCAGCCCCTTCGCCGGGTTGGTGTACGCGGCGGCGTCCGGGCGGCAGCGCACGGCGGTGGCGTCCAGCAGGTCGGCGACGGCCGGCAGCGCGTCGTACGGCAGCTGGGTGAGGCCGAGCTTCTGGGCGAGCGCCAGCAGCGGCGTCAGGTGGGACCACAGCGCGGCCGGGTCCTCGGCCGGCAGGTCCGGCTCGGCGGCCGGCACCGCGGGCGCCCCCTCGTCGGGCAGCACCGCGGCGACGTACGGCAACGGCAGCGCGCGCACCTGCAGCGCGGCCCCGGCCAGCGGGCTGCCGGCCGGGGCGGTGACGACGATGGCGCAGCCGCGCGCGTACGCCTGCTCGGCGAGGCTGATCAGACCCTGCTCGCCGCCGTCGGCGGAGCTGACCACCAGCAGGTCGAGGGGACCGGCCCAGCCGGGCAGCTGCCAGCCGAGGCCGGCGGTGAACGCGGGCGGGGCACCGGCCCGGTCGGCGCGCGGGGCGGCGGCCTCGGTCGGCGGCAGCGGGGCGACCAGGGTGGCGGAGCCGGCGAGCACGGCGAGGATCTCGGCCGCCGTCAGGGCACTGCCGTGCCCGGCGACCAGGACGGCACGCGGGCGGCCGTCCGGGCGCAGCCGGTCGAGGCCGGCCGTGTCGGCCTGCCGCAGCGCGGTGCGGACCCTGGCACCGGCGCCGGCCAGGGCCAGCAGGGCGCGGTCGTGGTCGGCGCGCTGGAGGGCGGCCGGGTCGTCGAGCAGGGTGTCGTCGAGCATGCGGCGGGCCTCCGGCTGTCCTGTGGTCGGCGGGCGCGGGTGGGGCTGTCGCCCCGGGGGCGTGTCCGACACGCCCCAACAGGATCAGGCCGGGCGGCGGGCCTCGTCCACCAGGAGGACCGGAATGCCCTCGCGGACCGGGTACGCGAGGCCGCAGTCCGCGCCGGTGCAGACCAGCTCGGGCTGCTCCTCGGTGCCGCCCTCGGTGAGCGCGGCCCGGCACTGCGGGCAGACCAGGATCTCCAGCAGGAAGGATTCGAGCTTCATGGGGGCTCTCCAAAGTTCGGTGTGGCACGGAGGTGCCCCGGCCGATAGGCAACCCTACCGGCCGGGGCACCGCGTGCTTCGGTCAGGCGCGTTCCGCCGGAGCGCGGGCGGCGGCGGGGCTCAGCCCCGGGCGGCGGCGGGGCTCAGCCGCGCACGACGGCCAGCACGCCGTCGCGCAGTTCGGCCATCCGCGCCGGGTCCTTGGCCTCGACGTTGAGGCGCAGCAGCGGCTCGGTGTTGGAGGCGCGCAGGTTGAACCACCAGTCCGGGCCGGCCACGGTGAGGCCGTCCAGCTCGTCCATGGTGGTGCCCTCCAGACCGGCGTAGGCGGCGCGGACGGCGGCGGTGCTGGCGGCCTGGTCGGCGACGGTGCTGTTGATCTCGCCGGAGGCGGCGTAGCGGTCGTACTCGGCGGTCAGCTCGGACAGGGTGCGCTCCTGCCCGCCGAGCGCGGCCAGCACGTGCAGCGCGGCCAGCATGCCGGTGTCGGCGCGCCAGAAGTCGCGGAAGTAGTAGTGCGCGGAGTGCTCGCCGCCGAAGACTGCGTCGGTGACGGCCATCTCCTGCTTGATGAAGGAGTGGCCGACCCGGGTGCGCACCGGGGTGGCGCCGAGCTCGCGGACCACCTCGGGGACGGTCCAGGAGGTGATCAGGTTGTGGATGATCGTCGGCTCGGTCTCGCCGGCGGCCTGGGCGCGGGCGATCTCGCGGGCGGCGACCAGGGCGGTGATCGCGGACGGGGAGACCGGCTCGCCGCGCTCGTCGACGACGAAGCAGCGGTCGGCGTCGCCGTCGAAGGCCAGGCCGACGTCGGCGCCGACCTCGCGGACCTTGGCCTGGAGGTCGACCAGGTTCTTGGGGTCGAGCGGGTTGGCCTCGTGGTTGGGGAAGGTGCCGTCCAGCTCGAAGTACATCGGGACGAGCTCGATCGGCAGGCCGTCGAAGACGGTCGGGACGGTGTGGCCGCCCATGCCGTTGCCGGCGTCCACGGCGACCTTCAGCGGGCGGATCGAGGTGAGGTCGACCAGGCCCAGCAGGTGGTCGGCGTAGCCGCGCAGGGTGTCCTGCTCGGAGAGCGCGCCGGGCTCCACGTCGCGGGCCGGGACGGTGACGGTGTCGTCCTCGGCGGTCCAGGACTCGACCAGCTCGCGGATCTCGGACAGGCCGGTGTCCTGGCCGACCGGGGCGGCGCCGGCCCGGCAGAGCTTGATGCCGTTGTACTGGGCCGGGTTGTGGCTGGCGGTGAACATCGCGCCGGGCAGGTCGAGCTTGCCGCTGGCGTAGTAGAGCTGGTCGGTCGAGCAGAGGCCGATCTGTACGACGTCGGCGCCGTAGGCCGCCGCGCCCTCGGCGAAGGCCCGGCTGAGCGACGGGGAGGAGGGCCGCATGTCGTGGCCGACCACGATCGCGGACGCGCCGGTGACCTGCACGAACGCGGCGCCGAAGGCCCGGGACAGGCTCTCGTCCCACTGGTCCGGGACGACACCTCGGACGTCGTACGCCTTCACGAGCTGCTTGAGGTCGCGCACTGCGGCTCCACCCTGGTTCTGTCTGATCGATACGTCGGCCACCCGCCCGTTCGTTCGACGGGGCGAGGTGAGGTCAGACGGGCAGCGTACCCGGGCCGGAGGAACGCATCGTGCCGGGTGAGGGCCTCGGGGGTCCCCGGGCGGGGGCCGGCCGGGGGCTCAGTTGTCGGGCGAGCGCAGCACCCGGAGGTGGCCGCGGCGGCCGCCCTCGGTGGACTCGCCCTCGGGGCCCCGGCCCTGACGGGGGGTCTGCGGGCGGGCGGCCTCGCGGACGGCGTTGGCGAGGGCCTCCAGGTCGTCGCTGCTGCGGCGCAGCGGCCCGGCCTCGGAGGCGAGCCGGACGACCTCCCAGCCGCGCGGCGCGGTGAGCCGCTCGGCGTGCTCGGCGCACAGGTCGTAGCAGTGCGGCTCGGCGTAGGTGGCGAGCGGGCCCAGTACGGCGGTGGAGTCCGCGTAGACGTACGTCAGCGTCGCGACGGCCGGTCGGCCGCACGCGGTCCGCGAACAACGACGTACAGAGCTCACGAGGGTGGACGGTACCGCACTCCCCGCCGGGGAGCGAAGACCGCCTGCCCGGCGGGGGTGCCCGTGTCGCGGTCCGCGCGCCCGCGCGGGCGCCCCCGCGGGGTCCGGGGGCGCTCTCGGCGCGCCGTGCGGCTCCTGCCGTCCCGCTCGCTCCGGCCGTTCGGGCACGCGCCGCCGCCCCGGCGATTCCCCCGTCGGAGTGGTCCACTTCCGACCCGTCAAGGACTACTCTCGGCAGTGATATGGACAGCTCCGCACCGCAGTCATCGACAGGCCCCTCGCGCCGCCCCCGGCACCGCGACCGGCACGGCAGAGGGCTGCGCGGCCCGCTGGCGCCGCCCCAGGTGCCGATCTCGCTCACCCGCTCCGAACTGTTCGACGACTACGTGCGCGAGTCGGTGGAGCGGCTGGAGCGGCGGTGGCCGCAGCTGATCGAGGTGGAGTTCGCCGTGCAGGAGGTGCCGCTGCACGAGGCGGACGGCGCCGACTCCGAGGACGGCGTGCCGCTGGGCCGGGTGTCGCCGGGCGAGAAGGGCCGCAAGAGCCAGATCGTGGTGTACCGGCGGCCGGTGGAGATCCGGGCGAAGACCCGGGAGGACCGGGCGGCGCTGGTGCACGAGATCCTGATCGAGCAGGTGGCCGAGCTGCTGGGGCTGTCCCCGGACGCGATCGACCCGCGCTACGACGAGGACTGATCTTCCGCCGGCGTCCCGGGGCCTGCCGACCGCAGGCCCCGGGACGCGCGGTCAGCGCAGCACGACGCCCGGGTCCTGGGCGGCCTGCGGCACCTGGACGGTGCTGTGGTCGTCGCGCAGCGCCTGGACGGTGAACATCGGCACGTCCTTGTTGGGGATGGAGAGCATCCGGGCGCCGACCACCGGGCCGCCGGACTCGGTCTCCACGGTGAGCGCGAAGACCCCGTTCAGCCCGGCGGGCTCGGGCGCCGGGATCGCGACCGTGCCCCCGGCCGGGAGCTGGACCTCCTTGGTCGCCGGGGTGCCGCCGCCGCTGCCGGCCGAAGCGGTGACCTTGACGGTGGCGGCGTCGCCGGTGGAGGTCAGGAACAGCGTGGAGGCGCCGGCCCGGTTGTCGGCGACGGTGGCGCGCGCGCCGATCGGGTTGCTGCCGGTGAGCCAGGCCGCGTCGCTCTTGCCGTTGCCGCCGGTGCGGTCGATCCGCAGGCCCGCCACGACCGGGACGGCGTGCTTGTCGTCGCTGGGCGACAGCCGCAGGCCGGCGACCTCGTCCCGGGTGACCTTGCCGAGGTCGACGGCGGCCACCATGCCCGCCTTGACGTGGATCGACTCGTTTCCGGCCGGGGTGAACCAGCCGTTCTTGCCGGAGAGCTGGATCTTCAGGTCGGCGTCGTCGTCCGTCGGCGCCCAGACCACCAGGCGGGCCGCGGAGGTGTCGGCGGGCAGGCCGGGCAGCACCTGGGTGGGGGCCGGGTCGGCCGAGGCGGGGATCCAGTCGGCGCCCTTGGCGCCGTCGGCGGCGTGCAGCGCGGCACCGACCCGCCCGGAGCGCACCACCACGTGCACGGCGAGGTCGGTGACGGCGCCCTTGCTGAGCGTCGACAGCAGGACGGACTGCGAGCTGCCGGGGGCCACGGTGATGCCGTTGGCGGCGTCGTTGTCGATCAGGCCCTTGTCGCCGTACAGCTGGATGTCGACCACGGCGGCGGAGGACTCGGGGTTGACCAGGCTGAGGTAGTCGACCCGGTCGCCGGCCGTGCTGGCCCCGGCGAACCAGAAGCTGGTGTTCTCCGGGGTGCAGGTGAGGCCGGACAGGCCCAGGCCGCGCTGCTCGGTGACCACGGTGGTCTGGGTGACGGTGAAGCCGGGGGCGAGCGCGCCGGTGGCGACGGCTCCGGTGCCGGGCGCGGCGTCACCGTTGGTGGCCGGGCCGGTGGCCGGGGTGCCGGGCTTGGTGAGGGTCAGCTTGGCGTCGGCGGGCGCGGCGTTCTTGTCCGGTGCCGGGGTCGCCGAGCCGCTCGGGGTCGCACCGGGCGACCCACTGGGCGACCCGCTCGGCGCCGCGGAGGCCGGGGCCGAGGGGGCCGCGGTCGGCGGGACTGCGGGGGCGGACTGGTCGGTGAGCCAGCCCGCGCCGCCGGTGGCGGAGCCGGTGCCGGGCGGGGTGTAGGCGGTGAGCGTGGTCGAGCCGGTCAGGCCCTGGAGCGGCTGCGGGCAGACCGCCGCAGTGCGCTCGACCTGGGCGGTGCTGGGGGCGCCGGCGGCGTCCGCCTTGGCCGGGCTCGCCGGCGGGCGCGCCTCGGCGATCCCGAGGACCGCCGCCAGCACCACGGCCGCGGCCAGCAGGGACTGGGTGGTCTTCCCGGCGGAGCGGCCGGGCGGCCCGACCGCCGGGCGGGTGGTCTCCCCGGCCCCGGTCGGCTCGACGGCCGCGGGCTCGAAGGGCTCCTCGGGCCCGGCGCCGGACTTCTTCCTGAATGCGGGCTTCTTCATCGCGGGTCAGCTCCCCGATCCGTGCTGGTGCGGAGGGTAGTGCGCAGGGGAGTGGCCGGTGCCGCCCGGGTCGTTGGGGTCGTAGTACGGCTCGCCCTGCCGGCCCGGCTGCCAGGCCTGCTGGGGCTGGCCGGGCTGCTGCTGGTAGGGGTCGTAGCCGTACTGCTCCTGCGGGTACTGCTCGTAGCCCTGCTGCTCGTAACCCTGCTGCGGGTAGGCCTGCTGCTGGTGGCCGTCGTACCCCTGGCCGTCGTACCCCTGGCTGCCGTACGGCGCGGCCGCCGGCTGCTGGGCCGGGTAGTGGTCGTAGCTGTACGGGTCGGCCTGCTGGTACGACTGGTACGGGTCGGTGTACGGCTCGGCCTCCTGGACGGCGGCGGCCGCCTGGACCGCCTCGGTCACCGGCTCGCCGGTGGGCTGCGCCGGGATCGCCCCCCGCTGACCCGACCGGCTCAGCCGCGCAGCGGGCACCCGGTGCCCACGCGCGCGTCCAGGTCCGCCCGCAGCGAGGCCAGCTCGGC
>NZ_JPRF03000080.1 GCF_001188955.3 Kitasatospora aureofaciens | reverse complement strand
GCGCGGCCTCATCCGCCTCGGCCACGGCGGCCTGAAGCCCCTCCAACTCGGCCCGCAGCTCCTCCGCCCGGGCCAACGCCACCCGCTCGCGCCTCTCCAGCACTCCCAGCACCGACGGCATCCGCCACCTCCGACCACGCCCCGCACCCACACGACGCTCCGAGCGTGCCTACCGAGTGGCGGCCACACACCTCACCTGGGAAAGCGTGACCCTACCCTCGGTTTGGGAATCGCTTCTTAAGCCATGGAGCTGCCGAGGCTGAGCCGAACTTCGGCATGGTGGCCAGCGGTCCTCCGCGGTCACGGCCGGCGGACGGGTCCCTCTGGATATTCGGATGACAGGGGCCGCGTCGCCCTGGCAGCATCGGTCGGCTGCACCGACCGGACAGATCATCGGAGGATCGCCACGTCCATCAACTGGGACCTGATCCCGCGCCTGCTGCCCTGGTCCGCCGTCGACCCCGACCGTCACAGCTTCACCTGGACCAGCGAGGAAGAGGAGCTGGTCACGGGGGAGATTCGCGCCATGGTTCCCTCGGGCAGCCCCTTCTCGTTGAGCTTCGACGACTTCGTCAACCCGGTCACGGACTTCCTGGTCGGCCGGTACGGGCGGTGGGCCTGCGGATGGCATTGGGCGGTCGGCGAGGGCGGTGGTGGCGGCGTCGTGCAGAGCTGGTGCTGCACCAGCCACTCGCTGCGGGAGGGCCCCGAGGCCACCAGCGCCATCGTCGTGGCCTCGCTTCTGGAGTGGCGTGACTGGCTCGAGGAACTGGCCGACCGCTTCGTCGAACTCGCTCCGGCGGCCGATGCAAACGCGGAGGACCGCAGTTGGCACGTGCAGCGGGCGGCGACCCGGCTGGTGACTCTGGCAGTGGACCGCACGTGTGCCCAGGACGGCTGGTACGGGCTCTGCGAGCGAGTGCTGACGTGGTACCTGTCCTCAGCCGGCCTGGAAGGGGAGGAGGCGGCCGAGATCGTGACAGCTGCCATCGGCGGGCGCTTCAAGAGCTGGGCCGTGCCGGGCTTCACCACGGTCGACGCGGTCGCGGAGGATCTCGCATTCGGTGTGACCAGGCATCGGCCCTACCGTGACCACTGACTCCCTCGCCGTCTGGTGCAGGGTCAGGGGCGAGGTCGACTGGGCGTCTGCCGGCACCGGATGCCCGGCGCTTCTGGCACCGGCTGTCGACGGGCTAACGGCCTGGTTCGACGGCCCGGTCCGAGACCGGTGCCCCGAGCGGGCCGACCGGTTGCTGGACGCGAGCGCCCTGGCCCGCGTCGACGCCGCCCACCGACGCCCACTGGCCCCCGCCCTGCTCGCCGGCTGGCAACGGCTCGTCCTCGGCCGATCCGAGATCACCTTCCGGGATGGCGACGCCTTCGCCAAAGGCGGGCGTGAGCGCTACGGGCTTACGCCGGCCACGTGGAAGGACTTCGCCTGTTGCCTGCACCAGAGTGCGGACCCGGCGCTTCCCGTGGCTGCCCGCGCGGCCAGGGCGTACCTCGACGTAGCCTTCTTCCATCCTTTCCCGGACGGGAACGCCCGCTCGGCGCTGCTGGCGCTGGCCTACGTCCTGGACCTCGACGGAATACGGCTGGACCAGGTCGCCCCCTTGCAGACCACCCGCTTCGCGGACGACCCGGCCGGCGCAGCTGATCTCGCGGACCTGCTCACAGTCCTGATCCGCGCCTCTCATCGCCGGGCCGCCGCAGCCATGCTCAGCGAAAGGCCGCAGGAGGGCACCGGCACCACAACCATCCTCGGGTGACCATCACGAACATCGACCGTAAGGACCGGGCGCACCTGAGCACGTTCATCTGTACTCAGCTGGGCACGTGAACCCGTACGCCGACAGGTGGTGGCCACAGGAGGCGGACGTTGCCGTACCGGGCGCGGGCGGCGTCCGCGCTGAGTCCGAGCGCCTCGCCGATCGTGGCCCAGGTGGCGCCGGCCTCGCGGTCGGCGATCACCGCGCACCGGACCAGCTCGCGGGTCAGCTGCTGGAAGTCGGCCGCCGCGATGCAGTGGGCACCGGGCAGCGCCTGGCCCGCGTGCAGCGCCCCGCCGATCAGTTCGTCCAGGGCCAGCGCGTGCGCCCGGAGTTCCCGCCAGCCGAGCGTGGACCGTAGCCGCGGGGGGCACGCCCTGGACACTGAACTACGGTTTCTGGCTATGAACACTGAAGGCTGGTTGGCAGACACCCGGACGTCCTACGACACCGTCGCCACCAGCTATGCGGAGCAGGTGCGCGACCTCCTGGACCAAACGCCCTACGAACGCACGGCCCTGACGCTGTTCGCCGACCTTGTGCAGACCACCGGCGGGGGGCCAGTCGCGGACGTGGGATGCGGGTCGGGGAGGATTACGGCCTACCTGCGTGACCTGGGCGTGGACACGTTCGGGATCGATTTGTCGCCCGCGATGATCGAGGTGGCCCGTCGTGATCATCCCGGCCTACGGTTCGAGGTCGGTTCCATGACGGACCTCGACCTCGCCGACGCCTCGATGGCGGGCCTGGTCGCCTGGTACTCGCTGATACACGTCCCTGACGACGAGATCGGCTCAGTCTTCGCGCACTTCCGGCGAGTGTTGCGGCCCAGTGGTCCACTGCTACTCGGCTTCCACGTCGGTGATGAGTCGCGGCTGAAGACGCAGGGCTACGGCGGCCACCCGATGAAGACCTACGTCCATCGCCGTCAGCCTGGCCAGGTGGCCGCCTGGCTCGACGATGCCGGCTTCGCGGTCGAGGCGCAGATGACGCTCAGCTCAGCTGAGAGCCCGCTCGGAGCAATTCTCTTCGCGCGCCGCCAGTCCGATACCCAGGAGGGCTATAGCTCGACTCGTTCTTGCAGATCGCCTGCATAACAAGGTGCGAGCCCCTGGCCGCGACTTGACAGACATCCCATGAGCTGGAGAGCCAAACGGCGAGTACATGGGCCCTGTGGTCGGCAAGCAAAGGCGGCCAGTTGGAGAGCGGGCCGTACGGGCGGGCGGAGAGGCGGTCGTCCTGGACTCCGGACGGTGTTCGGCCGAGTTCCTCGCCGTCGTGGCGCCCGGCCGCCGCCCCGCTGGCGCGGATTGCCAGGGCCCACACGGCGACTGTCCGGCGCTCCTGACGTCGCAACAGCCACCCGGCCGACCGGCTCGGCGCGGACCGGATCGACTTCGGAACGACGGCTGTCGGACCCGCATGCGACCGTGTGCGGAGGGGATGACACCCGCGCTGGTGCGGAGAGGACGGGGAGGCACGATGACGGGCTGGGCCGGTGTGACCTGGGAAAGCTGGCGAGACCACGGCGACATCCGCGCGCGGCTCAACGCAGGCGCGGACCCGGATGCATGGGGCGGGGGGCGCCCTCTGCACCGGGCGGCAGAGATCGGCTCTCCCGAGGTGGTGGCCGAACTGGCGGGCCGTGTTTCGAACGTGGACGCGCTGGAGTACGGGACGACGGCGCTGTGGGGGGCAGTCATGGAGGACCAACCGGACAATGCCCGGGCCCTCGTGGCCGCCGGTGCCGATCCCTGGCGGCCCCAGCTTGGCGGCTGGTCGCCGGGCCGCCTCGCCCTGGCCGGGCCGGTCCCCGACCTGTTCCCTGTCCCCGACCAAGAACCCGGCCTGACGGCAGCCGAGCAGGCCACCATCCAGCGCGGTCGGCAACTCGTCGAGGCCCTGGGCCGTTTCCATTACGAGGGCACCGGCCTCGCTTGCATCGCCGACATCGACGCCGCCGAGGCGATCCGCCGCCTGGACGCGACGCCGGTGGACGAGGAGTTCGTGGCGGACTTCCTCGACGACCCATACGAGTACGACATGGACGAGAGCCTGCTCATCGCCGGCGTCACGACCGTTCCTGGCGGCTGCATCGTCACCCAGCCCTGGGGCTACACCCCGTCCACCCCGGGTGCGATGACCCGCCTGACCACCGGTACGTTCGGCTACGGCCTCTACGCCAACCCCAAGAGCGGCAACCAGGGCAGCATCGTCCGCAACAGCACCGTAGAAGGATGGGACCTCCACCCCGGCGGCGGCCCCCTCCCTGACGACACCCCTGAGGAGGTCCTGGCCAGCTATCTCTACCGCCATCACGCCGTCGCCTACGCCTGCGCCTTCGCGGGACTCCGACCCACCAGCGCCCGCGCCGTCACCGGCCCCGCCGACACCTGGGTCCGGCTGCCCGACCTCGACTACTGGGAGCACTGACCTACCGCAGGCCCCGGATGGCAGCCACACGGCGGTGGCCCGCAGGATCGAGATGAAGATCAGCACAATGAACTTGGCAGGGCGACGCAGCTCGCCGGCCGCGTCGGCGAGCTGCGCCCGGGTGCTGGCCTGTGGCTTGGGCCTGCTGCTGTGCTTCTCGGGGTGTGACCTGTTGGTGGGTTGGTTGGCGTTCATGGGGTATTTTGGGGATTTTGCCGGGTTTGGTTGGACCAGTGTCGAGGCGGTCCTGTGGTGGCCGCGCCCCTGTTTTGGTCGGGGTGGTGGGGCTGGTTTCGGTTGCTGTGTGTGTTCGCCGTGAGCATGCCACGGGATCGGAGTGGGGCGTTGGCGGCGGGGGATTTCCGGGTGTTCCTGAGGGTGTTTTTCTTCGGGGTTCGGGCGTGTTTTAGCGGCGGTTTTCTGCGGGGTTTCCGGCGCGGGTCTTTTCGGGGGGCGGTTGGTGCGCGTCACGGGCAATGGTTTGTGACGCGCACCGGGTTGTGATCCTGTCAGGTCGGGAGTCGGGGGCTTGTCCGGGAGGTGGTTGGATGCCTCGCGCGTGCCATCAAGCTTGGTGGTGGCCGGGTGTCGGCGTACAGAGTGACGTGCACAGCCAGGTACACCCGGATGTGCACAGGTAGGCGGCCCGCCCGGTCCCCGGCCGTGGCCGACCATGTGCCGCTGCCATCGGCTGAGGTTGTGCGCTAGGAAGGTGGGCACGGCCCCTTTAACGAGCGCGACAACGCCATCCTGCCTGTCCTACTGTGGCGCCGGGATCTTCGGGTGTCCCTGCCAGCGGCACCACGGCGCCTTCGTGCTCGGCGCTGGCTCTCCGACTGGACAGATTGAGGAGTGGCGTCGAGTGGGCTGGGACATGACCATCGAGCAGCCGGACGGAGCGGGTGATCCCGACTACCGCTTCAACGCGTGGAGCATGGGCCCCGCGAAGGCGGCCATGGATCGTCTGGGAATGCTGTCGCACGACCATGAAGCGCCGTGGCCACGCCTGGAGGATTTCGGGCTGACGATGGCTGAGGTCTACGCAGCGCAGCGCCCTGGGGCGCCTGAGTGGCCGGAGCCCGTGCGCGCCTACCTGGCCGCCCAGGCGGCCGCAGTCGAGTGGCAGGCCGAGCAGCCGACCGGCATTCCCGAGTACAAGATCGGCCATGGCAATGACGGCTGGTTGGTGACGCCTGCGGAAATCCGTGCGGCCCTGATCGCTCTTGAAGGTCAGCCCGAATCCGCCAAGGCCGGGACGATGGCCGAGGACTCGCGCTGGGATGAGTGGATCGACTACCTGCGGCGCGCCGAGGCTCACGGCGGGTTCCGCGTCGAGTAGCACAGTCACTCACGCGGCAGCACAAACCTGATCTCGGACAAGCGATCCATGCGTCCGACCCGCGTCGATCTCGGGGTGATCTGCCAGCCATACCGATACGACCAGTTGTGCACGTTCGGCCGTACCTGGCTGTGCACGCCAACCTGTACGCCGACACCGGTCGGTCGGCCGCCGTCTTTGTCCCTGCCGTATCCCGCCCCTGGCGGCCGTTGCTGGGGGTTGCCGTGCCCGCTGTCCGGGGCGCCGCTGTGTGGTGCTGTGCCCTGCTCCGGCCGTCGTTTGTGTGTGGTGGGGGCGCGAGGTGGGCGCGACAGCCGTGGTGAACCTGGTTGTGGGGTTGTGGGGTTGGGTGTGGGTTCTGTGAGCCGGGCATGCCCTTCTTGTCCGGTATGCCCTGTGGGGGTTGTGAGGCAGGGCCCGTGTTCGCCCTGGTAGGGGCGCTTGTCTGTAGGGCGGCCTGTGGGGCTGTGTGGCCTGTAGGGCAGCGCCCGCCCGGGGCCGCCGTCGGCGGAGCCCGGCCGGCGATGTTGGGTGCCTCGCGCGTGCCATGGATGCGCGCCCGGCCCACCGTCGTCCGGGTGCCGTCCAGGCCGTCCGGGGCCGTCGGTGGCGGTGCGGGTCGCTTGGGTCGCTGCGCCTGGTCGATGTCGTCGGTTGATGCCTCGCGCGTCGTATGGAGCCGGGTGGTGGCCGCTGCCCGCAGTCATCTCGCCGCCGTCCTGGCCGCCGTCCCGTCGTCTCGGTGCCCGGGCCCCGGGCCCCGGGCACCGGGTGTGGGGGGCCGTCAGGCCGCCGTCCGGGAGGCGGGTGCGCCGCCGGCCCTCGGGAAGGGTGGCTGCGCCCCCGTCGCGGGTCTGGCCGGCACCTGCGCCCGGGGTGCCGCAGGCGCCTCCGGGACGACCTCGGCGCCGGGGCCTCCGGGCCCCACCCGAATACCGGCCGCCCCTGTTTCTCGGTGGCGCCGCAGGCGACACCCCCAGCCGTTTTCCGAGGGGCCGTCAGGCCCCGGCCATCGCCGAAGGCCCGCCTGTTTTCCGGTGCCTGTCTTGGTTGTTTTCGTCGTGTTGGGTCTCGGGGTTTGGGAGGGTGCCGGGACCGGTCATTGTTGGCCGGTAGGAGCGGGTAGCGGGGTGGTGGTCGTTGTGACATTAGGAGCGGGATTCCAGGTGCTGACGGTGGGGTTTAGGACCGGATGCCGGGGTGTATGTCCAGCCTCTTTCCCGCGCGTCTGCCAGGTGACGTCCGAGACCGGTTCACGGTGACATCCCCGCGCGTTTCAGGGGGCCCGTGCCGCGCCCCGCGCTGCGCCCTGTGCTGCGCCGTGCCTGGGGCTTTTTGACGGGGTGGGGTGTGACGGTTCGGTGGCTGTTTTCCGGGGGGTGCCCCGGCCGGATTCCCGGGGGTGGTGCGGGGGCCGGGTCGGTGACAGCTCTTGCATCTTCGACGGCCCCGTCCCTGCCTCGCCCCGGCACGGGGCGTCAGGCCTGCGGAGGTGAGGTTTGAGGGGGGTGTAGTTGGGGTGTGGGGTGGTGTGTGGGCTGGGGTTTTGTGGGTGTGGTGAGAACGGGTGGGCGGGGTTCTGGGGTGTTGGGCGGTCGCTGTGGGCTGGGGGTATTGGGGGTTGGGTGGGTTTGATCTTCAGTGTTGAAGGTCGTTGTGTGTCGTAATGGCGGGGATGGCGTTTTGGCTGGTCAGGGCTGTTTTGCCTGGTCAGGTGGGGTGTTCTTGAGGGGGTTTGGGCGTTTGTCGGTTTCTGGTTCTCATTGATCTTGGGGTGTTCTCGGCTCATCTCGGGTGCGGGCGGGCTGGCCCCGGCCGTCCCGGGTGGTGTTCTCACTGTTTCTGAGGGTTTCTCAGCTGGTCTCGGTCGCGAGTGTCTCTGCCTTCACCGGGCCTGCCTGCGGGCGCGGGGGCGGGGTGTGGGGTGGGTTTCTGCTTGGTGGTCCAGGCGTACGCCATCGAGGGTGGTTTTGGTGATCTTCTCGGTGCCGTCGAGGATCGCGGTCAGGGCGGCTTCGCGGATGAGGCGGGCGAGGCTGCCGATGCGTCCGGCGGTGCGCTGGTGGAGGTAGGGGGCGTGGCGGGGAAGGGTGCCTGGCCGGTGGCGTTGGAGGTCGAGGGCGTTCTCGAGGTCGGTGACGAGGTCGGTGAATGGGCGGCGGTTGCCGAGGCGGGCGGGTAGGGCGCCGGTTTCGACGAGGCTGGCGCGGGCGGCGAGTTGCGCGCCGCGGACCCCGGTGAACAGGGCGGTGGTGGTGACGTCGATGCCGGCGTAGACGAACGTGGCGCCGATGCGTTCGGTGAGGTCCTTGAGGAGGTCGGCGGCTTCGGCGCCGGTGGTGGTGCGGGGGTTGAGGCGGTGGATCTCGTCGATCAGCACCAGACGCACACCGGCGGTGTTGTAGGTATGGCAGACGGCCTGCATCAGCTGCGCCTGGGTCATGCGGGCGGTGACGGGGATGCCGAGGTAGCGAGCGAAGCCCGCGGTCAGGGTCTTGGCGCTCGCCCCGGGCGGCACGAGGACGTATGCGACGGGCACGGCCGGCTGCCCGTTCCCGGGTGGGGCGGGGTGCCGGCGCGTGTGGGCGAGGTGGCAGGTGCGGCCGACTTCGAGCAGGGCGGTGGTCTTCCCGGTGGCGGCGGGCCCGGTGAGGATCAGGCTGGGGCGGGCGGTGGTGCGCTGATACCTGCCGAGGAGCATCAGACGCCGCATGCTGAGCGCGAGGGTGTCGATGGCGGGAGTGCGGACGGTGACGAACGCGGAGTGGTAGGCCAGGCGCTCCTCGACGCTGCGCTCTGGTTCCCCGGGCGCGGGTGGTGCGGGTGCGGGGGTGGTGGCGAAGGTCTGGAAGCCGTGCCAGGTGTCGACCGCGTACGGCGCCGACTCCGCCGGCGCCGCCCCGGCGGCTGTGGCGTGCGTGGTGCCGGGGGTGTTGGGGCCGGTGCTGTTCATCGCCGGTGCCCCGTTTCCCCGGTGCGCGCCGGACCTCGGTGAGGTGTGGCGACGGCCAGCGAGTCACCGGCCTTGGCTCCGGATCCGACCCGGCCCCGTTCGCCGGTGTGCGGGCTCTGGCCGGACGCCGCGCGCCCGGCCTCGGCGGCTTCGGGGAGCGCGCGGTGGCGCGGCCGGCGCCGCTGCGCCCCGGTACGGCCGCGCAACGCTGCGGCACGGCCGTGCTGCGCCCGGTTTCGGCTTGCCGTGGCCGCTGCCGGTTCGGTGCGGGGGTGGTGGCCGTCTGGCGCGGGGGTGTGGTGGTGGGTGGTCACCATCGTTCGGCTTCCTGGTGAGCGTTCCACAGGCCGAGGCCGGTGTAGAGCGGGGCGGGGGAGGGGCTGCCGGGCTGCTCGCCGCCCCACTCGTCGGTCCAGCTGTCGCTGTCGCCGTCGTCCTCGTCGTCGGGCCACTGGCCGGTGTCGGGTTCGGTGTCCAGGGCGTCCAGGCTCTCGATGTCCTCCCAGCCGTCCGTTCCTGCGCCGCACGCGCCTGCACCGCCCCCGGCGCTGGGGCGGTGCGTGGTTCGTCCGGCCGCGCCCTGCCGCCTTGGCGGGCCCGCGCGGTCTTCCCGCCCCGGCTGTGCCGGGTGCGCCGTGTCGTCGCCGGTTCTGGTGGGGTGGGGGATGCGGGCGGGCATGGCGCGGGTGAGGAGGGCCTGTTCGGTGCGGGTGGCGTGGCCGGCGCTGCTGCGGCGTTGGAGGTCGTCGAGGGCCTGGGCGAGGTCGGCTTCGTACTGGTGGTGGTCGCCTCGGCGTAGGGCGGTGGTGCGCAGGTGGTCCCAGGTGCGGTCGTCGAAGGGCTGGTGGACGTGGTCGCGGTGGATCCACGGGATCTCGACCAGGTCGTCCCAGCCGGGCAGGCGGACCCAGATCTGGCGCAGGTCGTGGGGGTTGTGGTGGACCTCCCATCGGCCGCCCCGTGCGGCGATGGGGGAGGGCTGGCCGCGGTGGGGGCCGAGGAGGTCGTGGTCGTAGGTGCGCTGCTCGAGGCGGATGCCGTGGTCGCTGATGGTGAGCCAGCGCACGGGCAGCAGCTCCAGGTAGTCCCGCCCGGTCAACGGGACCGGCACGTACCCGCAGACGGCGGTCAGCGCGCCCCACATCTCCATGGGTGTCAGCCGTGTCTTGGGCAGCACGGGGTGGCGCAGCCCGTGGTGGGGGCGGTGGTGCCAGTGGACGAGCCATTCGTCGAGGAGGTCCTGCAGCTGGGCGACGCTGTAGCAGGCGTGCTGTTCGACGTCGTGGCCGCGCTCGAGGATGTTGGAGCCGGTGTAGCCGGGCAGGTGCTGCCACAGCAGGGTGTTGATGGAGCCGAAGGTGCGCTCGACGATGCCCTTCGCGGTCGGGGCGCGCGGCGGGGCGGGCTGGACGCTGACCCCGAGACTCTGGCAGGCGGCGGTGAACGTCTCGGAGAGGTAGATCTTGCCGCGGTCGACGACGATCGTCTCCGGTACCACCACGGGCCGTGCCGCGGCGCCGTGCAGGCGTTCGTCGGTCGTCAGCAGTTCCTCCCGGTGGGGGATGGAGGAGCGGGCGAAGCGCAGGACGTCGGGCCAGGTGGGCCTGGCGGGGTGGGGGACGGCCATCTCAGCGAGCAGCAGGGCGGCGTCGACGGCCTTGGTGCTGGCCGGGCGCAGGACGGTGGCGAGGATGGCGCGGGTGGCGACGTCGACGGCGATCGTCAGCTCGGGCCGGCCCAGGGTGGCGTCGTCGAAGACCGCGAGGACGTCCAGGCGGGTGGTGTCGACCTGCACCTGCTCGCCCGGGCGCAGCGCGACGGTCGGGGTGAACGCCCGCCCCTGCCCGGGCCCGGGGACACCGTCTCCGCGGCCGTGGTTGTCCTCGCGCGGGTCGGTGAGGGCGGCGACCAGCCGGTAGAAGGTGGCCTGCGAGCACATCGCCACCGCGTCCCCGTGCCGCTCGGCCAGGATTCTGGCCGCCGCCGGCAACAGGGCCTTGACCGTGCCCTTGGAGCGGCCGCGCCGACGCCGGATCGCCTCCTTCACCGCGGCCACCACCCGCTCGTCCGTGCGCCCCGCGAGGCTCGGTGCGCGAGTGGTGCGGTGGTCGACCAGCCCCCACAGACCCTGCTTGCGGTAGTCCAGCCGCATTTTCTGCACTGTGGAGCGGCTGACCTTCCCGAAGCCGAGCGCGGTGAGCTCCTCGGCCTTGGCCTGCTCGCGCTCGGCGAGGGTGTACCGCTCGGGGTCGTAGCGCTCGTGCACCACATAGCCCGCATCGGCCCCGTCTGGGTGGCCGGTCTCGACCTCGCGGATGTGGCGACGCCACGCGAGCGCCCGTTCCCTGGCCGGCGCCGGGGCGGTCTCGAACAGGCCCCACTGCGGTGCCGCCTCCGCCTTCCCGCCGGCCTCGGGGCCGATGAGGGAGAACGTGGGGTCGGCGAACAGGTGCCCGGCCAGCACCACTTCCTCCCCCTCGTCGGCAACCAGGTGGACGCGCTGGCCGGCCAGGCCGACGACCTGCCAGCGCAATCCCCGGAAGCGGACCTGTCCGCCGACCGCCAGCACCTGACGCCCGCCACGCCGCCGCGGTGCCGCGCTCACATCCCACCCCCGCCACAGTCGTCGGCTACCCCGGCCGTCCCCATCCCGCTGCTCCCGGCCATGGCCCGGACGGATCCCGGACCGACGAGGACGCCCTGGTGCAGCGGGCGTTCCAACGAGACCGCCAACCAGCCGTGCCACAGGGCATGGAAGACGGCGGGCAGAACCGTCATCGGGGTGCCGAGCGCCTGAACGCCTTCCAGGAGCGGCCTCGGCCGCGCGAACGCCTCCAGCAACGCGTCTCCGACCCCGGGGCGGCCCCGGTAGCGGGGATGGCGATAGCCGGCCAGCCACCTCAGGTTCGCCGCGAACACCGCATCCAACGGCTCCAGGCGCCGATAGCGCCAGCCGACCAGATCACATGCCGCGCGGGCCGCCTGCTCAGCGCGCAGTGCCCGCTCACCGCCCGCCTCCGCATGACCCGGACAGTCGGCCACCAGGGCGGTGCCGTCCGCGTACCGGGCGAACAGCTGCGGCACCCACGAGCGCACCCTGCCCCGTCGATCGCGCCACACCAGCCGCACCGGCCGCCCCGCCAGCCCTGTCACCTGCGGGTCGCGGTCCAGGACCATCAGCCGGGCTCGCATCGCGTTCGACCCGGACGCCACGTGCCGCCCGGTGGTCGCCGACCACCACAGCCCCGGCCCCCACCTGCGCCCCGGTACGACCGGGAACGCGGACACCGGCGCCAGGTTCTCGAACGCCACCGCCACGCAGGCGTCCTCCCACCGCTGCCGCACCTCCTGGCCGACCGGGTCGAGGAACACCGCCTCGAACCCCGCCCGCCCATCCACGTCCAACACATCCGCCGGGCCCGCTGATCCATCCGCCCCGGCCCAACCGTCCACGCCGCTCACGGTTCTCAGCCAACCCGCCACACACGCCCGCGCGGACGGCTTTCCCTGTTCCCACCCCGCCCTGTGACCTGGTGCGGTAGAGCACTCCACGCCCCACCCGCGTTCTCACCCAGGCCCCGCACGTCACCACCGACCGCAAGCCCCGGATCACTCCCACGGCGCTGCTCCACGTCAGGACTGTCCCAGGCTCAACGACCCGTCAGACCTCGATCTGCCGCGCCGGCTCGCCACCAGCCCCAAGCAACCCGGCGAGCGCGCCCGGGGACATCCCCACCCACACGGCGACATCCTCGGGCCGCACCCCGGCCTCCAACGCGCCCTCCACCGTCTCCCGCGCCGCCTCCTGCAGCCGGCCGATGCTGTAGCCCAGGCCCTTCAACAGACGCTCGGCGGCCTCCGCACTGCTGCCCCGCTGCGCCCCGCGCAGCTGGATCAGCTGCTCCTGCGCGTCGTCCAGCAAGTTGTTGATCAGCATGCGACGCTCGGGCGCTACCGCCGAGCGCCACGCCGTCCCCGATCCCGGCAGCCTCGTCTCCTTCGTCAGCGCCCGCAGCTGCGCGGCCATGCTCGGCGGCTGGAGCTCCTGGCGCACCCACCACAGACCGTCCCGGTGGCCGGGCGGCACGGCCACGCCGCGGCGTCGGCGGATCACCGCTCCCATCCAGGCGATCAGCGGCCCGCCGTAGTCGACCGCGGCCAGCGGCCCCAGCCATGGGCGTCCCACCCGCTCGCCCAGCCGCCGGCAGAACGTTCCGTCCGCTGGCAGTGCCCGAGGCCGCCCGGCCCCGCTGTCCCGCCAGACCAACTCGGCCATCACCGGGTCCAGCAGCGAGGCGGCGACCTCCACCACCTCCGGGAAGACGGCCGCGTCCCGCACCAGCGCCCGCCACCGCCAGAAATCCCCGCCCGCGTCCCCGCCCGCCAGGGCGTGCAGCCGCGCGGGCCACACCCGCTCATCCGGCCACTCCAACGCCTGATCCCACCACCGGCACACCACCGCCCACGCCACCGAGAACACCTCCCCGGGCCCCACCCCCGCCCGCACCGCACGCCGAACCACCCCCGCCCACCGCCGCTGCGCCTCGACGACTTCCGGCAGGCCCCGCAGGTCCAGGAACTCCAGCGCCTGGTCCGCGTCCGCGTCCAGCAGCCACCGCCCGTGCCGCGCACACACCCGTTCCCACCGCTGCGCGTACCGCACCACCCGCACCGGCGCCCCGGCCCGCCGGCCCGCGCACGACCGGCACCCGAACGCCACCGGTCCCACCACCGCACCGCCCACCCGCCACACCGCCCCAGGGCCGCCCTCGCCCGTCCGTGTGGCCAGTTTCTCGTCCTCCAGTCCCCATGCCGGCAACGCCCGCCCCAGCACCTCCTCGCCGACCCCGCACAAGTCGGCCAGTACCCGCCGTCCGGCCGCATCCAGCACCACCTCGGCATCCGCCCGCAGCGCCCCGCCCTCGTGCCGCGGCCGGTGGCCGCGCCACTGCCAGTGCGTCAGCAGAGCGGCTTCATTCAGGCCGTAGCGGGCGGCGACCCGGCCAACGAGCGAGTAGGTCGTCTCCCTGGTGAACGGAGACACACGCAAGATCCCGGGAACCATGGCCCCAGCCTCGCGGAGAACAGCAGGACCCGAAGGCAGTTCCCTCCTTCCCGCGCCCTGCCTTCTGCTTTTCCCGTCCTGTCGACCAACAGCACGCGCCCAGATCCCCCGTACGGCCAACGCCGCGCTGCGCCCGTGCTGGACGTGCCAGGGCTCGCTCGGCGGGGGGAAGGAGGGCTCGAAACTGGAGCTGCGGGAGAAGGCCGGCCCGGATCGGCTGGAGTGCCCGCAGTGCGAACAGGTCCGCGCCATCAAGGACTTGGGTCCGTTGGTGCTGCCCGCCCCGACCAAGCGCGAGCTGGTGGCCGCCCTGGTCTCCACTCCAGACGATCCGTGGTGGGAGGACCGCGTGCTGCACGCCAAGCTCCTCCCGTCGAGGGGCCGCAGGTGTGACCTCCTGGTGTTGGTGGGCGTCAAATAGCTGTCCGCGCTCGTTGGTTGTGACCGGTGGTTGTGCGTCTGAGCTGGGGTTGTCAGATGGGTGGTCGATCCTTGTCTGTGGGCGTTGTGTGGGTGGTGGCGGTGTTGCTGGCGTTCTGGCCTGGTGTTGGTCAGTTGTGTTGAGCGTTGGTCAGATGAACTGGGAGCGGAGGGCGGCGGTATGGACGCTGAGAGTGTGACCTGTTCTGGGTAGTCACGTGGTAAACCGCTTAAAATCGGGCAAGCTTCACTGCGGGCAAGATTTGTCTAGACCACAGGTCGGACCACCTTGAGTTGGTCGTCGGCGTGTGGGCGGGCCCTGGTTTTTGTTGCTGTGCGTGTTCGCCGTGGGCATGCCAGGCCGGTTCGGGGTGTTTGGATGGGGTCGTGATTCCGGCCGTGTTTTGAGAGTGTTTTTCCGGGCTTCCAGGCCGGGTTTCAATGGGTGGAATTCTTTGGGGATGTTTCCCGGGTTCCGGCCGTGTTTGTCGGCCCGTTTTCCGGGTTGGTTTCCGGTTCGGCTGTCCCCGGGGCCGGGCTGGTCGACGTCGGGCTGGGCCGTCTCGGCGGTGCGTCCGTTTGGGTCGCTTCGGTCGCTGGTGTTCCTGGTCGTCGGTGTCGGCCAGGGAGTCGGCTGTCGGTGGGGTGGGCCTGGGCCCCTGCCTCCGGCCTGTTGCTGGGTGGCTGTCAGGCCGCGCCCTGGAGGCCTCTGGGGACGGTCTCCGGGCGGCGCTGGTCGATGTCCCCGGGTGGGGCTTGGGGGCCGTGGTTCGGGGTGTCGCGTCGTGGTGTCGCGTGCTCCTGTCGTGGAGGTGCTGTCGTGTCCTGTGACGTGGGCGGGAGCCGGTTCTCCCCGTGTGTGGTGAGGGCGCGACAGGTCGGCCGGGACAGGCGGGCCGGTCGCCGTCCTGGTCGCCGTCCTCGCCGGCGGCCCGCTCGTGGACGTCGGGCTCGGCCTCGACGTCCAGCTCGTCCGCTCGCCGCGGTGCCCCGGCGCCGTCGTCAGCTGTCCGCCGGCCTCGATGTCCGGCCCAGCGCGCCTCGGCGGCCGCTGCGCCCCGGTGCTGGCCTGTAGGGGCTGTGTCACTGGAGTGCTGTTTTCCCCTGGTGGGGGAGCCGCCCTGTAGGCCCCCGGTGCGGGGGCCTACAGGCCACCACCGCCTACGGACGCTGCCCGGAGGCGCCTCCCGCAGGGGGCGGCCGGGCCACCAGGCCGGTCCCCGCGCTGCTCGGCGCATCGCGCCGCCGGCCCCCGCGGGCCGGTGCCCGCCGCTGAACCCCGGTGGCGCCACCGCCGCCGCGGACCCGACCCCGGAACCCCCGGGTGGGGCCGCAGGCCCCACCCCCGCCCCTTTTTCCGGTGGCGCCGCAGGCGACACCCCCAACCCAATTCAAGGGGCCGCCAGGCCCCGACCCCTCGCCGAAGGCCCGCGCGTTATGCAGACGTCTTTCTTGGTTTTCTCCGACGGTTCTGTTCCGTGCTGCGACCGGGATTGTTGGAAGGGCTAGTGCGGGAATTCACCGGCTGATCGACGGTCCGTGGCAGACGGAAAATTGACGGGATGTCAATGGCTGAATTCATGAGGAATATAGGAGCGTCGAAATAAGGGCTTCGGGGGTTGTTCGAAGGCGGTTTCCAGGAGGATTTGTTTGGGGGATTTCTGCCGGGAGTCGGGCCGGTTCCTGTGGGGTGTTTCGGAGGGCGGGTCCAGGGCGACGCCCTGGTGATGTCCGGGCCGTTCCCCGGTGAAGGTGCCGGTGCGTTTTCGGCGTCGTGCTGCGCCCCGCCCCCAGGCCCCGAGAGCGGGTGGCGCGTGCCCGGCCGAGGGCTGGTGGCGCGCACCGCCCCGGGCTCCGGATCCGGGGGCGGGCGAGGGGGTCAAGTCCGTGACAGCTCTTGCATCTTTGACGCCCCCCGGCCGGGGCCGGTGCCGCAGGCGCCGAAGGGCACGTCAGGACGCCGCTGTACGGTGCTGCGCCCCGCCGTGCTCCGGAGGCCCGCCCAGGTCCCGTCGAGGTCTGCAGCGGGGCCTGTGCCGAGGGCCGCGGCGGGTGCCAGGAGCGGCCGGCTGCAGCGGCGACGTCGCCCCGGGGCGCAGCCCCGGCCGTCCTGGACGCCCCGCCCGGGGGCCCCGCTCCGGGGGTAGGCGTCGGCGTCGGGGATTTACGCCATATCGTCAACGGCGTCGTGACGGGTATCGCCCGCCCCGTCAGGGGAGGGCCCTTCTACCGGAAATTCGCGTCACATCGTCAACGCCCGGGACCGCCCCGCAGGGGAGGGCCGTCTACCCGAAATTCGCGTCACATCGTCAATGCTCCTCATGGCGGGCCGCAGGCCCGTGCCCGACACTCCAACAAGTGAGGCCCCGCCAGGGGCCGCCACCCGACCGCCAATTCGCCGCAGGCGAATAAGCCCAGCCACCCCCGGCCCGGCGCAGCCGGGCCCCGAGGCGCAGCCTCGGGCCACCACCCACGGTGACGGCGTAGCCGGCACCCCCGCACCTGGCGGTGCGTCAGCACCGTCCAACGGGCCGTCAGGCCCGTTGTAAGCCGCAGGCTTCCGCCCCCGGCCTCCTGCTCCAGCGCCTGGCGCAGCGACTGCGGACTGCGGCGCACCGCGACCGAGCGCAGCCGCAGCCGCCGCCAGGCCCG
>NZ_JPRF03000079.1 GCF_001188955.3 Kitasatospora aureofaciens | reverse complement strand
GTTATACGACCAGATGCTGCCGGACCGCACCGACAACGCCCGCCGCCCTGCCCGAGGCGGCCGCGCTGGCCCTGCGGCGGGCCGAGTCGCTGCCCGGAATCACCCTGCACCGGGCGGCCGCCGCCTCGCTCACCCAGCTCACCCTCAATGCCGGCCGCGGCCCGCTCACCGACCCGGCGGTCCGGCAGGCGGTGGGCCGGGCGGTCGACCGGCGGCGGATCGCCGAGGCCGCACTCGGTCCGCTCGGGCTGCCCGGCGCCCCGCTCGGCAGCCACCTGCTCGCCGGGGACCAGGAGGGCTACCGCGACGACAGCGGCGCGGCCGGAGCGGGCGACGCCGCGCAGCTGCTGGACCGGGCCGGCTGGAAGCGGCCGGACGGCGGCACCCGGACCAAGGGCGGCAAGCAGCTCGCCCTCACCCTCCTCTTCCCGGCCGGCTCGGCGACCGCCCGGCGCACCGCCGACGCGCTCACCGCCGACCTCGCCGAGTCCGGCATCGCGGTGAAGCCGCAGTCCGCGCCCGCCGACACCTTCGTCCAGGACCATCTGGCCGTCGGGGACTACGACCTCGCGCTCTTCTCCTGGCCGGCCGGGCCCAGCCCGGCCGCCGAGCAGCGCGCCGCATACGCCAAGCCCCAGCCGGACGCCGACGGCACGCTCGCCCCCGGCGGCAACTACGGCCGCAGCGGCACCGAGGAGATCGACCGGCTGTTCGACCGGGCGGCCGCCGAACTCGACCCGGCCGCCCGGCTGGACCTGCTCCAGGAGGCGGACGTACGGATCTGGCAGCTCGGCCACTCGGTGCCGCTGTACCAGCGGCCGGAGCTGGTCGCCGTGAGGACCGGAGTCGCCGGGGCCGGGGCGTTCGGGTTCGGGTGGCCGCGCTTCCAGGACATGGGCTGGACGCGTTAGCCCAGCGAGGGCGCCGGCTCCGACACGCGCTCCACCACGGCGATCCGGGCCGGTCCGGGCACCGCGCGCGGGCCCGGTCGAGTGCCGCCGGGGGCCTCCTCCGGGCGGCCGGCCGCGATCAGCGCGGCGGCGGGGGAGCGACACGCGACGGAGCGCCGGACGGCGGCCGGCACGGGAAGGGGGTGTGACCCAGCTGTGATCTTGGTCCCGCCCGACCTGCTCGTTTCTGCCCCCTTGGGCGCTTCCCCGTACCATAGGGAAAAGCCGAGGCATGTCCAGATGCCCGGCGGGTGGACCGGTAGTAGCAGGCGGAACGGGTGACGGCGGCCGAAGGGGCCGCGGGTGCGCGTCTCGCGGCCGGGCCCGCCGTAACCCACGATTCCGGGAGAATCCGCTAGGCATGCCCACGCGCAACGACATCCGTAACGTCGCCATCGTCGCCCACGTCGACCACGGCAAGACCACCCTGGTCGACGCCATGCTGAAGCAGGCCGGCGCCTTCGCCGCCCACCAGCAGCTCGACGACCGCATGATGGACTCGAACGACCTGGAGCGCGAGAAGGGCATCACCATTCTCGCGAAGAACACCGCGGTCAAGTACCACCCCAAGGACGGTGGCGCGCCGATCACGATCAACATCATCGACACCCCGGGCCACGCCGACTTCGGCGGCGAGGTGGAGCGCGGTCTGTCGATGGTGGACGCGGTCGTCCTGCTGGTCGACGCCTCCGAGGGCCCGCTGCCGCAGACCCGCTTCGTGCTGCGCAAGGCGCTCTCGGCCCGGCTGCCCGTCATCCTGTGCATCAACAAGACCGACCGCCCGGACTCCCGGATCGACGAGGTCATCAACGAGACCTACGACCTGTTCCTGGACCTGGACGCGGACGAGGACCAGATCGAGTTCCCGATCGTCTACGCCTGTGCCCGTGACGGCGTCGCCTCGCTGACCAAGCCGGAGAACGGCACCGTTCCCGCGGACAGCACCAACCTGGAGCCGTTCTTCTCCACCCTGCTGGAGCACGTCCCGGCCCCCAGCTACGACGAGGACGCGCCGCTCCAGGCCCACGTCACCAACCTGGACGCCGACAACTTCCTCGGCCGCATCGCGCTGCTGCGCGTCGAGCAGGGCGAGCTGCGCAAGGGCCAGACCGTGGCCTGGATCAAGCGCGACGGTTCGATCCAGAACGTCCGCATCTCCGAGCTGCTGATGACCGAGGCGCTCACCCGCAAGCCGGCCGAGGTGGCGGGCCCCGGTGACATCTGCGCCGTCGCGGGCATCTCCGAGATCATGATCGGCGAGACCCTGGCCGACCCGGAGAACCCGGTCGCGCTGCCGCTGATCACGGTCGACGAGCCGGCCATCTCGATGACCATCGGCACCAACACCTCCCCGCTGGTCGGCCGCGGCGGCAGCGGCAAGGGCGCGGACGCCAAGTCCGGTGCCAAGGTGGACCGCAAGGTCACCGCCCGCCAGGTGAAGGACCGCCTGGACCGCGAGCTGATCGGTAACGTCTCGCTGCGCGTGCTGGACACCGAGCGCCCGGACGCCTGGGAGGTGCAGGGCCGCGGTGAGCTGGCGCTGGCCATCCTGATCGAGACCATGCGCCGCGAGGGCTTCGAGCTGACCGTCGGCAAGCCGCAGGTGGTCACCAAGGAGGTCAACGGCAAGGTCCACGAGCCGGTCGAGCGCCTCACGGTGGACGTGCCGGAGGAGCACATGGGTGCCGTCACCCAGCTCATGGGCGTCCGCAAGGGCCGGATGGACAACATGTCCAACCACGGCTCGGGCTGGGTCCGGATGGAGTTCGTCGTGCCGTCCCGCGGCCTGATCGGCTTCCGCACCGAGTTCCTCACGAGCACCCGCGGCACCGGCATCGCCCACTCGATCCACGAGGGCCACGAGCCGTGGTTCGGCACCCTGACCACCCGCAACAACGGCTCGCTGGTCGCCGACCGGGCCGGTGTGGTCACCGCCTTCGCGATGACCAACCTGCAGGAGCGCGGCGTGCTCTTCTGCGAGCCGGGCACCGAGGTGTACGAGGGCATGATCGTCGGCGAGAACTCGCGCTCCGACGACATGGACGTGAACATCACCAAGGAGAAGAAGCTCACCAACATGCGGTCCTCGACCGCCGACGTGGCCGAGTCGATCGTCCCGCCGCGCAAGCTCTCGCTGGAGCAGTCGCTGGAGTTCTGCCGCGAGGACGAGTGCATCGAGGTGACCCCGGAGACGGTTCGCATCCGTAAGGTCGTCCTGGACCAGAAGGACCGCGGACGCACTGCCTCGCGCGCCAAGAAGGCCTGATCCGGACGGCTTGACCGGCCTTTGGCCGGAATGCTTCGCCCCCCTTTCCGATGGAGAGGGGGGCGAACTTTTTCAACTACTCCAAGTTGTCGGAGCCGCTATTAACGGAATAGCGCTCATCACACCCAGGTGTCCGCTGAGCGAACGTGACAGTTCGTCATCCGTGACGACTGTCCGTTTGGTGCCTGTCTGGCTATGTCTCATATGTCCGGTTTTCGAAACTTACCGACTGTTCATGTGACCTAATTGAGATCGTCACTGGTCACTTTCGTGTCCGTGCGTGACGGATAGTGGAGCCAGTCAGGCTCGGGTCAAGGGTTAACGCGCAGGGGTGCGCGCCGAAACCACGAGCGCGGACGGCATTACGGGCCCGGTGACAACCGTTCCGTGGTGCCCTCCTCGTCGTAACGTCGAATTCAGGAGGCACACCGATGCGTGGTGTGAGCCAGGCCAAGTGGGTTGTCGCAGCTGTCGCTGTCGCGCTCGCCGCGACTGCTTGTAGCAGTGGTGGCAGCAGCGACTCCTCCGGCGGGAGCTCGAACAGCGCCGCGGTCGACCCGGCAGGCACGTTCAGCTTCCAGAGCGGTGAGCCGCAGCGTCCGCTGCAGCCGGCCAACGCCATGGAGAACCAGGGCGGCCGCATCGTCAAGCAGCTCTTCATGGGCCTCGTCGACTACGACCCCGCGACCGGTGCCCTGCGCAACCAGGTGGCCGACAAGATCGAGACCACCGACGCCAAGAACTACACCGTCACGCTGAAGTCCGGCTGGACCTTCCACGACGGCACCCCGGTCACCGCCAAGTCCTTCGTGGACTCCTGGAACTGGTCCGCCAACCCGGCCAACAACCAGATCAACTCCGACTGGTTCTCGGACATCGCCGGCTACGACGCCGTCCACCCGGACAAGGGCGACCCGACCGCCAAGGAGATGACCGGCCTCAAGGTCGTCGACGACACCCACTTCACCATCGAACTGACCGCCCCCGTCTCGTACTTCACGTACAAGCTGGGCTACTCGGCCTTCTACCCGCTGCCCACCGGGTTCTTCGCGGACCCGAAGGGCTACGGCGAGAAGCCGGTCGGCAACGGCCCCTACCAGTTCGTCTCGTGGGAGCACAACAAGGCCATCACGCTGAAGGCCTACGACAAGTACGCCGGCAGCAACAAGGCGAAGAACGGCGGAATCGTCTTCCGCAACTACACCTCGTCCGAGGCCGCGTACAAGGACCTGATGTCCGACACGCTGGACGTCCTGGACCAGGTCGACTCGACCGACCTGCCGAAGTACAAGGACGACCTGGGCAAGCGCGCGATCGACCAGGCGCAGGGCGCCATCCAGAACATCTCCTTCGCGATGTACAACGCGGACTGGAAGGACCCGGCCAAGGCCAAGGTCCGCCAGGGCCTGTCGATGGCGATCGACCGCGACACCATCACCAAGACCGTGCTGAACAACAGCCGTCAGCCCGCCGACGCGTTCGTGGCGCCGGGCGTCATGGGCTACAAGGCCGGCACCTGCGGCGACGCCTGCAAGTACGACCCGGCCAAGGCCAAGCAGCTCATCCAGGAGGGTGGCGGCGTTCCGGGCAACAAGATCACCATCATCTACAACTCCGACGGTGGTCACAAGGAGTGGGTGGACGCGGTCTGCAACTCGATCCGCCAGGCCACCGGCGTCGAGTGCCTCGGCGACCCGAAGCCGGACTTCAAGACCTCTCGTGACATCATCACGAAGAAGCAGGTCCCGAGCATGATGCGGACCGGCTGGGTGCAGGACTACCCGCTGAACGCCAACTTCCTGCGCGACGTCTACGGCACCGGTGCCGCCGCGAACGACGCCGGCTACTCGAGCCCCGAGTTCGACAAGCTGGCCCACGACGCCGACGCCGCCACCTCGGTCGAGAAGACCGCCGACCTGTACCAGCAGGCCGAGGCCGTCCTGGCCAAGGACATGCCGGCCATTCCGCTCTGGTACTACAAGACCAACTCGGGCTACTCGAACAACGTCCAGAACGTGAAGTTCGACTCCTTCGGCAACCCGGTCTACACCGACGTCGAGGTCAAGAAGAAGTAATCGGTCGGCACCGCCTGACCCGGTGACAACGGCCGGTGCCCGTCCCATCCCCACGAGGGCGAGGACTGGCACCGGCCGTTGGCACGCCGACTTATCTCTTGCCGGGTTGACGGGCCCGGCAGAGCCATACATGGAGGCACGATGGGGCGCTTTGTCGCGAGGCGACTGCTCCAGATGATCCCGGTGTTCCTCGGAACCACCGCACTCATCTTTTTCATGGTGCACTTGCTGCCCGGTGACCCGCTGGCAGCACTGTGGGGCGACAAGGCGCCGGACCCGGTGCAGCTCGCCGCGCTGAGGCACCAGCAGCACTTTGACGAGCCGCTGATCCAGCAGTACCTCGACTACATGGGGGGCCTGTTCACCGGCGACTTCGGCAAGGCCCTGGACGGGCGTCCGGTGCTCGACAAGATCACCGAGGCGCTGCCGGTCACGGTCCAGCTGGCGCTGCTCGCGTTCGGCTTCGAGATCGTGCTGGGCATCGGCATCGGCCTGTTCGCCGGTCTGCGTCGCGGCAAGGTCTTCGACAAGAGCGCCCTGGTCTTCACCCTGCTGCTGATCTCTATCCCGGTCCCGGTGCTGGGCTTCCTGTTCCAGACGATCTTCGGCATCAACCTCAAGTGGGTTAAGCCGACCGTCCAGGACAGCACCGACATCACCCAGCTGGTGCTGCCGGCCATCGTGCTCGGCTCGCTGTCGCTGGCCTACGTCGCGCGCCTCACCCGTACCTCCATCGCCGAGAACATCAAGGCCGACTACGTCCGCACCGCGGTGGCCAAGGGCCTGCCGCGCCGCAGGGTCATCGGCACCCACCTGCTGCGCAACTCGCTGATCCCGGTGGTCACGTTCCTCGGCACCGACCTCGGCGCCCTGATGGGCGGCGCGATCGTCACCGAGGGCATCTTCAACGTCCAGGGTGTCGGCCACGCGCTCTACCAAGCGATCAACATGAAGGAAGGCGCGACCGTTTCCGGTTTCGTGGCCTTCCTCGTGATCGTCTACCTGGCCGCCGGCCTGATCGTCGACCTGCTTTACGCGGTCCTGGACCCGAGGATCCGTTATGCCTGACCTGACCAAGACGGCCGAGGAGACCCCGGCCCAGGCCCCCGTCGCGGCGGCCGCCAAGCCCGAGAAGGCCCGCAGCCTCGGCTCCGACGCCTGGCACGACCTGCGCCGCAAGCCGATCTTCGTGATCTCCGCGCTGCTCATCCTGCTGCTGATCGTCATCGCGGTCGCCCCGGGCCTGTTCACCTCGGTGGACCCGCGGGCCGGCGACCTGCGCGAGCACTTCCACACGCCGCCGAACTACAGCCACTTCTTCGAGGGGGACTGGTTCGGCTACGACGGTCAGGGCCGCAGCATCTACGCCCGCGTCATCTACGGCGCCCGCGCCTCGGTCGTGGTCGGCATCTGCGTCACCGTCGGTACGACCATCCTCGGTGGCATCTTCGGCATGCTCGCCGGTTACTTCGGCGGCTGGATCGACACGATCATCTCCCGTGTCACCGACATCTTCTTCGGCATCCCGCTGCTGCTCGGCTCGCTGGTGATCCTCAACGCCTTCACCTCGCGCACCATCTGGAGCGTGGTCTTCGCCCTGATCACCCTGGGCTGGACCCAGATGACCCGTGTCATGCGCGGTTCGGTGATCACGGTCAAGCAGGCCGACTTCGTGACGGCGGCCAAGGCGCTCGGCGCCGGCACCGGCCGGATCATGTTCAAGCACATCCTGCCGAACGCGATCGCCCCGGTGATCGTGGTCGCCACCATCTCCCTCGGCGGCTACATCGCCCTGGAGGCGACGCTGAGCTTCCTCGGCATCGGTCTGCAGGACCCGACCATCTCCTGGGGCATCGACATCAACTCGGCCCAGAAGCTGATCCGTACGGCGCCCTTCGCCCTGTTCTTCCCGGCAGGCATGCTGAGCATCACCGTGCTGGCCTTCATCATGCTCGGCGACGCGGTGCGCGACGCCCTCGACCCGAAGCTCCGCTGAGAGAAGAGGTGACGACCCGATGACCACCGTGATCGAGAACGACAGCCAGAAGTCCGGCCGACTCGAAGTCGGAACCCCGCTCCTGGAGGTCAAGGACCTCCACGTGGAGTTCCACACCCGGGACGGCGTCGCCAAGGCCGTGAACGGCGTCAACTACTCCGTCGCGGCCGGCGAGACCCTCGCGGTGCTCGGCGAGTCCGGCTCCGGCAAGTCCGTGACGGCCCAGACCATCATGGGCATCCTGGACATGCCCCCGGGCAAGGTGACCCAGGGCGAGATCCTGTACCGCGGCCAGGACATGCTCAAGATGAGCAACGAGGAGCGGCGGAAGATCCGCGGCCGGAAGATCGCGATGATCTTCCAGGACGCGCTGTCCGCCCTCAACCCCGTGCTCAGCGTCGGCTACCAGCTCGGCGAGATGTTCCGGGTGCACCAGGGCGTCTCCAAGGCCGAGGCCAAGGCCAAGGCCATCGAGCTGATGGACCGGGTGCGCATCCCCGCCGCCAAGGAGCGGGTGAACGACTACCCGCACCAGTTCTCCGGCGGCATGCGCCAGCGCATCATGATCGCCATGGCGCTGTCGCTGCAGCCCGACCTGATCATCGCCGACGAGCCCACCACCGCCCTGGACGTGACCGTCCAGGCCCAGGTGATGGACCTGCTGGCGGAGCTCCAGGCCGAGTACAACATGGGCCTGATCCTGATCACCCACGACCTCGGTGTGGTCGCCGACGTCGCGGACAAGATCGCCGTCATGTACGCGGGCCGGATCGTCGAGACCGCCCCGGTGCACGAGCTGTACGCGAACCCCGCCCACCCGTACACCAAGGGCCTGCTGCGCTCGATCCCGCGCCTGGACCAGAAGGGCCAGGAGCTGTACGCGATCAAGGGTCTGCCCCCGAACCTGCTGAAGGTTCCGGCCGGCTGCGCGTTCAACCCCCGCTGCGACGTCGCCACCGACCTGTGCCGCACGGAGATCCCGGCGCTGCACCACGTGACGGACAAGGACGGCAAGGAGCTCACCGGCCGCCGCAGCGCGTGCCACCTCTGGAAGGAGACCCTCCATGGCTGAGAACATCCTGGAGGTCAAGGACCTGGTCAAGCACTACCCGCTGACCCAGGGCGTCCTGTTCAAGAAGCAGGTCGGCGCCGTCAAGGCCGTCGACGGCATCTCCTTCGAGCTGAAGAAGGGCGAGACCCTCGGCATCGTCGGCGAGTCCGGCTGTGGCAAGTCCACGCTGGCCAAGGTGCTGATGAACCTGGAGCGGGCCACCTCCGGCCAGGTGCTGTTCAAGGGCGAGGACATCTCCCAGCTGTCCGGGGGCGCGCTCAAGGCCGTCCGCCGCAACATCCAGATGGTGTTCCAGGACCCGTACACCTCGCTGAACCCGCGCATGACGGTCGGCGACATCATCGGGGAGCCCTTCGAGATCCACCCCGAGGTGGCGCCGAAGGGCGACCGCCGCAAGGCCGTCCAGGACCTGCTGGACGTCGTGGGTCTGAACCCGGAGTACATCAACCGGTACCCGCACCAGTTCTCCGGCGGTCAGCGTCAGCGCATCGGCATCGCCCGCGGCCTCGCGCTCAAGCCCGAGATCATCATCTGCGACGAGCCGGTCTCCGCCCTGGACGTGTCCGTCCAGGCGCAGGTGATCAACCTGCTGGAGCAGCTGCAGGGTGAGTTCGGCCTGTCGTACATGTTCATCGCGCACGACCTGTCCATCGTCCGGCACATCTCCGACCGCGTCGGCGTGATGTACCTGGGCAAGATGGTCGAGATCGGCTCCGACGAGCAGATCTACGACAACGCGACCCACCCGTACACCCAGGCGCTGCTGTCCGCGGTGCCGGTGCCGGACCCGACGGCGCGCGAGTCCCGCGAGCGGATCATCCTCAGCGGGGACATCCCCTCGCCGGCCAACCCGCCGTCCGGCTGCCGCTTCCGCACCCGTTGCTGGAAGGCGCAGGAGCGCTGCTCCGAGGAGATCCCGCTGCTGGCGATCCCGACCACGCTGGAGGGCCCGGCCGCGCACGAGTCGGCCTGCCACTTCCCCGAGGTCCGGGAGTCGGCCGCGGCCTGACGTCCCGTACACACCCGCAAGGGCCCGTGGCTCCCGCCACGGGCCCTTGCGGCGTTTCCGGCGATCCGCGATCCGGCGCCGCGTCAACCCGGCGGCGGGTTACCGCACCCGTCCGGGTGCACCCGGCTCGCGCCGTCACCGGGCCGAGCTTCTCATGGGGTGTGATGCGACACACACGCCTGAGGAGGGACCTCCATGCCCGTAGCCGCCCGCGCCCGCCTGGTCCTCGCCGCTGCGACGTCCGTGGTCCTGGTGGCCACCGGGTGCAGCAGCGGCGGTGGAGGAGGCGGCAGTGGCTCGTCGGACGCCGGCAAGACCTTCAGCTACCAGAGCAGTGAGCCGCAGAACCCGCTGCAGCCCGCCAACGCGAACGAGGTCGGCGGTGGTCGCATCATCCAGAACCTCTTCAAGGGGCTGGTGGACTACGACCCCAGCACCGCCAAGATCCGGATGCAGGTCGCGGACAAGATCGACACCAGCGACTCGCAGACCTTCAACGTCACGCTGAAGGACGGCTGGAAGTTCCACGACGGCACCCCGGTGCACGCCAAGAACTTCGTGGACGCCTGGAACTGGGGCGCCAACCCGGCCAACAACCAGATCAACAGCTCCTGGTTCTCCGACATCGAGGGCTACCAGGACGTCCACCCGGCCGGCGGGAAGCCCGCCAGCGACAAGATGTCCGGACTGACCGTCACCGACGACCTGCACTTCACGGTCAAGCTGAGCCACAAGGTCTCGTACTTCGAGTACAAGCTCGGCTACATCGCCTTCTCGCCGCTGCCGGACGGCTTCTTCAAGGACCCTGCCGGGTACGGGCAGAAGCCGGTGGGCAACGGCCCGTACCAGTTCGTCAGCTGGTCGCACAACACCGAGGTGGTCACCAAGACCTTCCCGGACTACCAGGGCGTGGACAAGCCGAAGAACGGCGGCATCGTCTTCAAGATGTACACCACGTCCGAGGCCGCGTACGCGGACCTGCAGTCCAGCAACCTGGACGTGATGGACCAGGTGCCGCCGTCCGCTCTGGCGAACTACAAGAACGATCTCGGCGACCGGGCGATCGACGCCCCGCAGGGCGCGATCCAGAACATCGGCTTCACGCTCTACCAGGGCGACTGGTCCTCGCCGGACAAGGCCAAGGTGCGCCAGGGCCTGTCGATGGCGATCGACCGCGACGTCATCACCAAGACCGTGCTGCAGGGCTCCCGCAAGCCGGCCACCGCCTGGGTCGCCGAGGGCGTCGAGGGCTACAAGGACGGCGCCTGCGGCGACTTCTGCAAGTTCGATCCGGCCAGGGCCAAGCAGCTGATCCAGGACGGCGGCGGCGTCCCCGGCAACAAGCTGCTGATCACCTACAACGCGGACGGCGGCCACAAGGAGTGGGTCGACGCGGTCTGCAACTCGATCCGGCAGAACACCGGCGTCGACTGCCTGGGCGACCCGAAGCCCGACTTCAAGGCCGCCCGCGCGGCGATCACCAGCCACCAGCTCAACGGCGCCTTCCGTACCGGCTGGGTGCAGGACTACCCGCTGAACGCCAACTTCCTGTCCGACGTGTACCGCACCGGCGCGGCCTCCAACGACTTCGGCTACAGCAACGCGCAGTTCGACGACGCGGCCACCAAGGCCGACGAGGCCGCCAGCGTCGCCGACACGGTGAGCGGCTACCAGCAGGCCGAGGCCGTGCTGCCGAGCGGCATGCCGGCCATCCCGCTCTGGTACTACCGCACCAACTCGGGCTACTCGACCAAGGTGCAGAACGTGAAGTTCGACTCCTTCGGCAACCCGGCCTGGACCCAGGTCGAGGTCAAGGGCTGATGCCCCTCCTGCCCGCCATCGGGCAGGAGGGGCCCAGCCCCCTCACGCCGGCCCCGCCCTCCCCGCACGGAGGGCGGGGCCCGGTCCTCTCGGCCGGCCCCCCGGTCGGCCACGCCCTGGAAGGAGGCTCGGATGGGCAGTTACGTGCTGCGGCGGGTGCTGCAGATGATCCCGGTGTTCTTCGGTACCACGCTGTTGATCTTCGTGATGGTCTACACGCTGCCGGGCGACCCGGTGACGGCGCTGTTCGGCGAGAAGGCGGCCGACCCCGCGGTGGTGGCCAGCATCAAGCACAAGTACTTCCTGGACCAGCCGCTCTGGAAGCAGTACCTGCACTACATGGGGAACCTGTTCCAGGGCGACTTCGGCACCAGCTTCACCGGCCGGCCGGTCTCGGACATCATGGCCGGCGCCTTCCCGGTCACCATCCGGCTCGCGCTGCTGGCCTTCGTCTTCGAGATGATCCTCGGCCTCGCCCTCGGCATGCTCTCCGGCCTGCGGCGCGGCAGCGTCCAGGACACCCTGGTGCTGGTGCTGACCCTGATGGTGATCTCGATCCCGGTCTTCGTGCTGGCATACATCGCGCAGACCGTCTTCGCCACCAATCTCGGCTGGGTCACCCCGACCGTCCAGGACAGCTACGACCTCTCCCAACTCGTGCTGCCCGCCGTCGTGCTGGGATCGCTCTCGCTCGCGTACGTGGCCCGGCTGACCCGTACGTCGATCGGCGAGAACCTGCGGGCCGACTACATGCGCACGGCCGTCGCCAAGGGCCTGCCCCGGCGCACCATCGTCCTGCGGCACCTGCTGCGCAACTCGCTGATCCCGGTCATCACCTTCCTCGGCACCGACCTGGGCGCGCTGATGGGTGGCGCGATCGTCACCGAGGGCATCTTCAACGTTCAGGGCATCGGCAACGTCCTGTACCGGGCGATCAACACCAAGGAAGGGCCCACCGTGGTCGGCATCGTGACCGTCCTGGTGATCATCTACCTGGTCGCCAGCCTGCTCGTCGACCTGCTCTACGCGGTCCTGGACCCGAGGATCCGCTATGCCTGACATCCACGACGAGGACTCGTTCGAACCCCACCCCAAGCCGGGGATCTCGCGGCTCGACTACGCGGGCGAGCAGGGCATGGCGGTCGAGCAGGAGACTCTGGTCGAACCCGACGTCGCGAAGCGGGAGGAGGCCCGCAGCCTCTGGGGCGACGCCTGGCGGGACCTGCGCCGGCGGCCGATCTTCCTGCTCTCGGTCGTGCTGATCCTGCTGCTGGTGGTGATGGCGGTCTTCCCCTGGGCCTTCACCGACGCCAACCCGCGCAAGGCCGACCTGGTTCACGACTACCTCAGGCGGCCGGACTGGACGGACTTCTTCGGCGCGGGCTGGTTCGGCTACGACGCCCAGGGCCGGTCGATCTACGCCCGGGTCGTCTACGGCGCCCGCGCCTCGATCACCGTCGGCATCTTCGTGACCGCCGCGGTCACCGTGCTCGGTGGGCTGACCGGCATGGTCGCCGGGTACTACGGCCGGGCCGTCGACGCGGTGATCTCCCGGGTCGTGGACATCTTCTTCGGCATCCCGCTGCTGCTCGGCGCTCTGGTGCTGCTGAACGCCTTCACCACCCGCACGGTGTGGACCGTGGTGCTGGCGTTGGCCGTCCTCGGCTGGACCCAGATCGCCCGCGTGATGAGGGGTGCGGTGCTCACCGTCAAACAGTCGGACTACGTGGTGGCCGGTCGGGCCCTCGGCGCCGGGACGGGCCGGCTGATGTTCCGGCACATCCTGCCGAACGCGGTCGCCCCGGTGATCGTCGTCGCCACCATCGCCCTCGGCGGCTACATCGCCACGGAGGCGACGCTGAGCTTCCTCGGCATCGGTCTGCAGGACCCGACCATCTCCTGGGGCATCGACATCTCCTCGGCCCAGAAGGTGATCCGGACGGCGCCGTACGTGCTGTTCTTCCCGGCCGCGGCACTCTCCGCCACCGTGCTGGCCTTCATCATGATGGGCGACGCGGTGCGCGACGCCCTCGACCCGAAGCTTCGCTGAGCGAGGGGAGCGCAGTGTGAACACCGCTGTGGACAGGACCGGCCGAGAGGCCGGGACGCCGTACCAGGGGCCGCTGCTCGACGTACGGGACCTGCACGTCGAGTTCGTCACCCGGGACGGCGTCGCCCGGGCCGTCAACGGGGTCAACTACAGCGTCCGGGCGGGCGAGACGCTGGCGGTGCTGGGCGAGTCCGGATCCGGGAAGTCGGTGACCGCGCAGGCGGTCATGGGCATCCTGGACATGCCGCCGGCCCGGATCCCGCGCGGGGAGATCCGCTTCCGCGGCCGGGACATGCTGAAGATGGGCAAGGACGAGCGGCGGAGGATCCGCGGCCGGAAGATCGCGATGATCTTCCAGGACGCGCTGTCCGCCCTCAACCCCGTGCTCAGCGTCGGCTTCCAGCTCGGCGAGATGTTCCGGGCCCACCACGGCGTCTCCCGGGCGGAGGCCAGGACGAAGGCCGTGGAGCTGATGGAGCGGGTGCGCATTCCCGCCGCCAAGGAGCGGGTGAACGACTACCCGCACCAGTTCTCCGGCGGCATGCGCCAGCGCATCATGATCGCCATGGCGCTGGCCCTGGAACCGGACCTGATCATCGCGGACGAGCCCACCACCGCCCTGGACGTGACCGTCCAGGCCCAGGTGATGGACCTGCTGGCGGAGCTCCAGGCCGAGTACAACATGGGCCTGATCCTGATCACCCACGACCTGGGCGTGGTGGCCGACGTGGCCGACAAGATCGCGGTGATGTACGCGGGCCGGATCGTCGAGACCGCGCCGGTGCACGAGCTGTACGCGCGCCCGGCCCACCCGTACACCCGGGGCCTGCTGGACTCCATCCCGCGCCTGGACCAGAAGGGCCAGGAGCTCTACGCGATCAAGGGCCTGCCGCCCAACCTGTTGCGCATCCCGCCGGGCTGCGCCTTCAACCCCCGCTGCCCCCGGGCGCAGGACGTCTGCCGGGCCGAGGTGCCGGAGCTGTTCCCGGTCGCCGAGGACGACGGCACGCCGCTGGAGGGGCGCCGCAGCGCCTGCTTCTTCTGGAAGGAGACCCTCCATGACCGCTGACGGGGCCGGCCCGACGGGCGCGGCGGTGCCTGAGGAGGCCGCCTTCGCCCAGGAGGTGCCGCGCGGCGAGCCGATCCTGGAGGTCCGGGACCTGGTCAAGCACTTCCCGCTGACCCGCGGCGTGCTGTTCAAGAAGCAGGTCGGCGCGGTCAAGGCGGTGGACGGGGTCAGCTTCGACCTGATGCAGGGCGAGACGCTCGGCATCGTCGGCGAGTCCGGCTGCGGGAAGTCCACGCTGGCCAAGGTGCTGATGAACCTGGAGCCGGCCACCGGGGGGTCCGTCCGCTACAAGGGGGAGGAGATCTCCCGGCTGTCCGGGGGCGCGCTCAAGGCCGTCCGGCGCAACATCCAGATGGTGTTCCAGGACCCGTACACCTCGCTGAACCCGCGCATGACGGTCGGCGACATCATCGGGGAGCCCTTCGAGATCCACCCCGAGGTGGCGCCCAGGGGCGACCGCCGCAAGGCCGTCCAGGACCTGCTCGACGTGGTCGGGCTCAACCCGGAGTACATCAACCGGTACCCGCACCAGTTCTCCGGCGGTCAGCGCCAGCGCATCGGCATCGCACGGGGGCTGGCGCTCAAGCCGGAGATCATCATCTGCGACGAGCCGGTCTCGGCGCTGGACGTGTCGGTGCAGGCGCAGGTGATCAACCTGCTGGAGCAGCTGCAGGGCGAGTTCAACCTGTCGTACATGTTCATCGCCCACGACCTGTCCATCGTCCGGCACATCTCCGACCGGGTGGGGGTGATGTACCTGGGCAAGATGGTCGAGATCGGCTCCGACGAGCAGATCTACGACCACGCGACCCACCCGTACACCCAGGCGCTGCTCTCGGCGGTGCCGGTGCCGGACCCGACGGCGCGCGAGTCGCGGGACCGGATCGTGCTCACCGGGGACGTGCCCTCGCCGGCCAACCCGCCCTCGGGGTGCCGGTTCCGCACCCGGTGCTGGAAGGCGCAGGAGCGGTGCGCGGTGGAGGTGCCGCCGCTGGCCCCGCCGGGCTGGCTGAGCGGGCCGGCGTTCCACGACTCCGCCTGCCACTTCGCGGCCGAGCGCGAGAGCGGGGAGGACGTCGGCAGCCGGCCGTAGCGCCCGGTTCCGCACCCGGGGCGCGCCCTCCCAGTGGGGGGCGCGCCCTTCGCCGTGATGGAACCGAGATCTCCCGTGGCCTCCCCAAGTGCCCGTTGTTCCTTGATAGTTGCACTGCGCCTGTCGTTGCTCGCCGCTGTGCCGAGGAGGGCTGCCCGGATGGACGTGGTGGAGGTGACCGGCGGCGGTCGGGAGAACCTGGTGCCCGGGACCCCGCTGCTCGAGGTCGAGGACCTGCACATCGAGTTCCACACCCAGGACGGGGTCGCCAAGGCCGTCAACGGGGTGAGCTACTCGGTGGCCGCGGGGGAGACGCTGGCGGTGCTGGGCGAGTCCGGATCCGGGAAGTCGGTGACCGCGCAGGCGGTCATGGGCATCCTGGACATGCCGCCCGGGAAGATCACCGCCGGGCGGATCCTGTTCCGGGGCGAGGACATGCTGACCATGAGCCCCAAGCTCCGGCGGACGGTCCGGGGGCGGAGGATCGCGATGATCTTCCAGGACGCGCTGTCCGCCCTCAACCCGGTGCTCAGTGTGGGCTACCAGCTCGGCGAGATGTTCCGGGTGCACCAGGGGTTGTCCCGGGCGGAGGCTCGGGCGAAGGCCGTGGAGCTGATGGAGCGGGTGCGCATCCCGGCGGCCAAGCAGCGCGTCGGCGACTTCCCGCACCAGTTCTCCGGCGGCATGCGCCAGCGCATCATGATCGCCATGGCGCTGGCCCTGGAACCGGACCTGATCATCGCGGACGAGCCCACCACCGCGCTGGACGTGACCGTCCAGGCCCAGGTGATGGACCTGCTGGCGGAGCTGCAGAGCGAGTTCAACATGGGGCTGATCCTGATCACCCACGACCTGGGCGTGGTGGCCGACGTCGCGGACAAGATCGCGGTGATGTACGCGGGCCGGATCGTCGAGACCGCGCCGGTGCACGAGCTGTACGCGCGGCCCGCGCACCCGTACACCCGAGGCCTGCTGGACTCCATCCCGCGGCTGGACCAGAAGGGCCAGGACCTGCACGCCATCAAGGGCCTGCCGCCCAACCTGCTGAGCATCCCGCAGGGCTGCGCCTTCAACCCCCGCTGCGACCGGGTGCGGGACGTCTGCCTGACCGAACTCCCGCCGCTGGTGCCGGTGGCGGACGAGGAGGGCGCCGAGCTGCCGGGCCGGCGCAGCGCCTGCCACTACTGGCGGGAGACCCTCCACGGCTGAGGCCTGGGCCGGGCGCCTACTTGGTGAAGCCGACGTTCTCCCAGACGATGTCGGACAGGCCCTGGGCGCCGATGTTGGCGAGGTCGGCGCGGGCGCCGTACAGCTGGGGGCGCTGGTAGAGCGGCAGCACGCCGGCCACCTTCCAGAGCTCGCCGTCGGCCTGGTTGATCGCCTCGGAGGCGGTGCCGGCGTCGGTCGCGGAGCCCGCCCGGTCGAGTGCGGCGTCCACCGCCGGGCTGCCTGCGCCGGCCCGGTTGGTGGCGCTGTTCTGGGTGTACGAGGCGCGGCTGCCGCTGGCCGGGAACGGGGTGCCGAGCAGGGCGTAGACGGCGATGTCGAAGTCGTTGTGGTTGACGTACTTGTCGAAGAACTCGTTGGGGGCGGCGGTCACCGGGGTGACCTTGATGCCGACATCCTTGAGCATCTTGGAGACGGACGCCGTCTCGCCCTGGGCCACGGCGACCCCGGCCGGGACGACCATCCGCAGGTTCAGCTCGTGGCCGTCCTTCTTCCGCACGTCGCCGTCGAGCTTCCAGCCGGCCGAGTCCAGCTTGCGGGCCGCCTCGGCCGGGTCGAAGCGGGACAGGCCGAGGGAGTTGTCGCGGTAGCCGTTCTGGTTGGCGACCAGCAGGTGGTTGTTGAGCGGGACGGCGGGCCAGTCCAGTCCGTTGAGGTCGGCGCGGATCAGGGTGTCCCGGTCGATCGCCTGGAACACGGCCTGGCGTACGGTCGCGTCGTTGAGCAGCGGGCTGCGGGCGTTCAGGGTGAGCTGGCGGAAGTCGGGCCCGCCGGCCCGGCGGACGGCCGCGCCCTTGGTGTTCTTGATGACCTGGTAGCCGGCCAGGTCCGGGCCGTTGTTGAAGAGGTCGATCTGGCCCTTGGCGAAGGCGGTGCCCATCGCGTCGGGCAGCATGGCGTGGAAGACGACCCGGTCCAGCATCGGCTTGTCGCCCCACCAGGTCGGGTCGGCGACCAGGGTGACGGTCTGCGCGGCCGGGTCCAGCCGCTCGACCTTGAACGGGCCGGCGGTGAGCGGGATCGCGTCCAGGTAGGCCGTGTTGAACAGGTCCGGGGTGGAGACCTTGCTCGCGGGCAGCAGCGGGGCGTTGGCCGCGCCGTTGAACATCGACTGCCACTCGGAGAACGGCCGGTCGAAGGTCATCACGGCCTGGAAGTCGTCCTTGCCCCGTTCGACCGAGGTGACCAGCTCGAAACCGGAGGTGCTGGAGGGCCGGTAGGCCGGGTCCTTGCCGTTCATGGCACGCCAGTTGGCCTCGATGTCGCGCCAGGTGATCGGGGTGCCGTCGGACCAGTGGGCCTTCGGGTTGAGCGTCCAGGTGACCACCTGGTGGCCGTCCCTGACCTCGGCGTGGGCCTCCTGGAGGTAGGCCGGGTTGGCGGTCTGGGTGCCGGCCGCGTCCGAGCGGAAGAAGGTCGGCAGCAGCGGCTTGCTGACCGCGACGGTCGAGGACTCGGTGCCGTCGGTGTGGATCGGCGACCACTGGTGGGAGAACTGGGCGATCGCCAGGTTCAGGGTGCCGCCCTGGCGCAGCTGTCCGCGGTCGTGGGCGTTGATGTCGACCGAGGTGAGCTTGGGCACCCCGGCGGCGGCGCTCGGCAGCGCGTCCGGGGCGGCGCCGTCCTGCCCGGAGGAGCAGGAGCAGAGCGCGAGGGAGAGCGTCAGGACGGTGAGACCGGCGAGCAGCGCCGTCCGGTGGTGCTGGAGGCGGCGGCCCATCGGCGTGGCTCCCGGGGTGACTGTGGCGGATGGTGTGGCGTCACATCTTGCTGACCGGGAGGCGGAGTTGTCGAGGGGGCGGGACCGCCGCATCCGTTCGGTGCGGGGCCCGCCCCCTCGTTCGTGCCCGGTTCGTCAGGCCACGGTGAACTTGTAGGTGCGTTCCTTGTCGCCGGTCTTGTCGAACAGCGAGCTGACGGCGTCCGCGACGTCCTGCGGGGCGATCGCCGCGGTCTGGCCGTTCTTCTTGACCTTCACCTTGTCGAACAGGCCGTTCAGCTGGGAGCTCAGCACGTCGAGGTCCCACTTGGGCGCGATCTTGCCGGAGGTGTCCGGGGCCAGTGTGAGCGCCTTGGCGGCGGTCTTCGGGCCGAAGTCCCAGGACTTGGTGCCGGCCACGATGTGGATCTTCCCGCTGGTCACCTGCTTGCCGAGGCTGTCCGCGGCGGCCTGCAGGGCCTGGGTGGAGACCTTGGGCTGGGCGGCCGTGACGGCGAGCGCGATCGGCTGGTCGGGCTTGCCCGCGGCGCGGTCGCGGTAGGCCTGCTCGACCACGTCCATGGCGGCGTTGGAGTCCACCGCCTGCCCGGCCCTGCCGGGGACGACGACCGGGTCGCCGTTGTCGGCGAACTTGACGTAGCCCTCCTGGAGGCCCTGGCCCGAGCCGGCCGCCAGCGAGTCCAGTGCGGCCTTGAGCTTGGCGCGGTCGACCCGGACCTCCGGGGCGACGGCCTTGGTGCCGCCCTGGATCGACTTGATCACGTCGACCGGGTTGTAGTCGTGCGCGGCGAGGCCGTCCACGGTGGCCGTGGTGTCGAAGGTCAGCCCGGCGACCGTCGGATCGAGGTCGACCGTCTGGTCGCCGATCTTCAGCTTCAGCGGCTGCTGCCCGGCCTTGCCGACCGACGCGTCCAGCGCGTGGATCGCCTGGTCGCGGCTGTTGCCGCCGATGTCCGTGCCGAGCACCACGGTGCCCTTGGGGACGTCGGACTGGTTGAGCATCAGGCCGGTGCCGTACGCGGCGGCGCCGAGGAACAGCACGCCGCCGAAGGCGTAGACGCCGAGCTTGACGAGCTTCTTCGCACCGCCGCGCTTGGCCTTGGCCTTGGCGGGGGCGGCGGACTCGGTCTTGGCCTTCGCGGGGGCCTGGCCGGCCGCGGGCACGGGCCCGGGGCCGGAACCGGGGGCAGCGCCGGGGACGGACTGGGCGGCGGGGCCGCCCGGGGCGCCGGGGCCCGGGGCGGG
>NZ_JPRF03000078.1 GCF_001188955.3 Kitasatospora aureofaciens | reverse complement strand
TGCCGGGGGCGGGGGCCTGCGCCTGGGCGGCGGCGGCCAGCGCGGCGGCGGCCACCACCTCCTCGGGCAGGTCGTCGTCCTTGTGGCTGCGGCGGCCGGGCAGGGCCAGCACCAGGATGGTGACGCCGAGCAGCACCTGGGCCCAGATCCAGCCGGTGTGGACGAGGCTGGCCTCGCGGGTGACACTCAGCTTGCCGCCAGCGGCCGGGAGCTTGAAGCCCTGCGCCCAGCCGTCGACCGTGGTGGGCTCCAGGGCGGTGCCGTCCACGGTGGCCTTCCACTCGGGGGCGGCGGACTCGGCGAGCCGCAGCACCCGGCCGTCCGGACCGGCCGGGACGGTGGTGGAGAGGTCGCGGGCCCCGGCCGGGACGACCACCGGGGTGGCGCCCGGGGCGGTGATCACCGCGCGCACCGCAGGGGCGCCGTTGACCTGCCAGAGCGCGGTGTCGCGCTCCTGGTTGGCCTTGACCAGGCCGGGGGTGGTGTCCAGGACGTTCTTGAAGGCGTCGACGGCCTGGCGCTCGACGAGCACGTAGGCGATGCCGTAGCCGGCCAGGGCGTTCGCCTGGTCGGCGCCGGAACCGGCCAGCAGGTTGCCGACCATCTTGTTCAGGCCGTCCTGGGTGCCGGTGGCCGGGTCGACGGTGGACTCGGCCTGGCCGAGGGTCAGCCCGGCGCCGCGCAGCACGGTGTAGCGGACGGCGCCCTTCTGCCCGGTGACGACGAGGGTGCGGGCCCGGTCGGTGGTGCCGGCCTCCTCGGCGATGAAGGCGGGCACCTGGCCGCCGTCGGCGCGGTGCAGCGGACCGCCGGCGCCGGTCAGCGCCCACCACAGGCCGGTGCCCAGCGGGGCCAGCACGGCCGCGGCCACCACCAGGGCGGCCACCGGCTGACGCCAGCCGAAGGCGATCCCGGCGACCCGGGCGTTGGCGCCGTCGGCACCGATCGCGGCGGCGGCGAGCAGGGCGATCCCGGCGATCAGGGTGGCCGGGCCGGCCCAGGCGGGCACCGCCTGGCCGCCGGAGGCCGGGGTGACGGAGGTGCCCGCCACCGCGACCGCGAAGAGCAGGCCGGCACCGGCCGCGCCCCAGGCGACGAGCACCGCGCGGCGCCGGTCGGCGCGCAGCAGCGCGGCCAGCGCGGCCAGGACCACACCGGCGGAGAGCCAGACCGGCGGCACCCCGGCGCCGCCCGGATTGACCAGCAGCAGGCCGGCCGCGCTCGCCCCGGCGCCGTGCAGACCGGGCAGCCCGGCCTCCAGCAGCAGCCACTGCGGGTGCGACAGCACCTTCAGCGACCAGGGGGCCAGCACCGCGACCGGTACCGCGAGGATCACCAGGACACGCAGCCCGAGCAGCCGCAGCGCCGTACCGCCGGAGCCGAAGGCGCCGCCGCGCAGCACCGCGACCACCAGCGTCGCCAGGCACAGCGGCACGGCGAGCGCCCAGGTCAGCGGTACGAAGGCGGTGGCCAGGGTGAGCAGCAGGACGGTCATCCAGACCGGCCGCCAGCCGGGGCGGGCACCCTTGGCGGCGCTCTCCTGGCGGATGCCGAGGCCGGCCGCGATCGCGGCGGCGCGGGCCAGCGGCGGCAGCAGCACGGCGAGGACGGCGGTGCCGATCCGGCCCTGGGCGAGCGCCCCGGTCGCCGCGGGCAGCAGCGCGTAGGTGGCGCTGGCCCAGGCGCGGACCAGCTTGGAGTCCAGCAGCGGCCGGGAGACCAGGTAGGCGCTGACCGCGGCCAGCGGGACGGTGAGCACCACCAGCAGGGTGAGCGCGAGGTCGGCGTGGCCGAACAGCAGCCAGGAGAGCACCGCGAGCACGCCGAGGTACGGCGGCCCGGCGGCGGTGGAGCCGGTGCCGATCGGGTGCCAGGCGTCCGCGTACATCGACCACAGGCTGCCCGCACCGTCGGAGGCGGGCAGCAGGGCGCCGCCGAACAGCTCGCCGCCGCCGAGCAGGCTGCGGCAGGCGACCAGGGCGAACACCAGCAGGCCGGCGAACAGCACCGGCGCGGGGCGCCGGGCCAGCTTCTTGAGCAGCGCGAACTGCTCGACGACGAGGTCCTCGCCGTCCTCGTCGCCGCCGGCCTCGACCGAGCCGTGGCGGCTGCCGGAGTCGTCGCCGCCCCCTATCCCGAGCGAGCCGATCACGCCCTCGACGGCGAGCCGGGTGGTCGCGCCGGGGGCCGGGAACAGCGTGCGGTCGTCCAGGGCGTCCGCCGCCCTAGTCCGGGCGCGGTGCTTGCGGGCGGTCAACAGCCTTGGGAGACGGACGAGTTCATGGCCGAGACCGGCCAGTTCGTCGATGGCCTGGCGGGCGTCCTTGCCGAGCAGGTTGGTGACGGCACGCACCAGGGTGCCGAGCACCAGGCGCAGCAGCACGTACGGGAAGAGCACGCCCCTGCAGTTGGCGAGCAGGGTGAAGACGGCGCCGGCCTTGTCCACCCGGTGCGGGTGGGCGGGGCCGCAGTCGATCGCCCGGCGCTCGCGGCTGGCCGCCTCGGCGTGCCGCAGCACCGCCTCGGGGGCGACCACCACGCGGTGGCCGGCGGCGTTGACCCGCCAGCAGAAGTCGGTGTCGTCCCGCATCAGCGGGAGGGCCTTGTCGAAGCCGCCGAGCTCCTCGAAGACGTCCCGGCGCACCAGCATGCCCGCACTGGAGACGGCGAGCACCGGGCGGACCTGGTCGTGCTGGCCCTGGTCCTGCTCGCGGCGGTCGAGGCCGGTCCAGCGGCGGCCGGAGCGGGCGATGGTGACGCCGACCTCCAACAGCTGGCGGCGGTCGTACCAGCTGCGCAGCTTGGGGCCGACCACGCCGGCGCTGGGGGTGGAGTCGGCGACCTGGAGGAGGCGGCGCAGCGCGTCGGTCTGCGGCTCGCAGTCGTCGTGCAGCAGCCAGAGCCACTCGATCGGCTGGGTCTCGCGCGGGCCGCCGCGGCCGAGGTCGTCCTCCTGGGCGAGCGGGTCGCCGAAGTCGTCCCAGCCGCCGGTGACCGGGTCGTAGCCGGAGGGGTCGAGCCGGTACGGGAGGTCCTCCGGGCGCAGGGGCGCGGAGCTCGCGACGGCCTCGGCGACGGCGGTGCCGAAGCCGGCCCGGCGGCCGAGCACCAGCGGGCCGCTCTCGGGCAGCCAGTCGGCGAGGGTGTCGGCGAGCAGCTGCGGGGAGTTGTCGGTGGATCCGGTGTCGACCGCGAGGATCCGCTGGACCTGGCGGTCCTGGCCGAGCAGGCCGGCCAGGGCCTGCGGCAGCCAGCGGGCGCCGTCGTGCGAGACGATCACCGCGGTGACCAGGTGGCGCGGGTAGGCGGGCGGCCTGGCAGCGGTGAAGCCGCCCTGGTGGCTGTAGACGGTCATCGAGTGCGCGGGCCCCAGTTCTCGGTGGACACAGCCGGTGAACGGCAACCGGATGGCGCACCACACTAACGGCTCTCGATGGCCGCCTCGTGCGCGGTGCCGGTGCGGAGGCGGTGAAGAAGGGGCCCGGGCGGAGTGGAAACGGCCCGGGAACACGAAAGCGCCCCACCGTCACGGTGAGGCGCTCGTACAGCCTGTGCGGCCGTCCGCCGTTGGCGGAGGGTCAGCGGGGGCCAGGGGCCACCGCGCTCAGACCGCGCTCTTCTTGAGCCGACGGCGCTCGCGCTCCGAGAGACCGCCCCAGATGCCGAAGCGCTCGTCATTGGCGAGGGCGTACTCCAGGCATTCCGAGCGGACCTCGCAGGCGAGGCAGACCTTCTTGGCCTCGCGGGTCGAGCCGCCCTTCTCGGGGAAGAAGGACTCGGGGTCGGTCTGGGCACACAACGCGCGCTCCTGCCAACCGAGTTCCTCCTCGTCCTCCGCGATGCCGTCCCCGATCAACAGCTCAAAGAGCTCGCTCATGTGGCGCGCCTCCTCTGCCCCTACTTGGCGTCCCCGTGGTTGCCGTTGCCTCGTGCGGCTGACGACACGAGTGAAATTACAGTTGCGTCACTCTGGCCCAGTCAAGCCGAGCTCTGGTATTGAGGCCGGGATTCACTCCCTGGCACCAAGCCATTACGAATAGTGTACATATTCGGACACATCGGACCTTCAGTCCGAAAGCCCTGGAGGGCGTCGAAACGTCCACAACCACTCGCGAAATGACGCCCGCTCACCGTCACAGGCCGGTCATCGGCCTCCCTTCCCGGCGATCTTCCCATCGAAACCTAGAGAGTGATGAATCACCCCATCAGGGAGAGATACGGACCTAATCCACTCGAATGCCGCATAGCCCGGTTTGACACCGGCCCCGCGAATGCGGTCTCCTTTCCCCTATGTCAGAGTTCGCCAGCCCCCGGAGCGGTTCCACGCTCCGCCGTGCCGTGAACTCCTGTTGTCGCCTCTGTTCCTGCTGTAGCTAGGCGCCCGCGTCCCACCGCGCGCCGCCCAGGAAGCACAGAGGCCGCCCGCGATTCCCGCCCCCAGGACATCCCGGATCCGGCTGCTCCCCGAACCAGCCGACTCATCCGAGGACGACCACCGTGCGCATGATCCGCATCCGCAAGCGGAACCGCGACCGCAACAAGCTCGCCCGCCTGGGCCTCTCCCCCGCCGTCCGCCGTACGGACGGACGCCGCTGGGCGGACGGGCTCAGCGACGTCTCCATCGCCGGCGACCCGCTCGCCTTCCCCCACCTCGCCCGCACCGACCTGCCCGGTCACCCCACCACCGTCGCCGGGTACGCCCGGCTGGTCCGCGAGATCGCCGCCGACCGCGCCCGCTGGGAGCCGCTGGTCCGCTACGACGCGCTGACCCGCTGGTACGCCCGGCTGGAGACCGGCCCCGGCTACGAGGTCTGGCTGCTCAGCTGGCTGCCCGGCCAGAGCAGCGGCTTCCACGACCACGGCGAGTCCTCCGGCGTGATGACCGTCGTCCGGGGCGAGCTGATCGAACGCTCCCTCACCCACGCCGGCGAGGGCGCCCGCACCCTGCGCCCCGGCGGGCAGCGGGTGTTCTCCTCCGGCTACCTGCACGAGGTGGTCAACGGCGCGCTCGAACCCGCCGTCTCCATCCACCTCTACACCCCGGGCCTGACCGCGATGAACCAGTACGGCGCCGCCGCCGTCCCCGAGCAGCACCCGGAACCGCTTCCGCGGGAGCAGGCCGAGCGTCATTGAGCGCGCACTGACGAAGAGTCCGGCCGTGGCAGGATGACCCCCATGCGCATCGTGGCACTGGCAGGCGGAATCGGCGGGGCGCGCTTCCTGCGCGGACTCCTCGCGGCGGTCGGACCGCAGGACGAGATCACCGTCATCGGCAACACCGGTGACGACATCCACCTCTACGGCCTCAAGGTCTGCCCCGACCTCGACACCGTGATGTACACCCTCGGCGGCGGGATCCACGAGGAACAGGGCTGGGGCCGGGCCGACGAGACCTGGTCGATCAAGGCCGAGATGAAGGAGTACGGCGTCGGCCCCGAGTGGTTCGGGCTCGGCGACCGGGACTTCGCCACCCACCTTGTCCGCAGCCAGATGCTCACCGCCGGGTACAGCCTCAGCCAGGTCACCGAGGCGCTGTGCGTGCGCTGGAACCCGGGCGTGCGGCTGCTGCCGATGAGCGACGACCGGGTCGAGACCCACGTGCGGATCACCGACGAGCAGGGCACCCGGGCCGTCCACTTCCAGGAGTACTGGGTCCGGCTGCACGCCGCCGTCGACGCCGAGGCGATCATCCCGGTCGGCGCGGACACCGCCAAGCCCGCGCCCGGCGTGCTGGAGGCCATCGCCGAGGCCGACGTCATCCTCTTCCCGCCGTCCAACCCGGTCGTCTCGATCGGCACCATCCTCGCCGTCCCCGGCATCCGGGAGGCCGTCGCCGCCGCCCCGGCGCCGGTGGTCGGGCTCTCCCCGATCATCGGCGGGGCCCCGGTGCGGGGCATGGCCGACAAGGTGCTCGCCGCCGTCGGCGTCGAGGCCACCGCCGAGGCGGTCGCGCTCAACTACGGCCCCGACCTGATCGACGGTTGGCTGGTGGACACCGCGGACGAGCACGCCGTCGCCGCCGTCGAGGCCGCCGGTATCGCCTGCCGGGCCGTCCCGCTGCTCATGACCGACGTCGAGGCCACCGCCGAGATGGCCCGGACGGCGCTGGCCCTGGCCGAGCAGGTCCGCCATGGCTCTTGAGATCCTGGGGGTCGAGGGGATCCCCGAGGTCGACGCCGGGGCGGACCTCGCCGGACTGATCGCCAAGGCCGGGACGTACCGGGACGGCGACATCCTGCTGGTCACCTCGAAGGTCGTCAGCAAGGCCGAGGGGCGGCTGCTGCACGCCGCCGACCGCGACGCCGCGATCGACGCCGAGACCGTCCGGGTGGTCGCCCGGCGCGGACCGGCCCGGATCGTCGAGAACCGCAACGGCTTCGTCATGGCCGCCGCCGGGGTCGACGCCTCCAACACCGCCCCCGGCACCGTGCTGCTGCTGCCCGAGGACCCGGACGCCTCGGCGCGGGCGCTGCGCTCCCGGCTCCAGCAGCTGACCGGGTGCCGGCTCGCCGTCGTCGTCACCGACACCTTCGGACGGCCCTGGCGCAACGGGCTCACCGACGTCGCGATCGGCGCCGCCGGGCTGTCCGTCCTCGAGGACCACCGGGGGCGCACCGACAGCCACGGCAACGAGCTGGTGCTGACCGTCACCGCGACCGCCGACGAACTCGCCGCCGCCGCCGACCTGGTGAAGGGCAAGGCCACCGGCGTCCCGGTCGCGATCGTGCGCGGCCTCGGACACCTGGTCACCGCCGAGGACGGCGCCGGCACCCGGCCGCTGGTGCGGGCCGCCGCCGACGACATGTTCCGGCTCGGCACCTCCGAGGCACTGCGCCAGGCCGTCACCCTGCGGCGCACCGTCCGCTCCTTCACCACCGACCCGGTCGACCCGGCCGCCGTCCGGCGCGCGGTCGCCGCCGCGGTCACCGCGCCCGCGCCGCACCACACCACGCCCTGGCGCTTCGTGCTGCTGGAGTCCGCCGGGACCCGGGTCCGGCTGCTCGACGCCATGCTCGGCGCCTGGCAGCGCGACCTGCGCGAACTCGACGGCTGGGACGAGGCCAGGATCGCCCGCCGCACCGCCCGGGGCGACGTCCTGCGGGACGCGCCGTACCTGGTCGTGCCGTGCCTGGTGATGGACGGCTCGCACGACTACCCGGACCCGCGCCGGGCCGCGGCGGAGCGGGAGATGTTCACGGTCGCCGCCGGAGCGGCGGTGCAGAACCTGCTCGTCGCCCTGACCGGCGAGGGGTACGGCTCCGCCTGGGTGTCGTCGACGATGTTCTGCCGCGACACCGTCCGGGAGGTGCTGGACCTGCCGGAGGGGTGGGACCCGATGGGGGCGGTGGCGGTCGGCCGGCCGGCGGAGGTGCCGCGGGAGCGGGCGGCGCGGAGTGCGGAGGCGTTCGTCGAGGTGCGGTAGGGGGTGCTGTTCGAAGGGCGGGCTCTCGGGAGGGTGGGTGACGCCGGGGCGCGTCCCTCTCGCCTTGGTCGGGTGAGGGGGCGGTGGGGGCTTCTCGTGGGCGCGCGGGGCGTTGCCCTGCGCGCCGCCCACGTGGCTTCCGGTCAGCGGTGGCGGTGGTCGTTGGGGGTGAGGCGGGGGCCGTAGCGGGGGGCGTGGGCGGTGGTGGCCAGGAGGAGGCGGCAGATGCGGTGGCGGTGGGGGCGGTAGGGCTCCAGGAGGGCGAGCATCTGGGAGTCGTCGCTGCGGGGGCGGCCCGCCAGGGCCCAGCCGACCAGGTTGGGGAGGTGGAAGTCGCCGACGGAGACGGCGTCCGGGTCGCCGTTGCTGCGTTGGAGGGTCTCGGCGGCTGTCCAGACGCCTATGCCGGGGACGGCCGTCAGGCGGGTGAAGGCCTGTTCGTGGGGCATCGTGGAGGCCTCCTCCAGGCGGGGGGCCAGCCGGACGGCGCGGATCACCGTGGCGGAGCGTTTGGGGTCGACACCGGCGCGGTGCCACTCCCAGCTGGGGACCATCGCCCATTCGCGGGCCGACGGGGCCACCCGCATGCCCTCGGCGGGGCCCGGGGCCGGGGTGCCGAAGTCGCGCAGCAGGGTGCGCCAGGCGCGGTAGGCCTCGTCGGTGGTGACCTTCTGTTCGAGGATCGCCGGGACGAGGGATTCCAGGACCAGTCCGGTCCGGGTGAGTCGCACGCCCGCTGTGCGGCGCTGGGCGTCGCGCAGCGGGCCGGGCGGGAGGACCAGTGCCTCGGGGTGGTCCTCCGCGCCGAGCAGGACGGGCAGCCGCTCCAGTAGCCACTGGGCGCCCGGGCCCCAGGCCGTCGCCTCGACCTCGCCGGCGGCGGGGCGCGGCAGCACCCGCAGGGTGCCGATGCCGGCCGGGGTGCGGGAGGCGCGCCAGACGGCGCCGTCGCCGGTGGTGCGGTAGGAGGGGTCGGCGGGGCCCCGGCGCAGTGGCAGGAGGGTGCGGACGGGGTCGAGCGGGAAGCCCGGCCGCCAGCGCCGTACCGCTTCGCTGCCGCCCGTCACTGCTGTCGCCTCCTGTGGTGCCTGAGGCTATGAACGATACGCGGCGGCTACTTGGCCTGGAGTTTGGCCGCGGCCGTGCGCAGGGCGGGCAGGCGGGCGTAGAGGGCCTCGCCGGGGCATTCGGTGTTGAAGGCGTCGCGGTGGCCGGAGATGGCGTCGAACTCGACGACCGTGCCCTTGGGGTAGCGGCTGGCGTCGGAGCCCGAGGTGAGTTTGGTGTGGCCGTCGGCGGCCTGGCCGGTAAGGCCGAGCTTCCAGGCGGAGATGGCGGTGATGCCGTCGAGGAGGGCCTGGGGCGGGTTGTCGCTGACGAAGGTGCCGATGGCGGCGACGCCGGAGGAGTCGGTGTTGAAGCCCAGGGTGTGGGCGCCGTGGACGGGTTGGGCGACGCCGCCGGCCCGGCCCTCGTAGATGGTGCCGCAGCGGTCCACGAGGAAGTTGTAGCCGATGTCCCGCCAGCCGCTGGTCTTGACGTGGTACTGGTAGATCGACCTGATCACCCGGGGGGCGTCGCTGCAGGCGTAGTCGGTGGCGGTGGCGGTGTGGTGGACGAAGACCTCGCGGACGGGGCCGGTGTACTCGAAGCCCGGTTCCCGCAGGGACTCGTCGGCGCCCCAGCCGGCCCTGGTGACGATCCCCGGACGCGGCGCCCGGTGGTCGCCGTCGGCGGGGGCTGCGGGCAGGGTGCGGGGGGCGGCGGCTGCGGGGGCACCGGCGCCGGGGTCGACGAGGTCGACCCGCAGTCCGGGCGGCAGTCCGGCCGGCCCGGGTCGGACGTCGACGGCGACGCCGTCGCTGCGGCCGGTCCACAGCGGGGCGGTGGCGCCGTGCGGGGCGTCGTCGGGGCCGTCCTCGGCGTCGGCCTCCAGGGTGTGCCAGTCGCTCCAGCGGCCGGTGGCGGCGTCCCGGGTGCGGACCCGGACGGAGCCGCCGTTCAGGGCCCCGGCCGGTCCGTCCCAAACGACGCCGAGGAGTTCGTACGGTCGGGTGGTGCTCGGGGCGAGCCCGTGCCCGGAGGTCAGCGGGAGCGAGGTGGTCGTGCCGCCGCCGGGGAAGACATGACGTTCGGCGCCGGAGGGAGGGGGCGCGGCGGAGGCGGCGGAAGCGGGCTGCAGCAGCAGGGCGGCGGTGCACCCGGCGAGGAGCGCAGCGGGGACTGGGAGGCGCGCGGCTCTGGTCGAGAGGCGCGCGGCCTGGCGTGAAAGGCGCATACAGGGGATCGTCGCCGCAAACCGGACGGCTCGCCACGCCGCCCCGCGCCCGCTCGGCCGCCCCTCCCGGCCTGCCGCTCGAAGGCCTTAGGCTGGGGCGCACCATGACTGCGCCATTCGCTGCCGATGCCCGCACCCCCGTCGAGCTGCTGCACGCATACCTGCGCGGCGGCACCCCTTCGGTCGATCCCGCGGCCCCGCTGGTCACCTTCTACGACGACGCCACCGGCGAACGGGTGGAGTTGTCCGCCCGGACCTTCGACAACTGGGTCGCCAAGACCTCCAACCTCCTGCAGGACGAGCTGAACGCCGGCCCGGGCGACCGCGCCGCGCTGCTGCTGCCCGCCCACTGGCAGAGCGCCGTCTGGCTGCTGGCCTGCTGGTCGGTCGGTGTGACGGCGGTGCCGGCCGGCGACCCGGCGGCCGCCGACCTGGTGGTGAGCGGCCCGGACGGTCTGGAGGCCGCCCAGGCCTGCGGGGGCGAGCGGGTGGCCCTCGCACTGCGGCCGCTGGGCGGCCGCTTCCCGCACCGCCCGGACGGCTTCCTCGACTACGCCGCCGAGGTGCCCGGCCAGGGCGACCGCTTCGCGCCGTACTCCCCCGTCGCCCCGGACGGGGAGGCGCTGGAGACCTCGGTGGACGGGCTGCCGCTGAAGCTGACCGGGGAGCAGACCGTCGCGCTGGCCCGGGAGGGGGCCGTGCGCCTCGGTCTGAAGCCCGGCGACCGGGTGATGTCCACCCTCTCCTTCGACGACTGGGCCGGTCTGGAGGCCGGTCTGCTGGCCCCGCTGGCGGCCGGCGCCTCGGTGGTGCTGTGCCGCAACTCGCAGGGCCTGGACGCCGGGCAGTGGGAGAAGCGGGCCGAGTCCGAACGGGTGACTGTCCGCCTCGGCTGACCCCGGCGGCGCCCCGGCGGGTAGGGATCCCTGCCATGGCCGAGGATGACACCGAGCACCCCCCGACCGACGAGACTCCCCCCACGGACGCTCCCCCGAGTGGACCGAAACGCCCGCGACGGCGCCGGCGGTGGCTGATGATCACCGCCGGCGCCGTCGCGTTCCTACTGGTCGCCGCCGGCGTGACGCTCTGGATCGCGTACCGCAAGCTGGACGGCAACATCACGACCGACTCGGCCACCGACCGGCTGCTGGCCGAGCTGGAGGCCGAGCGTCCGGGCCGTTCCTCGGCGGCCGCGGGTGCCCGGAACATCCTGCTGATCGGGAGCGACGACCGCAGCGGCGCGAACTCCTCGTACGGCGGCCAGCCCGGCACCCAGCGCTCGGACACCACGATCCTGCTGCACCTGGCCGCCGACCGGAAGCACGCGACCGCGGTCTCCATCCCGCGTGACGTCATGGTCACCGTGCCCTCCTGCGAGAAACCGGACGGCAGCCGCAGCAAGCCGGGGACGATGCAGTTCAACTGGGCCTTCGAGCTGGGCGGTCCGGCCTGCTCGATCCGCACCGTCGAGCAGCTGAGCGGCATCCGGGTCGACCACTACGTGATCCTCGACTTCAGCGGCTTCAAGGCCATGGTGGACGCGATCGGCGGGGTCGAGGTCTGCGTGCCGCAGCCGATCCACGACAAGGACGCCAAGCTGGACCTGGCCGCCGGGCGCCAGGTGCTGCACGGCGAGCAGGCGCTCGGCTACGTCCGGGTCCGGGAGAGCCTGGGCGACGGCAGCGACACCCAGCGGATGGGCCGTCAGCAGCAGTTCCTGGCGTCGCTGATCCGCAAGGTGCAGTCGCAGGGGGTGCTGCTGAACCCGACCAGGCTGTGGCCGGTGCTGGACGCGGCCACCTCCTCGGTGAAGGCGGACGCCGGCCTGTCCTCGCTCGGTGCGCTCTACGACCTCACCCAGGACCTGCGCGACATCCCCTCGCCGAACGTGGTGTTCCTGACCGCGCCGCGCCGCCCGTACCACTACGACTCGGACCGGGACGAGTTCGTGCAGCCGCAGACCACCCAGCTGTTCACCGCGCTGCGGGAGGACCGGCAGATCGCCGTCCGGCCGCCCGGCTCGACGCCCGCGCCGGACGCGGGGACGAGCCCCGGGGCCGTGGTGGCCTCCGACGAGGCGACGGCGTCCCCCTCGGCGAGCGCCTCGCCCACCTTCGAGGGGCGCACCGCCGACGTGGACTCCTGCGCACAACACTGAGACCCGCGCCGGGGTTTGCCGTCCCATTGCTTTTCCGTGACGGATCTCATACTCGGAACGATTCCCCCGTTCGGCTCGTCTAGTGTGTCCGGATCGACCCACCGCCCGGGTGGGTCGCCTCCCGTGACGGCCGGACGTAGGGAATCCCGTGCAGCAGGACCAACCGGACACCGACCAGTACAACGGCGGCGGCCGCCGGGACAACCGCCGGCGGGCGGCAGCGGTCGCCCGGCGCAACCGGCGCCGGCGGGTGCTGAAGTGGACGGCCGGGACGGGCGCGCTGGTGATGGTCGCGGGCTGCGGCGGGGCGTACTACCTGTACCAGCACTTCAACAACAACCTGACCTCGGTGAAGGTCCAGCTGGGCGACGAGGCGGAGCGGCCCAAGGCCGCCGGGGACGCGCTGAACGTCCTGGTGATCGGCACGGACAGCCGGGCGGGCCTCGGACGCGAGTACGGCGACGAGGGCAGCACCGGGCACGCCGACACCACGCTGCTGTTCCACATCGCCAAGGACCGCTCCAACGCGACCGTGGTCAGCATCCCGCGCGACCTGATGGTGCCGATACCGGAGTGCGAGGACGGCAAGGGCAAGAAGATCCCGGGCTCGGCGCGGGACATGTTCAATACGAGCCTCGGCCAGGCGGGGCGCGACGCGGGCTGCACCTGGAAGACCGTCGAGAAGATGACCGGCATCCGGGTCGACCACTTCGTGCAGGTCAACTTCGAGGCGGTGAAGACGCTCTCCACCGCCGTCGGCGGGGTCGAGGTCTGCGCGGGCAAGGACATCGACGACAAGGACTCGCACCTGAAGATGTCCAAGGGCCGCCACGTGGTCCAGGGCGAGGAGGCGCTGGCCTTCGTCCGCACCCGGCACGCGGTCGGCTTCGGCGGCGACCTCACCCGGATCCCGCTCCAGCAGCAGTTCATCAGCTCGATGATCCGCAAGATCAAGAGCGACGACACCCTGACCAGCCCGAGCAAGCTCTACCGGCTCGCGGACGCCGCCACCAGGGCGCTCACCGTGGACTCCGCCATCGGCAGCGTCGACAAGCTGAAGGACCTCGCGCAGGACATCAGCAAGGTGGACACCGGGAACATCACCTTCACCACCGTGCCGGTGCTGGACGACCCCAAGGACCAGGACCGGCTGATCCTGCGGCAGCCGGACGCCGGGCAGGTCTTCTCGATGATCGCGGGCGACCGCTCGCTGACCGCGACCCCGCCCGCCGCCGAGACGCCCGCCCCTGCGGCACCCAGCACCACCGCCCCTGCGGTGGACACCAAGGACGTCCCGGTGACGGTGCGCAACGGCAGCGGGACCCGCGGACAGTCCGGGCCGACGGTGGACAAGCTGAAGGCCAAGGGCTTCGCCAAGGCGGCGGTCGGCTCCGACGCCCCGCCCGCCGCGACCACCACGGTGTCCCTCCCGGCCGGCCGGGAGGCCGAGGCCGCCGCGCTGGCCACCGCCCTCGGACTGCCCGCCGACGCCGTACGGCCGAACCCCAAGGCGGGCCCGAAGGACCCGCTGCTGCTGGTGCTCGGCAAGGACGCCCTCGCGGCCCCCTCGCAGGCACCCACCGAGGCCCCGAAGGACCTCCAGCGGGTGCAGGCGGACGACGTCGACGTGTGCGCCAAGTAACGGCGTGTGCGCCAGGTAACGGCGTGCGCGCCGGGTAACTACGAACGCGCCTGGGAGAGCACGTCCTTCGAGGTCGGGCGGACGCTGGCCATCACCCGGCGGGCCAGCGAGCGGGGCGAGGTGATGAAGCCGAAGCCCCAGCTGAGGTGCATGGTCGCGAGCGCCACCGGCAGCAGCGCCCTGGCCCGGAGGGACAGGCCGCGGCCCTCGACCACCGCGCCGCCGAGGATGCCCAGCAGGTAGGCACCGGGCACCGCGAGGAAGGCCGGGTGGACGGCGGCGCCGAGCACCAGGCCGAGCACCACCGCGAGCAGCGCGCTCGGCGGGGCGAGGTAGCGCAGGTTGACCGAGCCGCGGTGGTAGCGGGTGACCACCCGGCGCCAGCGGCCGTAGTCCTTGTACTGCTTGGCCAGTGCCCGGACGGACGGCCGGGGGCGGTACGTCACCTTGAGCTGCGGGGTGAACCAGACCAGCCCGCCGTCCTGGCGGATCCGGTAGTTCAGCTCCCAGTCCTGGGCGCGGATGAACTCCTCGTTGTAGCCGCCGAGCTTCTCCAGCACCTCGCGCCGGAACACCCCGAGGTACACGGTGTCCGCCGGGCCGGCCAGGCCGCCGGTGTGGAAGGCCGCGTTGCCGACGCCGATCTTGGAGGTCATCGCGGCGGCGACCGCGTTCTCCCACTCGGTCTCGCCCTCGGCGTGCATGATGCCGCCGACGTTGGCGGCGTCCATCTCGCCGAGCAGCCGGACCGCCGTGGTGATGTAGCCGGGCGTCAGCAGGCCGTGGCCGTCGACGCGGACCACTATCGGGTACTGCGAGCCCCGGATCGCGGCGTTCAGCCCCGCGGGGGTGCGGCCGGTGGGGTTCTCCACCGTGCGCACCCGCGGGTCCTCCGCCACCAGTTCGGCGGCGATCTCCGCGGTGCGGTCGGTGGAGGGGCCGAGGGCGATCACCACTTCCATCGGCCCGGGGTATTCCTGGTCCAGGATGCGCCGGACGGCCGTGCGCAGGTGTCGTTCCTCGTTGAGCACCGGCATGATCACGGAAACAGCCGGCAGCTCCTCAGCAGCCTTGGTGTTCATCGGGGCCAACCGTACCGGTGCCGACGCGTTGCCGTCTTGTCCCGGTTCCGTCGCTCCCGGTCCCCCGGAGGGCGGCACCGGCGCCGTGATCACGATCACCGTACCGTTCCGCTTCCCCGGGCCCGAATCCGGGCGGGAGCGGTGCAGGTTCGGCGCAGGTTCCGGGCGTCCGGTGAACGGCGGTGAACAGGGCGGATCCGGCCCCCGACAGGATGTTCACCAGCTGCCGCGGCAGGGGCCGGGCACTGTGCGCGCCCGGCCCCCGTCCCCCGTTCCCCCGGGTTCCCCCGTTCCCCCGCTCCCCCGTGGGTGACCCGACGTCCGGCGTCGCCGGGTCAGTCCGTCGCGATGGCCGCGAGGACGTTCATCCGTCCGGCCCGGAAGGCCGGGACGAGGGCGGCGACCAGACCGATCACCACCGAGGAGACCAGCGTCACCACGACCGTGGTGGTCGGGACGGAGAGCGTCCCGAGGCCCTGGTCCCGCAGCACCCGCTGGGCGGTGACGCCCCAGGCGAGGCCCAGACCGGTGCCGAGGACGGCGCCGAACAGGGCGATCACCACGGACTCCAGCCGGATCATCCGGCGCAGCTGGCGGCGGGAGATCCCGATCGCCCGCAGCAGGCCGATCTCGCGGGTGCGCTCCACCACCGACAGCGCCAGGGTGTTGACCACGCCGAGCACCGCGACGGTGATCGACAGGCCGACCAGACCGTAGATCAGGTAGAGCAGCGTGTTGACCTGGGACTGCACGAGTTCCTTGTAGCCGGCCTGGTCCTTCACGGTCAGCTGCGGGTACTGCTGGAGCGCCTCCTGCAGGGCGGTGAGCGTCCTGCCGACGTCGGCGCCGGGGGCGGCCTTGGCGAAGAACGTCCACACCGGGGGCTGCTCGGCGGCCGGAACGACCTGGGCCAGGGCGTCCAGGCCGACGAAGGAGCCGTCGCCCAGCAGCCCGCCCTTCTGGAACACCACGCCCACCGGCAGCGTCTGGGTGCGGCCCTTGCCGTAGTCGACGGTCACGCGGTCTCCGACCTTCAGGCCGTGGTCCTCGGCGAAGGTCTCGCCGATCCCGAGCGAACCGCGCCCGATCGAGTCCATCGCGCCGGAGCTGACCGTGGGGTGGAAGTCGCTGCCGAAGAAGCTGGCCGGCACCGCGGTCAGGTCCGTCCTGGCGTTCTGCCCGCCGGGCAGCTGGACCTTGGTGCGGAGAAGGTTCTCCTGGGTCGTGACGTGGTCGATGCCCGGGGTGCGCTTCACCGCGTCCATCATCTCGGCGGTGACCGGGGCCTGGCCGCCCGAGATGATGTAGTCCACGCCCACCGACCTGTCGATCTGCACACTGGCCGAGCTGACCGCCGAGGAGCTGAACACCGAGGAGCCGATCACCAGCGCCAGCCCGATCATCAGTGCGGCGGCGGTGGCGCCGGTGCGCCGCGGGTTGCGCATCGCGTTGCGCTGGGCGAGCTTGCCGGAGGGGCCGAACAGGGCCGGGAGCAGCGCGCCGAGCACCTTGATGACGACGGTGGCCAGCAGCGGGCCGAGCACCACGAAGCCGATCAGGGTGAGCAGCAGGCCGAGGCCCAGGAGCTGCCCGCCGGTGCCGGCCCGGTCCGCCGTCCCGGCGAGCACCAGCAGGCCTGCGCCGCCGCCGGTGAGCAGCACCCCGAGGACCGTACGGACCAGGTTGGAGCGGGCCTCGGCCGGGGTGCCGTGGTCGCGCAGGGCGGCCATCGGCGCGATCCGGCTGGCCCGGCGGGCCGGGATCCACGCCGCGACGACGGTGATCAGGATGCCCACCGCGTAGCCCGCCACGAAGACGTCGGGCCCGACCTCCAGGTCGCTCGCCTTGAGGTCCATGCCGATCGCGTTCATCAGCTTGATGAGGCCGACGGCCACGCCCAGGCCGACCGCCACGCCGAGGGTCGAGCCGAGCACGCCCAGGATGAGCGCCTCCACCAGTACCGAGCCGTTCACCTGCCGGCGGCTGCCGCCGATGGCGCGCAGCAGACCGATCTCGCGGGTGCGCTGGGCGACCAGCATCGAGAAGGTGTTGATGATCAGGAAGCCGCCGACGATCAGCGAGATGCCGGCGAAGCCGAGCATCGCGTACTTCATGAAGTCGAGGCCGCTGCCGATCGCCTTGGTGTTGTCGGCCTTCTGCTCGGCCGCCGTCTTGACCTGGTAGCGGCTGCCCAGCTCGGCGAGGGTGTCGGCCTTGAGCCGGTCGTTGCTGCGGCTGCCGTCGCCGAAGGCTTCGACGGAGGTGTAGGCCTGCTCGCCGAGCAGCACCTGCTGGGCGGTCGCGGTGTCCAGGAAGGCCAGCGCGGCGCCCGGGTTGGTGGTGGTGAAGGTGGCGATGCCGGCGATCGTGTACGGGTGCTGTCCCGTCGCGTTGTCGACCCGGACCTTGTCGCCGATGCCGAGCCCGGCCTTCTTGGCGGTGTCCGCGTCCAGCACCAGCTCGCCGGAGTTCTGCGGGACGTGCCCGGAAGTGATCTTGACCGGGTTGCGCGGGGTGTCGGTCCAGTTGCCGACCAGGGTCGGGGCGCCGCTGGTCGGGCCGACCAGCTTGTTGGTGGCCGGGTTGACCAGGATCGCGTTGCCGACCATGACCTGGCCGATCGCGGTCTTCACGCCCGGCACCGAGGCGACCTGCTGGGCGAGCGGGGCCGGGACCGTCGCGGGCTTGTCCCCGGCCTGCGGCTCCTCGTCGTCGGCCGGCTTGGGCGGCTGGACCGAGATGTCGGAGGCGGTCGCGGCGAACAGCTTGGAGAAGGTGCTGGTGGCGGTGTTGGAGAACACCAGGGTGCCGGACACGAAGGCGACCGACAGCACGACGGCGATGAGCGAGAGCGCCATCCGGCCCTTGTGGGCGAAGAAGCTCCGCAGTGAGGTCCTGAGCAGCATGGTTTCGTCGTCCCGCCGCTCAGCTGGTGCGCTTGCCGTCGAAGCGGCGCATGCGTTCGAGGACGGAGTCGGCGGTCGGCGCGTGCATCTCGTCGACGATCACGCCGTCGGCGAGGAAGAGCACGCGGTCCGCGTAGCCGGCGGCGACCGGGTCGTGGGTGACCATGACCATGGTCTGGCCCAGCTCGTCCACCGAGCGGCGCAGGAAGGTCAGCACCTCGGCGCCGGCCCGGGAGTCCAGGTTCCCGGTGGGCTCGTCGCCGAAGATGATCTCCGGGCGGGCGGCCAGCGCGCGGGCCACCGCGACGCGCTGCTGCTGACCGCCGGAGAGCTGGGTCGGGCGGTGCTTGAGCCGGCCGGCCAGGCCGACGGTCTCCACCACCTGGTCCAGCCAGGCCTGGTCGGGCCTGCGGCCGGCGATGTCCATCGGCAGCGTGATGTTCTCCAGCGCGTTCAGGGTCGGGAGCAGGTTGAACGCCTGGAAGATGAAGCCGATCTTGTCCCGGCGCAGCCTGGTCAGCTGCTTGTCCCTGAGGCCGGTGATCTCGGTGTCGCCGATCCAGATCCGCCCGCTGCTGACCGTGTCCAGCCCCGCCAGGCAGTGCATGAGGGTGGACTTGCCGGAGCCCGAGGGGCCCATGATCGCGGTGAAGCGGCCGCGCTGGATGTCCACGTCGACCGCGTCGAGCGCGGTCACCCTGGTCTCGCCCGATCCGTACGCCTTGGTCACCTGGCGGGCCGTGGCGGCGACGGCGGACGGTCCGCCGGGAAGCTGGGGGTCGTACACGGCTGCTGCCGTCGTCACTGGAGTCTCCTAAGAAGTGGCCCACCCGTTGGCCCCCACCCTCCCGACGAGGTCGGGTGGCGGACCCGATGGAACCGGGTCGCCCTCGGAGGGGCGGGGGCGTGAGAACCACGTTAGGAGTCGTCGTCAGGAGGCTCGTCCTCCGTCGGAATGAAGCGGTGCAACCAAGGTTCTACGGGTGCGGCACCCCCTCCCCCTAGGGGGTGCCGCGGGCCGTCTCGGGGTCGCCCCGTACGGGGTCGGGCGGGCGGCAGGTCAGCCGGTCAGGACGGGTGCGGCCAGGCGTTCGAGGGCGTCGGCGAAGCCCGCCACGACGGGGACGAGCTGGGCGTCGGTCTCGCACTCGACGAGGGTCGTGCCGTCCTCCGCGGCGGTGATGTGGCGGTCGAGCACGAACCAGCCCTGGGTGATGTGGCCGGCACCCATCGAGCTGAGCACCGGGCGCAGCGCGTAGTCCACGGCGAGGACGTGCGCGGGCGAGCCGCCGGTGGCCAGCGGCAGGACGGCCTTGCCGGCCAGGGCGTACTGCGGGAGCACGTCGAGCAGGGCCTTGAGCAGGCCGGAGTAGGCGGCCTTGTAGACGGGAGTGCCGATGACGACGCCGTCGGCGCGGGCGAACAGCTCGGTGACGGCGGCGATCTCCGGGTGCTCGAAGTCGCCGGAGAGGAGCGCGTGCGCGGGCAGGCTGCGGGCCTCGAACGGGATGACGTGGTGGCCGCGGTCCACCAGGCGGGCGTCGACGTGGCGCAGCAGCCGGGTGGTGCGGGAGGTGGCGGACGGGGAGCCGGATACGGACAGGACGGTGGCCATGGTTCACCTCTGGCTGGAAGCGGGGTCGCTTCGCAGCGGCCGCTGCTCGGCTGCTGCGGTGGGGGTGGCGGGTGCGCTTCAGCCGCGACAGAGGGAACCGGACACACGCTGCAGGTCGACGTGCCGCCGACGCGTGAGTGCCCGCCCCTGGTCCATGCCTGGAATGCAAACACGCTGCGTTCGAAGCGGTCAAGAATCGTTTCGGCGCTCGGAACGCGGGTGACGGGCGCGTTTCACGCCGGAACGATCCGGTACGTGCATCAAAACTGCTACAAGAGGCCTGGCGGGGGCCCCGGGGGGAGTCAGCAGTACCGGGGTCGGGCATCCTCGACGGCATGAACACGTGGCAGGAGGGCCGCCCGGGCGGCGGCGGGAACCCGTACGGAGGCAACGGCGGCGGTGCGGCGGCCGAGCCGCCGCTGCCGGCCGGGCTGAACCCGCGCGGTCGGCGCGCTGCCCGAGGACGTGGCGGCCGTGCTCGTACGGGTCCAGAACGACCTGTTCGACGTCGGCGCCGACCTGTCCACGCCCGTGGTCGAGGACCCGAAGTACCCGCCGCTGCGGGTG
>NZ_JPRF03000077.1 GCF_001188955.3 Kitasatospora aureofaciens | reverse complement strand
CCGACGCCCCCGGCGCGGCCGGACTCCGCGAGGACCTCACCGCCGCCGGCGCCACCGTCACCATCACGGCCTGCGACGTGGCCGACCGGGAGGCGCTCGCCGCCGTCCTGGCCGCGGTGCCCGCCGACCAGCCGCTCAGCGCCGTCGTCCACGCCGCCGGCGTCCTCGACGACGGCGTGATCGACGGCCTCGACCCGGACCGCTTCACCGCCGTCCACCGGGCCAAGGCCGCCTCGGCGCTGCTGCTCGACGAACTGACCGCCGACCAGGACCTGGCCGTCTTCGCCCTGTTCTCCTCCGCCTCGGCCGCCGTCGGCAACCCGGGCCAGGGTAACTACGCGGCCGCCAACGCCCTCCTCGACGCCCTCGCCGAGCGCCGCCGCGCCCACGGGCGGGCGGCCACCTCGATCGCCTGGGGCGCCTGGGGCGGCGGCGGCATGGCCGCCGACACCCGGGCCGCCGAGGCCGCCCGCCGCACCGGCATCCGGCCGCTCGACCCGGCCGCCGCGGTCAGCGCGCTGCGCCGGACCGTCCTGGACGACGCCCCGACCACCCTGGTGGCCGACGTCGACCCGGAGCGCTTCGTGCGCGCCTTCACCGCCGTCCGGCCGAGTCGTCTGCTCGCCCAGCTGCCCGGCTACGCCGAGCCCCAGGGCCCCGGCGGCGACACCGGGAACGGCCGCGAACTGCGCGCCGAACTCGCCGGACTGCCCCCGGCGCGCCGCGCCGCCACCGTGCTCGGACTGGTCCGCGGCCGGGCCGCCGAGGTGCTCGGACTGCCCGGTATCGAGGCGGTCGGCCCGGACAAGGCCTTCCGGGACCTCGGCTTCGACTCCCTCGGCGCCGTCGAACTGCGCAACCGGCTCGGCGCCGCCACCGGCCTCGACCTCTCCCCGACGCTGGTCTTCGACCACCCGAGCCCGAGCGAGCTCGCCGAGCACCTGCTCGGCCTGCTGCTCACCGGACCCGGCCAGGACAGCAGGGACGCCGAACCCGAGCGGGACCGCCTGCGGGCCCTCCTCGAGTCCGTCCCGCTGGACCGGCTCCGGCGCAGCGGGGTGCTGGACGAGCTGCTGAAGCTCGCCGACGGCGCCGCGGACGGCGGGGCCGCCGAGGACGCCGAGGACGACGACGCCATCGACGCGATGGACCTGGACGACCTGGTGCAGGCCGCCCTGCGCAACGACCCCGACCACGCCCAGGACTGACGGAGCTCCCATGACCACGCCCCACGACAAGGTAGTCGCCGCTCTCCGGTCCTCGCTGAAGGAGTCCGAACGGCTGCGGCAGCAGAACCGCCGGCTGCTGGCCGCAGCCACCGAACCCGTCGCCGTGATCGGCATGGGCTGCCGCTACCCCGGCGGGATCGGTTCGCCCGAGGACCTCTGGGACCTGGTGGCGAGCGGCGCCGACGCCACCGGGGACTACCCGGAGGACCGCGGCTGGGACCTCGGCGCCCTGCGTGACACCGGCGTCGACGAGCGCGGCACCCGGGTCTCCCGGCGCGGGGGCTTCCTCGACGCGGTGTCCGGCTTCGACGCGGACTTCTTCGGGATCTCCCCGCGCGAGGCCGTCACCACCGACCCCCAGCAGCGGCTCCTGCTGGAGACCTCCTGGGAGGCGTTCGAGCGGGCCGGCCTCGACCCGACGGCCCTGCGCGGCAGCCGCACCGGGGTGTTCCTGGGCACCAACGGCCAGGACTACGCCTATCTGCTGGTGCGCTCGCTGGCCGACGCCACCGGCGACATCGGCACCGGCATCGCCGCCTCCGCGCTGTCCGGCCGGCTGTCCTACACCCTCGGGCTGGAGGGCCCGTCGGTGACCGTGGACACCGCCTGCTCCTCCTCGCTGGTCGCCCTGCACTGGGCGGTCCAGGCGCTGCGGGCGGGCGAGTGCACGCTGGCGGTGGCGGGCGGAGTCAACGTGATGTCGACCCCGGGAGCACTGCTGGAGTTCAGCCGGCAGGGCGGGCTGGCCCCGGACGGGCGGTGCAAGGCCTTCGCGGACGGGGCGGACGGCACCGGCTGGTCGGAGGGCGTGGGCGTGCTGGTGCTGGAGCGGCTCTCGGACGCCCGGAGCAACGGGCACCGGGTGCTGGCCGTGGTCCGGGGCTCGGCGGTCAACCAGGACGGCGCCTCCAACGGGTTCACCGCGCCGAACGGGCCGTCCCAACAGCGTGTGATCCGCCAGGCGCTGGCCAACGCCGGGCTGTCCGCCGCCGAGGTGGACGCGGTCGAGGGGCACGGGACGGGCACGCCGCTCGGCGACCCGATCGAGGCCCAGGCGCTGCTGGCCACCTACGGGCGAGGACGGGAGGCCGGCCGGCCGCTCTGGCTCGGCTCGGTCAAGTCGAACCTGGGCCACGCCCAGGCGGCAGCCGGGGTCGCGGGTGTGATCAAGACGGTGATGGCGATGCGGCACGGGGTGCTGCCGAAGACCCTGCACGCGGAGCGGCCGTCCGCGCGGGTGGACTGGTCGGTGGGCGACGTACGGCTGCTGACGGAGGCGCGGGAGTGGCCGGGCGGGGAGCGGCCCCGGCGGGCGGGGGTTTCCTCGTTCGGGATCAGCGGGACGAACGCGCACGTGATCGTCGAGGAGGCACCGCGGGAGGCGCCGCAGGAGGAGGAAGCGGAGGGGCGGCCGTCGGTCGAGCCGGGCGCGGTGCCGTGGGTGGTGTCGGCGAAGTCCGAGGCCGCTTTGAGCGCCCAGCTCGCCCGGCTGGCCACGGTGGGCGGTTCACCCGTGGACGTGGGTCTGTCGTTGGCGGGCCGGTCGCGGTTCGGGCACCGGGCGGTGCTGGTGGACGGCGTGGAGGTCGCGCGGGGTGCCGCGACCGAGCGCTCGACGGCGTTCCTGTTCTCGGGTCAGGGGTCGCAGCGGTTGGGGATGGGGCGGGAGTTGTATGCCCGGTTCCCGGTGTTCGCGGAGGCTTTCGACGCGGTGTGCGCGGGGTTCGGGCTGCCGGTGCGGGAGGTGGTGTGGGGTGAGGACTCGGGGCTGCTGAACCGGACGGACTTCGCTCAGGCGGGGTTGTTCGCGGTGGAGGTGGCGCTGTTCCGGCTGGTGGAGTCGCTGGGCGTGGAGCCGGAGTTCGTGGCCGGTCACTCGATCGGTGAGGTGGCCGCGGCTCATGTGGCGGGGGTGTTCTCGCTGGCGGACGCCTGCACCCTGGTGGCCGCCCGTGGCCGGTTGATGGAGGCGCTGCCCTCGGGTGGCGCGATGCTGGCGGTGCAGGCCACCGAGGAGGAAATGCGGCCGCTGCTGAACGGCGAGGTGTCGATAGCCGCCGTGAACGGGCCGTCCTCGGTGGTCGTTTCGGGCGCGGACGACGCCGTCGCGGTGGTCGAGGCGCACTTCGCCGACCGCCGTACGACCCGGCTGCGGGTGTCGCACGCCTTCCACTCGCCGCTGATGGACCCGATGCTGGACGAATTCCGGCAGGTCCTCAACGGGCTGACGTACAGCGAGCCCTCGATCCCCCTCGTCTCCAACCTGACCGGTGAGCTGGTCACCGGCGCGACCGACGCGGACTACTGGGTGCGCCACGTCCGGGAGACCGTCCGCTTCGCCAACGGTCTGCGCGCCCTGCGTGCGGCCGGGGCCACCGCCTTCGTCGAGCTCGGCCCGGACGGCGTCCTGTCGGCCCTCGCCCAGGAGGCCGCCGCTCCGGCCGTCCCGCTGCTGCGCCGGGACCGGCCGGAAGAGACCGCGCTGGTCACCGGTCTGGCCCGGCTGCACGTCGCCGGTGTGCCGGTGGACTGGGCACGGCTGTTCGGCGGCACCGGCGCCCGGCCCGTCGACCTGCCCACCTACCCCTTCCAGCACGAGCGCTACTGGCCCGCCCCGGGCAGCCTCACCGGGGACGTCGTCGCCGCCGGACTGCTTGCGGCGGACCACCCGCTGCTCGGCGCGGCGGTGCCGCTGGCCGGCACGGACAGCGTGGTGTTCACCGGACGGCTCTCGCCCGGCACGGTGGCCTGGGACAGTGACGCGGACGTCTTCCCGGCCGCCGGGTTCCTGGAGCTGGCACTCCGGGTCGGCGACCACGTCGGCTGCGACCGGGTCGAGCGGCTCACCGTCACCAGCCCGCTGCCCCTGGGCACCGGCGACGGCACGATGGTCCAGATCCGCGCGGGCGCGCCGGACGGGACCGGCGCCCGGGCGGTGACGTTCTACTCGCGCCCCGACGGCCCCCTGGACGAGCCGTGGACCGAACACGCCACCGGGCTGCTGACCACCGGAGCGCGCACCGCCGACTTCGACGCCACGGTCTGGCCGCCGGCCGGCACGGCACCGCAGGGCGAGGGCGTCTGGCGGCGGGGCGAGGAGACCTTCGTCGAGGCGGTGCTCCCGACCGAGGTGAGTGGCTTCGGCCTGCATCCAGCGCTGCTGGCGTCGGTGGTGCGGGCGGACGGCCGTGGGTTGGTGCCGGTGGCGTGGTCCGGGGTGTCGCTGCATGCCTCGGGGGCGTCGGTGGTGCGGGCCCGGCTGGTGCGGACGGGGGCGGAGACGTTGTCGCTCGCCGTGGCGGACGCTGCCGGGGAGCCGGTGCTGTCGGTGGAGTCACTGACGTTGGGTGAGCCCCCGGTGGTGGTGCGGGGTGCTGGGGCGGGCGGGTCGCTGCTGCGGCTGGAGTGGGTGCCGGCACCGTCCCGTACGGGGGCGGCCGTCCGTTCGGTGTGGGTGGAGTCGCCGGCGGAGCTCGACGCTGAGGTGCCGGAGGCGGTGGTGGTGTCCGTGCCGACCGGGCGGGTTCCGGAGGTGGTGCACGAGGTCACGGCGTGGGCGCTCGGGCTGGTGCGGGAGTGGTTGGCGGAGGAGCGTTTCGGGGGTTCGCGGCTGGTCTTCGTGACCAGGAGCGCGGTGCCGGGGGGTGGGGTCTCGGACCTGGCCGGTGCGGCTGTGTGGGGTCTGGTGCGGGCGGCGGAGTCGGAGAACCCGGGCCGCTTCGTGCTGGTGGACACCGACGGTGACGTGCCGCTGGACGCGGTGCTGGCCGTGGGTGAGTCCCAGGTGCTGGTACGTGACGGCGTCGTCCGGGTCGGCCGGTTGACCCGGACCCCGAGCGGCGGGGCGTCCGGCGGCTGGGGCCCGGGCACGGTGGTCGTCACGGGCGGCACCGGCGGCCTGGGGCGGCGGGTGGCGCGGCACCTGGTGGCCGAACACGGTGTTCGGAAGCTGCTGTTGCTGAGCCGCCGGGGTGGTGGCGGTGACTGGGTGGAGGAACTTCGGGAACTCGGCGCCGAGGTCGAGGTGCTGGCCTGCGACGCGGCCGACCGGGAGGCGCTGGCCGGGGCACTGGAGGGCCGGACGATCACCGGCGTGGTGCACGCGGCCGGTGTGCTGGACGACGGCGTGGTCACCGGACTGACGTCCGAACGGCTCACCGCCGTCCTGCGGCCCAAGGTGGACGCGGCCTGGAACCTGCACGAGCTGACGGCCGGCCAGGACCTCGAGGCCTTCGTGCTGTTCTCGTCCGTGTCGGGTGTGCTGGGCAGCGCCGGCCAGGGCAGCTACGCGGCGGCGAACGTCTTCCTGGACGCCCTGGCCGCCTGGCGCCGTCAGCAGGGCCTGCCCGCCCAGTCCCTGGGCTGGGGCGCCTGGGCGCCAACCGACGGCATGACCGGGACGCTCTCCGAGACGGACCTGCACCGGATCCGTTCCGCCGGGGTGCCGCCGCTGACCGAGGAGCAGGGCCTGGCCCTGCTCGACGCCGCCATGACCGTGGACGAGCCCTACCTGGTGGCGACCGGCCGGCTGGCCGCCGGAACGCGCCCGCCCGGCGAGGTGCCGAGCATGTTCCGCGCCCTGCTGCCCGCCGGGCGCCGGACCGCCGCCGGAAGCACGGGGACGGGCGCCGCCCTCGCCGCCCGTCTGCACGCGCTGCGCGAGGCCGACCGGCCGCGCCACCTCGTGGACCTGGTCCGTACCGAGGCCGCCGCCGTCCTCGGCCACGCCTCCGGCCGGGCCGTCGACCCGGAGCGGGAGTTCCGCGACCTCGGGTTCGACTCCCTCACCGCGATCGAGCTGCGCAACCGCCTCACCGCCGTCACCGGGATCCGGCTCCCGGCGACCCTGGTCTTCGACCACCCGACTCCGCACGCCCTCGCCGCGCACCTCCTCGGCGAACTCCTCGACGGGGGCGCCGCCCCGGCGCTCCCGGCCGCCACCACGACCCCCGCGGCCGGAGAACCGGTCGCGATCGTCGGCATGGCCTGCCGTTTCCCGGGCGGCGTCGCCTCACCCGAGGATCTCTGGCGGCTGCTGAGCGAGGGCCGCGACGGCATCTCCGGCTTCCCGGCCGACCGCGGCTGGGACCTGGACGCGCTGTTCGGCACCGGTCACGGCGTCAGCGCCACCCGTCGGGGCGGCTTCCTCACCGGACTGGGCGACTTCGACGCGGGCTTCTTCGGGATCTCCCCGCGCGAGGCCCTCGCGATGGACCCGCAGCAGCGGCTGCTGCTGGAGACCTCCTGGGAGGCGTTCGAGCGGGCCGGCCTCGACCCGGTGGCGCTGCGCGGCAGCCGGACCGGTGTCTTCGTCGGCACCACCGGACAGGACTACGCCTCGCTGGTGATGAACTCACGGGAGGAGGTGGAGGGGCACGCGAGCACCGGGCTGGCCAACAGTGTGATCTCGGGCCGGGTGTCGTACTGCCTCGGTCTGGAGGGGCCCGCCCTCACCATCGACACCGCCTGCTCCTCCTCGCTGGTGGCGATGCACCTGGCCGCGCAGTCCCTGCACAGTGGCGAATGCTCCCTCGCCCTGGCCGGCGGGGTGACCGTGCTGTCCACGCCGATGAGCTTCCTCGGCTTCACCCGGCAGGGCGGGCTGGCCCCGGACGGCCGCTGCAAGGCCTTCGCCGACGGGGCGGACGGCACGGGCTGGTCCGAGGGCGTGGGCGTGCTGGTGCTGGAGCGACTCTCGGACGCGCGGCGCCACGGGCACCCCGTGCTGGCGGTCCTGCGAGGCAGCGCCGTCAACCAGGACGGCGCGTCGAACGGGCTCACCGCGCCGAACGGGCCGTCCCAGCAGCGGGTGATCCGCCAGGCGCTGGCCAACGCCGGGCTGTCCGCCGCCGACGTGGACGCCGTGGAGGCGCACGGCACCGGCACCGCCTTGGGCGACCCGATCGAGGCGCAGGCGTTGCTGGCGACGTACGGGCAGGACCGTGAACAGCCGCTGATGCTGGGCTCGGTGAAGTCCAACCTCGGCCACACCCAGGCGGCCGCCGGTGTGGCGGGTGTGATCAAGACCGTCGAGGCGATGCGGGCGGGGGTACTGCCGAAGACCCTGCACGTGGACGCGCCCTCGTCGCACGTCGACTGGTCGACCGGCGCGGTGGAACTGCTGACGGAGGCGCGGGAGTGGCCTGGCGGGGAGCGGCCCCGGCGGGCGGGGGTGTCCTCGTTCGGGATCAGCGGGACGAACGCGCACGTGATCGTCGAGGAGGCACCGCGGGAGACGCCGCAGGAGGAGGAAGCGGAAACGCGGCCGTCGGTCGAGCCGGGCACGGTGCCGTGGGTGGTCTCGGGCGTCTCGGGGGCGGCGCTGGACGCACAGTTGACGGGCCTCGCCGGGCGGGGCGGCTCGCCCCTGGACGTGGGGCTGTCGTTGGCGGGCCGGTCGCGGTTCGGGCACCGGGCGGTGCTGCTGGACGGCGTGGAGGTGGCCCGGGGCGTCGCCGGTGAGCGGCGGCTCGCGCTGCTGTTCTCCGGTCAGGGGTCGCAGCGGTTGGGGATGGGCCGGGAGTTGTATGCCCGGTTCCCGGTGTTCGCGGAGGCTTTCGACGCGGTGTGTGCGGAGCTGGACCTGCCGGTGCGGGAGGTGGTGTGGGGTGAGGACGCGGAGCTGCTGAACCGGACGGAGTTCGCCCAGGCGGGGTTGTTCGCGGTGGAGGTGGCGTTGTTCCGGCTGGTCGGATCACTCGGTGTGCGGCCGGAGTTCGTGGCCGGGCATTCGATCGGTGAGATCGCCGCGGCGCATGTGGCCGGCGTGTTCTCGCTGGCCGACGCCTGCGCCCTGGTCGCCGCCCGTGGCCGGTTGATGCAGGCGCTTCCGGAGGGCGGCGCGATGCTGGCGGTGCAGGCGACGGAGGAGGAGGTTCGGCCGCTGCTGGGCGAGTCGGTGTCCATAGCCGCCGTCAACGGGCCGTCCTCGGTGGTCGTGTCGGGTACGGAGGAAGCGGTCGCGGCGGTCGAAGCGCGCTTCGCGGACCGCCGCACGACCCGGCTGCGGGTCTCGCACGCCTTCCACTCGGCGCTGATGGACCCGATGCTGGACGACTTCCGGGACGTCCTCAACGGCCTGACGTACCACGCGCCCTCGATCCCGCTGGTCTCCAACCTGACCGGCGAACTGGTCACCGGCACGACGGACGCGGGCTACTGGGTGCGCCACGTCCGCGAGACCGTCCGCTTCGCCGACGGCCTACTCACCCTGGACGCCGTCGGCGCCACCGACTACCTGGAGCTGGGCCCCGGTGGCGTGCTCACCGCCCTCGCCGAGCAGACCCTCGGCCAGGGTGAGCGCGAGGACGATGGCGAGGGCGAGTCCAAGGCCGAGGCCGAGGGCACCGGTCGGGTCGCCGCCGCGGCGCTGCGTGCGGACCGCCCGGAGGAGGTCGCCCTGCTGACCGGCCTCGCCCGGTTGCACGTCGTCGGCGTGCCGGTGGACTGGGCCCGGGTGTTCGACGGCACCGGCGCCCGGCGGGTCGACCTGCCGACCTACGCCTTCCAGCGCGAGCGCTACTGGCCCGCGCAGGCCGCCCGCACCGGTGACGTGGCCGGCGCCGGTCTGGCGTCCGCCGAGCACCCGCTGCTCGGGGCGGTCGTCTCCCCGGCCGATTCGGCGGGCGTCCTGCTGACGGGACGGCTGTCGCTGGCGGCACAGCCCTGGCTGGGCGACCACCGGGTGGGCGGAGCCGCGGCGTTCCCGGCCGGCGGGCTGCTGGAGCTGGCCCTGCGGGCCGGGGACCAGGTCGGCTGCGACCGCGTCGAGCGGTTGACGGTCACCGAGCCGCTGGTGCTGCCGCAGGACGGTGCCGTCGCCGTCCAACTGGTGGCCGGCGCGCCCGACGATTCCGGCACACGCCCGCTGAGCTGCTACGGCCGCCCGGCGGACGCCCCGGAGGAGCCGTGGACCTGCCACGCCACCGGCACCCTGGCGGTCGGCGGCCGCGACGGCGGGTTCGACACCTCGGTGTGGCCCCCGGCGGACGCATCGGCCGTCGAAGCGGAGAGCTGCCACGACCCGCTGGACCACGGCCCGGCCTTCCGCACGCTCCGCGCGGTGTGGCAGCGGGGCGATGAGGTGTTCGCCGAAGCCGTCCTGCCCGGCCGGGCCGAGGACGCGGCGCCCTACGGGCTGCACCCGGCGCTGCTGGAGGCCGCCGTCCAGGCGGCCGGTCTGCTCGGCCCCGAGGACGGTGCGCGACTGGTGCCCGTGGACTGGCGGGAGGTGGCGCTGCACGCGACCGGCGCAGCCGTGGTGCGGCTGCGCGTCGCCCGGACGGGTGGGGATTGCGTGTCGGTCGAGGTCATGGACGCGGCCGGCGGCCCCGTGCTGTCGGCAGGGTCGCTGACCCTGGCCGAGCCGGCCGCCGTCCGCGCGAACGCGGTGCCGGCCGGGGCGCTGCTGCGGCTGGACTGGGTGGACGCGCCCTCGTCGGCCGACGGGACGGTACGCTCGGCGACCCTGGACGGGCCCATGGCCTCGCTGGCCGAGGTGCCGGACGCGGTGCCGGAAGTCGTGCTCGCGCCGGTCGTGGGCGGCCAGGTTCCGGAGGTGGTGCACGAGGTCACGGCGTGGGCGCTCGGGCTGGTGCGGGAGTGGTTGGCGGAGGAGCGTTTCGGGGGTTCGCGGCTGGTCTTCGTGACCAGGGGTGCGGTGCCGGGGGGTGGGGTCTCGGACCTGGCCGGTGCGGCCGTGTGGGGTCTGGTGCGGGCGGCGGAGTCGGAGAACCCGGGCCGCTTCGCCCTGCTCGACGTCGGCTCCACCGCGGACACCACGGCCGCGCTGCCCGTCCTCGCCGCTCAACCGGCCGGCGGTGACTTCCAGTTCGTGGCCCGCCGGGGTGTGGTGCGGGTCGGTCGGCTGGCGCGTGCCGTGGCTGTGGGCGGGTCCTCTTCCGGTTGGGGTGGGGGGACGGTGGTGATCACGGGTGGTACGGGTGGTCTGGGTCGTCTGGTGGCCCGGCATCTGGTGGTGGAGCACGGGGTGCGTGATCTGCTGTTGCTGAGCCGCCGGGGTGGTGGCGGTGACTGGGTGGAGGAACTTCGGGAACTCGGCGCCGTGGTGGAGGTGCTGGCCTGTGACGCGGCCGACCGGGTGGCGCTGGCCGGGGCACTGGAGGGCCGGGCGGTCACGGGGGTGGTGCATGCGGCCGGTGTGCTGGACGACGGTGTGGTCAGTGGGCTGACTCCGGAGCGTCTGGCGGCTGTCCTGCGGCCGAAGGTGGATGCGGCGTGGAACCTGCACGAGTTGACGGCGGGGCAGGAGCTGAGGGCTTTCGTGCTGTTCTCCTCGGTTTCGGGGGTGATGGGCAGTGCGGGGCAGGGCAACTACGCGGCGGCGAACGTGTTCCTGGACGCGTTGGCGGCGTGGCGCCGTCAGCAGGGCCTGCCCGCCCAGTCCCTGGGCTGGGGGGCGTGGGTGCCCACGGCGGGGATGACCGGGACGCTGAGCGATGCGGACCTGCAGCGGATCCGTTCCGCCGGGGTGCCGCCGCTGACCGAGGAGCAGGGCCTGGCCCTGCTCGACGCCGCCATGACCCTGGACGAGCCCTACCTCGTCCCCATCGGCCGCGCCGCCGGCCCGTCGAGGATGCCCGGCGCCGTGCCCGCACTGCTGCGCGGCCTGGTCCGCGGCGCCCGCCGGGTGGCCGAGTCCGGAGGCGGCAGCACCGGGACGGTCACCGCGCTGGCGGCCCGTCTGGCCGGACTGCGCGAGGGCGACCGGCTGCGCCACCTCACCGGCCTGGTCCGGACCGAGGCCGCGGCCGTCCTCGGCCACGGCTCGGCGCAGTCCGTTGAGGCCGACCGGGACTTCCACGACCTCGGCGTCGACTCCCTCACCGCCCTGGAACTGCGCAACCGCCTCACCGCCGTCACCGGCCTGCGGCTGCCCGCCACCCTGGTCTTCGACCACCCCACCCCGGCCGTCCTGGCCGCCCACCTCCTCGGTGTGCTCCTGGACCGGCGGGACACCGCGGACGGTGCCGCGCTGCTCGGGCAACTCGACCGGCTCGACGAGGCCCTGGCGGACGGAGACACCGACCGGGCGACCCGGGACGCTCTGTCCCTCCGGCTGCGCCGAATGCTGGAGAAATTGCGAATCCTCGACGCCCAGAATGCCGAGGACGGCGTCGCGGAGCGACTCGAAGCGGCGAGTGCGGACGAGGTCCTCGCCTTCATCGACAACGAGCTCGGCCGTCTCAGCGACCGCTGACCGCACCTGCCTCTACACAGGAAGGCACCACCTCCCATGTCGAACGACAGCAAGCTCGTTGACTACCTCAAGTGGGTCACGGCCGACCTGCACCAGACCCGCCAACGGCTGCTGGAAGTCGAGTCCGGCCGGCACGAGCCGATCGCCGTCGTCGGCATGGCCTGCCGTCTGCCGGGCGGGGTGACCACCCCCGAGGAACTCTGGCGGCTGGTCGCGGACGGGCGGGACGGCATCACCGCCTTCCCGGCCGACCGCGGCTGGGACCTGGCGGCGCTGTCCGGCGAGGGCGCCGGGAGCAGTGCCGCGATCGAGGGCGGATTCATCGCGGCGGCCGACTTCGACGCGGACTTCTTCGGGATCTCCCCGCGCGAGGCCCTCGCGATGGACCCGCAGCAGCGGCTCCTGCTGGAGACCTCCTGGGAGGCGTTCGAGCGGGCGGGCGTCGACCCGGCGGGCCTGCGCGGCACCCGGACCGGCGTCTTCGTCGGCACGGCGGGCGTCGACTACGTCGGTGTGGTCATGAACGCAGAGGAGGACATGGAGGGCCACGCGACCACCGGCCTGACAGCGAGCGTGCTGTCCGGCCGCCTGTCGTACACCTTCGGGCTGGAGGGCCCGGCGGTGACGGTCGACACCGCCTGCTCCTCCTCCCTGGTGGCGATGCACCTGGCCTCGCAGGCGCTGCGGGCCGGCGAGTGCACCCTCGCCCTCGCGGGCGGCGTGACGGTGCTCTCCACTCCGATGAGCTTCGCGGGCTTCAGCCGGCAGGGCGGGCTGGCCCCGGACGGGCGGTGCAAGGCCTTCGCGGACGCCGCCGACGGAACGGGCTGGGCCGAGGGCGCCGGCGTGCTGGTGCTGGAGCGGCTGTCCGACGCCCGGAGCAACGGGCACCCGGTGCTCGCGGTGCTGCGCGGTTCGGCCGTCAACCAGGACGGTGCCTCCAACGGGCTGACCGCGCCCAACGGGCCGTCCCAGCAGCGCGTCATCCGCGCCGCCCTGACGGCTGCCGGACTCTCCGCCGCCGAGGTGGACGCGGTCGAGGGGCACGGGACGGGGACGCCGCTGGGCGACCCGATCGAGGCGCAGGCGCTGCTGGCGACGTACGGGCAGGACCGTGAACGGCCGCTGCTGCTGGGCTCGTTGAAGTCCAACATCGGCCACACCCAGGCCGCCGCCGGGGTCGCGGGCGTGATCAAGACGGTGATGGCGATGCGGCACGGGGTGCTGCCGCGGACCCTGCACGTGGACGCGCCGTCCGGTGAGGTGGACTGGTCGGCGGGGGCGGTGGAGCTGCTGGCCGAGGCCCGGGACTGGCCGGAGACCGGTCAGCCGCGCCGGGCCGGCGTCTCGGCCTTCGGGATCAGCGGCACCAATGCCCATGTGATCGTGGAGCAGGCGCCGGAGGAGGCCGTGGAAGAGGAGCCCGCGGCCGTGGTCGCCGGGCCGGTGGTGGTGCCGTGGGTGGTGTCGGCGAAGTCGGAGACCGCGCTGGACGCACAGCTGACCGCGCTCGCCGGGTCGGCCGGTTCACCCGTGGACGTGGGTCTGTCGTTGGCGGGCCGGTCGCGGTTCGGGCACCGGGCGGTGCTGGTGGACGGCGTGGAGGTCGCGCGGGGTGCCGCGACCGAGCGCTCGACGGCGTTCCTGTTCTCGGGTCAGGGGTCGCAGCGGTTGGGGATGGGGCGGGAGTTGTATGCCCGGTTCCCGGTGTTCGCGGAGGCTTTCGACGCGGTGTGCGCGGGGTTCGAGCTGCCGGTGCGGGAGGTGGTGTGGGGTGAGGACTCGGGGCTGCTGAACCGGACGGACTTCGCTCAGGCGGGGTTGTTCGCGGTGGAGGTGGCGCTGTTCCGGCTGGTGGAGTCGCTGGGCGTGGAGCCGGAGTTCGTGGCCGGTCACTCGATCGGTGAGGTGGCCGCGGCTCATGTGGCGGGGGTGTTCTCGCTGGCGGACGCCTGCACCCTGGTGGCCGCCCGTGGCCGGTTGATGGAGGCGCTGCCCTCGGGTGGCGCGATGCTGGCGGTGCAGGCCACCGAGGAGGAGGTCCGGCCGCTGCTGAAGGACGAGGTGTCGATAGCCGCCGTCAACGGCCCGTCCTCGGTGGTCGTTTCGGGTACGGAGGAGGCGGTCGCGGTGGTCGAAGCGCACTTCGCCGACCGCCGTACGACCCGGCTGCGGGTGTCGCACGCCTTCCACTCGCCGCTGATGGACCCGATGCTGGCGGACTTCCGGGACGTCCTCAACGGTCTGACGTACCACGCGCCGTCGATCCCGCTGGTCTCCAACCTGACCGGTGAGCTGGTCACCGGCGCGACCGACGCGGACTACTGGGTGCGCCACGTCCGGGAGACCGTCCGCTTCGCCGACGGCCTGGGCGCCCTGCGCGCGGCCGGGGCCACGGCCTTCCTGGAACTCGGCCCGGACGGCGTGCTCGCCGCGCTGGCCGAGCGGAACCTCGACGAGCACGAGGGCGGCACGACCTCCCCGGCCGTCCCGCTGCTGCGCCGGGACCGGTCGGAGGAGGCCGCCCTGGTCACCGCCCTCGCCCGGCTGCACGTCACCGGTGTGGCGGTGGACTGGGCGCGGATGTTCGACGGCACCGGCGCCCGGCCCGTCGACCTGCCCACCTACCCCTTCCAGCACGAACGCTACTGGCCGCGCCCGGCCCGGCGTCTCGGTGACCTGACCGGAGCCGGACTGGCCTCCGCCGAACACCCCCTGCTGGGCGCCACCCTCGCCCTGGCGAACGCCGAGGGCACCCTGCTGACGGGCCGGCTGTCGTTGGCGGTGCAGCCCTGGCTGGGCGACCACCGGGTGGGCGGAGTGGCCGTGTTCCCGCCGACCGGGTACCTGGAGCTGGCCGTGCGGGCGGGTGACCAGGTGGGCTGCGACCGGGTCGAGCGGCTGACCGTCACCGAGCCGCTGGTGCTGCCGGAGGACGGCTCGGTCGTGGTCCAGATCCAGGTGGGTGCGCCGGACGGCTCCGGCGCGTGCCCGGTGCGGGTCTTCTCCCGCACGGACGCCGAGCCCGACGCGCCGTGGACGGAGCACGCCGTGGGCGCACTCGTCCGCGGCGAGCGGCCCGCCGGCTTCGACGCCTCGGTCTGGCCGCCCAAGGGGGCGGTGGTGGCCGATCCGGCGGCGGTGCGCGAGGAGGCGGAACTGGGCGAGGCCTTCGAGGGGCTGCGTTCGCTCTGGCGGCGGGGCGAGGAGACCTTCGTCGAGGCGGTGCTCCCGACCGAGGCGGCGGGCTTCGGCCTGCATCCGGCGCTGCTGGCGGCGGTGGTGCGGGCGGACGGCCGTGGGTTGGTGCCGGTGGCGTGGTCCGGGGTGTCGCTGCATGCCTCGGGGGCGTCGGTGGTGCGGGCCCGGCTGGTGCGGACGGGTGCGGAGACGTTGTCGCTTGCCGTGGCGGACGCTGCCGGGGAGCCGGTGCTGTCGGTGGAGTCACTGACGTTGGGTGAGCCCCCGGTGGTGGTGCGGGGTGCTGGGGCGGGCGGGTCGCTGCTGCGGCTGGAGTGGGTGCCGGCACCGTCCCGTACGGGGGCGGCCGTCCGTTCGGTGTGGGTGGAGTCGCCGGCGGAGCTCGACGCGGAGGTGCCGGAGGCGGTGGTGGTGTCCGTGCCGGCCGGGCGGGTTCCGGAGGTGGTGCACGAGGTCACGGCGTGGGCGCTCGGGCTGGTGCGGGAGTGGTTGGCGGAGGAGCGTTTCGGGGGTTCTCGGCTGGTCTTCGTGACCAGGGGTGCGGTGCCGGGGGGTGGGGTCTCGGACCTGGCCGGTGCGGCTGTGTGGGGTCTGGTGCGGGCGGCGGAGTCGGAGAACCCGGGCCGCTTCGTGCTGGTGGACACCGACGGTGACGTGCCGCTGGACGCGGTGCTGGCCGTGGGTGAGTCCCAGGTGCTGGTACGTGACGGCGTCGTCCGGGTCGGTCGGCTGGCGCGTGCCGTGGCTGTGGGCGGGTCCTCTTCCGGTTGGGGTGGGGGGACGGTGGTGATCACGGGTGGTACGGGTGGTCTGGGTCGTCTGGTGGCCCGGCATCTGGTGGTGGAGCACGGGGTGCGTGATCTGCTGTTGCTGAGCCGCCGGGGTGGTGGCGGTGACTGGGTGGAGGAACTTCGGGAACTCGGCGCCGTGGTGGAGGTGCTGGCCTGTGACGCGGCCGACCGGGTGGCGCTGGCCGGGGCACTGGAGGGCCGGGCGGTCACGGGGGTGGTGCATGCGGCCGGTGTGCTGGACGACGGTGTGGTCAGTGGGCTGACTCCGGAGCGTCTGGCGGCTGTCCTGCGGCCGAAGGTGGATGCGGCGTGGAACCTGCACGAGTTGACGGCGGGGCAGGAGCTGAGGGCTTTCGTGCTGTTCTCCTCGGTTTCGGGGGTGATGGGCAGTGCGGGGCAGGGCAACTACGCGGCGGCGAACGTGTTCCTGGACGCGTTGGCGGCGTGGCGCCGTCAGCAGGGCCTGCCCGCCCAGTCCCTGGGCTGGGGGGCGTGGGTGCCCACGGCGGGGATGACCGGGACGCTGAGCGATGCGGACCTGCAGCGGATCCGTTCCGCCGGGGTGCCGCCGCTGACCGAGGAGCAGGGCCTGGCCCTGCTCGACGCCGCCATGACCCTGGCCGAGCCCTACCTGGTGGCGACCGGCCGGATGGCCGCCGGAGCCCGCCCGCGCGGCGAGGTGCCGACCATGTTCCGCGCCCTGCTGCCCGCCGGGCGCCGTACCGCCTCCGCCACCGGCACGGGCGCCGCCGCCATGACGGCCCTCGCCGCCCACCTGTACGGGCTGCGCGGCACCGACCGGCTGCGCCACCTCCTCGACCTGGTGCGCAGCGAGGCCGCCACCGTCCTCGGCCACCCCGGACCGCAGTCCGTCGCCGCCGACCGGGACTTCCACGACCTCGGCGTCGACTCCCTCACCGCCCTGGAACTGCGCAACCGCCTCACCGCCGTCACCGGCCTGCGGCTGCCCGCCACCCTGGTCTTCGACCACCCCACCCCCACGGCCATCGCGGAACTCCTGCTCGCCGAGGTGCTCGGCGGCCGGGACGAACCCGAACTCCCGCCGCTCGAACCCGCCGCCGCCACCGACGACCCGATCGCGATCGTCGGCATGGCCTGCCGACTGCCCGGCGGGATCGGCACGCCCGAGGAGCTGTGGGAGCTGGTCGCCGAAGGGCGCGAGGGCATATCCGACTTCCCCACCGACCGGGGCTGGGACCTCGACACCCTGCTCGGCGGCGGCCCCGGCGACCGGGGGCGCAGCGCCACCGCCAAGGGCGGCTTCCTGCACGGAGTGGCCGACTTCGACGCCGCGTTCTTCGGGATCTCGCCGCGCGAGGCCCTCGCCATGGACCCGCAGCAGCGGCTCCTGCTGGAGACCTCCTGGGAGGCCGTCGAGCGGGCCGGCATCGACCCGGTGGCGCTGCGCGGCAGCCGGACCGGTGTGTTCGTCGGCACCGGCGGCCAGGACTACCTGACCCTCGTCATGAACTCCGCCGAGGACATCGAGGGGCACGCGAGCACCGGCCTGGCGGCGAGTGTGGTCTCCGGCCGGATCTCGTACACCTTCGGGCTGGAAGGCCCGGCGGTCACCGTCGACACCGCCTGCTCCTCCTCCCTGGTGGCGATGCACCTGGCCGCGCAGTCCCTGCGCAGCGGCGAGTGCACCCTCGCTCTGGCCGGAGGCGTGACCGTGATGTCCTCCTCACTGGGATTCCCCGGCTTCACCCGGCAGGGCGGGTTGGCCCCGGACGGGCGGTGCAAGGCCTTCGCCGACGGGGCGGACGGCACCGGCTGGTCCGAGGGCGCCGGCGTGCTGGTGCTGGAACGGCTGTCGGACGCGCGCCGCAACGGGCACCCCGTCCTCGCCGTGGTGCGAGGCTCGGCCGTCAACCAGGACGGCGCCTCCAACGGACTGACGGCGCCCAACGGGCCCTCCCAGCAGCGCGTCATCCGCCAGGCCCTCGCCAACGCCCGGCTCTCGCCGGCCGAGGTCGACTTCGTCGAGGGCCACGGCACGGGCACCACCCTGGGCGACCCGATCGAGGCCCAGGCGCTGCTGGCCACCTACGGGCAGGACCGTGAACGGCCGCTGCTGCTGGGCTCGTTGAAGTCCAACATCGGCCACACCCAGGCCGCCGCGGGAGCGGCCGGCGTGATCAAGGCGGTGCTCGCGATGCGGCACGGGGTGCTGCCGCGCACCCTGCACGTGGACGCGCCGTCCTCACACGTCGACTGGACGGCCGGGGACATCCGGCTGCTCACCCGGGCGGAGGAATGGCCGCAGACCGGCCGGCCACGCCGGGCGGGCGTCTCGGCGTTCGGGATCAGCGGCACCAATGCGCACGTGATCGTCGAGGAGGCGCCGTCGGTCGACGCCCCCGCCGCGGATCAGGTGCCCGTGCCCGTGACGGTGCCGGCCGTGGTGCCGTGGGTGCTGGCGGGCAAGTCGGAGGCGGCGCTGGACGCGCAGCTGACCGGGCCGGCGACGGTTGAGGGCTCTCCGCTGGACATCGGCCTGTCGCTGGCCACCGGGCGCTCGCGGTTCGCGAACCGGGCGGTGCTGCTGGACGGCGTCGAGGTGGCCCGGGGCGTCGCCGACGGCGAGCGTCGGACGGCACTGCTCTTCTCCGGTCAGGGTTCCCAACGGCTCGGCATGGGGCGGGAGTTGTATGCCCGGTTCCCGGTGTTCGCGGAGGCTTTCGACGCGGTGTGCGCGGGGTTCGGGCTGCCGGTGCGGGAGGTGGTGTGGGGCGAGGACGCGGAGCTGCTGAACCGGACGGACTTCGCCCAGGCGGGGTTGTTCGCGGTGGAGGTGGCGCTGTTCCGGCTGGTCGAATCACTTGGCGTGCGGCCGGAGTTCGTGGCCGGTCACTCGATCGGTGAGGTGGCCGCCGCGCACGTGGCGGGGGTGTTCTCGCTGGCGGACGCGTGTGCGCTGGTGGCGGCGCGTGGCCGGTTGATGCAGGCGCTTCCGGAGGGTGGCGCGATGCTGGCGATCGAGGCGACGGAGGAGGAGGTCCGGCCGCTGCTGAACGACGAGGTGTCGACAGCCGCCGTCAACGGCCCGTCCTCGGTGGTTGTGTCAGGCACGGAGGAAGCGGTCGCGGCGATCGAAGCGCACTTCGCCGACCGCCGCACGACCCGCCTGCGGGTCTCGCACGCCTTCCACTCACCCCTCATGGACCCGATGCTGGAGGACTTCCGGCAGGTCCTCGACGGCCTGACCTACCAGGCGCCGTCGATCCCGCTGGTCTCCAACCTGACCGGCGAGCCGGTCACCGGCACGACGGACGCGGACTACTGGGTGCGCCACGTCCGGGAGACCGTCCGCTTCGCCGACGGCCTCCGCACCCTCCACGCCGCCGGTGCCACCGACTACCTGGAACTGGGCCCCGACGCTGCGCTGTCCCCGGCCGTCTGCCAGACCCTCGCCGAGGCCCCGGGCGCCCCGGGCGCCGTCGTGGAACCGGCCTGCCGTCGCGGCCGAGCCGAGGAGAGCACCCTGCTGACCGCGCTCGCCCGGCTGCACGTCGTCGGCGGAACCGTCGACTGGGCCCGGGTGTTCGACGGCACCGGCGCCCGGCGGGTCGACCTGCCCACCTACGCCTTCCAGCGTGAGCGCTACTGGCCCAGGACGCACGCTCCGGCCGGACGGCCGGGCGCCGCGCCGGAGGACGCGCTGGACGCCCGGTTCTGGGCGGCCGTCGAGGGCGAGGACCTGGACGCGCTCGCAGCCGACCTGGCCGTGGACGGCGCGGCGCTCGGATCCGTCCTCCCCGCGCTGTCCGCCTGGCGGCGCCACCACCGAGACCAGTCCCTGCTGGACGCGCTGCGCTTCCACGAGTCCTGGCCCGAGCTGGCGGGCGGCTCGACGGCCCGCCCGGCCGGCCCGTGGCTGGTCGTGACACCGGCCGAGGGCGGCGACGAGGCCTGGGCGGCGGCAGCCTGCGAGGCGGTCGGCGCGGAGGCCCTGTGCCTGTCCGTGCGCACCACCGAGCGGGCCGAGCTGGCCGCGCTGCTGCGCGAACTGCCGACGGCCGGAAGGCCGTTCGCCGGTGTGCTGTCCCTGCTGGCGCTCGGCGCCGCAGACCTGCCCGCCGCCGGCACCCTCACCCTGCTGCAGGCCCTGCGCGACACCGGCCTCACCGCCCCGCTGTGGTGCCTGACCCGCGGCGCGGTCGCGGTGGCCCGCACCGAGGCACCGGCCGCGCCCGAGCAGGCCGCCGTCTGGGGCCTCGGCCGGGTCGCCGCCCTGGAACACCCCCAGCAGTGGGGCGGCCTGATCGACCTGCCCGAGGCGCCGGACCCGGCCGCCGTGCGCCGGCTGGCCGCCGTGCTCGCCGCGACCGACGGCGAGGACCAGCTCGCGATCCGGGCCACCGCCGTGCACGCGCGCCGGCTCACCCCGGCCCCGGCCGGCTCCCCGGACGCCGGCTGGACCCCGGGGGAGAGCCGCGGCACCGTGCTGATC
>NZ_JPRF03000076.1 GCF_001188955.3 Kitasatospora aureofaciens | reverse complement strand
GGCTGTACTCGCTGACCGAACCGGCCTGGCTCGGCGACGACGTTCCGCGAGGCGAGCGCGAGCACCAGGTGCGCCAGTACGGAGCCAGGCGGCTGTGGGAGGAGTTCGAGACCGCCTACGCCTGGTGGACCGCAGCGGGCCAGCCGGGCCAGCACCGCGCGCAGGGTGCGCTCGACAGCGGCGACCAGGCCCGGCTGGGCGCCGGTCTCGCCGGCACGCAGCTGGGCGGCGAGCAGCCCGGCGAGGGCATGCGCGGTGGCGGCCTCCAGCGGCGGCGCGGCGGCCGGATCGGCGGCGCAGAACTCGGCGTGCAGGGCGGCGAGTTCCTCCGGCGGCGGGACGGCGCAGCCGTCGGCGTCGTGCAGGGGGCAGAGCAGTCCGTAGTCCGGCAGCCGGGTCGGCGCGGGGAGCAGCTCCTCGTCGGCCGCGGCGTCCGCACCGCCCGGCAGCGGCGGCCGCAGCAGGACGGCGGCGAACGGGACGAAGGGGTCGGGCAGCGGCAACTCGGCGGTCTCGGCGCGCAGGCAAGCCGAAAGCAACTCACCTCCGGCGCCGAGGAGTTCGTCGATCCGCTCGGCGATCCTCGGGGTGACCCGACGGGCGCCGTGCTCGATCTTGCTCACCGCGGTGTGGTCGTAACCGATCCCGGCGCCGAGCTGCGCCTGGGTGAGCCCGGCCCGGCGCCGCCAGTGCCGCAGCCGGGCGCCGAACTCCCGCCAGGCGCCCGGGCCGTGGTCTCCGCGCTCGGACGGGGGCCGCGGCTCCCGCGCCGCCGCCGAGGCCGAAGGGTTCCGGTACACGGGCTGCCTCCCCGGAGACCGGCCCCGGAGCGGGGCCCTGCGACGAGTCCGACGAGCAGGACGGTACTCGACGGCTCCCGCCCCGTACACGACGTGGTCTCAACCACTTGAGCGAAACCCCAGCTTGACGCGAAACGGCACCTGCACCTTGACGGAATTTGCCAACCCTATGCCCGGCCCGCACCAGCCATTGACCCGAGCATGACGCCATGTGAGTGTTCGGGCACCCGAGCGCGGACGGCCCGCACGGCCGTCCCCCAGACGCGGCCTGCGGTGCGCCACCAGCCTTGCCGTCCGCGGTCGAGGACCCCCACATGCGAGGAGCCTCGATGCAACGCAGAGTTTCCCCAAGGCGGTTGCTGACCACGGCGACCACCCTGGCCGTGCTGGCCGGCCTGGTCGGCGCCACCGCCGGGACGGCCGCCGCCGCCCCCACCCCCTCCCCCGCACCCAGCGCCCTGGCCGCCGCCGTCAACGCCGCCGACGCGGCCGCCGCGGCCGGCACCGACGCACTGGCCAAGGGCCCCGGCGAGGCCTACGAGCGCCACACCGTCACGCCCTGGCTGAACGGCCTCTACTCCGTCTCCTACGAACGCAGTTACCGAGGCCTGCCGGTGATCGGCGGTGATGCCGTGGTACTCGCCGACGGGCAGGGCAAGGTCCGCGGCCTGCAGTCGGCGGCCACCGGACCGGTCGGCGGCTCGACGACCCCGCAGATCAGCGCGGCCGACGCGGAGAGGACCGCGCGCACCAAGCTGCCGACCGTGGACAAGGTGGACTCCCGCCGCCTGGTCGTCCGGGTCAAGGACGGCACCAGCCGGCTCGCCTGGGAGACCGTCCTGACCGGCCGCACCGCGAGCGCTCCCAGCCACCTGCACGTCTTCGTCGACGCCGCCACCGGCGAGGTGGTCGACAGCTACGACGACGTCGAGGCCGGCACCGTCAACAGCAAGTGGAACGGCCCCGGCCCGCTCACCATCAGCACCACCAACTCCGGCGGCTCGTACTCGCTGCGCGACCCGAGCCGGCCCGGACTGTCCTGCTCCGACAACGACACCGGCCAGGTGTTCACCAAGTCCTCGGACTCCTGGGGCAACGGCAACCCCGCCAGCCGGGAGACCGGCTGCGGCGACGCCATGTGGGCGGCCCAGAAGGAATGGGACATGCTCCGCGACTGGCTCGGCCGCAACGGCCACGACGGCAACGGCGGCAGCTGGCCGATCAAGATGGGCCTCAACGACGTCAACGCCTACTGGGACGGCAGCTCCGTCTCCATCGGCCACAACCAGGCCGGCCAGTGGATCGGCGCCCAGGACGTCGTCGGCCACGAGTTCGGCCACGGCATCGACCAGTACACCCCCGGCGGCGCCAACAACGAGAACGGCCTCGGCGAGGGCACCGGCGACATCTTCGGCTCGCTCACCAAGGAGTACAACAACGAGCCCGCGCCCTACGACTACCCCGACTACCAGGTCGGCCGCCAGATCAACCTGGTCGGCCAGGGCCCGATCCGCAACCTCTACCAGCCCTCGCTGGTGAACAACGACCCGGACTGCTACTCATCCTCGATCCCGAGCACCGAGGTGCACGCGGCGGCCGGTCCGCTGAACCACTGGTTCTACTTGCTGTCCAACGGCTCCAGCCCGGGCAACGGCAAGCCCACCAGCCCGACCTGCGACGGCTCCACCGTCACCGGCATCGGCGCCAAGCAGGCCGGCCAGGTCTGGTACGGCGGCATGCTGCTCAAGACCAGCGGCATGACCTACAAGCGCTACCGCACCACCACCCTGACCGCGGCCAGGAACCTCGACCCGAGCTGCACCTTCTACAACCGGACCAAAGCCGCCTGGGACGCCATCAGCGTGCCCGCGCAGAGCGGTGACCCGACCTGCACGCCGTCCGGCAACAACGACTTCTCGCTGGCGCTCGGCCCGGCCTCCGGCTCGGTCCAGCCCGGCTCGTCGACCACCGCGACCGTCTCCACCGCCGTCACCTCCGGCACCGCGCAGACCGTCAACCTGACCGCCACCGGCGCCCCCACCGGGGTCACCGCGACGCTCAACCCCTCCTCCGTGCAGGCCGGTTCGTCCGCGACGCTGACCCTGTCGGCCTCCTCCGGCGCCCCGGCCGGCACGTACGTGATCACCGTGACCGGCACCGCCGGCGCGGCCACCCACACCGCCCAGTACACCCTGACCGTCGGTGGCGGCGGCACACCCGGCGGGCCCGCGCCCGACATCGACGTCGCCAAGATCCAGGCCGACCTGGCCCAGCTGAACACCATCGCCAACCAGAACGGCGGCAACCGCCGGGCCGGCAGCGCAGGGCACAGCCAGTCCGTGGCGTACATCAAGGGCAAGCTCCAGGCCGCCGGCTTCACCGTCAGCGAGCAAACCTGCACCTCGTGCACCTACCAGTCCAACAACCTGATCGCCGACTGGCCCGGCGGCCCGTCCGACCAGGTCACCATGCTCGGCGCCCACCTGGACAGCGTCTCGGCCGGCCCCGGCATCAACGACAACGGCTCCGGCTCCGCCGTCCTGCTGGAGAACGCCCTCGCGCTCGCCCAACAGAACCCCACCCTGACCCGGCACGTCCGGTTCGCCTGGTGGACCGGTGAGGAGCAGGGCCTCCAGGGCTCGCAGTACTACGTCGGCCAGCTGAGCTCCGCCCAGCGCTCGGCGATCAAGGCCTACTACAACTTCGACATGGTCGGCTCGCCCAACGCCGGCTACTTCATCAACAACCTCACCTCCGCGGCCTCCGCGCCGATGAAGGCCTACTGGGACTCGCTCAACCTCCAGCCGGAGGAGAACGTCGAGGGCCAGGGCCGCTCCGACGACTACTCCTTCCAGCAGGCCGGCGTCCCGACCTCGGGCTACGCGGCCGGCGCCAGCGCCGTCAAGACCTCGGCGCAGGCGGCCAAGTGGGGCGGCGCGGCGGGCCAGTCGTACGACTCCTGCTACCACCAGTCCTGCGACACCACGAGCAACGTCGACGCCACCGCGCTCAAGCGCAACGCCAACGGCGTGGCCTACACCCTCTGGAAGACCTCGGTCGGCGGCACCACCCCCGCCAACGACTTCTCCCTCTCGGTGAACCCCGCCACCGCCACCGTCAAGCCCGGCGCCTCCACCACCGCGACCGTCGCCACCTCCGGTTCGGCCCAGACGGTCAACCTGACCGCCACCGGCGCCCCCGCCGGGGTGACGGTCTCCTTCAACCCGTCCTCGGTGCAGTCCGGCACCCCGGCCACGATGACCGTCGCCACCGCGGCGTCCACCGCCGCCGGCACCTACAGCATCACCGTCACCGGAACCGGCTCCGCCACCCACACCACCAGCTTCACCCTGGTCGTGGGCGGCGGGAACCCCAACCCCGGCAACGCCTGGACCCCCGGCACCACCTACCAGGCCGGCGACATCGTCACCTACAACGGCGTCAGCTACCGCTGTGTCCAGAGCCACACCGCCCAGGCCGGCTGGGAGCCGCCGATCGTCCCGGCCCTCTGGGAAGCGGTCTGAGCCACACGCTCCGACACCACCTGAACCGCTGCGCCGCGGCCCGTCGAGGGGGACGGACCGCGGCGCAGCCGTGGGCGGGGCAGCCGCCGTCACCCGGGGTGGAAGACTGGTGCGGGCGTAACCGTAGAGCTGACGCCACGCCAGTAGCTGCGAAAGGAAGAAGCCGTGACCACGGACGCCATCCCGGTACCCGAACTGGCCCCTGAGGCCGTCGAGCAGTGGCGCGCCGAGGAGGCCCAGCTGGTCGAGTTGCTCGCCCGGGCCCAGCGCGGCATCGGCGGAATCGCCGCCTTCCGGCTCGGCCCCACGCCGACCGTACTGGTCACTGACCCGGCCGCGGTGCAGCACGTGCTGGGCCGCCACCCCGACCGGTACGTCAAGCGCTCGCACCGGGCCCGGATGCTGGTCGGCAACGGCGTGCTGTCAGCCACCGGTGACGCCTGGAAGCGCCAACGGCGGCTGCTGCAGTCCCAGTTCACGGGCCCGGGCATGCGCCGCTACGAGCGGCGGATCGCCGCCGCCGCGCGCCGGACGGCGCAGCGCTGGGAGGGGTACCGGCGCAGTGGGAAGACCTTCGACGTCGGCGAGGAGATGCGCGGTTTCGCCCTGGACACCGTCTGGCGGGCGCTCACCGGCCTGGAGCTGGACGACCGGACGGACACCGAACTGCGGTCGGTGGAACGGGTGGTGGCCGCGATGCCGACCCTGCCGACCAACGCGGCCGACGCCCGGGACGCCGTCGCCGAGGACCTCGCCCGGATCGACGCCGTCGCCCGCGCCGCGATCGAGGCGGCCCGCACCTCGGACGCCCCGGAGCCGGGGGTGCTGCGCGTCCTGATCGACGCTGCCGAACAACACCCCGAGTACACCGACCAGTTGATCCGCGACGAGCTGGTCACCCTGCTGGTCGCCGGCCACGAGACCACCGCCACCACCCTCACCTGGCTGTTCCTGCTGCTCGACGGCAACCCCGGGGCGCGCGACGCCGACCCGCACGCCCTGGTCAGCGAGACCCTCCGGCTCTACCCCTCCGCCTGGATGCTCCCCCGGCACGCCGTCGAGGACGACGTGATCGCCGGCCACCGCATCGCCGCCGGCACCGACGTGCTGGTCTGCCCGTACCTCACCCACCGCGACCCGGCCCTGTGGCCCGACCCGGAACGCTTCGACCCCACCCGCTTCTCCCCCGGCGCCACCCGCCCCACCCAACTCGGCGCCTACCTCCCCTTCGGCCTGGGCGCCCGCGCCTGCCTCGGCACCCAGTTCGCCCTCCGGGAGACCACCGCCCTGCTGGAACTCCTGCTACCGCTCGGCCCCTTGGAGTTCCAGTCCCGCCCGGACGGCCAGGCCTTCAGCATCACCGTCCGCCCCGACGGCCCGACCCCGGCAGTACTGCGCCCCGCCCCCTGAGCCGTTCGCCCGAACAGTGGATCAGGACTCCTCGAACGGCCCGTTACGGCCACCGGCGCGGCGGCGTCGGCTCGACTGGCGGGCGGCCCGTCCCGCTGGCCCCCGCCGCCCAGAGCCGCCCCCGGCCAGCAGTCGGATCCAACGGTGTCGGCTCGCACAGGAATTCACGGGTGCAGCACTCCAAACGGATCTCGTCGATCGCGACGGCGGTGACGCGACGCCTGAGAGCCGGTCAGGAGCGCTTTCCCCTCCACCCTCGGGGAAGATCCCCTTTCCGCCCCGCAGATCCCCTCGGGGTTTCCCCTGAGGACGCCCCTGAGGCCGACCGGTCAGAGCAGCCCGTTGCCGGACCGGCGCCGCTCGACCGCCCGGACCAGGTCGGTGCCGATCTCCGAGAGGAAGGACGCGGCCGTGTCGAGCCGCTGTCCGGCGGGCGTGGCCGCGCCGAGCAGGTCCGCGCCGTCGCGGGCGAACTCGGCCAACAGGGCGTTGCGTTGGGCGCTGGCGAGCATCGAGCGGTACCAGACGTCCGAGTCGATCGCGTACTGCTCGCGGCGGCCGTGGCCGTCCCGTTCCCGGCGGATCAGTTCCTGGTCCTCCAGGTAGCCGACCGCCTTGGATACCGAGGCCGGGCTGACGCCGAGCCGCTGCACCAGCTCGGCGGCGCTCAGGGTGCCGCTGTCGGTGACGTACAGGCAGCTGAGGACCCGGGCCACCATGCGCGGCAGGCCGAGCTGCACCAACAGGGCGGCGAAGCGGTCGGCGAACTCCGCGACGGCCGCCTGATCACGCCCGTCCGGCACCGTCGCAGTGCCCCCGGCGGGCCGGACCGCGCCCGGTCGGCGGCGGGCCCGGCGGGCGGTGGCGCGCTGGGCGGCGTGCGCACGGTAGCGGCCGGGTCCGCCGTTGCGCGCGATCTCCCGGGTCACCGTGGAGGTGGGGCGGGCGATCAGCCGGGCGATCGCGGCGTAGTCGAGCCCTTCGGCGAGGCCGGTGGCGATCGCGACACGGTCCTGCTGGCTCAGCCTGGTGCCTGGCACGGGTGGCTCCTTTCGTCGGGCCTCGGGACGAGTATCCGGCCGCCGGGGACGATTGCAATCATGATTGCATTCATCGACAGTCTCGTTGCAATGATTGACCGTCACTGACCTGCGGATTGAGACGAATCCGGACAATCACATGTTGAGAGATTCCCGAATTCGGCCGTACGTTCTCCACCGACGACGAAAGCCCGACACACCCCGGGGGGACCCACCATGAAGAACATCACCCGCGCCGCTGTCGCCACCGTTGCGGCCTGCACCCTGCTGACCGCCGCCCCGACCGCCTCCCTCGCTTCCGCCCCTGCCACCGCCTCCGCCGGCGGACACCAGGGCCTGCAGGCCACCCTCGACCAGGCGGTCACCGCGGCCGGTCTGCCCGGCGCGATGGCCGAGGTGCGCAACGACGGCGCGACCTGGTTCGGACAGGCGGGCACGGCCGACCTGAACACCGGCCGGCCGCTGCGCCCGCAGGACCGGTTCCGGATCGGCAGCACCACCAAAACCTTCGTCGCCACCGCGCTGCTCCAGCTGGAGGCCGAGCACCGGCTGAGCCTGGACGACAGCGTCGAGCGGTGGCTGCCCGGCCTGGTGGACGGCAACGGCTACGACGGGTCCCGGATCACCCTCCGCCAGTTGCTCAACCACACCAGCGGAGTCGCCAACTTCGCGGTCGCCGACCAGGTCAGCAAGGACTTCCAGGGGCTGCCCTTCCTCCAGCACCGCTTCGACAGCTTCACCCCGCGCCAGCTGGTCCGGCTCGGGACCAGCGTGAAGCCCGACTTCGCCCCCGGCACCGACTGGCGGTACTCCGACACCAACTACGTGCTGGCCGGCCTGGTCATCGAGCAGGCCACCGGGCACAGCCTCGCACAGGAGATCACCGACCGCTTCGTGAAGCCGCTGCACCTGAAGAGCACCTACGAGCCGACCGGCGACGACACCGGGATCCACGGCCCGCACGGCCGCTTCTACTCCAAGCTCGGCTCGATGGACGCCCCCACCCTCCCCGAGTACGACGTCACCGAGCTCAACCCGTCCTGGGGCTACGGCTCCGGGGACCTCATCTCCACCACGGGCGACCTGAGCACCTTCTTCCAGGCGCTGCTGGCGGGCCGCCTGCTGCCGCCCGCCCAGGCGGCCGAGATGTTCACCATGCAGGACCCGGGCAACGCGTGGATCCCGCAGTCCCACTACGGCCTCGGCGTCGCCTCCCTCACCCTCTCCTGCGGCCAGGTGTGGGGCATGGGCGGCGCGATCAACGGCTCGTGGTCCTACACCTTCGGCACCCGCGACGGCCGCCACCTGCTGTCCGCCGAGGTCAACGGCGACTGGGCCGACAGCGAGCAGTGGGGCCCGATCTCGGTCTTCACCAAGGAACTGGAGGCGGAGTTCTGCGGCAGCACCGGCGCCTGACGCGCGGAGGGTGCCGGAACGAGCGTGGCCGCTCCCGAACCCGGGAGCGGCCACGCCGTCAGTGCAGGGACACTGCCGAGCTCAGAGCTCAGAAACCGAACACGTCACCCGTGTACTTGGTCAGCTCGCTGCCGTTGACGTAGGTGTGCGACCAGTTGACGCCGGTCGCGCCCCAACTGCCGTGCGCGGTGGCGGTGACCGGCGCCTGGAGGGCCATGACCATCCAGGTGGGGTGCACCAGCAGCTTGCTGAAGTCGCCGTTGAAGCCGACCAGTTCACGGCAGGCCGCGTCGGGGCTGGTGACGGTGCCCGTGCCGGTGACGGAGGTTAAGCCGGAGTCGCCCTGGACCGCGGAACAGGACAGGTCGGCCGAGGTCGTGGTGCCCGTGGAGTCGGTCTTGGTCAGGTGGACCGAGCCGAGCAGGACGGTGTCCGTGGTGGCGGCCTGAGCAGTGCCGGCCATCAGGATCGCCGAGGCCGCGCCGGTCGCCAGCAGGCTGGCGACCGTCATGGTGATGCGTCGCATTCGTGGTGCCTTTCCTCTGCGTTGCCCGGGTCTTGTGTTTCCGGGCAGCTGTGGGCGCTACGCAATCAACCGAAGTTGTGCGAAGCGTTTCGATGATATGAACGCCCATGTCAGGTTCATGCAAAACACTCACCGTTGTGGCGCAGCTCACGCCTCGAAAGCGACCCTGGGTACCCCGGCGTTCCGCGCGAGGAAGTGCGGCAGATCGGCGAACCCACGCGCACCGTCGATCGCCCGGCCATACCGACGAAACGCCGCAGTCGGCACCCGAGCCGCAGCCCCTCGGCGACGGGCGGGCGTCACGGACGGGACAGGAGGAAGCACTCCAGTTCCGTGCCGTACCAGCGGCTCGTCCGGCCCTGCACCCGTTCGCCCGCCGCGAGGCCGTCTCCGTGGCGGATCCGGCGCGGCTGACCGTACTGCGGATCGCCGCTTCGCTCCGGGGAGCGGGGAGCGAAGCGGCCGCCCGGCGGCACCTCAGTCCAGGCAGAACTCGTTGCCCTCGATGTCCTGCATCGAGATGCAGGAATCGTGGCCGTCGTACAGCAGTTGCACCCGCACGGCGCCCAGCGCGAGCACGCGTTCGCACTCGGCCTCAAGTACGGCCAGGCGTTCCTCGCCCACGAGCCCCGTACCGACCCGCACGTCGAGGTGCACCCGGTTCTTGGCGACCTTCCCCTCGGGGACGCGCTGGAAGTACAGTCGCGGACCGACCCCCGTCGGATCGCTGCAGGCGAACCACGAACCCCGCTCCTCAGGGGGCCGGGAATTCTCGTAGTCCTCCCACGTGGCGAACCCGTTCGGTGGCTCCGGCGGGACGTACCCCAACACCTCGCACCAGAAGCGGCCGACGCGCTCGGGTTCCGCACAGTCGAAGGTGACCTGGAACTTCCTGATCGTTGACATCGGGCCACGATACTGGCGCGTGCTGCCCACCGGACCTGCGGACCGCGCGTCAGGCCGACGCGTTCACCGCCCGGCCGAGGTGCCGGGCGAAGAACCGGACCGCACTCTCGACCTCGAAGCGCGGCAGCTCCTTGTGCTTGCCCGAGTTCACGTGCAGGGACTTCTCCGCCGAGGCGAAGGCCTCGAAGAGCGCCAGACCCTCCTCGCGGGATATGTGCTCGTCGTCCCACTGGAGGTCGAACTCGACGGGAACGGTGATCCGCTTCGCGTACTCGGCCAGCACGTGGGGCCAGTGCTGGCCGAACACCGCGGCCGTGATCCGGGGCTCGGCGGCCACGAACGGAACGCCGATCGCGGTGCCCATGTTGATGCCCCAGAAGCCGACCGGGCCGTCCGTTCCGATCTCCGGCAGCTGCTGGAGGGCGTCCAGCAGCGCCCGGTACTCGGGCACGGCGAGCTTGGCCAGGTGGTCGTTGTAGCGGACCACGATCGGCCCCTCCGGCTCACCGGCCGCCCGGGCCGCGAACAGGGCGGCTGTCTCCCGCTCGTCGTGCTCGGTGCGCGGGCGGTCACCGTGACCGGGCGCGTCGAGGACGGCCACGTGGTACCCGCAGTCGCGCACCAGGTGCGCGGCCCGGCCGGACATCGCGGGGTGCTTCTTGTGGTTGCCGCCCCCGTGGGCCTGAAGGACGAGGGGCGCGTGGTCCGCACCGGACTCGGGGGACCAGAGGACGCCGGGGACGCCGTTGACGGTGAAATCGCGTTCGACGATTCCGTCGGTGGTGGACTCGGCGGTGAGAAGGAAAGCGTTCATGGCAGTTGCCCTTCGAGAGTGTCTTGTCGAAGGGGCGCTCCCGGCGAGATCTACATCAATCGCCAGTCGTGACGGCAAGGGGGAGCACCCGTATCGGTACAGCGTTCACGGGTCTCACCTCCTCGGGTTGTGTCACGGTCGATTGAGAAGCTATCAGCTGGATCTCCGGCTCTTCCACCCATTTATGTCCCCACGAGCCGCCCCTGCGGCCCTCCGCCCCACGGAGCGAAGGGCCGCAGGATCAGGCCTGCACGACGACCTGTTCACCCTCTCCCTCCGGTGTCTGGAAGTCGGCCAGGTAGCGGTCGAACAGCGGCCGGTCCACGGTGACGGCGTTCGCGCCGTCCTCGCCGTTCCGCACCGCGAGGCGGCGCACCAGGTCCAGCGCGTAGGTGGTCTTGCCCGACCCCGGCGGGCCGCACATCAGCACCACCGTGCTCGTGCCGGATCCGGGCCCGTGCGCGGCGTGTTCCCAGAGGTCCAGTCCCGCCCGGAGGAGTTCGCGGACGGCTGCGGTCTCCTCCTCCGTCCAGGCGTCCTCCCCCGCGGTCGGGTCGAGGGCTGCGCCGCCGAAGAGCTTTTCGTAGGCGCTGTCGTGGATCGGTCCCTGGCCGGGAAGGGTCGGTCCGGCCTTCACGCTGCGGGAGAGGTCTTCGAAGAAGTTCCACGCGTCCAGCAGCTGGCCCTCCGCGGCCGGGCCGAGCTCCGGATGTTCGACCCACCGCCGCACGCGGCGCAGTTCGAGGGTGCCCTCGCCCTCCCAGGTGAGTTCCCAGCCCTTGCGATCGCAGTACTCCTGCAGCGGCGCGAGCTCCTCGAACGCAAGGAGCTTTCCGCGTTCGTCGACGAGGAGCGCATCGGGGGCGTCGCCCTCTCCTGGCCGCCAGATCAGCGTCAAGTCCCCTTTCCCGGTCACGATGCGGTACGGGAAGTAGTCAGCCATGCGGGCCTCCCTGATGCCGTGGCGCGGTACTCGCCGCCGCGTTGCCGTCCATCGGTCGAGCAGGCTGCAGCTTCCCACCCGCGAGGTTCTCGGTGGAACGGAATTCGCGGGGGCGAGCGGAGGCGAGCGGCGGCGAATGCGAGCGGGGGCACCCTCCGCTCAGTGGCGGTGGTGGTTGTCGGGCTGGGCAGGGTCTCCCGGGTGTTCCAACCCTTCGACCAGGGTGAGGCGTTGGGCACGTTCACGGTCGAGCCAGCGGACGAAGGCGACGCGGCGGGCAGCATCCCGGAGTGCCGGCGCCGGGTCGGGGTCCTGGGGAATGGCGAGGGTGGCGAGGAGCAGGGCCGTCCAGGGGCCGACGGTGACCCACTCGCCGGGTGGGGCGGTGCGGAGGGCTTCGGCGAGGGCCGTCGGGAGGGTGTCGGGGTCGGCCTCGAAGGTGCCGTCGGGGAGGACGAGGTGCCAGCGGGTGACCGGTGGGCGGCCGGTCAGCGCGCGGTAGTGGGCGACGTCGGCCGGTGAGGGCTCGACCTCGGCGGTCACGGAGTCGTAGACGGCGCGGACGGCTGCGCTGCCCTCGTAGGCGGCCGCGGTGATGGAGCCGAGTTCGACGGCGGCCCGCTGGTCGAGCCGGGCGGGGCCGGGTGCGGTAACGGACGCAGGGCCGGGTGCGGTAGCGGACGCGGCGACAGATTCGGTGCCGGACGCGGTGACGGACGCGGTGACGGGCAGCTCGCGTTCCGCGGCGACCGCCTCGCAGAGGGCCTCGGTCAGCAGCACCTGGGCGACCCACCTGATGAGCTGGCGGTCCTCCGAACTTCCCGGCCGGGGCAGGGCGGTGGAGCGTGGACCGTTCCGGAGGGCGGCGAGGCGCTCGTCGAGGGCGGTGCGGGGCAGGGGGCGCCCGTCGAGCAGGCCGAGGATCATGCTTCCACCACCAGGGCGACGGTCGGGGCGTACTGGCAGCGGCCGAACCACATGACCTTGGCCAGCGCCCAGTACGCGCCGGGGTCCATGGACTCGGGGGCGGCGACGGCGAAGTCGACGGTCACGGAGGCCCCGGCCGGGACGGTGAAGCCGCGGACCGGGTCGGCGACCGCCTCCCAGGTGCCCCAGGGGGAGACCAGCTGGAGCTCGCCCCGGATCTCGCCGCGCGTCCGGTTGGTGAGGGTGAGGCCGAGGCTGGTGCGGCCGCCGGGGGCCAGGTGCAGGGACTCGGCGGTGACGTCCACGGACAGGCCGGTGTCCCGCGCGGTCACGGCCTTGGTGCCCTGGGCGGCGGTCCAGTCCTCGGGGGTGTCCCCGGGGACGGGCAGCAGCTCGGGCAGGTCGCCGACCGCGATCGTGACCACGTCCTCGATCTGCTGGCCGTCGTGCTCGATCCGGACGGCGGCGAAGTGCAGCCCGCTCTCGGCGTCCGACGGCGGGGTGAGGGTGACCGCGAAGCGCAGGTGGCCGCCGGGCTCCAGGCGGTACGGGCGGCTGCCGAGGCCGGTCGTCCAGCCCTCGGGCGGGAGGACGACGGCCGTGCCCTCGACGGCGGCGTCGCGGAGCTGCGAGGAGAGGGCGACCGAGAAGGTCACCGCCTCCCCCGCCGTCCGCAACAGCCCCGGCGAGGCACCGACCGACACCGGCAGGTAGCCGAACGGGGCCGGGCCCCGGTTGTGCAGCCAGTAGCGGGCGTGGACGGGCTGGGCGGGTTCGGCGACCGGGCCGAGCACGGGCCCGTCGGCCGGGGCGGCCAGCGCGGGGACCGCAGGAGTCGCCAGCAGCGTGGCGATCTGGGAACCGGCGAGGTCCAGGATCTCGGCCGCCTCCCCGAGCGGGCGTTCCAGCAGGTCGGCCGGCCGCACTCCGTCCAGCCCGAGCGCGCCGCCGAGGCGGGCCGTCCGCCCGAGACCGGTGGACTCGACCAGCCGGACGGTGAGGTCGCCGCCGGCCGCGCGGTCGCTGAGATCGGGCGCGGCCGAGCCGTGGGCGATCGGGTTCCCGGCCGGCTTGAGCGCGCCCAGCAGCACCTCGCGCTGGGGCTCGACCCGCAGCCAGGACAGGGTGGCCGGCAGCGGCCCCTCCTGGGTCTCCACGACCCTCGCGTAGAGCGGGTGGTTGAACTCCTGCCCCCGGGCGGGCAGGGTCTGCGCCCGCCAGTCGCCGTCGCCGCCGACCAGCGCGTAGCTGAACTCATGGGTCCAGTGCTGCAGTTGGAAGGAAGCACCGTCCGGCAGGGTACGCCGGGGCGGGTCGATCCAGACGCCGGACGGCCAGCCGGTGCAGGAGCGCATCAGCGAAAGGTGCAGCGCACCGGTGGTGTCCACCGCGAAGCCGGGCAGGCCGAAGCTGAGCAACGCCACGGTGTGGTCGGCGAGTCGGTCCGGGACCGGAGAAGGGCAGACGGCGGTGATCCGCGCGTCCGCGAGGTCGTCCACCAGGGCCGGTACGTCGGAGACGACCAGCGCGGGCAGGGCGCGCAGGTCCCGCAGGTCGGCGTCCGGCCGCCACACCTCGGCGAGCGGCGTCAGGGCCGGCACCCACACCGCGCCGTGCGCCTTCAGGACCGCCCCGTACTCCTCTCCCGCCCGATCGATCAACTCCTGTGCGGCCTCGTTGTCCTCCGGTCCACCCACGACGATCCGGAAGTCCGGCAGGTTGGAGTCGACGTCGAGCCAGCCGTACCGGGCCCAGTCCGCCCCCGAGGTGGTGGCGGTGACCCCGACCCGAGCGAGCGCGACCACCAGCGGGCGGGCGTCGGCCGAGTCGTCCAGGGAGGGCACGACGACCTCGGCGACCCCGAGTGCCCGGGCGCCGGTCACCTTCCCCGCCGCGTCGGTGAGCACGGCCCGGGCGGTGGCGCCCAGGCTGAACCAGGTGTTGGCCGGATTGTCCAGGGTCCAGGGCGCCTGCGCCGAGTCGACGTCCGGCATCGCGAAGCCGCGCCCGATGACCGCTCCGGCGACCTCACTGACCGGCAGCCCGCCCGGCACGTCGACCGGGAAGCGCAGCCGCAGGAGCCGGTCGGCGCCGGAGTAGTCGACGAGCCTGGTCCGGCAGTCCACCCGGTCCAGGCCGCGCCACAGCGTGACCGTCTGCTCGTAGCGGACGCCGTCGACCGTCCCCCCGATCACCAGCCGCTCACCGAGCGGTCCGGTCTCCCTCCGGACCTCCCCGGCCACGGCGCCCGAGCCGAGCACCGGGCCGCTCGGCACCAGGTGCCAGGGGCCCTCGCCGAAGTCCGGGTGCTGCGGGTACTCCTCGTACACCCGCAGTTCGTTGCCGAGGCGGCCTTCCTGGATCAACTCCCTTTCGTGCAGCCGGTCGTACACCGAGCTGAGGCCGCCGCCGCGCGCCGGTTCGGCCGTCACCCGGTACCGCCCGCTGGTGATCACCGCACCCTCGGCAGCCGTCCACGCCGGGTCGGCAGAGCCGTCCACCAGCCACCAGGTACGCCAGCCGAGCGCGGGGACGTCCTCGGCGAGGAAGCGCAGCGTCCCCCGGTCGACGGCGCTCGGCACGGGCGTGCCCGTCTTGTCCAGCACCCGCGCCGACCGCAACCCGTGGGGGAGTTCGACGGCCACCAGGTCCGTCCGGTCGAAGGAGAGCGTGTTGGTCACCACCACCGCCGACCCGAGGCCCGCCGCAGAGCTACCCACCGCCGACCCGACACCCACCGTCGAGATCCGTGCCGTCAGCGCGTCCAGCGCCGACTCCCGGACGGCCGACGCCAGGTCGTACGCTTCCCGCCAGCCGCCCAGCAGGTCCAGGTAGACCTGGTCCGACTCCGAGCCGGTGATCGCGTCATGGTGCGCGCCGTAGGCGAGTTGGCGCCACACCTTGTCGAGCGCGGCCCCGGGGTAGCGCCCGAGTCCGTTCACGGCGGCGAGCGCCGCGAGCTTCTCCGCGTCCACCGCCGCGACCTCGCCCGCGCGTTGGGCCTGCTTGGTGTCGATGTACGAGACGTCCTTGCCGGTGTACACCGGGTTCATGTCGCGGGTCTGCGGGCTCGGTCGGCCGCCGGTGGCGTCGAGTTCGGCCCGGACGGCGTCCAGGAAGTCGCGCGGGGTGGCACACACGAAGCGCGGCCACAGGTACTTGGCGGCCCAGGAGCGGTGGATCTCGGTGACCCACTTGTTCGGCGGGGTGTAGTCCGTCCCCACCGGCAGCAGCAGGTTCTTCGTCGCCCCGACCGGCTTGAGCTTGCGGTACAGCTCGTACACGGCCTGCTCGGCGGTGGCGAGGTCCGGGGAGGAGTCCATCCACCAGCCGGCCGAGTAGTGGTGGGGCATGTAGTGGGTGAGCACGCCCGCCCCGCCGGGCGCGATCCACTCGAACTCGCTCGGGAACTGCATCACCCGGGCGTCGTCCTTGGCCTCGCGGAAGTTCTTCTGGATCGGTCCCCACTGGTGGAACGGGCCGCGGGCCCAGGCGCTGCCGGTGAGGCCGGCCGCGGCGAGGTGGCCGGGGAACTGCGGGTCGTGCCCGAACACGTCGAGCTGCCAGGCGGTCTGCGGGTCACCGCCGAGGATGTCACGCTGGTAGCCGATGCCGTAGACGATGTTGCGGATGGTCGTCTCGGCACCCGTGAGGTTGGTGTTGGGCTCGTTGTAGGTGCCGCCGACGAGCTCCACCTGCCCGCGCTCCAGCAGCAGGCGGAGCGTTTCGCGGCGCTCCGGGTGCTGGTCGAAGTACGGCTTCAGGTAGTCGACTTCGGCGAGCACGAACTTGTACACCGGGTCCCGCAGTGCGAGGTCCAGGTGGGCGTCCACGAGGGCGAAGCCGTTGCGCTCCCAGAGCGGCCGGGTGGTGGCGTCGGCGGAGAGTAGTTCCCAGGGGGAGGTGTAGGCGGCCTGGGTGTTCCACCACACCGGGTCGTAGTGGAAGTGGGAGACCAGGTGCATCGTCCAGCCGGGCTCCGCGACCTCGAGGACGGCCGGCTCCTCACTGGTCGATGCCCGTACGGTCAAGGGAACTCGGTCCCCCGGCGAGGCGGCGGTGATCTCCAGGGGAACGTCGACCGGCCCCGTGCCGGTCGCCTCGCCTCGGACGCCCGTTCCGCTGACGGTGATCCGGGCGGCCGGGCCCTCGAGGGTCACCCGCAGCACCTGGCGCGGGGCGTCCTCGGGGCCGACGAAGAGGTCGGTGCTCTCGACGGCGGTGATGGTGGTGACCGGCACGGGGGTTGGTCCTTTCCTCGGAGTGCCGCCGGGGCCGGGGCCGAGGCCTACTGGCCCCAGGCCTCGAACTCGTAGATACGGGCGGCCGGATCGCTCGCCTGGGTGGGCCGGGTGACGACCAGCCGGACGTAGCGGGCGGTGGTGCTCACCGGATGGGTGGTGGTGGCCGCGGTGTTGCCGGTCACGCTGGCGGCCGTCGTCCAGGGGTCGGTGGACCTGGAGCGGACCTGGATGGAGAAGTCACGGGTGTTGTAGGAGGCGCTCTCGCCACCCGCCTGGGCGTGCTTGACCACGAACCTGTCCAGCTTCTTCGCCGAACCGAGGTCCACCTCCAGCCACTTGGCGGAGGTGAGGGTGCACCACTTGTCGCTGGTTCCGCCGCTGACGCTGCCGTTGACGGCCTTGGCCGGGCCTTCGTCGGCGTTGCACTGGCCGGAGGCGGTGGCGGGGCGGTTCAGCGCCAGATTGGTGGAAGCAGGTGACGTACCGCCCCAACCCACTTCCGTGGAAGCGACGTTGGAGTGGCCGTAGGTGGTGGACACCGCCTCGACGTCCAGCGTCGTACTGGTCTCCCCGCCCGCCCGGTCGAGCCGTCCGACGAAGTAGGCGTCGTTGGGCGTGGCCCCAAGGAAGGTGCGGCTGCCGTCCGCGTTGCGCCGGTACACCTCGTAGTGGTGGACGTTGCCGCCGGGCGCGGCCGTCCAGGAGAGCCGCAGCGACTGGCTGGCGCCCGCGGTCACGTCGCTCGCGCCGAGGACGGTCAGCCCGCCCGGTGCCGCCGGTTTCTCCACCGAGCCGTCGTGGAGTGCGACTTGGCCGACGCGCAGGTCGTAGGCCGGGTCCGGGTCCGAGGTGCCGTCCACCTGCAGCGCGAGCTGGGAGATGGTCCGGCCCGCGTACCGGGAGAGGTCGAGGGTGTGCCGCTCCCAGCCCGTCCCGGCGTTGTCCCCGACGTCCACGGTGGTGAAGCTGCCCGGGGTGTCGGTGAAGGAAACCGCCGCCTTCAGCCTGGTCGGGCCGGCGGCCGGGGTCTTGACCACCAGGTCGAGCCTGGTGTTCGCGGCGACCGGCAGGCTGGTCTGGTAGAGCCGCACGGTGTTGGTGGAGTCCAGGGTGCCGCTCAGCCGCAGTGAGGAGCCTCCCTGGTAGGAGTCGGTGAAGTCGATCGACGGACTGAGCTTGCTGCCGGTGGAGTCGACCACCCATCGGTAGGTCGGCGGGACGTCCTGCAGCGAGAGGTTGTTCCAGCCGCCGGTGGCGACCCGGGTGCCGGCCGCGTTGTAGAAGTCGCCCTGGCCGGTGTCGAAGTTGGTGACGAAGGGCTTGGCGGTGATCGGCGAGGACTCGGCGACGTAGCCCGCCAGGCCCGGCCAGCTGCTGGAGAGGTCGGTGTCGGACGGGTCGTTGTTGGCGCCGACCCAGTAGCGCGCGTCCTTGGCGTAGAAGTCGGCGCGGTCGGTGGCGGACTTCCAGGTCCACTCCGGGCGGTAGAGGCCGAGCGAGGTGGTGTGCGGCCGACCGGCCGGGAAGAGGGTGTTCCAGTCGACGGAGGTGTTGTAGCCGTTCGCCTCGGTGTCGATGCCGGAGTACAGGTCGTACTCGCTGCGGCCGAGTTGACGGGCCAGGACGCGGGAGGAGTCCAGACCGGGGGCCGTCCAGCCGAAGTTGAGGAACATCGAGTCCGAGGTGCGCTTCGGACCGTCCTGGAGGAAGGGCGAGTTGGCGGAGGTGAGGGCGTCCTGCCAGTCGACGGCGCCCGAGGTGGTCATCGCGTCGTACCACATGAACTCCGTGCCGCTCTTCGCCCTGGTGTACTGCATCAGGTTGCGCACCTCGGTCGCGAGGCCCGAATCGCCGCCGCCGGTCTCCTGGTTGACGAACCAGCCGTCGAAGCCGTAGTACTGGGCGGCCTGCACCAGCTTGTCGGCGACGGGGTAGTGGTCGCCGGTCTTCTGGACGAAGTCGCGCACCCACTGGAGTCGGCCGCCGTACGCGGCGGGCGGGAAGAAGACGGTGCCGTAGACCTTGACGCCGTTGCGGTGGGCGGCGTCGATCACGGTCGGATTCGGCGCGAGGATCAGGCCCTCACCGGCGGAGCCTCCCCAGAACACCAGCTTGTCGACGTACTGCCAGTAGCCGAAGGCGTAGTAGTTGGGGTCGGCGGAGCCCTGGGAGGGGTTGTTGGAGGTGGGGGCGAAGGACACCAGCGAGGCGATCTTCCCTTCGCCCGGCCGGGCGTTGGGGTTGGCCGCCAGGGCCGGGTCGCTGGTGCGCGGCCGGAGCGGGACGCGGGAGCGGTTGAACCGGGCGTCCGGGTCGGTGGCCGGGTCCCAGTTGAGGATGGTGCCGGGGTACCAGTACGAGGCGTAGGGCTGGTTCCCGGGGGCGGCGGCAGCCGGCGGGGCCGCAACCGGAGCGGCAGGAGCGGCATGGGCAGCCGGTACGACGCCCAGCGCGGCCGTCGCGAGCGCGGCGCTGAGCAGCAGGGGGAGGCGTCTGGACATGCGGTGGCTCCGATCGAGCGGAGTGGGTGGGGCCGGACCCACCGGCAGCGGCAGGCCCGGGTGCATGTGGGCGTGGCGGTGCTCATCGAGGGGAATGCAGCAGGAGTGCAGCAGAGTGCAGCGAACATGACAGCGAGCGGTGCGCGGGCCGGACCCCCCTCGGCGCAGCGAGGCTAAACCGGTTCAGAACCCGTGTCAACGAATCGCGCAGCAACCACACCCACCGGTGACGGCGGCGAGGTGGACTCCCGTACGGTCAGCCGGGGCGTGGGCATCTGCAGGTCCCGCCCGGGCCCGGCTCCTTCCACCGCCTCCAGCAGGCTGCGCGCGACCTGCTCCCCGAGCGCGAAGGTGTCCCGGCTGAGCGCGGTCAGCGGCGGGTGGACGATCCGGGCGAGCACCGAGTCGTCGAAGGAGACGATGGACAGCTCCCCGGGCACCGCGACGCCCATCTCCCCCGCCACGCCGAGCCCGGCGACGGCCATCACGTCGCTGTCGTAGACGATCGCGGTGGGCCGCCCGGCCCTGGAGAGCAGCGTACGGGTGGCCGCCGCGCCCTCGGCGTCGCTGAAGTCGGTGGGCACCGACACCGCCTCCAGCCCGAGCCGGCGCGAGGCGTCGCGCAGCGCACGGATCCGCCGCTGGGTGTGCTGGAAGTGCGGCAGCCCGGCGAGGTGGGCGATCCGGCGGTGCCCGATGGCGGCCAGGTAGTCGACGATGGAGAGCATCGCCTCCCGGTCGTCGGCCCAGATCCGCAGCTGGTTGCCGCCCTTGCCGGGGCCGCCGAGGACGACGGCGGGCAGCCCGAGTTCGTCCAGCACCGGCAGTCGCGGGTCCCTGACCTGCAGGTCCACCACGACGAAGCCGTCGACCCGGTGCTCGGAGGCCCAGCGCCGGTAGACCTCGATCTCGGCGGCGGTGTCCTCGACGACCATCAGGTGCAGCGCCACCGAGCTGGCCGAGAGCACCGCCTGCAGCCCGGAGAGCAGGTGGCTGAAGAACGGCTCGACGCCGATGGTGCGGGCGGGGCGGGCGATCACCAGGCCGACGGCGTCGGACCGGGCTCCGCCGAGGGCGCGAGCGGCGTGGTGGGGCCGCCAGTTCATCTCCTCGGCGACCCGCAGGATCCGCTCCCTGGTCTCCTCGCTGACGCCCGGTCGGCCGTTGAGCGCGAAGGAGACCGCGCCCTTGGAGACCCCGGCCCGGCGCGCGATGTCGGCGATCGTCGGTCTGCCCACGGAATCCGACTCCTTCTCTTGACAGCCAAGTTTAGGCCGGAGCATAGTCCCTGCCAGAGCTAGACCGGTTTAGTAGTCGTCTCCGAAACACGACCCGACCGAAGAACCCACCCACCCACCCCCGAGCTCGGCGCGATCCCCACCCACCCGCAGGACCGGGAGACCCTCATGCGAAGAATCTGGGCGGCACTGACGACGACGGCCCTCACCGCCGCGGCCCTCACCGGCTGCGGACTCGGCGCCGGAGACAGCAAGAACAGCGACAGCGTGGCGAGTGCGGCCGCCACCGGCGAGGTCAAGGGCAAGGTCTCGATCCAGACCTGGGCGCTCAAACCGAAGTTCACCGACTACATGCAGGGCGTGATCGACGGCTTCAAGAAGAAGTACCCCGGAGTCGAGGTCGACTGGCTGGACCAGCCCGGCGAGGGCTACTCCGACAAGGTGCTCAGCCAGGCCGCCTCCGGCACCCTGCCCGACGTGGTCAACCTCCCGCCGGACTTCGCCTTTCCGCTCGCGAAGAAGGACGTCCTGCTGGACGTCGCCAAGGCCGACCCCAAGCTCGCCGACGAGTACGTGGCCGGCGGCGTGGAGGCCTACCGCTACAACGGCTACCAGGGCACCTTCGGCTACCCCTGGTACCTCAACACCGATGTGGACTACTGGAATTCCGACCTCCTCGGGAAGGACGGCCTGGACCCGAAGAAGCCCCCGACCAGCCTCGACGAACTCATCGCCCAGGCCCGGGTGATGAAGGAGAAGTCCGGCGGCCAGGACTACCTGATGAGCCGCAAACCCGGCCTCGGCGACCTGTACGACATCGGCGTGAAGATCATGGCCGACGACGGCAAGTCCTTCACCTTCAACACCCCCGAAGCCGCCGCCTTGCTCGACAGGTACCGCGACGCCTTCAAGGAGGGCCTGATGCCGAACGGGGTGCTCACCGACACCTACGCCGGCAACTCCAAGCTCTTCAGCGCCGGCACCGTGGCCTGGACCACCGGCGGGGGCAACTACATCACCAGCCTCGCCACCGACAATCCCACCCTCGCGCCGAAGGTCGTCGCCTCCCCCGCGATGGGCACCCCGCCGCTGTACGTCCAGGGCCTGTCCATCCCCAAGAGCACCAAGAACCCGGCCGCCGCGGTCGCCCTCGCCCGCTGGGTCACCAGCCCCGAGAACCAGGCCGCCTTCGCCCACCTGACCAGCGTCTTCCCGTCCACCAAGGCTTCCGCGAACGACCCGTTCTTCAGCAGGAGCGACGGCACCAACGCGGGCAACGCCAAGGTGATCGCCTTCGACTCGCTCGCCAAGGCCAAGCTGATCCAGCCGGTCGAGGTGGACGACGCCATGGGCACCGTCGTCAAGCAGCAGTTCGCCCTCGCCATCAGCGGCCGGAGCAGTTCCAAGCAGGCCCTGGACACGGCCGTCGCGCAGTGCGACAAGCTCCTCAAGGGCTGACCCCACCACTCCCGGAGCCCCTACCGGCGAAGCGGCGGGCCTCCCCGCACCCGCCGCTCCCGGGGAACGACCCGACCCCGGGGTCCCGGGCCCGTACCGTTCCCGGCCCGTACCGTTCCCGGCCCGTACCGCCCGAGGCCCCCACGCGGTCCGCACCTCCCCGGCCACGGGACGGCCCCGCCCCAGGAAGGCGACAGCATGACCCACCGGCGTTGGTTCACCCCCTGGCTGCTCGCCGGGCCCGCGATACTCTGGCTGGCCGTCTTCAACCTCTGGCCGGCCGTCAACACGGTGATCCTCTCCTTCACCAACGCCAAGCCCATCGGCGGCGGCCGGTTCACCGGCCTGGAGAACTACGGCCGCCTGCTCGACGACGCCCAGCTCGCCGACGCCCTGCTCAACAGCATCGTCTTCATGCTGGTCTGCCTCCCCCTCCTCACCGTCCTCCCCCTGCTGCTCGCCCTGCTCGTCCAGCGCCGCATCCCCGGCATCACCTTCTTCCGCACCGCCTTCTACACCCCGGTGATCGCCTCCGCCGTCGTGGTGGCGCTGATCTGGGGCTGGGTGCTGGACGACCGGGGGCTGGTCAACGGCCTGCTCGGGCAGAGCGGCCTCAGCCGCTCCCCGGTCCCCTTCCTCACCGACCGCTGGCTGCTGCTGTTCAGCGCGATCGCCCTGACCGTCTGGAAGGGCCTGGGCTACTACATGGTCATCTACCTGTCCGCCCTCGCCAACGTCCCGCGCGAACTGCACGAGGCGGCGGCCGTGGACGGCGCGGGCCCGCTGAGCCGCTTCCGGCACGTCACCCTCCCGGGGGTGCGCCCGACCATGGTGCTGATCTCCGCCCTCATCTCGGTGAGTTCGCTGCGCGTCTTCTCCGAGCTCTACGTGCTCTCCAACGGCCTGGGCGGCCCCGGCGGTCGCGACATGTCGGTGGTGATGCTGATCCAGATGTACAGCCGCGGCTTCAACGGCCACCTGGGCTACGCGTCCGCGCTCAGCCTGCTGCTGTTTGTCGTCACCCTCGGCCCGATGCTGTTCCTGCTGCGGCTGAACCGGAAGGCGGCCTGACCCGTGACCACCGCCCGCGAACCCGGAACCACCGCCGGTACCGAGCGCGCTCGCACCAAGCCCGTTCGCACGAAGCCCGCTCGCACGAAGCCGGCACGCGGCTTCAACACCCCCTCCCCCGCCCGGACCGCGGCCCGCTACCTGCTGCTCGTCCTCGTCCTGCTCCTGGTGACCGGCCCCTTCCTGTGGCAGCTGTCCACCTCCCTCAAGGGCGCCACCGAGGACGTCTACTCCCGCACCCCGAGCTTCCTGCCCGACCATCCCACCATCGGCAACTACGGCCAGGTCGCCGACGCCATCCCGGTGTGGACCTACGCCCTCAACTCGGTGATCGTCGCCGCCGTCTGCATCACCGGCAACGTGGTCGGCTGCACCCTGGCCGGCTTCGCCCTGGCCCGGCTGCGCTTCCGCGGCGCCAAGCTGGTCCTCGGCCTGTTCCTGGCCACCCTGGTGCTGCCCGGCGAGGTCACCATCGTCTCCCAGTACGTGCTGGTGCGCGGCCTCGGCCTGGCCGACAACCTGCTCGGTGTCTCCCTGCCCGGGGCGATCGCCATGCTCAACGTGCTGCTGATGCGCACCGCCTTCGCCGCCGTGCCCGCCGAGTTGGACCAGGCCGCGCTGGTCGACGGCGCCGGCGTCTGGCAGCGGCTGTGGCACATCGGCCTGCCGAACGTGCGCGGCATGCTCAGCGTGATCGTCATCTTCACCTTCATCGGCGCCTGGGACGACTTCCTCTGGCCGCTGATCGTGCTCAACGACCCGCAGAAGTACACCCTCACCGTCGGGCTCCAGTACCTCGACGGCACCTTCTCCGCCAACCCCCGGCTGATCGCGGCCGGCACCATGATCGCCTTCCTGCCGATCGTCGTGGTGTTCGCCCTCTGCCAGCGCTTCTTCTTCAAGGGCGTCGAGGAGGGAGCCGTCAAGGGATGAGCCCACCTCCCCTACGCCACCGCCCAGTTGAGGAAGCCCCCGTGACCACCACTCCGCAGGCTCCGCGTTTCGGCGTCAACTACACCCCCAGCGCCGGCTGGTTCCACCACTGGCTCGACTTCGACCTCGACGCCGTGCGCGCCGACTTCGACTCCATCGCCGCCCTCGGCCTGGACCACGTCCGGGTCTTCCCGCTCTGGCCGCTGTTCCAGCCCAACCGCACGCTGATCCGCCCGCGCGCCGTCGAACAGCTGACGGCCCTGGTGGACGCGGCCGGCGAACGCGGCCTGGACGTCGCGGTGGACGGCCTCCAGGGCCACCTGTCCAGCTTCGACTTCCTGCCGTCCTGGACGCGGACCTGGCACCGCCGCAACATCTTCACCGACCCCGAGGTCCTCGACGGCCAGGCCGCCTACCTGCGCACCCTCGCCGGGGCGCTGCGCGAGCGGCCGAACTTCCTCGGGATGACGCTCGGCAACGAGATCAACCAGTTCTCCGGCGGCCCGCACCCCGACCCGGACGAGGTCACCCCCGCCGAGGCCGAGGCCTGGCTGCGCCGGATGCTCGCCGCCTGCGAGCGGGGCGCGCCCGGACGGCTGCACCTGCACGCCTCGTACGACGCGGCCTGGTACCTGGACGGGCACCCGTTCACGCCCTGGCACTCGGCCCGCCTGGGCGCCGCCACCGCCGTGCACTCCTGGGTGTTCAACGGCACCGCCCAGCGCTACGGCCCCCACTCCACCGCCACCGCCCAGCACGCCGCGTACCTGGTCGAGCTGTCCAAGGCCTGGGCCGACGACCCGGGCCGCCCGGTCTGGCTGCAGGAGGTCGGCGCGCCCGCGCCGCACATCACCGCCGAGGACGCGGCCCGGTTCACCGGCGCCACCGTCGACGCCGTACTGGACTGCCCGGACCTCTGGGGCGTCACCTGGTGGTGCTCCCACGACGTGGACCGCTCGCTCGCCGACTTCCCCGACCTGGAGTACAGCCTCGGCCTGTTGACCACCGAGCGGGCGGTCAAGCCGGCCGGCGCCCGGCTCGCCGGAGCCGTCGCCGAGGCCCGCCGCGACTGGCAGCCGCCCCAGCCGCGCAGCACCGCCGTGGTGGTCGCCACCGGGGACGAGGTCACCTCGCCCCGCCGGGCGGTCTGCGGCCCCGGCGGCCCGGTGTACGAGGCCTTCATGCACCTCGCCGAGGCCGGCGCCCGGCCGACCACCGTGCTCGCCGAACGCGCCGGGGACCGGGCGCACCTGGCCGCGCGCGGCATCACCGAGGTGGTCCGCCCCTCCGACGTACGTTCTCTCTAGTCAGCGCTGTCCCTCGCCACGCAACGGAGCCTGCCGACATGCACGATGACCGCACCCTCGTCGAGTCCCGCCTCAAGCGCGTCCTGGAGGAGCGCATCCTCCCGGCGGTCTACCCCGAGTCCGTCCCGCTGGAGGTCGGCATCTGGACCGCCCCCGGCGAGCCCGTCCCGGTCGCCGAGGGCCTGGCCGCCCCGCGGACCCCGATCGCGGTGGGTGACGCCTGGGGAGCGCCCTGGGGCACCAGCTGGCTGACCGTCTCCGGCACCGTGCCCGAGGCATGGGCGGGCCGGACGGTCGAGGCGCTGATCGACCTCGGCTTCGACGCCAACATGCCCGGCTTCCAGTGCGAGGGCCTGGTCTACCGCCCGGACGGGAGCCCGGTGAAGGGGCTCAATCCGCGCAACCAGTGGGTGCGGATCGCCGCCCCGGCGGCAGGCGGCGAGCAGGTACTGCTGCACGTCGAGGCCGCCGCCAACCCGGTCATCCTGGACTACCACCCCTTCCTGCCCACCGAGTTGGGCGACCGGGAGACGGCCGGGAGCCGGCCCCGGTACAGCCTGGCCCGGATGGACCTCGCGGTCTTCGACGACACGGTCTGGCAGCTGGCGCTCGACCTGGAGGTGCTCGGCGAGCTGATGGCCGAACTGCCGGTGGACGGCGCCCGCCGCTGGGAGGTGCTGCGCGCGGTGGAACGGGCCCTGGACGCGATCGACCTCCAGGACGTCAACGGCACGGCAGCGGCCGCCCGTTCCGAGCTCACGGCAGTGCTCGCCGCGCCCGCCGTGCCGTCCGCGCACCGGATCAGCGCGATCGGCCACGCCCACATCGACTCGGCCTGGCTGTGGCCGCTGCGCGAGACGGTGCGCAAGGTGGCCCGCACCACCGCCAACATGACCGCGCTGCTGGAGGACGAGCCGGACTTCCTCTACACCATGTCCCAGGCGCAGCAGTACGCCTGGATCAAGGAGCACCGCCCCGAGGTGTACGCGCGGGTCCGCAAGGCGGTGGCCGAGGGCCGGTTCGTACCGGCCGGCGGAATGTGGGTCGAGTCCGACACCAACATGCCGGGTTCGGAGGCGATGGCCCGCCAGTTCGTGCACGGCAAGCGGTTCTTCCTGGAGGAGTTCGGGATCGAGAACCACGAGGCCTGGCTGCCGGACACCTTCGGCTTCACCGGCGGCCTGCCGCAGATCATCCGCAACGCGGGCTCCAAGTGGCTGCTGACCCAGAAGATCTCGTGGAGCCAGGTGAACAGGTTCCCGCACCACACCTTCCTCTGGGAGGGCATCGACGGGACCCGCATCTTCACCCACTTCCCGCCCGTGGACACCTACAACTGCTCCATGAAGGGCAGCGAAATCGCCCACGCCGCAAAGAACTTCAAGGACAAGGGGGTGGCCCGGCACTCTCTCGCGCCGACCGGCTGGGGTGACGGCGGCGGCGGGACGACCCGTGAGATGGTCGCCAAGGCCGCCCGGCTGCGCGACCTGGAGGGTTCGGCCACCGTCCGCTGGGAGAAGCCCGCCGAGTTCTTCGCAAAGGCCGAGGCCGAGTACCCGGACCCGCCGGTCTGGGTCGGCGAGCTCTACCTCGAACTCCACCGGGCCACCCTGACCAGCCAGGCGAGGACCAAGCAGGGCAACCGGCGCAGCGAGAACCTGCTGCGCGAGGCCGAACTCTGGTGCTCCACCGCCGCGTTGCGCACCGGCGCGACGTATCCCTACGAGCAGCTGGACCGGATCTGGAAGACCGTGCTGCTGCACCAGTTCCACGACATCCTGCCCGGCTCCTCGATCGCCTGGGTGCACCGCGAGGCGGAGGCCACGTACGCGGCGCTGGCGGAGGAGCTGGAGGGGCTGATCGGCGCCGCCCAGCAGGCGCTGGCCGGGGCGTCCGGGGGCGGGCGCGAGCTGGTGTTCAACGCGGCGCCGCACACCCGCTCGGCTGTCCCGGCGGGCGGGGCGGCCGTGGTGGCCCCCGCGGCGGCGGAGTGCACGGTGGCCGAGCGGCCCGAGGGCGGCTTCACCCTGGACAACGGCCTGCTGGAGGTCACCGTCGGCGCGGACGGCCTGATCAGCTCGGTGGTCGAACTGTCCAGCGGCCGGGAGGCCGTCGCCCCCGGCAGCCGCGCCAACCTGCTGCAGCTGCACCCCGACTTCCCCAACATGTGGGACGCCTGGGACGTCGACCGGTTCTACCGCAACACCGTCACCGACCTGACCGGCGTGGACTCCCTCACCGCCGCCGCCTCCGCGGGCAGCGCAGCTGTCCGCGTCGCCCGCTCCTTCGGCTCCTCCACCGTCGTCCAGACCCTCACCCTGCGGGCCGGCGAGCAGCGCCTCGACATCGACACCGAGGTCGACTGGCACGAGACCGAGAAGTTCCTCAAGGCCGCGTTCCCACTGGACATCCACACCGAGCGCTACGCCGCCGAGACCCAGTTCGGCCACCTCCACCGGCCCACCCACACCAACACCAGCTGGGACGCCGCCAAGTTCGAGGCCTGCAACCACCGCTTCGTCCACCTGGAGGAGCCCGGCTGGGGCGTGGCGCTGGTGACCGCCTCCACCTACGGCCACGACGTCACCCGCACCGTGCGCCCGGCCGACGGCGGGACCACCACCACGGTCCGCTTCTCGCTGCTGCGCGCCCCGCGCTTCCCCGACCCGAGGACCGACCAGGGCGCGCACCGCTTCCGGCACGCGCTGGTGCCCGGCGCGGCGATCGGCGACGCCGTCCGCGAGGGCTACCGGATCGGCCTGCCCGAGCGGCGGGTCACCGGGACCGCCGAGCGCGTCGCGCCGCTGGTCGAACTGGACAACGACGCCCTGGTGGTCAGCGCGGTCAAGCTCGCCGACGACCGCAGCGGCGACCTGGTCGTCCGGGTCTACGAGGCGGGCGGCGGCCGAGCCCGCGGCCGGCTCACCACCTCCTTCCCACTGGCGGGTGCCGTCCCCTGCGACCTGCTGGAGCGGCCCTGGGACGGCACCCGCGGCGAGGTGTCGGTCGAGGACGGCGCGGTGCGGCTGGCCCTGCGCCCGTTCGAGCTGGTCACCCTGCGGCTGAGCGCGGCCCGCTGACCGACGGACCCGGCCCGTCGACCGGCGTACCCGACCCGTCGGTCGGCCGGCCCGCCGACCGACGTACGGTAAAGGCGCCCCGGCCCCGCGCGGCCGGGGCGCCGCCCCTGCGACCCTCCTGGAGCCCGCCATGCCGCTCACCCCTCTGTTCGCCGCGGTCGACATCGGCGGCACCAAGATCGCCGGGGCACTGGTCGACGGCGACGGACGGCTGCGGCACCGGCTCCAACTGCCCACACCGGCAACCGAACCCGGCGCGGCCGTGCTCGCCGTCGTGCACAAGGTTCTGGACCAGCTCGCCGGTACGCCCGACTGGTCCGCCGTAACGGCCGTCGGCATCGGCAGCGCCGGCCCGGTCGACCTGGCCGACGGCACCGTCAGTCCGGTCAACATCCCCGGCTGGCGCGGCTTCCCGCTGGTCGCCGAGGTCACCGCGCACCCGGCGGTGGCCGCCCGCTACCTGCCCGTCCGGCTCGCCGGGGACGGCGTGGCGATGGCCGCCGCCGAGCACTGGCAGGGTGCGGCCCGGGGCGCCGACAACGCGCTCTGCCTGGTGGTGTCCACCGGCGTCGGCGCCGGGCTGGTGCTGGACGGGGCCGTCCGGCCCGGCCCGAGCGGCAACGCCGGGCACCTCGGCCACATCACCGTCGACCTGGACGGCGAGCCCTGCCCGTGCGGCTCCCGCGGCTGCCTGGAGGGCCTGGCCAGCGGCACCGCGATCGCCCGCCGGGCACTCGCCGACGGCTGGCGGCCGCCGGGCGAGGACCGCACCGCCCGCGCGGTGGCCGTGGCGGCCGCCGGGGGCGACCCGGTCGCGCTGGCCTCCTTCGACCGGGCCGCCCAGGCGCTGGCCGCCGGGATCGCCGCGACGGCCGCCCTGGTCGACCTCCACCGGGTGGTGGTCGGCGGCGGCGTCGCCGCCGCCGGGGAGGTGCTGTTCGCCCCGCTCGCCCGCCATCTGGACTGCTACGCCGCCCTCTCGTACGTCCGCGGGCTGGACGTGCGCCGCGCCGAACTCGGCACCGACGCCGGGCTGATCGGCGCGGCCGCGCTCTGCCGCTGAGCCCTGCCGGTCCCGGGCCGTACGGGCCGCGGGGCGACTTGGCGGGCCGCCGCGGCGCCGCACGGCAGCTGCCGGCCGTCGGCCCGGAGGCGGACCGATCGGCAGGCTCCTGCACCGGGTTGACCGTGCCCCGCGAGGGCGGCCGGGTCCGGCAGCGGCGTCCGCCCGGCTCAGGCCGGCAGCGGGTGCCCGAACAGCAGGTCGTAGCCGTCGGGCAGTTGCTCGATCACCTGGTCGATCAGCTCCCCCGGGACGAGGTCGGCCACGGTGCTGAGCACCGCCCCGATGTCCCACTGCGCCGTCGCCGGCGTCGCCCCGTCGATCCAGCCGACCACCGCCTCCACGAAGCGCTCGGCGGTCAGTGGCTCGGCGGCCGGCTGGGCGTCCCGGAGCAGCGAGGCGTACGTCCCGGGCAGCGCGTCGGCGAGGGCCAGCCGCTCCGCGCCCACCAGGTGCTCGCCCAGCAGGCCGAGCACGACCCGGGCGGCGTGGTCCGCCTCCGCCTCGCCCCGGTACTCACCGCGCTCCACGACGCGGGCGAGGAAGTCCTCCCAGGAGATGGTCATCGTGTTCTCCTTCCGGTCGGCGGAACCGGACCGGGCAGCGGCGGTCGATGGTCGGTGGGGCCTGCCGCGTCGCAGCCCGTGACCGCCGGGGGACGTACCGGTTCCCGTGCTGCTCAGCGTACTGCGGTCCGGCCGGGCCGGGACCACTGCCCGGGCGTGGACCGGGACCGGTCGGACGGATCGACGCCGTTGTCGACCACGCCGCCGGCCCGCACCGTCACCTGCGCGGGAACCCCCAGGTCAGCCCACCGAGGCGCGCACTCTTCTGCGCGAGCCGCGCGACGCACCCACCCCCGCACCGGAACGAGCCGCCGTCCGCTGGGCCGGCGCCATCGGCTGCGCGACGGCGACCACGGTGTCGCGACGCGTCGGGTCCGGCACCCGGCCGACGGCCGGGTCCGACATAAACGCCGACAGAAAGCGCCGCTCGCTCTGGCTGAGTTTGCGCGAGCGACCGGATTCCCGGTCCCGCGCGACCACCACGGTCCGCGCCCGCATAAAGGTGAGCGGCTCGCGACAGACATTCACCTCGACATGGGCGGAACTCCGCCCGATGCGTTCCACGGTCAACCGTACCGACAATGGCTCGGGGCGGTGGTGCAGCTGTTCCAGATAATCGATCTCGTGTCGGGCGATAATGAACCCGGAGGGGAACAGGGATTCCCGCACGGCGGTCGCGTGGTGGCAGAACAGGTCGTAAATCCCCTCCTGGATGTAGCCGACCAGCCGGGCGTTGTTGATGTGCCCGTTCTCGTCGACGTCGCTCCACCGGGTGGGGCACGACAGCACGTGCACGCCCGGGTACAGCGCGCTCACTGCTGCGTCAGCCCGGCGCCGGCCCCGGCGGGGAGCAGTGCCCGCTGCAACCTGGCGTAGTAGCCGGAGTGTTCGGCCGCCATCCGGGCGGCCGTCCAACCCTCCTCGGCGGCTTCGGCGGCCGCCTGGACGACCAGGCTGTCGAGCGCCACGTCGACCGACCGGCAGAGTTCGGCGACCGCGGCCAGACGTTCGGTGACATCGGCCGCACCGGCCGCGTTTCGGGCCGGAAAGGCCGCCAACGATTCGACTGCGAGCTGCAGGTCGTCGACGACGTCCGACCGGATCTCCTCCGGTGAGTTCCGCATTCTTTTCTCCAGGACCAATTCGGGCCGTTACGGCCCGGTAACTGACGTTCGAATACACCGCGATCGGTGCCGGCCCCCCGACGCCATCGACGCTATCCCAGTCGACGCGGGTCCGCAGAAGGTTTTCGGACGGTGACGGGAAACTGACTTCCATCGGAGTAGTTTGCGGGAGTACACAATATGCCCCGTCAGCCGAACGCGGTAAGCAGAACGGGTGGTATCGCCGACCCGCCGAGCAAGATCGACTACTGCCCGTCACAAATCTGCTACCGGGCTCCCCACCACCGCGCCTTGTACAGGAGGGTGCCGCGCAGGATCCGCACTCCCTCCGGCCGGTGCAGCCGGATCACCGAGGTGCACCAGTCGCACGGCGCCTTGTGGTCGGGCGCCACGGTGAGCAGCCGGCCGGTGCCGGGCTCGTCGCCGATGCTCTTGACGTCCCGCTCCGCCGCGGGATCGGCCAGACGGACGGGCGTGAAGCGGTCGGCGGCCGGGTCGTACTGCCACAGGCCGCGCAGCGTGCTCAGCCAGAACCGGCCGGGCGCGGCCCGCACCGGCGCGAGGTCGTGGCCGCCCACGTCCGGCAGCGGGACGGTGCGGACGGCGGTCAGCGTGGGTGCGGCCGGGGTGCCGCCCACCCGCAGCGCGACCAGCGCCCCGCCCCCGAGCGCCCAGAGCAGGCCGGACCGCCCGTCGAGAGCCACCCCGTGCGCACCGGGCAGCCCGAACTCGGTGTACGCCGTGGCACGCGGCCCCTGCGAGGCCGCGTACAGCCGCACCCAGCCGCTGCTCGCCACCACCGCCACATTGCCGTCCGGGAGCAGCTCGATGCTGTGCGGGTTGGCCCTCGGGCCCAGGTCCGCCGCCCAGCGGGTGCGGCCGGTGGCGGTGTCGACCACGGCGGCGAGCCCACCGCCCGCGGTGGTGAGCAGGTAACGCCGGCCCCGCAGGGTCCGGCTCTTCGCCTCGTCCGGATTCGACCAGCTGCGGGCCGGCGAGAGATCGGCGACGTCCGCCGCCCGGTCCGCGGACCAGGACCACACCACCGGCAGCCGGTCGGGCCCCTGGTAGGCCATCAGCTCCCGACCGCCCAGCAGCACGAACACCCGGCGGGAGCCCTGGTCCGCGACCACGACCCGCCACCTCGACGACCCGGCCTCCGCCCGGCCCGCGGGCGCGCAGAGCAGCAGGGCCAGGCCCAGCGCGGACAGCGTTCTCCTCAGCACATCCCCACGCTGTCGGCTTCCCGGCCGCCCCGCAGCCCGGCTCGGCCGAACGGCGCCCTGGCGTGGGCAGCCGCCCCGTCAGTCCTCCAGGAGCTCCAGCACCCGCGTCCAGCTGTACGCCCCCGGAGCGAACTCCGCGATCCGCACCCCCATCCCCCGCAGCCTGGTCAGACTCTCCCCGTACGCCGGATGCGCGGCCTGGGCCGCGCTGAGGCACGGCTGGACCGCCACCGGAATCCCCCACCCGTACGACTCGCAGAGGATCCCGAGCGCGAGGGTGTCCGAGATCCCGGCGGCCCACTTGTTGATCGTGTTGAAGGTCGCCGGAGCCACCACGAGCGCATCCGGATCCGGCAACGGTCGAGGCTCCCCGGGCTTCCGCCAGGCCGAGCGGATCGGGTACCCCGTCTGCCCCTCGATCGCCGCGACGTCGATGAACCCCATGGCGAGTGGCGTCGCCACCACCCCCACCTCCCACCCCCGCTCCTGCGCCGCCGAGACCAACTCACCCACCCCACCGGCAACCCCGGCCGCACACACCACGACGTACAGCACCGGCTTCCCCGCCACGGCCATCTCCCCGACTCCCCTCAACCCACCGGAACAGCACCACCCGCCATCCAGTGTGCCCGCGCCGTTCCGCAGTCGCGCACGGCCCGGAGCCCGCCCCCAGCTACGACCGGGGGCGGGCACGGCGGCTGGCGGGAACGTCAGCCGATGGTCGATCCGGTGACCGGTTCGGACAGCGAGAGGGTCTTGCCGTTCGCCCCGGACCTGACGAACTGCCAGGTGAGGCCGTTGATCACGCCCTTGCTCAGCGGGGCCAGCTTGGCGAATGCGGGCTGGCTGAGGTCGATGTGGGTGGAGTCACAGGACGGACACTGGTCCTTCACCGGGACGGTGACGGTCTTGCCCTGGTACGTGACCTTGACCGAAATGCCCTTGCAGAGAGGGTCGTTGTTGGGGTTGGCGGAGGTCCACCAGGTGTGGGAGACGGCGACCAGCATCTGGTCGGAGGCGTTGATCTGGGTGCCGCAGGCGCCGTAGCCGGCGTCGTTGTAGTAGGTGGCCTTCCCGCTCATGGGCTTGTTGACCGGTATCGCGGCGCTGGCGGAGCCGGCGGTCAGGGCGATGAGGGCGGCGGCCGCGAGCGGGGCGCCTGCGAGGATCCTGAGGTTCGTGCCGATGGCGCGCATGGTTCGTTCCCTCCGGTTCGACGAACCGGGCTAATCATGGGCATGACAGGCCGAAGTAGCCAAAGTTGCACCGCAGTTGGACGATCCGAATCGCCGATGCCCGCCCGGTGAAGGGAACGTATGCGTTCCACCTCGGCATGGTCCAGACCTCCCGGGTGTTGTCATGAACACAAGGCAAGGATCTTTACCAATGCCGCCGAAGGAGCGAAGATACGTGACCGCGCCACCACCCATGGCGTTGACGGGGCGTCATCCCGCTCGCTCCGGAGGCCGTCCCATGCGCACCACACTCGCCGCCGCCCTGCTCCCCGGCTCCGCCCTGACGCCGATCCTCGCCGTCTCCCCGGCGGCAGCGGCACAGACGACGGTGCCGCGCGCGGTGAACCAGGGCTACAGCATCCCGGTCGGCGGCATCACCGATCTCGGCGCGCTCCCCGTCCTCGGCAGCCTCGGCCTGGACTTCGCCCGCCTGCTCGGCCAGTAGGGGGCCGCACCCAGGCCGAACGGCCCCCGATTCGGGAAGATCACGAACCGGCACCACCCACTCGGGTTACGCTCGACCCGCGCGGCGCGCCGCCGCGCTGTCGACCGAGGGGGAACGCGTGATCGGGGACCTGCTGCCGGACGTCGTGGTGACCGAGGTCGCCTACCACGACCCGTCCGAGGCCCGGCTGGAGCCGGCCGAGGAGGAGGTGATCGCCCGGGCCGTGGACAAGCGCCGCCGCGAGTTCACCACCGTGCGCCACTGCGCCCGCACCGCCCTGGCCCGCCTCGGCATCCCGTACCGCCCGCTCGTCCCCGGCCTGCGCGGCGCGCCGAGCTGGCCGGACGGCGTTGTCGGCAGCCTCACCCACTGCGACGGCTTCCGCGCGGCCGCCGTCGCCCGCGCCGGCACCCTGGCCTCGGTCGGCATCGACGCCGAGCCCGCGCTGCCGCTGCCGGAGGGCGTCCTGGAGAGCATCGCCCTGCCCGTCGAGCAGGAGCGGCTGGCCGCGCTCGCCACCGAGCGCCCGGGCACAACGTGGGACCGCATCCTGTTCAGCGCCAAGGAGTCGGTCTACAAGGCCTGGTTCCCGCTGACCGAGCTGTGGCTGGACTTCCACGAGGCCGAACTCGACCTCTCCCCCGACGGCACCTTCTCCGCCCGCCTGCTGGTCCCCGGCCCGGTGGTCGGTGGCCGACGCCTGGACGGCTTCGACGGCCGTTGGGCGGTCCGCGACGGGCTGCTCGCCACCGCGATCGCCGTCGCGCCGTAGCCGCAGCCGCCGCCGTTCATCGTGGGACCGCGGCCGCAGCCGAGTCGCCCGGGCATATCCTCGACCGCGTGACGGTGACTTATGTGATCGACGGCTTCGAGATCGACACCCTGGAGGACTTCTGGGACGTGGTCGGGCAGGCGATCGGCGTCGACGGCTACTTCGGCCACAACCTGGACGCCTTCGCCGACTGCCTGGGCGGCGGCTACGGCACGCCGGACGACGGCGACTACGTCATCGAGTGGCGCCACCACGAGCTGTCCCGCCGCCGGCTCGGCTGCCCGGAGACCGTCCGGCAGCTGGAGCTGCGGCTCGCCAGGGTCCACCCCACCAACCGCGAGCAGGTCGCGGCCGAACTGGCCGCCGCCCGGGCCGGCAAGGGGCCGACGGTCTTCGACTGGCTGGTCGACATCATCGAGGAGCGCCACCCGGGCGGCCTCCGCCTGGCCTGACGCTCCCCGGCGGCCTCCGTCCGGCCTCACGCCCCGGCGGCCTCCGACCGGCCTTACCCCCGGCGGCTACATCACGTCCGACAGCCGGACGAACCGCCGACCCGCCGCCAGCAACCCCGGCACCGCCGCCGCCACCCCGGGGGCGGTGCCGCCGCCCGGGCGGTTCATGTGCCCGATGACGACCGCCCCGGGCGGTGCCGACGCCACCTCCTGCCGCACCTCCGAGGCCGGGAGCGTCGCCCCGCCGTCCCCGTTCACGCTGAACCCCACCACGCGTTCGCCCAGGTCGGCGACGACCCGGGCGGCGACGTCGTCGTAGTGCGCGGTACCGGAGCGGAAGAACCTCGGCGGGTGACCGAGCAGCCCGGTCAGCTTGTGGGCGTTGCCCACGACCTCGTCGTACACCTCGCCGACCCCGCCGGTGCCGGCGATCCCGTACGCCGAACGGCCGGTCACCGAGAGCGGGCGGTGGACGGTGCCGTGGTTGCCGATCTCGAACAGCCCGTCGGAGGCGAGATGCTCGAAGACGTCCGGGTTGGCGTCGATCCAACGGGCGTTCAGGAACAGCGTGGCCGGGACCTTCCTCTCGCGCAGGAAGTCGATCAGGTCGGCGTCGTAGCCGTTCCCACCTGGGCCGCCGCAGGCGTCGAAGGTCAGCGCCGTCGCGCGCTCGCCCTCCGGCAGCTCGGTGATCACCCCGGAGACCCGCAGCCCCCACTCGGTCGGCGCCAGGGCCCCGTAGCGCTGGACCATCCCGGCCCGGCTCGGCTCCCGCGCCGCCGCCGCCGTCGGCGCGGCAGCGGAGGCCGTGGCCGACGAAGCGGCCGACGGAGTGGCTGACGCACCCGCAGACGCCCCCACAGACGCACCCGCCCCCGTCGCGGACTCGGCGGACACCGCCCCCGAAGCGGACGCTGTCGGCGAGACCGCCCCTTCGCCCTCCGCGCCCCGCATCGCCCGGCACCCCGCCAGCGGGCCCCCGGCCGCCAGGGCCGCCAGCAGCGTCCGCCGACTCAGTGCCACACCAGCCTCCCGACCGACCCATCGCCACCTGTCATCCGAACCGACCACGTGACTATGAACCGACCATCCGTCACTCTCCGCAACTCGCCCCGCCGCTGCCCGGACACCCTTCACCGACCCGCCCCACCCCGGTGAGCCCCGCCTCACCCCCGGTTCACCCCCCGGGGTAGACGAGCCGGCGAACCCGCCCGCCCCAGCCCGGAGGCACCGATGCCCACCGACCCAGTCGACCCGGCCCGCGCCACGGACCCGCCACGCTCCACCGGCCCGACGCACCCCGCCCGCCACGACCTGCCCCGCCGCGACCTGCTCCGCACCGGCCTCGCCACCAGCGCCGCCACCACCCTCGGCCTCGCCGTCACCACCGCGACCGCCGGCCCCGCCCCAGCAACGCCCGCCCAGCCCCCACCCAACGGCGACCGCACCCTCACCCTCACCGGCCGCCTCCCCACCGGCGCCCCCGACTTCGTCCTCCTCCCGGTCGAAGTCCCCGAGGGCGTCCGCGAGATCGCCGTCTCCTACCGCTACGACAAGCCGCAGGTCCCCGCCGGCACCCCCGGCAACTCCTGCGACATCGGCATCTTCGACGAGCGCGGCACCGACCTCGGCGGGGACGGCTTCCGCGGCTGGTCCGGCGGCTTCCGCACCGAGTTCGCCCTCTCCCGGGGCGCTGCCACCCCCGGCTACCTCCCAGGCCCGATCAACCCCGGCACCTGGCACATCGCCCTGGGCCCGTACCAGGTCGCCCCGCAGGGCCTGGACTACCACGTCCAGGTGACCCTCCGGTTCGGCGCGCCGGGGCCGGAGTTCACCCCGCACTACCCGCCGGAGCGGGCCCGCGGCCGCGGCCGGGCCTGGTACCGGGGCGACTGCCACCTGCACACCGTGCACTCCGACGGGCGTCGCCTGCCCGAGGAGGTGGCCGCCGGTGCCCGGGCGGCCGGCCTGGACTTCATCGTCTCGACCGACCACAACACCAGCTCCTCGCACGCCGTCTGGGGCCCGCTGGCCGGCCCCGACCTGCTGATCGTCACCGGCGAGGAGGTCACCACCCGCAACGGCCACTGGCTGGCCCTGGGCCTGGAGCCCGGCCGGTTCGTCGACTGGCGCTACCGCTCCCGCGACGAGGAGTACCCGCGCTTCGTCCGCCAGGTCCACCGCTCCGGCGGCCTGGTGGTGCCCGCGCACCCGTACTGCCCGTACGTCGCCTGCCAGTGGAAGTTCGGCTACGAGCAGGCCGACGCCGTCGAGGTCTGGAACGGGCCCTGGACGTACGACGACGAGTCGGCCGTCGACACCTGGGACTCCGGGCTCGCCGTCGCCCTGCGCGGCGGCAACGGCAACAGCGGCCGCTCCTGGCTGCCCGCCATGGGCAACAGCGACGCCCACAGCGACCCGCAGGTCATCGGCCTGCCGCACAACGTCGTCCTCGCCGGGGACCTCACCCGGGACGCGATCCTCGACGGGCTGCGCGCCGGGCGCAGCTGGCTGGCCGAGTCCGCCACCGTCGAGCTCGACCTCACCGCCACCGGGAACGGCCGTCAGGCCGGCATCGGCGAGGAGCTGTCCGTCCCTGCTGACGCCCCGGTGGACGTCCGGCTCACCGTCTCCGGCGTGCCCGGCGGCACCGTCCGCCTGATCACCGACGAGGGGCAGATGCACCAGGAGTCGCTGCCCGCCGGCGGCTCCGGCACCGTGGTGTGGCGCACCACCGCCTCACTCGCCGCGTACGTCCGCGCCGAGGTGCGCCACCCGAGGGCCGACGGCACGCCCGGCAAGGGCAACTCGATGGGCGGGGACCTCCCCTGGGGCCCGATGGCCGCCCTCACCAACCCGATCGTCCTGCGCACCGAGGACCGCTGAGGGCCGCCCCCGGCCCACTCCCGCCCAGCCCCGCCCCGGCCGGGGACCTGCCAGGGACCTGCCGCGGACCTGCCCGGGACGGGGAGGGGGGACGACTCGGAGCACCCGTTTGGACTAGGTTGATCCCCGAAACGCATCAGTCGTAGGGACGAGGCGGTCGGCTGTCCGCATCCGGGCCGACCGGCTCCTTCGCACTCCCACCGTCTCGCCCCGGCTGCCCGACCGAACCGACCGACCCCGTCCGTCCCCGGCCCGCGAAGGGATCAGCAGCTGTGAACCGTACGACCGTAGGTGGGCCGGAGCTCGGGGGCGGCCGGGGCGCCGGGGGCGTCCTCCTCCTCGTCGACCCCTCCGGGGCCGGGAACAGCCCGGTCGCGGGGCTGCTCGCCCAGGAGCTGCACCCGAGCGTCCACCTGCGGACGGAGGACTTCCTCCAGGTCATCCGCAACGGCCAGCTGCCGCCGCACCTGCCCGAGGCCGCCCGCCAGAACGCCACCGCCCTGGCCGCCGCCGCCCAGGCCGCCTTCGCCTACGCCACCGGCGGCTACCAGGTCGTCGTCGAGTGCGCCGAGGCCCCGGCCTCCCTCGACACCTTCCGCCGCGAGAGCCGCACCACCGGCTCCGCCCTCCACTACGTCGTCCTCACCACCGCGGCCCCCACCACCCCGCACGAACTCGACACCACCCCCCTCACCCCCGACACCACCACCAAGTCCGTCCTCACCGCCCTCACCACCCGCACCCACCTCCTCGGCTGGTGACCGGGCGCGGGCGGACAGGCCCTACGCCACCCCCTACGCCCCGACCACGCCGTCGATGGCCTCGCGCAGGAAGTCGGCGTGTCCGTTGTGCCGGGCGTACTCGTGGATGAGGTGGAGCATCACCAGGCGCAGCGACACCTCGGCCTCCCAGCGGGGCTGGTAGCCGGTGACGTCGAGCGAGGGGGCGGCGAGTTCGATGCGTCGGGAGTGCTCGACCTCGGCCCGCCAGGCGGCGAAGGCCTCGGCACGGGTGGCCCCGGTCGCGTCGTAGGCCACCTGGTAGTCGCCGTCCTCGGACCAGACCAGCGGGACGTCCTCCCCGTCGATCACCCGGCGGAACCAGGTGCGCTCGACCTCGGCCATGTGCCGCACCAGCCCGAGCAGGCTCAGCGTGGACGGCGGGCTTGAGCGTTCCCGCAGCTGTTGGTCGGTCAGGCCCTCACACTTCATGGCGAGGGTCGCCCGGTGGAAGTCCAGGAATCCGCGCAGCATCTCGCGCTCGCCGCCGGTCAGCGACGGTACGGGTCGGTTGTCGGTGCTCATGGGGGGTGCTCCTCGTGGTCGGCGGTTCCCGGCGGACTGTAGCGAACGACGGGCCCGTCCCGACACCGCGTTTCCGAGCCCCGGCAGCCCCTTGATCGACACCCGACCCGTCGTCCCACACCGCTACGGCCGACCCCGAACCCCCACCGTCACGTACCGTGTTCGGACCGCCACCGGTTTGGGTACGTACCTCGGCGCGCCCGACCGCCGGGCGCCCACCGAGCAGGAGACCCGACGGCCCATGGACCACAACCACATCCCCCCGACGGTACGCCGGACGTACGGCGCCGACGATCTCAGTACCGCCCCCTCGTTGGGCGGCGGGACACCCTTGCACCCTAGCTGACCTGCTCTCATCCCAGAACCGGCATCACGAGACTCGTCCCACCCTGCTCCACAAAGCCCCCAACCACACGCCACCCCGAGGAATCGAAGGCCATGAACCAGGACCCCATCCCCCCGACCGTGCGCCGGACTTACGGCGCCGAAGATCTCTCCAAGGCGGCCAGCTTCGGCGGCGGATTTATCAACTTCGGTGACTGGCAGGGTATCGACCTCACCGCCCTCACCCCCGAGGACCGGGTGCGCAGCCAGGAGCAGTTGTACCGGCGGGTGCTGCGTGCCTTTCCGGAGCCGCGTGAGCGGCTGCGGCTGGCGGAGGTGGGCTGCGGGCGCGGGCTGGGTGCGGCCCTGGCGCTGCGGGAGTTCCGCTTCGCCTCGGTGACGGGCGTGGACATCCACCCGGACCAGGTCGAGCGCGCCCGCGCCGTCAACGCCCGCGCCCAGGCCACGTATCCGGACCGGCTCGCCTACACCATCGGCTCGGCCGACGAACTCCCGTTCCACGACGCCTCGCTGGACGGCGTCTACTCGGTCGAGGCCGCCCAGCACTTCCGCCGACTCTCCGGCTTCGCCCGCGAGGCCGCGCGCGTCCTGCGCCCCGGCGGCCGCCTGGTCGTCACCACCTTCTTCGCCACCCCCGGAGACGAGATCACCGAACGCCTCAAGCTCCTGCTCGCCAGCTTCGCCGACGGCCTCGACGTCCCCCACACCCTCAACGGCTTCACCACCGACCTCACCAACGCCAGCTTCACCGACGTCACCACCGAAACCATCGGCCCCGACGTCTGGCCGGGCCTCGACCGCTACCTCGCCGACACCGTCCCCACCGACCACTGGACCCGCAACTTCCTCCCCGCCTGGCGCCACGGCCTCCTCGACTACCACCTCATCACCGCCACCCGAGCCGCCTGACCCCGGCCATATTCCGCCACGGGCCTGTCCGCAATCACCTGGGACAGGCCCACACCGAACCAGGCACTTCACTGACCCACGCCCCTTGACCCCCAGCGGTCGAAAGGGGGTGACGGCTCGTCCGCTCAGTCCAGAACCCGCAGGTCAGGGCCTGCCACATCCAGGCCGCATGACGCCTGGTGCCACCTCATGACACCCAGTCCGTGAGAGGCGCGTGAGAGGTGGCAGACGACTGGAGCCCCGAGAGTGACGTGCCTCACAACTGCGTACGACTCGCTTCCGGCTGTTTCCGCCCGCCCGAGGACGGCCGGAGAACGACACGGTCGCAAACTTTGGTGGCGGCGATACGACATTCACCTGTCGCCGAGTTGATCGCGGCATTCGTAGACCGCCGCCCATCTCCAAGGTCCTCGCCACCCAGCCGGTCAGATCCTCTGTCGACGTCCGCTTGGATTGACACCCCCAGTTGTTCGGCTTCCGGAAGCCGGCCGGGAAGAACCACATTCCGCGTCCGATTGCCCCAGCGGCTTCGAGTGGCGCCGGGCGCGTGCACCGGGGGCAGATCAGCCGAGCTTCCAGAGCGTCAGCCCGCCGTGGTCGTCGACGGTGGTCCAGGAGCCGTCGCCGCGCAGCCGGGGCTCGGCGGCGAGACGGCCCCGGATCGCTCCGCTGGCGAGGTCGACGACGTACGGAATGTTCCACTCGTCGTCCTCGGTCTCGCCGGCGACGGTGATCACCGCAGTGGCGGCATCAAGGTAGCCGCCGCTCCACGCGATGTGGGGCTCTTCGACCTCGTCGTTGTCATCGGTGCTCCCGTCCTCGTCGGCTGCCGCGGGAGTCAGGAAGCGCTCGACGGCGAAGCGGCACAGCTCGGTGCCGTCGGGGAAAGCGTGGAAGACGGCGTCGTCCTCACCGTGTCCGACGGTCATGAACTCCCGCCCGTCGGGGGAGACATCGATCAGGCAACGGTCATCCCACGGGTAGGAGTGGACGCTGATCGCGTCTCCGTCCAGACGGCCGTGGAAGAGGAAGACGCCGTCCTGGCCTTCACCGACGTCCAGGAGCATGTGAATGCCGTCGGGGTGGGCCACCTGGTGGGCGCCCTGCCCGACCGTGGGCAGGGCGTATTCGGCGATCACCCGCCCGTCGGCGGCGTCCACGACCAGCCAGCGGTCTCCGCCGTCACCCCGGCCCAGCATGGCGTCCGGCCGAAAGATCCACACCTGCGAACCGTCCAGCGAGAAGGCGCAGTTGGCGAGCCCGATCGAAGAGTGCGCCGGCGGCGTGAAAGGGATCCGCCAGCGCACCGCGCCGTCGGCGTCCAGGCACATGGCCTCGTGCTGGGTGGCAACGACGACGCAGCCAGCGTCGGGCGCGAGAGCGGCGCCCCACGCGTCACGTGGGCGATCGCCCAGTCGGAACACCGCACAGGGCGCGACGGGCTCGTCGCCGGCAGCCGAGAAGTCCACCGCGAACAGAGTCCCGTCCAACGCCCACGACACCGGGCCGGGCCCGGACGGAACCACCGAGGCAACCGCTGGGGACGATGCCGTTTCCGGCGTCAACGGCTTGGTCGTGGCGATCGGTCGAACGGGCAGCAGCGTCATGGGGTGAAAGGTATCGGGCCGCCCCGACAGGCCAGGCCAGGCCAGGGGAGAATCCGGGTACACGGGGTGGCACGCAATGGCAGCATGCAGCCCCTGTCGGGAGCCGAACCGCCCGACCTGAGTGTCGTCGCCGTGCATGCAGTACACGGTCAGGGCGACGGTCGCCCGCAGCCAATTCGTCTCCGAGACGGCGATTGCGTACGAGCTGTCCGCTGGTGACCAGCCATCCGGCAGGTGACGCTCATGATGGATTCCTGGGCCGCCTCCACCTGCCGCAGGCATTTTCTCGGCGGCGGCGAAAATGAGATTTCGCGCTGTGCGGGATGTGCCGTAGAGTCGGTGTCACCGACGCGGGGTGGAGCAGCTCGGTAGCTCGCTGGGCTCATAACCCAGAGGTCGCAGGTTCAAATCCTGTCCCCGCTACTACGCAACAAGGCCGGGCCCGTCGCACACAGTGCGACGGGCCCGGCCTTCGTGTTGGTTCGGTCAACAATCGATGGCGGTGTCGACCTCGATTCGTCAGCGGTGAGCGGGCCGTGATCATCCTGGCGCTTTGCCCGTAATTTCCCCGTTAATGGAACGCCGGGCATGCCGACGCGAACTCCTCGACCGGACGCTGATCTGGAACCAGCGCCATCTCCTGCACGTACTGCGGGAGTTCGAGGACCACTACATCGCCCACCGCCCCCACATCACGCACTCCACCAGGACACGTCACTGACGCCACGGCCCGTCCCGATCGCCGATCCCGGGCGGATCCCCCGGCTGGACGTCCGCGGACGCGACCGTCTCGGCGGCACCCTCCACGAGTACCGGCATGCCGCATGACCTGCACGGACTAACTCATCGGCAGCCACAGGGGCGGCGCGCGCCGGAAGACCCCCGGCAGGGGCCGCATCATGCGCCGTCCGCCGTGCCAAGCGGCGCCGCCGTGCCGAGAGGTCGGTGATCAGTCCGCCGTGGCGATCAGCGGCTGGAGCAGGACGTCGGGCTGGGCGCGCTGGAAGGCGTTCAGGTGCCACTTGTCGGCGAACAAGGCCAGCAGCACGTCGTCCGAGCGGCGGGTGAGCACCTCGCCGTTGGTCAGGCGGGCTTTGGCCAGGGCTGCGGCGCCGTCGGCGTCGGTGATCCGGGCCAAGCGGTAGGAGAGCTGGTCGAGGGCGATCGGGGAAGAGAACTCGTGCTCCATCCGGTGCAGGATCACGTCGAACTGCATCGGGCCGACCGCAGCCATGACCGGCGCCTGGTCGCCACGCCGGTCGGAGACCAGCACCTGGATCACGCCTTCCTCATCGAGTTGGGCAACGCCCTTGCGGAACTGCTTGGAACGGCTGATGTCCTTGGGCCGTGCCACCGCGAAGTACTCGGGGGCGAAGGCGGGCAGCGGGGGAAACTCGGTCTTCTTGCCGGTGTAGAGGGTGTCGCCGACCCGCAGCGCGCTCGCGTTGATCAGGCCGACCACGTCGCCGGGGTACGCGGTGTCGACCACGGTGCGCTCGGCTCCGAAGACGGTGTGCGCGTACTTGGTTGCGAAGGAGCGGCCGCTGGCCGCGCGGGTGACGTGCATGCCGCGCTCGAAGACGCCGGAGCAGACTCGAACGAAGGCGATCCGGTCGCGATGTGCCGGGTCCATGTTCGCCTGGATCTTGAACACCAGGCCGGAGAACTCCTCGCCGACCTCGCGGCTGCCGCCCTTGGCCAGCGGGCGGGGCCCGGGAGCCGGAGCGAGGTCGACCACGGCGTCCAGCAGGGGCTTCACACCGATGTTGGTCAGCGCGGCACCGAAGAAGACCGGGCTGATCTTGCCGGCCTCGAAGGCTTCCTGGTCGTAGCCGGGGCCGGAGGAGAGCACCAGCTCCAGTTCCTCCAGCGCGGTCGTCCAGGCTTCGCCCTCCTGCTCGGCGGCCTTCTCGGAGGTGAGCTGCTCCTCGAGGGCGGCGTGCGTGCCGGCTGGCACCTTGGTGTAGCGCAGCATCTGCTCGGTGTTCCCCGCTTCGACCAGGCCGCGCAGGTTGCCGGCGTTGCCGACCGGCCAGACGACCGGGACGGGGGTGATCCCGAGGTGCGTCTCGATGTCCTCGAGCAGGGTGAGTGCATCCCGGCCGCGCCGGTCCCACTTGTTGATGAAGGTGATCACGGGGACGCCGCGATGGCGGCAGACCGCGAAAAGCTTGCGGGTCTGCTCCTCCAGGCCCTTGGCCGCGTCGACCAGCATGATCGCGCAGTCGACGGCGGCCAGCACCCGGTAGGTATCCTCGGAGAAGTCGGCGTGGCCGGGGGTGTCGACCAGGTTCATCACGTGGTCGCGATAGCCGAACTGCAATGCGGCCGAGGTCACCGAGATACCGCGCTCGCGTTCCAACTCCATCCAGTCGCTGGTCACGCCGCGTCGGTCACCCTTGGCGTGCACCGCGCCGGCAGATGTGATCGCCCGCGCGTGCAGCGCCAGCGCCTCGGTGAGCGTGGACTTGCCCGCGTCCGGATGGCTGATCACGGCGAAGGTCCGTCGGCGGCCGGCCTCAAGAAGGACCTGCGGGACGGGGACGGACTGTACAGTGCTCACGTGTTTCCTCGGGTACGCATCGGCAGCAGGCCGGGTGACGCCTCTCCGTACCTGGTGAGCCGGGGATCAGGTCCACAGGCCCAGGAACCGATAATAGGCCGCCGGACGGAATGACCCCGAAATTCCCCTTTGTCGACTGCTGCCCCGGCACCAGCCGGGAAAACAGCCGAACTGCCTTCCCCTGATGGCCGACCACATCGCACCGCGCGAATGGACCGAGGTCGGCGAACGCGGACGCCGCAGCGTCCCCAAGACCAAGCTCGTGATCTTCCTCGGCGCGATCCTCGAGGACGCGACCGCACAGGAACGCCAGCTGTTCCTGTCGCATATGCCCGCCCCGCCCGGGTTCTGTGGCGCACCCTCGGCACCCGCCTCTACGGCCGCACCACCACCCGCGTCCGCCGGAGCAACACCGCGGTCCCACGGGCGTAGCGACCGATCCCGCCTGTGGGAGGGCGGACGCCAACCCTTCCACACGGCACCGGCGGGGAATCAAGGTGAGCAGGTCCGGCAACACCTGTATCCGGGTGGCCGTTTTCAGGGATCGCCATCACCCCGAACCACCGCGGCTGCGCCATGTCCGGGACCGGCTCACCACCAGGCCCCACCGCCCCGGTCTCCTCCACCTGAACGGTGGTAGAGACCGGCACGGCTCCAGCCTCGGATACCGTGTTCCTACACGGGGTGCCATAACGGATGTGGCGCCCCCTACGGAGGTAGCCAGCGTATGAGTTCCAAGCGCAGCCAGAATCCAGCCCTGCCCGTCCTCGACGACGCATACCGGCTCGCGTCGGTCAAGGACACCGAAGAGTCCACCCGCGACTTGGCCGCACGGCTGGCCACCACCGAGCTGCGCCGCGTCTCCCACCCCGGCCGGGTCACCTGGGATCCCATCGATCAGGCCGATCCCGTACCGGCCCCGCCGACTGTGGTCGACGGTGACGGGGACCTGTGGCTGCGGGACCGGGGCACCGGCACCTGGACCATGCCCGAGTTCGACCCGAAGACGTTCCCGGCCCGCTGTGGCGAGGTTCTGACGTGGAATCAGCTCGCCTGTGAGTACGGCCCGCTGACCGCACTGGCCAACGACCGCCACATCGGCGGCGGCCGCCGCCGCCGATGACCGCGCCGCCCTCTGAGTAGACCGCACCCCGGAAGGACACCGACGCGGCCCTGACAGTGGCCCTTCTCCCCGACCGGGCGCGGATCGGGCAACACGGTCCGGCGGTTGTCCTGGCCGTGCGCCCGCTTCGAGGTGTTGCGTGAGCCGGCGGGCAAGCGAACCGCCGCCACGGGATGCCTGACCTGACTGGTGATGCCCTGGGAGCAGGCCCACAGCAGCGGCCGAGGCGGAGCACACCTGCTCCCTGGTGGGGCCGCTGAGCTGCACTGATCTTCGTGGAGTCCTTGAAGCCTGGGTTACGGTCCAGGCGTAAGGAGAGCCACAGCAGTGCCAGCACCACGCAAGTACTCCAATGCCGCGTAGTTAACGTGAATCCGCAGGTTGCAAGTCCGCTTCGTGTAGCGGTTCTTGCTGGTCGGGCGGGGCCCAGTCGGGTGCAAGGATGTAGGTCACGGGGGCTGGCTTGAGGAGCATGCCCTCCTTGACCGAGCGGCCGAGTGCGGCGCTGACGCCGCGGTGGCTGGAGAGGCCCAGCTGCTTGGCGATCTCAGCCGCGCGCCAGGCCCGGTCGGGGTCCGTACGCATGATCTGGAGGGTCCGGTCGAGCGCCCCCGCCGTCCCCCTGGACGCCGGCCTCACCGCCCTTGCCCAGGTCGCCGCCGCCCAGGCCGCTCTGCCCCTCGAAGACCTGTGCCGGACCCTGGCCGACGCCCACCTCGGCGACGGCCGCGACGACATCGCCGTCCTCGCGCTGCGCACCCCGCCCGCCGGGCCGACCCACGGGACACCGGTGACACACTCCCGGGCCCGGTGAGAGGACGCACCCCGCCCGCGGGTCGGCCCGCTGCCGGCGCTCAGTGGTGGTCCCTGAGCGCCTCATCCGGGCCGCCTGCACCCGTGTCCATGATCTCGGCCGCTGCGCGGGAGTGCGGCGACCCGGCTCGGCCTATCGGGTCTCCGGCGGGCGGCCATCGTGCTGCCCGGTGGTGTCGATGGCATCGCGCAGGGCGGGCAGGTCCGCGATGGCGGCCTGCTCGGCGAAGCAGGCCAGCAGCCGGCGGAGGACCCGCTCGTCCCGGTCGCGGACGGCTTCGGCGATGGCCGCCACAAGCGACGCCTGTGTATGCGGGTCGGGGGTGCGCACCTGCCGCGCGGTTTGCCGCGCTTCCAGCGCTCGCCTCCTTCTCACTCGTCCTCCTGGCCGCCTTGTGCGGCGTCCTCCGCCCTGGCGCGACTGCGGCGGCCGACCGCCCCGCCCTGTGCGGGGCGCAGAATACCTCCCCGACCGGCATCGAAAAATCTATGCCAGCCAGAGTAGACATTGCCGCGCACCGTAGTTAGTGTTTCTCTCGTAGACGAGGTCAAGTGGTACCCGCCAGACATGAACTGGCGGGCAGCAGGACAGAAGTTCGCAGATAGGAACGGTTGCAGGGTCCTGAAGCCAGGGATGGTCCATCAAGGCGACAGGGTCGGCAGCCGGGCCTGGCGGCCCGCAGACATCAGGGATCGCCACCGAGCGGTACCGCAGTTCAGCAGGACACGCCGGGCAGGTGGGCGTGAAGAAGGTGACGCAAAAGGCGGCCCGGTCACGGAGTCACGGAGCCACAGCAGGTGCAGGACGGCGACGGGACTGGCGACCGGGCCAGGTGGCCCGCAGGCATCAGGGGCCGCTACCGAGCGGTACCGAGTTCGGCAAGTGCATTACCAGCAGGTGACGTCGAGTCAGGCAATACCGGCAGTCGCAGTACGCGGTATCCCAGTGAAGGCGCCAGGCTGCCGGCGCGCGTACTGGGAGTCCGGCAGCGGGGCTCCAGGCCGAGTGGTTGAGCAGGACGGGCCACGGGGCTGGCCGCCGGAACCGGCGGACCGCAAGGACCGCAAGGACCGCAAGGACCGCCACAGCAGTACCGGATAGTTGGCACTACCACGCAGTTCGCAGTACCAGCAGTTCAGCAGGTCGCAGTACCCGGAAGTTGGAAGTACCCGCAGTTCGCAGTAATTCGGTCAGTACAGAGGATGAACGGAGGGGACAGAGCGCCATCAGGATCGCCCGGCCCGTGAAGCATCAACCGGGCGGATTCCGAAGACCCCCAAGGCAAGGACGGTGGTTTCCGGTCACGCATACGCGATCCCCGCACGCCTCCACCCCCGGGGCGAGGCGGACACAAGGAAGCCGGCCACAGGGCCGACAGATGGTGTAAAACCCTTCGGGGCCCCGGGAGCCGAAACGGCCCCGGGGCCCCTCAGCGCGTCCACCGACACAACAAGAAGAGGTGCAGTGACCACAGCAACCATCCGACCGCACACCCCCGACTCCCTCGACGACGACGACTACCCCGCCTACACCATGGGCCGCGCCGCCGAGATGACCGGCACCACCCCCGGCTTCCTGCGCTCCCTCGGCGAGCATGGCCTCATCACACCGCTGCGCTCGGAGGGCGGACACCGCCGCTACTCCCGCTACCAGCTACGGATCGCGATGCGCGCCCGCGACCTCGTCGACCAGGGCACCGCCATCGACGCCGCCTGCCGCATCATCATCCTCGAAGACCAACTCGAAGAAGCGCTGCGCATCAACGAGCAACTGCGCTCCTCCCAGCACGGCCAGGAACCCGCCGCCGACACCTGACCCGCCCACCCGCCAGGGCGACGAGACCGGCCCGCGGTGGGCGACAGCCGCGCACCGCCGGCCGCCCCGGAGACGAGTCCCCGCTCTGGTGCACCGGACGACCGTCGCGCACCGTTCCGGCCGCGCGGCACCTGCCGCACCGGTCGCGGCCCTGCTGCACCGCCCCGGCGCCGACCAGGCGCTGTGTGAGTTCCACCCCTGCGGAAGCCGCTTCCGGGCCGCGGGATTCCGGGGGTCGTGTGAGGCCGCACCGACCTGCGCGTCCACTGCCCGGAGGGCCTCCCCTGGCGGGACACGGGGCCGAAAGCAGCGGTGAGGGATACTGCGAGCGGACAGGCCGATGGCCGGCGCGTCGGCGCCGGCGGGACGGTCCTAGAAGCTGAGTAGGCCGATTGCGTGGCCGTCATGGTCCACCACCGGCCAGACGTCCAGGCCTCGGGCGCGCATGGCAGCAGCCGCCGCGTCTGCGGGCATGTCGGCGGTGGCGAACGGGGCGCGGTCGAGGACGATGTCGCGCACCGGGGTCCGCTCGGTGTACCAGGAGCGGGCCTGGAACGGCGCGAGGTGCAGGCGCGTCAGCAGCCCCGCACAGCGGCCGTCGTCGTCGCGAACCAGGAGGTGGTCGACGCCGGAGCTCTGCAGGATGTCCATCGCCATGTCGACCATGACGTCGTCACTGACCTGCAGCTCAGGGCATGTCATGAGGTCGCCGACCGTGGCGGCGGTCTCGGTACGTTCGAGGGTAATGGTCATGGGCAGACTCCTTCGCGTATCCACCGCCGGGACCGACGGTAGGCAGAACGCTGACGGTGGGACGGCCGGCAAGTGCGCCGGAGCGGGCCGAGAATGCTGTTCGCTTGGTGAGCGGTGGAGCCGGGACCACGGCGGCAGTCCCGGCCCCCACGTACGCGCTAAGCGGCGAGGGCGACACGGCGCGGTGCCCGGCGGCGGCCGGAGGAGCCCTTGCTGTCGCGGCCCGTGGCGGTAGCGCGGGTGTCGACTCCCGCGTGGGGCGGGCGGCCGCGGCGCCCGCGGCTCGTGGACGCGCTGCGGCGGGGGCGTTCGACGACGGGGACGGCGATCACGGTCGGGATGCCCGTGGGCACCCGAGCGCCGGTGATGCGCGCCAGGTCATCGTCACCGGCGCTCACGCGGGTGGTGACGGGGGTGATGGCGGCCGTGGCCATCATGCGGGCCATCGCGCGGCGCTGGTTGGGCAGCACCAGGGTGACGACGGTGCCGGACTCACCGGCGCGGGCCGTGCGCCCACCGCGGTGCAGGTAGTCCTTGTGGTCGCTCGGCGGGTCGAGGTTGACGACTAGGTCGAGGCCGTCGACGTGGATGCCCCGGGCAGCGACGTTGGTCGCGATCAACGCGGTGACCTGACCGGTGCGGAACTGCTCCAGGGTGCGGGTGCGCTGCGGCTGGGACTTGCCGCCGTGCAGGGCGGCTGCCTTCACCCCGTTGGCGAGCAGGTCCTCCACCAGGCGGTCGGCGCCGTGCTTGGTGTCGGTGAACATGATCACGCCACCCTCGCGGGAGGCGATGTGTGCGATCGTGGCGGCCTTGTCGGAGTTCTGCACGTGCAGCACGTGGTGCTCCATCGTGCTGACCGCGCCTGCGGACGGGTCCACCGAGTGGGTGACCGGATCCTTCAGGAACCGCCGGACCAGGCGGTCGACGTTGCGGTCCAGGGTGGCGGAGAACAGCATCGTCTGGCCGCCCTCGGCGACCTGGTCGAGGAGCTCGGTGACCTGCGGCAGGAAGCCCATGTCGGCCATCTGGTCGGCCTCGTCGAGGACCGTGATGCCGACCTCGTCCAGCTGGCAGTCACCGCGCTGGATCAGGTCCTTGAGGCGACCGGGGGTGGCGACCACGACCTCGGCCCCTTGGTTCAGGGCGTGGGCCTGGCGTCCGATCGACATCCCGCCGACCACGGCCGCCATGCGCAGCCGCAGTGCGTGGGCGAACGGGGTGAGGGCGTCGGTGACCTGCTGTGCGAGCTCGCGGGTGGGAACCAGCACGAGGGCCAGCGGGCGGCGCGGCTCCGCGCGCCGGCCCGCGGTGCGGGCCAGCACAGCGAGGCCGAACGCGATGGTCTTGCCGGAGCCGGTGCGGCCTCGTCCGAGGACGTCACGTCCGGCCAGCGAGTTCGGCAGCGTGGCGGCCTGGATCGGGAACGGCGCGGTGACGCCCTGCCGGGTCAGCACCGACAGCAGCGCCTCCGGCATGTCCAGCTCGTCGAACGCTTCGACGGCCGGCAGCGCCGGGGTGGTGCTCACCGGCATCGCGAACTCGCCCTGCAGGGGGGAGCCCTGACGGGAGTTGCGGCCGACGGCGGGCCGGTCGCCGTAGAAGGAGCTGCCGCCGGAGCGGGATCCGTAGGAATTTCCGGAGCGGGCGGAGCCCGAGGAGCGGGAGTTGGTGTTGCGGTACGGGGAGCGACTGGAGCGGTTCATGGGAAACCTTCCTGGGGCGGCGCGTCACGAGGCGGCTCCGCAGCGCGGGGCGCCGGCAGGAGATCGCGAGGAACGGGCCGAAAGTATGGAGAGGGCGGGGCGTGGACGGTTGAAACCGTGCGGCACGTCACCTCAGGTCCGCGCTCACCGCGAAGGCAAGGAGCGAAGATCCTCGAACCGTGGGTGTCACGGCAGGGCGCCGATCCGGACGCGGCGCGGGACGTCTCGCGTGGGGATGGCCGCCGGTGGCGGAGCCAGGGGGCCTGAACGGCCGGGGATGTGCATCGTGGCGCAATGCCGAGGGGCCCGCACCGGGCATCATGTACGCGGTGCGGGCCCCTCGCTACCAGGCGGGTGCCGTGGCAAAAAACTACAGCGGACGAATGTTCTCGGCCTGCGGGCCCTTCTGGCCCTGCGTGACGTCGAACTCGACCTTCTGGCCCTCGAGCAGCTCACGGAAGCCGTTGGCGTTGATGTTCGAGTAGTGGGCGAACACGTCAGCGCCGCCACCCTCCTGCTCGATGAAGCCGAAGCCCTTTTCCGCGTTGAACCACTTCACAGTGCCATTAGCCATAAAAGAATCTCCTTCAAGGGGCTGTCCGAAACCCGCACAGCGCGGACTTCGAGTCGCCGCGATGAGCACCCACCCGGGGAAGAGCCGGGAAACAAAAAGGCGCCTGCGAAACATCAGCAGGCGCACACAAAGTTCATGGGAACCACTACTGCAACTAAAACTACTCTAGCAGGTCCAGGCCCGCGACGGGCGGAAATTCCACCCCCGGTTCTGCAGGGCCCTTCCCCCGGGACCGCAGGTCGCGAGGCAACATGACCGTCAACACACATGAGAAACAGCCTAGTTGGCCTGGAAGCTCTGCCCTCTCGACGCCCGCGCCCCACCCTCCTCGGATGGGCGAGCCCCACGGGCGCCAAGGACGGACCTGCCCCGCCGCGCCGGCCACGCAGCGCGCCCATCGGCGCCATCCGTGATCATTGCGGACGGCGTACGCGAAATTCCTGCCGTGGCTCAGAAATTAAGCGCACCAGAAGACCAGCTCCCGCGATTTTCAGCGCATACTGCAAGGAATGACACGATCTGTAGCAGTCCGCCGCATCCTGCCCACCAGCCCCTTCAAGGCCCGGATCGAAACGCCACGCAAGCACTTCACCGTCGGAGACCGCGTCACCCACGACACGTACGGCCTCGGCCGGGCCATCGAGGTCGAAGGAGACAGCGATATCGCGGTCCTCGTCGACTTCGGATCTCGGCGCGAAAGCATCACCCAGCCCTACGCCACCATGTACAAGCTCTGACCCGAGACCGACGCGGTTCTCTGAGGCGGAGGGTACGCGCGACGCCGAGCTGGCCGAGCGTCCCCTCCGAATCGCATGGGCGCCCGCCACAGCGCCTCTGATCTACCGGCCCTTGCCGACGCCATCACCCTCATCACGAGCGCGCCTCTGCGCGACCAGCTGTCGAAGGCGGTGGACGCAGCCCTGCGACGCACGCCGTGAGCAGTCCATCCGCCTCCGTCCGGTGCCCGGGCTCTCACCGCGAGCCGCAGGTCAATGGCCCAATTCCGCTTTGGTGATCGCATGGTGGTCGCAGCCAGTCATTCGGACGCGAAATCTGTAGCCTCCCCGAGTTGATCAAGGAGTGGGGACCGCAGGAGGTAGCTGACACCCACTCAGGCCCGCCGCCCGCTGGAACAGTCCACGCCGCGGGTTCCACGAGCATGCTGTGCCGTTCGGAAACTCATCGCTGCTACTCGGAGTGGATGTGGCGAGCCGTCACGACCTCCTGGAACCCTGTCCGAGTGATCGTCTCACTGGTCTACAAGGTGGCGCGGAAGCTGCTCGCGGTTCCGGCAGTGCTGCTGCGTCGGGACGCGGCCAAGGACGCCGAACTACTGGTGCTGCGGCATGAGAACGCGGTGCTGCGCAGGCAACTCACCGCACCAGTGCGGTACGAGCAGGCGGACCGGCTGTGGTTCACGGCACTGTCGTCGCTGATCCCCCGGCGCCGGTGGGCGCAGGTGTTTCCGGTGACGCCCGGGACACTGCTCGCGTGGCACCGAAGGCTGATCGCCCGGAAGTGGGACTACAGCAAGCAGCGGGGCAGGCCCGGCAGGCCGCCGACCGCGAGCGCCGTGAAGGCGCTGGTGTTGCGGCTGGCCAACGAGAATCCGCGTTGGGGCAGCCGTCGGATCCAGGGCGAACTGGTCCGCCTCGGGCATCCGATCGGCGCGACGACGGTCTGGGAGATCCTGACGGCGGCGGGCATCGATCCGGCCCCGCGCCGCGGTGGGCCGACGTGGCGCGAGTTCCTGACCGCGCAAGCCGAGGGCCTCATCGCCTGCGACTTCGTGCACATCGATCTGGTCGACCTGCGCCGGGTGTACGCGCTGGTGTTCCTCGAGCACGGCACACGGCGGTTGCACGTCACCGGAGTGACCGCCCACCCGACGGCTCCCTGGGCGGTGCAACAGGCGAGAAACCTCGCAGTCGAGCTGGACGTCCGGCTCGACTCACTGCGCTTCCTGATCCGCGACCGGGACGCGAAGTACACCGCGTCGTTCGATGCGGTCTTCGAGGCTGAGGACGTGGAGGTCATCAAGTCGCCGCCTCGTGCGCCGCGAGCGAACGCCCACTGCGAACGGGTCATCGGAACGCTGCGGCGCGAGGTCCTCGACCACCTGCTGATATGGAACGAGACTCACGCCCGGCAGGTCCTCAACACCTATGCCCGGCACTACAACCGCCATCGCCCACACCAGGCTCGGGGACAGCTCCCTCCCCTCGCCCAGGAGCACCCGGTGCCAAGAGCCGGCCTGGCCGCTCACCGGCTCCTCCGCGCGCGAGTGCTCGGCGGCGTCATCAACGAGTACCAATATGCGGCCTGACCAGCAGCGACGAGTTTCCGAACGGCACAAGATCGGACATACAGGCAGAGTGCACACATATGGCCACCAGCGCACGACGCCGAGCAGCATCAGGCCCCGGCACAGGACCGTGAAGCCGTGAGACGAATGTGAGAGGCACACCCCGGAACACGCCGAAGGCCGCCTCCTCGCGAAGGAGGAAACGGCCTCTGACCTGCGACAACGGAGAGAACTCCAGTCGGGACGACAGGATTTGAACCTGCGACCCCTTGACCCCCAGTCAAGGGGTTCACTTATTGTCAACAGTCGAGACCCTGAGGTCTCGGCCTTCCTGTTGCTCGACCACCATGAAGTGAAAGTGAATTGGGACTTCTCTGCGAAAGCGATGCCGCAGGCTGCTGACGGTGGCTCACTGTTTACTTTGCACGCAAGTGTCCGTTTCGGATCACCAGCGCCCATAGGCGCTCATCAGGTGCGGTCCCAAAATGGTCCCCAGACCGACTACCCCACCGCAGGTACTGCCTGTGATCGATATCTGTCGTGCTTTCAGCAAGCAGCGTCACGCCTGCCCGACTGTCCTTGCGCCGATGTCGTCAGCCGGCCCACGGGGCCGGCGTCTGCGGGCGGATCATGGTCGCTTACCCCCTGGCTACGGATGGTGATCTTCCGCGCGGTGTGTCGTCTTGAGCGTGTCTTCGCCAGATGGTTCTGACGTGCCTCGCGCACCGCCCAGCGCGCTCTGCCGCCACACCCGACGTGGCAGCCACTCTTGCCCAGAGTCACCATCCAGTCCGAGAGAAGGGGAAGCTCATGGGACAGCGTGCGCAGCGGGGTCGGGTCTACCGGCGGTGTGGTTGTACGGACGGGAACGGCAAGCAGCTGGGTCTGTGGTGCGTGCGGCTGCTCGAGGAGGCGGGTCACGGGTCGTGGACATACTGCGTCGACCTGGCCCCGGAAGAGGGCGAGCGCCGCACCCGCCGGCGCGGCGGGTTCGCCACCCGGGCCGAGGCGGCGCGGGAGATGAAGGCGGTGCTGGACGGTGAGTTGCGGGGCGTCTACGAGGACCGCCGCACCACGGTGGCGAGCTTCCTGCGCCAGTGGCTGGCCACGAAGAAGGAGGAGCTCGCCCCGAACACCTACGCCGGCTACGAGGCGCGCGTCGAACGAGACCTCATCCCCGCCTTCGGCCACTACCGCCTCCCGGACCTGCGCCCCCAGCACATCGAGCGCTGGATCGCCGCCCAGCGCAAGGCCAAGCGCGGCAAGGTCACCGTCTACAGAATCGTCTCCACCCTGCGCAACGCCCTCAACGCCGCCGTCCGCGCCTGGGGACTGCGCTACAATCCGGCCAAGCACTCCGTCCCGCCCAGGCCCCGCGCCGCCGAGCGCATCTGCTGGCCTCCCGAGCAGGCCGCGGCGTTCCTGCAGCAGGGTGTGGAGCAGTACGCGGACCAGCTGACCGATCTGTTCGAGGTCATGCTCGGCACCGGCATGCGCCGCGGTGAGGTTCTCACCCTGCACTGGTCGGACGTCCACCTCATGGACCGCAAGCTGTTCGTCCGCTGGACCCTGGCCGCGATCGACAACGGGAAGATTCATCTCCGGGAGCCGAAGACCGAGGCGGGCCGGGCCTGGATCAGCCTCTCCCCCAGGGTCATGGCCGCCCTCCATCGCCAGGCCGCGATCCAGAAGCGCCACACTGCGGCCAGCATCATGATCGCCGAGAACATCCCCATCGCCGTCATCTCCAAGACCCTGCGGCACTCCACCATCGCCACCACGATCAACCTCTACGGCCACCTCCTCAAGGACTCCGCCGACCAGGCCGTGCTCGCGTTGGCCCAGGCGCTCGACCGGGCCGCCGCCGGGCAGAGTCCGGTCCCCGGGCCTGGCGAGGTCCTCCGGCGGGCGGCGTAGCCACACGTCGAACGGCTTCGGTGCTGCGGATTGGATTCGGGTGGGGCGTCTTTGGCCGGGCTTCCGGTCAGAGACGCCCGAGCGTCGCGTCGGCAGCAGGGGTCTCATCCTCGTCGGAGTCCGGGCGGAGCACGTCGAGGAGGTCGTGCGCTGCCCAGTCCGGGAGGGTCATCGCCGGCGGGACCGACAGCCGGGCTTCGCGCCGGAGGGATCCCTCCTTGAAGGCTGAGGAAGTGGAGGTCATCAAGACGCCACCTCGTGCTCCGCGAGCGAACGCCCACTGCGAACGAGTCATCGGAACCCTGCGTCGAGAGGCCCTCGACCACCTACTGATATGGAACGAGATCCACGCCCGGCAGGTCCTCGACACCTACGCCCGGCACTACAACCGCCATCGCCCACACCAGGCTCGAGCACAGCTCCCGCCCCTCGCTCAGGCGCCCCGTGCCAAGAGCCGACCTGGCCGCTCACCGGCTCCTCCGCACCCGCGTGCTCGGCGGCGTCATCAACGAGTACCGATACGCGGCCTGACCAGCGGCGACAAGATTCCGGTCGGCACAGGCATCGACACCAACACGCCGCCCCGGGAGGTCCCCAACGGGTGCCACGATGGCGCTCGAACCCGTCACTGCCCCAAGCGAAGTGAGTCATACCACGACAGCAGGTTGATCGGTGATATGACGGAGTCGAGCTGGAGGTGGTCCGTCATGACCCGGTACTGCGTCGACCCTGTTCGACACGAACTCATCGCCACCTGGGGAACCGGCGAGGGCGACCTTGCCACCCGCATCGCCACCGTCCCGACCGGCACGGACCTCGCCGCGCTGTCCCGCCTAGCCGGTGCACTCACCCAGCTGTCGACAGCGGCCTGGCGCACCTACACCCACCCGGCCAGCGCCGCCGACTCATTGGAGGTCAACAGCGAGGGCTGGCGTCGGGAAGAGGAACGCAAGGCGTTCGACGAGGTCACCGCAGCCGTGACCACGCCGAACCTCCCCCAGGGCGGCTCGATGATCGTCGAGTACAGCCCGGTGCTGGAGAACGCGCACCGCGTCGGCCGCGCCCTCATCGCCCTGGACATCCCGGATTTGACCGAGGCGATCCGCGCCGAGACCACGGTGGAGCTGGCCGCCGTCGAGAGCGCCGAGCTCGGCGACCTCACCGGACGGGCCCAGCAGGCCGTGCTCCTCAGCCGCGAAGGCGCCTCCCCCGCCCAGGTCTCCGCCGCCGACCGGCTCCTGCAGGAGGACCCGTTCGGCCCGGCCGCGCTCTACTCCGACATCGACCCCACCGCCGCAGCCGTGGCAGCCGCCCACTGGCTCTACGCCGCCGCCGAAGCCGTCTCGGAGGCATCCGGGTACGCACCCACCGAGGTGATCCGGGAAGCGGACAACATCGAGGCACTCCCCCACGCGACACCCACCCTCGTCCTGGAACTCCTCGACAACGGTGTCTCCCCCTACGACGCCGTCACCGGGCTGGTGCGCCATGCCATGCGGGTCGCCGACGGCGTACTGCCCGACCCGGCCGCTGTCCGCGAGCAACTCGACGAGGACGAGGAGATGATCATCGAGTACGACGACGATTCCGAGGAGGCGGACGACGTGCTCACCGGTATCCGCCTCACCCCGCTGGACCCACGACGCCCCGCCCACGACCTCCTCGAAGACCTCCTCACCGGCATCAACGGCTGCTGGCTCCTCCACCAGGAATACGCTGAGGACGAGGATCGGGACGACGACGAGGAAGAATCGGACGACGAGACAGCCGAACGGCACCAGCACCACAGCCGCGCCCAGTTCGCCGCACTAGTCCGCGCCATCGCCGCAGACAACCGCGACCGACTCGTCTGACACCGCATCCACCCGGCAGCCGACGGCGCTCATACCCGGACCAACCGCCGCGCCAGGGTCGACTCCACCCCGTGACAAGCAGCTCCGAGCCCACCCCGACGGCTCGGCACAACCGCGTCAGCAATCAAGAGTGTGACGGGCAGCGCGTCAGCCATCCAGCCTCTTTGGCAACTCAGAGCGACAGCACCCAACCTGACGGCAATCGGACGGCAGCCTCCAGACGATCAACGTCCGCCCCCGAGATCGGCCCGGTATTACTCAGAGTAGTCAGACCAGCCCCCCCCCGGCCCAGGGCCGTCCCAGAGCTGCCGGCAACGTGGCCAGTCGCCCGCCCCAGCCGATTCCCTTCTCGCTGCGGACGCGGGAGAGCTCGCGGCGCTGGACGGTCGGCACGTCGGGGGTGGCGGGCGTTCCTGTGCTGCCGGAGCAGGTCGCCCATGGTGCAAGTGCCGGGTTTCGCGGGGCGGTTCTCGTGCCCCAGGCCCGGCTTCCGCGGCCCGATGTGAACTGGTGCCGTTCCCGAGGAATCCTTGAGTCAACGGACGCGTGAAGCGAGATGATCAGCATGGACACACCAGCGACGGGTGAGGGCCATCCCGGTGGCTCCTTCGCCACGGGTGCGGCCGTGGCCACCGCGGCTCCGGACGGAGCACTGACGGGCTGGAGTACCGGCGCACAACGGCTGCTCGGATACTCCGACTCCGAGGCCGTGGGCCGGCCCGCAGCGGATCTGCTCGCGTCGCCCCTCCCTACATCCGCTCGCGAGCGGCTGGCCGGGCAGGAGGGCTGGGTCGGACCTGTGGTCCTGCGCCACCGCGACGGCCACCCCGCGGAATGCCGACTGTGTGCCCGTCCGCTGCCCGCCGGTGACGGCCAGGCGGGCTGGCTGCTCGAGGCCGCCCCACTGGGGCAGGATAACGACCGCGAGAACGATCCGCTGCTCCACTGGTCATTCGACCAGTCCCCGCTCTCTCTGGCGATCTACGACACCGAGGGCCGGTTCGTGTACGTCAACGAGGCCATGGTGCAGCAGCTCGGAGCCCCGGAGGGGGAGCTTCGCGGGCGCCGGATCACCGAGCACATGCCGGATCCGCTGTTCGGCGTCCCCCAGCGGAGTGTCGAGCGAGTGGCGGCGACCGGTCGGCCGGAGCACCTCGAGAACTACCTGCGGGTGCCGGGAGAGGCCTTCCCGCACGCCTGGATCGTCCACTTCACGCCGCTCAAGGACCCGGCGGGGCTGGTGCACGGCGTGCAGATGACCGCACTCGACTTCTCCGAGCAGCACGCGGCCCGCGAACGTCTGGCGCTGCTCGACGAGGCCGGCAGGCGGATCGGCAGCACCCTGGATGTGGCCCGCACTGCCCAGGAGTTGGCCGACGTGGCCGTGCCCGCCTGCGCGGACTTCGTTTCGGTCGACCTGCTCGATGCCGTGCTGCACGGGGATGAGCCCGCACCGATCCCCACCGACCGCCCCCTGGTTCTGCGGCGCGTGGCCGCCTGCTCCGATGTGCCGGGTGTCGTCGCGGTCGGCGATCCGGCCCGCTATCCGGAGTTCTCACCGCATACCCTCTGCCTGGCCACCGGCCGGGGCACGGCGCACCGGATTACCGATCCCGAGATCGTCCGTTGGCTGGCCGAGGACCCGGACCGGGCCGCCTGGATACGCCGGCACCGTGCGCACTCGCTGCTCGCGGTACCGCTGCGTGCCCGCGGTACGAACCTCGGCGTCGTCCTCTTCACCCGTCTGGACCCGTCCGCGCCGCCGTACGGGCGGGATGACCTGCCGATCGCCGAGGAACTGGCGGCGCGCGCCGCGGTCTGCATCGACAACGCCCGCCGCTACACGCGCGAGCACACCACCGCCCTCACACTCCAGCACAGCCTCCTGCCACAGGGGACTCCCGAGCAGGCCGCCGTCGACATCGCGGGCCGCTACCTGCCCGCGGACTCGAAGGCCGGCATCGGCGGTGACTGGTACGACGTGATCCCGCTCTCCGGCGCCCGGGTCGCCCTCGTCGTCGGCGATGTCGTCGGCCACGGCATCCACGCCTCCGCCGCCATGGGCCGCCTGCGCACCGCCGTACGCACCCTCGCCGACGTCGATCTGGCCCCGGACGAGCTGCTCGCACATCTGGACGACCTCGTCATCCAGCTCGGCACGGGGAAGGAGTGCGCTGACGCGCCGCCCGGAGAACTCGGAGCCACCTGCCTGTACGCGGTCTACGACCCCATCTCCCGCAGGTGCTCGCTCGCCAGCGCCGGCCATCCATGGCCCGCTCTGGTGACCCCTGACGGCACCGTGGACTTCATCGAACTGCCCACCGGCCCGCCACTGGGCCTGGGCGGGCTGCCGTTCGAGACCGTCGAAACCGAGCTCCCCGAAGGCAGTATCGTCGCGCTGTTCACCGACGGCCTGATCGAGGCCCGCCACCGCGACGTCGACACCGGCCTGCACGCGCTGCGCGCGGCCCTCGCCGGCCCTGTCCCCTCGCCGGACACGGCCTGCGACCTCGAAACCCTCTGTGACGCCGTCCTGAAGACGATGCTCGACGAGCGGCCCGCCGACGATGTCGCACTGCTGATCGCCCGCACCCGCGCCCTGGACGCCGGGCACGTCGCCTGCTGGGACCTGCCCGCCGATCCGGCCGTCGTCGCCGAGGCCCGCACGCGGACGACCGCACAGCTCCACGCGTGGAAGCTGGACGAGCTGGCCTTCGTCACCGAACTCGCGGTCAGTGAGCTGGTGACCAACGCGATCCGGTACGCCGCCCCGCCCATCCAGCTGCGGCTCATCAAGGACCGGACGCTGATCTGCGAGGTTTCCGACGCCAGCAGCACCGCACCGCATGCGCGCCGCGCCCGCATCTTCGACGAGGGCGGACGCGGCCTGATGATGGTCGCCCAGCTCACCGAGCGCTGGGGCACGCGGCACACCGGCACCGGCAAGACCATCTGGGCCGAGCAGCCCCTCCCCCGTCTGCGCGCCCAAGCCCCGACCTGACCCCGGATCCACACAGCCGTAGTCGACACGTACCGCTCTGCGGTCCTTCGAGGCCGGATCGGCGGCAAATCCCGCTGACCGGCCGGAGTGATCACCAGGTGGTCGGCAGCGTGGAGACGCCGTCCGCCACCGCAGGAACCACTTCGCGACGGACAGCACGAGCGAGGACGTCGAGCCCGGCGACCTGAACCCGACCGGTGACACCGTCGTCCCCCGCTTCGCGGACCTGCGTGTGAACGACGGCGGCAGAGCCTCGTATGCCTCCGCCATCGCCAAGCAGCACCTCGAGGTCACCCGTATCCACAAGAGCCCGCCCGGGCCCGGCACACTGGTCGGGCTCCGGGCGAGCGTGAGTCCACTCCGGTGAGAAGCGTCAGGAGAGCAGGCCGTTGTAGTCCGGCAGCTTGGAGGTCTTCTCGGCGTGGCCGCCGTTCAGGTCGGTCTTCGCCGGCGGCAAGGCCGTCAAGACCATCGTCGGCGCCCTGCCGAAGGACGAGCTCAAGCGGAACCTCGTCGACTTCATCGGCTGACCGCCCCGCACGTGGGGCCGCACCGGCCCCGGTCGTCAACCCACTCCGCGGGCCGGTGTGGGCGCCCGGCGCCCACACCGGCCTGCACACCCGCACGGCGAGCAAGAGCCCCAGAGAGGACATGAGGGCAAGGATGCGTATCGAGATCTGGGCGGACGTGGTCTGCCCCTGGGCCTACATCGGCAAACGCCGACTGGAGGCAGCCATCGCCGACCCGGCGCTGTCCGCCCGCGACATCGAGGTCGTCTGGCGCCCCTACCGGATCGACCCGACCGCCCCGCCCCAGGCCGCCCCGACGGAACCGGCCCAGCGCGACCCGATGGTCGACGACGCCGCAGCCCGGTGCGTGGTGGACCCGCCGACCACAGGGAGCTCGGGGACGGCAGACGACCGGGTGCCCATCTCCCGAATCGCAGCCACGGAAGGACTCGGACCGAACTGGGGCCCGGCCTGGCGATCCAGCAGCCACGACGCCCAGCGCCTCCTCGCCCTCGCCCACGAGCACGGCGGCAGCACACTGCAGGACACCGTGGCCGAGCACCTGATGCGGGCGCACTTCGTCGAGGGCCATGACATCAGCGCGCGTGAGACGCTCCGGACCATTGCGGCCACCGCCGGATTCGCCGAAGCCGCCGCGCTGCTCGACACCGACGCGGCCGACCGCACCGTCCGGGAGCTTCGCCTGGTCGGCAAGGCGCGGGGTATCAAGACCTCCCCGACGATCGTCGTCGGGGCCCGGGCCCTGGCCGGCGCCCAACCACCCGACGTCATCGCCGACTTCCTCGCCACCGCAGGCCCCGAACGCGACGTACCCGAAGAGGTCGGGCGCCTGCGCTACGCCGAGTCCCTCCTGGAACGCGCGACCCGCTCGGAGCGCTCACCTTGCTCCAACCGCTGCTCGACGATCACGGCGACGAGCTCAGCGTACGTCGCCTCGCCGCCCGCGCGTACTTCACCTCCGCCCAGCTCGGCCGCGCCCGGCAAGCTCTGGAACAGCTGGTCACCGACCTGCCGGACGACTCCTACCTCCGGCTCATGCTCGGTCGCACCCTTCAGCGCCTGAGCTTGCACGAGCAGGCCGCTCCGCACCTGAAGGTCGCTGCTGCCATGACGCCGGAGTTCGCCTGACCGGACGACAACCGATCACCCGCGCTTCGAGCGATGCGGGGCACGCCGCCGGCCCCGGCCGTCGGGTCAGCCATCGGTGGCGTCAGCTGCCGTAGACGCCGGCCTCGTACAGCGAATAGCCCCAGTTGGTACCGCGCTGCAGCCCGTGGATCCGCACGTGGCGCGCTGACGTTCCGGTGAACTGCGCGGTGCCCAAGCCGCCGTCACCGGCGGTCGTGGGTGACCCGCTTGACCAGGCTCGGGGCCCCGAGATCGATCCGGGGCCACATGAGCGATCAGGAGAAGGGCATCGCATTCCTCGCGTTGCGGCACCAGTTACTGGTCCTGCAACTCCAGGTGGGCACGCCATCGTTCACTGACACCGACCGCGCGACGCTCACCGGCCCGCTCCACCGCCTCCCGAGGGACAGACTGTGCCAACTCCTGACCCTGGTGCGCCCGGACACGATTCTCCGCCGGGACCGCAACCTGCCCAAACGGCGCCACACCGCAACCTGTGCGCCGAAGCGGCGCGGACGCCCACCCACCCTCCGCTCGATCCGCGCCCTAGGGCCGATGCGCAACCGGTCGGACACCGGTCCTGGCAGCCAGGAGTCCGCCCCCCTCACCGACATGGCGACCGCGGCCGGAGCCTGACCGCATCTTCGCGAGAGGCCCAAAAGCATCTTCCCCAGAGGGTCTTGGAGCCCGCCTTCGGACGCTGCCCTTGCCGATAACCTCATCCGCCCTGGTGAGGGCCGGTGAGCGGTGATCCACCAGATGTCGACCGCGTTGCCGAGTCGGCGCTCTGGCGAGACTGGCGATTGGCCCGGCATGGTGATCAACGTGCTGCTGCGACTGGCCTATCTGGGTCTAGCGGGTCGGCCTGCTGCGGCCGGCCGTCGAGGGCGGCCCGGGCTGGCAGCCGGTCCGATCCATCTCCCCGACCACGGTGATCGCCATCCGATACGCGCCCCGGGTCGCGCCGGGAACCGCCCCGGACGTATACGCCCCTCGGTGGCGGGTGAACCGTTGTTCAGCCGCCACCGATCCGTGGTGTCCTCGGAGGATGCGTTCGCGTCCACAAGCAGCGAGGCGGGGCAATCTCACGATCTGGTTGCAGGATTGCTGCCTCGAGGCTTGCGTCAGCTGGTCATGGTGACCGGGGGCGGGGTCCAGGTGCCGTCGAGGACACTGGGCTTGGGCCAGTACATACGCAGCATCAGGGAGAACTGGCCGCTGGGTGCGGGTAGCCAGTTGGACTGCTTGCCCGCCGGGGCGTCGTGCTGGATGTAGATGTCCATGGAACCGTCAGGGTTGAGAGTCGGCTTGACGGTGTGCCCGACCTCGTAGCGGTTGATCGGGTTGGGGACCAGGAAGCCGGATGCGTCGTACATCGTGAGGGACCAGAAGGCGTTCACCGGCGGGGTGTGGCCGGGGGCGAAGTGGATGACGTACCGGTCGGCTCCGGTCAGCGGCTTGCCCTGGCTGTCGGTGCGGGTCAGCGGATAGACGGCGTCCTGGGGGAGGTTGGCGCCGAGTCCGTACCAGGCCGTGACCGCGCGCAGCATGTAATCGGTGCCGTAGTCGCCCAGGTTGCGCATGACGCGCCAGCCGTTCGCATTGTTTCCGGACGTGGCGAGTGCGGCCTGGATCTGCTGCTGGGCCGCGGGTACGGCCTGGCGCAGGGCTCGTGCTGTGGCGGGGCCCTTGGCGTTGATGTCGAACGGCCGGCCGGGGACGATGCCCAGGCGGGCCAGGGTGGCCGCCATGGGGGCGTCCTTCTTCGCGGGCGGGTTGGTGGCCATGGCCGAGGCCAGCTGGGAGAAGAAGCTCTGCGCGTTCATTTCGGCGACGCGGGTGGCCGGCGCTGTGGCGGGGACGGTCGGGTCGACGTGGCCTGCGGGCGGGGTGTAGGGGTGGCCGTAGGCGCTCAGCGGTTCGAGGGTGTAGTGGCTCACCAGGGCCTCGACGGCGGGCAGGTCGGAGGGGCCGTTGTACTGGGTTCGGCCGATGATCCACGCGGTCTGGGTGGGGGCCTTGATCTGCTTGACTCCGGCGGGCAGCCGGCCGTGCCAGCCGGGACCGGTGATGGCGAAGTCGCCGGCCGCGCTGCCGGTGGTGCGGGTGCCCGGGGAGGCGAAGACGTCGGTCCAGTCGTCGAGCATGGGCATCAGGAAATACCGGCCGTGGGTGTCCGGTACATGGAGCACGGTGGGCCCGGCCTTCAGGTCCAGCCACGCCGAGGTGTACAGGGTGTCGACGTTGGGGGCCACCACGGTGTGGAACTGCGGGCTTGGAGTGGTGTCCGCCTTGGCGAACTGGTTCACCGGTGCTCGCATGGTCGCCGGATCGGGCTTGACGACGTTGGTGGACGCCTGCTCGGTGGCCCGCATCAGGACCAGCGGGTAGCCGTATACATACGCGTTGACCGCGTCGGCGGTGGTGGTGCTGGCGGCGGGAGCGGGCGAAGGCTGTGCCGCGCTCGCCTGGGCGGCGGTTGCCGGCCCGGCGGCCAGCACGAGTGCCGCCGCCCCCACGCAGGCGGCGGCACCCCAACGTCGGGGTTGACGCGTTGCGTTCATAACGGTTGTTCCTCACAAGACAGTTGTCAGAGTTGACGGCACCCCGTGGCTGCAGCGGCGACGCTCGAACTTCAGCGCCGTGCAGCGACGTTCTCGGGTACCCGGGCGCGCGGTCGGAAGGTGCTCCGCATGAGGACGGGCGGGCGTGACCGACCGCCAGGCGAGGCAAAACGTCGGCGCACCGAAGGACGGTTAGCGAGCTTGCGCGCCCCGCGGCGTACCCGGCGAGGGAGAGAACCCATGCCATCCCCATCGGCTCGTTCCAGCATTCATGACCCATCACGACCGTGCGGGACGAAGATCCGATCGCCCGCGCTTCACTGTCGCCCCCCCGAGGGGCCAGGGCAATCGGCGGGGAGGACACTCACGACGGCATATCGTTGTGACGTGTCACAACGAAGCGGGTCGCCACATGAGGCACCGGAGTCCGGCGAGGACATACGCGAGCAGGCGGTCCGACTGGTCGCCCGCCTCGAACCCCGGATCAACCAGCTGGCCAGGCTGGTCGTCGAGCGCCAGCGGGCCCAGGTCCCCGGCTTCGACCGACTCCCCGACGATCTGCAGGACCTGGAGGCCGCCTCGACCGCCCGCCAGGCGATCCGCGACTTCCTGCGCTGCACGCAGGGCCTCGCCGACGCCGAGGCCGAGGTGTTCCGGGAGCGCGCCGCCCAGCGTGCCGCAGAAGGCGTCCCCCTGATCGGGCTGATCAAGTCGTACCACGTCGGTGCCGAGGTACTGACCGACGCGCTCTGCGCCGCCGCCCGCTCCGGAGAGGACGCCGCCCTTCTCTGGCTCGTCCGCCGGCACTTCAGGGCCGTCAACGCCATGGTCGAGCAGGTCACCGAGGCGTACCTGCTGGGGGCGGCCGACCAGCAGGCGGCTGGACGCGAACTGGCCGCGGCACTGATCCGCGGTGACGCGCCACAAGAGGTGGCCGCCCGGTACGGTCTGCCTCTCGAACCCGGCTACCTCGTGCTCAGCGTCCGCTCCCCCACACCTCAGGAGCCGGTGGCCGCACGACGACTGCTCCACCAGGTCCTGGGCCGGCTCGCGCCCACCGCGGCAGGCCGAGCGCTCAGCCTGCCGGACGAACAAGGCGGCCACATCCTGCTCCCCCTCGGCACACCCCACGCCGACCTCGTCCGACACCTGTCCACCGGCCTGCCCCGCCCGGCGATCGCCGGGGCCGCCCTCGCGGCCACCCCCCAGGACGTCCCCGCCGCCGCCGAACAGGCCCGCCGGATCGCCGCCATCGCCCGCACACCCGGCGTGCACCGACTCCAGGACGTGCTACTCGACTACCATCTAGCCGGATCCAAGGACAGCGCCGCCGAGCTGTCCGCACTCCTCGACCCCCTGGACCGCCACGCCGGCCTGGTCGAGACCGTCGCCGCGTTCCTCGACTGCGACCTCGACCGGCGCCGCACGGCCCAAGCGCTCAACGTCCACCCCAACACCGTCGACAACCGCCTCGCCCGCGCCGCCCAACTGACCGGCCTGGACCCACACACCACCCACGGCGTGCAGCATTTCGGCGCTGCCCTGACCCTGCGCCGACTCGCTGAAGGCTCGGCAACCGGCCGCATACCTGGCTCAGCCGTTGAGACGAACTGGCCAGATGGAGGTCAGGGCATGCTGCCCTGGGGGCCGGCTGGTGGGTGATCACCTCTCGGTGGCGAGGTCGGAGACCGGTTGCCCCCGCCTCGAACGAGCCCGAATGACGGGGACGCATCCTTGTCGGTCAGCGTCGAGGGCGACGAGTCTCACCGGTTCACGTCATTCCCGCGGTTCGCGGGGTCAGGGCTGCACAGCCAGCCATTGATGGCGAAACGGCTGTCCGCGTACTGCTTGCTCGGGCAGCTGACCGGACGTACCTCGTGCCAGGCGGCGGGGCGGAAGAACACGATGCTGTCGTGCTCGGGCTCCCAGTCCCGCCAGGTGCGCTCCTTCCACTCTCCAGTTGTCTCGATGTGCAGCGGCAGGGCGGCGTCGAACACTCGCAGCTCACCCCCGCCGAAAGGCCGGGGTTTGCGATGCAGGTAGTAGACGAACGTGAGCAGGCGCCGGGGAGCGTACTCGGCGCTGGTGTCCTGGTGCGACCGGTAGAAGTCGCCGTCGTTGTGGACGTTGAGGCTGTAGCTGGGTTCGGTGTACTGGCAGGAGACTCCCAGCGTGTGCTCGACCGCCTCCAGCACCTCGTCGATGGCTGCCAGCAACTCGGGCGCGGCGAAGTCCTGGCGCGAGCGGGACCGGCGAATGTCCGGGACCACCTGCTGGTCTTGAATCATGGAGGGCTGCAACGCGTCGCCGGCGGAAGCGATGGCGCGTTCCAGTAAGGCGCCGGCCGTCCGCTCGCCCAGGAACTGAGTGATGCGACAGACCGTCACCGGAAGCCGCCAGATCGCGTCGGTACACACCGCCGACCGCTGATCCTTCGCCTCGGATGATCCCGTCACAGTGTCGTGTCGTGCCGAGGTGTCCTGTCTTGTCATGGTGTCCCGCCTTCTCGGTCGCGACGAGTGTTCCGCAGGGGCCGACTTCTCCAAGTCCTCCCGGGGAGCGGGCGGCGACCGTCACGCGGCCTCGGGCGTGTTCATGCTCGCGGCTTCTCGCAGACGATCCACTTCGGCCGTGAGTTCTTCCACGCGGCGGTGCAGCGCCTGGACACACACCAGGGCGACGCCGAGGCCGTCGACGACGGAGATGGTGGTGTCGTCCCGGTTGAAGCCGAAGGCAGCGTGCCAGTCCTGGGCCATCGGCCCGAGATGGCGCACGTCTTCGGGCTCCCAGAAATAGCGCCAGGTACTGACGGGCAGCGCGGCCACCGTCTCCAGGACCGCGTAGCCGTTTACCGCACCGACCGGGGCCACAGCGCCACTCTCCCGCGCGCCGGCCGAACGACGGGCCGGGACACTTTGATCACCCGCCCGGGAGCGTCGGCGGAAGACCCGCATCCTCACCGACTCCAGTCGACCGGGACCACGTCCTGCTTGAGCCCGCGGTCACTGCAGATCTGGCACGGGGAGTTCGGGACACCGGGGCCCTGGTCGGTGCCGACGGTGATCGCTCCGTGGGCCCCGACCGGGGCGTGGACGCCGTCGCCGACCAACGCGGCCTCGTAGCCGCCCAGCAACTCCTGAAGGGTTCCGGGACCCAGGTCCTCCGGAGCGGTGATCGCGGCGATTCCGGTGTCGTCCGTGTACGCCATTCCCAGCGTCCGGCCGCCCATGGTGGCGAACACGATCTTCGCACCGCGGATGGGCTCCCCGGTCACCGCGTCGGACGCCGCCGCGTTGATGTTCTCCAGTTGCATCTGGGTGACATTCAAGGTGGCCTGGCTGGCCGTGAGCCTGGTCGGCTTCAGGCTGGGGCATTGCGCCCCGCTGCTGCACGACGTGGCCGACGGGGTGGTCGCAGACGCGGTAACACCGCTCCCCGCGCCCAGCGACGCCAAAGCCGCGGCCATCACCGCGACGGTCTTACGACCTACAGAACTCATGTCCACTCCCATGGGAACTACCCGAGCGTGATCCGCACCAGCGCATGACGGCCAAGACGGCCTGGGCACGTGCAGCACGCGACGGGGTGCCGTCCTCCTTCGGACGACGCAACCGAGCGTAACCACGCCCACCTGGCCCAACCAGCCGACAAGCACGAGTTCGCACCATCTGATGAACCGCCAGCAGGACGGTGACGAAAGCGATCGACGCACACAAACCAATGAGCGAACGCCGAAGAACGCGCCGCAACCGACCCACCGCCGCACAACCGGGTGGGAGTGCCCACCCCCAAGGAGAGCGGGCCGGGCCCGACAGCACACAGGGCATGATTACGCAGTGTTTGCAAATTGGTTCTCTGGGTAGTGGCGTGAGAGAGTCGGCCGCGATCATGCGCGGCCGACGACGACCGGCTGGAGAACTCGTGGCGTACCCAAGGGACTTGCCCCCGGTCGGCTTGGAATCCACGATGCGGGCCTCCGCGGTCAACGCAGCGCTGAAGATCGGCGATCTGGGAACCGTCACCTTGGACCTGACGGGCTGGTGCGAGGTCCGAGTTGAGGCCGACCTCGGGGCGGGCTGGGCGGCGTGAGGGTCAGGGTCATCGGTTTCGGGGTGACGGCCGACACCTCCGACGTCGGCGGGGTCACCATCGCCCAGTCCAACAACGACACCGCGCCGTTGAGCCTGCTGGAGGCCGTCTCGGATCGGACCTTGCGCACCACCCCGTTCCTGGACTGGACGATGTCGATCGAGGAGCCCCCGGGCGGCGGCGGGAGGCTGGAGTTGTCCAACACCCAGACGGTCGCCCTGGTCAACGACCATCTCACCCTCTTCCCGCCGCAAGGCGATGTCTACCAGCTCCAGCAGCCCGTCGACCACACGCCGGCCGGCGGCCCGGCCGGCCAGGTCGTCGCCACGCTGCTGCAGTTCCCCGTCACCCTCACCCAGAGCACCTGACCGGCACCACCGCGGGCCGAGACCGCCACGGGCAGCCCCCGACCCGCGGTGCGCTGTCGCCATCAGCACGACATCCCATACCTCGTCAGCAGGAAGGCAGACACAATGAGCGACGAACAGGCCCAGCTGATTTACGGCCAGGGACAAGAGGCGTGCCCCGACGGGACCTTCTGCCTCTACCGCGCCACCAACTTCAACATCGGCCAGACCCCCGGGGTCGGCGACAAGATCCTGGCCATTCCGCTGGGCACGTACGTCAACGACTTCTCCGTCTACGGCTTCGACCACAGCGGTGACGGGGTGAGCAGCGTCGTCAACAACACCGACGCGGACAACGCGCTCTTCTCGGCCGCCGACCAGCGGGGGCACTCGCTACCGGTGGACCGCAGGTCTTCGATCGCGAACCTGGCGCGGATCGCCATGGCCGACAGCCCGAACGGCAGTTGGAACGACCAGGCCCAGTCAGCGCTCGCGGCCCCCTTCCTGGGGAACCTGGTCGTCGAGCAGGAATGCAAAGGCAAGTGGCAGGACTGGGAGAGCCAGAAGTGGATCTACTCCTACCGGATCACGGTACGTGCCGAGGAGACTCGCGTCGTGAAGTGGGCCCTCGGCTTCGGTGACCTGCCCGAGGGAACCATCCTGTACAAGGGCTTCACCGACGTCTTCTGGGGTCAGGTCCTGAGCGACGGCACCGACGGCAGTGTCCTGCTCGCGTCCCCCGAAGGCGGCGGGCACACGATCGACCCCGGCACCGACCTCCTCATCGACATCCAAGTCCTCTACCCGAACGAAGACCGCGCCCACGAACACCTCACAAGCCTGAACGCCCAGCACCTCGGCTAAGGAGTGCCCGGACGGGAATGGAGGTCAGCCGTCCTGCTGACCTCGCCCCCGTCCGGCGGCCACGATCGGACGCTGCCGCCTGCCGGCTGGCCTCCGACTTTCCGGTCAGACGCTCATCGCCTCGACCAAGGGGAATCCATGGAACTCCACGACATCACACCCACCCAAATGCCCGCTGAGTCCGGCCAGCCACCGACCGCGGTCAAGGTACGGGAGGTACCCGCCGCCATCGAGGCGCGCGAAGCCCTCCTTGCCGCAATCGCCCAAGAGGCCCGCACCGTGGTTGACAAGCAGCCCGGGCAGGCATCCAGCGCGCTGGTCGAACTCGCCCAGGCATACAACCTGCTGGCCACCACCTCGGTGCCGGTGACCACCGACGGCACCAGCGCCCTGACACCCGTGCAGAGCAGGGCCGGCGGCCACCAGGTCGGGATGTGCCTGGAACTCGAACCGTAGAGTCACCCCAGAGGAACGGGCCGCCCAACCAAGCCGAGCGCTGCTATGGCAACGCCGTACGGTCCGTTGCCGACCCGACGCCCTCTGGGGGCGGTGTCCACCGCACAAACCTGATATCCCTACACGCCGCCACGCTGCTGCCGCTGACCAGCGGCAGCACGCCACAGATCACGAACTACGCTGCCGGTCCGGGGCTGCAGTCTGAGTAGAGCGGGAAAGCTCAGCCTCTGAGGCGTCAAGGGTTGCAGCAGTCTTCGCCGGGTCCGTGAGGGCCTGGCGAGGAAGGGAACGCGGGGATCGGCTGCAACGGTGGTGGCGCAGCCAACACCCGAGAAGCCCCACAGGCATGTCGGCAGGTTCGAACTCCTCCTCTAGCGATCGTCCGCGGGCCATCCGATGGTCCGAAAGACGGCGACGGGTCCACGCAGTCCCGCCGGTGCCTCACTGCAGTCCTTGACAGTGATCACGGACGCGACGTCAACCACGCTGTTGCGCGCTGAAAGGAGACGCTGGCCCAGTTCTTGCTGTTCTCCGAGGACTGGCTCAGCGCTCAATGACTACAGGCGACGTACCCGAGATCGCTGACACGCCCTCAGCCAAGGAGTTGGATGGAGTGCCGAGGGTGGGGTCCCAGGGGTCGGTGCGGTGTCTGATGGAGGTGACGCCGTGTTCGTCGTGGAGGTGTTCAGGGATGGCGTACCGCATGACCCGGCCGCGGGTGAGGGAGCTGATGAGCGCTGCCCGCGGGGCCCGGTCACGGAGCACCAAACGGGATGAAGTAGAAGTCCGCCGGCCGCGCCGTCGTCCTCGGCCTGTGCGTCCTTCCCGATCCGTGTTTCGAAGTCGGCCAGGTTCTCCACGCCCTTGATCGCGAACCGCACGCCGGTAAAGGCGGTCCTCCACCGAACCATGACACGCGGCCCCGCCGCAGAAAAAGGCCGTTCCCCGCATCGCTGCGGGGAACGGCCTTCCGGCCTGCATGAGCGTAACGCCGACCGGGGCAGCAGGATCTGAATCTGTACCCCTTCCCCCCATTCACCCTGTGATCTTTCCCGCCGAAAAGGCGGACAATTTTTCGATCACGAGTCGCAGAGCCAGGGATCCTGCCTCAGTGATCTGCATATTCGCCTCCTCGCGATCGTCCTACCGGTAACTTCTCCCGGCACTTTCGAGGATACTCCTTACTGCAATAATTCGAGCCCACCATGCACATTAATATTTGAAAATTCCGCCGCGTGGAGTTAGCCCAGAAATTCCACCCGAGAGATTTCCTGCGCCTCACCCCACAGTCGCGGGATCCCCCCTGGCCGAGGTGTCGCGAAGTGCCGGTGAGTCGTACGCCGATCCGCGTGGAACCAGCCAGGCGGCGAAGTCGGCCCGACGGAGAGGACCGCTACGGGCAAACCGGGGTGCGTGGCGGAGTTCGAGACGAAGGTCGACCAGCGGCGACCCATCGACCACCCCTGCTCACCCCGCCCATCGACCACCCCTGCTCACCCCGGAGGGCGGGGCTGCGGCCGGAGTACGGTGGAAGAGCGCACCGTCCACGAGCTGCAGACTTCTTCGGCGCCCGGGCGGTAGCACGTGGCCGTCGACGAACGAGCCCGAGGCAGGTGTCTCGACATGACCGCGACCCCCGATCCCGCCGCCACCCAGCCACCTGGGCCAGGGCCGACGGTCCGCCTGTCACTGACACCCGAGGGCGCCACGCGCGGCCGGCTGGACGGAGCATGGTGGCCGCGCTCGCACGATCTCCTGCGCGAGCTGCCCCCGCTGGCGGCAGCACTGGACCCCACGTGGGGGAAGGTCACCCGTGTCACCGTGAATCCGACGCACTGGCCGGTCATCCCCCGACGCGTCCAGGTCGCAGGCCACGTCATCCACGTCGGGTGGTTCGAACAGGAGCAGGACGCGGACGAGGTGATCGTGTGCTCCTTCACCCCTCTGCGCCTGGAGCTCCTGGTGATTCCCCCCGAGGCCGAAGCCTCCGCCGCCGAGTGGCTGATGACAGCGGCGTCCGACCCGGCCAACACGCGCACCGGCACCGACCTCCTGACAGCCGCGGGCGCGCCGACCGCAGACCCGCGGGCAGACGGGTGACGCCGTTCACCAGCGGACACACCACACCGACCATCGTCGGCCCCGGCCCTCCGCCCCCGGCCGGCTGCGGGCTGCTCCGGCTACTTGCGTGACCACTCGGTCCCGGCCTGGGGCTCGCCGACCGTGTGCTGCCCCTCCCAGACCCGGACCCTGATCGCCGACCGGTGGCCGTACCGGGTCGCCCTGCCGGCACACCGGGCAGATGGCGGCGGCACACGTCGGAGGGAGAATGGGAAGTGCCCACCGACATCGGAGGTTGCCGATGTTCGAGCGGCCGACATCCGGGAATGGCGCGGCCCTCGACGCGGTGGATGCCGACCGCCACAAGATCGGCACGCTGGAACCCGTCTACGTCGACACCGCGACGGATCGGCCGGCGTTCGCCATCGTCACGGTCGGGCTGCCCATACGCCTCCGCCTGGTCTTTGTTCCTCTCGCCGATGGTCGGCGTGTCCGACGGCGGGCCTACCTGTCGAACTCGGCCCAGACGGTTTTGCCGTGGCGGTGGGGCGCGGTGCCCCAGCGGTCGGAGGTCTGCTGGACGATGAAGAGTCCGTGTCCTCCGGGCAGGCCGGGGTGGCGGGGCCGGCGCGGTGCGGGCAGTGCCGGTGAGCGGTCGCTGACTTCGATGCGCAGGCGGGCCGCCGAGGCGTGCAGGACCAGTTCGAGGGGGCCGTCGGCGTGGACCGCGGCGTTGGCAACGAGTTCGGTGACCAGCAGGACGATGTCGCTCGCGCGGTTCGGGTCGGGCCAGGACCAGTGGGCGAGGGCTGCGGCGGTGAAGGTCCGGGCGTGGGCGACCGGCCTGGGCAGACCGGTCAGTGGCAGGCGCCGCCGCTGACCGTCGATCGGCAGAGCGGCCGCGTCAGAGACCACCGGCGTGTCGCCGAGGAGTTCCCGGCTGGGGTTCATGAGCGGCTGTCCCTTCGACTCGACGCTCTTCCTGACCGGGTGCCCTGCCGTGGCCGGAGCATGCGGGGGTCATTCGATGCGATGACCGGACGGCCGGCCCGCCCGGATGGAGGCTGGTGTCACCGGGGCGCCGAGAGCGCCTCGTCAACAGAAGTATGGAGGGAGAAGACGCTGTTGGCTCCCGTGATGTCCAACAATCTCATGATCGCATGTGATGGTGCGGCAAGACGGAACGGGATGCCGGCCGTGGACGCGTTCATGCGGGTCTTCAGCAGCAGGTTCAGGCCGGAGGAGTCGCAGAAGCCCACGTGCTCGAGGTCGGCCACCAGCAGCGTGGGGCGCGACACGGTTGCTCCTTCCAGCGCCGTCCTGGCCTCGGTGAGGGTTTCGACGTCGAGGTCGCCTGTCAGACTGCACACGGCGGCCCCGTCCGCGGTGCGCCGCACCTGGACTGTCAGGCCGGTCGCAGTGGTTGGCGCCGACGGCGAAGCAACAGTCGTTTCCTGGGCTGGCATCATCGTCCCCTCCACCGGTTCTCTTCAACTGACCATATGCACGGCCGCCCGGCGAACCAAATCGCCGTTGTACGGCGTGCGTCGCGCGCGGGTGCCTTCTCGCTTCGGTACCGCTCACGCGGCATTCAGGCCGTCCCGCAGTTTCTTCAGGGTACGGGTGAGCAGTCGGGAGACGTGCATCTGGGACAGGCCGAGCCGTGCGCCGATCTGTGACTGGGTCAGTTCGTCGGTGAAGCGCAGGGAGAGGATGAGCTGTTCGCGCGTGGAAAGTCGGGCGATGAGGGGTTTGAGTGCCACGAGGTTCTCGGTGAGGTCGATCGCGGCATCCTCCTGGCCGAGGCGGTCGGCGAGGGGGCTGCCGCTCTCGTCGTCATCGGCGCTGCCGAAGTCGAGGGATCCCGTGGTGCGCGCGTTGGCGGCCGTGAGGCCCTCGATCACCTCCTCCTCGGACAGGCGGAGGTGACCGGCGAGTTCGGCGACGGTCGGTGCACGGTCGAGCCGTGTCGTGAGGTCGTCCTGGGCCTTGGCGAGAGCGATGCGAAGTTCCTGGAGCCGGCGGGGGACGTGGACCGCCCAGGTGGTGTCGCGGAAGTGGCGGCGGATCTCGCCCAGGACGGTCGGGATGGCGAAGGTGGAGAACTCCACGTCACGGTCGGGATCGAACCGGTCGATCGCCTTGATCAGGCCGACGGCACCGACTTGGAGCAGGTCCTCCTGGGGCTCGCGCTGAGCGTCGAAGCGTCGGATCACGTAGCGGACGAGGGACAGGTTGAGCTCGATCAGGGTCGAGCGGACGTAGGAGTACTCGCGGGTGCCCTCTTCGAGGGCCGCGAGCCGCCTCAGCAGCATCCGCGTGAGTTCCCGCGCGTCCGAGGGCGCGACGTCGCGGGGGCTGTCCACGCCGGCCAGTTCCGGCGCGACGTGGCGGCGGATGGCGTTCGTGGTGTCGGCCGGCCGGGCGGCCGGCGCGGGTGCTTCGGTTCGCGTCGTCATCGGTGTTCCTCTCCGAGCCGGGGCAGGCCCGTTCCCGTCTGCCCCCGACCGCCGTTGTCATGCGCGCACGCCGCGTGAAGGTCTTGCGGAGTTCTGGGGAGCACGGCTCATTCGGCTTCGCCGGTGGGGCCTTCGTCCACGCAGATGCCGATCAGGCAGGTGTCGTCGTCGGTGTCCGCAGGGCTGTAGCGCAGCAGGTGGTCCAGCGTGGCGTCCAGGGCCGCGTGGGCGCTCTGGGCGGGGCGGCTCGCCTTCTCCGTCAGGGCGACGAGGGTTTCCAGGGACGCATGTACGGACTGGTCGCGTCGTTCGATGAGACCGTCGGTGAACATGACCAGGGTGTCGCCCACGTCGAGCTGGGTCTCGTGCTCCTCGTAGTCGGCGTGGTCGAGCGCACCGAGCAGGATGCCACCGATCTGGGGGAGGGTCTCCGCGCGGCCCTTGCGCAGCAGGACGGGCGGCGGGTGGCCGGCGCGGGCCCAGCGCAGCCGGCGGGTGGCCGGTTCGTAGAGCCCGCAGACGGCGGTGGCGGTGACGTTGTCGGTGAGGTGGTGGGTGACGCTGTTGAGCCAGCTGAGCAGTTGGGCCGGGCCGGCGCCGGTGGCGGCCAGGCCGCGCAGGGCGTTGCGCAGGGCGACCATGCCGGTGGCGGCGTCGATGCCGTGTCCGGCGACGTCGCCGACGCACAGCAGAACGTTGCCGGAGGGCAGGGTGAGGGCGTCGTACCAGTCGCCGCCGACGAGGTGGTCCTTCTCGGCGGGGCGGTAGCGGACGGCGACGTGGAGGTCCGGCAGGTCGAGCGGGCCGCGGGTGGGCGGCATGATGGCGTGCTGGAGCTGGAGGGTGAGGCGGCTGCGTTCGGCGGCCTGCTGTTCGCTGTGGGCGAGTTGGTCGCGGGTGGCGGCGAGTGCGACCTCGGTCCAGTGCTGGGCGGAGACGTCCTGGTAGGCGCCGCGGACGATGCGCACACCCCGGTCGGGGTCGTGGACGGGTTCGGCCACGACCCGGATGTGGCGGGTGACGCCGTCGGGGCGTTGGAGGCGGAAGGCGGTGGAGGCGGGGCGCTGGTGGTGCAGGAGGGTGCGCAGGAAGCGGTCGATCGTGTCGCGGTCGTCGGGGTGGGCGTGCTCGCCCAGGTGTTCCAGGGGGATCGGCTGGGCGGTGGGCGGCAGTCCGTACAGTTCGAACAGGGTGTCGTTCCAGGCGATGTGGCGGTCGCGGAGGTTCTCCTCGAAGCCGCCGATGCGGCCCAGGCGCTGCGCGTGCTGGAGGAGTCGGGCGACGGGGGTGGTGCCGTCCTCGAGCCGCCAGATGACCAGCACGTGGTGGCCGTGGCGGCTGATGCTGACCTGTCCGTGGGTGTGCAGGGGCACCCCGTCGACCATGGCGGCCAGGCGCATGCGCTGGGTGCGGAAGGGCTCGCCGGTGGCGTAGACGTGCTCGACCTTTACTGCCAGGCCGCCCGGCTCGGCCGCGAGGGGATAGGCCTCCAGCAGTCGTGCGCCGAGAACCGTGTTGGTGGGCCTGCCCGCGAAGTCCACGAAGGCGGGGTTGACGTCGCGTACGACGAATTCGAGAGGTACCTCGGTACTGTCCGGTGCCAGGCACAGGATCAGGCAGGGGTCGAGGACGCCCGCGGTCAGTCTGCGCAGGGCGTCGAACTCCGTGTCGGCCGCGCCGGCGTCCGCTTCGTCGTCGGTCCAGGTCTCCAGTGTCGCGGCGGCCAGCTCCGCGAGGGCCTCGACCTGACGTTGCAGGGGCCGGGTCTGCTCGGGCAGCGCGTCGTGCCAGCAGATCTCCAGCACGCCGATCAGGCGGCCGCCGAGCCCGGCCGGTACCGCGAGCCTGCCGCCGGTGAACTCGTGCTGTCCGATGGAGGGCAGCGAAGCGCCGGCGAGCTCGGGGATCGCGGCGGTGGCGCGTTGGTCGAGGGCGTGCCGGGCCGGTGTGAAGACCCCGGGGGGTACGTGCCGCCAGCGCTGGGCCTCGGCCGGGCCGAAGCCGGCACTGCCGCGCAGTGACAGCGACTGGTCGGGGTGGGCCGCCCAGATGGCGACGGCGCCCGCTCCCAGGGGGCGCAGGGCGTGTTCGAGCATCGAACGGGCCGCGGCCTCGGTGTCGGGTGCGGCGATGGCGTGTGCCTGCGCGGTGCGAAGGCGCAAGGCGACCGGGTCCGTGCCGTCGGCGGAGGAGGCGACGAAGGTACGGGCCACGGCGGAGATCCGGTCCGATGCGGCCTGGTTGAGAAGGTCGGCGGCGAAGTCGAGGACCGGGACGCCGGCCTGCTCGGACAGAGAGGCCAGTTGGACGGACGCCTCGGTGGGACCGCACTGCAGGCGCTCGACGAGCATGCCCACGGCGAGCTCGATCAGGGAACGGCCGGCCGCGTCGGAGTGGGCCTGGGCGAGTTCCTCCCGCAGGCGCTCCACGGTTGCGGCCAGCCGGCTCAAGCCCGGGTCGCGGACGCTGCCGTCACGTTGCGGTACTACCTGCACGGCTGCGGGTGCGGCACTGCCGCCGGCCGGGACGGAGTCGAGGGGGCGGTTCATGCGTTCTCCTGCGCGCTGCTCGCGGCGCTGTTGGTGGCCTGCGCGGGGAGGTGGCTCTTGATGCGGACGATCAGCTCGTCGGCGTCGACGGGCTTGGTGACGTAGTCGCTGGCCCCGGAGGCCAGGCTCTTCTCCCGGTCGCCGATCATCGCCTTGGCGGTGACGGCGATGATCGGCAGTCCCTCGTGCTCGGGCATGGCGCGGATGGCTGCGGTCGCGGTGTAGCCGTCCATCTCGGGCATCATCACGTCCATGAGGATCACGTCGATCCCCGGATGGGCGGCGAGGCACTCGAGCGCGGCACGGCCGTTCTCGGCCTGGAGGACGTGCATGCCGTGCAGTTCCAGGATCCCGGTGATCGCATAGAGGTTGCGGTCGTCGTCGTCGACTACCAGGACGGTCCGGCCGGTCAGCGAGGAGTCGATGTCCGGGCTCCAGTCGGACTCCGTGCGGCGGGCGAGCTGGGGGATGTCGCCGGGGCTGTCGGTGCTCATGTGGAGGGCGATGCGCTCGCGCAGCTCGTCCAGGCTGGAGATGACCTCCACCCTCCCGGCGCCGCCGGGGAGGTCCTCGTCGGCGGCGATGGCGCGGCCGCGGTGCGCGAGGATCGGGACCGCGTGCAGAGCCGGGTCGGCGTGCATTTCCCGGAGCAGCTCCAGGGCGGCGCCGTTGGGCATGTCCAGTTCCAGTACGACGCAGTGGCAGGGCCTGGTGGCCAGGGTGGCCGCCGCCTCCTGGGCGCCGACCGCAGTGATGATCTCCACGCCGTGCTGCGAGGTTCGTGGCAGCTCGGCGATGGCGCTCTCGGCCACCATCCGCAGCAGGCCGTTCGGACGGCCTTCCACGACCAGCAGGCGCCGCGGCTGCCCGTCGGTGGGAGCACTCGGCGCGTGCGCCGTCTCGGCGGCCGGCGGGGCGTCGCCGTCCTCCAGGACCTCGGGGGCCGACATTGCGGTGCCGGTGGCGGTGGTGTCGGGGTGTTCGGCCGGGAGGTAGAGGGTGAAGGTGCTGCCGCGCCCCGGTGTGCTCTCCACGGTGATCGCGCCGCCGAGCAGGAAGGCGATCTCACGGCTGATGGACAGCCCGAGGCCGGTGCCGCCGTACTTGCGGCTGGTGGTGCCGTCGGCCTGCTGGAAGGCGCCGAAGACGGTCTCCAGGTGCTGGGGCGCGATCCCGATGCCGGTGTCGGTCACGCGGAAGGCGAGCACCGGGCCGCCGCGCCGTACGCCGTCGGGCAGTTCCGCGTCGGTGGCGGGCTCGATGCGCAGCTCGACCCTGCCCTGTTCGGTGAACTTGACGGCGTTGGACAGCAGGTTGCGCAGCACCTGGCGCAAGCGGTAGTCGTCGGTGAGGAGCTCACCCGGGACCCCCGCGGCCGTGTGCACGGCGAAGGCGAGGTTCTTCTGCCCGGTCAGCGGGCGGAAGGTGGCCTCGACGTAGTCCAGCAGCGCGCGCAGCGGCACCGCGTCGACGTTCAGGTCCATCTTGCCGGCCTCGACCTTGGACAGGTCGAGGATGTCGTTGATGAGCTGGAGCAGGTCGGAGCCGGCGGAGTGGATGATGCCGGCGTACTCGACCTGCTTGGCGGTCAGGTTCCTGGTGGGGTTCTGGGCGAGCAACTGGGCCAGGATGAGCAGGCTGTTGAGCGGCGTGCGCAGCTCGTGGCTCATGTTGGCCAGGAACTCCGACTTGTACTTCGAGGCCAGCGACAGCTGGTGGGCGCGCTCCTCCAGTTCCTGGCGGGCCTGCTCGATCTCCAGGTTCTTGGTCTCGATGTCGCGGTTCTGCGTGGCCAGCAACTCGGCCTTCTCCTCCAACTCGGCGTTGGAGGCCTGCAGTTCCTCCTGCCGGGCCTGCAGTTCCCCGGAGCGGGCCTGGAGTTCGGCGGCCAGCCGCTGGGACTCGCCCAGCAGCTCGTCGGTGCGGGCGTTGGCCACGATGGAGTTGACGTTGACGCCGATGGTCTCCATCAGCTGGTCCAGGAAGTCCCGGTGGACCTGGGTGAACGGCTGGACGGAGGCCAGTTCGATGACGCCGAGGACCTGGTCCTCGACGACGATCGGCAGCACCACCAGGGACAGCGACCCTGCTCGCAGCAGACCGGAGGAGGCGACGAGGTACTCGGCCGGGATGGTGTCGACGCTGATGGTCCGGCGACTGCGCGCAGCCTGGCCGACGAAGGACTCGCCCAGGCGGAAGCGGGTGGGGCGCTCGCCGTCAGGGAAGGCGTAGGAGCCGACGAGTTGCAGGACGGTGCCGTCGGGGCCCTCTTCTGCGAGGTAGAACGCGCCGCACTGCGCTTCGACCAGCGGGGCGAGTTCGTCCATGACGGACTCCGCGACGACCGCGAGGTCGCGCCGGCCCTGCATCAGTGCGGAGAAGCGGGCGAGGTTGGTCTTCAGCCAGTCCTGTTCCTCGTTGGCGCGGGTCGTCTCGCGCAGCGACTCCACCATGAAGTTGACGTTGTCCTTGAGGTCGGCGACCTCGCCGGAGGCGTCCACGGTGATCGAGCGTGTCAGGTCGCCGGCCGCGACGGCGCTGGTGACCTCGGCGATCGCCCGGACCTGCCGGGTCAGGTTGCCGGCCAGCTCGTTGACGTTCTCGGTCAGCCGCTTCCAGGTGCCGGAGACGCCCTCGACCTCGGCCTGGCCGCCGAGCCGCCCCTCGGTGCCGACCTCGCGCGCCACCCGGGTCACCTCGGCGGCGAACGCGGAGAGCTGGTCGACCATGGTGTTGATGGTCGTCTTCAGTTCGAGGATCTCCCCGCGCGCGTCCACGTCGATCTTGCGCGTCAGGTCCCCGTTGGCCACCGCGGTGGTGACCTGGGCGATGTTGCGCACCTGGCTGGTCAGGTTGTGCGCCATGAAGTTGACGCTGTCGGTCAGGTCCTTCCAGGTGCCCGCCACGTTCGGCACCCGGGCTTGACCGCCCAGCGTGCCCTCGGTGCCGACCTCGCGCGCCACCCGGGTCACCTCGTCCGCGAACGCGGAGAGGGTGTCGACCATGGTGTTGATCACACCGGCGAGCGCCGCGACTTCTCCCTTGGCCTCCACCGTGATCTTCTGTGAGAGGTCACCCCTGGCGACGGCGGTGGCGACCTGGGCGATCGAGCGGACCTGGCCGGTCAGGTTGGACGCCATCACGTTGACGTTGTCCGTCAGGTCCTTCCAGGTACCGGAGACACCCCGCACCGTCGCCTGGCCGCCCAGGTTGCCCTCGGTGCCGACCTCCCGGGCCACCCTGGTGACCTCGTCGGCGAAGGCGGAGAGCTGGTCGACCATCGTGTTGATGGTCTCCTTCAGTTCGAGGATCTCCCCGCGCGCGTCGACGCGGATCTTCTGGGTGAGGTCGCCTTCGGCCACGGCGGTGGTCACCGACGCGATCGAGCGAACCTGCGCGGTGAGGTTGTCGGCCATCACGTTCACCGACTCCGTCAGATCGCGCCACGTGCCCGACACGTCGCGCACGTCCGCCTGGCCACCGAGCCGGCCCTCGGTGCCGACCTCCCGGGCCACCCGGGTCACCTCACCCGCGAACGACGACAGCTGGTCGACCATCGTGTTGATGGTCGTCTTCAGCTCCAGGATCTCGCCCCGGGCGGTCACCGTGATCTTCTGCGACAGGTCACCCCGCGCGACCGCCGTGGCGACCTGGGCGATCGCCCGCACCTGGCCGGTCAGGTTGCCCGCCATGAAGTTCACCGAGTCGGTGAGGTCGCGCCACGTCCCCGACACGCCCTTCACATCGGCCTGGCCGCCGAGGATGCCCTCGGTGCCGACCTCCCGGGCCACCCGGGTCACCTCACCCGCGAACGACGACAGCTGGTCGACCATCGTGTTGACGGTGTTCTTCAGCTCCAGGATCTCCCCGCGCGCATCCACGGTGATCTTCTGCGAGAGGTCTCCCTTGGCCACCGCAGTGGCGACCTGGGCGATGTCGCGGACCTGGGTGGTCAGGTTGCCCGCCATGGCGTTGACGGACTCGGTCAGGTCCTCCCACGTGCCGGACACGCCCGGCACCTGCGCCTGCCCGCCGAGGCGGCCCTCCGTGCCGACCTCCCGCGCGACCCTCGTCACCTCCGAAGTGAAGTGCGACAGCTGGTCGACCATGCCGTTGAACACGGTCGCGATCTCACCCAGCACGCCGTCCGCGTCGCCCGGCAGCTTTGTGCTGAAATCACCGTCCCGCACCGCCGTCAGACCAGCCAGCAACAGACGCAGCTCCGGCTCACCGGCAGGCCCCGCCGCGTGGCTCCCTCCGTCGGCGCGCTGGAAACCCTTCGGTGGTGTCGAGCCAGCCATCGAACATCGCCTCTCTGCCGCACATCCAAGGTCGTCCCCGCCGGCCCTCCCCGGACACCGGGCGAAGACATGGCGGGCACCGCGTACCGGTCGGAGGCTACCGCTAACGGGGTGAGAGCAGAAAGAAAGCATGGTTACTCTCAGTAGCGATGTTGTGTCGAAATACTGCCCCGCCTGTCTGCGGGCAGCCCGCTGCGCCTGCCGGATCTGCAGGACCCTGCCGGTGGTGCGCGTGGGAGTACAGCTCGGCACTGACCGCGGCGGACGCGGGCCGCTCCTCCTCGCTCGGATCAGCGACCGGCCCGGCCTCGGCGGTGTACCAGCGGCGCTGGAGTTCGAGCAGGTCAGCGGGGGAATCGGTATCGGGTACCGGCACATCGTCGATCGCACACCCGTACGGGCAGCGGCACGGACCCGTTCCCCCGGACGGCGGATGCGCGGGGGCACGCGCCCGTGGCCTCTCCTAGCGTCGGTGGCATGACGACGGAGAACACGACGGTGGTGGGGGTGCGCTCGGCGGAGGAGGTGTTCACCGCCCTGGAAGAGCTGGATGCGCGGTGCCGGCCGTTCACCGACTACGAGCAGGGACTGCTGGAGGCCTACCGCTGGGCGGTGGGCACTCGGACCTCCGCGCCGGTGACAGCCGCTGCCACGGCGGGCCCGTGGGGGCCGTGCCGGGCGCAGCTGCTCGCCGAGTGCCAGGCGGCGGCCGTGGCGCTTCGAACGGGAGCGGACCGGACGGAAGCGGCGCGGGCGGCGGACACCGATCGGATGCTGGGCCTCTACACGGGGCTGGCCTGGCTGTGCGGCCACCACGACGAGCGCCCCTGACGGTGGCGCCCGCCGCCGGCCCCGGCCGTACGGGGGACGGTCCCGGCGGCGGGTCAGCCGGGCCGACGGTCCGGACGCCTACCCGCGCCGGATGCTGGTGTCCGGCAACAGCGACCGGTTCCGCAGGCGGCGGGACGCCGCTCTGACGGGCCGCCACCCCCTCCTGCTCACCACCTCCGGCGGTCCGTCCGTCACAGGTCCAGGTCGGGGTGGAGGCGGGAGACCGTCCACACCCGTCGACGACACAGGGCCAGCGAGGTGAGGGCCAGGAACAGGACGCCGAAACCCGCCAGGACTGCGAGGTCCCGGGTGAGGTGGGAGGCCGGGCCACCGCTGATCGTCACCCGGAGCCCGTCGACCAGGTAGGTCATCGGCAGGAACGGGTGGACCGTCTGGAACGGCGCCGGGGTCGTCTGCATCGGGTACAGGCCGCCCGAAGCGGTCAGTTGCAGGATGAGCAGGACCAGCGACAGCACGTCACCCGCCGTACCGAACGCCGTCCGCAGGCAGTGGTCGACGGCGACGAACGCGGCGGCACCGACCGAGAGGAGCAGGACGGTCTTCCAGGGGGCCTGCGCGTGCAGCCCGAGGCCCGCGCTGACGACGCCGTAGAGGATCAGGGCTCCGAGTACGCCCAGCGCCGCGGCCGGGAGCCAGCCCGCAACGGCGAGGGTGGAGGCCCGGGTGCGCGCGGCCAGCGCCCTGGTGTTCACCGGTCGCAGGAAGAGGTATGCGAAGAGGCCGAACACCCATAGCGCGATGCCGAAGAAGAACGGGGCCAGCCCGCGGCCGTAGACGCCGGCTGGGTGGAGGTTCGACCGGTCGATGTCGACGGGCGTCCCCAACACCTTCGACGCATGGTCCACTTGTCCGGAATCCAGAACGGGGACCTGCTTCCTGCCGTCGTCGATCAGGGTGGCCAGCGTGGTGGCGCCGGTGTGGGCCTGGTCGGCGGCGGTCTTCAGCGCCCCGGATCCCTGCTGGAGGGCGGACAGACCCGCGGACACGGTGGTGGTCCCGACGGCGATGCTCTGGGCGCCGGAGTCGACCAGGGCCAGCGGCGTCTGCGCGTTCTGGGCGGACTGCTGGGCGGCCGCGGCTGTCTTCTGGAGGGCGACGGCCTGCTGGCGCGCCGCGTGGGCGTTGCCGCTGGCGGTGGCAGCGTGACCGTCGATCTGGCCGGCGACGGTGTCGGCCGCCGTCATGTCCTGTTTGGCGCGCTGGAACACGGGGTCGTCACCCAGTCCCGGGTGCGCCTCGGCCAGGCGGTCCAGATCGGCCACCGCCTTGGCGGTTCCCTGCTTCACCGTCGAGGTTGCGGTGTGGACGGCGTCCACGCCCTGGGAGACGACAGTGGCCGCGCTGACCACGGCGTCGGTGGCCGTGCTCAGCTGCGGCGCGGCCTCGGTGAGGGCGGCGGCCGCCGCGTGCACCTGGGCCGTGGCCTGGCTGAGCTTCTGGGCGCCGTCGGCGAGCTGGGTGGAGCCGGACTGCAGCGTCGCACCGGCACCGGCGGCGGCGGAACTCCCCTGCTGCGCAACGGTGGTGGCGTTCACGAGCCCCTGCGCCGCCTGTGCCGCCGTGTTCAGCTTTCCGCCGATGTCCGCGAGCCGGCCGTAGACGCCGCGGACGTACGCCTCGTGCGCGGCGGAGTTGACCTGTTCCTGCAGCTTCGTCTGGACGACCTCGGTCATGACGCCGGCGATGTAGTTGTTGGCGTCGTTCAGCTGGATGTGGATCCGGGCCTGTTCCGGTTGTGCGTCGGGGCCGGTGGCGAGGCGGGCACTGAAGTCGGCGGGGATCCGGACGGTGAACGCGTAGCGCCCGTGCTCCAGGCCGGTGCGGGCCGCGGCGTCGTCGACGAACGCCCAGTCGAACTCCCCTGAGGCCTTGAGCTCCGTCACGACCTGGGCGCCCGCGTCCACCCGCTGTCCCTGTCGGGTCTCGGCCGGCCGGTCCTCGTTGACCACCGCCACGGGGATGTGCCCGGTCTTCCCGTAGGGATCCCAGTTCGCCCACAGGTACATGGCGCCGTACAGCAGGGGGACCAGACACAGCACGAGCGGGACGAACCGCCTCAGCGGGCCCCGGAAGCCGCGCAGTTCCAGCACGGCGAGCCTGATCGCGGTCATGTGCCCTCCCCCTCCCGGGACGCGCGGGCGTCCCCGTCCTCCGGTCCCCGCCGTCCGAGCACCCGCCGGGGGCTTCGCGCCGAGACATCCGGCTCGTCCGCCGGCGCCGGCCGCTCGGGCAGACGGCTCCGCCGGGGCAGGGCCACCAGCCCCGGCGCGGGGTCGAGGCCGACCCCGGGGTCGGGCGGGTCGAGCGCACCCGCCACGACGGTGCAACCGACCCCGAGGACCAGGCCCACGAGCTGCCACGCCCGGGTGCGCTCCTCCTCCGGGCACCCACGGTCAACGTCGTCCGCAACGATCACGGCGGGACGCGTGGCCAGAGCGAGTGCGAGGGCCACGCCCAGGGCCTCCACCGGCGGCAGGTCCCGCACCAGCGTCCGGCGGTCCACGTCGACGCCGAGGACCGAGAACGCCTCGTCCAGCCGGGCGCCGCCCTCCCGGCGGCGGCCCAACCACCGGCGCTCGGCCGCCAGTTCGCGCACCCGCAGGTCCGGGTCCAGGCCGACGGCGGGCTCCGCACGGGCCACCGCCACCAGTTCCCTGACGCGACGGCCGCCCCGGGGCAGGGCGTGACCGCCCACCCGGACCGCTCCGCCGTCCAGCCGCATCCGCCCCGCGAGCGCGAGCAGCACCGTGGTGCGGCCCGAGCCGCCCGGCCCGTGGACCACCAGCAGCCCGCCGGGGTCCACGTCCACGTCCAGATTCTCGAACACCGCTCCCCGGGGCCCGCGCACGCTCGCCCCGCGCGCGACCACGTCCACGCCGGCAATCTCCACCCCCAGCCGGTAACCCGCCCGTGCCGGGACATGTCTGTCAGACCGGTCACATTCCCGCGGCCGCGAACGCCGGGCACCCGCCGGGGGGAGTCCGCGGCGGGCCCGCGGAGCAGCGACGGAGCAATGCCGGCGACGGGTGACGCCGCCCTGCGCGGAACGGACGGTCGGGGCCGGGCGCCAGGGCCGCTCCATGACCTGCCGTCAGTCCGCCTGGTGATGCGGCGCGATGGTGATCAGGGGGTGGAAGTGGGCGGGTTCGGCGGGTTCGTCGACGGGTGCGCCGCCGACATCGATCCACGCGTGGGCACGGAACCGGGCGGTTCGCGGTGCGCCGCCCGGGCGAGCTCCGCGACCTCGTCGACGGTCCTTCCGGTGTGCAGGGCGAGGGTCCGTGCGATGAGGTCGGTGAGATCGGGCCAGGGCATGTTCCCGTGCGCGTTGTACAGCGCGACCAGGCCGTGCAAAGCGGTCCAGAGCAGCAGGCCCGCCTGCCACTCCTGCTCGGGCCCGCGCGGCCCCTGGCCTTCCTGGCCTTCCCGGCGCCCCGGCCGCTCCTGCCGGACGCTGGCCAGCGAGGCGACGACGGATCCCAGCAGTTCCTCTCCCGCACCGTGCGCGTTGGTGGGCACCAGCTCGGCGGGCATCCCGCCACCGAAGAGCGTGCGGTACTCCCCGGGGTGGTCGACCCCCCAGTGCACGTAGGCGGCGCACCGGCCCACCAGGTCCGCCAGCGGGTCGTCGGCACCCTGCGCCGCCGCGTGCATGACCGCCGCGAGTTCGTCGTAGCGCAGCCGCAGCACGTGCTGGACGAGCGCGCCCAGGTCCGCGAAGTGCCCGTAGATGCTCGCGGGGGCGACGCCGACCTCGCGGGCGACCTGCCGGAGGGTGAGCGTCTCGGGGCGTTCGAGCGTGGCCAGCAGCCGGGCGGCGGCCTCCACCAGTTCGACCTTGAGGGCCTGCCCCTGTCCCCGGGGGTTCCGTCGGCGCGGGACGGCCTCTCCGCTGCTCACAGGCGTACTCCCGGCGTTCGGCAACACCCGTTCACTCTACCGCCGCCCGCGCGCCCGCCTCCAACTCAGCCTGCCGCCAAGCCGCCCCGCCTTGACAGGCGATTACCAACACTTGTTCACTTACATAACCAACAGGTGTTCAGTCATCGGGAGGAAGCATGCGCATCGCCGTACTCGGGGCGACCGGCAGGGTCGGGCGCCTCATCGTCGAGCAGGGCCTTCAGCGCGGGCACGAGGTCGTCGCGCTGGTCCGCCGGCCGCAGACCGGCGCGGTGCACGGACGGCCTGACGTCGAGGTCCGCCGGGCCGACGTCACCGCCCCCGCCGCGTTCCCGGACCTGACGGACGTCGACGTGGTGCTCTCCGCGCTCGGCATCGGCAAGGGCGACGGCCCGGGAGCGCTCGTCGCCGGCGCGAGGGTCCTCGCCGAGGTCCCGGTGCGCACCCTCTGGCTCGGCGCGCTCGGCTCCGGCCCCTCCGTCGGCGCCGGCGGAGGGATCTACCAGTGCATCATGAAGGCGTTCGTCGGCGAGGAGCTGACGGAGAAGGCCGCAGCGGACGCGATCGCCCTCGACGGCGGCGCGACCGTCTTCCACGCCCCCGACCTCTGGACCGGCGGCGTCAGCACCGGCCGCCGCAACATCCCGCTGGAGGACTACGCCAAGCCCCTACTGCCGCCGCACGCCTCCCGGGCCACCGTCGCGGCGCTGATGCTCGACGAGGCCGAGCGGCCGACCCGCGGAGCCAGGATCCTCGTCCCGGTGGGACGCGTCTGATGCGCGGCTACATCGCAGTTGAAGAGGCCATCGCAATCCCGGGCCTCGCCGACCGACGGCCGCCGTTCCCGATGCCGGACAACATCGAACCGGCCTTCCTCGCCGACATGGCCGCACGGCTCCCCGACGTCATGCGGTACCGGCTGCCCGACATGGACGCCAACGGCATCGCCCTGCAGGTGCTCTCCCTCACCGTCCCCGGCATCGAGGCGGAAGCCGACCCGGCCCGCGCGGTGGACAACGCCCGCTACGTCAACGACAGCCTCGCCGGGATCGTCGACGCCCACCCCGGCCGGTTCGCCGCCTTCGCGGCGCTCCCGCTCCAGGACCCGGCCGCCGCCGTCGCGGAACTGCGTCGAAGCGTCGAGGGCCTCGGGTTCAAAGGCGCGCTCGTCAACGACCACATCCAGGGCCGCTACCTCGACGACCCCGCCTTCGACCGGGTCTGGGCCACCCTGGGCGACCTCGGCGTACCGCTGTACCTGCACCCCGGCATGCCGCCGGCCGACCGCTGGCACGTCCTCGACGCCCACCCCGAGCTGGACGGCGCGCTGTGGAGCTGGCAGGCCGCCACCGGCGGCCACGCCATGCGCGTGGTCATGTCCGGGGTGTTCGACCGGCACCCGGACGCGACGATGATCCTCGGGCACGCCGGCGAGTTCCTCCCCTTCCAGCTCTCCCGCTTCGATTCCCGCTACGCCACCCTCGCCGTCCCGCAGCGGCTGCGGCGCGAGCCGTCCCGGTACTTCGGGACGAACGTGCTCGCCACGACCAGTGGCGTCCTGTCCCCGGCGGCGATCGAAGCACTCGTGCGCGTACTCGGCCCGGACAGCGTGCTGTTCGCCGCCGACTACCCCTACGAGAGGACGAGCGCGGCCGTCACCGCACTCGAACGCACCCGCCTCCCGGACGCCGACAAGCAGAAGATCGCCTCCGGCAACGCCCGCCGGCTGCTGCGCCTGTGACCGTCCTCCGGTCCAACTGCCGTTCGTGCCCCAGCCGTTCACGCCTCCGGATGAGCTGGCGTCCGCCCCCTTGTCAAAGGTCGGGGGAGTTCCCTGACGTGATGCCTGTCCGAGCCGTCCGGGTACCGGAGGGGCCCACCGCACCGGGCGGCGACCGGGCTCCGCCGCCGGTACGGCGACCACCGGCCCAGGCCGGCGGCCCGTCGACTGGTCCGGTGGGCCGGCTGAGGCGGTGTGAGCCGACCACTGCATCGCGGTGCCGAAGAGCGGGGAAGGCGCCGAGGGGGCAAGGGGGTTGCTACGAGCCCCCGACCTCGGAGGACGGCGGGAAGCGGTGCCAGACCCGGTGGCCGGCGAGCAGTTCGATGAGCGGTCCCATCGCCTCGTCCGGTCCGAGGCCCGCGAGGACGCCCGGGGCGTTGGTGGGGATGCCCGCGGCCTGCAGCGCGCTCTGCCCGCCCGCCACGGCGACGAGGGGCTTGGAGTGCCGGTAGGCCTCGGTGAGCATGAGCACCAGGCGGGGGTCGATGCCGGAGGCGTCCGGCTTCGGGGCGCCGGCCTTGGCGTCGCGGGCGGGGTTCGCCCCCCGTGCCGGGCCCGGGGCGCCGACCAGGACGACCGCGTCGAACTCCACCGAGCGGGCGGTGTCGAAGGTCCGCTGCACGGCCAGGGGTTCGCCGTCGCCGGCGGTCCGGAGCTCGCCCCCGGCGCCGGCGATCACCAGGGGGACCAGTCCGGCCGAGAGCACGGCCCGGCGCACGGTGGCCAGCGATCCGTGGTCGGTTCCCGCGACGAGGCCCACGACCCGCCCGTCCACCGGCCAGGTCCGGCCGAGCTGGGAGAGGGCGGGGCTGGGCCGCACCTGAGCGGGCGGCTCGGTGGGCTCGGGCGCGGGCAGGCCGAGGCCGGCGGCCACCTGGGCGCACAGGTCGGCGTCGATCCGGGCCAGCACCTGGAGACCGCGCTCCTTGACGGCCTGCTCGTAGCACTTGCCGAGTTCGAAGGTGTACGCGGCGATGATGTGCTCGCGCTCCACCGGGCTCATGCTCGCCCAGAACAGGCGCGGCTGGCTGAAGTGGTCCGCGAACGAGGCCGGGGCCTCGCGCACCTTGGCGGCGGCGGCCACCGGCGTCGGGTACTCGATGAAGGCGCGCTCCGCGGCCCCGGCGAAGAACGGGCAGCCGCCGTCGAGCGAGTTCGGCTTGTACGGCGCGACGCCGGAGTGGACGGCGTGCTGGTGGAACCCGTCGCGCAGCATGTCGTTGACGGGCGCGTGGGTGCGGTTGATCGGGATCTGGGCGAAGTTCGGGCCGCCCAGCCGGGTGATCTGGGTGTCGAGGTAGGAGAACAGGCGCCCCGACAGCAGCGGGTCGTCGGTGATGTCGATCCCCGGCACCAGGTGCCCGGGGTGGAAGGCGACCTGCTCGGTCTCGGCGAAGAAGTTGGTGGGGTTGGCGTTGAGGGTGAGCAGCCCGACCGGGCGCACCGGTGCGAGTTCCTCCGGCACGATCTTGGTCGGGTCGAGGAGGTCGATGCCCTCGAAGGTCTGCTCGGGGGTGTCGGGGAAGGTCTGGATGCCGAGTTCCCACTGGGGGAAGGCTCCCGCCTCGATCGCGTCCGCGAGGTCGCGGCGGTGGAAGTCCGGGTCCGCCCCGGCGACCAGCTGGGCCTCCTCCCAGACCATCGAGTGCACGCCGAGCTTCGGCTTCCAGTGCCACTTGACGAGGGTGCTCGCACCGTCGGCGTTGACCAGGCGGAAGGTGTGGATGCCGAAGCCCTCCATGGTGCGGAACGAGCGCGGGATGCCCCGGTCGGACATGTTCCACAGGGTGTGGTGGGTGGCTTCGGTGTGGAGGGTGACGAAGTCCCAGAAGGTGTCGTGCGCGGACTGGGCCTGCGGGATCTCCCGGTCCGGGTGGGGCTTGGCCGCGTGGACGACGTCGGGGAACTTGATCGCGTCCTGGATGAAGAACACCGGGATGTTGTTCCCGACCAGGTCGAACACGCCCTCGGAGGTGTAGAACTTGGTCGCGAAGCCGCGGGTGTCGCGGACGGTGTCCGCCGATCCGCGGGAGCCGAGCACGGTGGAGAAGCGCACGAACACCGGCGTCTCGACGTCCTCGGCGAGGAACGCGGCCTTGCAGACGGCTGCGGCCGTCCCGTACCCGCGGAAGACACCGTGGGCGGCCGCGCCCCGGGCGTGGACGACGCGCTCGGGGATGCGCTCGTGGTCGAAGTGGGTGATCTTCTCGCGCAGGTGGTGGTCCTGCAGCAGCACCGGGCCGCGGGGGCCGGCCTTGAGGGAGTGGTCGCCGTCGGGCAGTCGGGCACCCTGCGCGTTGGTCAGGAACTGGCCGTCCTGGGACCGGGCGGTCGCCCCGGCACCCGTGTCACGGCCGGTCGCGGTGACCGGCCGGGGCGCGGCCTGGTCCGGCTTGGGGGGCAGCGGACCGGTCGGGTCGACGGGCTCCGCGACGCTCGGCGGGGCCGCGCCGGGCGCGCCGGGGACCTCCGGACGTTCCGCGGAGGCGGCGTTCTGGACGACGTCCACGACCTTGTCGGCGATCTTCTTCAGCGGGCCGGGCTCTTGCATGCGATGGACTCCTCGTTGTCGGGACTGCCCTCCTCGGGTAACCCCGGCCGTCAGTGCGCAAACGGCGCGCCGGAGATCCGGCCCCTGGCGCCCGGCGCGTTCCCGCGACCGGCGGCATCCGGGCGGAGCACCGGTGACCGCGCCGGAAGACCGGCGGAAGAACTGCGGCGGCCCCCGCCACCGGAGCCCCCGGGGAAAGCGGCCGTCGGCCGGCCGCCCGGCGGTTCAGCGGGAGGTTTCCTCGACGGTGACGCGTACGCTGCGCAGTTCGGGGTCCGCGGTCGTCCAGGCCTCCGGTGGCCAGCACGTCCGCGCGGAACACGTCCGCTCCCAGCGCCCGCAGGGTTCGGGGGTCGACGCCCCGGCCCTGCCTGTGGCCGGGCGGGGTGAAGGCGGTCAGCGGATTGTCCTGGAAGGCGGCGAGGGCCTCCAGAACGGGTACCTGTGACTGGTCCGTGGGCGGCGTCTGCCCGGGCCCCCGCGCGGAAAACGGTGCCGGCTCACCGCTCACCACCCACGGCTCACCGCTCGTCCGCGAACGCGGCGGCAGGCCCCCGGCGCACCGGTTCGAACCCGAACGTGCGGGTACGCGCAGTTCGTGCTCACCATCGGCGTGGAGGAGGAGTACCTCCTGATCGACCCCGTCACCGGCGTGCCCGTCTCGCGGGCATCGCGCGTCGTCCAGGCGGCCGCGCGTCGGTCCGCCCTCACCGAGGGTGAGGTCCAGCGCGAGGTGAGCCAGGCCCAGCTGGAGGTCGCCACACCCGTCTGCCGTTCCCTCGACGAGGTCGGCGGCCATCTGCTGCGGCTGCGGCTGTCCCTCGGGGAGGCGGCGGAGGCCTGCGGGTGCCGCCTCGCCGCCGTCGGCTCGGCGCCGTTCGTCGACCGACTCGCCGTGCCCGTCACGCCCACCCCCCGGTACCTGCGCATGCGTCGTCAGGCACCGGCCCTCACCGACGAACAGTTGATCAACGGGATGCACGTCCACGTCGGTGTTCGAGATCCCGACGACCGTGTCACCGTCCTGAACGCCCTGCGGCCGTGGCTGCCGGTGCTGACCGCACTCGCCGCGAACTCGCCGATGTGGCGCGGCCGTGACACCGGGTTCGCCAGCTGGCGGACCATCGTCTTCGACCGCTGGCCGGTGGCCGGGCTACCCCCGCGGTTCACCGACGCCGCCGACTACGACCACCGGAGCGGCGAACTCGTCCGCACCGGCCTGATCGGCGACACCGGCCAGCTCTACTGGCAGGCCCGGCTGTCCCAGCACTACCCGACGGTCGAGGTCCGCGCGATGGACGTCCAGCTCCACGTGGACGAGGCCGTCCTGTTGGCCGGTCTCGTCCGCGCGCTCGCCGCCCGCGCCCTGGAGGGCGCCGGTCCGGCCTCGGACCGGCCTCCGGAGTTCCTGCGGGCCACCGCGTGGTACGCCGCCCGCCATGGTGCCGTCGGCACTCTCCACGACCCGCTCAGCAACCGCATGCTCCCGGCCCGCGAGGTGACCGCCGGTCTGCTCGCGCACCTCGCCGGTCCGCTCAGGGAGAGCGGTGACCGCGCCCGCGTCGCCCGCCTGATCGAACAGCTCCACCGCGGCGGCAACGGCGCCGTCCGCCAGCGCCGCGAACTGCGCCATCACGGACGCCGCGGCCTGATCCGGGCGGTCGTCGACCAGACGGCGGGGGTGTGACTGCGAGCCGCCACGGAGGAGCGATCGCCTCCCCCGGACGGTCAGGCGTCCGGCTGGGTGACCGTGAGCCCCCAGTGCACGTCCGGCGCCGACGTGACCACCGCCACGTGGACCGCGCCCCCGACCAGGGACCGGCCGCTCAGCCAACGACCGCCGCCGCCGACGCCCCCGCCGACGCCTCCAGCGCCGCGAGCCGCCGCAGGCTCGCCCGGCGCTGCACCGCGGCCAGGCCGGTGGACGCCGCACCGAGCGCCAACCAGCCCGCCGGGCCCGCCGCCATCACCACGCCGGTCAGCAGCATCGGCCCCACCGACTTCTGGACCGACTGGGACATCCCCGCCACCCCCAGGTAGGAGGCCTTGGCCCGCGGCGGCGCCAGGCTGACCGCCAGCTCCCAGGAGCTCACCGAGCGCATCAGCTCCGCGAGGGTGACCAGCGCCGCGGCGGCCAGCAGGACGAGCGAGGCGGTCAACGGCCCTCCGCCGGTGGAGAGCGCGATCAACGCGCAGCTCGCGAGCAGTGTCAACCCGTACCAGCCGACCGCCGTGGTCGCCCCGCGCGGGTTCTCGGCCCAGGCGGAGACGCGCAGTTGCAGCACCACCACCAGCACGGTGTTGACGGTCAGGAAGGCCGGGACGACGGCGTGCGGCGCCCCGGTGTGGTGGATCAGCCACAGTGGCAGACCGACGTTGAGGACCGAGTCGTCCAGGCACATCGGCAGGTCCAGCAGGACGAACAGCAGGTAGCCGCGGTCGCGCCAGGGGCTCGGTACGGCCGCGGGCCCGCCGCCGGCCGCCTCCTGGGCGGGCGAGGGCACCGCCGCGACCAGGCCGCGCCCCGCCGGCTCCGCCGTGCGCCGGATCAGCGCGGCCGCCAGCAGGTAGGAGAGCGCGTTGGCCACGATCAGCGCCCGGTACGCGGTCGTGCTCCCGACCGCCAGACCGATCGCCGCGAAGCCCGTACCGACCGCGTAGCCGCCGTTGGCCACGCTGCGGAACAGCGCCTGGTACGTGGCCCGCCGCTCGCCCGCGATCCGGGTGGCGAACAGCATCTCCAGGGTCTTGGCCCCGCGCTCGGCCAGGCAGGTCAGGGCGACCGACAGCAGCAGCGCGGCGAAGTGGTCGACCACCAGCAGCAGGCCCATGGTGGCCACCCGCAGCAGGTGGCAGCCGATCAGCAGTCCGCGCACCGGCAGCCGTTCGGCCGCCCGACCGGCCAGCGGCGAACCGACGATCCCCGCGACGGCGCCCACGCCGAGCAGCAGCCCGAGCCGTCCGGCGTCCATCCCGCACACGTAGGTGAAGTACAGCACCGAGGCGGCCGCCCACACTCCGCTGCCGGTCCGGTCCACGCCCTGTGCGAGCAGCATGATCCGCGCGTCCCGCCCACCCGGCGGCCGCCGCAGCTGCGCCCACAGTCCGTTCCCCCGCATGACAGGCCCTCGTTTCGCGTCCACCATCAATCTCGACATCAAGATACTTCACGTCGAGATAGTTCCGGAACCCCGGTCTGGACCCCAGCCCGGCACCCTCGGCCCGGAACCCCAGCCGGAACACCGGACGTCGCTGCGCGAGCGCGGACCGCCCCGCGACACCCGGCAGCCCGTGCGCCACACTCCCCCCAGCGGCACCCGCGCCCCCGACGCACCGGCACCGACGTCCCGAACCACCGTCCAACGGCGGGCCACGCGCCGACCACACGCCAACTGCTGGAGACCGCGTCCTCGTCCGGCCGGTCCGGCTCCGGACCGGCCACCTGGGGCCAACGGGCCATTGGGGACGCCGTCCGCCGACTGCCCGGCCGACGCGCCGCCATGCAACATCGTCACCGCCGCCCCCCCCCCTGGACCCGGGCCCGCCCCTTGCCCGCCCCGCTCGACGCCCTTTCCGCACGGTCACCCAGTGGCCGATCCGGGTGGGCGTGGTGACGGCGGGCGGCCTGTTCCACCTCCCGGGCGCCACCGCCGAGTTCGGCGAATGGCGGAATTCCTCTACGGTGTCGAGGAGTTGTCCTCACCGAGACCTCGCGCGCCGCCCCGACGGTCCGCCCCGGAGGTTGAACCTGACACCAGTGTCAGGTTCTACGGTACCGGCATGACGACCACCACCGAATCGCTGCTCAGCCCGTACCGCCTCGGCGAGTTCGACCTGCCCAACCGCGTCGTGATGGCCCCGATGACGCGCTACCGGGCCGCCGAGGACGGTACGCCGCTGCCCATCGTCGCCGAGTACTACGCCCAGCGCGCGAGCGCCGGCCTGATCGTCACCGAGGGCATCTGGCCCAGCCGGGAGGGGCAGTCCGGCTGGCGCCTGCCCGGCCTGGAGACTGCCGCCCACGTGGCCGGCTGGCGCACCGTCACCGAGGCGGTGCACGCGGCCGACGGGCGGATCGTCGCCCAGCTGATGCACGGCGGCCGCCAGGGCCACCCCCTGAACCGGCTGCTCGGCGACGTCCCGGCCGGCCCCTCCGCCGTCCCCGCCCCCGGCCCGGTGCACGTCCGGGACGGCGGCAAGGCCGAGGCCGTCACCCCGCGCGAGATGACCCGCGCCGAGATCCGGCGCACCGTCGCCGACCACGTCACCGCCGCCCACAACGCCCTGGCGGCCGGCTTCGACGCCGTGGAGTTGCACGGCGCCAACTCCTACCTGATCCACCAGTTCCTCGCCGACAACACCAACCTGCGCACCGACGAGTACGGCCCCGGCACCCTGGAGAACCGGCTCCGCTTCCCGGTCGAGCTGGTCACCGCCGTCGCCGAGGCCGTCGGCCCGCACCGCCTAGGTCTGCGACTCTCCCCCGGCAACCCGCAGTTCGGCATGTACGAGGCCGACCCGGCGCCGGTCTACCGGGCGCTGCTGGCCGAGCTCGACGGCCTCGGCCTGGCCTACCTCCACCTCACCGACAACGACGACTACCCGGCCCTGGCCGCCCTGCGCCCCCGCTGGTCCGGCCCGCTGATCGCCAACGTGGGCGAGAACCGCGACGCCACCGACCGCGCACGCGGCGAAGCGGTGCTCGCCGCCGGACTCGCCGACCTGGTCTCCTACGGCCGCGCCTTCATCGCCAACCCGGACCTGCCGGAACGATTCGCCGCCGGAGCCCCGCTCACCCCCGTCGACGAGACCCACCTCTACGGCCAGACGGCCACCGGCTTCACCGACTACCCGAGGCTCACCGACCAGCCGACTCCCGAGCGCCCGACGCCCTCCGAGCGCCCGAAGGCCCCGCACCGCGTCTGAGCACCACGGCCGCGACCGTGGCCCAAACCGGTTGACACCCGGTCATAGCCTGGAGTCCATGCGGATCCTCGTACTCGGCGGTACCTCCTTCGTCGGCCGCGCGATCGCCGCCGACGCCCTGCACAGCGGCGCCGAGGTCACCCTCTTCAACCGCGGCAGGACCAACCCCGGCCTCTTCCCCGAGGCCCGCCACCTCCTCGGCGACCGGGACACCGGCGACTACACCGCCCTGCGCGAGGGCAAGTGGGACGCCGTCGTGGACGTCAGCGGCTTCCGCCCCCGCGAGGTCGACCAGGCGATGGACGCCCTCGGCAACCGGGCCGGCCGCTACCTGTTCGTCTCCAGCCACGCGGTCTACCGGCGGGGCGGACTCGCCCCCCACTCGGACGAGTCCGCCCCGCTGCGCGCGCCGCTGCGCGATGCCGAGGAGCTGACCGAGGCGACGTACGGCCGGCTCAAGGTCGCCTGCGAGCGGGACGTCACCGCCCGCTACGGCGACCGGGCGACGATCGTGCGCCCCGGCAAGGTGGCCGGTCCGTACGACGAAGGCCGCGGGCTGACGTACTGGGTGCGCCGGGCGGCGCGCGGCGGCCGGATCGCGCTGCCCGCACGCCCCGAACAGCCCGTCCAGGTGGTCGACTCGCGCGACCTGGCCCGGCTGGTGCTCAGGCTGCTCCAGGACGAGCGGCCGGGCGCCTTCCACGCCGTCGGCCCGGCCGAACCGACCACCCTCGGCGGGCTGATCGCCACCTGCGCCGAGGTCGCGGGCAGCGAGATCGAGATCGTCCCCGTCCCCCCGGAGACCGCCCCGCCGCCGTTCTTCCCGCTGGTCCGGGCCGAGCGGCTCTGGCCCGGCCAGCAGCGCGACCCGGCCCTGGCCCGCGCGGCCGGACTGCCCGCCACCCCGCTCGCGGTCACCGCCGCCGACGTCCTCGCCTGGGACCGCGGTCGCGGCGAGCCACCGCTCGGCCACGGGTTCACCCCCGAGCAGGAGGCCCGCATCCTGGCGGAGACGGACGGCCGGTGACCACCGGACCGACCGCCACGGCCGACGACCGCCCCAGCCCCGCGGTGGGCTGACGCAGGGTCCCCCCTCCTGACCGATTGTCAGTGCCACCCGCTATGGTCGGGCCCGAACAAACAGACCACACCGGTACGAATCCGCACCGGCACGCCCAACCGCACACCGACCGCACCCGACCGCACGCCACCGCGTGCCCCGCACCGCCACCAGGGGGGACCATGACCACTCCGGGCACCAGCCCGCTCACCACCGCCGACCTCGTGGACGGCTGGCGCCGGGTCGGCGTCCGCCCGGACATGGCACTGATCGTGCACTCCTCGCTCTCCAGCCTCGGCCGGGTCGAGGGCGGGGCGGAGGCCGTGGTGGCCAGCCTGCGCGAGGCCGTCGGGCCGGGCGGCACCGTCGTGGTGCCCACCTTCACCAGCGGCACGGTCTGCGACCCGGCACCCGACCACGCCGGCCTGCCCACCCCACGGATCGCCGAACTCCGCGACGCCGTACCGCTGTTCCACCCGGACATGCCCTCCCGGATGGGGGCGATCGCCGAAGCGCTGCGCGCCCTGCCGGACAGCCTGCGCAGCACCCATCCGCAGGCCTCGGTCGCCGCCGTCGGCGCGCACGCCCGGGAGGTGACCGCCCGCCGCTCGTTCGGCTTCGCCGTCGGCCGGGAGTCCCCGTTCGGCGCCCTGCACGACCTCGGCGGGTACGTGCTGCTGGTCGGCGTCGGGCACAACCGCAACACCTTCCTGCACTACGCGGAGACCTTCGCACCCAACCGCCGGCTCAAGCTCCGCCGCTTCCCGATGGCCATCCAGGGCGAGCGGGTCTGGCTCGAAGCGCCCGACGTCGGCAACGACAACGACACCCACTTCCCGGTGGTGGGGCGGGAGTTCGAGGCGCGGGCCGGCATCCGCGAGGTGCTGGTCGGCAACGCGCCCTGCCGGCTGGTCCCGGTGCGCGAGCTCATACCCTTCGCCGTCCGCCGCCTCACCGAGCTGCTCGCGGCGGACGGCCCCGGAGCGGCGTAGCCCGGCCGACCGCCCGGCCGGGACGGAAACCCCGTCCCGGACGGCCGGGCGACCGGACCACGCCCGTCACCTCACCGGCAGCGCCGGACAGCGGGCCGTCAGTGCGCCTCGTCGTGCACGGAGTTGGTCTCCTGGATCTTCTTCCAGGACTTCGGCTCCACCGGCAGCTGCTGCCCGTCACCCTGTCCCGCGTCCGCCCGCGCACCCGGCGCCAGCGAGGCCGGGGCCGCGGCCCCCTTCGCCACCGGCCCGACGGCCGGCTTGGCAGCGGTGAACAGCCAGGTGTTGAAGAGGTCCCCGAGCTTCTGCCCGGACACCTTCTCCGCGTACGCCTGGAACTCCGGGATGGTCGCGTTGCCGTACTTGCGCTCGGTGGGCCAGCCCTTGAGGATCCGGAAGAACTTCTCGTCCCCGACGGCGTTGCGCAGCGCCTGGATGGCCACCGCGCCCCGGTCGTAGACGGCGCCGGCGAACTGGTTGTCCGCGCCCGGGTCTCCGGGCTTGACGGACCAGAACGCGTCGTCGGCCGGGTGCGAGGCGTAGACGTAGTCGGCCAGCTCCTGTGCGGTGCCCTCGTTCTCGTGCTCGGACCAGAGGAACTGCGCGTACCGGGCGAAGCCCTCGTTCAGCCAGATGTCGCTCCAGCGCGAGAGCGAGACGCTGTCGCCGTACCACTGGTGGGCCAGCTCGTGCACGACCACCGAGGTGTTGGCACCCTTCGAGAACTGCCGGGGGCTGTAGAAGACCCGGGTCTGGGTCTCCAGGGCGAAGCCGGTCGGGACGTTGGGGACGTAGCCGCCGACCGAGCTGAACGGGTAGTCGCCGAAGTAGCCGCTCAGCCAGTCCACCAGCTCGCCGGTGCGCTCGACGCTGGAGCGGGCCGCGTCCGCGTTGTCGCCGAGGTCCTTGCTGTACGCGTTGTAGACCGGCAGCCCGTTGGCCGTGGTGTCGGTGCTGATGTCGAACTTGCCGACGGCGAGGGTGGCCAGATAGGTCGCCTGGGGCTTGTTCTCCCGCCAGTTGTAGCGGGTCCAGCCGGCCTGCGAGGTCGTGCCGGTCAGGATGCCGTTGCTGATCACCTGGTTGCCGTCGGGCACCTGCACCGAGACGTCGAAGGTGGCCTTGTCGCTGGGGTGGTCGTTGCTCGGGAACCACCACCAGGCCGACTCGGGCTCGCCCGCCGCCACCGCGCCGTCCGGGGTGCGCAGCCAGGCGGTGAAGCCGTACTTCTTCACGGTGGACGGCACGCCCTTGTAGCGGACGACCACGGTGGCCTGGCTGCCCTTGGCCAGCGGGCGGGCCGGGGTGATCTGCAGTTCCTGCTCGCCGCTGGTGGCGAAGGTCGCGGGCCGCCCGTTGACCCGCACCTCGGAGACGTTCAGCGCGAAGTCGAGGTTGAACCGGGAGAGGTCCTGGGTCGCGGTGGCGAGGATGGTGGTGGTGCCCTCCAGTTCGTCGGTGGCGGGCTGGTACTTCAGCCGGATGTCGTAGTGGGAGACGCGGTAGCCGCCGTTGCCGTAGGTCGGGTAATAGGAGTCGCCGACCCCGGCCGCGCCGGGTTGGAAGTCGGCGGCCGAGGCGGGGACGGCCAGGAACAGGCTCAGGGCACTGGCAGCAGAGACGATCAGCCTCTTGCGCAACGTGGTCCTCCAGGATCACCGGAACGATGGGTCGGTTCGATCCTTGTCCCGGCGGCCCGCGGTCCACTCCCGGATAGTGAGATGTTCATGAAAAGAAACGCGCCGAAATGACGGCGCCGCGACGCCGTCACGAACCCCACCCGTCACACCCGTGCGGCGGCTCCGGCAGCTGCCCGCCGGAGGCTCAGCCCCCGAGCGCCACCGGCGCCCGCACCAGCGAGCCGTACTCCGTCCACGAGCCGTCGTAGTTCTTCACGTGCGGGTACCCGAGCAGTTCGGTGAGCGCGAACCAGGTGTGCGCGGACCGCTCGCCGATCCGGCAGTAGGCGATCACCTCACGCTCCGCCCCGACGCCCTTGCCCCCGTACAGCGCCCGCAGCTCCTCCGCCGAGCGGAACGAGCCGTCGTCGTTGGCCGCCTGCGACCAGGGCACGTTGACCGCGCCGGGGATGTGCCCGGGCACCTGGGCCTGCTCCTGCGGCAGGTTCGGGGGCGCGATCAGCTCGCCCCGGAACTCCGCCGGGGAGCGGACGTCCACCAGCACCGCGTCGGCGCCCGGCTTGGCGAACACCTCCGCCTTGGCGAGCACCTCGTCCCGCATCGCCCGCAGCTCCGGCCGTTCCGGTCCGGTCAGCCGGTAGGGGGTGTGCTGGTAGTCCATCACCTCGTGGGTGAGCTCCCGCCCCTCCAGCTCCCACTTCTTGCGCCCGCCGTCCAGCAGCTTCACCGGCCCGAAGCCGCGCAGCCGCAGCAACCAGTAGGCGTAGGCGGCGAACCAGTTGTTGTTGCCGCCGTACAGCACCACGGTGGTGTCGTCCTCCACCCCGGCCGCCCGCAGCAGGTGCTGGACGCCCTCGCGGTCCGCGTAGTCGCGGCCGACCTGGCTGTGCAGGTCGGTGGCCCAGTTCCAGCCGACCGCCCCGGGGATGTGGTCCCGTTCGTAGGCGGTGGTGTCCTCGTCGACCTCGACGACCCGGATCGTCCCGTCGTCCAGGTGGTGGGCCAGCCACTCGGTGCGGACCAGCGCCTCGGGGTGTGCGTAGCCGTTGCCGGTCATCCCAGGCCCTCCTTCACTCCGCCCAGGCCCCCACCGCCCGACCGCGGACACCGGCGCCCGGGCCGGACAGTTCGACGCTACGCCGACCGCCCGGCCCGGGCCACCCCGCGGTCCGCGTCGCTCAGGAGAAGATCACCGAGCGCAGCTTCAGCCTGTCGCCGAGGATCTTTCCGGGGTTCATCACGTAGAAGGTGTCACCGTTGCAGTCGAAGTCCAGGAACACCGTCGCCGTCGAGGTGGTGAGGTTCTCCGGCGCGAAGGCCGGGTCCTTCTCGGTGGCCCCGAAGAGGTTGATGCACTTGCCGCTCTGCGGGTCGGCGATCCCGGCCGGCACCCCCGGCCCGACCTTGTAGAGGAACTCCCCCACGGCCGCGTTGGCGGACATCGGAACGGCGAGGACGAGGGCGACGGCACTGGCGACGGCGAGCGCGGCATTGCGGAGACGCATGAGCAAGGGCCTTTCAGGCGGTACACAGAGGTACCTGAGGAATTGGTGCGAGATCACCCTAGACGCCAAAAAACCGAAGAAACGGTTCCGCTGATTCATTCGATCGGGCGGTTTAAGCGGCAAAGCCGCTACCTGCCCAATCGGCATATGCCGCCGATATCCCGGACCGTTCGCCTTTCAGTTCGGCGGCGCCGTGAAGAGGTACCCGGAATCGATCAGCGTCGGCAGGTAGGTCTTCAGCGCCGCCACCGTCTGCGAGCGGTCCCCGCCGCCGTCGTGGTTGAGCACGATCGCCCCGGGCCGGACCTCCTTGAGGATCGTGTCGATGATCGCCGGTGTCCCCGGCCGGGACCAGTCCCTCGGGTCCACCGACCAGCCCATGTTCCGCAGGCCGAGGTCGGCGGCCACCTTGAGCGACACCGGCGACCAGTCCCCGCCCGGCGCCCGGAACCAGGTGGTCAGCCGCCCGGTGGTCCGGTGCAGCAGGTCGGAGGTGCGCTCCAGCTCGTCCCGCACCGCGCTCTCCGGCATGTGCCGCAGGTCGGGGTGGGTCCAGGTGTGGTTGGCGATGTGGTGACCGCGGTCCGCGATCTCCCGCACCAGGGCCGGGTGCTCGACGGCGTTCTCGCCGATCAGGAAGAAGGTCGCCCGGATCCCGTGCTGCTGGAGCAGGTCCAGCACGGCGGGTGTGTACTTGGGGTCCGGCCCGTCGTCGATGGTGAGCGCCACCACCCGCTGCGCCGGGTCCAGCTCGTACACCGGCCTGCTCTCGGCCTCGCTGAGGGACTTGCGGACGGGCTGAACGCTCGACTCCGAAGCCGAGCCGGAGGCGGACGGCGGCGCCGGGGACGGCACCGGGGACGACGCGGACGGCGACGGCGACCCCTCTGCGGGGACCAGGACCTCCTGCGGGCCCGCAGCGGCTTCCGGCCCCGTCGGGGCGTCCCCGCTCCAGGGGCTCCTGCAGCCGGCGGCCGCGCCGAGCAGCGACATCCCGGCCGCGACCAGCAACAACCTGCGCGAACTGAACTGAGGGCTCACCGAAGACTTAATCTGACGATCAGACAGCATTCTTAATGCTTGCCCCGCCGCTCGCCGCCGCTCCCGATCACCACTCCGACGGCCCACAAAGCCGACCGGAAGGGCCGCCGACACCCCGCTCCCCCAGCCCGTCGACACTTCTTCCCGGACCGGACGCCCGGCTTCCCGTCAGGACCGCTACGCTGTGCCTTCCCCAGTGTGATGATCTGCCATCAGAGGACGTGGCCATGACGACAAGTCAGGACTTCCCCCAGCCGGGCCCGCAGGACGACGACGCCGCCGAGCTGAGCCAGTGGGAACGTTTCGGCGTCGACACCACCGCCCCGCACTCCGCGCGCGTCTACGACTACTGGCTGGGCGGCAAGACCAACTTCCCGCCGGACCGCGCCATGGGCCAGGCCATCGAGCAGGCCGTGCCGAGCGTCAAGGAGATGGCCAAGGCCAACCGCGCCTTCCAGGGCCGGGCCGTCCGCTACCTCGCCCAGGAGCACGGCATCCGCCAGTTCCTCGACCTCGGCACCGGCATCCCCACCTCGCCGAACACCCACGAGATCGCCGAGGCCGTCAGCCCCGGCACCCGGGTCGTCTACGTCGACAACGACCCGATCGTGCTCGCCCACGCCCGCGCCCTGATGGTCTCCAGCCCCGCCAGCCGCACCACCTACATCCACGCCGACCTGCGCAAGCCCGAGGAACTGTTCGCCGACCCGGCGCTCACCTCCACGCTGGACCTCACCCGGCCCGTCGGCCTGCTGATGATCGCCGTACTGATGCTGATCGCCGACGAGGACGACCCGTGGGGCCGGGTCGCCGCGCTGCGCGACGCCCTGCCCGTCGGCAGTTGCCTCGCCCTCACCACCCCCACCCAGGACTTCGACCCCGAGGCGGTCGGCAAGGTCGCCGAGGCCGCCCGGGCCGGCGGGATGACCCTGGTGCCGCGCGGCTACGACGACGTGCTCCGCTTCTTCGACGGCTGGGAGCTGGTCGAGCCGGGCGTCGCCCCGGTCCTGGCCTGGCGCCCGGACGGCGAGCCCCCGGCCGATCCCAAGGCGGCCTACTACTGGGGCGGCGTCGCCATCAAGCGCTGATCCCCGCGCGACGCGGCTGTTGGAGCGCGCCTCACTTCAACAGCCGCGACAGCCGCCGGTCTGCCAGCGGCTTGCCCCTGGTCTGACAGGTCGGGCAGTACTGCAACGAGGAGTCCGCGAAGGACACCTCCCGCACGGTGTCCCCGCACACCGGACACGGCTGACCGGTCCGCCCGTGCACCCGCAGCCCCAGCTTCTTCTCCGCCTTCAGCTCCCCCGCCGCCAGTCCGCGCGAGCGCTCCACCGCGTCCCGCAGCGTGTCGCCGAGCGCCTCGTACAGCCGCGCCGTCTCCTCCTCCGTCAGGCTGGACGCCAACTTGTACGGCGACATCCGAGCCGCGTGCAGCACCTCGTCCGAATAGGCGTTGCCCACCCCCGCCAGCACGCTCTGGTCCCGCAGCACGCCCTTGAGCCGCCGGCGGTCGCCCCGCAGCAACGCCGCGAAATCCTCCAACCCGAAACCGGGATCCAGCGGATCCGGCCCCAGCCTGGCCACCCCGGGCACCTCCGCCGGGTCCCGTACCACATGGACCGCGAGCCCCTTCTTCGTCCCCGCCTCGGTCAGGTCGAACCCGTCCCCCGCCCCGCCCGCCAACCGCACCCGCAACGCCAGCGGATTCTTCGCCCCCGGCCGCGGCGGCTCGACCGGCAGAGCGTCCTTCCACCGCAGCCACCCCGCCCGAGCCAGATGGACCACCAGGTGCAGCCCCTCCGCCTCGATGTCCAGGAACTTGCCCCGCCGCCTCACCGCCTTGACAGTCCGCCCCTCCAACGCCGTCACCGGCGGGTCGTACGTCTTCAACGCACTGATCGCCACCGGCTGCACCCGAGCGATCACCCGCCCGCTCAACCGCTCGGACAGGAAGGCGCTCAGCGCCTCAACCTCAGGCAGCTCCGGCATGAGCCCAGTCTCCCCCACCCCCGCCGCAACCGCCCGCCCGCCCGTAACACCCCCCGGCGCGCCCACCAAGCACTCCCCACCCCCTCCACCGCCCCGGCGTCCCCCACCACCCCCCTTTGCCTCCCCCTGCTCAGAAGAGGAGGCTGGGACCGGAGGAGGCCTCCATGACCACCCTTGAGGAACAGATCGACATCGCCGCCCCCGTCCTCGCCGCCTGGGAGCAACTGCACCGGGTGCACGAGTACCCGCAGTTCGTCGACGGAGTCCGCAGCGCCCACTCCCACGGCCGCAACCTCGCCCACCTCGGAGTCCGGGTCGGCGGGTCGGAGTGGTCGGTGGACACCGAGATCACCGACCGCGGGCGGGGCCGGGTGATGGCCTGGCGGACCCTGGACTCCGTCCACCTCCGCGGTGCCTTCGCGCTGCTGCCGCTCGACCCCCGGCACACCCGGCTGCAGATCCGGGTGGAGTACGACCCGGAGGCCCTGCACCGCGAGTTCGGCGGCCCGCGCGGCTTCGCCCAGGCCGGCGCGATCGAACGCGCGGTACGCGACGACCTTGAGCACTTCCGAGAGCTGGTCGAAACCCGCGTGAGCGCCGCCGACGGCCATCCCGCGACCGACCCCCACCACCCGTAAGAACCACATAAGCCCAGCTCAGCACGGGTGGTGAGGCTGTTCACAGCCCCCGCCGACCAGACCGTTCCGCTTTCCGCCTGTGGCAGACTCGGATGCCATGGACATCGGCCCGGTCACCAGGACGCTCCGCGCGGCGGTCTTCGCCGCGCTGGTCGTGCTGCTCGCCGGGCTCGGTCAGGTGCTGGTGACCGGCCGGTCGCTGCCGGTCGGCACGATGGGCCTGGCCTCGGTCGCCGTCTTCGCCCTCGCCTTCGCCCTGGCCGGCCGCGAACGCGGCTACCCGGTGATCGCGGCGGCGTTCGTGCCGCTGGAACTCGCTGTCAGCACGCTGTTCGACTTCGCGCAGCGCTCCTGCCCCACGCTCCCGCCGGGCGCCGGGCACGGCTTCCGGCCGCTGCTGTGCGGCGGTGGCTCGCTCGGCGGGTTCCTGCTCGGCCACGGCGTGTCCGAGCAGACCGGCGTCCTGCTGCTCCTGCTGCTGCACACGGTGATCGCGCTGGCCGGGGCGTTCTGGCTGCGCCGCGCGGAAGCCGCGCTGAGCGGCCTCACCCGCGCGCTCCGGGTGCTGGGCGAGTTCCTGCACCGGCACCTGCCGGCCGCCGCCCGCTGGCTGCGGCTGCTCCTCGCGCCCGTTCCGGCCCGTCCGGTGGTCCGGGTGCCCTTCCCGAGCGCCAGCCGTTCGATGGTCCCGGCCGAGGACGCGGTCGTCCGTCCGGCCGTCCGGCGCGGTCCGCCGGTGTTCGCCCTGGCCGTCTGAGCCCGGGCCGTCCCAGGGCACGTCCCCTGCGTCTCGGCGTCCCTCAGCGGTCGTCTCTCTCCCCGCGCCGACCCGGTCCCGGACCCGGACCCGGTCGCGCCGCCTTCCCGCACGCCCGAGAGCACAGGACGACACCTCATGAGCAACACCCGCAAGACCGATCAGAAGACCAACGCCACGGAGCGCATGCGCGCCGCCCGCGCCCAGGCCGAGCGCTCGGACCGGATCCGCCGCCGGGTGGTGGTCGGCGGTGCCTCCGCCGCCGTGCTGGCCCTGGCGGCCGGTGTGGCCTTCGCCGTCGGCGGCTCCTCCGGTTCCTCCTCGGACGCCGCCGCCAGTGGCCCGCTGGTTGCCCCCGCCAACACCACCGGTCCGGACGGCACCGTGATCACCTACGGCAAGGCCGACGCGCCGCACACCCTGGAGATCTACGAGGACTTCCGCTGCCCGTTCTGCGAGCAGCTGGAAACCACCACCGGCAAGAGCGTCCAGCAACTCGCCGACAACGGCACGTACAAGATCGAGTACCACCTGGCGACGTTCCTGGACAAGAACCTCGGCGGCAAGGGCTCGCGCACCGCGCTCGCCGCGGCCGGCGCCGCGCTGAACGAGGGCGTGGACAAGTTCAAGGCCTTCCACGACGTGCTGTACGCCAACCAGCCGGACGAGCGCAGCGACGCCTTCGGCGACGTCAACCACATCCTCGACCTGGCCGGCCAGGTGCCCGGGCTGAAGACCGACGGCTTCGTCAAGGCCGTCCAGGAGGGCACCTACGCGCCGTGGGCGGCCAAGGTGAACGAGGAGTTCAACAAGAGCGACGTCACCGGCACCCCGACCGTCAAGCTCGACGGCAAGAAGCTGGACGTCCTCACCAACGGCAAGGCGGCCTCGCCCGACGAGTTCACCGCGATGGTCAAGCAGGTGACCGGGTGACGGCCGCCGCCCCGCGGTCCATCGGCGCGAGCCGTCCGTTCGCCTGGCTGCTGCTGGTCGGCGGCGTGGTCGGGCTGTTCGCCTCGACGGTCCTCACCCTGGACAAGATCCGCCTGCTGGAGGACCCGTCGTACGTCCCCGGCTGCAACATCAATCCGATCATCAGCTGCGGTTCGATCATGCGCAGCGACCAGGCGTCGGCCTTCGGCTTCCCCAACTCGCTGATCGGCCTGGTCGCCTTCGGCGTGGTGGTCGCGATCGGCGCCGGGCTGCTCGCCGGGGCGTCGTACCGGCGCTGGTTCTGGCTGGGACTGCAGGCCGGGACAGCCTTCGGGATCGGCTTCGTGACCTGGCTGATGTATCAGACGCTGTACCGGATCGGCGCGCTCTGCCCGTACTGCATGGTGGTGTGGGCCGCGATGATCCCGCTGTTCTGGTACACCACCCTGCACAACCTGCGCTCCGGCGTGATCCCGGTGGGCCGGCGGGGCCGGGTGGCGGTACGGGAGGCCGCGCGCTACCACTGGGTCGTCCCGGCGCTGTGGTACGCGGTGATCGCGCTGCTGGTGCTCAACCGGTTCTGGTACTTCTGGAGCACCCTGGTCTGAACCGACCGCCCCCGGGCGCGGCGGCGCACCGCCACCGCCACCGCGCCCTGCTCCGAACTTCAGTCCTCGACCGGCTCGAAGGTGTGGCGCTCGACCTCGGCGAGGAGTTCGGCCCGCCGCCGGTCGTCGATGAATGACGCCCGGAAGGAGTTGGCGGCCAGCCGGCGCAGGGTCTCCTGGTCGAGGGCGAGGGCCTGCCGGACGGCCCGGAAGTTGTCCTCGACGTAGCCGCCGAAGTAGGCCGGGTCGTCGGAGTTGACGGTGACCAGCAGTCCGGCGTCCAGCATCTCGCGCAGCGGGTGGTCGGCGAGGGTGTCGACGCAGCGCAGGCGGACGTTGGAGAGCGGGCAGAGGGTGAGCGGGATCTGTTCGCGGACCAGGCGGGCGACGACCTGGCCGTCCTCCAGGCAGCGCAGCCCGTGGTCGATCCGCTCGACGCCCAGGACGTCCAGCGCCTCGGTGATGTACGAGGCCGGCCCCTCCTCGCCCGCGTGGGCGACTCGGCGCAGCCCGGCCTCGGCCGCTCGGCGGTAGACCTCGCGGAACTTGGCGGGCGGGTTGCCCACCTCGGCGGAGTCCAGGCCGATGCCGGAGATCCGGTCGAAGTAGGGGCGGGCGGCCTCGAAGGTCTCCAGTGCGGAGTCGGCGGACTCGTCGCGCAGGAAGCACATGATCAGCTGGGTGCTGATGCCGTACCGCTCCTCGCTGTGCGCCAGCGCCCGGGTCAGCCCGTCGACCACCACGCCGAGCGGTACTCCGCGGGCCGTGTGCGCCTGCGGGTCGAAGAAGATCTCCGCGTGCCGCACGCCCTGCTCGGCGGCCCGGGCCAGGTAGGCGTCGGCGAGGTCGGCGAAGTCCTGTTCGGTGCGCAGCACGGCCATCAGCGCGTAGTAGAGGTCCAGGAAGGACTGGAGGTCGCTGAAGGAGTACGCCTTCCGCAGCTCCTCGGTGTCGGCGTAGGGCAGCGCGACGGAGTTTCGGGCGGCGAGGGCGAAGGCGAGCTCGGGTTCGAGGGTGCCTTCGATGTGCAGGTGGAGTTCGGCCTTGGGAAGCGGCATGTGTGGTCCGTCCGAGCTTTCGGGTGGTGAATCTGAGGATGCGGAAGGATTCATCCTATGATCTTCCCGTTCTCTGGGGGTGTCGTGGGCAGCTCCCGGAGGCTGCGCAGCGGCGAGAACAGCGGCAGGGTCCCGGTCAGCGTGAGCAGGCCGGTCATCACCCACATCGTCGCCCGGAGACCGATCAGTTCGCCCAGTGCCCCGCCGGTCAGCGCGCCGAGCGGGATGGTGGCGTGGACGGCGAACATCGCGCCGGCCGACACCCGGGTGAGCAACTCGGGCGGGGTGTAGGACTGCCGGAAGCTGCCGAGCACGATGTTGCAGAGCACCACCGCCGCGACCACGGCCAGCGACCCGATCACGTACAGCACCGTCCCGGCGCCCGGCCCGGCCAGCGGCATCAGCAACCCGAACGGGGTGACGGTCAGCAGCACGATCCGCGTCCCCCGCGCCGTCCCGAGCCGGCGGCACAGCGGGCGCGCGGCCAGCGAGCCGAGCACGCCGCCGACCGCGGCGGCGGAGGCGAGCGCGCCGACCCAGCCGGGGGCGATCCCGGCCGACCGGACCAGGAACAGCGGCAGGATCGACTGGTAGCCCATCAGGGCGAAGTTGGCGGCGGCGCCGAAGCACAGGAAGGCGCGCAGGTACGGGTCGCGCAGCAGGAAGGACAGCCCCTCCCGGACCTGTCCGAGCAGGTCCGCCTGCTCCAGGGGCGCCGGCGCCGACCGGGCGCGGATCCGCAGCAGGGTCGCGGCCGCGACCAGGAAGCTCACCGCGTCGACGAGCAACCCGCCCGCCGCGCCCAAGAATTGGACGATCAGCCCGGCCAGTCCGCGCCCGGCGACCTCAGCCGCCGAGCCGCCGCCGGTCAGCTTGGCGTTGCCCTCGATCAGGCCCTCCGGGGCCACCAGTTCGGGCAGGTAGGCCTGGTCGGCGGCGTCGAAGAACACCGAGCAGACACCGCCGAGGAAGGCCACGGCCAGCAGCTGTGCCATGGTGAGCCCGCCGAACCAGCCCGCCACCGGCACGCTCGCGAACAGCGCGGCGGAGCCGAGGTTGCAGCCGATCATCACGGCCCGCCGGGGCGCCCGGCCGACCCACACCCCGGCCGGCAGGCCGAACAGCAGCCAGGGCAGCCAGATCGCACCGGTCAGCAGACCGGTGGAGAGCGGCCCGGCGCCCAGGGTGAGCACGGCGACCAGCGGCAGCGCGACAGTGGTGACGCTGCTGCCCAGCCGGCTGACGGTCTGCCCCGCCCACAGCAGCCGGAAGTCCCGTTGGGCGAACAGCCCCCAGCAGGAACGGACTTGCGGGTGTTCGGGCGGCGGGGCGAGGGTGGCGGTCACGGCTTGGCCGGGACGCTGTGGGCGAAGGCGAGGACGGTCTCGCGGTCCTGTCCGTCCTCGGGCACCGGCCGGTGCGCCCACTTCTGGATCACCTCGTGGAGGTCCGCGGCCAGTTCCCGGGCCTCCTCCGGGGTGAGCCGCAGCCAGGCCTGGGTGGCCACCGAGGTGCCGTCCCGCCAGTCGGGCCCGTAGCCGCCGCGCCGTACGGCCCATTCCCGGACCAGCTCGACCTGGCGCTCCAGCAGGATCGACCCGGCCGCGTCCGCGACGGCCTCGGTGACCGGGTCGCCGTCGAAGTGGGCCCTGGTCCAGCTGAGTTCGCGGTCGGCCAGCCGCCACCAGCGCTCCCGCCGGTCCCGGGCGAGCCCGGGCGCCTCCTCGATCAGTCCGCTCTCGGCCAGCACCTTCAGGTGGTGGCTGACGTTGCCGACCGCCTGCTCGGTGCGTTCGGCCAGCTTGCCGACCGTGGCCGGGCCGTCGACCTTGAGCACGTCGATCAGCCGGCGGCGCAGCGGGTGGGTGAGGGCGGCGAGCACCCGGGAGTCCTGGATCTCCCGGGCGCCGCGCGGGTCGTCGGTGGTGCCGGGCGTGCGGCCCGTGGTGTCGTCCATGCCGGGAGAATATTCACAAGAACTCTTGTACGACACCGCTTTTACAACATCTCTTGTGCACTGCCGCCCGACCGAACGGGTGTACCGGCACCGGACACCGGGCACCCGGTAGAAGGGGCATCCTGTCGAGGAGGTACCGAGATGCGGCACGTCAACGACCCGCACATCCGACCCGAGGGCATCTCCCCGCACGCTCTGGGCAACGACACCCTGCTGCACGAGCTGGAGCAGCTGCACCGCACCCGCCACGAGACCTTCCTGTACGGCTCGGAGGAGGCGCTGAAGCGGCACACGCTGCGCACCGGGGAGCTGGAGGCCGAGTACCTGCACCGCTTCCCGGGCCGCCATGTCACCGCCGCCCGGACCAGGGCCGGCGCCCGGGCCAGGGAGGCGGCGGCCCGGGTGGAGTCGCTGCCGGAGTAGCCCCGGAACGGCGAACACCGCGGCCCGGCGGGACACGCCGGGCGGCGGTGGCGTGCCCGGGGCCGGGGCGTCGGGGAGGGTGTGAGGACAGACGCACCGGACCCGAACCCCACTGGGAGCCCGCATGCCCATCGCCAGCGTCAACCCCGCGACCGGCGAGATCCTCCAGACCTTCGAACCGCTCGACGCGGCCGGGATCGAGCAGCGACTGGCCCGCGCCGAAGCCGCCTTCCACGGCCACCGCAGCACCCCCTTCACCGCCCGCGCCGAACTGATGCACCGCGCGGCCGACCTGCTGGACCGGGACCAGGAGACCGTCGCCCGGACGATGACCGAGGAGATGGGCAAGCCGCTCACCGCCGCCCGGGCCGAGGCCGCCAAGTGCGCCAAGGCGATGCGCTGGTACGCCGACAACGCCGAGGCCCTGCTCGCCGACGAGCACCCGGCCCAGGCCGACGTGACCGACAGCGGGGCCACCCGCGCCTACGTCCGCTACCGCCCGATGGGCCCGGTGCTCGCCGTGATGCCGTGGAACTTCCCGTTCTGGCAGGTGATCCGCTTCGCCGCGCCGGCCCTGATGGCGGGCAACGTGGGCCTGCTCAAGCACGCCTCCAACGTGCCGCGCACGGCGCTCGCGATCGAGGAGCTGTTCCAGCGGGCGGGCTTCCCGGAGGGCTGCTTCCAGACCCTGCTGATCGGCTCGGACGCGGTCGAGGACGTGATCCGGGACCGCCGGGTCGCCGCCGTGACCCTCACCGGCAGCGAGCCGGCCGGGCGGGCGGTGGCCGCCGCCGCGGCCGACGAGGTGAAGAAGGCCGTACTGGAACTGGGCGGCAGCGACCCCTACGTGGTCCTGCCGAGCGCCGACCTGGAGGCCGCCGTGGCCACCGCGGTACGGGCCCGGGTGCAGAACAACGGCCAGTCCTGCATCGCCGCCAAGCGCTTCATCGTGCACACCGACGTCTACGACCGCTTCACCTCCGCCTTCACCGAGGCGATGCGGGCACTGCGGATCGGCGACCCGATGGACGAGGGCACCGACGTCGGACCGCTGGCCAGCCGCCAGGGCCGGGACGACCTGGAGGAACTGGTCGAGGACGCCCGCACCCACGGTGCCCGCGTCGAGTGCGGCGGCGACCGCCCGATGGGCTGGGACACCGGCTGGTTCTACGAGCCGACCGTCCTGACCGGCGTCACCCCGGCGATGCGGATCCACCAGGAGGAGACCTTCGGCCCGGTCGCCACCGTCTACCGGGTCGCCGATCTGGACGAGGCGCTGGCGCTCGCCAACGACACCCCGTTCGGGCTCAGCTCCAACGTCTGGACCACCGACCGGGACGAGCAGGAGCGCTTCGTCCGCGACATCCAGGCCGGCGGGGTGTTCTTCAACGGCATGACCGCCTCCCACCCGGCGCTGCCCTTCGGCGGCGTCAAGCGCTCGGGCTTCGGACGGGAGCTGTCCGGGCACGGCATCCGGGAGTTCTGCAACGTCACCACGGTGTGGATCGGCTGAGCCCTCCCGGACACGCCGGGACTCCCGGCCGGGTCAGGAGGCCGCCATCCGGTGCCTGCCCCGGCCGGGAGTCACCCAGCGGGCGACCATGCCGACCAGCGCGATGAAGGTCAGGAACCAGAAGAAGGCCATCAGGCCGAGCATCGGGTCCCAGCCCGTCTGGACGGCGACCATGCACAGCCCGATCGAGAGCGCGACCATGAACGTCACCACGGTCGGACTGAGGCTGAGCAGCCAGTGCCAGGCCCGCTGTCCCCGGCTCGGGTTACGGGGGGCGTCGGGGCCGGTGTCGAGTTCCTTGTAGGTGAGCAGGTCCATCTCGGGATCGCCTCCAGTGCTGGAGAGGGGGACAGCCCGGCCCGCACGGTCACGAGGCCTTGCGCGGAGCCGTGGACTTGCGGGTGGTGGTCTTCTTCTCCGAGGAGCCCTTCTTGCCGGCCCCGGTCTTCGCGGCCGTGGTCTTCGCGGCCGCCGCCTTGGAATCCGCGGTCTTCGGGGCCGTGGTCTTCGGGGCCGTGGTCCTCTTCGCCGCGGCGCGCTTGCCGGGCGCCGGCTTCTCCTCGTCCGGCTCCTCCGCTTCCCCGGGCCGGGCGCCCGGAGCCCGCCCGCCCTTGGCCTGCTTGAGGCTGCTGCGCAGCGCCTCCATCAGGTCGATCACGTTGTCGGGCGCCTCCCCGGCCTCCTCCTCGTGCGGGACCTCGACGCCCTCCAGCCGCGCGGTGATCACCTGCTGGAGCGCCTGCTGGTAGTCGTCGTGCAGCTGGGAGAGGTCGAAGTCCTCGGAGAGGGTGTCCATCAGCGAGCGCGCCATCTTCAGCTCCTGCGGCCGCACCGTCACGTTCTCCTCGGGTGCGATCCCGGCCGCCGGGCGGACCTCGTCGGGCCAGATGCAGGTCTGCAGCACCAGCGTCCCGTCGTGCACCCGCAGTACCGCGGGCGACTCCCGGGTGCGCAGCGCGATCTTCGTGACGGCGATCTGCCCGGACTCCACCAGGGCGTCGCGCAGCAGGGCGTACGGTTTGGCGGCGGCCTTGTCGGCGACGCCGACGTAGTAGGCCTTGGAGAACATCAGCGGGTCGATCTCGGTCGCGTCCACGAAGGCCAGCACATCGATGATCTTCTTGCTGGGCAGCGGCAGGTCGGCGAGGTCGTCGTCGCTGAGCGTGACCGTCCGGCCGTCGGGTGACTCGTAGCCCTTGGCGATCTCGGCGTACGGGACCTCCTTCTCCTCCCGTTCGCAGTACCGCTTCATCCGCACCCGTCCGCCGTCCTTGGCGTGCACCTGGTGCAGCGGGACGTCGTGCTCCTGGGTGGCGGAGTAGAGGTGGACGGGGATGCTGACCAGACCGAAACTGATCGTCCCCTTCCAGGTCGTCTGCATGGAGTGGCTCCGAGAACATCGAAGTGCCCCGAGACTCCCACTGTGCCCGGGTTTCCCACGATCGGCCACAGCGCGCCGTCCACGGGCCTTCGCGACCCCCGGACCTACTGACGATGTATCAGATCTGAGCTTTTCATGCCACCTCCACACCCGCCCTGACCTGGGCTTTTGTGTTCGGTAAGCGAACAGTTATCAAACCTTTGTTCCGATACTCGGGCGTAGAAGTTAGGTTGCACCGCAATGCGCGGATCTGTCCCCCACCCTGCGGCACGACGAGCCGAGGGTCATGCCGCGCCGGAAAGGCAGAGGACCCCCTCCATGAGTGCGGACACCAACAAGCAGGCGGCGGACACCACCGACGTCCCCCACCCGCTCGGCCCAGTCGGACACGGTGGCGACGGCCACCTGAAGGCCGGGCTCAAGAACCGCCACCTGTCGATGATCGCCATCGGCGGCGTGATCGGAGCCGGCCTGTTCGTCGGCTCCGGCGCCGGCATCGCCTCCACCGGCCCCGGCATCCTGCTCTCCTACACCCTGGCCGGCGTGCTGGTGGTGCTGGTGATGCGGATGCTCGGCGAGATGGCCGCGGCCGACCCGCAGAGCGGCTCGTTCTCGGCGTACGCGGACCGCGCGCTGGGTCGCTGGGCCGGCTTCACCATCGGCTGGCTCTACTGGTTCTTCTGGGTCGTGGTGCTCGCGGTCGAGGCCACGGCCGGCGCCAAGATCCTCAACACCTGGGTGCCGGGCGTGCCGCAGTGGGGCTGGGCGCTGATAGTCATGGGCGTGCTGACCGCCACCAACCTGTTCTCGGTCGCCTCCTACGGCGAGTTCGAGTTCTGGTTCGCCGGGATCAAGGTGGTCGCGATCGCCGCGTTCCTGGTGATCGGCACCCTCGCCGCCTTCGGCCTGATGCCCGGCACCCACGCGGTCGGCACCTCCAACCTGACCGGTCAGGGCGGCTTCCTGCCGCACGGGGTGGGTGCGGTGTTCACCGGCATGCTCACCGTGGTCTTCGCCTTCATGGGCAGCGAGATCGTGACCCTGGCGGCCGGCGAGTCCGAGGACCCGGAGAAGGCGGTCAGCAAGGCCACCAACAGCGTGATCTGGCGCATCGGGATCTTCTACCTGGGCTCGATCCTGCTCGTGGTCACCCTGCTGCCCTGGAACTCGGCCGAGGTCAAGGCCAGCCCGTACGTGGCCGTGCTGGACCACGTGGGCATCCCGCACGCGGGCCAGGTGATGGATGTCATCGTGCTGACGGCCGTGCTCTCCTGCCTCAACTCCGGGATGTACACGGCCTCCCGGATGGCCTTCTCGCTCGGCCAGCGCGGCGACGCCCCGAAGGCCTTCGCGACCGTGACCTCGCGCGGCGTACCGCGGGTGGCGATCCTCTCCTCGGTGGTGTTCGGCTTCGTCGCCGTCTTCTTCAACTACACCTCGCCGAAGACCGTGTTCGCCTTCCTGCTGAACTCCTCCGGAGCCATCGCACTGTTCGTCTGGCTCGTCATCTGCGCCACCCAGCTGCGGATGCGCAAGATCATCGAGCGCGAGATGCCCGAGCGGCACACCGTCCGGATGTGGCTGTACCCCTACCTGACCTGGTTCGCCATCGGCATGATCGGCTTCGTCGTGGTGTACATGTTCACCGACCACGACGGACGCCAGCAGATGTACCTGTCGCTGGTCGCCGCGGCGATCGTGCTCGGCGCCTCGGCCGTGGTGGGCCGGCGGCGGCGGGCGGCGGTGGCGGCGGAGTCCTGACCCGTCCGCGCCGCGCCGGAACGCCGGGCCCGGGAGCCGTTGCGGAGGCTCCCGGGCCCGGTTGCCGTTTGCGGCCGCCCCCGCGACCCCGGCCGGCCGCCACGGGCCCGTCACACTGCGTCGAAGTCGGCGCTGCCCGCATGTGAGCCCGCCCACAGGGGGTTTCGCATCTACGGCCCCGGATAGTGGACACGAGCGCCGCACCGGCCGGAAGACCCCGGCCGCCGCACCCCGGCCGCCCGAGCGGCAACCGTCCCCGGCCTCAAGAACGCAGGCCATCGACTCTTCCGACGCCGTCTTCCGCCGACGCGGTCGGCCCGCGACCCCCAGGGGTCGAAAACGGACAAACCTCCACAAACTCTCCGGCTCGCCCGGTCACGCCCGCCCCGCAACCACTACGGGGCGTAGTAGCGAACGCCTTTGCCACCCGTCCCCAGCCCTGCCAAGAATGGCCCGTCGCCAGGCAGCGCCGGCCGGTCAGCCCGCCGCGCGCAGCCCGCCCGCCCCGCCGTCACCGCCGGGGTGCCACGGCCGTCCCGGACGGCCTCGCGGGCCCCGCTCACCCGGAGCCCACGCGAAGCCCCGAGCCCGGTACCACCGGCACGGCCCCCGACGGAAAAGGATTGTCCGCTTCATGCAGCTCAGCCATGCCCGCCGCAACTCCCTGATCACCGGCGTCGCCACCATCGTGGTCGCGAGCGCCGCCACCGCCGCCCTCGCCATCCCGCAGACCGCGCACCACGCCGAGGCCGCGGCCCCGGTGGCCGCCGTCTCGGTGGACGGCAAGCCGGTCGGCGACCAGGGCCAGGCCGACGCCGCTGCCGCTGCCGAGAAGGCCGCCCAGGACGCCAAGGCGGCCCAGGACGCGCAGGCCGCCCAGGCCGCCCAGGAGGCGCAGGCGAAGGCCCAGGCGGACGCCGCTGCACAGGCCCAGGCCCAGGCCGACGCGAAGGCCCAGGCGGACGCCAAGGCCCAGGCGGACGCCAAGGCCCAGGCCGACGCCGCCGCCTCCCGCTCCCAGCAGCGCCAGAACCTCAACAGCTACTCCGGCACCCCGCAGCAGATCGCCGCGCAGATCGTGCCGGCCGGCCAGCTGCAGTGCTTCAGCAACATCGTCTTCCGCGAGAGCAGCTGGAACCCGCTGGCCGTCAACGCCTCCTCCGGCGCCTACGGCCTGGTCCAGGCGCTGCCCGGCTCCAAGATGGCCTCGGCCGGCGCCGACTGGCGCACCAACCCGGCCACCCAGATCAAGTGGGGCCTCGACTACATGAACAGCCGCTACGGCAGCCCCTGCTCCGCCTGGTCGTTCTGGCAGGCCCACCACTGGTACTGAGCCGACCCGGCTCTGCCCTCCGTACACGCCCCAGGCCCGCGACGCGCTCCGCGTCGCGGGCCTCGCGGCGTTTCAGGTCGACGTGTGCACGCCCAGAAGGCGACGTGAAGATATGGCGCACGCTCGTACTATTTGGTGCCAATTGTTCTGAATTACGGTCCGTCAGGCCTTTGCCACGATTCGCGCGCCCTCTTACGCTCCGGCGTCATGCCCTCACCCCTGATCAGCGTCGTGCTCCCCGCCTACGACCAGCACGGACAGCTCGCCGACTGCCTGGACTCGCTACTCGCCCAGTCCCTGGCGAACGTCGAGGTGATCGTGGTCGCCGACCGCTCCCCCGAGACCGCGGCCGGGCTCGCGGACTCCTTCGCGGCCCGACACGCGCGGGTGTCGGTGCTGCACCTGAACGCGGCGGTCGGGGTCGGGGTGAGCCGGAACGCGGGCGCGGCGCGGGCCTCCGGCGACTACCTGCTGTTCCTGGACGCCGACCACCTGCTCCCCCGGGACGCCCTCCAGGCGCTCGCCGACCGGCTCCAGCAGACCGGCCCGGTCGACGTCCTGCTGTTCGGCCACTCCCGCCGCCACAACGACCGGGACTGGCCGGGCGGCGCCGAGACCCTGCTCGCCGAGGCCGGCCCCGAGGCCTTCGCCCCCTTCGACCGCCCCGAGCTGTTCGGCGCGCCGCCGCTGATCTGGGACCGACTGATCCGCCGCGGCCACTGGCAGGAGCTGGGGCTCACCTTCCCCGACGGCCGGTACGAGGAGGTCCCGGTCGTCCACGCCGCACTGCTCGGCGCCCGGAAGGCCGCCGTGCTGGCCCGCGAGTGCGTCCAGCTGCGCCGCCGGGAGACCGTCCACCCCGCCGGCGGCCCCGGCAGCAGCGTCTTCGACCTGTTCGACCAGTACGAGCGCAGCTTCGCCCTGCTGGAGGACCAGCCGCACCTGTACGCGGTGCGCGACGCCCTGTTCGTCCGGATGATCCGGCACTACCTGTTCGTCTTCGACCTCGCCGGCTGCGTCACCCGCGCCGAACGCCCGCAGTTCTTCCACCGGGCCGCCGAGCACCACCGCCGCTTCATGCCCCCGGGCCACCGCAAGCCGGGCGGGCGGCTGGGGATCAAGTTCTCCCTGCTGGCCAGCGGCGCCTACCCGGCCTTCGAGGTCGCCAAGCTCTCCCACATCGCCCGCGGCACCCTCACAGGGCGGAATTAGCGGATCCGGGACGACGCTGCGGAGCAAGCGGGCCATCATCCGATCGAGCTACATCGAGGACACCGCGCTCCACCCCCGTCGTGCCCGGTACCCGTGCGGCGTGGCGGCTGCGATCATCGGCGGAGCCGTTGCCGCACCCGCTCGGGAGGTCCCTGGTGAGCCGTCCGTCCGCCGCCCCCGGGGCCGAACTGGCCCGTGAGCTGGCCGCCGTGCTGCGCGGGGAGGTCCGCTTCGGGGCGGCCGAGCGCACGGTCTACAGCCACGACGCCTCCAACTACCGGCACTTGCCGCTCGGTGTGGTCAAGCCCGCCGACCCGGACGACGTGCGCACCGCGCTGGCGCTGTGCCGCCGGTACGGGGTGCCGGTGGTGGCGCGCGGGGCCGGGACGAGCATCGGCGGGCAGGCGATCGGGCCCGGCGCGATGGTGCTGGACTTCCGCCGCCACCTCGGCTCGGTGCTGGAGATCGACCCGCAGGCCCGCACCGCCCGCGTCCAGCCCGGCACCGTGCTGGACGACCTCCAGCGCGCCGCCCGGCCGTACGGGCTGCGCTTCGGCCCGGACCCGTCCACCCACAGCCGCTGCACGATCGGCGGCATGATCGGCAACGACTCCTGCGGCGCCCACTCGCTCGCCTGGGGCCGCACCGCCGACAACGTGGAGCAGTTGGAGCTGCTGCTCGCGGACGGCACCGAGCTGACCGTGGGCGGGCGGCTGACCGGCGCCGAGCGCGCGGCGCTGCGGGAGGCGCCCGGGCGGGTCGGCGAGCTGCACACCCGGCTCCAGGAGTTCACCGACCGCAACCTCGCCGTCATCCGCCAGGGCATGCCCCAGCTGCCCCGCCGCACCTCCGGCTACCCGCTGGACGCGCTGCTGCCCGAGCACGGCCACGACCTGGCCCGGGCGCTCACCGGCACCGAGGGCACCTGCGCGCTGCTGCTGGGTGTCACCGTCCGGCTGGTCGAGGTCCCGCCCGCCCGCGCCCTGGTGGTGGCCGGCTACCCGGACGAGGGCGCCGCCGCCGACGCCGTCCCGGCGCTGCTGCCGTACGGTCCGCTGACCGCCGAGGGCATGGCGGCCGACCTGATCGCCGCGCTGCTGGCGGCCGGCCCGCGCCCGCCCGCGCTGGACCGGCTGCCCGCGGGCCAGTGCTGGCTGTTCCTGGAGACCGGCGGCGCCACCGCGCTGGAGGCCTACCAGGCCGCCCGCCGGCTGGCCGACGCGGTGCGCCGCGAGCGCTCGGCCGCCGTCGCGCTGGTCACCGACCCGGTCGAGCAGCGCCAGCTGTGGGCAGTCCGGGAGGCGGGCGCCGGGATCGTCACCCGGCTGCCCGGCGGGGGCGAGGCCTGGCCCGGCTGGGAGGACTCCGCCGTCCCGCCCGAGCGGCTCGGCGACTACCTGCGGGCCCTGCGCGCCCTGCTGCGCCGGCACGGCCTGCGCGGCGTCCCGTACGGGCACTTCGGCGACGGCTGCGTACACCTGCGGATCGACTTCCCGCTGGACCGGCCCCAGGGGGCGCCGGTCTTCCGGGAGTTCCTGGAGCAGGCCGCCGATCTGGCGGTCTCCCACGGCGGTTCGCTCTCCGGCGAGCACGGCGACGGGCAGGCCCGCGCCGAACTGCTGCCGCGCATGTACCCGCCCGAAGTCATCGCGCTGTTCGGCGAGTTCAAACGGATCTGGGATCCGGAGAACCTGCTCAACCCGGGCGCCCTGGTGGATCCGCGCCCGCTCGACGCCGACCTGCGCTTCGTCACCTCCCCGCGCCGCCCGCTGCCGCTGGCCCTGCCGTACGAGCAGGACGGCGGGAGCCTGGTCAAGGCGGTCCACCGCTGCGTGGGCGTCGCCAAGTGCGTGGATCCGACCACCGGGGTGATGTGCCCGAGCTACATGGCCACCGGCGAGGAGCGGCACTCCACCCGGGGCCGGGCCCGGCTGCTCGCCGAGATGCTGCGCGGCGAAGCGATCCCGGACGGCTGGCGCTCGGCGGAGGTGCGGGAGGCACTGGACCTCTGCCTGAGCTGCAAGGGGTGCGCGAGCGACTGCCCGGTGCACGTCGACATGGCGACCTACAAGACCGAGTTCCTGTACCAGCACTACCGGCGCCGGCCGCGCCCGCTGTCGCACTACTCGATGGGCTGGCTTCCGCTGTGGCTGCGGGCGGTCGCGCTCGCGCCGGGGGCGGCCAACTCGCTGGTCCGCTCGCCGGCGGGCGCGCTGCTCAAGCGGCTCGGCGGGATCGACAGGCGCCGGGTGCTGCCGGTCTTCCCGCCCGAGACCTTCACCCACTGGTACCGGCGGCACCGCGCCGCCCACCCGGCCCCGGCGGGCGCGCGACCGGTGGTGCTGTGGCCGGACACCTTTTCCAACCACCTCCAGCCGAACGTGCTCCGCTCGGCCGTCGAGGTGCTGGAGCACCTGGGCTTCGACGTCCGACTGCCCGAAGGACCGGTGTGCTGCGGGCTTACCTGGTACTCGACCGGCCAACTCGGCACCGCCCGAAGGGCGTTGCGGCGCAGCCTGGGCGCGCTGGCCGCCACCGGGGTGCCGGCCGACACCCCGGTGGTCGGCCTGGACCCCAGCTGCACGGCCACCCTGCGCGAGGACCTGCCCCGACTGCTCGGCGCGGACGGCCGCCCGCCCTCCGAACGGACCCGCACCTTCGCCGAGTTCATCGACGAGCACGCCCCGGACGCTCCGCTCCCGCACGTCCGGCTGGACGCCGTCACCCAGACCCACTGCCACCAGCACGCGGTGCTAGGCAGCGCGGCCGATCGCCGGGTCGAGGCCCGACTGGGCCTGCACAACCGGGTCCTGGACTCCGGCTGCTGCGGGCTCGCGGGCAACTTCGGCTTCGAGCGGGGCCACTTCGAGGTGTCCGAGGCGATCGCCGAGCGGGTGCTGCTGCCCGAGGTCCGGGCGGCCGGACCCGACACGGTGGTGCTGGCGGACGGCTTCAGCTGCCGCACCCAGATCGCCCAACTGGCGGACGGGCGGCGGGCCCTGCACCTGGCGGAGCTGATCGCCCGGGAGCTGCGGGCCGACGGGTAGCTGGAGCGGTCATGCGTGCGCGGCGAGGAAGGCCCCGGCGTGTGCCGCGGTCTCCCCCCGGGTCGGGTGGCCCGCCGCTGCCCGGCCGGTCTCGCCGTCGGCCCCGGTGGCCGGCCGGCGCCAGCCGCCGGAGGTCGCGTCCTGGGTCAACTCCGTGGTTCCGCCGAACAGTTACCGGCGGAACCGGTCCGAACTGAGCGACGGGTTCGAGCCCCGCCGCTCGGGCGCGAACGGGATCCCGGAGGAAAGCGCACGGTAGCCGACCACCAGCGCCTCCCCCAGGAAGCCGACGCCGATCGACAGCTGGACCGGTCGGGCCCCCGGCGCCAGGCCGTTGCGCTCGGCGAGCACCGCGAAGCCGGCCATCACGGCGAGCGAGAGCACGGCGACCAGGAAGGTCCAGCCGGTGTAGCGCTGCCACAGCACCCCGTCGCGCTCATCCAGCCGGATGGTGGCACCGCGCAGCGCACCGAAGGCGGTGCCGAGCGCGGCACCCGCCGCCACCCAGACGCAGTCCCCCGTTCGGAGGCCGTGCTCCTGCGACAGCGCCCACAAGCCGAGGCCGGTGAGCACCACCGGCGGCGCGAAGAGGTCCCTGGCGTTGAGCGGCTCACCGCGCAGCCTCCGGACCACCACCACGACCACCACGGCGGCGATCAGCGCCATGTGCATCCAGGTGTTCATCCCTGCTCCCCGAGTTTTTATAGCTTGACCGTGCTAAATCAGCAATTTAGCCCGCCCGTGCTATAACGGCAACATGCCGAAGATCGTCGACCCCGTCGAACGCCGCCAGGCCGTAGCCGACGCCGTCCTGCGCGTCGCCGCCCGGGAGGGCCTGGAACACGCCTCGCTGCGCAACGTCGCCGAAGAGGCCGGACTCGCCGTGGGCTCGGTGCGGCACTACTTCGCCGGCAGCTCCGAGCTGATGATCTTCGCCATGCAGGAGCTGGCGCGCCGAATCGACGCCCGCGTCCGGACCCATGCCCGCGTCCTGCTCGACCCGGAGCCCGCCCCCGGCGCCGACCGTCGCGAACAGACCGTACGGCTGCTCGCCGAAACCCTGCCGCTGGACGCCGAACGCCGGGAGGAGTCCGCGCTCTGGCTCTCCTTCGTCACCGCCGCCCGCACCCGGCCCGAACTACGGACCCGCGCCGTCGAGTTGCAGGCGGGTTTGGACGCGCTGGTCCAGCGGGTCCTGATCGAGACGGAACGCTCCGGCGCCCTCACGCCCGGCCTCGACCTCGAACTGGAGACCCGCCGCCTCTCCGCCCTGCTGGACGGCCTCACCCTCCAGGCCGTCCAGCACCCCGACCTGGTCGGGCCGGACGAGCTGCGCGCGGTGCTCCGGCGCCACCTGGACACCCTCGCCGGCTCCTGACATCGCGCCAACCCTCCCGGCACAATGGCGCGATGACCCTCACCCCCGCCGAGGCGGACAAGCTCCTGGCCGACAACTTCGCCCCCTGGGTGCAGGTGCTCGGGCTGACCACCACCGAGACCGGCGAGCGGCACGCCGTGCTGCGACTGCCCTGGTCCGAGCAACTCGCCCGCGAGGGCGGCGGCCTGTCCGGCCAGGCGCTGATGGCCGCCGCCGACACCGCCTGCGTGGTCGCCCTCTCGGCGGCCCGGGGCGGCTTCGCGCCGATGACCACCGTCCAGCAGTCCACCAGCTTCCAGCGCGCGGTCAGCGGCCGCGACGTCCTGGTCCACGCCGTGGTCACCAAGCTTGGGCGCCGGATCGCCTTCCTCGACGTCACCCTCACCGCCGAGGGCACCGAGGAGCCCGCCGCCCGGGCCACCTCCGTCTACGCCCTGGGATGACCTCCCCACGCGACCGGCCCCGGGCGCGAGCCCGGGACCGGTCCGGCCGGGTCAGCCCTGCAACGCCTCCTTCTTGGGCGGCTCCTCCGCGCACACCGCCGTGACGAACTCCGCGAGCCGCGCCTGCGGCAGGCCGCGCGCGATGTCGGCCTCGCTGATCATGCCGACCAGCTTGTGCTCCGGGTGGCTGATCACCGGCAGCCGGCGGACCTGGTACTGCTCCATGACGCGCAGCACCTGCTCGCAGTCCTCGTCCGCCTCCACCGTCATCGGCCGCCCGAGCGCCAGGTCGCCCGCCGTCATCTCCGCCGGGTCGCCCCCCTCCGCGACGCAGCGCAGCACGATGTCGCGGTCGGTCACGATGCCCAGCAGCTTGTCGTCCTCCCCGCAGATGGGCAGCGCGCCCACATGCCGTTCCCGCATGATCCGGGCGGCGGCCGCGAGCGTCTCGTGCTCACGGATGCACTCCGCGCCCTGGTGCATGATGTCGCTGGCTCTGGTCATGGTCCGCCTCCTGACCTGGCTTGCTCCCTCTCGTCCATCGTGGTCCGGGCCGGTGCCGCACGCCACCGGGCACCCCTCAGGACGTGCTTCCCGGCTCCGTGTGCTCCTCCGGACCATCGTTCCCGTCCGACTCCACCCGACCGCCCTCCCGGTCCCCGCCCTCCAGCGGCGAGCGGGACAACACCTCCTCCAGGGGTGGGAGTTCGTGCTTGGACTGCTCGCGGTCGAGCTCCGGCTCCGGCACCTCACCGCTCTCCACCGCCTCCTCCGCGGACTTCGCCGCGGCCGCGACCGCGGCGGCCGCCAGCAGGTCCCGCTGCTGGGACTCCGTCGCGCTGTCCAGGAACCGCAGCAACTCCACCGGGAACGGCAGCACCAGCGTCGAGTTCTTCTCCGCCGCCACCTCCACCACGGTCTGCAGCAACCGCAGTTGGAGCGCCGCCGGGGTCGCGCTCATCACCGCCGCCGCCTCCGACAACCGTTCCGAGGCCTGGTACTCGCCGTCCGCCGTGATGATCCGCGCCCGCCGCTCCCGCTCGGCCTCCGCCTGGCGCGCGATCGAGCGCTTCATCGACTCCGGCAGTGCGACGTCCTTGATCTCCACCCGGTCGATCTGGATGCCCCAGCCCAGCGCCGGGCTGTCGATCATCAACTCCAGCCCCTGGTTGATCGGTTCGCGGTTGGCCAGCAGGTCGTCCAGTTCACTCTTGCCGATGATCGACCGCAGCGAGGTCTGCGCGACCTGGGAGATCGCGAAGTTGTAGTCCTGCACGTTGACCGTCGCCTTCACCGGGTCCTGCACCTGGAAGTAGACCACCGCGTCCACCCGCACGGTCACGTTGTCCCGGGTGATGCCCTCCTGCGCCGGGATCGGCATCGTCACGATCTGCACGTTCACCCGGCGCAGCCGGTCCGCGATCGGCATCAGCGCGACCAGCCCCGGCTTGCGGACCTCCTCACGCACCCGCCCGAAGCGGAACACCACGCCCCTCTGGAACTGCTGGACCACCCGGATGCTCAGCCCCGCCCAGACCACCCCCAGCCCTACCAGCCCCCCGAGAGCCCCCAGCACCGCATCGACGATCATCGCGGCCTCCTCGCGGCCTCCGCGCACACCAGCCGGTCCGGCCACCGGCGACCGGACCGGCCGGGGCCGCCGGAGCAACTGATTCCACGCTACGCCTGCCCGGCAGCGGCCGGAGCCTCCCCGGGACCGGCCGGCAGCGGCCGGAGCGATCGGGCCGACGGCCCTAGGATCGAGACCATGCAGCTGGTCCCCGCCGACGACCCGAGCCACCCCCACCACCCCGCCGAGGCCGCCGCCCGCGCCACCGGACTCATCGAACTCGACCGCGTCGTCACCGACTGCCGGGCCTGCCCCCGGCTGGTCGAATGGCGCGAGGAGGCCGCCCGCACCAAGCGCCGCGCCTACCAGGACTGGGACTACTGGGCCCGCCCCATCCCCGGCTTCGGCCCGCCCGAGGCCCCGCTCGTCCTGGTCGGCCTCGCCCCCGCCGCCCACGGAGGCAACCGCACCGGCCGGATCTTCACCGGCGACCCCTCCGGCGACCTCCTCTACGCGGCCCTCTACGAGCTCGGGCTCGCCAACCGCCCGCACTCCGTCCGCCACGGCGACGGCCTGGAACTGTACGGCGTCCGGATCACCGACCCGGTCCGCTGTGCCCCACCCGACAACAAGCCCAACACCGCCGAACGCGACACCTGCCGCCCCTGGATCACCCGCGAGATGCAGCTGCTGCGCCCCACCGTCCGGACCGTCGTCGCACTCGGCGCCTTCGCCTGGCAGGCGATGCTGCCGGTGGTCGCCGACGCCGGCTGGGTGGTCCCCCGCCCCCGCCCGGCCTTCGGCCACGCCGCCATGGCCACCTTCCCGGCCCGCGACGGCGGCCCCGACCTGCGGCTCTACGGCTGCTACCACGTGAGCCCCCGCAACACGAACACCGGCCGCCTCACCACCGCCATGCTCCGCGACCTGCTCCGCGAGGCGGCCCTCTCGGCGGGGCTCAGGCCCCGCTAGCGCCTCAGTCGAACCGTCGGACGGCCGTGATGCCGCCGTCCACCGGCAGCGCCACCCCCGCGACATAGGAAGCCCGGTCACTCAGCAGCCAGGCCGCCGCCTCGGCGACCTCGGCGGCCCGGCCCGGCCGGCCCAGCGGGGTCGAGCGGGCCACCGGCGCGGCGAACTCCGGCCCCGCCTCGAAGTACGGCTCGCTCCCCGGCGTGCGCACCACCCCGGGCGCGACGGCGTTGACCCGGATGCCCTGACGGGCGCAGTCGGCGGTGGCCGCCTTCACCAGTCCGGTCAGCCCGTGCTTGGCGGCCTGCTGGGCGCCGTCGCCGAAGCCCCCGACGAGCGCCCCCACCCCGGAGTTGAGCACCACCGCACCACCACGCCCGCCCGCCCGCCCGCCGCCATCGCCCGCAGCCAGAGTCAGCTGCCGCGCAGGTTGAGTGCGTGGCTGTCGTCCCACTCGGCTTCCGAGCGCTCGGCCAGCGGCACGGGCGGCAGGCCGTTGCCCGCGTTGTCGAAGGCCGCCGTCCAGGCGTCCGAACGCCTCCAGCGCCGCGTCCACCGTCCGCTGAGCGCCGTCGGCTGTGATCAGGTCGGCGGCGACCGCCACCGCCCGCGCGCCCCCGGCCCGCAGCTCTGCGGCCAGCGCCTCCACCTCCGGCCCGGAGCGGGCGGCCAGCACCAGCAGCGCGCCCTCCCGGGCGAACAACCGGGCGGCGGCCGCGCCGATGCCGCGCCACGCGCCGGTGACGACCACCCCCGGGCACGGGCGCACCTCGCAGGCCGGTCACCGGCGCGCCTGGTCCCCGCCGTGCGACGCACACGTCGCAGCGCCGCGTGCCGTTCCGCCGGGATCCGCCGGGATCCGCCGGACACGCCTAGCCGAACCGGGTCAGCTTCCGCTTCGCCGCGTCCGCCCACACCTGCGTCAGCCGGGCGCGCGCCGCCTCCGCCTCCGCGAGCTGGCCCGCGTAGAGCACTCCGTAGGCGAAGGGCTCGCCGCCCTCGGTGGCCCGGTCGGCCAGGGCCGCGGCGGCGACCACCGCGTCCTGGTGTTCGCCCAGCAGTTCCTGGACTGCCTTCATCCGCTCGGTGTAGCACTCCGCCGCCGGGCCGACGGCGAGGGCCGCCGTCTCGCCCGCGTAGCGGGCGCGCTTGGCGGCCTTGCGGACCTCGTGCAGGGCCCGGTCGCGGTGCGCGGGGTCGGCGGCGAGGGCGAGACGGAGGCGTTCGGCCGTGCGGCGCTGCTCGTGGGCGGCGATCCGGGAGAGTTCGGGGGCGGCGGCGCGGGCGGCCCGGGGGCGCAGCGGCGGGTCGGCGAGCAGGGTGGTCAGGGCCGTGGCGAGGGCCCGGCGGCGGGGGCTGTCGAGGGCGGCGACCACCTCGGGCCTCACCCGGCGGTACTCAGCCTCGCCCCACTGTTCCAGCGCGTCCGCGACCCGCTCCGGTCCGCAGGCCGCGGGCAGCTCGCGGGCCCGGGCGGCCAGCCGTTCGGCGAGCACCTCGCGGTCCCGGGCGCGGCCCAGCGCGGCGCCCAGCCAGCGCAGGTCGGCGACGAGGGCGTCGGTGGCGCCGGGGGCGAGCAGGCGGCGGAAGGTCCGCAGGGCGCTGCGCAGCCGCCGGCAGGCGACCCGCATCCGGTGGACCGCGTCGGGTGCGTCCGCCCGGACGGCGTCGTCCAGTCCGGCGAGCACCACCGCCTGGGCCTCGATGCGGTCGAGCAGCACCTGTCCGACCGTGGTTTCGGGTCTCGCCATGCGCGTGCACCCCCTCGCCGGGTCGCCTTCCAGGCTAGTCGCGCGGGTGCGGCTGTCGACTCGACGCTCGGCTGAGGGGGCGTCACCCGGGCGCCGTACCGGTACGCGGTCTCGTGTCCGCCGCAAGGGGCATGGCATACTCCGGGGCGTGATGACCTCCACCCATGCGACCAGGGCCCTGCGGGCCGCGGTGTTCACCGCGCTCGCCGTGCCGATGGCCGCGCTGGGTCAGGTGGTCATCACCGGTCGCCCGCTGCCGCTGTCGCTGGTGGCCACGGCGAGCGCCGTCGTGTTCCTGGTCTCGGCCGTGCTGGCCGGCGGGGAGCGGCGGCTGCTGCACATCTCCGCTGTGATGGTGCCGGTCGAGCTGTTGCTCAACACCACCTTCAACCTGGGCCAGACCGGCTGTGGGCCGGTCCTGTCCGAGCACGTGTCCGCGCGCGGGGTGAACCTGCTGGTGTGCGGCGGCGGTTCGGTGGACGGCTCGCTGCTGGGCGCCCCGCTGGGGCACGCCGGGCAGTTGGCGCCCGCCGCGACCCAGCTGCTGCTCCTGCTGGTGCACCTGGTGATCGCGCTGGCGGCCTCGGCCTGGCTGCGGCTGGGCGACTCCGCCCTGTCCGGCCTGGCGCGGGCACTGCGCGCGCTGCGCCAGTCGGTGGCCCGCCCGCTGCGGGCGCTGCTCGTCCTGCTGCTCCCCGCCCCGGTGCGCCCGGTGCTGCGGGTGCCACTGCCGGTGTCGGACCACGAGCGGCCGCGCCGCGAGGACGTGGTGCTGAGCCCGGCGCCCCGGCGTGGTCCGCCGGTCCTCGCGCCTGCCTGCTGAGCGCGTACCCCGCTTCCGTCAGCACGTTCCGTGAGCACGTTTACGTGAGCACGCTTCCGTAAGCGCTTTCCGTACGCCCCAGGCAGTGCGCACGACTCCCGCGTCACTTGCCCCCGCCGCACCCGTGTGTGCGGCCACCCGCGCGCACCCGCGCGCCGCGTACAGGAGTTGACTTCCCCATGGCCCAGGACAAGAACAAGAAGCGCGTCAGCGCCCGCGAGCGCATCCAGGAGGCGCAGCGCCGCGAGCAGCAGGCCGCCAGGCGCCGGCAGCGGATCGTCGTGTCGGTCTCGGCCGTCGTCGTACTCGCCCTGGCGGGCGGTGTGGCGCTCGCGATCAACACGGGCTCGAAGAACGACGACAAGGGCGCCGCGGCCGCCTCCGCGGCCCCGCTGGTCGTCCCGGCCAACGCCACCGGTCCGGACGGCACGGTGATCACCTACGGCAAGGCCGACGCCCCGCACACCATGGAGGTGTACGAGGACTTCCGCTGCCCGGTCTGCAAGCACTTCGAGGCGGCGAACGGTCAGACTGTCAAGGAGATCACCCAGGACGGCCAGATCAAGGTGGAGTACCACCTGGCCGCGTTCCTGGACAAGAACCTCGGCGGCAAGGGCTCGCGCACCGCGCTGGCCGCCGCCGGCGCCGCGCTGAACGAGGGCGTGGACAAGTTCAAGGCCTTCCACGACGTGCTGTACGCCAACCAGCCGGACGAGCGCGAGGACGGCTTCGGCGACGTCAACCACCTGCTGGACCTGGCGGGCCAGGTGCCCGGGCTGAAGACGGACGCCTTCGTGAAGGCGGTCACCGACCGGACGTACGCGCCGTGGGCGGCGAAGGTGGCCGACGCGTTCAACAGCAGCCAGGTGACCGGCACCCCGACGGTCAAGGTGGACGGCAAGCCGATCAACCTGTTCACGGGCAACGCCCCGGCGTCTCCGGAGCAGTTCACCGCCCAGGTCAAGCAGGTCGCCGGCCTGCAGTAGGCCGCCCCGCACCGCACGGCACCACCGGTCCGGCCGAACTCCCGGCCGGACCGGCCCCTCCCAGCCAGCCCCGGAGTGTGCTGTCATGACCGCGACCACCGCGCACCTCTCCCGTCCCGCCCCCGACGCCGCCGGCCCGGGCCCGATCGGCGCGGGCCGGGCCCTCGCCCTGCTGCTGTTCCTCGGCGGGCTGGTCGGCCTGGCCGCCTCGGCCGTGCTGACCTTCGACAAGCTCCGCATCCTGGAGAACCCGTCGTACGTCCCCAGCTGCAACATCAATCCGATCATCAGCTGCGGTTCGGTGATGCGTACCGAGGAGGCCGCGGTGTTCGGCTTCCCGAACTCGCTGCTCGGCCTGGCCGCCTTCGGCGCGCTGGCGGCGGTCGGCGCGGGACTGCTGGCCGGCGCCGCCTACCGGCGCTGGTTCTGGCTGGGCCTGCAGGCCGGGACGACCCTGGGCATCGTGTTCACGCACTGGCTGATCGACCAGTCGCTGTACGGCATCGGCGCCCTGTGCCCGTACTGCATGGTGGTCTGGGCGACGACGGTGGTGCTGTTCTGGTACACCACGCTGCACAACCTGCGCACCGGGGTGATCCCGGTCGGGCCGCGGATGCGGACGGTCGTCCGGGAGGCGGCGCGCTACCACTGGGCCCTGCCGGTGCTGTGGGCGGCCGTGATCGCACTGATGGTGCTCAACCGGTTCTGGTACTACTGGAGCACCCTGCTCTGACCGCCTTCCCGCGGGCTCACCCCACATACCCCGCCGAATGCAGCAGCGCGGCTGCGCCGGTGCGCCGGGCCTCCAGGGCCGCGGTGAGCCGGCGCGCCGCACAGGGGTGCAGCAGGGTGGCCGCCCGGGCGGGGCCGAAGTAGCCGTGGTCGGCGATCTCCTCCGCCTGGAGCCGGACCACCGCCCCCGGCTCGACCGCGCCGCCGTCGAACATGAAGTGCACGGCCGGATGGGCGTGTTGACCCTGATCGGGGATCGCCTCGCGCCACTCCACCACCAGCAACCGCAGGTCACGCGCCACCAGCCCGGTCTCCTCGCGCAGTTCCCGGGCCGCGCACCCGGCGGGCCCCTCCCCCGGGTCCATCCCGCCACCGGGAAACTGCCACTGGTCGCGGTAACTGGCCTTCAGCAGCAGGACCTTGCCCTCCCGGTCGGTGAGCAGCACGCTGCAGCCGATGTAGGCGCGCACCATCCGGGAGAGCCACTCCTCCTCCGAGAGTTCCCAGGTGTCCGTCATCGCGCTTCCTCCGCCGGCCGTCCTCCGTCGCGGCCACCCTGCCCCGGTCGCCGCTGCGCGAAAGGTGGTTCGTACCTAATCCACCCGATCGGGTACTACGCACGCCTCACCCGAAGACGGCCCGCCGGAAGGCGTTGCGCAGATCGGTGAGGGACTGGGTGATCCGGCTGTGGTGCACCTGGTTGGTGAGCAGCAGGGCCCAGCGGCCGAGTCGGCGGGAGACCCAGATGCCGGTGCCGGTGAAGCCGTAGTGGACGAAGGTGCCTTCGGCGGGGTCGGTGCCGGGGGCGTACAGCCAGGACAGGCCTCGGGCGGGGGCGAGGCCGCCGGTCTGCTCGCGCAGCGACTCGGTGATCCACGCTTCGCCCCAGGGGAGTCGGAGCGGCGGGGCGAGCAGGGCGGTGAGGAAGCGGGCCAGGTCGGGGGCGGTGGAGAAGGCCCCGGCGTTGCCGGAGACGCCACCGAGCAGCCGCGCGGAGGGGTCGTGCACCACGCCGCGCAGGTGGGCGCCGGTCGACCGGTCGAACTCGGTGGGCGCGGTACGGGCGGTGGCCGCGGCGTCGAGCGGCCCGTAGCGGGTGTCGGTCATGCCCAGCGGCCGCCAGGCCCAGCGCGCGGCGAGTTCGTCCAGCGGGGCCCCGCCGAGGTCCTCGACCAGGTAGGTGAGCAGCACGGCGGCGCGGTCGGTGTACTCGACGGCGGTTCCCGGCGCGCGGTGCAGCGGGGCGGTGATCACCCCGGCCCGGATCGCCGCCGGCGCCCGCCCGTAGAGCTGCTCGAAGCGGGTGTAGGGAAGCATTCCGGCGGTGTGGGCGAGGAGTTGACGGACCGTCACCGCACCGACCGAGTGCCCGGCGGCAGGCGACCACCAGCGGCCGAGCGGCTCGTCCAGCGGCAGCCGCCCGTCTTGCCGGAGCGCTCCGGCGCAGGGCCAGAGCGCCACGATCTTGGTGAGGCTGGCGAGGTCGTACAGCGTGTCCGGCCCGGGGGCGAGCCGCGCGTACGGGCCTCGCCCGAGCGCGCCGTGGCTGCCGCCGCCGAGCGTGCCCCCGGCGTCACCGGCGGCCCAGACGGCGCCCGCCCCGACGGTGCGCACGCCCTCGCGGACCAGTAGGTCCAGCTCCCCGCCGGGCGCGGCCAGGGCGGGGAGCCGTGCGGCGTCGGGTGGTTGGTGGTTCACCACCGGTGTCTACCCGGCGCGCGCACCGCTCAGACCGCCGGTACCCGGACCCCGGGCTCCCGGACGGCGGCCGGTCAGACCGCCGCCGGGAGCTCCTTGCCCATGCAGATGCTCTGCGCGTGGTCCTTGTAGATGCCGAACTTGCGGATCGCCGCGTACCCCTCGGAGCCGTACAGCGCGATCGCCTCGGGCTGCTCGGTACCGGTCTCCAGGATGAAGCGGGTGCGCCCGGCCTCGACGGCGGTCTCCTCCAGCCGGCGCAGCACCGCCCGGGCCAGACCCCGGCCGCGGGCGTCGGGCACCACGAACATCCGCTTCACCTCGGCGTCGCCGTCGCGCAGCCCGTCCGGACCGGCCTGCTTGGCCCGCCAGCCGCCGCAGGCGACCGGGCGGCCGTCCAGGTAGGCGATCATGAACAGGCCGGCCGGTGCCTCGAAGTCCTCCGGGTGCATCACCGTCTCGTCCGGGTCGCCGTAGCGGCGGACGTACTCCTGCTGCACCTCCGCCGAAAGGGCCTGGGCGTCGGGGTGGGCGTACCCGGTGATGCGGAACTCGACGGTGCCGGTGTCCTTGGTGGCGGTGCTCTCCATGGTGGAAGAGCCTACGGCTTCGGTTCAGCGGCTCTCGAACCGGGCCAGCAGCTCGGTCTTGCCGAACATCGCGGCGGCGTCGACGGCGGACGGGACGCCGGCCCTGGGATCGGCGCCGTCGGCGAGCAGGGCGTCGACGACGTCGGTGCTGCCCTTGAAGACCGCTCCGGCCAAGGGGGTCTGACCCTTGTCATTGGCGCGGTTCGGGTCGGCGCCGCGCTGGAGCAGGGCTTCGACGGTGGCCGCGTGGCCGTGGTAGGCGGCGAGCATGACCAGGGTGTCACCGCTGCCGCTGGTGAGGTCGGCGGAGACGCCCGCGTCTACGGCGGCGGTCAGGGTGGCGGTGTCACCGGCCCGGGCCGCGTCGAAGAGCTTCCCGGCGAGCGCGATCACCTCGGCGTCGGGGGCATCGGTCATGGCGGACTGCCTTTCCGGAGGGCTGGCGGGGTTCGTGCGTACCGCACCGTAGCGGGCGACGCCGGACCGGGCCAGCCGGCGTCCGGATTCCGGATGACGGCCTCACCGGCACGGGACGCGGTACGACGTGCGGCCGGGCGGGCCGCACGGCCGTTCGAGCGAACTTCCGGGACCCCCCGGAAACCTCCCACCCAGCCCCCGGGAATGCCTTGCGGCACCGGATCCACGCGGCGTCCGTGCGGCACCGGGCCCCCACCCGGGCCGATCCGCCCGCCTCCTCCGACTTCCCGGCGGCATCGAACGGCAGAACCACCCATTTGCGCCGTTCCATCATCTATTACTTTTTGTCACGATAAGGGCACCTTAAGTAACACTGTCCCCCGTCCCCTCCCCGAGGAGCAGAAGTGGCCCTCTCGATTTCCGGCATCGTCCTGTTCGGCACCATCGCCTTCCTGTTCTTCCGCAGAGACGGACTAAAGGCCTCCCACGCCGTCGTCTGCTCCCTCTTCGGCTTCTACGTCGCCGGCTCCTCCATCGCCCCGAGCATCACCGCGGGCAGCGCCAGCCTGGCGAGCCTGCTCGGCGGCATCAAGTTCTAGGCGCGCCGCCACTCCCCCACCGGCCCGGGCGCGGATCCCACCGCCCCGGGCCCCGTCGTACCACGAGCAGTCCCCCTCTCACCCCACCCGTCCCACTCGACCGGGGAGTCACGGAATGCCGCTCAACCGCCATCTCACCAAGGGCCGCGAGATCGCCCGAACCGCCGGGGACCACGCCACCGACATGTTCGCCCCGCTCGCCGTGATCGGCCGCGGCCTGCGCCACCACGCAGGCTGGGCCTGGGAGCGCTGGCAGGCCACCCCTCAGGAGCGCCGCGGCCCGACGCTGTTCCTGTCCGCCGCGATGCTGCTCGGCATCTACCTGCTGCCGCACGGCCTGCTGTTCGCGCTGGTCGCCCTGATGGCCAGCGCCGCCTGGGCCGGCCGGACCCCCAAGGCGACGCCCGCCCCGCCCACCCCGGACGTGGCCGACGTCAAGCTCGGGGCCCTCTACGCGGCGCTCACGCCGTACCTGTGCGGCCTCGAGGACGCCAACCCGCTCTACCACTTCGAGGGAAGCTACCAGAAGGCCTTCAGCTCCTGGGAGTTCGACGGCGAGGGCCGGCTCTCCCGGCTGGAGCTGAGCTACCCCGCGTACTTCACCGACACCGAGCCCACCGCCCGGGCCCGGATCGAACAGGTCGTCCAGGGCAAGGCCGGGCGGGCCCGGGAGTACCGCTTCGACTGGGACGAGGAGTCCAACCGGCTGCGGATCACCGCGCTCACCCCGCTGCCCACCGACGTCGTCGCCCAGCGCTTCGTGGCCGCCCCCGGCGAGATCGTGCTCGGCTTCACCGACGAGGACGGCACCGCCCGCACCATCCCGGTCACCCGGGGCGGCGTGATCACCCAGCAGCCGCCGGTGGTCTGGCGCACCGGCCCGCGCTCCTCCGAACCCCACCTGCTGGCCCTCGGCGTCGCCGGCTACGGCACCTCCAGTCTGATCCGATCGATCGCGCTCCAGGCCCTCCCGTACGCCGACCTGGTGGTGATCGACGGCGCCGGGACCGGGGAGCACGCCTGCCTGGTCAACCGGCCCGGCGTGCACACCGTGGAGACCAGCCTGCACGGCGCACTGGCCGCGCTGACCTGGGCCGCCCAGGAGACCCAGCGCCGGCTGACCGCGGTGAACGCCGCCCGGCACACCGGCGCCAGCCTGCCCGAGGACGTCACCCGGCCGCTGTGGCTGCTGCTGGACCATCCGACCGAGCTGAGCGAGCTCGCCCACGCCGAGGGCCGCCCCGACCCGCAGGACCTGCTGGAGCTGTCGCTGCGACACGGCCGGGCCGCCCGGATCACCGTGGTGATCGCGGACGACGTCGAGGCCCGGGAGCGGATCACCCCGACCGTCCGTGCCACCACCCGGGCCCGGGTGCTGCTCGGTCCGGCCGGGCCCGAGGAGGCCCGCGCCGCGCTCGGCGCACCGCTGGACATCGCGCCCGCCGCGCACGCCCCGGCCGGCCGCGGCTACGCACGGATCGGCAACGGCACCCCCGTCCGGCTCCAGGTGCCGGCCACCGTCGACCCGCTCGACGACGACGCCCCGGCCCAGTTGCGGGACGCCGTGATCGCCCTGCTGCCGCACCGCGACAGCCGGACCGAGGCGGCCGCCGCACCGCCCCGCCCGGACCGCCCGCCGGTGGTGACGGCCGACGGAGCCGCGCCGCCGAACCACTCGGTCGACCTCGGCAAGGCCGAGCCGATGATCCGTTCCCGACCGATCTCCTGATCCCGCGGGAAGCGGGGTCGGCGGACGGCCCCGAATGCCCTGCCGGTACGCTCGTCACAGAAAGTCCCCACGATCGCCAGATGTGAAATAGGTGACACCTGGGGTGATATCACCGGCCAGATGTGACAAATCGGGCGCCGGTGGGTACAAACAGGGGCGGCACGACAGACGACGCATGTCCCGGGACGGGAATCTTCGTCGGAAGCCGAGCGTTGACCGAACGACGAAGAACAGCGACCACTAGTCCTGTGGGCCATAAGCCCGGGAGGCACGATTCATGAGCGAGCGAGCTCTCCGCGGCACGCGACTCGGGGCCACTAGCTACGAGACCGACCGTGGTATCGATCTGGCTCCCCGCCAGACCGTCGAGTACGCATGTCAGAACGGACACCGATTCGAGGTTCCTTTCTCGGTCGAAGCGGAGATCCCCCCGGTGTGGGAATGCCGCTTCTGTGGCCAGGAGGCGGCACTTCTCGACGGTGACGAACCTGAGGAGAAGAAGGTCAAGCCCACGCGCACCCATTGGGACATGCTGATGGAGCGCCGGACGCGCGAGGAGCTGGAGGAGGTGCTGGCCGAGCGGCTGGCCGTGCTCCGCTCCGGTGGGATGAACCTCGCGGTGCACCCGCGGGACACCCGCAAGAGCGCCTGACAACACCTCGCTCCCGCCGCGCGCGGGAGGACGCGAAAAGGGACCCTGGTCGCCAGGGTCCCTTTCGCGTTGTCCGGGGCCTGCGCGTTGTCGCGGGCCGTTCCCGGCAGGGTCAGCCGTTGATCGGCGGGCGGTAGGTGGTGTCCGGGCCCTGCGGGCCGCGCGGGCCGTTCTCCGGGTCGACCACCTCGCCCTGGATCACCTTGCCGTCCGGGCGGTGGATGCGCAGCTGCTCCTGCAGCCGCATCGCGTCCGCGAACGGGTCGGTGCCCACGGCAGAGGCGCTGCGCACCGCCTTGTCCGCGACCTTGCGGCCGACGGCCCGCCACAGCGCCCGGGTCGGCGGGAACAGCAGGGTCAGGGCGACCAGGTCGGACAGGAAGCCGGGGACGATCAGCAGCAGCCCGGCCAGGACGGTCATGCTGGTGCCGGTCTGCCGCTGCTGGGACTGCGGGTTCTTGCTCTGCTCGATCGCGGCCGACAGAGCCTTCAGCCCGGCCCGCTTGATCAGCGAGCCACCGGTCAACCCGCCGACGACGAGCAGCAGCAGGACGGCGAAGCCGCCCAGCCAGGACCCCACCAGGACCAGCAGCCAGATCTCCAGCACCAGCCAGGCGGTGATCAGCAGCGGCAGCACCCGGCGGAGCCTGCTGCGCGGGGCCGGACGGGCGGGGGTAGCTTGCTGGGTCACGGTACGAATCCACTCCAAGCGGTGCTCTGCGCGCCGCCCGGGAGGTCCGGGCCGGCTACGGCACCACCCGGTCCAACGCTCCCCCGGCGGCCGGTGTTCCGGCCTCCACCTTCCGGCGGCGGCCGACCAGGACGGCGGCGCCGCAGGCCAGCAGGCCGCCGACGGCCAGCGTCCACTCCGGGAGGGCGCCGACCCGGTCGGCCACCGTGGTGCCGTCGCGCAGCGGCACGGTGGCCGACAGCTCGGCCGGGGTGAGTTCCGCGGTGCGCTGCTCGACGGTGCCGTCCGGGGCGATCACCGCACTGATGCCGCTGGTGGCGGCGATCAGGACGGCCCGCCCGTGCTCGACCGCGCGCAGCCGGCTCATCGCGAGCTGCTGCTCGGGCTGCCCGGTCCTGGCGTAGGTCGCGTTGTTCGTCTGGACGACCAGGACGCGGGCGCCGCTGTCCACGGTGTCCCGGACTATCTCGTCGTAGGCCACCTCGAAACAGATCACGTCGCCGATCTTCGCCGGCCCGAGCTGCATCACGCCGTTGTGGTCGCCGGGGTAGAAGTCGCGGGCGACCCGCTGGAGGCGGGTGATCACCTTCATCAGCTGGGCGCGGAACGGAACGTACTCGCCGAACGGGACGGGGTGCTGCTTGGTGTAGGAGGCGCCGGGGCCGGTGACCGGGTCCCAGACGATGCCCTCGTTCTGGACGTGCTGGGCGTCCGGGCCGTCCACCAGGGTGCCGACCAGGGTGGGCACGCCGACGGCCTGGACCGCCTCGTCGATGCGCTGACGGGCCAGCGGATCGCTGAACGGGTCGAGGTCGGAGGAGTTCTCGGGCCAGATCACCACGTCGGGGCGCGGCCGCTTGCCGGCCTGGATGTCGGCGGCGAGGCGCTCGGTGGCCGAGGCGTGGTTGTTGAGGACCATCATGGGGCGGCCGAGGAAGTCCATGCCCGGGTTCGGTACGTTGCCCTGGACGATGGCGACCTTGACGGTGTCGTCCGCGGCGGTGGGCACCGGGACGAGGTAGCCGGCCAGCAGCGCGGCCACGGCGCCCAGGCCGCCCAGCGCCGCCGTCCTCGGGGTCCGGCCCGGCCCGCGCAGGCGCAGCGCGGCCCAGGCCAGCAGGGTGCCGGAGAGCGCGACGGCGAAGGTCACCAGCGGTGCGCCGCCGAGCGCGGCCAGCGGGGTGTACGGGGTGGCGGTGTTGGCGAAGGCGAGCCGGCCCCAGGGGAAGCCGCCGAGCGGCAGCCGGTCGCGCGCCCACTCCTGGGTGACCCACAGCGCGGCCGCCCACAGCGGCCAGCCGGGCAGCCGGGAGGTGAGGGCCAGTGCGCCGCCGAGCAGGGCCAGGAACAGCGCCTCGACGACCGACAGGCCGACCGTGGCGTCCCAGCCGACCACCCGGAGCCAGCTGAGCAGCATCAGGAAGAACGGGAAGCCGAGGGCGAAGCCCGTCCAGGCGCCCTGGCGGAAGGTGCGGCCGCGGGTGAGCAGCGAGAGCGCGGCGACGCCGAGCAGCGACAGCGGCCACAGGTCGTAGGGCGGGAAGGCGAGCGCGAGCAGCAGGCCGGCCAGTGCGGCGAGGCTGGTGCGCGGCAGCCCGGCTCGGACCTTCGCGAGCGCGCGGGCGCCGCGGCCGGGCTTCGGTGCCGGGTCCTGTGGCTCAGGAGCGGTCCCGGACCGCTCCTGGGTGACGGGAATGGCCACCGGCGCACCATCTTCCTGGGGCTTGCTGTTCGGACGCTGTGCGAAGAAGGTACCCCGGAACGTCGGTGCGGCGTGAGGTGAGGGTGGTAGCGCCCGACCGGGCCGTCAACGCTCGGCGTAGACGAAGCGCCCCAGCGGCCAGTGGTCGGTGAGCCAGGCGGAGACCGCCCGGTACAGCGGGGCGTCGAGCTCGGCGCGGTCGGCGCGGACCCAGGAGCTGACCGAGACGACGGACGGGTCCTCGCGGTCCGGGTAGACGTAGACGCAGCCGATCACCTCGTCGCGGTCCGGCTCCAGGACGGTGTAGGTGAAGCCCCTGCGGGCGTCGAAGTCGGCGGCGTGGCGGCGCAGGTCGGCAAGGTTGCGCTCCAGGGGCATGCCGTCGGCGGGCGGCCAGCCGCGGCCGGCCCAGCCGGGGGTGGCGCGGATGTGCTCGATGCTGCTCGTCCAGGCGGCGTGGTCGGAGGCGTTGTGCTGCTCGCCCAGGGACTCCAGGCGGAACTCCGGGGCGAGCAGCTCGCGCGGGACGGTGAAGTCGGCGGGTACCAGCGGGTCGGTCGTCATGTGGTCAACCTAGGGAGCACCGCCCCGCTCGCTCATCCGATTTACCGCTCGCACCGGGTTCTACCGCTGGTACACCGTGCGACCGCGGACCACCGTCCGCAGGCAGAGCGGCAGTTCGCGGCCCGGGGTGAGGTCGGGCAGGCCGGGGGTGCCGGAGCGCGGGTCGGTGGACCAGCCGGCCACCCGGGAGTCGGGGGCCTGGACGACCAGCTCGTCGGCGGCCCAGATCGCGTAGTTGGCGACCGCGCCGGGCACCAGCACGCCGTCCTGGTCGCGGCCGATCGCGCGCCAGCCGCCGCGGGTGTGGGCGGTGAAGGCGGCGCGGACCGAGATCCGGTGCTCCAGGGTCCGGTGGAAGGCTGCGGCACGGACGGTGCCCCAGGGGTCGAGCGGGGTGACCGGGGCGTCCGAGCCGAAGGCCAGCGGGACGCCGGCCCGCAGCAGCGCGGCGTACGGGTTGAGGCCGGCCGCCCGCTCGGCGCCCAGGCGCTGGACGTACATGCCGTCCGGGCCGCCCCAGGCGGCGTCGAAGGCGGGCTGGACGGAGGCGGTCAGGCCGAGCTCGGCGAAGGCGGCGATCGCCTCGTCGTCCAGGGCCTCGGCGTGCTCGACGCGGTGGCGCAGCGCCCTGACCCGGTCGGTGCCGACCCGCTCGCCGGCGGCTCGCACGCCCTCGATCACGGCGGCCACGGCGGCGTCGCCGATGGCGTGGAAGCCGGCCTGCAGTCCGGCCTCGGTGCAGGCGGCGACGTGGTCGGCGACCTGCTCGGCCGTCAGGTAGGCGGTGCCGGTGTGCTCGGCGTCGGCGTAGGCGGCGTGCAGGCAGGCGGTGCGCGACCCGAGCGCGCCGTCCACGAAGAGGTCGCCGGCGGCGCCCACCGCGCCGAGCCTGCGGGCGGTCTCGATGCCGCCCAACTCGCCCCAGTAGCCGAAGACTTCGGGTCCGTCGCCGTCGGCGGCCAGGGCCAGCAGGGCGGCCAGGTCCGCCTCGGAGGAGATCTCCGGGCCGGCGCACTCGTGCAGGGCGCCGATGCCGAGTTCGGCGGCGCGGGCCAGGGTGGCGCGCTGGGCCTGCCGGCGCTGCTCGGGGGTGAGGTGGGCGAGGGCGGTCCGCCGGACGGCGTGGTGGGCGTCCTTGGTGAGCGGGCCCTCCGCGTCGTGGCCGGGGCGCTCGGCGAGGCTCTCGGTGAGGGTGCGCAGCGCGGTGGTGGCGAGCGCGGAGTGCACGTCGGTGCGGGAGAGGTAGAGCGCGGCGCCGCGGGCGGCCTCGTCGAGTTCGGCGAGCGTGGGCGGGCGGCCCTCGGGCCAGCCCGTCTCGTCCCAGCCGTGGCCGATCAGCACGCCGCCGGTCTCCGTCCGGGCCTCGACGAAGGCGGTGACGGCGGCCAGGGCGGCGGCCAGCGAGGGGCTGCCGGTGAGGTCGAGGCCGGTGAGCGCCAGACCGGTGGCGGTGGCGTGCACGTGGGCGTCGACGAAGGCGGGGGTGACCAGCGCGCCGTCCAGCTCCACGATCTCGTCGGCGGTGCCGGCGTACGCCTCGGCGGCGCCGTCGCTGCCGACCCAGGCGATGTGCCCGCCCTCCACGAGCATCGCGGTGGCGAAGGGGTCGGCGGGGCTGTAGACGGCGCCGCCGCGCAGCAGGACGGTCCGGGAGGTGCGTTCGGTCATGCCGCTAAGTCTGCACCCCTCCCGTTCCTGGTCAGAGCTTCGGGGGTCGGGCCTCGTAGGGAGTGGAGAGGACGACGGTGGTGCGGGTGGAGACTCCGGCGGCGCTGCGGATGCGGGCGAGCAGGTCCTCCAGGTCGCCGGGGGCTCCGACGCGCACCTTGAGGATGTAGTTCTCGTCACCGGCCACGCTGTGGCAGGCCTCGATCTCGGGCAGGCCGGAGAGCCTGTCCGGGGTGTCGTCCGGGGCGCTGGGGTCGAAGGGCTTGACCGAGATGAACGCGGTCAGCGCGAGGTTGACGGCGTCGGGGTCGATGATCGCGGTGTAGCCGCGGATCACCCCGCGCTGTTCGAGGCGGCGCACGCGTTGGTGCACCGCCGAGGTGGACAGGCCGGTGGCCTTGCCCAGGTCCGTGTAGCTCATCCGGCCGTCTTCCAGGAGCAGCTGGACGATGCGTTGGTCGAGATCCTCCACAGTGCGCAAACCTACCGGGTCGGGAGCACGGGGGGCGCACGGTGGTGGCACACAGGGGGAACTGAGGTGTCACGCGGGCAATTGCCGGGTGAATGTGGCGGGCGGTGTGGCCAAGGACACAACCGGGTGCATCACGGTGCACAACTCCGCAGGGTTATGAGCCCGGGCGGCAGGGAAGTGCTGGTTGTGGCCCTGAGCGACCACGCCGGGCCCGATCCTAGGGGGATCCTCATGCCTGCTACTGACCAGCGCGTGCTGGCCGCCGACGAGACCGACGATACGACCGGCCGCAACGACCTCGCGGTCGATCACATGCCGGGCACCGACCCCGGCGAGGTCGAGACCTGGGACATCTTCCGGGTCCACTGCCCCGAGTGCCGTCGCCCGATCGCCCTGGTGGCGGACGAGGAGCGGCTGCCGCAGCACGCGCTGCTGCCCACCGCCTGGAACCCCTTCGCCCCCGCGATCTGCCCCGGTTCGGGCGCGCCGACCGACGACCTGGCCGAGGTGGAGACGCCCGAGGACGCCGAACCGCCCGGGTTCGACGCGCTGTTCAAGCTCCCGAGCGGGCTCGACTGGCGCACCCAGCCGTTCTCGCACGCGCTGGTGCACCGCCCGGTGCGCAGCGCGACGGCCGCCGTCACCGCCCCGGCCAGGGCCGCACGGACGGTCGCCGCGGCCGCGCCGCTGGTCACCATCCCGGAGCAGCGCCGACGGCTCGCGCGGCGCTGACTCCCGCTGCCCGCAGGCGCGTTGGCGTTCCGTCGAAATCGCCTCCGGCCGTCACTCCGCACCCTGGAGTGACGGCCGGAGGCCGTATCGGGGAAGGGCGCCGGGCAAGCCCTGGGGCCGTGCCCGGCGGGCAGGCCTAGCCCTTCGTGAGGTGGCGGCCGATCACCAGGCGCTGGATCTGGTTGGTGCCCTCGACGATCTGCAGCACCTTGGCCTCGCGCATGTAGCGCTCGGCCGGGAAGTCCTGGGTGTACCCGTAGCCGCCGAGCACCTGGACGGCGTCGGTGGTCACCCGCATCACCGCGTCGGTGCAGAACAGCTTGGCCATCGCCGCCTCCTTGGAGAACGGCCGGCCCGCGTCGCGCAGCCGCGCGGCGGCGAGGTAGAGGGAACGCCCGGCCTCGATCTGGGTGGCCATGTCGGCGAGCATGAAGGACAGGCCCTGGAACTCGGCGATCGGGCGGCCGAACTGGCGCCGGGTGCGCGCGTAGTCGACCGCGAGGTCGAGCGCGGCCTGGGCGACGCCGATCGCGCAGGCGGCGATGCCGAGGCGGCCGGAGTCCAGTGCGGCCAGCGCGATCTGGAAGCCCTGGCCCTCCTCGCCGATCAGCCGCTCCCGGGGGACCCGGGCGCCGTCGAAGTGCAGTTGGGCGGTCGGCGAGGAGCGCATGCCCATCTTGTGCTCCGGCGGGGCGGCCGACAGGCCCTGCTGGGCGCCGGGGACGAGCAGGCAGCTGATGCCCTTGGGGCCCTCGGCGCCGGTGCGCACCAGGGCGCTGTAGAAGTCGGCCTGGCCGCCGTGGGTGATCCACGCCTTGGTGCCGTTGACGACGTACTCCTCGCCGTCCAGGTCGGCGCGGGTGCGCAGGGCGGCCGCGTCCGAGCCGGACTGCGGCTCGGAGAGGCAGTAGGCGCCGAGCTGCTCGCCGGAGAGCATGCCGGGCAGCCACTTCTCGCGCTGCTCCTCGCTGCCGAAGGTGGCCAGCGCGTGGCAGGAGAGGGTGTGCACGCTGACGCCGAGGCCGACAGCCAGCCAGCCGGACGCGAGCTCCTCCAGGACCTGCAGGTACACCTCGTAGGGCTGCTCGCCGCCGCCGTACTTCTCGTCGTACGGGAGGGACAGCAGGCCGGCCTCGCCGAGGGTGCGGAAGGCCTCCCGGGGGAAGCGGCCGGCGGCCTCGTCCTCCGCCGCGCGCGGCTGGAGCTCGCGCTGGACCAGGTCCCGGGTGAGGCTCAGCAGTTCGCGGGCCTCCTCGCTGGGCAGCTGGCGCTCCACGGCTTTCACGGGGGAGGGGGTCATGGCGGGGGTCGCCTCCTCGATCGGGCGCCGGCCCGGGGTGGCGGGTCCGGCGCGGGTGTGGCAGGTCGGCCCGACCGGCACCGGGTTGCGGTGAACGGCCGTTCACAGGCGTGGCGAAGGCGAGTATGCCCGAAAGCCGCGCTGCCGTCACGACCAGCACAGATGAACTGTCCGCAGTGGTTGGCTACGGCACCGTAGGGTTGACGTTGTGGCTGCATCCGGAACCGCCTCCTCCCACCGCCCGCCCGTTCCCGGCAACGCGCTGACCGGGCCCGGCGCCCTCGGCTCGGCCGGTTCGCTCGGCACGCTCGGCTCGGCCGACGCCCTCGATGTGCCCGACGCGGTCGGTGCGCTCGCCGCAGAACTGCGCGCGCTGCCGCCGTCCTGCGGGTCGGTGCGGCTGGTCGCGGTGGACGGGCACGCCGGCTCCGGCAAGACGACCTTCGCCGGGCGGCTGGCGGCGGCGCTCGGCGGCGCGCCGGTGGTGCACCTGGACGACCTTGCCACCCACACCGAGCTCTTCGAGTGGACCGGGCGGCTGCGCGAGCAGGTGCTGGAGCCGCTGGCGGCCGGCCGGGACGCCGAGCACCTGGTCTACGACTGGACACTGCGCCGCTTCGAGGGCGCGGCCCGGGTGCCGCTCGCCCCGGTGGTGCTGGTGGAGGGCGTCGGCGCGGGGCGCCGGGAGGTGCGGCCGTGGCTGGCCCGGGTGATCTGGATGGAGCTGGAGGCCGCCGTGGCCCGGCGGCGCGGCGAGGAACGGGACGGGCCGGAACTCGCCGGGTTCTGGGCCCGTTGGGCCCGGGCGGAGGCGGCGCACTTCGCCGTCGACCCGAGTCGGCCGTACGCCGCGACGCGGGTCGACGGGGTGACCGGGCGGATCCTGCCGGGCACCGTCGGTGAACCTTCAACTAGCCCCTTGACCTGCGACATCACCAGGATTTAGGTTCTCCTCAGCCGCCGGAACCCACCGTTCCGGTGCCTCGGACCCGGCGCCCCCGGCTTGTTCCCCCGTGAGCCGGGGGCGCCGTCCGGTCCCCTCTGCCGACCGTTCCGGTCAGCGGTGTTTCGGCCATCCACCCGCCCAACCACCGTGCGCGCGATCGCATTTGACCCCGTACGGCACCCTTCCGGATCAGCCCCGCGCCGGTACGATTCCCTCAGGCGCATATGCGCCCCGGGGGCTTCCGACCACCGGCCCGGCTGCGCGCTGCGATCCGTCGGCCGGGCCCCGGGCCACACCGCGGGGGGCGTGAGTGACGACGGTGGACAGTTCCGACAGCACGGCGGGCGGCCCGGACCGGCTCGCCGACCGGGCCTGGCTGCGCGCCATGGACGCCTACACGGCGGGCGCCTACACCCGGGCCGAGGAGGAGTTCCGGGCGGCCGTCCGGCTGGACCCGGGCATGGCCGACGCCTGGCTCGGGCTGCACGCGCTGCGCAGCGACACCTCGGCGGCCCTGCTGGCCATGTACCGCAACCAGAAGCGCTTCGGCGAACAACGGCGGCTGCACCGGCGCCCGCTCAGCTCCTGGTACTGGCTGGGCTGGTGGGTGCAGCCGGTGCTGGAGGACGCCCGCGACCTCGCGCTGGCGCACGCCTCGCACTGGCTGGACGGCCGCCACCTGGCCGAGCTCGACCGCGCCCTGGAACAGTGCCCGGCGCCGAGCGAGGACCCGTCCGCGCAGTTCCTGTACGCCTGCCGGTCCTATCTGCTCAAGGACTGGGAGCAGTTGATCCGGGACACCGACCGGCTGCTGGACGACCCGCTGCTGGGCATCGAGGCCGGACTGTTCGCCGGCATGGCCCGGGTGCGGCTGGACATGTGCGCCCAGGCCCAGGGCCCGTTGGCCGCCTCGCTGGCGCGCTGCCGCTCCGAGCAGCCGCAGCGCAAGGAACTGCGCTACTGGCTGGCCCGGGCGTACGAGGGGGCCGGGCGCAGTGCGGCGGCGCTCCCGCTGTACCGGGCCGTGCACCGGGCGGATCCGGCGTTCATGGACACCTCGACCCGGCTGGCGGCGATCTCCGCGGAGGACGCGCTCGCGGACGGGCTGCTGGCGGGCGGGTGCTCGGGCGGGCCGGAGGCCGCGGGGGTGGACGCTCCGGAGCCGGACGTCGTGGGGCTGGACGGCACCGGGCTGGACGACAGCGGGCTCGGCGGCAACGGGCTCGGCGGTGCCGGGGCCGGCAGCGACCAGGGCTACCAGGACGACCCCGGGTACGTCGAAGGGCCGCTCTACGACGCCGGGTTCGGCACCGGATCCGCCCTCGCCGGCGGCGGGCCCTCGGTGGACGCCAGGCTGGTGGACGGCCCGCTCGCCGAATCGGAGCCGGACGCCCCCGCCCCGCCGGACGGCACGCCGCAGACGGCCGGTGAGCGCTCCGGCTCGGGCGGCCCGGCAGGCCCCGCCACGACCCTGCCGCTGCCGGTACGAGGGGAGACCCAGGCCCGTACCGCTCCCCCGCCGGCGCCCCGCCCCGCGGGCGACGAACGGGAGCTGGACGCGGCACTGGCCGAACTCTCGCTGATGGTGGGCCTGGAGCCGGTCAAGCGCCAAGTACGGGCGCTCTCGGCTCAGTTGAGAATGTCCCGGCTGCGTGCCGAGCAGGGGCTGCCGGTCCAGCCGCCGAAGCGGCACTTCGTCTTCTCCGGCCCCTCCGGCACCGGCAAGACCACCGTGGCGCGGATCCTCGGCCGGGTCTTCCACGCCCTCGGACTGCTCTCCGGGGACCACCTGGTGGAGGCCCAACGAGCGGATCTGGTGGGCGAGTTCCTCGGCCAGACCGCCGTCAAGGCGAACGAACTGATCGACTCCGCGCTGGACGGCGTGCTGTTCATCGACGAGGCGTACAGCCTCTCCAACTCCGGCTACACCAAGGGCGACGCGTACGGCGACGAGGCGCTCCAGGTACTGCTCAAGCGGGCCGAGGACAACCGGGACCGGCTGGTGGTGATCCTGGCCGGCTACCCCGAGGGGATGAACCGGCTGCTCGCCACCAACCCCGGCCTCAACTCCCGCTTCACCACCAGGGTCGACTTCCCCAGCTACCGGCCGAACGAACTGACCGCGATCGGCGCGGCGCTGGCGGGGCGGGACGGCGACGGCTGGGACGAGGACGCGGCGGAGGAACTGGCCAGCATCTGCACCCACGTCGTGCGCGAGGGCTGGATCGACGAGCTGGGCAACGGCCGGTTCATCCGCACCCTCTACGAGAAGTCCTGCGCCTACCGGGACCTGCGGCTGTCGCTGCTGCGCGAGCCGCCGGGCCGGGAGGACCTGGCGACCCTGCGGCTGCCGGACCTGGTGCAGGCGTACGGGGAGCTGATCGACGGCCGGGGCTGACGTCAACTCCCCCTCTCCCTTCAGCTCTCGAGCAGCTCCGCCTCCCGCGCGGGGTCGAGCCCGACGCTCGGCCGGTCGGCCCGCTGCGGGGCGTCACCGCCGATCGAGCGCAGCCAGGCCCAGGTGTCCTCGACGGTCTCGGCGACCGGGCGGCAGCGCAGCCCCGCGGCGACGGCGCGGGCGACCGAGCAGCCGTGCAGGTAGTCGTACAGCTCTCCGGGCGCCAGCCAGACCGGCAGTTCCGTCCACGGCTGGACGCCCGCCGCCAGGATCCGCTCGGGGTCGGTCCAACGCAGTTCGGCGTCCGAGCCGGTGGCCCGGACGCAGGCCTCCAGCAGCCCGCCCATGGTGGTGTGACCGGCCGGGCTGACCACGTTGTACGGGCCGCCCAGCCGGGCCGCCACGGCGTCCAGGGTCCAGGCGGCGAGGTCGCGGCCGTCGATGTACTGCAGCGGCAGGTCTCGGGGGCCCGGGGCGAGCACCGGGCCGCCTCGGGCGATCCGGTTCAGCCACCAGGGCAGTCGGCCGATGTCCTCGTACGGGCCGAGGATCAGCCCGGCGCGGACCAGCAGGGCGCTCCCCCCGAACTCCTCCTCCAGGGCCAGTTCGGCGCCGCGCTTGGCCTCGGCGTAGGGCACCTCGCCGGTGAGGTCCGGGGCCGCGGGCACCACCGGGGCGGTCTCGTCCGCCCCGGGGCGCAGGGGGTAGTCGTACACCGACCGGCTGGAGACGTACGCGTAGTGGCCGACCCGGCCGTTCAGCCGCCGGGCGCTGGCGCGCACCGCCGCCGGGGCCCAGGACCAGGTGTCCACCACCGCGTCCCACTCCCCCGTGCCGAGCGCCGCCAGGCCGTCCTCGGCGGTGCGGTCGCCCAGCAGCACCCGCACGCCCTCGGGGGCGGGCTGCGTGCCGCGGTTGAGGGCCGTCACCTCCCACCTCCGGGCCACCGCCTCCTCGGCGACGGCCCGTCCGACGAACTTCGTCCCACCCAGCAGCAGCAGTCTCATGCCGACCACCCTCCTCCAGGAGTGGCCGGCACGGGAACCGCTGCCTGCTGTGGGCAGAATCGCCGTCGGCGAACGGCGGCGAACGGCGGCGAACGGCGGCGAACGGCGATCGACGAACGGCGGCGAACGGGGTCAGGCTCAGTTCGTCCGGTGGTCCGGGTCGTGCATCTCGCCGACCAGTTCCTCGAGGACGTCCTCCAGCATGACCGCGCCGATCGTGCGGCCGTCCTGGTCCAGCACGGCGGCCAGGTGGCAGGCGGCCCGGCGCATCGCACCGAGGGCGTCGTCCAGCGGGAGGCTGCCGCGCAGCACCGTGATCGGCCGCCAGAGCCGGGCCGGGACGGGCGCCGACGGATCGTCCACGTCGAGGATGTCCTTGAGGTGCAGGTAGCCCAGGTAGCCGTGGCCGGCCGGGTCGCCGTCGGTGACCGGGAAGCGCGAGAAGCCGGTGCGCAGGGCGAGCTCCTCGACCTCGGCGGCGGTCACCTTCGGGTCCACGGTGACCAGTTGCTCGGACGGCAGCAGCACGTCGGTGACCGGACGGCGGCCCATCTCCAGGGCGTCCTCAAGTCGCTCCTGGCGGTCCTCGTCGAGCAGGCCGGCGTCCCGGGAGTCGACCAGCAGGTACATCAGCTGCTCGGTGGTGAACACCGACTCGACCTCGTCCTTGGCCTCGACCCGGAACAGCCTCAGCACGCCGTTGGCGAAGGCGTTGAGCAGCCGGATCACCGGGGCGAGCCAGCGCGCCAGCCGGTCCAGCGGCGGGCCGAGCCAGAGCGCGGCCCGCTCCGGGCCGGCCATCGCCATGTTCTTCGGCACCATCTCGCCCATCACCATGTGCAGGAACACCACGAGGGCGAGCGAGATCCCGTACGAGAGCGCGTGCATCAGACCGGGCGGGACGCCGATCGCGTGGAACGGGCCCTCCAGCAGGGCGGCGATGGTCGGTTCGGCGAGCGCGCCGAGGCCCAGTGAGCAGACGGTGATGCCGAGTTGGGCGGCGGCCAGCATCGCGGAGACGTTGGACAGCGCGTGCAGCACGGTGCGGGCGCGCTTGTGCCCGGCCTCGGCGAGCGGCTCGATCTGGCTGCGGCGCACCGAGACGACGGCGAACTCGGCGCCGACGAAGAAGGCGTTGCCGAGCAGCAGCAGCACGGCGAGGAGCAGTTGCAGGACGGTCATCGGACGTCCTCCGCTTGCTCGCCGAACAGGCCGGGCGCGCTGGTGCGCTCCACCCGGACCTGGCTGGTGCGGTGCCGGTCGACGCCGGTCACGGTGAGCCGCCAGCCGGGCAGCTCGGCCTGCTCGGCCACCTCGGGCAGCTTGCCGAGCAGGTCGGCGACCAGGCCGGCCAGGGTCTCGTACGGGCCGTCCGGGGCGTTCAGGCCGATCGCCTCCAGCTGGTCGAGCCGGGCGCGGCCGTCCGCCTGCCACACGGGCAGGCCGTCGACGGACGGCAGCGGGAGCAGGTCGGGCTGGTCGGCCGGGTCGTGCTCGTCCTGCACCTCGCCGACGATCTCCTCGACGATGTCCTCGACGGTGACGACCCCGGCGGTGCCGCCGTACTCGTCGACCACGATGGCCATCGGCTGGAGGCGGCGCAGCTGGTCGAGCAGCCGCTCGGCGGGCAGGGTCTCGGGCACCAGCAGCGGCGGCGAGGCCAGATCGGCGACCCGCACCTGGCCGCGCCGGGCGGCCGGGACGGCGAGGGCGTCCTTGAGCGTCACGATGCCGGTGACCTCGTCAACGGTGTCGGCGTAGACCGGGAAGCGGGACAGGCCGGTGGCCCTGGTCAGGTTGATGACGTCGGAGGCGGTGGCGTCGCGCTGGAGGGCGGAGACGTCGATCCGCGGGGTCATCACCGACTCGGCGGTGAGGTCGCCGAGGCCCAGGGTGCGGACGAACAGGGTCGCCGACTCCTCGTCTATCGCACCGGCCTTGGCCGAGTGCCGGGCCAGCGAGACCAGCTCGGCCGGGGTGCGGGCGTGCTCCAGCTCCTCCTGCGGCTCGATGCCGAAGGCCCGGACCGTACGGTCGGCGGCGCCGTTCAGGAAGCTGATCAGCGGGCGGCAGACGAAGGAGAAGGCCATGTGCGGGGCGGCGACCGCGCGGGCCACCTGGAGCGGGCGGGAGATCGCCCAGTTCTTCGGGACCAGCTCGCCGATCACCATCTGGACGACGGTGGCCAGCACCATGCCGACCACCACGGCGACGCCGCGGGCGGCCGGGTCGGGCACCCCGATGCCCGACATCACGGGCTGGAGCAGGGTCGACAGGGCCGGCTCGGCGAGCATGCCGACCACCAGCGAGGTGACGGTGATGCCCAGCTGGGCGCCGGAGAGTTCGAAGGAGAGGTGCCGCAGCGCCCGGGCGACGCGGCCGGACTTGGCGTCCCCGGCCTCGGCGGAGCGTTCGACCGCGCCGCGGTCGGCGGTCACGAAGGCGAACTCGGCGGCCACGAAGAGGCCGTTGGCGAGGATCAGGAGAACGGCTGCGAGCAACAGCAGCCAGGCGGTGATCACAGTGCCGCCTGCCTTCCGGGGGTCGGAAGCGAGGCGGCGCAGGTACTACTGGACGGATCGTCCATCGAGGGGGTGTGTCACTCCTCAAGTCGCTCGAAGCGCGGATCGGTTCGAGTGGGGTCGTTTTCGGACAGGGCTTAGCTTTGCCCCGCTTTTACCAGCGTAGACCATACCGGCGCGGTGGTAGGAAGCGTGTTCGGACCCACTGGGGACACTGGCCGGGGGGCGGTGGCCCGGAGGCGGTTGGCCCGGGCCCCGGGGGACGGTGGCCCGGGGGGGGTGGCCCGGGGGCCGGTGGCCGCCGTGTGCCGTCAGACCTGGGCGTGGTGCTCGACCAGGTCGCGCAGCGCACGGGCGTCCGCGATCGCCTGGGCCTTGCCGACTCCGGACTGGATGCCGACCGCGGCGAGTGAGGTGCCGTCGGCGAGGTCGAGGGTGGCCCACGGGTCGCCCTGGCGAAAGTTGACCCGGACGATCTCGGCCCAGGCCAGTCGGCGGCTGCGGACGAAGTTGACCACCGTCACGCCCTCCGCGTCGGCGCTCACCCGCGGACGGGCCAGCATCAGGCCCACGCCGGCGAACAGCACCCCGCTGGCGATCATCATGATCCGGTCGTTGAGCTGCCAGCTCGCCGGGAGCAGCATCGCCAGCACGACGAACAGCGCCACGAGCAGGGCGCAGACCGGAAGCAGCACCACCCGGGTGCGGCGGGGCGCCCAGGTGACGGGGATCTCGACGGGCGGGGTGGACACGTGGGGTCTCCGGTGGTTCTCGGGCCGGTGGTTCGGGATCCGGTGGTTCCGGGTCCGGTGGTTCCGGGTTCGCGACAGCACGAGGGCGGGGACGCCGGTCGGCGTCCCCGCCCCATTGAACCGTTCTTTACCCGCGGATGTGCGAGCAGGCCGTGCGAGCCGCACCCGCGCGCAGGTCGCGGGGCACCTCGTGAGAGCAGGTCAGAGGCGGCAGGCGTGGATGTTGGTGACCAGGATCGCCCGGGCGCCGATGCCCCACAGGTCGTCCATGATCTGCTGGGCCTCCTTGCGGAGCACCATCGAGCGGACGGCCACCCAGCCCTCGGTGTGCAGCGGGGAGACGGTCGGCGACTCCAGGCCGGGGGTCAGCGCGACGGCGGCGCCGACCTTCTCGGCGCGGATGTCGTAGTCCATCAGCACGTAGCGGCGGGCCACCAGCACGCCCTGCAGGCGGCGCAGGAACTGATCGACCCGGGCGTCCTCGCCCGCGCCCTTGGGGCGGATCACCACGGCGTCCGAGATCAGGATCGGCTCGCCGAAGACCTCCAGGCCGGCGTTGCGCAGGCTGGTGCCGGTCTCCACCACGTCGGCGATCACGTCGGCGACGCCCAGCTGCACCGCGGTCTCGACCGCGCCGTCCAGCTTGGTGACCGTCGCCTTCACCCCGTGGTCGGCCAGGTGCTGCTCGACCAGACCGGTGTAGGAGGTCGCGATGCGCAGGCCCTCCAGGCCCTTCACGTCCTTGACGTCCACGCCCTCGGGGCGGGCGAAGCGGAAGGTCGACCCGGCGAAACCGAGGGCGAGCACCTCCTCCGCGTTGGAGTGCGAGTCCAGCAGCAGGTCGCGGCCGGTGATGCCGACGTCGAGGCGGCCGGAGCCGACGTAGACGGCGATGTCCCGCGGGCGGAGGAAGAAGAACTCGACCTCGTTGTTGGGGTCGACGAGCACCAGCTCCTTGGGGTCCTTCCGCTGGCGGTAGCCGGCCTCATGGAGCATCTCCGCCGCGGGACCCGAGAGCGAACCCTTGTTGGGGACGGCGATGCGCAGCATGGGAGGTTGCTTCCTTACCTGTTGGGAGCGGTGTGCTCGGGGAGCCCGGGCGTTCTGCCGGCTGTTCTTCCGGGTGTTCTGTCCGCCCGGTGTTCTAGAGGTACTTGTAGACGTCGTCCAGCGTCAGCCCGCGGGCGATCATCATCACCTGAAGGTGGTACAGGAGCTGCGAGATTTCCTCCGCCGTCTGCTCGTCCGACTGGAACTCGGCGGCCATCCAGACCTCGGCGGCCTCCTCGACGACCTTCTTGCCGATCGAATGGACGCCCTGCTGGACGAGCTGGGCGGTGCGGGAGGACGAGGGGTCGCCGGTGGCGGCCTTCTGCTGGAGCTCGGCGAAGAGCTCCTCGAATGTCTTCGAAGCCATGATGGGACTCACCATACGGCGTGCGGGCTGACTGGCGGTAAACGGTCCCGGACCGTGGACGGTCGGCTGGACCTCCGCGGTCCGGGACCGGTCACCCGTGCTCAGTGGAGGTCGCGGAGGGTCACCGCGGTCGCGACGGCGGCGGTGACGGCCTCGTGGCCCTTGTCCTCGGCCGAGCCCGGCAGGCCCGCGCGGTCGAGCGCCTGCTCCTCGTTGTCGCAGGTCAGCACGCCGAATCCGACCGGGACGCCGGTGTCCACGCTGACCTGGGTGAGGCCGGCGGTGGCCGCCTGGCAGACGTAGTCGAAGTGCGGGGTGCCGCCGCGGATCACCACGCCGAGGGCGACCACGGCGTCGTAGCCGTGCTCGGCGAGGCGCTTCGCGGCGACCGGCAGCTCGAAGGTGCCGGGGACGCGCAGGACGGTCGGCTCGGCGACGCCCAGTTCCTTGAGCGCGCGGTGGGCGCCGTCCAGCAGGCCGTTCATCACCTGGTCGTGCCACTGGGCGGCGATGACCGCGACCTTGAGGTCTGCGGCGCCGTCGATGGTCAGCTCGGGGGCTCCGTGGCCGCTCATGTCGGTGTTCCGTTCTGTCGTTTCGGTGGTCGTTGAAGGGCGGGGCGGGGCGGGCGGCGGCGGAGGCAGCGGCGGGGTGCGTCAGGCGCCGAGCGTCAGGAGTCGAGGCCGGGCAGGTCGTGGCCCATCCGGTCGCGCTTGGTGCGCAGGTAGCGCACGTTGTGCTCGCCCGGCGCGATCTCGACCGCTTCACGCCCCTTGACCTTGAGGCCGTGGTCGGTGAGTGCGGTCAGCTTCTGCGGGTTGTTGGTCAGGAGGGTCAGCGAGCGCACGCCGAGGTCCGCCAGCATCTGCGCCGCGATGCTGTAGTCGCGGGCGTCGGCGGGCAGGCCGAGTTCCAGGTTGGCGTCGACGGTGTCGCGGCCCTGCTCCTGGAGCTCGTACGCGCGCAGCTTGTGCGCCAGGCCGATCCCCCGGCCCTCGTGGCCGCGCAGGTAGAGCACCACGCCGCGGCCGGCCTCGGCGACCCGCTGGAGCGAGGCCTCCAGCTGGGGGCCGCAGTCGCAGCGCAGGGAGCCGAAGACGTCACCGGTCAGGCACTCGGAGTGGACCCGCACCAGGACGTCCTCGCCGTCCGGCAGCCGTCCGTCCGCCCCGAGGCCGCCGGCCACCAGGGCGATGTGCTCGACGCCGTCGATGGTGCCCTGGTAGCCGACGGCGGTGAACTCGCCGTGCGCGGTGGGCAGGGCGGTGACGGCGGCCCGGTCCACGTGCAGCTCGGTGCGGCGGCGGTAGGCGATCAGGTCCTCGATGGAGATGATCGCCAGGCCGTGCTCGCGGGCGAAGGCGACCAGTTCGGGCAGCCTGGCCATGGTGCCGTCGTCGTTGACCACCTCGGCGATCGCGCCGGCCGGTGCCAGCCCGGCGAGCCGGGCGAGGTCCACGGCGGCCTCGGTGTGCCCGGGGCGGACCAGCACGCCGCCCTCGACGGCGCGCAGCGGGAAGACGTGCCCGGGGCGGGTGAGGTCGCCGGGCTCGGTGCCGGGCGAGGACAGCAGCCGTACGGTGCGGGCGCGGTCGGCGGCGGAGATGCCGGTGTCCACACCCTCGCGGGCGTCCACCGAGACGGTGTAGGCGGTGCCCTTGCGGTCCTCGTTGACCTGGGTCATCGGCGGCAGCTTGAGTCGGTCCAGCTCCGCGCCGGTCATCGGGGCGCAGATCACGCCGGAGCTGTAGCGGATGGTGAAGGCCATCAGCTCCGGGGTGGCGGCGGAGGCGGCGAAGACGAGGTCGCCCTCGTTCTCGCGGTCCTCGTCGTCGACCACGACCACCGCGCGGCCGAGCGCGATGTCGGCGATCGCCCGCTCGACCGGGTCGAGGACGAGCTCGTCACCGGTGCTGTCGGGGTGGGTCTGGTTCGCGGTCATGCCGTGGCTCCCTGCGGGACGTTGGAGGACGTGGCTCGCGGCTCACGGGTGCTCAGCCACCAGGAGCGCAGTCCGAGCAGCACCAGGACGAAGTAGACGGAGTAGGTCAGGCCGGAGAAGGTGTAGCCGCTGTTGAAGGCGAACGGGACGCCGACCGCGTCGACCGCTATCCAGGCGAACCAGAACTCCAGCCAGCCGCGCGCCTGGGCAACCATCGCGGCGAGCGTGCCGACGAAGATGTAGGCGTCCGACCAGGGGCTCCAGGACAGCTTGGGGTACGCGGTGAACAGCAGGGCCAGGCCGACGGTGCCGACCGCGGTGCCGGCCACCAGGGCGGCCCGCTCGGGCCAGCTGGCGAACCGTACGGCGATCGTCCCGGTGTCGCGGCGGCCGCGGCGCCACTGCGCCCAGCCCCAGGCCGCGGTGACGATGACGATCAGCTGCTTGCCGATCAGACCGGGGACGTGGCCGCCGAGGTAGGCGGTGATCAGCACGACGCCGGAGAGGAGTTGGACCGGCCAGCTCCAGACCGAGCGGCGCCAGCCGAGCGCCAGGCCGCCGAAGCCGAGCAGGTTGCCGATCATGTCGGCCCACTTCACGTGTTCGCCGAGGACGGTGAACGCCTCGCCGCTGAGCCAGCTCACTTGCTCTCCCCCGTGGAGTCGGAAACCGGAAGGTCCGGGATGTTCGGCAGGTTCGGGATGTTCGGCAGGTTGGGGAGGGTGCGCGATTCGAGCAGCCGCTCCACGTACTTGGCGAGCACGTCCACCTCGAGGTTGACGCTCTCGCCCAGCGCCTTGGCACCGAGCGTGGTGAGCGCGAGGGTTGCCGGGATGAGGCTGACGGTGAAGCTGTCGCGGGCCGCCTCCACGACGGTGAGGCTGACGCCGTCGACCGTGATCGAGCCCTTCTCCACCAGGTAGCGGGAGATGGACTCCGGCAGCGAGAAGCGCAGCACCTCCCAGCGCAGGTTGCCGTCCGCGTCGCGCTCGCCCGGCTCACGGCTCAACAGCCGTCCGGTGGCGTCGACATGGCCCTGGACCAGGTGGCCCCCGAGCCGGGCGCCGAGCGCCATCGCGCGCTCCAGGTTGATCGGGGAACCAGGCTTCAGCTCGCCCAGGCTGGAGCGGTGCAGCGTCTCGGCCATCACGTCGGCGCTGAACTCACCGGTCTCGGCGGCCAGTTGCTCGGGGGTGTCGACGACGGTCAGACAGACTCCGTTGACCGCGATGGAGTCCCCGTGGCGCGCGCCGTCACGAACAACCGGACCACGCAGGCGGATTCGCGAGGAGTCGCCGATCTCCTCGATCGACACGACCTCGCCGAGCTCTTCGATGATGCCGGTGAACACCCGGGTCTCCTCGCGCTTGGGGCGCGGACTCCGGGGCGGCAGAGGGAGATGACACGGACGGGCACCGGTGCGCGGACCCGCGCACCACCCGTCGCCGGGGGTACCGGAGCCGCCGGGAGATCGCTCACCCGGCCCGGGAGACAGTGCTCCCGCCGTTCACCTGACCGTGGCCCTGCCGATCTCACGATGGACGTCGATGGACCACGGGTACTGCTCTTCGTCCGCCCGCGCACGCCTCCCATCCGGACTTTAACCGTCGGTCCAGGAATTTCACCTGGTCAACCGGCCGCTGGCTGCGGACGGGTCGCGGACTGTAACCGCCGGTTCGGATTTTCACCGACCCCGGAGTGCGCTGAACGTCACTGCTGTTGACGACATTGTGCCACGCGGGACGCGAGCCGAGGGAGAGTGTTCCGCTGTGGCCTGTTTCACGGTCCTGCGGGGAATGCCGACGGCACTCCGTGCTCGGCACTGGTGGCGCCGGTGTGCGGGCAGGGCGAGGCTGGTGGTGGGGCAAGCTTCGGATCGGAGGCGGCGACGATGAAGTTCATGGACGTCCACCGCGGGATGACCGGGATCACGGCGGAGCAGTTCAGGGCGGCCCACGCGGCCGACGCGGCGATCGAGGGCGAAGAAGGCGTGCACTTCGAGCACGCCTGGGCGGACCCGGAGTCGGGCACGGTGTACTGCCTGTCCGAGGCGCCGTCCAGGGACGCGGTCCAGCGGGTGCACGAACGTACCGGGCACCCGGCGGACGAGATCCACTCGGTGCCGCTCTCGGCGTGAGGGACCGGGGATCCAGGGCTCGGCTCACCCCGGTTCATCCGGGAACTCACTCCCGGTTCAGGCGGTTTTCGGGGGCTTTCAGAGGGTGGCTGGTGCGGTGATCGGCATGAAGTGGGTGACCTCCGGCGGGTGCATGAGGTAGTGCAGTTCGCCCTCCGACCAGACCGGTCGGATCCGCCACATCGGCCCTGCGTATCCGCGCAGGGCCTCCTCGTCGCGCCAGCGACTGACCACGAGCACCCGGTGCCCGTCCTCGGCCACCGAGCGCAGCAGTTCACCGCCGAGGCAGCCGTCCGTCCGCCCGAGCTGCGGCAGCACCTGACTGGTCAGGTGGGCGCAGAACTCCTCGATGCGATCGGCCGTGACCTGCCCGGCCCAGATTCTGATGATCACGGCCACCACCTCCGGCTGGCTGGAGTCCCTGGCCCCATTATCAGCGGAAAACCGCTGGTGGGGAGGGGTAGGGCGGCTGTTTCACGGAGAGTGGTGGAAACCGGGGCGGGTCGAGCCGCCGTGGGCGCGGGACGGCTGCCGCGGGCGGAGCGGTGTCGGGATCACGAACCCGGGCCGGCGGCTCGGCGAACGGCCTCGGCTACATTCCCGGGATGACCCTCACACCGGACGCCACCGCACCGTCAACCGCCGCTTCGGGCAAACCGAACGGCCTGTTCGCCGCCCTCCGCGCGGGAGCCCTCACCGACCCGGCGCAGCTGCGGGAGGTCTACGAACAGCCGGGCGACCACGCGCGCCGCAAGCAGGTCGACCGCCTGCACGAGGTCGCCCAGCGGCTCATAGCCTGCTCCTCGCTCGTGTTCGTCGCCAGCTCGGACGCCGCCGGGCGCTGCGACGTCTCCCCGCGCGGCGGGCCGGCCGGACTGGTCTCGGTGCTCGACGAGTACACCCTGGCCATTCCGGACGCCACCGGCAACAAGCGGTTGGACACCCTCCACAACATCCTGGAGAACGGCCGGGTCGGGCTGCTCTTCGTCGTACCCGGCCGGGACACCACACTCCGGGTCAACGGGCGCGCCTGCGTCTCCACCGACCCGGAGCTGCTGCGGCAGCTCACCGCCGTCGGCAAGCCGCCGCGCAGCGCGATCGTGGTCGCCGTCGAGGAGGTGTACGCGCACTGCCCGAAGTCGCTGCTGCGGGCTTCGGCGTGGAAGCCGGAGAACTGGCTGGCGAAGGACGCGCAGCCGAGCTCGGCGGAGGTGACGCTGTCGCACCTGCGGGACGACTCGCTGACCGTCGAGATGATCGAGCAGGCGGAGCGGGAGGCGCTGCTGTACCGGTACGAGTAGGAGGCCGGACTTTCGAGCGGGCGTGCCGCGCTTCTCGGCGTGCGCCGCTGCCGCTGCCGCTGGGCCCGCCCCGCCGCTGGTCGCGGTGGGGCGGCGGCGCGGGTGCACCCGGTCGACGCCGGACGGGTGGAGGCCCGGCGCGCCAGGGTCTGCGGGGACGCCGGGAACGCCGCCCCTGGCTTGAATGGACGGATGGACTGCGTGTTCTGTGCGGTGGTGGCGGGTGAGGAACCCGCGCACCGGGTGCTGGACGACGGGACGGCGGTGGCCTTCCTGGACCGCCGGCCGCTCTTCCCCGGCCACGTTCTGGTGGTACCGCGCGCCCACCACCGGACCCTGGCGGACCTGCCGGCCGAGGAGGTCGGGCCGTTCTTCCTGCGGGTGCAGCGGGTGGCGGCGGCGGTCGAGCGGGGACTGGGCGCGGCGGGCAGCTTCGTGGCGGCGAACAACCGGATCAGCCAGTCGGTGCCGCACCTGCACGTGCACGTGGTGCCGCGCAATCCGAAGGACGGGCTTCGCGGGTTCTTCTGGCCGCGGGGGAAGTACCCGGACGAGGCGGGGGCGGCGGAGGTCGCGGCGCGCCTGCGGGCGGCGCTCGGGGAGGCGTAGGCGGGACCCCGCACGCCCCCGGAACCCCCAATACGCACTCCTTCGGAAGCCACTTCCGCCCAAGCTCTTGACAGGTATAGACCATTCCGCTTGAGTCGGTGCCAGCCCCGTACCGGCCCGCACCACCCCGGTCGGCCGTCCCCCACGACGCGCCCCCGCGGGGCCCGGCTCCCCTGCCCCGACCAGGTCCCTGTCTCGACGACGTGCGGCCCCCACCGCACAAGGGGTGATGACGTGTCAACCAAACGCCTGCTCGCGCTGCTGTCCGCCGTGGTCACGGCGCTCGCACTCGCGGTGCTCCTCCCGGCCTCCGCCAGCGCCGCCGTCTGCGGCACCCCGTGGAGTTCCGGCGCCGTGTACACCGGCGGCGCCGCCGTCTCGTACAACGGGCACAACTGGACCGCCAAGTGGTGGACCCAGAACGAGCCGCCGAGCACCGGCGGCTCCGGGGTCTGGGCCGACCAGGGCCCCTGCGGCGGACCCACCGGCCCCGGCCCGACCCCCACTGCGACCCGGACGACCGACCCGGGCGGATTCCCGGTCAGCCAGGCGCAGTTCGACCAGATGTTCCCGAACCGGAACCCCTTCTACACCTACCAGGGCCTGCTGGACGCGACCAGCGCGTACCCCGGCTTCGCCGCCACCGGCAGCGACACCGTACGGCGGCAGGAGGCCGCGGCCTTCCTCGCCAACGTCAGCCACGAGACCGGCGGACTGCTCTACGTGGTCGAGCAGAACACGTCCAACTACCCGCACTACTGCGACACTTCGCAGCCGTACGGGTGCCCGGCCGGGCAGGCGGCGTACTACGGGCGCGGACCGATCCAGCTGAGCTGGAACTTCAACTACAAGGCGGCGGGCGACGCACTCGGCCTCGACCTGCTGAACCACCCGGACCTGGTGCAGACCGATCCGGCGGTGGCCTGGAAGACCGGCCTCTGGTACTGGAACACCCAGAACGGCCCGGGCACCATGACCGCGCACGACGCGATGGTCAACGGGCGGGGCTTCGGTGAGACGATCCGCAGCATCAACGGCGCGCTGGAGTGCAACGGCAACAACACCGCGCAGATGCAGCACCGGATCAGCCTGTACCAGGGCTTCGTGCAGATCCTCGGCACCATGCCCGGGGGCAACCTGAGCTGCTGACGGCGGGTCCGCGGCGGGGCGGGTCCGCCGTCCGCGGCGGGCTCGGTGTCCCGGGCGGGTCCCGTGGCGGGCGGGTCGAGGCGCTGCCGGGTGCGGCGCGTCGGGCTGCCCGCCGTTCCCGCCGCGCTCTGCCTACTGCTCCGGGCGGCGTGGGGCGTACACCCGGGGGAGCATCCGGAGTGATCGAAATCGTTTTCCGGGCTGACGACCTCGCAGGTCACGGCCGCCTAGGCTCGCGCACATGAACGAACTCGCCAGCCTCGTGGAGCAGACCGCCGCCCGGCTCGCGGCTCGGCACGTCGGTGTGGTGGTCGCCGGGCTGGCCGGTGGCGCCCTGGAGATCCACGGCGCCGGGCGGACGGGGCCCGGCGGCGGGGTGCCCGGGGCGCACACGCTCTTCGACATCGGTTCCGTCACCAAGGTGTTCACCTCGCTCGTACTCGCCCGGCTGGCGCTCGACGGTGCGGTGGGGCTCGACGAGCCGCTCGCCGAGGTGCTCCACGGCCCGGCGGCCGTCCCGGTCCGGAACGGCCGGCCGATCACGCTACGGCACCTCGCGACCCACACCTCGGGGCTCCCGCGCCTGCCCCGGGGCATGGCGCTGCGCGCCCTGCTCCGGCCCAACCAGCCCGATCCGTACGCCCATTGCACCACCGAGCGAATACTCTCCGGACTCGCCCGGACGAGACTGCACTCCGCCCCCGGGCGCAGCTTCCGCTACTCCAACCTCGGCGCCGGGCTGCTCGGGATGGCCCTCGCCCACCGGGCCGGCACCGGGTACGACGAGCTGGTGGCGCGCGAGGTCTGCGCGCCGCTGGGGCTGGCCGACACCTGCCTGCGGCCGGGCACGGAACAGTCCGAACGGCTGGCGCGCGGCCACGCGCCCGGCGGGCGGCCGGTGCCCTCCTGGGACTTGGCGGCGCTCCCGGGCATGGGCGGCCTCCGCTCCACCGCGGCCGACCTCGCGGTGCTCCTGCGCGCGCAGTTGGCCGCCGAACGCGAGCCCGACGCGCCGCTGGCACCGGCGATCCTGCTCACCCGGGAAACCAGGCACCGGGTCAACCCGTTCGCCTGGGCGCACCTCGGCTGGCTCGGCCACCGTCTGCACGCCCAGCAGGGCAGGCACCTGCAGCTGTGGCACAACGGGGGGACGGGCGGGTTCAGCTCCTTCGTCGCGTTCGACCCGGAGAAGCAGGTGGGAGTGGTGGTGCTGGCCAACACCCGGCGGTCCGTGGACCCGGCGGGCACGGCGCTGCTGCGTCGACTGCAGATCGGGTCCGGCGCAGCGAGGAGCTGACGGTCGCCGTCGCTGTCGCCTCCGGTGCCGCCGCTGCCGCACATGGGCCGAACGGCACCCCCACCCCGGACCCACTTCGGCCGTTTCGGTCGAAAAGGTGTCGATTGGCACTGTTCCAAAGGGTAGTAGGCAATCGAAACTGGTGATCCGACAGCCGCAGTTCCGGTTGGGGAGACCGCCGAGTGCAAGGAGGCCGAAGTGGCGATGGTGTGGTCGCCGGGGTGGGCGCGATCGCTCGTGGAGGGCGGCCAGGCCCGGCGCGAACCAGCCGGTCCACTCGGGCCGGTGGTGCGGGTGCACCGGGGCTTCCGGCCCGTCCCGCGGCGGGCACGGGCGTGGCTGGACGCCGTTGCGGCGCTGCTGGCACTCGTGCTCTGCCGGTCGCTCGGCGAGTGGTGGCCAGCGCCCGTGGTCGCGGCCGTCGCGGTGGTGGCCGTGAGCGGGTACGGGCGGCTGCGACCCGCGCCCCGGCTGCGTTCCGTACGGCTCCACCAGGGCGGGCTGGCACTGGTCGGAGCGGACGGCAGCGAACGGCTGCTGCGCTGGGGCGAGATCGAGGCCGCCGAGTACGCCCCGGGCGGGCAGCGCGGCGAGCCCGAGCGTGGTCGAATATGGCCGGCGGGCGCGGACGAGCCCCTGGTGCTGGCACAGTTGCGCGGGCTGGACGGACTGTTCCGGGAGGTGGACGAGCGTCTCTCCCCCGGCCTCCGGGCCGCCCTGCACGAGGCGCTGCGCACCGAGGGGAGCGTCCGGTTCGACCGGGGGCGGCTGACGGTGACGGTCGGCGGGCTGGTGCACCGGCCGCCGCACCCGCTGGCCGCGACGGAGGCCTACCGCTGGGCGGAGGTGCACTCGGCCCGGGCGTCCGACCTCGGGGAGCTGGAGATCCGGACACACTCGGCCGGGTTGCCGCTCACCCTCCCGGTGCCCAACGCCCGCGCGGCTGCGGAGTTCCTGGAGGAAGTCCGGGCCCGGAGCACCGGGTGAGCGCTTAGCGGGCTTCTCGCCCCACACCCGCCAAGCCCTGATCGGGCGCCACGGCATCGACCCGGCCCGGTCGACGACCTGATCGGCGACTGACTCGCGGCGGGGTTCCCGGGGCCTCCCCGCAGGCCGTGCACTTCGCGCCGCAGGGGTGATCGTCGGAGCGGCGGCGGCCTGCGGCATCGAGACGACGAGCCGGGTGCCGATGTGGTCCAACGTGCCGCCGGGGGCGGACCCGTTCGGCGCCTCGGTCGCGGCCCGCTACCTGGGCGGGCCCGTCGCGCAGGCGTCAGCGCCGAGCTGATCGCGGCCAAGTGGTCGCTCTCACGGGAGGCGATGGACGAATTCGCGGCCCACTCGCCCACCAAGGCGGCCCGGGCCCACGTGCGGGCGGGTTCAGCGACGAACTGGTCCCGGTGCCGACGCCAAACGGCCTGGCGACCACGGACGAGTCGGTGCGCACCCCGGCACCTCGCCCGAAGCGCTGACCACGCTGGTGCACGAACCGCCCCGCAGCGGCAGGCGGGTCCTGCCACACTGCTCGACGGGCCGACCGCCGCCAACCCGGAGGTCCGGTTCCACTCCTGACCGCGCACGCGCCCTGGCCCGCGAGGCCGTCGGCTACCTGTCGACGGCCTCGCCGGCGGGGCGCCCCCGGCAGCGCCCCGCTGTTACGCCGCCGCCGAGGCGATCGGTTCGAGCAGCAGGTGCGAGCGGACCAGCGCGCGGGAGACCGGGTCATCGCGGTGGCCACCGGTGTGGGCGGGGTTCGGGCGCATGACGACCTCGGCCGGGGGGACGGGCCCGCCGCCGCACTTGGGGCAGGCGCCGACGAGGTCCAGGTCGGTGCCACAGCGCGCGTGCGCGAAGAGGTGGTGCGGGCCGCCCTCGGTGGCGTGTCGGCCGCCCCAGCGGCTCAACTGGTAGAGCGGCCCCCAGAGTTCGAGGCCGGTCTCGGTGAGCAGGTAACCGTGGCGCAGCGGCGCCTGCTGGTACGGCTCCCTGCGCAGCACCCCGGCCGCGACCAGGGCGTTGAGGCGGGCGGTGAGGACGGCGCGCGGGATGCCGAGGTGGGTGAGGAAGTCGTTGAAGCGCTGCACGCCGTAGAACGCGTCGCGGACGATCAGCAGGCTCCAGCGCTCGCCGACCACCTCCAGGGCGCGGGCCAGTGCGCAGTCCTGCAGTTCGTAGTCCGTTCCCAGCGCCATGCGGGCCAGCGTAGTCCACCGTCCAGGTGGGTTCAATGAACAGACCAGCGGTGGTAGCGTGCTGTCCGAGACGAAGGTTCATTCACCAGACCTATTGGTTCAGCCTCCGGAGGGAACACCCATGCCCCCCGCACCACCGCCCGGTTCCGCCACCGCCACCGCCACCCCGGCCGTCCGACCCGGCGCGACCCTGGCCGTCACGGCGACCGCGACCGCGCTGACCACCGTCGCCTACACGGCCCCCACCGCCTCGCTCGCCGCCACCGCCCAGGCCGCCCACCTCGGCGCCTCCGGCCGCACCTGGATCCTCACCGGCGCCCTGGTCGGCATCTCGGCGCTCCTCCTCACGGCCGGCAGCGTCGCCGACGACCACGGCCGCAAGCGGGTCTTCACCTTCGGCGTGCTGCTGTTCGCCGCCGCCGAGGCCCTCGCCGCACTTGCCCCGGGCGGCGCCGTCTACCTGGCCGCCCGCGTACTGCTCGGCGTCGCCTCGGCCGCCGTCCTGGCGCCCGCGCTCGGCCTGATCAGCCACGCCCACCCGCCCGGGCCGGGCCGGATCCGGGCCCTTGGCATCTGGGGCGCGGCCGTAGGCCTCGGCATCGCGGTCGGGCCGGTCTACGGCGCACTCGTCCAACAGTGGTTCGGCTGGCGCGCGGTCAGCGGCGGGCTCGCCGTGGTCTCGGCCGCCGTGACCGCCTGGGCCGCCGCCTGCCTCACCGAGTCCCGGGCCGAGCGGCCCCGTGCGCTCGACCCGTACGGCGTCCTGACCCTCACCACCGGCACCTCCCTGCTCATCGCCGGTCTCGCCGAGGGCCGCAGTGGCTGGGGACGGCCTGTTGTGGTGGCCCTGCTGGCGGGCGGGGTGGTGCTGCTCGCGGCCTTCACGCTGGTCGAGGCGAAGGTCCGGGAGCCGATGCTCGACCTCTCCCTGTTCCGCAGCCCCGGCTTCACCGCCGCGACCGGCGGCGCCCTGTTCACCGGGCTGTCGCTGGTCGGCTTCATGAGCTACCTGCCCACCCTGCTCCAGGGCGTGCTCGGCCTCTCCGGCCTCGCCGCGGGCGGAGTGCTGGCCCTCTGGTCCGGCCTATCCGTGCTCTCCGCCCTCCAGGCCCGGCGACTGGCCGCCCGCTTGTCCGCCACCTCCCAGGTCGCCCTCGGCCTGCTGGTCTGCGGCCTCGGCGAGGGCGGACTGTACGGGCTCACCCCCGACTCCAGCTGGCTCCGCCTGGCCCCCGGCCTGGCGGTCGCCGGCATCGGCAGCGGCGTCCTCAACGCGGCCCTCGCCCGGCTCGCGGTCAGCAGCGTCCCCGCCCACCGGGCCGCCATGGGCTCGGGCGCCAACAACACCTCCCGCTACATCGGCTCGGCCCTGGGCGTGGCCGTCACGGTTGCCGTCGCCGGCTCCGCCCGCCCCACCACCCTCGGCCCCGCAGCCGCCGCCCACGCCCTCGCCACCGGCACCGACCGTGCCGTCCTGGTCGCCGCCGCCCTCTGCCTCATCGGAGCCGCCCTGGCCCTCGCCGCCCGCACCGCCGAATCCCGTCCCACCCCGCAACCCGCGCCCACCACCCCCACCCCCGACCACGCCACCACCCGATGACGCAACACGGGAAGTCGAACCCGCCGACTTCTCAGACACAAGAACCCCTGCAGGCGGGAAAACGAGTGGATGTGTCTGCCCGCCCGACAAACCCGCACACCCCGGGTCAGCGCAGGAAGTCGAACCAACCGACTTCTCGCGCACAAGGACCCGCGCAGGAGCAAGACGGGGAAGGTCAACACCCACGGAGGCATGAAAAGCCGGGCGAGGCGCACTCCCCGTCCCAGCGAACCCGCGCGTCCCCAGGCCGAGCCGACACGGGAAGTCGAACCGCCCGACTTCCCGCGTAAGACGAACCGCGTTGCGACGCGGGAAACCGCACAGGCCACGGCTCGCGGGCCAGGCCGAACCGACTTAGGAAGTCGAACTCGCCGACTTCTCATATGAAGTCGCACAGGCACCCATACCCCATCAGCTGGTCAATCGGCGCTCTGCCCCGCCCGGTGAATCTTCTTCGGCTGTGGGCACGAGGGCCAGCGCTCAGTCAGCCGGGGCTGCGGCGACCTCGGGCGTCCGCTCGGCCGGGGGGAGACGCCGGGCCCGTGGGGGTTGTTAGAGGTCGCTTCCTCTGGTGGCCAAAGGCGTTGGGCCAATATTGCTGCCACGCTCATCTGCTTCCGTCGCCTGCTGGTCCGACTGGCGCTCACCAGGCCACAACGCTGGGTCGGATCGTGGGCAGGGCCCACGGTTCCACTGCGCCGCTGACCAGGTCGGCCAGGAACTGAACGGCCCCACCGGTGTAGTGCCACCGCGCGGAGCTCCGCGAGGCGACGGTGACCGTCCAGTCCTGGGGCCTCGCCGGGTTGGTGGTCCACAGGAAGAAGTCCCCGCGATTCGAGTCAGCCCAGGGAGGCAGACCGCCCGGGGCGGGATGGGCGTGGAGCGGCACAGCCGGCTCGGCTTCCTCGCACCACTCCGCGATAATCTCCAGCGTCTCGCGTGTTCCCTGCACCCACGAGTGCTCACCACCAGGATCCGGACCACCGACACCAAGGAAGTCGCCGAGCACGAAAGGCGGGTAGAGCTCACACAGGAGCCTGGAATCGGCCGGCAAGGCCACCCCCAGATCGGCTTCCACGACCTGCCGGCTGATGCTGCTGGGTTTCGGAAGGCGCAGTTCGGCCAGACCCGGTACCGCGCTTTCCAGCTCCCCGACTATCTCAATGGGGTCGGTCATACGCCGGACCGGTGCCTGGGTACCAGCAAAATCGTCCATGAGATCAGACGGTCAGAGCGAAGTCTCCCCATCTGGGGCGGGCTCACCTGCAGCCAAAGGAAACGACGTCTTAATCGTCCGCGGGGCTCGGCCGGAGGGCCGGCGCTGTCGCTCCGGCGGCGTGCAGGCGGCCGGTCGGCCGGGGGGCTCTTCGCGTGTGGAGGGGGGCGGGTTCGTCGGGGTTGGGAATTCCCCGTGGCGCGGTGCGCGGGAGCTGGTGGTCGGACGACAGGGGGCTGCTCGACTCCCCTGTGTTCGTGCCGGGTTGCTCCCTGAGGGCGGGGAGTTCGGCTGTCGCGGCGGAGAGACGCCTGGTTCGCGGCGCTGGTGACGCTTCGGTGTCGCGTCGTGTCCGAGTTCGATGAGCGACGCGTGGGGCCTGCGTGCGAGGATGACAGGGCTGGTGGGAACGGGTTCCCGGGTGGTTGGGCGGTTCTCTGGCCATGGTGAACGACGACGGACAGCGCCGGGCGGATCCTCAGCAGGACGCCCTGCTGATGGTACCGATCGCCACGGCCCTGATCGAGGCCGACGGGCGGATCCTGCACTGGAGCGGTGACGCTGAGGCGCTGCTCGGCTACCGTGCGGACGAGGCGGTGGGCGCGAAGGCGGCCAAGCTGTTGACCTCGGACGAGCAGCGGCCCGAGGTACTGGAGTTGTTCGGGGAGATCCTGGCCGGCCGCGAGTGGTCGGGGGTGTTTCCGGTCCGGCACCGGGACGGGCATCTGGTGAACCTGGAGTTCCGTACGCATCCGGTCCAGGGGCCGGGCGGGGCACCCTTGGTGCTGGCGGTGGCCTCCGAGGTGACGACGCTGCGGCGGATCCAGGCGGACCTGGCCGTGCTGGACGGTTTCTTCACCCAGTGCCCGGTCGGTATGGCCGTCTTCGACACCGATCTGCGCTATGTCCGGCTGAACGAGGCGCTGGCGAGGGGCAACGGCCTGCCGGCCGAGGCACACCTGGGCCGCCGGGTGGCCGAGGTGCTGCCGGGGAGCAACGCCGCGGAGACCGAGGCGGTGATGCGGCAGGTGCTGGCGAGTGGCGTGCCGGTGGTGGACTTCCGTACGCACGGCCGCACGCCGGGGGATCCGCGGCGCGACCGGGCCTGGTCCGCCTCGTACTTCCGGCTGGCCGACCAGGGCGGCCGGGTGCTCGGGGTGAGCGCGACGATCATCGACGTGACGGAGCGCTACCGCGCCGAGGCCCGGGCGGCCCGGGCCCAGGAGCGGCTGTCGCTGCTGGTGGACGCGACCGCCTCGATCGGCACCACCCTGGACCTGCGGCAGACCGCCCGCGAGTTGGCCGACGCGATGGTGCCGAGGGTCGCGGACCTCAGCGGGGTGTTCGCCCTGGAGGCGCTGATCGCCGGGCGCAATGTCGAGCCGGCCGCCCCGGACGCCCCGCACCTGGTGCGTCGCCTGGCGCTGGCGACGTCCGACCCGCTGTACCCGGCCGGCGCCCTGCCGGTGGACTCGGTCTACGAGCTGCCGCCGGACTCTCCGTACGCCCGGGCGCTGATCACCGGGCGGACGGTGGTGGTGCCGTCCTGGGAGCTGGTGCCGCTGGCCGACGCTCTCAGCGAGAGCCGCCGCCAGGCGGTCCTGGGCGACCGCCCGCGTTCGGTGCGGATCACGCCGCTGGTGGCGCGCGGCACCACGCTCGGCATGGTGGTGTACTCGCGGCGCGGCGAGCGGGAGTCCTTCGCCGAGGCCGACATCACGCTCGGTGACGAGCTGGCCTCGCGCGCGGCGGTCGCGATCGACAACGCCCGGCTGTACCTGCGCCAGCACCAGACGGTGCTGGCCCGGCAGCAGGCGTTGCGCGAGGCGAAGGCCGCGCAGGAGCGGCTGGCGCTGGTGAACGCGGCGTCCGCCCGGATCGGCACGACGCTCGATCTCGACCGCACCGCGAACGAGTTGGCGGAGGTGGCGACGCCCCGGCTGGCCGACACCGTGGTGGTGGAGGTGCTGGAGGAGCTGGTCCGGGGCGAGCGCGAGGTGCGGCCCCCGGCGGACGGTTCGGCGCTGCTGCGGCGGATGGCGTTCCATTCGGTGCGCGGCTCGACCCTGGCCCCGATCGAACGGCTGGGCGGGGTGCACCGCTTCCTGCCGGGTTCGCCGTACGCGTGGAGCCTGGCGCACCGCAAGCCGGTGCTGGTGCCCCGGATGGACGAGGAGGGCATGGCCTGGTTCGCCGAGGACCCGGTGCGCACCGCCGCCGTACGGGAGCAGAACGTGCGCTCGTTCATGGTCGTTCCGCTGATCGCGCGCGGCAGTCCGGTCGGCGTCGCGGGTTTCTACCGGACCCTGGTGGAGCGTCCGTACGGGGACGAGGACCTCGCGCTGGCCGGCGAGTTGGCGGTGCGGGCGGCGGTGTCGATCGACAACGCGCTGCTGTTCACCCGCGAGCGCGACGCGGCTGCCGCCCGGCAGCGGGCGCTGGACGAGGCCTGGGCCGCCCAGCAGCGGCTGGGTCTGTTGAACGAGGCGAGCAACCGGATCGGCACCACCCTCGATCTGCACCGCACCGCGAGGGAGTTGGTGGAGGTGGTGCTCCCGCGCTTCGCCGACTTCGTCACGGTGGACCTGCGCGACGCGGTGCTCGGCGGCGAGGAGCCGGGCCCGGTGCCGAGGGACGGTTCGGTGCTGATGCGGGCGGTGGCGGTCGGCGAGTCCGCGCCGGACGGCAGCATGACGGCGGCCGCCGACCAGGTCGGTGAGACCTCGCAGTCGGCCGAGGTGTACGCGCAGAGCCTGCGCACCCGGCACTCGATCCTGGTCTCCACGGTGACCGAGGAGGAGCTGCGGCGGATCGTCGCCTCCCCCGACCGGGTGCAGCCGGGACTGGCCGCCGGGGTGCACTCGTACCTGATGGTGCCGCTGGTGGCGCGCGGACTCGTGCTGGGCGGTGCGGAGTTCGTCCGCACCCACAATCCGGTGCCGTTCGGGCCGGCGGACCGTTCACTGGCCGAGGAGCTGGCCGCGCGCACCGCGCTGGCGATCGACAACGCCCGGCTCTACCGCCGGGAGCGGGACACCGCGCTCACCCTCCAACGCAGTCTGCTGCCGCAGGAGATCCACCGCACCATCGGTCTGGAGCTCGCCTACCGCTACCTGCCCAGCAGCGTGGTCAGCGAGGTCGGCGGCGACTGGTTCGACGTGGTGCCGCTCTCCTCCGGGCGGGTCGCGCTGATCGTCGGCGACGTGATGGGCCACGGCATCCGCGCCGCCGCCACCATGGGCCAACTCCGGACGGTGGCCCGGACGTTGATCACCCTGGAGCTCAACCCGACGCGGGTGCTGCACCGGCTGGACGAGGCCACCGTGGCGCTCGGCGAGGGCCAGTTCGCCACCTGCGTCTGCGTGGTCTACGACCCCGCCGACCGTAGCTGCACCGCCGCCTGCGCCGGTCACCTGCCGCCCGTGGTCGCCGACACCGAGGGCAACGCCCGTCTCGTCGACCTGCCGCCCGGCGCGCCGCTGGGCGTGGGCGGAGTCCCCTTCGAGAGCGTCGAGTTCACCCTTCCCGAGCAGGCCATCCTGACCCTCTACACCGACGGCCTGGTCGAACGCCGGGGCCGCGACCTCGACGAGGGCCTGCAACTGCTCTGCCGTACGGTCGCCGACCGGTGCCACTCGCTGGAGCAGACCTGCGACGCCGTCCTGACCCGGCTCACCGGGCGCACCGCCGAGGACGACATCGCCGTCATCATGGCGCAGGTCCGCCCGGAGGGAGCCGACCGGATCGCCTCCCTGCCGCTCACCGGTGACCACGCGATGGTCGCCCACTCGCGCCGCTTCACCCGGGAGACGCTCAGCGCCTGGGGGCTGACCGCACTCACCGACTGGGCCGAGCTGCTCACCAGCGAGCTGATCACCAACGCCCTGGTGCACGCCGGATCCCCCACCCAGCTTCGCCTGTTCTGCACCCGGGTGCTCACCGTGGAGGTCGCCGACCGGGAGAGCGGGACACCCCGGCTCCGCCGTGCCCGCAACGAGGACGAGGGCGGGCGCGGCATCCACCTGGTCAACGAACTGGCGCACCGCTGGGGCAGCCGCCGGACGGCCGACGGCAAGGTGGTCTGGTTCGAACTGGAGCTGCCACCGGGCTTCCCGTCTGCATGAACAACCGACCGTTGTCGGTGCGGGCCGGGGGTTGTTGGCCACCGGTACGGCCGGTGGCCTTTGCTGGTGCCACGGCGGGAGAGCCCCGACCGGACGGACCAGAGGAGCCCACCATGCAGCAGACCGACGCCCGCACCGTCGTCACCGAGTACGTCACCCGGCTCGCCGCGGGCGAACGGGACGCCGCCATCGCCCTGTTCGCCGAGGACGCCACCTGGACCTACCCGGGCAACCTCGAACTCTCCCGCACCTGGCACGGCAAGCAGGAGATCTTCGGCGACTTCCTCGGCCAGGTCGGCACCCTGTTCGCCCCTGACGGCCTGCCGACCCTCACCCTCACCCACGTCCTCGCCGACGGCCCGCAGGCGGTGGCCGAGTGGACCGCCGTCGGGAAGGCCGCCAACGGCGCCGCGTACGAGAACCACTGCCTGGGCGTGTTCACCGTGGAGAACGGCCTGATCACCGCCGTCCGCGAGTACCTGGACACCCACCACGTGGCGCAGACCCTGCTCGCCTGAACGGCCTCTGCCGGGCCGGCACCGAGATCGCCTGCCCACCCGCGGGGCAGGCCCTGCCGCTCCCCGGTGCCGTCCCCGCAAACGTGCTGCCGGCGGCGGCCTCGCCGCGCACCCGGTGACCGGCTGACCTGCTCAGTCCGGCAGCAGCAGGTTGACGTCGCCGAACTCGTGCCACAGGTACCGCTGTCGGACGGCCTCCCGGTAGCAGGCCGTCAGCAGCGGGCGGCCCGCGACGGCTGCCAGCATCAGCAGGTGGGAGGCGCGCGGCTCGTGCCAGCCGGTGAGCAACCCGTCCACCCCGCGCACCCCGCGCTCCGGGGTGATCACCAACTCCGTCCAGCCGTCCGCCTCCTGGAGCGTGCCGTCCGGCCCGACGGCCGACTCCAGGGCACGGACGACGGTCGTGCCGACGGCGATCACCCGTCCGCCCCCGGCCCGGACGTGGCCGACCAGCCGGGCGGTGGTGGCGGGGACGCGGAAGCGCTCCGCGTACGGGGCCTCGTGCGCCTCCGGCGAGGCCACTCCGGTGTGCAGGGTGACGGGAGCGACCAGCACGCCCCGACCAGCCAGCCGGGCCACCACCGTCGGCGTGAACGGGCGCGCTGCGCTGGGCATTTCGCTGCTGCCCGGCACGCTCGCGAAGACCGTCTGGTAGGCCTCGATCGGCCAGTCGCGGTCCACGTAGCCGTACCGGATCGCCCGTCCGTGCAGCCTCAGGTACGGCAACAGGGTTGCGGGCAGCGACAGTTCGGCGTACCAGAGGCGGTCGGTGAACGGCTGCACCAGCTCGGCCGCCCCGCCGGCCGGCAGTGCGACGTGCAGTCCCGGCCGGGCCGGTGACTCCTGCGGCGGGTAGTAGGAAGCTGCCGAGCCCGGCACCGGTCGGCGCAACTCGACGAGGTGGGAGCCCCGTTGGTCCGGCTGTGCGGAGGACAGGTGCAGAGCGACCGGGGTGCCGTCGGGCAGTCGGCCCGGCAGCGCGGCCGGGAGGGTGCCCGAGTTGTTGACCACCAGGAGGTCCCCCGGGCGCAGCGCTTCGGGCAGCTCGGTGAAGCGGCGGTGTTCCACGGCGCCGGTGGCGCGGCGGCCGACCAGCATCCGTACGCCGTCCCGGGCGCCGCCGCGCGCCTCGGCCGGTGCGCGGGCGGAGAGTTCGGGCGGGACGGTGACGTGGAGGTCCAGTTCGGTCAGGGTCGTCATCGCCCACCCCGGTCGGCCACCGGCGCCGCCGCGAGGTCCTCGGCGCGGTAGCGCCCGGAGGGGGCGCGGTCGCGAAGCAGGCCGATCAGGACGGGCGCGACCTCCTCGGGCAGCGGTTCGCCGGAGATGTCCTCGCCGGGACTGGCCTCCTGCAGCATTCGGGTGCGCATGTTGCCCGGGTCGACCGCCCAGACCCTCACCTGGGGCTCTTCCCGGGCGAGTACGGCCGTGGCAAGGTCGAGCGCCGCCTTGCTGGCGCCGTACCCGCCCCAGCCGGGGTAGGCCTCCACGGCGGTGTCCGAGCTGATGTTGAGGACGGCGCCGGAGTGGGCACGCACTTGGGGCAGGACGAGTTGGGTGAGGGCGATCGGGGCGAGCGCGTTGACCTCGAAGAGTTCCAGCAGGTCCGGCAGCGGGAAGTCGGCCAGCCGGGGCAGCGGTTCGGTGCCCGGAGTGACGGCGCCGTTGAGCGAACCGGCGTTGTTGACCAGCAGGCTCGCGCCGCCGAGGCCCTCGGCGGCCTCGGCCAGATGGGCCCGGTGGTCGTCGTCGACGATCGAGCCGGGCAGGGCCACCACCTTGGTGACGGCGGCCAGGGCGGTTTCGGCCTCGGCGAGTTCGGCAGCGCCGCGGGCGGTGATCACCAGCTGCCAGCCCTCGCCGGCGAGGGCGTGCGCGAGGGCCAGCCCGAGGCCGCGGGAGGCGCCGGTGACCAGTGCGACGGGCGCGAGGTGGGTGTGCTGTGCTGCGTTCATGCCCCCACGATCGCGCCGCGTGGCCGGGCCGCGGATCGGCCACCGGGCCCGGGACCCCGTCGTTCGTTCGGCCTAGTACTGCCAGGGTTCTCGTACCCGGGTTCGGCTCACCGGCTCCGCCTCGTCCTTCGTGGTGACTGACGCGGGCCTGGTCCGGCCGGACGGGACGCCGCACCCGGTGGTTGTGCCCTCCAGGTCGTCCTCGGTCAGACCGCCGTCCACGGGGCACGGGCGCCCCCGCCACTGATCAGCCCGGATGAATTACCGGCGGTGCGGCGTCTCCACCGGTGTGTGCGGCCGACCGATCGGGTACCGGTGGTCAGTCCATTCCGTCCGCCTCACCCGTCCGGCCCGCACGGCCCAGACCCGGAGGTCCGCATGTCCACCGACTCCAGCGCGCGGAGCTGCCCGTTCGACTTCGCCGAAGCCCTTGAGTTCGACCCGATCCTCCGGCAGCTCATGAACGACGCACCGGTCAGCCGCATCCGCCTGCCCTACGGCGAGGGGGAGGCTTGGCTGGTCACCGGGTACGACGACGTACGCACAGTGACCACTGATCGGCGTTTCAGCCGCCACGCCATCGTCGGCCGGGACTTCCCGCGCATGACTCCCGAGCCGATCGTCCAGGCCGAGGCGATCAACGTCATGGACCCGCCCGCCAGCGCCCGCCTGCGCAGCCTGGTGTCCAAGGGCTTCACAGCCGACCACATCGAGCGGATGAGGGACCGTACCCAGCACGTGGTGAACGAGCTGCTGGACCGGATGCGGGACCAGGGTCCCCCCGCCGACCTGATGGAACACCTGGCCCACCCGCTCCCGCTGATCACGATCTGCGAGGTCCTGGACATCCCCGAGAGCGACAGCGCACAGCTGCGCGCCAACGCCCGGACGATGATGAACATGGACCTGGACAACAAGCCGGCCGCGGTGCGAGCCAAGGCCGACCTGCGGGCGTACTTCGCCGAGCTGACGGCCGAACGGCGCAGGAACCCCGGTGACGACCTGATCAGCGCGCTGGCCACGGCCCGGGACGGGGACGAGGTCCTCGACGAGCAGGAACTCACCGTGATGGCCATGGTCCTGCTGATCACCGGCCAGGACACCACGACGTACCAGCTCGGCAACCTCTCGTACACCGTCCTCACCCGGCCGGACGTGCGCGCCGTCCTGCGCGAACGGCCCGAGATGCTCACCCAGGTGATCCATGAGATGCTGCGGCTCATCCCGTTCCGCAAGGGCGTCGGCATCCCCCGGGTGGCCCTCGAGGACGTGGAGCTGAGCGGGGTGACGATCCCGGCGGGGGACATCGTGCACGTCTCGTACCTGACCGCCAACCGGGACGCCCGCAGGTTCGAGCGGCCCGACGAGCTGGACCTGGAGCGGACCGGCCCGTCCCACATGACCTTCGGCTGGGGCGCGCACCACTGCCTCGGCGCACCGCTGGCCATCACCGAACTCGAAGTCGCCATCGGGACCCTGCTGGAGCGCTTCCCCAGGATCGCGCTGGCGAAGCCGGCCGCGGAGCTGGCGTGGAACACCTCGTCGATCTGGCGCTATCCGCTCGGGCTGCCGGTCACCTGGTGACGGCGCCGCACGCCCCGGCGCTCGCCCGCCGCCACCTCGCTTCCGGCTTACCGCGCACCTCGGCACGCACCTCGCAGTGTGCGGGTCGAGGTGCGTGCCGGACCCACCTTCCATAGATTGGGCTGACGTGGCCCGAACCGACTCGCGGTCGGCGCAACCACCCGCTCAGCGAGCATCCGATCCTCGCTCTGCCGACTCGTCCGCCGCGCTTTCGGGCCCCGCCCGGTGAGTCCCGCCGCCGCGCCGGTCCCCATGTGTCCGGCTACAGCGGCTGCCGTCGAGTGCTGGAACTCCCCGCCCCGCCGGGGGCTCACCGGGAACTCCGCCCGTCTGGAGGAAGTCCCATGGCCGTTCTGTGCAAGCCGGCGATAGCTGTGCCGGAGAACGTCATCACCAACGAGGAAACCCTCGAACTGGCACGCAGGCTCCACCACGACCATCCCCAGCTCGATCTGGCGTTGCGCCTCATCAAGAACACCGGGGTGCGGACGCGGCACCTGATCCAACCCATCGACGTGGTGCTGAAGCACCCGGGCTTGGACGAGCGCAGCGCCATCTTCGAGGCGGAGTCCAAGGCCCGCGTCCCGGAGGTGGTGGTCAGGGCCCTCGAAACAGCCCAAGTGGAGCCGTCCCAGATCGACCTGATCGTCTACGTGTCGTGCACCGGCTTCATGATGCCGTCGCTCACGGCGTGGCTGATCAACAAGCTGGGCTTCCGGCCGGAGACCCGGCAGCTGCCGATCGCGCAGCTGGGCTGTGCGGCCGGCGGCGCGGCGGTGAACCGGGCTCATGACTTCTGCTCGGCCTACCCGGGCGCCAACGTGCTGATCGTGGCCTGCGAGTTCTGCTCGCTGTGCTACCAGCCCACCGACCTGGGCGTGGGGTCGCTGCTGTCCAACGGCCTGTTCGGCGACGGGCTCGCCGCCGCCGTGGTCCGGGGCGAGGGTGGCACCGGGATCCGGCTGGAGCGCAACGGCTCGTACCTCATCCCGAACACCGAGGAGTGGATCTCCTACGCGGTCCGCCCCACCGGATTCCACTTCCAGCTGGACAAACGGGTGCCAGGGACGATGGAGCCGCTCAGCCCGGCCCTGCGTGCGGTCGCCGAGCAACACCAGTGGGACGTGGGCATGCTGGACTTCTACATCATCCACGCCGGTGGTCCGCGGATCCTGGACGACCTGAGCCGCTTCCTGAAGGTGCCGCCCGAGGCGTTCCGCTTCAGCCGAGCGACCCTCACGCAGTACGGCAACATCGCCAGTGCGGTCGTGCTCGACGCCCTGGCCAGGATGTTCGACGAGGAGTCGGCCCTCGACGGCCACCACGGGCTGATGGCCGGGTTCGGCCCGGGTATCACCGCCGAGATGTCCCTGGGCACCTGGGCCTCGCCCGGTTCCTGACCACGAAGTCGAACCGTTCCCCCATCCGATCGTTCGTCCGGCCGCCGGCACACCCCTGGCGGCCGGCCCGGACGGGAGCCGGCCCCCGCGCCGCCGGAGCACGACGCGGGGACCGGCTCCCGCCCTCGCTCCGGGCTCTGGAGGTGCCTGTGAAGACCGAAGACGCGACCCCCGGGAACCCTGTTCCCCCCGCCCTACCGCGACGACCGCTGCTGGCGGCGGCCGGACTGATGCCAGTGCTGGCCGGTCTGGTGGGGGCTGCGTGCACGACGTCGGCCGCGGCCCATGGTTCGGGCGGCATGGGGCCCGCCCCCACCCCGGTGACCACCAGCGAGGCGGACTGGAGCGACGTCGTGCGCGCTCTCGGCCGCCCGGGCGGCCTCATCCGCTCGACCTACCACCACACGCCCTTCCCGCGGCACGACCTGCACGTGGTGAGTCGCGGCGTCGTCATCACCCCCGGGCTCGCTCTGGGCTCGCACGCCTCCTTCGCCCGGTACGACGACGGCAGCACCCTGATGATGGGCGACCTGGTGGTGACCGCGGAGGAGCTGCCGGCGTTCACCGACGCGCTCCAGGCTCAGGGGATCGCCCTGACCGCCCTCCACAAACACCTGCCGGGGCAGCGGCCGGAGGTCTGGTGGACCCATGTCTGCGCACACGGCCACGACGCCGTGGCGCTGGCCCGCGGCCTGCGGACCGCGCTCGACCGCACCGGCACGCCGGCACCGCGACCGCACCGACCGCACCGACCACACCGACCCCTCGATCTGGACACCGCCGGCATCGACGCCGCACTGGGTGCTGCGGGCAACAGCAGCGAGGACGTCCATTCGTGCATCTTCCTGCGCCGCGAGACCGTCGTCGACGAGGGGCACGTCCTGCCACCCGGCCTGGGCGCGACCTCGGCCTTCAACTTCCAGCCGCTCGGCCGGGGACGGGCCGCGCTCAGCGGCGACCTCGCCATGGTCGCCACCGAGGTCCAGGAGGTCCTCGCGCTGCTGCGGCGGGGAGGCATCGAACTCGTCGAGCTCCACAACCACGGCCTGACGGACGAACCGCGCCTCTTCTTCATCCACATCTGGGCCGAGGGCGATGCCGTGGACCTGGCCAGACGGGTCCGTCCCGCGGTCGCGGCCACCAATGTCGTACCGGCCACCACCTGACCGACCGGTGGGGATTCCCGGCCTTCTCCGTCGGGTCCGACGCGTGTCGGGCCCGACGCGCGCGGCCGGACGCCCAGCCCGCGCCAGGCGCTCGCCGCCGCACGAGTTGGCCACCGAACGTCCCGGGAACGCCGGCCGCCCCGGGGATGCCGGGGTTCACGCGCGGATGCGGTCGCGGTGCAGAGCGCGCGAAGCCCGCTGATACTGAGCCAGCGGGGCGGTTACCGAGCGCGGCGTGAGCCGCACGGTCAGCCACCGTCAGGCCCGCGCCCCCTCATGTGCGCGGCAGCCGCTGGGCGGGGCGGCCGGCGACCACGGCCGGCGATCATCTGCCCGGCGGCACACCGACCGCCGGGTCCCGGACAGAGAGACCGAGGATGCTGAACCGACGAAACCTCCTCAGGGCCGCCACCTTGGGCGGCCCGGTGGCCCTCTTCCCATGGGGCCTCATACCGAACCTGGCCCAGACCGCGCCAGCCGCACCGACGGCCGCTCAGGCCCGCTCGGGAGCCAGGGGGCGGGCCGCCCGGATCGTCCCCTTCGCCCACGCCATGCAGGTGCCCCCGGTGCTGAGCCCGGTGTCGCGGACGGATTCCTCGGACCTGTACCAGCTCCGGATGGCCGAGACCGAGGTGGAGATCGTCAAGGGGCTGCTGACCACCGTCCGGGCCTTCGGCGGCTGCTTCCCGGGGCCGACCATCCGGGCTGTCAAGGGCCGGGAGGTGGTGGTCCAGCAGACCAACGACCTGGACGTGCACACCTCCGTCCACCTGCACGGCGGCCACGTCCGGTCGCAGTACGACGGCCTGCCGATGGACCTCGTCGAGCCCGGCGAGACCCGCGAGTACCGCTACCCCAACGAACAGGTGGCCGCCTCGCTCTGGTACCACGACCACGCGCACGGGCTGGAGGCCGAGAACGTCTACCGGGGCCTGGCCGGCGCCTACCTGCTCAGCGACCCGCACGAGAGCGGCCTGCCGCTGCCGGGCGGCGAGTACGACATCCCGCTGCTGATCCGGGACGCCCGGATCGAGACGGACGGCAGGCTGGTCTACACCGACCCGTACGAGTGCCCGCACATGCTGGTCAACGGCAAGGAGCGGCCCTACTTCGAGGTGGCGGCGCGCAAGTACCGGCTGCGGGTTTTCAACGTCTCGCCCAACCGCCACGTATCGCTGCGCTTCGCCGACGGCGCGCCGTTCACCCAGATAGCCTCCGACGGCGGACTTCTCGCCGGCCCGGTGGAGTTGCACGAGCTGACCCTGGCCGGCGCCGAACGCGCCGAGATCGTGGTCGACTTCGCCCGCTACCCGGTCGGTGAATCGGTGGTGCTGGAGAACACGGCCGCGCTGGAGACCGAGCGGCCCGAGGTGCTGCGCTTCGACATCACCCGGACGGCCGAGGACCGCAGCCGGGTACCGGACGTCCTGGCGACCCTGCCGCCGATCCCGGAGGCGACGGTGCACCGGGACTTCTGGCTGACGACCTTCCCTGACACCAGGATCAACGGGCGCAAGTACGACCCGGACCGGACCGACGTGCGGACCACCGTCGGCACCAGCGAGATCTGGACGATCCACAACCACCTCACCCGCCGGCCGGCCGGGGTCTTCCACGCCCCCCACTCCTTCCACACCCACCTGGTGCGGTTCCGCGTCCTGGACCGTGACGGGGAGCCGGTCGGCCCGGCCGAGGCAGGGCTGAAGGACACCGTCGCGATCCATCCGGGCGAGAGCGTCCGGATCGCCATGACCTGGGGCGAGTACCCGGGCGAGTACGTCTATCACTGCCACCACCTGGTGCACTCCTCGCACGGCCAGATGGGCCGGATCGACGTGCTGCCCTGAGCACCGGGAGGCCGCGCCGAGGAGTCGGACGAGTCCTTCGCCGGCGCATCCCCGTCCTCGTCCCCGGACGCCCCGGCGTCCGGGACCGGCCGGCGGCAACGCGGTGCCACAGCCGGCACCACCACCGGCACCGCGTCGCCCTCCGGGTCAGCCCCCGTCCGGGATCCCCCTTAGCTGCCCGTGATCACGGTGGCCCCGTCGTTCGCCGAATCCGGGGTCCGTGATCGAACTCCCGTCCCCGGGCGGTCGGGAGGAGTTCGAGGACGGACACTAGGACGCGCCGAGGGCCCAGCCCTCGGGGTCGGTCCAGGCGGCCAGGGTGCGGCGGCTCTCGAAGCGGCGCTCGCGGCCGGTCAGGGGGTCGGTGAACTCGACGACGGAGGAGAGCAGCTGGAGCGGCCGACGGAAGTCGTCCGGGGCCGGTTCGGTCAGCACCACCGGGTAGACCGGGTCACCGAGGATCGGCACGCCGAGGCCGCACATGTGCAGCCGCAGCTGGTGGGTGCGTCCGCTGAGCGGGCGGAGGCGGTAACGGGCGAGGTTGTCGCGGTGTTCGAGCAGGTCGATCCCGCTCTCGCTGTTCGGCGGGGCGTCGACCTCACGGGCGGCGATCACGCCCCGTTCCTTGACGATGTGGCTGCGGACGGTGCGTGGCAGGCTCAGCGCCGGGTCGTAGCGGGCGACGGCCTGGTACTCCTTGCGGACCAGCCGATCGCGGAAGAGCGTCTGGTAGGCGCCGCGGTCCTGCGGCCGGACCACGAACATGGCCAGGCCGGCGGTGAGCCGGTCGAGCCGGTGGGCGGGGCTGAGCGCGGGCAGGTCGAGGGTGTGCCGCAGCCGGGACAGCGCCGTCTCGACGACGTGCCTGCCGCGCGGGGTGGTGGCCAGGAAGTGCGGCTTGTCGACGACGACCAGGTGCTCGTCCCGGTGCAGTACCTCCAGCTCGAACGGGACGCGGACCTCGTCCGGCAGGTCCCGGTAGAACCACAGGTGCGCGCCGGGCCGGAAGGGCGCGTCGGGCGCGACCGGCCCGTCCTCGCCGACGATCTCCCGCCCGTGCAACGCCGCGTCGATCCGCTCGGCCGCCACCGTGGGCAGCCGCTCGACCAGATGGGCACGAACGGTCCGCCAGGGCCCCTCGGCCGGGAGCCGCAGGTGCACCGGGTCCACGCCGTTGCGCTGCGGGAGGGGGGAGGCCGGGCGGCGGCTCTTGCGTCTCATCTCGCCGCCCAGCCTAGTCGGGTACGCCCGGCCGTCTCCCGTCCGAGGTGCCGCCTGCGGGGGCACGGACCAGAGTGGACCCTAGGACCGCTCTGCCCTGGAGGACGCGTGACCGCCGACGACGGCCCGGCCGGTGTGCCGCCGCTCCATCTGCCGCGACGCACCCGGCTGCTCCTGTACGGCGCCATCGCGCTGCTGGTCGGCGCCGTCGTGGCCGATCTGGTGACCGGCCCCGGCACTACGCTCTCCCCCGTCCTCGCGGTAGCGCCGGTGCTGGCCGGAGCGACCACCCGGACGGCCCGGGTGCCGCTGATCGCCGGGGCGATCGCCGTCCTCGCGGTCGGGCTGCTGGAGACCACCAACACCGACCTACCGACCGAGGTGCACGTCACCGCGCTGATCACGGTGCTCGCCGCGACGTTGGCCAGCGCCGCCAACGTCGTCCTGGTGGCGGCCCGGGAGCGGCAGTTGTACCAGGTCCGGACGGTGGCCGAGGCGGCGCAGCGGGCCCTGCTGCGACCGCCCGCCGGGCGGATCGGACCGCTGAGACTGGCCGTGCGGTACGTCGCGGCGGCCGCGGAGGCACGGATCGGCGGGGACCTGTACGCCGTAATGGAGACGCGTTTCGGGGTGCGGATCCTGCTGGGGGACGTGCAGGGACACGGGCTGCCGGCGGTGGAGACGGCGGCGGACGTGCTGGGCGTGTTCCGGGAGGCGGCACGGACCGAGCCCGACCTCACCCGAGTGGCGGAGCGGATGGACGCGGCGCTCGCCGCGCGGTCTGAGGACGGGCGGTTCACCACCGCGCTGCTGCTGAACGTGGCGCCTGACCGGGACACGGTGACGATCGTGAACTGCGGCCATCCCGACCCGCTGCTGCGCCGCGGGGGCAGGGTGAGCGATCTGGAGCCGCCATTCCCTGCGCCGCCGCTGGGCCTGCTCGGTCTGACCGGCAGCGGCTACCCGGCGGGCCGCTTCGAGCCGCGGCTCGGCGACCTGCTGCTCCTGCACACCGACGGCGTGTCCGAGGCCCGGGACGCCGAGGGCCGGTTCTACCCGCTGGCGGAACGTCTGCCCTGCCTGCCCGCGGGAAACCCGCAGGACCTGCTGGACGCCCTGCTCGCGGATGTCCGCGGCTGGGTCGGGGAGGCCGGACTGGCCGACGACGCGGCCCTGCTGGCGCTGCTCTGGGAGCAGTGAGGCCCCGCACCGGCGGCGGGCGACGGGCTGGGGCGCGACTGTCAGTACCGTGTGCCAGGCTTCACGCAGGTCGACGATCTGGCGACCGTCCGCCGCGACGGTGCGGACGTACGGGCCGACGAGGGGAGCGTGTCATGGGTGCGGTGGCGAGCGGGTCGTTCGAGCTGACGGCGTTCGAGCCGGTGGAGACGGAGGAGCACGAGGGCGCCTCCTTCGGGCGCGTCAGGATCGCCAAGACCTTCACCGGCGGGCTGAACGGGCGCAGCGAGGTGCGGATGCTGTCCGTCGGCGGCGCGTCGGGCGGGCCCGCCTCGTACGTCGCGGTGGAGCACGTGACGGGCGAACTGGACGGGCGCGCCGGCTCGTTCGTGCTCCAGCACGCGGCCTGGGACACCACCGGGGTGACGATACGCGTGGTGCCGGGCACGGGGGCGGGCGGGCTGGCCGGAATCACCGGCGAGTTCCGGTTGGCCGTCGACGAGTCCGGCACCCACACCTACGTGCTGGAGTACGAGCTGGGCTGACGTCCGCCGCGGCGGGCGGGCGGTGGCTCACGCGTACCGGATCGGCTGGGTCGCCTCCTGGCGCTGGATCGCGGTCCGGACGGCCGTGACGAAGCTCCAGAACAGCGGCAGCGTGTTGGCTCCCGCGTCGGCCCGGGCGTTCCTGGTCGGGGCGAACATCGCGGTCCGCAGCTCGGTGGTCAGCTCCAGCTGGGCGCCCGTGCCGAGCAGTGTGCGGTTGCAGATGTTCTGTGGGTCGTCTCCGGCGAGCTGCTGCCCACCGGAGACGTTCACGGCCCGGATGCCCGCTGCGGCGAACTCCTCCATCAGGTACAGGCGGAGGCCGTGGTTCAGGCCGCCGAGCAGCACCGCCCGGGTACCGGCCTCCAGGCCGGCCGTGGCGGTGGTGCAGCCGTGCAGCGACAGCACGTTGAGGCTGTCGGAGCACATCGCGCGGGCGACGGTGTCGTCGCAGTGGTTCGAGCTGACGTGCAGCGCGCGGTTGCCGGAGGAGCGCAGACCCTCGAACATCCAGTAGTCGTGCACCGGCCCGGTGGCCGGGGTCGGGGCGAGGTCGGCGGGGTGGTAACCGGCGACGGCCAGGCACAGCTGGGAGGTGCCGCCCTCGATTCCGCCGCCGTGCGGGGCGACGACGGTGGTGCGGACGAAGGCCGTACGGCCCTGCGGGCACTGGTTGTCCAGGTGCCGGCGGTAGCGGAGACCGTAGTCCACGCCCTCGGCCAGGGTCGGGTCGGCGTACAGAGCCGCGTTGGAGGGGTACAGGTCGGCGGCGATCCGGGTACGGCGGGTGATCGGGATCGGAACCATGGCAGGAGGTGGGGATGTACGGGGCAGGCGAGGCACAACCGCGGAGCGCCGCCCGGGTTCAGGTTCACGCCGCTTCGAAGCGGCGTCGGTCGGCCTGATCGTGTGACAGCGGCTCGACGAACGCGCGCCGCGCCGACAGGCATATCTCCACGCTGCCACGATGATGCGATCAGTGCACGATCAGCCTCGGAGGGTGGCGTATGCCCGGTACAGCGACGGCCCGAGCGGTGACGGCCCGGGCGGTGACAGCCCGTACAGCCACGGCACGGACACCGGTGACGATCGAGGAGGTGGTCGACCGGCTGCGGGAGATCGCGGCGGCCCTGCCCCTCGCCGACGGGGTGGCGGTCTTCAACCGGCTCTACCTCACCGTCACCGAAGCGGTCCGTGACCGGCTCGCGGACGGGTACTTCGCCGACCCGCCGGCGATGGCCGAGCTGGACGCGGTGTTCGCCGGGCGGTACCTGCTGGCCGTGGCCGCCGACGGGGCCGGGCAGCAGCCGCCCGCCTGCTGGCGGCCGCTGTTCGCGCTGCGCGCCCACCCGGGCGTGCATCCGCTGCAGTTCGCGCTGGCCGGGATGAACGCCCACATCCAGCACGACCTGCCGCTGGCGGTGGTGGACCTCTGCCGCCGGCGGGGCTGTGAGCCCGCCGACGTCGAGCGGGACTACCACCGGATCAACGGGGTGCTGGCCGAGGTGGAGTCGGTCGTCCGGGAGCAGTTGCTGCCCGGGCCCGAGCTGCTGGACTGCGCCGAGCCGCTGACCCACCTGCTGGGGGCCTGGTCGGTCGAGGCCGCCCGGGAGGGGGCCTGGTCCGCCGTCCGGGCCCTCTGGGAGCTGCGCGGGCTCCCGGCCGCCACCGGGGCTTTCACCGCGGCGCTGGACGGCTCGGTCGGCCTGCTCGGCCACGCCCTGCTGCTGCCGCTGGTGCCGTACGAGCGCTGCGCCGGGAGAACCGGGCAGAACGAGCAGCACGGCAGGAGCGACGACGCCCCCGGCACGACCGCGGCCGCCCGGCTCCCCGAAGCGGGGTGCCGGGCGGCCGCCGGGACGGGCGCGGGCGATCAGGCCCAGCTGGAGTGCAGCGGCTTGCCCTCGGCGTAGCCGGCCGCGCTCTGGATGCCCACGATCGCCTTCTCGTGGAACTCCTCGAGGCTGCTGGCGCCCGCGTAGGTGCAGGAGCTGCGCACACCGGCCACGATCGAGTCGATCAGGTCCTCCACGCCCGGGCGGGCCGGGTCGAGGAACATCCGGGAGTGCGAGATGCCCTCCTCGAACAGCGCCTTGCGGGCCCGGTCGTACGAGGAGTCCTGGGCGGTGCGGTTGCTCACGGCACGGGCCGAGGCCATGCCGAAGCTCTCCTTGTACTGGCGGCCGTCGGCGGTGGTCTGCAGGTCGCCCGGGGACTCGTAGGTCCCGGCGAACCAGGAACCGATCATCACGTTGGAGGCGCCGGCGGCCAGCGCCATGGCGACGTCGCGCGGGTGGCGCACACCGCCGTCGGCCCAGACGTGCTTGCCGAGCCGGCGGGCCTCGGCGGCGCACTCCAGGACGGCGGAGAACTGCGGGCGGCCGACGCCGGTCATCATCCGGGTGGTGCACATGGCGCCCGGGCCGACGCCGACCTTGAGGATGTCGGCGCCCGCCTCGACGAGGTCGCGGACACCGGCGGCGGAGACCACGTTGCCGGCCACGATCGGGATCTGCGGGTCCAGGCCCCGCACCGCGCGCAGCGCGCTGATCATGCTCTCCTGGTGGCCGTGCGCGGTGTCGACGACCAGCACGTCCGCGCCGGCCTCGATCAGCGCCTTGGCCTTGCCCGCGACGTCACCGTTGATGCCGACGGTGGCGGCGATCCGCAGCTTGCCGTTCGCGTCCACGGCGGGGGTGTACAGGGTCGCGCGCAGCGCGCCCTTGCGGGTGAGGAGGCCGACCAGCTTGCCCTCGCGGTCGACGACCGGGGCGAGCTTGCGGTGGGCCTCGGTGAGCTTGTCGAAGGCCGCGCGCGGGTCGATGTCCTCGTCCAGCACCAGCAGGTCGCGGGACATGATGTCGGCGAGGCCGGTGAAGCGGTCGACGCCCTGGCAGTCGGACTCGGAGACCACGCCGACCGGCTTGTCGTCCTCGACCACCACGAGGGCCCCGTGGGCGCGCTTGTGCAGCAGCGAGAGCGCCTCGGCGACGGTGGCGCCGGGGGTCAGGGTGATCGCGGTGTCGACCACCAGGTGGCGCCGCTTGACCCAGGAGATGACGTCGGCGATGACCTCGGTCGGGATGTCCTGCGGGATGGCGACCAGGCCGCCGCGGCGGGCGACGGTCTCGGCCATCCGGCGGCCGGCTATGGCGGTCATGTTGGCGACGACCAGCGGGATGGTGGTGCCGGTGCCGTCGTTCGAGGAGAGGTCGACACCCTGCCGGGAGCCCACGGCGGAACGGCTGGGGACCATGAAGACGTCGTCGTACGTCAGGTCGTACGAGGGCTTGAGGTCGTTCAGGAAACGCATGAATGGGCTCTCTGGCTGGGAGAAATTACACCTCGGGTGCGGGTGCGGCAGGGCCGCCGGGGCGCACTCGGGCGCCCTGCACCCAGCATTCGATTCTCCGTGAGCACCGGCTCAAAAGCCAGTTCGAGGAGCATTGCTGGGGGTGTGCACAAACCATGATCAATGCTTCGCGTGTAGACATGGACGAACCTCCAAACGCCCTGGCCCGCCCTCCCCCACGTCGGTCTTTCGCCCCGGACCGGGCCGCTCCCGTAGCATTCACGCGGTAACGGCGAGGCGACTGGGAAGCGGCAGCGGGCGTGAGCATCGAGCAGACGGACATCGAACAGGGTCAGAACGAGGAGGAGATCGACTACGGTCCCGGCCTCGACCCCGAGCGGCTGCGGCTCTGCCTGGAGGTGCTCGCGGACCTCGACGAGCTGCACGTCGACCACCCGGACGCGATCACCGTCCGCAAGGCGGTCGGCGGCATATTCCGGACGCTCAAGCAGCGCCGCCGCCAGGAGACCCGGGCCCGCAAGACGGCGAACGACCGCGAGGTCACCGCCCGCACCGCCACCGGCGCCCCGACCCGGATCGACGACGAGACGGCCGGCGCCTTCGGCCTGACCACCGTCACCACCACCGAGATCGCCGGCATCCTGGAGCGGCCGCGCTCCTGCTACACCTGCAAGACCCGCTACGTCGAGGTCGACGCCTTCTACCACAACCTGTGCCAGAAGTGCGCTGTCCTGAACCGCTCCCGCCGGGACGCCCGGGCCGACCTCACCGGCAAGCGCGCGCTGCTGACCGGCGGCCGGGCGAAGATCGGGATGTACATCGCGCTGATGCTGCTGCGCGACGGCGCCCACACCACCATCACCACCCGGTTCCCCAACGACGCGATCCGCCGGTTCAAGGCGATGCCGGACAGCGCCGAGTGGATCCACCGCCTCAAGATCGTCGGCATCGACCTGCGCGACCCGGCGCAGGTGATGGCCCTGGCGGACGAGGTCGCCGCGGACGGCCCGCTGGACATCCTGATCAACAACGCCGCGCAGACCGTGCGCCGCCCGCCGGAGTCCTACCGCGAGCTGGTCAACGCCGAGTCGGCCCCGCTGCCGGCCGGCGAGCTGCCGCAGGCCACCACGATCGGCCGCTTCAACAGCGGCACCGTCGACCTGCCCGCCCTCCCCCGCCAGGCGAGCGGCGGCGAGCAGCGGCTGGCCGCCGAGGACGTCACCTCGCTCGCCCTCGTCACCGGCTCCGCCACCCCGGCCCGGATCGAGGCCGGCACCGCGATCGACGCCGGCGGCCTGGTGCCCGACCTCGCGCCCACCAACAGCTGGGTGCAGACCGTGAGCGAGGTCGGCCCGGTCGAGCTGCTGGAGGTCCAACTCTGCAACTCCACCGCGCCGTTCATCCTGATCAGCCGACTGCGCCCGGCGATGGCGGCGTCCGCGTCGCGCCGCAAGTACGTGGTCAACGTCTCCGCGATGGAGGGCGTGTTCCAGCGCGGCTACAAGGGCGCCGGCCACCCCCACACCAACATGGCCAAGGCCGCGCTCAACATGCTGACCCGCACCAGCGCGCAGGAGATGTTCGAGACCGACGGCATCCTGATGACCGCCGTCGACACCGGCTGGATCACCGACGAGCGGCCGCACCCGGACAAGATGCGGCTGGCCGACGAGGGCTTCCACGCCCCGCTGGACCTGGTCGACGGCGCGGCCCGGGTGTACGACCCGATCGTGCGCGGCGAGGCCGGCGAGGACCTGTACGGCTGCTTCCTCAAGGACTACGAGCGCGGCAACTGGTGACCGCCCGAAGGAGATGACGGCGAAGTGACGACCGCACCGGTGCTCGGCGCCGGGATCATCGTGCCCACCGGGGACGGCCGGGTGCTGGTCGGCCGGCGCACCACGACCGGCGAGCCGCCGACCTGGAGCCTGCCCGGCGGCAAGGTCGACCCGGGCGAGTCCTTCGAGCGGACCGCGGCCCGTGAACTCGCCGAGGAGACCGGCATCGTGCTGCCCGCCGAGGCGATGCGGGTGCTCGCCGTGCACCTGGACCACGAGCTCGGCCGGCCACGGCTGACCGCCGCCGTACTGGCGCCGCCCAGCCTGGCCGAGGCGGTGGTCACCGAGCCGCACGCCTGCGCCGGCTGGGAGCGCTTCCCGGTGGACGCCCTGCCGGAGCCGATGTTCTACCCGTCCGCGCTGGTCCTCGGCAGCTGGCTGCCCGGGCTCGACGGCGTGCGGCGGGAGGGGACGCACGGCTACCCCGTCGCCCGCTGATCCGCGGGCGGCGAGGTCACCGCGTCACCAACTCCGGTGCGGAGTTCAGCCGTTGCGGGCCGACTCCGGCCCGGTGATCCGCCCGAGAAGCGGCAGCGTGGAGGCGATGATCGCCAGCGATGCGGCCAGCCCGAAGCCGACCAGCCCGAAGTACGTCAGGCCGGGCGACACCAGGTCGTAGCTCATCTGGGCTTTGAGGAACATCGCCGCCGCAGCGAAGCCCGTCCCGATCGCGAGCGCCGACACCGCCAGCAGTGGCAGCGCGCTCTCCAGTCCGACCACCCTGCGCAACAGTTGCAGTGGCGCGCCGGTCAGTCGCAGCATCGCGAACGGGCGCCTGCGGTCGGACAGTCCGGCCACCACGCTCACCGCGAGGCTGCACCCGGCGATCGGCAGGGTGGTCAGCAGCACCACGTTCGCCAGCTGCCGCCAGCTCTGGAGCTTCTTCTGCCCCTCGGAGGCCCAGTCCTCGGCCAAGCGGGGCTCGTAGGTGGGAAACTCCTTCATGAACAGGGTCCGCAGCTGTTCCTTGGCCGTCTCGGAGCCGTCGGTGGTCGCGTAGAGCATCCGCACCGGGAGCTCGGCCACCTCGGCCCCGGAGATCGCCGCGGCCGGCCACTCGTGCCCGCTGCTGTCCGTCAGGTCGACCAGCTGGTAGGGGTCGACCGCCGCGACGGCGGCTCCGGGCGCACAGTGGCCGATCACGGGGATCCGCGCGAGTTCCGCGCAGTCGACCAGGCTGGGCACCATCCGCCGCTCGCCCTGCTGGAACGCGCCGATCCGGGCCGGGTTGTCGTGGATCAGGGCGATCCCCTGGAACCCGGGAACGGCCCGGGCCCGGGCCAGCACCCGGTCGGGCACGGAGGGCAGCGTGACCGCGTCCTCCTTGTTGCCGAACGGGACGTCCACGATCGCCTTGCGCACCTCGGGGGCGCCGTTCAGCGTGCTCTGGTTGGCGTTGATGGTGCCCATGATGGCCAGGGTTCCGGTGGTCACGAACAGCGCCAGCACCAGGCCGGAGACCGAGCGGAAGCCCGCCCTCGGGTCGTCCGAGAGGCGGCGCATCGCGATCAGTGAGGCCGGCCGGCCGGTCCGCCGGGCCACCGCCTGGGCGGTCGCCATGGTGAGCCACGGACCGGCGGTCATCAGACCGAGCATCACCAGCACGAAGCCGGTCAGGTACGCCGCGGACTGCCCGTTGGTGGTCGCCGGCTTGCTGCCGACGAAGTAGCCGAGCTCGGCGAGGCCGGCCACCAGCGGGATCAGCCGCCAGGGGCTCGGCGGCTTCGGGGTGACCCGGCGGGAGACCCCGAGCGGCGAGATGGTGACCCGGCGCAGGGCGAACCGGGCCGCGAGGGCCGCCGCCGCAGGCACGCCCAGCACCGTCACCGCGACCTGCGGCAGGGTCAGGCTCAGGTCGGAGGCGAAGAAGCGGTCGCCGGTGAACGGCACCTCGGCCACCACCGGTTTCAGCGCGAAGTACAGACCGAAGCCGACGGCCGTGCCGATCACCGCGGCCACGGTGGACTCGACGGCCGACATCACCGACACCTGTCCCGGCGTCGCGCCGACCAGGCGCATCGCGGCGTAGCGCTGCTCCCGGGTGGCTGCGGACAGCCGGGTCGCGGTACCGATGAAGATCAGCACCGGGAAGATCAGCGCGGCGGCCACCACGGTGAGCACCAGGACCATCCGGTCCCCGTGCACGCCCGCGCCGTAGCAGGCGGACTCGCAGTCGGTGGGCAGCGCGGTGGCGACGCCGGTGACGGTGGTGGCCCGCGGCAGCGCCCCGACCTCCTCCACGGTCCGGCCGACGACCACGGCCAGGCTGTCCGGGGAGGGCAGCCCGTCGTCGCCGAGGGTCCCGGCGAGCCGCCCGGGGAAGCGGTCCCCGAGCTCCACGGCCGGGGTGTCGCGCATCAGCTTCTCCAGCGCGGGCGAGGCGTAGTACTCGCCGGGCGCGGGCAGTCGGCCCAGGCCGGGCACCACCGGCGAGTTGGGCCCGGTCGGGGCGAGATCGGCCCGGAAGACGGTCTTACCCCGGTAGTAGTCCACCCGGGCGCCCCACCAGAGCGGGTCCGCCGAGGTGGCCGCCGTCGCGCCCTGGACGCCCGTGTTCATCCAGACCTGCCGCTCGTTGGCGCGGTCGATCGCGTTCATGCTGGAGAAGGTGGACAGCAGCAGCCCGACCCCGATCGCGACCGCCGCCGCGATCATCAGTAGCCGGGCCACGGCCTCCCGGCCGCCGCTGAAGGCGAGCCTGAGCGCGAAGGGGATCACGGGGCCACCGGTCCGGCGGAGAGCGTACGGGCCTGGCCGTCGCGGACGATCGCCTCGCGGTCGGCGTAGGCGGCGACCCTCGGCTCGTGGGTGACCAGGATGACGGTGGTGCCCTGCTCCCTGGCCGCGGCGACCATCAGCTCCATCACCTGCTCGCCGGTCAGCGAGTCCAGCGCGCCGGTCGGCTCGTCGGCGAACAGCACCTGCGGACGGGCCACCAGGCCGCGGGCGAGCGCGACGCGTTGGGCCTGACCGCCGGACAGCTCACCGGAGCGGCGGTTCTCCATGCCGTCCAGACCGAGCCGGGCGAACCAGGGGCGGGCCTGGGCCAGCGCGGCGCCCCGGCGCACGCCGTTCAGCAGCAGCGGCAGGGCGACGTTCTCCTCGGCCGTCAACTCCGGAACCAGCTGGCCGAACTGGAAGACGAAGCCGAACTGGTCCCGGCGCAGGGCGCTGCGTCGCGCCTCGCTCATGCTGTCCAGGCGCTGCCCGTTGAACAGCACCTCGCCCGCGTCGGGCACCAGGATGCCCGCCAGGCAGTGCAGTAACGTCGACTTGCCGGAGCCGCTGGGGCCCATGATGGCGAGCACCTCGCCGGCTCCGACGGACAGGCTGGCCCCGCGCAGAGCGGGCGTTTCGCCGAAGGCGAGGGCGAGGTCGCGGGCCTCGATCACCGGGGTCATGCGCGCACCTCCGCGGCGAGCGCGTCGAGCCGGGCGACCGTGAGGTCGATCCAGCGCAGGTCGGCCTCCAGGTGGAACAGGCCGTGGTCGGCGAGCAGGGCGTCCACCAGCGGTCCGCCGCGGCGCAGTTCGGTGAGTTCGCGCATCCGGCGCAGGTGGGCGGCGCGCTGGGTGTCCAGGTACTGCTCGGCGTCGCGGCCGAGCATGAGGGCCAGCACCACCTTGGTGAACAGCACGGACTGCAGGTTGGGTTCGGGCGCGACCGGGTCCCGGAGCCAGGTCTCGAACTCGGTCGCCCCCGTCTCGGTGATGACGTAGCGCTTGCGCTCGGGCCCGTCGCCGGGTTCGGCCTCACCGGCCATCACCTTGCCGTCGCGGGCCAGCCGGCCGAGGGTCGCGTACACCTGGCCGTACGGGAGGGGCTTGCCCCGGCCGAAGAGGGAGTCGTAGTCGCGCTTGAGGTCGTAGCCGTGACTCGGCTCCCGCTCCAGCAGCCCGAGGAGGGTCAAAGGAACACTCATGGGGAGGACCATACACCAGGGATATACACCGAGTGTATATCTGCGAAGGGTACGGAGCCGACCTGGCGAAACGTCAACTCGCTGCAAGCGGAGGGCAGGAGGCGGCCGCACGACCGCCCCCTGCTCCGCACCACCGGCCGGAACCCCCACGGTCCGACCGGGCCGACGCCGCGCCCAGGCACGGGGGCGCGACCGGACCCCAGCCTGCCCGCCCTGGGGGCGGCTGCCGAGGGCCGAACGTCCCGGGTGATCAGGGCCCGAGGTGCTACGAACGCGCACCACTCTTGTGCGAGGGGGGCGATCGGGTGGAAATTGGGTGACGAAACCCCGTACGCGCCCGCGTCCTTGAGGAGACCTCAGCGTGTCCAGCACATCCCGCCCGGCCAGGCCCGCGTCGCTCCCGCGGCGAACCGGCCGAGGGCTGCGGCGGGCCTTCGGTGCCCGGCACGAACCGTTGGCCCGCCCCCTCGACCGGGCCCGCGCCCGCGCCTGGCTGCTCACCGTCCTCGGCGGCTTCCTCGCCACCGCCCTCGCCGTCGGCGGAGCGCTGCTGTTCTACCGCTCCACCGCGCCGCAGGCGGACGCCGACCGGGCCCGGCTGCACCGGGTCGACGCCGTGGTGACGGCGGCAACCGAACACGGCGTCACCACCGGCAGTCGCTTCTCCGGCGGCTACGGCAGCCGGGTCGACGCCGAGGCCTCCTGGACCTACCCCGGAGCCACCCGGCACACCGGCATCGTCCAGGCCCCGCGTGCGGCAACCACCGGAACCGTCGTCCCCATCTGGGTCGACCCCGCCGGGAACGCCAGCACTCCCCCGGTCGACCGCGGCGCCCTCGCCGTCTCCGCCGCCTGTACCGGCACCGGCGCCCTCCTCACCCTGTTCGCCTTCCTCGCCTTCGCCCTGCGCCTGCGCCTGAACGTGCTCGACCACCGCGCCGAGGCGGAGTGGACCGCCGGCTGGGCCCGCCTGGAACCGCTCTGGAGCGGCCGTGCGGGCAACCGCCTGGAGGACTGAACCTCAGCGCCGTCGCGTCCAGGCCGGCGCCGGGTTCGGCCTGGCCGCGTGGTGGGTGAGGGCGGCGACGGCGACCAGCAGGGCGAAGGCCAGGGCCAACGCGACGGGGACGGAGGCGTGGAGGACGAGCAGGGCGCCGAGGAGGGCGCCGGCGAACATCCAGACCGCCGAGGCCAGGCGGCGGGAGCCGGTGAGGTCCGCGGCGAGGGCGGTGAGGGTCATGGTGAGCACGGTGGTGGGCAGGTCCGGGACCTTGAGCGAGCGGGCCACCGCGTTCTGCCCGCCCATGGCGAGGGCCAGCAGCCCGATCAGGGTGTAGCGGGCCGACTCGGAACTGTGGCCGACCGCGGCCGCCAGGAGGACGCTCACGGCGACGAAGACCGCCTGGACGGCGATGGCGACGGTCAGCAGGCGGCCCCGGTGGCCGGGCAGGTGCCGGGAGAGGTGGCCGCCGGCCAGAGCGCCGAGCAGGAACGCGGCCAGGGCGGCCAGCGAGGCGGTGGCGGACAGTCCGGGGGCGCCGGCCAGGGCGAAGCCGAGGAACACCACGTTGCCGGTCATGTTGGCGACGAAGACGTGCCCCAGCGCCAGGTAGCTGACCGCGTCCACCACCCCGGTGACCACGGTCAGCACCAGCAGCATCGGCACCAGCGGCCCGTGCTCGGGGTCGACTTTCAGCATCGGGCCTCCCGGAAGGTTCGTGTGACGGTCCTTCCGTTCTACACCGACAGGCCCTGGGGCCCGTCTCCGAACTCCTGTCGTCCGCCCCGCGGACGCGAGTTCGAAGGCAGACCCTACGCCAGCGCCGGGTTGCCCGGCTCGTCCGACTCGTCGTCCAGGTGCCAGTGGAGGTCCCGTACGCCGGGCTCCAGGGACAGCCGGGTGACGACCTGTTCGAGGGCCGGGGCGACCTGGCCGTTGATCGCCACGGTGGCCCGCAGGCTGGTGGCGTCACCCTGGTCGGTGCGGCGGGCGCGCAGGCCGGTGGGGGCGAGGCCGGAGGCGGCCAGGGCCTGGAGCAGCAGGGCGCGGATGTGGGTCTCGGACTTGCGGTCGCACTCCAGGTGGACGGTGGCCCGGGAGGTGGAGTCCGGGTCACTGCCGGCCTGCGGGGCCCGGTCGAGCAGCCGCCCGGCGGGGCGCAGCACCAGGTGGACGGCCAGCACGGCGAGGGTGCCGAGGACGGCGAGGTCCAGCTTGCCGGAGGCGGCCAGCACCCCGACGGCGGCCGAGCACCACAGGGTCGCGGCGGTGTTGAGGCCGCGCACGCCGGCGCCGTCGCGCAGGATGACGCCACCGCCGAGGAAGCCGATGCCGGAGACGACGTAGGAGGCGACCCGGGTGGGGCTGCCGGTGTCGCCGACGGCCTCGCTGTACAGGACGAACAGGGTGGCGCCGGCGGCGACCAGGGCGTTGGTGCGCAGGCCGGCCATCCGGGCGCGCCACTGGCGTTCGACGCCGATCAGCGCGCCGCAGGCGACGCCGGTGGCGAGCCGGACCAGGAACTCGACGGTGGTCAGGGTGTGCACGACGGCACCTCCTCCAGGTGGTCCGCGAAGGACTCGCGGAGGTCGCGGGGACCGCGGAAAGGGAACGGACGGGTGGCGAGCCGCCGCTCACCACCCGTCCGTGGGAACCGTGACCGGTGGCTCAGTGGTTCAGCGCGGTCTGCACGATCTTGATGATGACCATGATCATCGCGATCAGCAGGTAGGCGCGCAGGGCGCCCATGCCGACCTTGCGGGCGGTGGACATCACCGGACGGCTCAGCGTCTCCAGCGGGGGCATCCGCCAGTCCTCGCGGCCGGTGCGGTCGATCGGGTCCTCCTTGGCGGCGGTGCGGCCGGCCGTGAAGAAGTACCCGGCGACCAGGACGCCCACGACACCGCAGCCGCCCATGATCCACAGGATCGCGTCGGAGCTGATGTCCGGCCAGACCACCGAGGCGGTCAGGATCAGCGAGAGCATCACCAGCACGCCGACCACCGTCGAGGTGAAGGCGTTGGTCCTCGGCCCGTTGACCCAGGGGCCGAGCACGGCCCGGTCGTTGCAGAGCAGCAGCAGGAACACGGTGGCGGAGGGCAGCAGCACTCCGGCCAGCACCTGGACGAACTGGGTGATCAGGCCCTGGGTGTAGTCGTCGGACAGCAGGGTGATCGCCGCCGCGACCACCACCAGGCCCGCGTACACCGCGTAGAAGCCCTTGGCACCCTTGACGCCCCGGTGCAGCGAGTGCTTGATGCCGAACACGTCGCCTATCGCGTAGGCGGTCGAGAGGGAGACGGCGAAGGCGCCGATGATCGAGGCGTCCAGCAGGGCGATGGCGAACAGCACGCCCGCGAGGTGGCCCGCCTTGTCCTCGATGCCCTTGGCCACGGCGGCGGTGTCGGAGAACTGCCCGAAGCCGTCGGTGCCCGCGAAGGCCGCCGCCGTGAGGCCGATCAGCGCCGCCGCGCCGACGATGACCACGACGATCCCGATCCACAGGTCGACCTTCTCGTACTTCATGAAACGCGGGGTGATCCGCTTGTCGATGACGTACGACTGCTGGAAGAACAGCTGCCAGGGGGCGACGGTGGTGCCGACGATCGAGATGATGACCAGCATCACGGCGGCCAGCCGGCCGGCGCCGCCCGGCATGGTCGGCGTCACGAAGTCGTGGGCCATCTGCGAGGTCCTGGGGTGGACCATGAAGTAGATCGGCACCAGCAGCAGCGAGCCCACGCACAGCGTGATGGCCACGCGCTCGAAGCGCTGGAAGGAGCCGGTGAAGGCCGAGGCGATGATGATCGCCGCCGCCAGCACCACCGAGACGGCCTTCGGCAGGCCCAGGTACCCGGCCGCCATGGTGACGCCGATGAACTCGGTGACCAGGGTGAGGGCGTTGAGCAGGAAGAGGTCGATGACGCTGAACGCGCCCCAGAACTTCCCGAACCGCTCCAGGATGAGGCGGGCGTGGCCGACGCCGGTGACGGCGCCCAGGCGCAACACCATCTCCTGGTTGACGTACAGCACCGGGACCAGCATCAGCAGGGTCCACAGCAGCTGGGTGCCGTAGTTCTGCCCGGCCTGGCCGTAGGTGGAGAAGGCGCCGGCGTCGTTGTCGCCGACCATCACGATCAGGCCGGGGCCGACGATCGCCAGCAGGGTCTTGAGCCGGGCGGAGAGTCCGCTGCGGGGGGTGGTGTCGTCGAGCCGGATGGTGCCGAGCGCGCCCTTGATGTCGCCGACGTGGGCGTCGTCGAGCACGGCGGCCCGGGCAGCGGTGGGAGCGGTGGGGACCGTGGGAACCTTTGGGTCCAGCATCACGTTGGTCATGGCGGGGCCTCCCTGCCCTCTTCCTAGAGAGGGCGACAGGGGGCACGCAGCAGCGATCCTCCCTGCGGGCGCACGACGTCCGCTCCGTACGGCGACGCTGAGCGGCGGCGGCCGTGCGGGCATGACGAAGCGTCAGGCGGCTTACGTCCGGGCATGGTTGAGCGCGGGACGAAGCGCCGGGTGAACGCGCAGGGAAGGTTGTTACCGCGTGCCGGAGGTGTTCGAGAGCATGCGGGGGCAGGGGCTACTGTGGCCCGGACTATTGCAGTCCATTTCTCTCCCCTCCTCCCGGTCGGGGGCGCACCGACTGTGCGCCGCGTCGCGACACGGCAAGGAGCACACCGGCCGACGATGGACCGGTACACCCCAACTCGTCAGAGCTTTGGCACTCCACGGCGTGTCCAGCCGGATCGGCCGGAAGCCACTTGGGGTCAACCCTTAACTCGGGAAGACCTGTCCTGAACCTGGGCGTCTCTCGACGTCGTCGGGTCAGTGGCCTGTGTCCGTGAAGACGCCTCACCGAACGAGGTGCCTTTTCAAACCTCCAAAAGCATAGACCCGCCACGGCCACGCGGTGTCACCTTTTCGGCTGATCTTCGACAGCTTTGTAGAAGCTTGACCAAACCCGGGCCGGCTTGCGCATCCGCTCGCGACATATATAGTTCACCGACATATGCAGCTGAACAGCTCACGAGGGGGAACTGTGTCCCACATCGATCCGAGCCGGCCCGCACCCGTCCTGCAGCTGTCCGGGGTCTCCCGGGTGCACGGGCACGGCGCCGCAGAGGTGCACGCCCTGCGCGGAGTCGACCTGACCGTTCACGCGGGCGAGTTCGTCGCCGTGATGGGGCCGTCCGGCTCCGGGAAGTCGACCCTGCTGACCCTGGCCGGCGGGCTGGACCTGCCCAGCGACGGCCAGGTGCTGGTCGAGGGCGTGGCCCTCCGCGGACTCAGCCGGGGCCGCCTCGCCGACCTGCGGCGGCGCTCCGTCGGGTACGTCTTCCAGGACTACAACCTGATCCCGGCGCTCACCGCCGCCGAGAACATCGCCCTGCCCCGCGAACTCGACGGCGTCTCCGGCCGCACCGCCCGCCGGGAGGCCCTCGCCGCCCTGGAGGAACTCGGCATCGGCGAACTCGCCGACCGCTTCCCCGACGACATGTCCGGCGGTCAGCAGCAGCGCGTCGCCATCGCCCGCGCCCTGATCGGCGAGCGCCGGCTCGTCCTCGCCGACGAACCGACCGGCGCCCTCGACTCCGCCACCGGCGACGCCGTGCTCGCCGTCCTGCGCGCCCGCTGCGACGCCGGCGCCGCCGCCATGATGGTCACCCACGAGGCCTCGCACGCCAGTTGGGCGGACCGGGTGGTTCACCTGCGGGACGGAGCGGTCGCCTCGGAGAGCGTCGGACGCCGCTCCGGCGGCTGCCGGGCCGCCGTCCACCGGCCCAACTCTCTGGACGAGGTGGTCCGGTGAGGTTCGGAGCGTGGAAGGTCGCACTGCGGCTCGCCCGGCGCGACGCGCTGCGGGCCAAGGGACGCAGCGCCCTCATCCTGGCCATGGTGGCACTGCCCGTCCTCGGGGTCACCGGCGCCGACGTGGTCCACCGCAGCGGTCAACTGACCCCGGCCGAACGGGTCGAGCGGGTGGTGGGCGGCGCGGACGCGCTGGTCACCGCGCTCAGCCCGGGCCAGAGCGTCGAACAGGCCCCGGTCGCCGAGGACGGCGCCTTCGCCGTCCAGCCCCGCCCGGGCCGGCAGCCGACGCCCGAGCAGCTGAAGGCCGCGGGCGCCGATCCGGCCGCCCTGGTCACCTCGCTGCTGCCGCCCGGCAGCACGCTCACCCCCGCCCGGACCGGCCCGGAGACCGGCGCGAGCTCGCCCGAGGGGCTGGTCCGCACCCTCACCACCGAGGCCGACCTCGGCGACCCGGTCTGGCGCGGCCGGCTGGACCTGGTCAAGGGCCGCGCCCCGACCGCACCGCACGAACTGGCCGCCACCCAGGCCTTCCTGGACCACGCCGGGCTCTCGCTCGGAAGCACCACCACGGTCCAGGGGCTGGAGGGGACCCCGTACACCCTCACCGGCGTCGTGGAGCACCCGGGCGAGCTCGGCCGGGTCGAACTCGTCGCCAGGCCCGGCGAGTTGCTCGACCAGCTGGCCGCCGCCGCGGAGCCCGGACGCCCCGCCGCCGAGCGGGCGCAGAGCGCACACCCGTCCTGGCTGGTGCACCTGCCGGGCGGGGCCGCCCTCGACTGGGCGAAGGTCCAGCTGTTCAACGCCCACGGCTACACCCTCACCGCGCGTTCGGTCGCGCTCGACCCGCCGCCGTACGGGGCCGTCCCCTACTTCAGGGACTCCGCCACCTACCGCGATCCCGCCGCCGGCAACAGCACCAGGGTCGTGGTCGCCACCGTGACCGGGATGGCGCTGCTCGAGGTCGCCCTGCTCGCCGGGCCGGCCTTCGCGGTCGGCGCCCGGCGCTCCCGCCGCCGGCTCGCCCTGCTGGGCGCGGCCGGCGGCCGGCGCACACACATCGGCGCGGTCGTGCTCGGCGGCGGCCTGGTGCTCGGCCTGGCCGGCGCGGCGCTCGGAGTGGCCCTCGGCACCGGGCTGGTCGCAGCGCTGCGGCCGGTGATCGAGGAGGTCGGCGGCGCGCGCTTCGGCCACTTCGCGCTGCCGGTGCCGGACCTGCTGGCGATCGCCGGGATCGGCCTGCTCACCGCGCTGCTCGCGGCCGCGCTGCCGGCCTGGCAGGCCGCCCGGCGCAGCGTCACCGCCGGGCTCACCGGGCGGGACACCGTCCGGGCGCCCAACCGCCTGGTCACCGTGCTCGGCGTGGCGCTGATCCTCGGCGGCGGCGCGATCGCGGTGTACGGCGCCGGCGCGGTGCGGCGCGGACTGCCCGTGGTGAGCACCTACGACACCCGTACGCTCACCGTGCTCGGCGGCTCGGTCACCGCCGAACTCGGCCTGCTCGCCTGCACCCCGCTGCTGGTCGCGCTGTTCGGCCGGTTGGCCGGACGGCTGCCGCTCGGCCCCCGACTGGCGCTGCGGGACTCCGCCCGCAACCGCTCGCGCACCGCCCCGGCCGTCGCCGCGGTGATGGCGGCGGTGGCCGGGGCCGTCGCCATCGGGGTGTACAGCACCAGCACCGATGCCGAGAACCGGCGCGACTACCGGCCGCAGGCCCCGTACGGCGCCGTCCAGCTGATCAGCCACAACGACGGGCCGAAGGCCGCCCAGCTGCCGGCCGAGGTGGAGAAGCAGCTGACCGGGCTCGGCGGGCGGGCCGACGTCGGCCAGCTGGTCTACCGGTTCTGCGACAACTGCTCCAGCACCGTCGTGCTCAAGGGCCCGGCCGACGTGCGCAGGCTCGCCGACCTGCCGCACGTCGCCACCGGGGACGTCGCCGTGCTGCACAACCTGTTCGACGTCCGCGACGCCGCGGCCGAAAAGGCCCTGGCGGCCGGGAAGTTGCTGGTCTTCGACCGCTCGCTGATCGGTGCCGACGGCAAGGCCGTGCTGCTGCTGCGCGGCGGCGGCGGTGCGCCGCTGCAGCCCGGGCAGATCCCCAGGACCGACCTCCAGGAAGTCCCGGTCGACGCGGTGCTGGTCGACGACCCGGCCGCCGCCCGCTTCGCCCAGGGGCTCATGCCGACCACCGCGCTGACCGGGCTCGGCCTCGCCTCGGCACCCCAGGGCGCGGTGTGGCGCCCGACCACCCCGCCCGACCGCAAGGCGCAGCAGCGGGCCGCGGCCGCCGCCGTCCGGCTGGACCACTACGCCGAGCTGACCGTCGAGCGCGGCTACCAGCCCAAGAGCGACGCGATCACCCTCGCCCTCACCGGCTTCGCCGCACTGGTCGTGCTCGGTGCGGCCGGGATCGCCACCGGGCTCGCGGCCGCCGACTCCCGGCAGGACCAGGCCACCCTGGCCGCCGTCGGCGCTCCGCCGCGGATCCGCCGGACCATGGCCGGCCTGCAGTGCGCGCTGATCGCCCTGCTCGGGGCGGTGCTCGGGGCGGCCAACGGGTTCGTCCCGGCGGTGGGGCTGCTGAAGTCCCGGGCCAGTGGGGCCGGTTCGCAGCCGGCGCTGATCACCGCGCCCTGGGGAGAGCTACTGCTGGTCGTGCTGGTGCTGCCGGTGGTGGCGGGGCTGCTCGCGGCCCTGTTCACCCGCTCCCGGGTGGCACTGGGGCGGCGGCTGTCCTGATCGGTAGTGCTGACCGGTCGTCCTGATCACCGCTTGAGCACGTCCGGCACGCGCTGAGCACCGATCGGGCACCCTCCGGGCACCGTGGGCGCCCGTTCCCGTCACCCGGGAGCGGGCGCCCGGCGCGCGCCGTAGCATGGGCCGCGTTCCAGCGGGCGAAGGGCGCCGGCGAACGGTTCGGCGAGGGAGACGAGGGCGGTGCTACGGGGTTTCGGCGATCTCGAAGCCGAGATCATGGACCGGCTGTGGTCCTGGGGCCGTCCGGCCACGGTGCGCGAGGTGGTCGACGACCTCCAGCAGCAGCGGGCGGTCGCCTACACCACCGTCACCACCGTCGCCGACATCCTGCACACCAAGGGCTGGCTGCGCCGGGACAAGGTCGGCCGCGCCTGGGTGTACGAGCCGACCTGCACCCGGGAGGCGTACACCGCCCAGCTGATGCACCAGGCGCTGGAGACCAGCCCGGACCGGGCCGGCGCGCTGCTGCACTTCGTCGACCGGATCAGCGGAGACGAGGCGTCCGCGCTGCTCGCCGCCCTCGAACAGGTGAAGGCCCGGGACGTCGGGTGACGCTCGCCCTGCTCGGCCTCCACCTGGCCGTGACCGGCGTGCTGCTGCCCCGCCTGCTGGCCGGCTCGGCCCGGCTCCAGGCCCGCCCGGCCCTCGGCGCGGCCCTGTGGCTGGCGCTGATGGCCTCCTTCACCGTCGCCCTGGTGCTCGCCGGGCACCACGCCGTCGAGCCCGCCGCACACGAGCCGGCCGGCCTGCTCGGGCTGCTCGGGCCGATCGGCCTGCTCCCCCACCTCGAAACGACCGGGCCGGTGCTGCCCCACACCCACGACTGGTGGCTGCTGGCCGCCGCCGGGGCGGTGCTCGCCGCGCTGGCCACCTCCGGGGGCACTCCGGGCGGCACGCTCGCGGTCGCCTCCACCGGGGTGCTCGCCCGGGTCCGCCGGCTGGCCCGGCCCGGCAGCGGCCGGCGGCGCCGACCGGTCTGGTGGCTCGGGCTGTTGACGCTGCCCGCGCTGCCGTACCTGCTGGCCTGCGCGCCGCATCCGTGAACCGCCCGGCCGACGCCGGGCTCTCGATGCTCCGGGGCGGGTGTGTCGGCCATGGCGCTCTCTCCGTGACAACCCTGGGCTGTGCGGGGAGGCCGAGCCGATGCCCCGTACGGTTGAAGGGCCTTGAGGGCCGTTCAACCGTACGGGGCAGACCCATTGGGCGAGGCCGAGATGCGCATGCCCGTCCCGTACCGGGTGGCTGAGGGCGTCGGCTGACGGGTGGTCACCCCACGGCGACGGCTACGGCCGGACGGCACCCATGTAGGGCATCGCGGAGATCGGGAGGACCTCGACGTTCTTGCCGGTGCGCGGGGCGTGGATCATCTTGCCGTCGCCGATGTAGATGCCGACGTGGTGGATGTCGTTGTAGAAGAAGACCAGGTCGCCGGGCTGGAGGGCGTCGCGGGAGATGCGCGGGCCGTCGTTCCACTGGTCCTGCGACATCCGGGAGATCCTGACGCCGGCCGCCTTGTACGCCTGGCTGGTGAGGCCGGAGCAGTCGAAGCTGTCCGGGCCGCTCTTGCTCCAGCCGTACGGCTTGCCGAGCTGGGCCTGGGCAAACGCGATGATGGTGGCGGCGCGGCCGCTGGCGGGCGGGGCCGGGGTGTTCAGGTCCTGGCGGGCCGAGGAGCGGGAGGCGCGGTCGGCGGCGGCGGCCTGCTGGGCCTCGGCCTTGGCCTTGTCGGCGGCCTGCTGGGCGTTGACCTTGACGCGGTCCTCGGCGCCCAGCTTGTTGAGCACGGCCTGCGCCTGGGACAGCTTGGTCTGGATCTCCTGCTTCTTGGCCACCAGTTCGGCGCCGACCGAGTCGAGCTGGGCGAGCGTGGCGGTGGCCTCGGCGCGGTCCTGGTCGAGCTTGCGCTGCTCGTCCTGGGCCTGCCTGAGCAGGGCCGCCTGGCCGTCGGTGACCTGGTTCTGCACCGCGGCGCGCTCCAGGTAGGCGGCCGGGTCGGAGTCGAGCATCAGCTGGACGGACGGGTCGATGCCGTTGTTGCGGTACTGGTCGGCGGCGACCGCGCCGAGCCGGGTGCGCAACTCGTTCATCGCATCCTGGCCGCGTGCGACCTTCTCCTGGATCTTGTTGGCCTCGCCCTGCAGCTTCTGCTGCTTGTCCTGGAAGCCGTTGTACTGCTCGACGGACTGCTCGGCCTCCTCGTTGAGCTTGTCCACCTGCTCCTTGACGGAGGCGAGGGTCGGGGTCGGCTCGGCGTGGGCGGTACCGGCGGCGAGCACCGCGCCGCCGGCCATCGCCGTGGTGAGGACCGCCATGCGGGCCCGGCTCGGGGGGCTGGGCTTGCGGCGCTTTCCCATCGCGGTGGGCTCCTTCGAGGGGCTTCGGACTGCGTCGGGGACGTCCGGGGTGGCCCGGGGGCGTCTTCGGACGGCGTCGGGGACGTCTTCGGGCAGCGTCGGGGGACGGCGAAGGACGGGCGGGGCCGTACGGGGATGCCGTCCCCGCCCGCCTTCTTCGAAGTAACTTAATAGATGAGTGGCCGGGTCCCGCAATCCCCCTCCCGGCAACCCCCTTTGACCCTCGCCCGGCATCCCGCGCGTCGCCCCTCTTGACACTCCACGGCGGAGCGAGTGCAAAAGGTTCGCCAAAGCGAGAACAAGCTCACACGCGCCGCCCCTCCTGCGAGCATGCAAACGGGCGCTAACCTGCGCACATGAAGGTCCCGCCCGAAAGGCTCCCCCTCGCCGCCGAGTTCCCGGCCGCGCACCGTGAGCAGTGGCAGCAGCTCGTCGAGGGCGTGCTGCGCAAGTCCGGTGCCCAGCCCGAGGACGGCGCCGCCGCCGAGCAGGCGCTCACCACCGCGCTCCCGGACGGGCTTCGCGCCCGTCCGCTGTACACCGCCGAGAACACCTCGGCCGAGCCCGGCTACCCCGGCTTCCCGCCGTTCGTGCGCGGCGGCCGCCCCCAGGGCTCCGCCGTCTCCGGGTGGGACGTACGCCAGCGACACGCCGACCCGGACCGGCGGCGCACCAACGAGGCGGTGCTCGCCGACCTGGAGAACGGCGTCGGCTCGCTCTGGCTGGAGCTGGGCGGCACGGGCCTTCCGATCGCCGACCTGCCCGAGGCGCTCAGCGGCGTGTACCTGGACCTGGCCGCCGTCGCGCTCGACGCCGGGGCCGAATTCGCCGACGCCGCCGAGCAGTTGTTCAGGCTGTACGAGGAGCGCGAGGTCTCCCCCGGCTCCGCCGCCGGCAACCTCGGCGCCGACCCGCTCGGCCTCCAGGCCCGCACCGGCGACGCCGACCGCACCGACGCACTGCTCGCCGGGGCCACCGCGCTGGCCGCCCACTGCGCCGCCGACTACCCGAACGTCAGGGCGCTCACGGTGGACGCCCTGCCCTACCACGAGGCCGGCGCCTCGCCCGCCCAGGAACTGGGCTGCGCGCTCGCCACCGGCGTCGCCTACCTGCGCGCGTTGACCGCCGCCGGGCTGTCCGTGGACGCCGCGCTCGGCCAGCTGGAGTTCCGCCTCGCCGCGGACGCCGACCAGTTCCTGACCATCGCCAAGTTCCGCGCCGCACGCCGTCTGTGGGCCCGGGTCGCCGAGGTGTCCGGTGCCTCCGCCGAGGCCTCGGCCCAGCGCCAGCACGCCGTCACCTCCCGGGTGATGATGACCGCCCGCGACCCGTGGGTGAACATGCTCCGCACCACGGTGGCCTGCCTGGCCGCCGGGGTCGGCGGCGCCGACGCCGTCACCGTGCTGCCCTTCGACAGCGCGCTCGGCCTGCCCGACGCCTTCGCCCGCCGGATCGCCCGCAACACCCAGTCGATCCTGCTGGAGGAGTCCCACCTGGCCCGGGTGATCGACCCGGCCGGCGGCTCCTGGTACGTCGAGCAGCTGGGCGAGGAGCTGGCGCAGGCCGCCTGGGCCTGGTTCCAGGAGATCGAGCGGGCCGGCGGCCAGCAGGCCGCCCTCCGGTCCGGCCTGGTCGGCGAGCGGATCGCCGCGACCTGGGCGGAGCGGTCCGGGAAGCTCGCCAAGCGGCGCGAACCGGTCACCGGCGTCAGCGAGTTCCCCCACCTGGACGAGCAGCCGCTGGTCCGCGAGCCGGCCCCGGCGTCGCCGAGCGGCGGCCTGCCCCGGGTGCGCCGCGCCGAGGCCTACGAGGCGCTGCGGGACCGCTCGGACGCCTTCCTGGCGGAGACCGGTGCCCGTCCGAAGCTGTTCCTGGCCTCGGTCGGCACCGCCGCCGCGCACACCGCGCGCACCACCTTCGCGGCCAACCTGTTCCAGGCCGGCGGCATCGCGACCGTCTCCGCCGAGGGCCTCGACCCGGCCGCGTTCGCCTCGGCCTTCGCCGACTCCGGCGCTACCGTCGCCTGCCTGTGCTCCAGCGACGCCCTGTACGGCGAGCACGCCTCGTCCGTGGCCGAGGCCCTGAAGGCGGCCGGCGCCCAGCGGGTGCTGCTGGCCGGGCGGCTCGGCGAACTGCCCGCCGGAGTGGACGAGTTCATCTACGCGGGCGGGGACGCGATCGCCGTCCTGACCTCCCTGCTGGACCTCATTGGAGTGGCGCGATGATCCCCGACTTCACCGGAATCGGGCTGGACGGCGATGCCGCCGGGGTTTCCGAGGCCCAGTGGCAGGCCGCCTGGCGCCGGTCCACCGGCAAGGACGCCGACGAGCAGGTCTGGGAAACCCCCGAGGGCATCGGCGTCAAGCCGCTGTACACCGCGGCCGACCTGGCCGGACTCGACTTCCTGGAGACGTACCCCGGCATCGCCCCGTACCTGCGCGGGCCGTACCCCACCATGTACGTCAACCAGCCGTGGACCGTCCGCCAGTACGCGGGCTTCTCCACCGCCGAGGAGTCCAACGCCTTCTACCGTCGCAACCTGGCGGCCGGCCAGAAGGGCCTCTCGGTCGCCTTCGACCTGCCGACCCACCGCGGCTACGACAGCGACCACCCGCGCGTCACCGGCGACGTCGGCATGGCGGGCGTCGCCATCGACTCGATCTACGACATGCGCCAGCTGTTCGACGGCATCCCGCTGGACAGGATGTCGGTGTCGATGACCATGAACGGCGCGGTGCTGCCCGTCCTGGCGCTGTACATCGTCGCGGCCGAGGAGCAGGGCGTACCGCCCGAGAAGCTCGCGGGGACCATCCAGAACGACATCCTCAAGGAGTTCATGGTCCGCAACACGTACATCTACCCGCCGCAGCCGTCGATGCGGATCATCTCGGACATCTTCGCGTACACCTCGCAGAAGATGCCCCGGTACAACTCGATCTCCATCTCCGGCTACCACATCCAGGAGGCCGGGGCCACGGCCGACCTGGAGCTGGCCTACACCCTGGCCGACGGGGTGGAGTACCTGCGCGCGGGCCTGGACGTGGGGCTGGACGTGGACGCCTTCGCGCCGCGGCTGTCGTTCTTTTGGGCGATCGGCATGAACTTCTTCATGGAGGTCGCCAAGCTGCGCGCGGCCCGGCTGCTGTGGGCCAAGCTGGTCAGGCAGTTCGACCCGAAGAACACCAAGTCCCTTTCGCTGCGCACCCATTCGCAGACCTCGGGCTGGTCGCTCACCGCCCAGGACGTGTTCAACAACGTCACCCGGACCTGCGTCGAGGCGATGGCCGCCACCCAGGGCCACACCCAGTCGCTGCACACCAACGCCCTCGACGAGGCGCTGGCGCTGCCCACCGACTTCTCCGCCCGCATCGCCCGCAACACCCAGCTGCTGCTGCAGCAGGAGTCCGGCACCTGCCGGGTGATCGACCCGTGGGGCGGCTCGGCGTACGTCGAGAAGCTGACGCACGACCTCGCCTCCAGGGCCTGGCAGCACATCCAGGAGGTCGAGGCGGCCGGCGGCATGGCCAAGGCGATCGACGCGGGCATCCCGAAGATGCGCGTCGAGGAGGCCGCCGCCCGCACCCAGGCGCGGATCGACTCCGGCCGCCAGCCGGTGATCGGCGTCAACAAGTACCGGGTGGAGAGCGACGAGCAGATCGACGTCCTCAAGGTCGACAACTCCGCGGTGCGCGCCCGGCAGATCGAGAAGCTCCGGCGCCTCCGCGAGGAGCGCGACGAGGCCGTGACCCAGGACGCGCTGCGCGCGCTGACGGCGGCCGCCGAGGCCGGTCCTCAGCGCGGCGGCTCGCTGGACGGCAACCTGCTGCACCTGGCCGTCAACGCGGCCCGGGCCAAGGCCACCGTCGGCGAGATCTCGGACGCCCTGGAGAAGGTGTACGGCCGCCACTCCGGCCAGATCCGTACCATCTCCGGTGTGTACCGAGACGAAGCGGGCCCGTCGGCTCCCCTCCAGCGCACCCGCGACCTGGTCGAGCGGTTCGAGCAGGCCGAGGGCCGCCGTCCGCGCATCCTGGTCGCCAAGATGGGCCAGGACGGCCACGACCGCGGCCAGAAGGTCATCGCCACCGCCTTCGCGGACCTCGGCTTCACGGTCGACGTCGGCCCGCTGTTCCAGACCCCGGCCGAGGTCGCCCGCCAGGCCGTCGAGGCGGACGTGCACATCGTGGGTGTCTCGTCGCTGGCCGCCGGTCACCTCACCCTGGTGCCCGCACTGCGCGCCGAGCTGGCGGAGGCGGGGCGCGAGGACATCACCATCGTGGTCGGCGGCGTCATCCCCCCGCAGGACTTCGACGCGCTGTACGAGGCGGGCGCGGCAGCGGTGTTCGGCCCGGGCACGGTCATCCCGGACGCGGCGTACGACCTGCTGACGGCGCTGGCGGCCGATCTCGGCCACGAGCTGTGATTGCCTGATCGTATGGCTCCGCGGACGATCGATCTCAACAGCTACGTGACGGGTGTCCTCGACGGCTCGCGCGCCTGGATCGCGCGCGCCGTCACCCTCGTCGAGTCCACCCGGCCCGACCATCGTGTGCTCGCGCAGCAGCTGCTCCAGCGGCTGCTGCCGCACGCGGGCGGGGCGGTCCGGGTGGGCATCACGGGGGTGCCCGGGGTCGGCAAGTCGACCTTCATCGACTCCTTCGGGACGATGCTGACGGGGCTCGGCCACCGGGTCGCGGTGCTCGCCGTCGACCCGACGTCGAGCCGGACGGGCGGGTCGATCCTGGGCGACAAGACCCGGATGGAGCGGCTGGCGGTGGATCCTGCCGCCTTCGTCCGGCCGTCGCCGACCTCGGGGACGCTGGGCGGGGTCGCCAAGGCCACTCGCGAGTCGATGGTGGTGATGGAGGCGGCCGGGTACGACGTCGTCCTGATCGAGACGGTGGGCGTCGGGCAGTCGGAGACGGCGGTGGCCGGGATGGTGGACACCTTCCTGCTGCTCAGCCTCGCCCGCACGGGCGACCAGTTGCAGGGCATCAAGAAGGGCGTGCTGGAGCTCGCGGACGTCATCGCCGTCAACAAGGCCGACGGGCCGCACGAGCGGGACGCGAGGGCGGCGGCCCGTGAACTCGCGGGCGCGCTGCGGTTGTTGCAGGCGCCGGACGCGGCCTGGACGCCGCCGGTACTGACCTGCAGCGGGCTCGACGGGGCCGGGCTCGACGTGCTGTGGGAGCGACTGCAGCAGCACCGCAAGGTGCTCGACGCGACGGGTGCGCTGGCGGCCAAGCGGCGGGAGCAGCAGGTCGAGTGGACGTGGTCGATGGTCCACGACCAGCTGTACGCGCGACTGCACGAGCACCCGGAGGTGCGGCGGCTGGCCCCGTCGCTGGAGGCCGAGGTCCGCGCCGGCACGCTGCCGGCGGGGCTGGCCGCGCAACAGATCCTGGACAGCTTCTTCGGTACGCCCTGAGGGGAGTCACCAGCCGTCGCCACCATCGTCGAGGACGTCGCCGTCGAGGCCGACCTGGATGAAGTCTGGGACGCCGTACGGGATGTGGGCGCCGTGCACCGGCGCCTCATCGACGTCGCTGGCAGCCCCGGGTCAGATCGGTGTCCCTCCTGTCGCGTTCCGCAGCCGGTCGGGGGAGATCGGTGGCCAGAAAGACATCAGCGAGCCCGACAGGTCGGCACAGTCCCTGCGACTCTCCCTGCCACGCTCGCGCGGGAGCGCCCCGCGGCGCGTGGCTGCGGGGCGCCTTGTGGGGTTCAGTCGATCTTCTCCCCGTTGTGCGTACCGCCCTTGCAGAGGTTGGCCATCAGATCGGCCGTTCCACCGCCCTGCGTGCACTGAGAAGGGGTGACGTAGGACGGGGCACCCTTTGCGGTGGTGGCGGCGGTGGCGGTGGCGGCGCCCGTGAGGCCGAGTCCGGCGAGGGCTGCCGTGGCGATGACGGCGGCGAGGATTCGTCGAATGCGCATTTGGTTCCCCTTTCACGGATTTCCTCGGTTGGGGCCACTAATCAGCTTGATCTTCATCCCTATGGACGGCACGACATGTTGCGCCATTCGGGTGACGGCGCCGTCGGATGCGGGGCCAGTGACGCGACCCGTCGGACAGGACCTTGCGTATAGGACATTTTGTCAAGCGGTGCAGGTGGTCGACCCCGAGCAAAAGGTTTGTTCACCCAGCGGCGGCTACAGGAGCCAGGCGAGCCCGCGACCAGCCCACTTACCCCGATCGAAAGCGCGAAACGGAAATCGCCTTACTGACCGCCCACTCAATGGGCGTTTAGGGCGTCAACCCGCGTGACCGTTTGATCCGCTTCTCGGCGGTGGATTCCGTTTGGTTTAGCAATGCGGCGAAATACTCCTGCCAATGCAGAGCTTCCAGGGTGAAGCTGCCGGTGCCGAAGGCCAGGCTCGGATTCCTGAGCGCGGCCACCTCGTTGTCGCCCCTGCCGTAGGTCTTCTCGACCGCTTCCAGCCGGACGGCCACCGCCCGCCGGTCGTTCCCTCGGGTCTGCACTGGGTCTCCCCCGATCGGTCGCGCACCTCGCGCGAACTGGTATCGACGGTAGGAGCGGTGCCGTTCGGGCACATTGGCATGCCTTGGCGTACCCGAGGTAGAGGTTTCTCCGCCTCGGACAGCCGGCTCCGGTCTCAGTGGGTCGCGCCCTCCGGGACGCGGAGGTCGGCGGTGTGGGTCGCGGCGGCGGTGAGGAGGGCGCGAAGGGCGTGGGCGACGGCGTCGGCCGGGAGGGAGGGCTTGGAGCCGTCGAGGGCCTGTTCGGGGAGGGCGGGAATGTGGACGAAACCGCCTCGGACGGTGGGTAGTTCGGTGGCCAGCAGGTGCATCAGGGCGTAGAAGACGTGGTTGCAGACGAAGGTCCCGGCGGTGTGGGAGAGGGAGGCGGGGACGCCGGCCTGCCGGACGGCGGCGACGCAGGCCTTGACGGGCAGGGTGGAGAAGTAGGCCGCCGGGCCGCCGGGGGCGACGGGCTGGTCGACCGGTTGGCGGCCCGCGTTGTCGGGGATGCGGGCGTCGTCGACGTTGATGGCGACGCGCTCGACGGTGACGTCCGGGCGGCCGGCGGCCTGGCCGAGGCAGACCACCAGGTCGGGAGTGAACTCCCGTACAGCGGCGCGTAGTTCCTCGGCGGCCTGGCCGAAGACGCAGCTCAGGCGGATGGGGGTGACCAGGAGCCCGTCAGGCGGGGTGTCGGCGACGAGGCGGGCGACCTCCCAGGACGGGTTGACGTCGGCGCCGTCGAAGGGTTCGAAGCCGGTGATCAGGGCCCTGGCCACGGGACCGCCTTTCCAGGAATGGTCAGAACGCGAAGAGCGACATGATGACGATGTTGCAGACCAACAGCGCGCCGGCAGTTGGCACTTGGGCCTTGATCGGCCCGTACTGGTCCTTGAGTTCGAGCAGTGCCGCCGGGACGAGGTTGAAGTTGGCCGCCATCGGCGTGACCAGCGTGCCGCAGAAGCCGGCCAGCATGCCCACCGCGAGGACCACGGCCGGGTTGCCGTGCAGTTGGGTGATCAGGATCGGCCAGCCGATCGCGGCGGTCATCACCGGGAAGGCGGCGAAGGCGTTGCCCATGATGATGGTGAAGAGCGCCATGCCCAGGCAGTAGACCGCCACCGCCGCGTACGTGCTTCCGTCCGGCAGGAAGTGGGTGGTGATCTTGCCGACCTGGGTGCCGACGCCGGCGCTCTGGAAGATCGAGCCCAGGACGGCGAGCAGTTGGGGCAGCAGCAGTGCCCAGCCCATCGCCTCCAGCAGCCCGCGGCCGGACCGCAGGGCGACCGCCGGGTTGCGCTCGCGGGTGAGCAGCAGTCCGATGCCGAGGGCGACGATCGTGCCGATGCCCAGCCCGAGGAGCGTCTCGCTGCCGGTCTGCAGCAGCAGCGGACCGCCGGTGCCCAGGTGCACGCCCTTGAGCAGGGTCCCGCAGGCCAGTGCGACCAGCGGGAGCGCCAGCGCGGGGATGAACAGCCGGCTGCCCAGGCGCCCGGCGGAGGCGACCCGCCGTTCGGGGGCGGCGGCCGTGGAGGCGCCCCGGCCGGTGAAGCCGAAGCCGGCCAGACAGATCATCAGCAGCACGGCGACGCCCAGCGGTGCGGCGGGGGCGCTCTTGTCGGCGACCCAGGTGCCGTAGACGAAGCTCGCGCCGAGCAGGCCCCAGAAGGCGGCGCTGCCGTAACGCCTGGGGTTGCCGCGGTCCACCGCCATCTGTGCGGCCATCGCGACGAACATGGCTCCGACCAGCCAGTACAGCCACTCGACCTTGATCACTTGCTCGGCTCCTCGATGCGGACGGCAGCGGTGGCCCGGCCGGCGGGGGCGGACAGGTCCCGGGCGAGGGTGTGGTCCAGGCGCAGCAGGCGCGCGCCGTGGATGAGGGTGGCGCAGACCGCGGTCGGGATGGCCCACAGCGCGAGCTGCACCGGCTCCAGGTCGGCGTGGTAGGTCGCGTTGACGAAGCCGGTGATCAGGAGGATCGAGCCGACGGCGAGGAAGCAGTCTTCACCGAAGAACAGGCCGACGTTGTCGGCGCTCGCGGCGAAGGAGCGCAGACGTTCGCGGGCCCTGTCGGTCAGCGTGCCGTGGCGGCGCTCGGCGGCGGCCTCGGCCATCGGTACGACCATGGGCCGCACCGCCTGGGCCGGGCCGCCCAGGCCGGTGAGGCCGAAGGCGGCGCTGAGCTGGCGGAACACCAGGTACACGGCGAGGACGCGTCCGGCGCTGGCCCTGGCGAGCCTGTTCATCAGGGTGCGGGCCTGTTCCTGCAGGCCGTGGCGCTCCAGCAGGCCGATCACCGGCAGGGCGACGGCGAAGACCGTCACCGAGCGGCTGGAGGCGAAGCCGGTGCCGAAGGCCTCCAGGACCTTCAGCGGGCTCATCCCGCCGAGCAGTCCGGTGAGGACGCCGGCAACGCCGACGACGAGGAGCGGATTCCGCCGGGTGGCGAACCCGGCCACCACGACGAGGATGCCGAGCAGAACGATCACGTTCCTGACCGCCTTTCGAAGGGCCTCCGCTCCGAGTACGGCCGTCTGGGGCACCACGGGCGGAGGAGGTCGCGACCGGGTGGGCCGCGACCCTGCGGGGGTTGCCGAGAGGCTAGGGGATTGTGGAACAATCCGACAAGAGTTCAGGAGGTGGAACGTGACCGGGGTTTTCGACGCGCTCGCGGCCGACCGTGGCCGGCTCGAACGCGCCAGCGCCGCCCAACGCGTGGCCGAGGTGCTGCGCGACCACATCACCGAGGGCCGGCTCGCCCCCGGCACCCGACTGTCGGAGGAGGCACTCGGCGAGGCGCTCACCGTCTCGCGCAACACGCTCCGCGAGGCGTTCCGGCTGCTGGCCGACGAGCGGTTGGTCGTGCACGAGCTGAACCGCGGCGTGTTCGTCCGGATCCTCGAACCGGCCGACGTCGCCGACATCTACACCCTTCGCCTCGCCCTGGAGACGGCCGGGGTGCGCGCCCTGCACAGCGCCGCACCCGAGCGCCTGGCCGCCCTGCGGGCCGCGCTGGACCGTGCGGAGGCCGCCGAGGCGATCGGCGACTGGGTCACCGTCGGCACCGCCGACCTGCACTTCCACCAGGCCGTCGCGGGGATCGCCGGCAGCCGTCGGATCGACGAGTGCATGGCCCGGCTGATGGCCGAGCTGCGCCTGGCCTTCGCCGCCGTCCCGTCCGCCCGCGCGCTCCACGCGCCGTTCCTGCGCCGCAACCAGACCCTCACCGGGCTGCTGGAGTCGGGCGAGATCGACGACGCCGAGGTGGAGCTGACCAGCTATCTGAACGACGCGCGCGCGGTGATCGTCCGGGCGATGACGGAGAACGCGACAACGGAGAGCGCGATGGGGGAGGGCGCCACAGCGCAGCGCCCGATGACGGACGGCGCGAGATGACGCCGTCCGCTGCGATGACGATCGACCTCAACGCCGACCTCGGCGAGGGCTTCGGCCGCTGGACGCTCACCGACGACGACGCCCTGTTGTCGGTGGTCACCAGCGCCAACATCGCCTGCGGCTTCCACGCCGGGGACCCGAGCACCATGCGGCGGGTCTGCGAGCTGGCCGCCGAGCGCGGCGTGCGGATCGGCGCGCAGGTCTCCTACCGGGACCTCGCCGGGTTCGGGCGGCGCGCGATGGACGTCCCGCCCGACGAGCTCGCGGACGAAGTCGCCTACCAGATCGGCGCGTTGCAGGCATTCGCGCGGGGCGCCGGAGCGCGGGTGGCGTACGTCAAGCCGCACGGCGCGCTGTACAACCGGACAGTGCACGACGAGGAGCAGGCGGAGGCGGTGGTCCGCGGCGTCGGGCTGGCCGCACCGGGCCTTCCCGTCCTCGGACTGCCCGGTTCGCGGCTGCACGAGGCCGCCGGGCGGGCCGAACTGCCGGTGGTCGCCGAGGCGTTCGCCGATCGCGCCTACACCCCGCACGGCACGCTCGTCCCCCGCCGCGAGCCCGACGCCGTCGTCCACGACCCCGAGGCCGTCGTCCGCCGCTCGGTCACCATCGCCCGGGACGGCGAGGTCACCGCGCGCACCGGCGACCGGATCCGGCTGCGCGCCCGCTCGCTGTGCGTGCACGGTGACACCTCCGGGGCCGCGGACCTGGCGCGCCGGGTCCGAACGGCCCTGCGGGCGGCCGGAGTCCGGGTCGAGGCGTTCGCGTGAGCAGCACCGGGAACAGCGGGAGACGGACGAGGTGGACGGGGTGGACGGGATGAACATCCGGGTCCTGCGGGTCGGCCTCGACGCGCTGCTGGTCGAGCTCGACGGCGCCGACGAGGCGATGGCCTTCCACGCCGAGCTCCAGCGCCGGCGTGCGGCGTGCCGACTCCCCTCCGTCGCCGAGGTCGTGCCCGCCGAACGGACCGTCCTGCTCGACGGCGTGGCCGACCCCTCGGCCCTGGCCGCCGAACTGGCCGGCTGGCGCGTACCGCCGCTGCGGGCGACCAGCGAGGAGACCGTGACCGTCCCGGTGCGCTACGACGGCGCCGACGTCGCGGAGGTCGCCGCGCTGTGGGGCGTCGCCGAGGAGGACGTCGGGCGCATCCACTCGGCGACCGAGTTCCGGGTCGCCTTCAGCGGCTTCGCCCCCGGCTTCGGCTACCTGACCGGCCTGCCCGAGCGCTACCGGGTGCCCCGGCGGGCCGTCCCGCGTCCCGCCGTCCCGGCCGGCGCGATCGCCCTCGCCGGCCCGTACACCGGCGCCTACCCGCGCTCCTCCCCGGGCGGCTGGCAGCTGATCGGGCACACCGACGCCGTGCTGTGGGACCCGTCCCGCGAACCCGCGGCCCTGTTCAGCCCGGGGACCCGGGTCCGGTTCGTGATCGAGGAAGCCTGAGCCAGGAAGCCCGAGCCAGGAAGCCCGAGCCAGGAAGACCTGCTCGAAGGGAGCGTGATCGAGAGCGCATGACCGTCACCGTGATCAACGCAGGCCTGCTGACGACCGTCCAGGACCTCGGCCGGCCCGGGCACGCGCACCTGGGCGTGCCGCGCTCAGGGGCGCTCGACCAGCCCGCCCACCGGCTGGCCAACCGCCTGGTCGGCAACCCCGCCACGGCGGCCACCCTGGAGACCACCGTGCTCGGTTGCGCGGTGCGGGTGGACCGCGCGGTGACGGTCGCCGTGGCCGGCGCACCGTGCTCCGTGCGGGTCGACGGGCGGCCCGCCGCCTGGGCCGCCCCGGTGCGGCTGCCCGCCGAAGCGCTGCTGGAGGTGGGGCCGGCGACCAGGGGCGTGCGCAGCTACGTCGCCTTCGCGGGCGGGATCGCCGCCGCGCCCGTCCTCGGCAGCCGCTCGACGGACCTGCTCTCGGGGCTGGGCCCCGCTCCCCTGACCCCCGGGGAGGCGCTGCCGCTCGGCGAGCCGGTCGGCCCGGCCGCCGGGGCGGACGTGGTGCCGGCGCCCGCGCCGCCCGACCCGCTGCTCCTGCCCGTACTGTTCGGGCCGCGGGACGACTGGTTCACCGCTCGTTCGCTCGCCGTCCTGACCGGCCCCGGGTACCGCGTCTCGCCCACCAGCAACCGGATCGGCCTGCGCCTGGACGGCCCGCCGCTGGAGCGCGCCCGCGAGGGCGAACTCCCCAGCGAGGGCATGGTCCTGGGCGCGGTGCAGGTGCCGCCCGACGGCCGTCCAGTGGTCTTCCTCGCCGACCACCCCACCACGGGCGGCTACCCGGTCATCGGCGTCATCCCCTCCAGCGCCCTCCCGGCCGTCGCCCAGGCGGCACCCGGCACGCCGGTCCGTTTCACCCCGAGGGGACGGCGGTAACGCCCCTCGGCTCAGCGACGGATCGCCCCGGCGCGGCGCGCCGCGGCCTGGCGGGTGCGGCGGACGGCTCGGTGGAGGCGCTGGACGGCGATGAAGCGGTTCATCGCGTCGGTGAGGGTGAGGCGGTACTTGAGCCGGAGCTGGGCGTTGAGCTCGGCCACCCGCTCGGGGCCGATGGCGTTCAGGAGCCGGCTGACGTGCCGCTGGTAGACCTCCCAGTAGTTGCGGTCGCCGTCCGGGATGGACCAGAAGAACATCGGGATCTCCTCGACCAGGCAGTTGCGGTCGTAGGCGCTCAGGTACCCGGCGAACTGCGGCTCGGGACGGGCGAGGAGCCACTCGCGGACGAGTTCCATCGAGCGGACCCGGTCGATCAGGCCGCGCGGATCGGTCTTCTTCTGGGTGATCGAGAGGGCGCCGTCCTCGCGGACCCGCCAGTGGTAGATCGGCTCGGCGAGGACGTCGACCCGCTCGGCGAGGAAGTGGTGGGGGACGCTGACCGGCGCGTCCTCGTACAGGATGCCCTCGGGGTACTGGATGCCTGCGGCGTCGAAGAAGGAGCGCCGGTAGACCTTGTTCCAGGCGGTGCGGTCGGTCACCAGGGCGGGCAGTTCGCTGACGTGGGTGCGCAGCCGGGTCTCGCGGAACGGGCGGCGGTGGGCGTGCGAGGGGCTGAGGCCGGTGGTGCGCAGGCGCATCGCGTTGCCGGCGGCGAAGTCGGAGCCGGTCTCGTCGAGCGTGCTGATCATCAGCTGGTAGGCGTGCGGCGGCAGGGTGTCGTCGCTGTCGACGAAGGCCAGGTACTCGGTGCCGGGGGTGAGGTGGCGCCAGCCGGTGTTGCGGGCGGCGCCGAGGCCCTTGTTCTCCTGCTGGACGAGCCGGAAGCGCCCGTCCCGGGCCGCGTACGCCTTGGCGACGACGGGGCCGTCGTCGGTCGAGCCGTCGTCGACCATGACGCACTCGAAGTCCTCGAAGGTCTGTGCCGCGATCGAGTCCAGGCACTCGCCGAGGTAGCGCTCGACGTTGTAGATCGGGACCACGACGGACAGGCGCGGAGCCATCGAACGACCTTTCGCTCAGGAGCGGGCGGGCCGGTCGGCCGGTCGGCCGCCGACCGCCGGTGACCGGCGGTGGTCCGAGCGTAGCGACCGGGCGGCGATCCCGGGCGAACAGCGGGTGGCGGCGAGTCTTCGGTTCGGTGTGACTGCCGTGCCCGGAGTCAACGGCCCTGCCCGGTGTCAACGGCTGTGACGGGCAGCCGCGGTGGGAACCGCAGGGGGAGTGCCCCGGACCGCCCGACCGGTCCGGGGCACTCCCGCTCGATCGGTGCTCAGGCGCCCTTGACGGCGGCGAAGCGGGCCGAGACGTCCTGCCAGTTGACGACGTCCCACAGACGGGTGACGTAGTCGGGGCGGACGTTGCGGTACTGCAGGTAGTACGCGTGCTCCCAGGCGTCGAAGGCCAGCAGCGGGGTGGTGTTCTGGCCCACGTTGCCGTGGTGGTCGTAGACCTGCTCGACGATCAGGCGCTGCCCGAGCGGCTCCCAGGAGAGGATGCCCCAACCGGAGCCCTGGACACCGGTGGTGGCGGTCGAGAGCTGCTTCTTGAAGGCCTCGAAGCTGCCGAAGTGCTCGGTGATGGCGTCGGCCAGCTCGCCCTCGGGGCGGTCGCCGCCCTCCGGGGAGAGGTTCTGCCAGAACAGCGAGTGCAGCACGTGGCCGGACAGGTGGAACGCGAAGGTCTTCTGCAGCCCGACCAGGCCGCCGAACTGCTCCTTGTCGCGCGCCTCGGCGAGCTGCTCCAGGGTGTCGTTCGCGCCCTTCACGTACGCGGCGTGGTGCTTGGAGTGGTGCAGCTCCAGGATCTCGGCGGACATGGCCCGCTCGAGCGCGGAGTAGTCGTACGGCAGGTCGGGAAGCTGGTAGGTGCCCATCAGGACACTGCTCCTTTCGGCGGGTTGAGCGATGACGATCGTGCCGGGACAACACTATTGCGTATGAGTTGCAGGAACGAGCTATGGGCTCCTGCTTATTCCTCACATGCCGTCGGGCACAATGATCAGCCGAACGCGTAATGGCCGATAAGGGTGAGTGACCGTGACAGGAGTGACGGGGACGCCGGGATCCTCCGGGGCGCCGGTGGTGGTGCTGGGCATCGAGTCCTCGTGCGACGAGACCGGCGCGGGGCTGGTCCGGGGCGGTGTGCTGCTCGGGCAGGCGGTGGCGTCCTCGATGGACGAGCACGCCCGCTACCGCGGGGTGGTGCCGGAGATCGCCGCCCGGGCGCACGTGCACGCGGTGGCCCCGGTGGTCCGGGTGGCCCTGGACCGGGCCGGACTGGCCCTGGCGGACGTCGGGGCCGTCGCGGTGACGACCGGTCCGGGGCTGGCCGGGGCCCTGCAGGTGGGGGTCGCCGCCGCCAAGGCCTACGCCTTCTCGCTCGGCGTCCCGCTGTACGGGGTGCACCACCTCGCCGGGCACGTCGCCGCCGCGACCCTCGACGGCGGGCCGCTGCCCGACCCCTGCGTCGTGCTGATCGTCTCCGGTGGGCACACCTCGCTCCTGCTGGTCCGCGACCTCGCCCGGGACCCGATCCTCCACCTCGGCGACACCCTGGACGACGCGGCCGGTGAGTGCTTCGACAAGGTCGCCCGGATCCTGGGCCTCCCCTACCCGGGCGGGCCGGCCATCGACCGCGCCGCCCGCACCGGCGACCCGACGGCGGTACGGCTGCCGCGCCCGCTCACCGGACCGCGCGACGACCCGTACGCCTTCTCCTTCTCCGGCCTCAAGACCGCCGCCGCCCGCTGGGTCGAGGCCCAGCCCGAGCCGCACGTCCCGGACGCGGCGGCCGCACTGCAGGAGGCGGTCGCGGACGTGCTGACCCGCAAGGCGGTACGGGCCTGCACCGACCACGGGATCGGCACCCTGGTGGTGGTCGGCGGCGTCGCGGCCAACTCCCGGCTGCGGGCGCTCGCCGAACAGCGCTGCGCCGCGGCCGGGATCACCCTACGGGTGCCGCCACTGCGGCTGTGCACCGACAACGGCGCGATGGTCGCGGCGATCGGCGACCTGCTGGTCCGCTCGGGGGCCGAGCCGGCGCCCGCCCGGCTGTCGGTGGACCCGTCCGCGCCGCTGGAGTTCGCGGCGCTCAGTCCCGTACCCGTGCCGGCGCCGTTGTCGTAGCCACTGCCGTCCAGGTGAGGGCGGACGCAGTGGTGGGGGCATCAGGGCCGGCGCTCGCGCGAACGGGTCGCGGGGTCACGGCTGCTTCGGGAATTCGAGGGTGAGGACGGCGGGGGTGGTCTCCGGGGCGGCGAGGCGGAGGAGGCCGTGGCCGATGCCGGCCAGGCCGACCATCAGGGAGGGGCTGTGGACCCCGTGTGGCAGGCCGCAGGCCCAGCCCCGGTCGGCCAGGGCGTCCAGGGCGGCGTGCGCCTGTTGACGGGCGGCGGTCCGCCAAGGGCTGCCGGCCTGGTGGAGGGCTTCCAGGTTGCCGAGGTCGCCGTGGCAGAGTGAGGAGTTGTGGCCGAAGCCCTCCCGCAGGACGGTGCCGAGGGCGGTGTCGCGTTCGGCGAGGAGAGCGTTCCGCGCTTCGGGGAGGAGTTCGGCGAGGGTGGTGCGGGCCAGGGCGATGCCCGAGGCGCCGTGGCACCACAGCGCGGGGAAGGAGGGGGCGCCGCCGTCCTCGCGGACGTCGCGCCAGTTGGCCTCGGTGGCGTCGAAGAGCGTTCGCTCGTACTCGACGGCGGCGAGGGCGAGTCGGGGAAGCCGGGGGTCGCCGAGGCGGTGTCCGGCGCGGGCCAGGGCCCAGGCGATGCCGGAAGCGCCGTGGGCGAAGCCGGCCAGGGGACGGGTCGCGGCCGCGGCGAGGGAGGCGGGCAGCCAGCCGGCGCCGCCTTCGGGGTGCGGGACGGCGGCCTGGAGAAGCCGTTCGGCGCAGGCCGCCAGCGCGTCGGTGACGGCGGGCCCGGGGCGGACGGCCTCCCAGGCGAGCAGGCCGCCGATGGTGCCGGCGCTTCCGGCGAGCAGGTCGTACTGGGTGTCCTCGGCGGCGGTCGCGGTGACGCGGTCGAGCACGAGGGCGCCGAGGGAGTCGAGTTCGGCGTCCGGGTGGTGGGCGGTGAACTGGGCGAGCGCGTAGAGCACCCCGCCGGTGCCGGACAGTCCGCCGCCGAGCCGGTCGGCCCGCCGTCGGATCTGATGACGTAGCGTCAGCTCGGCTGCACGGGCGGCCTGATGGTGCGAACGGTCGCCGGTGGCCAGGGCGAGCTGGTGGAGGAAGAGCGTGATGCCCGCGGTGCCGCTGTACAGGTCGGGACCGAGTTCGGCGGGGGCCCAGCGGCCGGGCGGCGCCCAGTTGGGGCCGGCCCAGGCGAGGTCGGCGTTGCCGCGGTAGGCCTCGCGGAGCAGTTGTTCACCGACTTCGACGGCCTTGGCGAGGGCGCGGCCGCCCGGGTCCTCGCCCGGCGTTACGGGTGCACTCGAGGCGCGAACAACAGCCCGGTCCGGCTCGCGCGCCCCGTCCGCCGTCGTCACCGAGAGCCGCAGCAGCTGGAGTTGGCGGGCGAGGTCCTCCTCTCCGAGGGAGTCCGCCTTGGCGAGCGCGAGTTCGAGGGCGGGCCGGTCGGTGACGCCCGGGATCAGTGCGCCGGTGGACGAGCGGGCGTCGACGCCGTCGGGGCGGATGGTGAAGACGGGCACGTCGCCGCGCCACAGGTCGGCGCGTTCGTGTTCGACGAAGGCGAGCGTCTGCTCCTCCCAGCCGACCAGCGCCCAGAGCCGGTCGAGGTGGCGGTCCTGGTCGAGGGCGTCGCGGAGCAGGTCGGGATGGCAGGCGGTGTTGAGCAGGGTGCGGTACTCGAAGGTGTCGCGGCGCAGCAGTCGCGTCTCGTCGGCCGCGAACGCGCGGAGCAGCGTGCGGAGTTGCGGTTTGTCGGCGGCGAGCAGCCGGTAGGCCTCGGTGAAGCCGGCCTCCAGCTCCGCCAAGTGGTCGGCCGGTCGCAGCGGCTGCCCGGCCGGGACGGGCCGGCTGCCGGGCGCCTCGACGGGCATCCGCCGGTACTCCAGCCGGAGTTCGTCCGTGCCCTGGTTGACCAGGACGGGCACGGGGCGGGGCGGGAGGTTGGCCGGGTCCCAGCCGAGGGCGGAGATGTCGGCGCCGCCGTTGCCCTCGTCCCACATGCGTTCGGGGAGGAGGCCGGAGCGCAGCACCGAGTGGCGGGCCTGGTGGCGGGCGAGCCGTTCGGATTCGGACAGGTCCTTGGCGGGCTCGTGGAGATCGGGGTGGAGGAGGGCCTCCAGGTCGATCAGGACGGGCTGGTCCCGGACGGCGAGCAGGTTCTGGGCGTGACAGTCGACCGCGTCGAGGACGTACATCAGCGCGGCGAGGGCGCCGGCCCGGCGGTAGAAGGCACTCAACTCCCGCTCGTCCGCGGCCGGTTCGGCGGTGACGTGGGCGACCCAGCCGTAACCGTCGCCGGCCAGGTGGGCGAGGTCGCGCAGGGGCAGCCGCAGCTGGGGGTTGAGCCAGTGCAGGAGCTGTTGGAAGTGGGTCTCGGCGCCGAGCGGCCGGGGCTTGTAGACGAGTCGGACGCCGTGCTCGAAGCGCAGCGAGCTGACCGTGGCGCCGCCGCGGTGCGGGTCGCCGAGGCCGGTGGCGAGTTCGGTGAGCCGGCCGAGCGGGCGGTCCTCGGCGAAGGTGCGGGCGAGGGCGGGCAGGTCGGCGGCGAGGCGGCGGAACAGGGTGAGGGTGGTGCTCGTCCACTGTTCGGCGAGGGTGGTGAGGCGCAGGGCCAGGACCGGGTACTCGGCGAGGAGGCGGAGCGCCTGCTCGGGTCGGGCGAGCCGGTCGAGGAAGTCGCGGTAGCGCCGCTCGGGGGTGCCGGCGGTCAACTCGCCGCTGAGCCGGGCAACATGGAGTTCGGTGATGACGGTCCGGGTGGCCATCCCGTGGGCGGTGGCGGTGAGCGCGGGCAGGGCGAGCGCGGCCAGTTCCTCGGGGGTGCCGAGGGACGGTGCGTCCAGCGCGGCGAGTCCGGCGCACAGGCGGTCGCGGGCGGCGGCGAGCAGCGGGGCGACGAGCCGGGCGAAGTCGTGCTCCTCTGGGACGTCCAGGGTGGCCGGGCCGTCGAACGCGGCGGCGAGCCGCTCGGCCCACGCCGGGGTGCCCAGGCGGGCGGCGAGCGCGTCGGGGTGCTCGGCGAGGAGGGCGTGCACGGCGTCCGGGTCGAGGGCGTCGGACGCGAGGCGGCGGGCGAACCAGTCGGCGCGGTCGAACGGCGCCTGGGCCCGCCAGCGCTCCAGTTTCCGGTCGGCGCGCTCGGCACGGGCGGCCCGGTCGGTGCGCTCGGCGCGCTCCTCGTCGCCGGCACCCTCCCGGTCGAACCCTTCCGGCACCCGGCCGCGGGCGTTCAGCGGGACGGCTCGGGCGGCAGCCCGCAGGAGTTCGGACGCGTCGGCCACGGGGCGGTGCCGCCTCTCTTGTTGCACGGTTGCACTGCTTGCTCGGCGACGTGCGGCACGGGCTCCGGACCGGTCGTACGGCCGGTCCGGAACGCGTGCCGCACCCGGGCTCAGTAGCTGCAGACGCGACCGCAGCTGGACCAGCCGTCACAGGTGCTGTTCAGCACTGCGGCGGTGACGTAGAGCTCGTCCGCGAGCTCCCCGGCCGGGTGGACCTGGTGGCCCTGGCCGAGGGTGAGCCGGAAGTCCTCGTCCTTGAGTGCGCGAACCTGCTCAGCCGTGGGCTGCATGCTGCCTCCTCCAAGCGTTCGGGTCTGGCACGGGTGTGCCGGTTCCGGATCTTGGCAGCGCCTCCCGGCGGCACACCATAGGCATGCGCACCACCGGTCCTTGTTTCGGCCAGGGTCGAAGTAGTGGCCGCCCGACCGCCCCGTCCGCCGTTCGCCCAGGCAGAGCCTCGTCCCGACCCTCCTCCGACCGCCGTCCGATCGTTCGGACGGTGCTCCCACGTGGCCGGAATGCGGGCGCGGGGCCGAGTTCCTGGTTTGAACCGGTCGCTCCTGTGGCAGGGCCCCGCACCGAGGGTCACGATGGAGGCCGAACGCCCCCAGCCCGATCGGAGTGCGATGAGCGAGCAGCGCAACCTCGTCCTGCTGACCTTCCTCGACACCCCCGCCTGGCGATCCGCGTTCGACGAGGCCCAGCACCTGCCGGGCCTGCACGCGGTGGCAGCTCTGGAGCGCAGCTCCGACGGTGTGCTGGAGGTGCGGGACACCTTCACCCGGGGCGCCGGCGTGGCCACCGTCGGCTCCGGAGTGCTGAGCGGCCTGGTGGGCCTGCTCGGCGGGCCGATCGGGATGCTGCTGGGCTTCGCCGCGGGCGCCGCGCTGGGCAACGCGGCGGAGGAGCGGTACGCGACGGAGGCCGGCGCCGCGATGATCGTGCTCTCGCCCCGGGTGCCGGACGGCGGGGCGCTGCTCGCCCTGGACGTCCGGGAGTCCTCACCCGGCCCGGCGGACGAGCTGGCCGCGAAGCACGGGGCGGCGGTCGAGCGGATCGACGAGCACACCTTCACCGAGCAGGTCCGGGCGGCCGAGAAGAAGGCCGAGGAACGCTGAGGCGCACTGCGCAGGCCCACCCGAGCCCGTCCGTCCTGCCCGCGGAACCGGCTACGGGCTCACTCCGCCCGTAGCGCGTCCACCGTCCGCGCCCGCGTCGCCCGTACGGCCGGGAGCAGGGCGCCGAGCAGGGCGATCAGCACCCCGCCGAGGCCGAGCAGGATGAGCGTCGGCGTGCCGAAGACGTCCAGCGCGGAGGACGGGAAGTTCAGCCCGGCGCTGTGGGCCATCGCGGGCACCGTCAGGCCGTGAAGCAGCAGTCCGACCGGCAGGCCGATCGCGCCGCCGACCGCCCCGACCAGCAGCACCGAGGCCAGCACCACGCCCGCCGTCTGCGCCGGGGTCATGCCGACCGCCTTGGTGACGCCCATGTCCCGGGTGCGTTCGCGGATCTCCAGGACGACGGTGTTGAACACCCCGAGCCCGGCGACCACGACCAGCAGCACGGTCAGGGTGGCGGTGAGCGAGTTCAGGGCCGTGATCGAGTCGCTGGAGCCGTGTTCCGCCCCGGCCGCGGCGGCCAGGTGCAGCGGGGCGAGCGCGCCGCCGCGGGCGGTGGCGTAGGCGGCGTGGTCGGTGCCGGGCTTCAGTTTGACGAACCAGGTGTCGGGCTCCGGGGCCGTGCCGGACGGGAAGGTCGCGGCGTCGGTCAGCAGCTCGTTGGTCTGCACGTGGGGGTCGAAGACCTCTCCGACGATCCGGACGGTGACCGGCCGGCCGTGGGTCGTGAAGGTCACCTGGTCGCCGAGCCCGACCGAGGCCTCGGTCAGGAAGGTGCTGGGCGCGACGGCCTCGCCCGGGCCTCGGTACCAGCGGCCGAAGACCGAGCACGGCCACCGACTCCCCCGCCCGCACGCTCAGCGTCACCCCGTCCAGTGCCGCCCGCGCGCCCTCGTAGTGCCGGCTCACACCGCTCAGCCCGATCACCGGTTCACTGCTCACGTCCCCGCCGCCCTTGTCCGCGCCGCTCATGTCCCCGCTCCTCGTGGTCTTCCTGCCTGGTGACGACGAAGGTACGGACGGGCGGCGCACCCCCGCGTCCGCCGACGGCGGCAGGTTCCGTACCGCGTCCGGTGGACCCGGCGCGGCGTCATCCTTGCGATGTAGTCACCCGGTGTACCGGTTGCCGCCGACCGCGGGGCTGTCCCGGGCGCGGGCCGACCGCCACAATGTCCCGGTGATCAACCACCCGACGGTGCAGCGGCTGCGCACGGCAGCGACCCGGCTGGGGAGCGGCCCGGGTGCGGCTCCCCCGCCCCGGACGACCCGGCGCGGCCAGGCCTTCGACCTGGCCCTGGCCCTGTTCCTCTCGTACACCTGCGGACGCTACGCCATCGTCGCGCACCGCACCCACGACGCCCACGGCACCACCTGGAACGAGCTGTTGCTACTGGTGCCGCTCGTCCCGCTGCCGCTGGTGCTGCGTCGGCGCCACCCGCTCGCCGCGCTGTGGACGGTGCTGCCGGCCGCGCTGCTGGTGCGGTCGCAGCACCCGGATATCGCGTTCTGGGAGGGCGTGGTGGTGATCGTCGCCGCCTACAGCGCGGCGGCGTACGGGCGCCATCCGAACGCCCTCCTGCTGAGCCTGTCGGCCGCCACCGGCGCGCTGGCGGTGCTCTTCGACGACGCCCTGCTGCCGCACTTCCCGAACTCGGTGGTCGCCCTGCTCGTCCTGGTGCCGGTGTTCGCGGTCGCCTACGAACTGCGGATGTGGCGCCGCCGGGTGGAGGAGGGACGGGAGCGGCTGTCCGCTCTGGAACGCGACCGGCTGGCCGCGCTGCAGCGCGCGGTGGAACACGAACGGGCCCGCATCGCCCGGGAGTTGCACGACGTGGTGACCCACAACGTGAGCATGATGACGATCCAGGCCGGGGCCGCCCGCAAGATCCTGGACACCGCCCCGGACCGGGCCCGGGAGGCGATGGCCGCGGTGGAGTCCGGCGGCCGGGCGGCGATGACCGAACTGCGGCACGTGATGGGCCTGTTGACCATGGACTCGGACACCGGGGACGATCCCGCGGCGAGCGCCGACCTGAGCCCGCAGCCCGGCCTCGGAAGGCTGGACGCCCTGGTCGACGGCGTCCGCCGGGCCGGACTGCCGGTGGAGCTGACCGTGCGCGGGGAGCGCCGGGCGGTCCCGCCCGGGGTCGAACTCGCTGCCTACCGGGTCGTCCAGGAGGCGCTCACCAACACCGTCAAGCACGCGGGCGGTGCCGACGCCGAGGTGACCGTCGACTACGCCCCGGACGGGCTGCGGGTGGAGGTCACCGACACCGGCGGCCGCCCCACCGGCGCGGCCGCCACCGGCAACGGGCGCGGCCTGCTCGGGCTGCGCGAACGCCTCGCCGTCTACGGCGGCACCCTGCACACCGGCCCCCGGCCGCGCGGCGGCTACCGCGTCACGGCCTCGATACCGTTGGAGAGTCGATGAACGAGCAGCCCCTGCGCGTGGTGGTCGCCGACGACCAGGCACTGGTCCGGATCGGGTTCCGGCTGATCCTGGAGTCCGAGGGCATCGAGGTGGTCGCCGAGGCCGAGGACGGCGAGCAGGCCGTCGCCGCCGTCCGCCGGAGCAGACCGGACGTGGTGCTGATGGACATCCGGATGCCCGGCCTGGACGGGCTGGAGGCCACCCGGCGGATCCTCGCCGGTGGGCCGGAGAACGCGCCCCGGATCATCATGCTGACCACCTTCGACCTGGACCACTACGTCTACGCCGCGATGGCCGCCGGGGCCAGCGGCTTCCTGCTCAAGGACGTCACTCCGGAGCACCTGGCCGCCGCCGTCCGGCTGGTCCGCACCGGCGACGCGCTGCTCGCTCCCGCGATCACCCGCCGCCTGGTCGAGCGCTTCGCCCGCCCGGCCGCCCCGCACGCGGCCGCCCCGCACCGGGAACTGGCCACCCTCACCCCGCGCGAGCTGGAGGTGATGTCGCTGCTCGCCCGCGGCCTCAGCAACGCCGAACTGGCCGCCCGGCTGCAGCTGTCCGAGGCGACGGTGAAGACCCATGTGGCGCGGATCCTGGGCAAGTTGGGGCTGCGGGACCGGGCCCAGGTGGTGGTCGCGGCGTACGAGACGGGCCTGGTCAGCGCGGGGACGCCCGGAACGCCCGGAAGGCCAGGAACGCCGTAGGACTCAACGACGACCGGGAGCCCGGGGGTCCGCACCCCCGGGCTCCCGGTCACCGGTGAAGCGTCACACCAGGTCGAAGCGGTCCGCGTTCATGACCTTGACCCAGGCCGCGACGAAGTCCTCCACGAACTTCTCCTTGGCGTCGTCGGCCGCGTACACCTCGGCGACGGCGCGCAGTTCGGAGTTGGAGCCGAAGACCAGGTCGGCCCGGGTGCCGGTCCACTTGACCTGGCCCGAGGCGTCCCGGCCCTCGAAGGTGTGGGCGTCCTCCGAGGTGGACCGCCAACTGGTACCCAGGTCCAGCAGGTTGACGAAGAAGTCGTTCGTCAGCACGCCCGGGGTCTCGGTGAGCACGCCGTACGAGGACTGCTGGTAGTTGGCGCCCAGCACGCGCAACCCGCCGACCAGTACGGTCAGTTCGGGAGCGCTGAGGCCCAGCAGGTTGGCCTTGTCGAGCAGCAGGAACTCGGCCGGCAGCCGGTTTCCCTTGCCGACCCAGTTGCGGAAGCCGTCCGCCCTGGGCTCCATCGCGGCGAAGGACTCGGTGTCGGTCAGCTCCTGCGGCGCGTCCACCCGGCCGGGCGCGAACGGCACCTCGACGGCCAGGCCGCCCGCCTTGGCGGCCTGCTCGATGCCGACGCCGCCGGCCAGCACCACCAGGTCGGCCAGCGAGACCTGCTTGTCGCCCGCCTGCGCGTTGAAGTCCCGCTGCACGCCCTCCAGGGCCCGCAGCACGCCGGCCAGCCGGTCCGGCTCGTTGACCTCCCAGCCGGCCTGCGGCTGCAGCCGGATCCGGCCACCGTTGGCGCCGCCGCGCTTGTCACTGTTGCGGTAGGAGGAGGCGGCGGCCCAGGCGGTGGAGACCAGCTCGGAGACCGAGAGGCCGGTGGCGGCGATCCGCCGCTTGAGGTCGGCGACGTCCGCCGCGTCGATTCGCTGGTACGAGACGGTCGGCAGCGGGTCCTGCCAGAGCAGCTGCTCGCTCGGCACCTCGGGGCCGAGGTAGCGCACCACCGGGCCCATGTCGCGGTGGGTCAGCTTGAACCAGGCGCGGGCGAAGGCGTCGGCGAACTCCGCCGGGTTCTCCAGGAAGCGCCGCGAGATCGGCTCGTACACCGGGTCGAAGCGCAGCGACAGGTCGGTGGTGAGCATGATCGGGACGTGCCGCTTGTCCGGGTCGTGGGCGTCCGGCACGGTGCCCTCGCCGGCGCCGTCCTTCGGCTTCCACTGGTGGGCACCGGCCGGGCTCTTGGTGAGCTCCCACTCGTAGCCGAACAGCGTCTCGAAGAAGCTGTTGTCCCAGGTGATCGGGGTGGCGGTCCAGATGCCCTCCAGGCCACTGGTGATCGCGTCGCCGCCGACGCCGGTGCCGAAGCCGCTCTTCCAGCCGAGGCCCATCTGCTCCATCGGCGCGGCCTCCGGGTCCGGGCCGACGTTGTCCGCCGGGCCGGCTCCGTGGGTCTTGCCGAAGGTGTGGCCACCGGCGATCAGCGCGACGGTCTCCTCGTCGTTCATCGCCATCCGGTAGAAGGTCTCGCGGATGTCGCGGGCGGCGGCGATCGGGTCCGGGTTGCCGTTGGGGCCTTCGGGGTTGACGTAGATCAGGCCCATCTGGACGGCCGCCAGCGGGCTCTCCAGCTCGCGGTCGCCGGTGTAGCGCTCGTCGCCCAGCCAGGTGGTCTCCGGGCCCCAGTAGACGTCCTCGTCCGGCTCCCAGTCGTCGACCCTGCCGCCGCCGAAGCCGAAGGTCTCGAAGCCCATGCCTTCCAGGGCGACGTTGCCGGCCAGCACGATCAGGTCGGCCCAGGAGATGCTGCGCCCGTACTTCTTCTTCACCGGCCAGAGCAGTCGGCGGGCCTTGTCCAGGCTGGCGTTGTCGGGCCAGCTGTTGAGCGGGGCGAAGCGCTGCTGACCGCCGTCGGCGCCGCCGCGGCCGTCGCTGATCCGGTAGGTGCCGGCGCTGTGCCAGGCCATGCGGATGATGAAGGGGCCGTAGTAGCCGAAGTCGGCCGGCCACCAGGGCTGCGAGGTGGAGAGCACCTCCTGGATGTCCCGCTTGACGGCCGGGAGGTCGAGGGCGTTGAACGCCTTCGCGTAGTCGAAGGCCTCGCCGAAGGGGTTGGCCACGGCGGGGTTCTTGGCGAGGATCTTCAGGTTCAGCCGCTCCGGCCACCACTGGCGGTTCCCGCCGCCCTGGGTGGGGTGGAGCGCGCGCCCGTGGTTGACCGGGCAGCCGCCCGCGCTCGCCTCTACGCCGGTTGCATCGTGGTTCTCAGACATGGGAATCCTTCCCTACAAGGCGGATCACGGTGTCTTTCTGCTACCTACGGCACCTACTGCTATTGCCCAGGCTAGCGCCGGAGCCGATCCTACGATGGACGGAATCCAAGTCAAGAACGACACCAAACCCGTATCCGGTCGGGAAACGGACCGCAGCGGACGCCGGTTGGTAAACTCCGGTCCTCCCCGTGACCTGAATAGGTGAACCGTGATGAGTGACCTGCTGGAACGACTGCGCGAGCGCGGCTGGCGCCTCACCTCCCAGCGGCGTGTCGTGGCCGAGGTCCTGGACGGCGAGCACGTGCACCTGACCGCCGACGAGGTGCACGCCCGCGCGGCCGACCGCCTGCCGGAGATCTCCCGCGCGACGGTCTACAACACCCTCGGCGAGCTGGTCACCCTCGGCGAGGTCATCGAGGTGTCCACGGACGGGCGCGCCAAGCGTTACGACCCCAACGCCCACCGGCCGCACCAGCACCTGGTCTGCACCGGCTGCGGCGCCATCCGCGACGTCCACCCCGTCGGCAACCCGCTCGCCGATCTCCCGGCCGAGCAGCGCTTCGGCTTCACCCTCTCGGGGGCCGAGGTCACCTACCGGGGGCTCTGCCCGGCCTGCGCGGGCTGACCGCCCGCCGTTCCGGAAGCCGGAGACCAGGCGCTGCGGCGGTGGGCCCGGGACGGGTTCCGCTCACGAACGCGCGGTTCCGTCCGCGCGCGGCAGAGCTCTGGCGCGGGCGACGAGCAGGGCGATGTCGTCGTTTCCGCTCCGGTGGCGCAGGCCGCCGAGGAGGAGGTCGCAGGTCTCCTCCGGGGAGCGGCGGGGCCGTCCGAGGAGGTCGGTGAGGGCCGCGAGGCGGGTGTCGATGTCGTGGTCGCGGGTCTCCACCAACCCGTCCGTGTAGAGCACCAGTTCGTCGTCGACCGCGAGGTCGAGGGGGGCGTCCCGGAAGGTGACGCCGCCGACGCCGAGGGGCGCGCCGGTGGGTAGCTCGAGGAGGACCGGGGGGCGCCCGGGGCGGGTGTGGACCGGGGGGAGGTGGCCGGCGCTGGCGATGCGGCCACGGCGCCGACGGGGGTCGTGCACCGCGTAGACGCAGGTGGCGATAACCTCGCCGAGGTCGGCGGCGATCCGGTCGAGCTGGGTGAGGACGGCGGCCGGCGCCAGGTCGAGACCGGCCAGTGTCCTTGCCGCAGTGCGGAGTTGGCCCATGGTGGCGGCGGCGTTGATGCCGCTGCCCATGACGTCCCCGACCACCAGAGCCGTCATGTCGTCGCCCAGGGGGATGACGTCGAACCAGTCGCCGCCGACCTCGCCGACGCTCGCCGTCGGCTGGTAGCGGTAGGCGACTTCCAACCCGGGGGGTTGCGGGGGCGAGCCGGGCAGCAGGTGCCGCTGGAGGGCGAGGGCGGCGTGCCGCTGGCGCTGGTACCAGCGGGCGTTGTCGATGGCGACGGCGGCACGGGCGGCGAGTTCACCGGCCAGTACCAGGTCGTCGTGGTCGAAGGGCTGGTCGTTGCGGGCGCGTTTGAGGTCGAGGGCGCCCAGCACCTGGCCCCGGGCGCGCAGCGGTACGGCCAGGTAGGAGTGGACCCGGGCCTGCCTCAGCAGTTCGGCGGCCCGGTCGTCCTTGGCGATACGCGGCACGTCACGGTCGGTGACGTGGGCCAGCAGGACCGGGCGACCCGTACGGGCACAGCGGGTGATCAGACGGGTGGCGTCGTAACTGGCTATCTCGCCGACGGGGTCGGCGGCGTCGGCGGCGGGGGTGGGATAGGCGGCTTTGACGGCCAGGGCCCGGATCAGGACCGGGTCGTCCGTGCCGGTCGGGGGCAGGGTGTCGGTGAGGACGCTTTCCAGGATGTCGACGGCGGCGATGTCGGCGAACTCCGGGACGAGGACGTCGGCGAGTTCGCGGGTGGTGGTGTCGAGGTCCAGGGTGGTGCCGATGCGTTCGGACGCCTCGGCGACGACGGTGAGGCGTCGGCGGGCCGCTGCCGCGGCGGTGGAGGCCCGGTGCTGCTCGGTGACGTCGATGACCGTGACGGCGACGCCGATCACCCGGTGGGCGGGATCCTCCAGGCGGTAGAAGGACACGGACCAGGCGTGTTCGGTCCCGGGGTCGAGACGGGTGCGGCCCGTGGTGAACTGGTTCAACAGCGGGGTGCCGGTGTCCAGCACCTTCCGCATCGCCGCCTCGATCGTGTCGGCGTCCAGGAACGGCAGCGCCTCCCGGACGGTGCGGCCCAGGCACTCGGCGGCCGACATGCCGTTGATGCGCTCCAGCGCCGGGTTGATCAGGACGTACCGCAGGTCGGTGTCCATCACCGACAGCCCGATCGGGGACTGCTCCACCAGCCGCAGGGACAGTGCGAGGTCCCGTTCCAGGCGGCGCAGTGTGGCCTGGTCGGTGGCCAGGCCGAGCGCGTAGTACTGGCCGTGCTCGTCCTCCAGGCGCATGTTGCGGAACTCGGCCAGCAGCGTGGACCCGTCCTTGTGCCGCACCGGGAAGACCCCGGCCCACGCCCCGCCACCGAGCATCACCTTCGTGAACAGCGACAGCACCAGCTCCAGGTGCTGCTCCTCGACCAGCACCTGGGCGGCAGGACGGCCCAGCGCCTCGGCCGCCCGGTAGCCGAACAGGTCCTCGGCCTGCGGGCTCCACAGCACGATCCGCCCCTGCGCGTCCAGCACCACCGCGGCGACGCCCAGCACGTCCAGCAGCCCGCCCGGCTCCATCGCGGGATCCCGGCCCGGCTGGGCGGCACCCGACGGCGTCGCGTGCCCGGCGTCCACTCGGCCACCTCCTCCCGCCGACGCCCACCCAGCTGCAACGACGGCGTCGGTTCACTCCATCGTCCCGCCCCGGCCCGAACCCGCCAGTCCAGCAGCAGCCGCCCACCGGCGGAGCCTCGACCCCCGAACCGAAACGGTCACGCAGCGCTACCGGAAGGGGCTGTCGCGTGCGCGGTCTCCAGGCGGTCCGCCGAACGTGACGAGCCCCGGCCTCCTGCACGGGCCCCGGCGTGGGCCGGTCGAACCGGGTCCCGTCTACCGCAGGGGAAGGTTCTCCTCCTGGAGCCGGTGCAGCAGCATCTCCCGGTGCAGGGCGGCGATCGGCTCGAGGAGGTCGGGGTGGCGCAGCAGGGGCGCCGCCTGGTGCTCGTGGTCGCCGGGGCGCAGGAGGCGGGTCACGGCGCCGGTCGCACCGGCGCCCGCGGCGGCCGCGGCGGCCTGGGCGAGTGGGACGAGGGCCGGGTCGGCCAGGAGGCAGGCCGCCCAGCTGACGACGGTCTCGTCCACCCAGGTCCGCCAGGCGGTGTCCTCGGCGGGCCGGTCGTGTTCGGCGCCGGTGAGCCAGTCCAGTCGGGCGCTGCCGCCCGGGCCCAGGAGGTGCAGCAGTTGCGCGTCGAGGTCGGTGGGGTAGCGCAGCACGGCGGCGAGGGTGACGGCCTGGCCCGCCTGGGCCTCGGCCAGGGCCCGGCTGAACGCGCCGGGTGCCGGCGGGAAGGCGGTCAGCAGCCAGCGGGTGCCGGCGGCTATGACGGGGGTGAGATCGGCGGACAGGGCGTCCTCCTCGGGGCAAGCTCGCTTGCCCGGCCGGGTTCCGCGAGTTACGGCGCGAAGCCGCACTGCTCCGCTCGTGGCCGCCAGTGTAGGCGGGCTCGGCCCGGCAACGGCATGATGCCCGTCACTTCCGGCCGGGTGGGTGCGGAGGCCGGCTGCCGGGTCCGCACCCACCGGGCCTGTCGGGACCAGCTCAGGACTTGCCGCGCCCGGTGACGAAGTCGCGTGCCCGGTCCACCAGGCCTGCGCCCGGTGCGAGCAGCTTGCTGGCCATCGGGGTGCTGGGAGTGGACGGGTGGGGGCGGGTGGGTGCCATGGCCTTGGCCCGGCGGATCTTGTCCCCGAGATCGTTCAGCTGCTCGGGCGTACAGGCCTGCCGCAGCATGGGGAAGAGGTTGTTCTCCTCGTCCTGGAGGTGTGCGGCGACCTCGTCCATCAGCCGCCGCAGCAGCGAGGTCATCTCCGGGTCGTCGGCCCTCGTCTTCTCCAGTTCCTTGAGGAGCTTCTCGACCCGGTTGTGCTCCTCGATCTCCTTGTCCGCGAGCCGCGCCCCGCCTTCGACGTGCTCGCGCACCGCCGGGTAGAGGTACTGCTCCTCGGCGACCGAGTGCCGCACCAGCTCGATGGTGACCTCGTCCACGAGGTCCCGCAGCTCCTGTCCGCCGCCGCTCATCGCCTGGATGCGACCGAACATCCGCTCCACCTCCCGGTGGTCGGTCGTCAACTCGTCGATCACGTTTCCGCCGTGCCCCATGTCGCCTCCACGCGTCCGCGGGCGGGCCCTTCCCGCCCGGGTTCGGGAGGGGTTCCCCGCCCGGCGGGTCCGCGCCCCGGCGCTGGGCGGGTCTCATCCGATCGGACGCGCGCACGGGGGCACGGCCGCGCAGCCTGCAGTGCCCGCGCACCCGCCCGAGTCCTCCACCGCCGAACCTGGTCTACGTCTGGCTGACCGGGCGACGGCGCCCGGACGGACCTGGTCGGCGCGCGGGGTAGTTCACGAGACGCTGTCGGGAACCGCCGCTTCGTCGCGCAGCACCTTGACCTGCAACCTGACCAGCAGGAAGCAGGGCAGGCAGACCACCGCCATCGCCAGGAACGCCCAATGCGGGGAGGCCGTGTAGAGCGGGCCGGTGACGGCGGTGACGGCGGCGACCCCGAGGCCGATGGCCAGCCCGGCGTAGAGCGCCTGGGCGTTGGGCCAGAGGTCCTCGGGGACATGGCTCTGCACACAGCGCGCGTGCGCGAGGTGGGTCAGCGCGAAGGTGCCCGCGTGGAGCGTCTGCGTGAGCACCACGAAGGCCAGTGGCATCGGTACCGCGAGCAAACCCCAGCGCAGAACGGAGATCGCCGCGGCGGCCGCGAAGAGAACAGGGACCGGATAGCCGCCGAGCAGCGGTCCCGCGTACTTGAACAGGAGCAGTTCGCACCCGACGGCCAGCGCCAGCATGAGGCTGACGTTGATGCTCGACACGCCGAGCCGGCTGAAGTATTCGGCGCCGAAGGCGTAGTACGCCGCGTGCGCACCCTGGAGCAGCACGGAACTGCCCAGGCCGAGGGTGTAGACGCGGTTGCGCAGCAGCCGAACACGGCCGCCACTGGCCACGGTCGTCACCGTCGGGAATCCGACCGGGCTCACCACGTCCGCCACCGCGAGCAGCAGGCAGCCCACGACGAACACCCCGACCAGTGCGCCGCTGCCGGCCAACCGCCCGACCACGCCGGACACGCACAGACCGAAGAGGAACCCTGCCGAGCCGAAGTAGCGGACGCTCCCGTAGTCGACCTGCCCGTTCGCTGCGCCGATGGTCGCCAGGGTCTCGCTGAGCGGCATCAGCAGGGGATAGCTGATGCCGACCAGAACCGATACGGCCAGCATGGAGCCGAACTGAGGGTGAGTCAGGTAGAGCGGGCTGAGTGCCGTCGCCGTCCAGGCGAGCAGTTGCGACAGTCTCCGAAGCGGGATCGTTCGGCAGAGCATCGGGAAGACGACGGCTATGGAGATCGAGCGTGACACCAGACCGGCGGTGATGATCGCGGTCACTTCTGTTGGCCCGAAGCCTGACGCGAGCAGCCAGACCCCCCAGTAGGAGAGGTAGGAGCTCCAGGTCAGGAAGAAGAGGAAGAACCGGGCCGACAGCCACACTCGGAATGACATCTCAATATCTTCCTACACATACTCAGCTGCTCGTGGCCAGTTGGGCGACCGCCTTGGCTACCGTCAGCGCCGCCCGCTCGCACTGCTGCTTGTCGACGTCCAAGTGGGCCACCAGCCGGACCGTCCGCGGTCCCATGACCGAGACCCGCACGCCGGCCGTCGCGCAGAGCTCCTGCACCTTGGCCGCATCGGGCACCTCCACGAACACGAGGTTGGTCTGGGGTTCCCGAACCTCCAGTCCACTGTCGCGCAGCAGACCGGCGATGAGGGCCGCGTTCGAGTGGTCCTCGGCCATCCGCCCGATGTTGTGCTCGAAGGCGTAGATGGCAGCGGCCGCCAGGATCCCGGTCTGCCGCATGGAGCCGCCCATCCGGTGCCGCATGACCCGGGCCTCCTCCAGACGGTCGGCATCGAGGAGCAGCACGGTGCCGGCGGGCGCGCCGAGCCCCTTGGAGACGCAGAGGGACAGGGTGTCGAAACAGGCTCCGTAAGCCTCGAAGGAAACGCCGCTGGCGACATGGGCGTTCCAGAGCCGGGCGCCGTCGCAGTGCACCGCGACCCCGGCCTCGCGGGTGATCCGCCGGATCTCCCGCAGCGCGGCCAGGGGGTACACCACGCCGCCGGCCGCGTTGTGGGTGTTCTCCACCGCCACCGCCCGCGTCCCGCTGCCGTAGGCGGTAGCCGGACGGATCATCCGGGCGAGCACCTCCGGGTCGATGAGGCCGTCGTCGGAGACCGTCGTCCGGGTCAGGATCCCGCCGTGCCAGGCGACTCCCCCGTCCTCGTAGAGGAGGAAGTGCGCACCCGCGTCAGCCAGCAGCTCCTGCCCCGGCGGTACCAGCAGACGGAGCGCGAGCTGATTGGCCATGACGCCGCTGGGCAGGAACAGTGCTCCGGTGAACCCGAAGGCGTCGGCGAGCATCCGTTCCAGCCGGATCACCGTGGGGTCGTCACCGAGGGTGTCGTCACCGACCTCGGCGGCGGCCATGGCGGCTCGCATGGCCGCAGTGGGCCTGGTGACGGTGTCGCTCCGCAGATCGATGGTCTGGTCTGTCACGGTGCTCCCTTGATATCGGGTGCCGAGGGGACGGCCGAGCCCTTGGTGAGGGCGGTCAGGCTGTCCGTGAGGCAGTCGAAGAAGAGGTCGGGGTGGTCTCGGAAGTAGAAGTGGCCGCCGGGAAAGAGCCGGACGGCGGACGGACCCGTGGTGTGCCGGCGCCACTCGCCGAGCCGGCTTTCGTCCTCCCAGTCGTCCGTGGCGCCGAGAGCGAGGATGGGGCAGCTCAGCGGGGCTGTCGGGACATACTGGTAGGTCGCGACGATGGTCAGGTCCGCATGCAGGTTGGCCAGGTACAGCTCACGCATCCGCGCGTCGCTCCCGAGCTCCGGCAGTGGTCCGTACCGCTCCTCGACCCGGGGGACGAAGTCGGCGCCGTCGAGGAGGTGGAGCGGCAGTCCGGGGCGGTGCAGGTGCGGGGGGCCGTTCACGGACACGATGAGCTGCTGCGGCTCCGGGCGTCCGCGGTCGCGCAGCGCGACAGCTGTCTCATAGGCGACGATCGCACCGAGACTGTGCCCGATGAAGGCGTACGGGCCCGAGAACTCGGCCTGTTCCGTCAGCGCGCCGACCAGTTCTCGCATGTCGGTCATGGCCGACTCGCGCATCCTGCTTCCGCGGCCCGGGAGTTGGACCCCCCACACCTCGACCTCGGCGGGGAGTCGGTCCGCCCAGCGCTGGTACTCACCGGGCGAGCCACCGCTGTGCGGGAAGCAGTAGAGGCGCAGGGCGGCGCCGGCTCGCCGCTGACGGCACATCAGCCATCGGGGTGGTGCGGCTGTCATCGCCACCTCCTTCGGTCGGTCAGTTCTTCTGCGGCAGTGCGTCGTAAGCCAGTTGGTCGATCGCACCGTGGTCCAGCTTGCCGTTGGGCAGCACCGGAAGCCGGGACAGCGGCACGATGCGGCTCGGCACGGCGACGGCCGGCAGGCGCTCGATGAGGTGCGCCCGGAGGGTGCGCTGGTCGACTTCTCCGTTCGTCGGGCTCACGAAGCCGACCAGCTTCTTCCGTCCCTGGACGCTGCAGACACCGACTGCGGCGGCCTCCACGTCCGGGTGGGTGCGCAGTGCCTGTTCGATTTCGGAGCGGTCGACGCGCATCCCACCGAGCTTGAGCTGGTGATCGGCCCGGCCGTGGAAGCGCAGTTCGGCCTCGGCGGTGACGGACACGATGTCACCCGTGCGGTACAGGTCCGAACCGAGCTCGGCGAGGCCCGGTCCGCCGATGTGGAGCTCCCCGGGTTCCCCGGTCGGTACGGCGGCACCATCGGCGGACCGGACGTAGAGGCGGGTCCCGGGAACAGCGCGCCCGATGGGTACGTCGGAAAGGTCCGCATCCGCCCGGGTGCACTCATGGACCGCGCTCCACACCGTGCACTCCGTCGGACCGTATTCGTTGTAGAGCCGGGTACGGGGGAGCGCGTCGAAGTGCCGCTGGACCAAGTCGGGAGGGCATGCCTCCCCCGCGACGATCACCGTCGACAGCGCGCCGGCCCGCTCGGCGAGGCCACCGCGCAGGGCGATGTCGTAGAGCGACGGAAGCATGAGCAGGTGCGACGCGCGGTACTCCTGCGCGGCCCGGCCGACCGCCAGCAGGTCCGCCGGGCGGTCGCTCGGGATGACCAGTCGGCCGCCGCAGGCCAGGGTCCAGTAGATGCCGGCGACCGAACTGTCGAACGAGATCGACGAACAGAGCAGGAAGGTGGAGACCGGCGTGGGGTAGTACTCGAGTCTGGCCGCGGTCGAGGCCGCCAGCGCGGAGGCGGAGATCGTGACGCCCTTCGGCCGCCCGGTCGACCCGCTGGTGAAGCAGGTGTACGCCAGGGTGCCGCGGACCGTTTCACCCCGGGAACCCTCGGCATCGGCTTGCACCGTCCGGAGGTTGTCGAGCCGGATGCCCAGACCAGGCTCCGACACCGAGAACCTCGCGCCGCTCGCCTCCGCGATGTAGCGCTGCCTGGCGACCGGGAACCCGGCGTCCACAGGGACGTATCGCGCTCCCGCACGCAGCACCCCGAGCATGCCGACGACCGCCCAACGGGACAGCCGCGCGTGCACGACGACCGGGCTGTCCGGCTCCACCCCAGCGGCCCGCAGCGCGGTGGCGATCACGGCGGACCGCTCGTCCAGCTCCGCGTAGCCGAGTGATCCCTCACCGTCGACAACTGCCGTGCCCTGGGCCCGGAATGGCTCGATCAGGTCGAGGATGTGCGGCGGGGCGTGGAGTGGCACGACTGGCAGGTCTGGTACCCAGTGGGTCATCTGAGTCAGCCCTCCACCGTGGCCCTGCGGGGAACTCCTGCGACTGGGACCCGCTTGAAGCCGGCCAGGAACGTCGAGTGCATCCGCTCGATCTCGCCGACCACCTCGATCGAGGAGAACGTCGCGAACAGTTCGGTGAACAGCAGGCGCAGGGCCAGCCGGGCGAGGTGCGAGCCGACGCAGTAGTGATGGCCGACGCCGAAGGCGAGGTGCCGGTTGGGGCGTCGCCGGATGTCGAACACATCGGGATCGGGGAAGACCTTGGCGTCCCGGTTGGCCGAGGCCAGGTAGGCGACCACGGCGTCGCCCTCCGCGACCGGCACGCCGGAGAGTTCGACCGGGTGGAGTGCGTAGCGCATGAAGTTGCTGGCCGGCGTGGCCCAGCGCAGGGCCTCCTCGATACCGGAGTCCAGCAGCTCCGGGTGCGCGGCCCAGTCCCCGTAAGTCGGGCTCCCGGCCAGTTCGACGATCGCGGCGATCGGGACGTGCGGCAGAGTCCCGGCCGAACCCAGCAGCATGCTGTAGCAGTTGGAGATCACCGAACCGGTCGAGATGCGCTCGCCGTCCACTTCGGTCTCGGCCAGCACACTGATCAGGTCGTCACCGGGATTCCGCAGCCGTGCCCGGACCAGGTCCGAGAAGTAGGCGAAGATCTCACGATGACCGCGCTTCAGCGTCGGCTCCACTCCGCCCGGCAGCTGGAACTCGGGATCCTCCTCCGCCGTCGACATCATGGCCAGTCGGATGAGACGCGGATAGTCCTCGGTGGGCAGCCCCAGGATGGGGCCGAGGGCGACCAGCGGCAGCTGGGACATCGCGACCGCGAAGTCGAAGGGCTGCCCGTCGGCACCGGGGGCGAGCAGGTCACGGATGCCGGCCTGGATCCGGTCGGAGAACGATGCGAGCGGCTTGACGGCGAGTGCCTGCTTGAGCGGGATCCGCGCTCGGTCGTGGTGCGGTGGGTCGGTCGCCGCCAGTTGCTTCCCGGCTGCCGGGTCACCGCGGCCGAGCAGGTTGAGCAGCGTGCCTCGTTCCGAGGTGAAGGCGGAGTAGTCGTGCAGCACCCGCTCGACATCGGCATACCGGGTGACGACCCAGTAGCCGCCGCCACGGCCGGAGTTCGGTTGCCAATGGACCGGGTCGTGTTCGCGAAGGTGACGCCAGACCTCGTGTGGTTCGCCCTGGGAGTAGAGCCCGGGATCGGTGAGGTCTCTTGCCGTACCGGTGCTCACTGACGGCCTCCCGGGTGCGCGCCGGTCGTCCCGGACGGAGCGGCCGCCACGGCCTCCTCGATCACCTGCGTCAACTCCGTGATCGTGGGCGACAGGAAGAGGGTCGTGGCCGAAACCTCCACCCCGAATTCCTTGTCGATATCGCCCTGCAGTTCCGCTGCGGTCAGCGAGTCGCCACCGAGCTCGAAGAAATCGTCGTCCAGTCCGATCGGCGATATCTCCAGCCGGGCGGTCCATAACTGCGCGAGCCGCTCCTGCACTGATGTCTGCTGTGCTGCTTCCACTGCCACGAGCAACTCCCTTACGCGTCGAACGAATAGACCGAGAAGAGTGGCACGCTCACCCGCGACCTTCCCTTCAGGAACGACTTCTCGATCAGGCAGGTGATTCCGACCACCGTGGCACCAAGCTCCTCGAGCATTTCCACGGCGGCCGCCACCGAGTTTCCGGTGGCAACGATGTCATCATGAATGAGGACTCGGGAACCGGGCTGCACCAGATCCTTGCGAACCTCGATCCGATCGGTCGAGTATTCACCGGAGAATGTCCGGCTCACCGTCTCGCCCGGCAGCTTCCCCTCTTTGCGAATGGCCAGGAAGCCGCAGTCCAAGCGATCCGCCAAAGCCCCGCCGAGGATGAAACCTCGCGCGTCTATGCCGGCAACGTAGTCCGGAGTGAGCGGAGTTGACCACTCTGTGAGGTCCTCGAGCGCCGAACTGAAGGAGTCTCGATTGGCCAGCACCGGCATGACGTCGCGAAATGCAACGCCAGCCCGGAAATCCTTGAACACTGGAACCCTTGATTCGCCGTCCCGCTGTTGACCGGTTTTCATGAGTCCTCCTTACTGCCGCACGGCAGTGAAAGATCCTGACGAGCGCGCCAGGAAAGGCCTACCCTGAAGGAATTCCGGATTTCGATAGTGCGGTAACAGTCCGGCACCGTGTCGCAGTGGCCGATGCGCCTGTCCGGGAAACCGATTCGGCTGCGCCGGAAAACTCGGACGGACCGTTCCGGCGCCCGGGGCCCCCGAGCGTGATCGCAGCCATAACAGCCGGATCATCGTTCAACACAAGAACTTCATCGGCAAACACAGCCCCCCGGTTGACTCCGAACCGCTAGCTGGACGTGTCCATGACGCTGTGGACGAAGCTACATCGCAGGCGCCCCCTCGGCAAGATCGCTTGGACTTTCATCCACCGAGAACTCACAATTGACGGTCGGTCGGGTCGGAAAGCTCCGCCCGTGCCAGCATTGGCGTCGAAATCATCAGAACCACCGGGTTGAGACCGATTTGCCGGAGTCGGCCGTTCGACGACGCTCCCGCGGCGCCCGACAGGAACTCGGGCACCGCGCCCGCTCCACACCGCCCCAGCCCACCGCCGTAGCCCGCGCTGCTGACTGATCCTCAGGGTTGCTTCGCAGAAAGGTTGGTTGGATCATGGCTGCCATGAACACGACCGAGATCAATGCGTCCCCCGCACCGGCACTGACCATAGGTTTCGACCTCGACATGACGCTGGCCGACGGCCGACCGGGCATCAAGGCGGTGCTGGACATGGTGGCGGCCGAGACGGGGGTCGCCATCGACAGCGACCTGGCGATCACCCGCGTCGGCCCGCCGATCGAGGAGGAGATGGCCTACTGGTTCCCCGCCGATCAGGTGGACGCGGCTGCCGACCGGTATCGGGCACTGTTCCCCGAACACGGCGCCCCGGTGGGCAAGTTGCTGCCCGGTGCGCTCGAGGCGATCGCCGCCGTCTACCGGCACGGAGGTCGACCGATCGTCGTCACCGGCAAGTTCGAGCCCAATGCCCGACTGAACCTCGCCGCGCTCGACATCAAGGTCGACGACGTCTTCGGCTCGGTCTTCGCCGACCGCAAGGGTTCCGTTCTGCGGGAGCAGGGTGCCAGCGTCTACGTCGGTGACCACCTCGGCGACATCACCGGGGCACGGACAGGCGGCGCACTCGCGGTGGCAGTGGCCACCGGGCCGTACACCGCGGACGAACTGCGCGAGGCCGGTGCCGATGTCGTACTGAACGACCTGACCGAATTCCCGGGCTGGCTCGACACCCACCTCGCGGCTTGAACCGGACCGGACCCGCAGGTGATCGAGTCATCGACTCCCGTCACCTGCGGGTCCGGTCATCGCGGGCGGGCCCGCGGAGCCTGGTCTCAGGCGACCGTCCCGGAGGTGTCCCGGAGGGCGACGCTCGCGTGACTCTCCTGAAGGCTCTGCTCGGACACCAAGGTCAGTCGCGCCGAGGACTGGAACTCCGGCAGCGTCACCGAGCCACAGGAGACCATGGTGGACTTGATCTTCGCAATGGTGGTGGCCAGACCCTCGTTGAGATCGCCGGCATAGGGAACGTAGCCGTCGACACCCTCCTCGAAGACCAGTCCCTGGCCGCCCTGGCCGTAGCGCTGCCAGTTCCGGGCACGGTTGGAGCCCTCGCCCCAGTACTCCTTGACGAAACCGTCCCGGGTGGGGATCTTCGCACCGGGCGCCTGGTCGAACCGGGCGAAGTACCGCCCCATCATGACGAAGTCCGCACCCATCGCCAGCGCCAGCGCCACGTGGTAGTCCTCCACCAGACCACCGTCCGAGCAGAGCGGCACGTAGTCGCCGGTGCGCTCGAGGAAGGCGTCGCGGGCCGCGGCGACGTCGAGGACGGCGCTCGCCTGGCCCCGGCCGATGCCCTTCTGATCGCGCGTGATGCAGATGGAGCCGCCGCCCACCCCGATCTTCACGAAGTCGGCACCGGCCTCGGCGAGGAAGGTGAACGCCTCGCCGTCGACCACGTTGCCGCCGCCGATCGGGATCTCCGGATAGTGCTTCTTCGTCCAGGTCAGTGCCTCGGCCTGCCAGTCGCTGTAGCCGTCGGACGAGTCGAAGCACAGGACGTCCGCGCCCGCCTCCAGCAAGGCCGGGACACGATCGCGGTAGTCGTGGGTGTTGACGCCCGCACCCACGCGCAGGCGCTTGTCTGCGTCCACGACCTGGTTCGGGAAGCGCTTGTTGTCCGCGTAGTCGGACCGGAACACCAGATGCTGCAGGTGCCCCTCGTCGTCCAGCACCGGAAGGCAGTCCAGTCGCTCCTCCCACAGCCGCGCGTTCGCCTCGGAGAGGGTGACGTCGACGCCGGCATGCGGCAGGTCGCCGACGGCGGTCATCCGGCCACTGACAGGTCCTTCGAGGTCGTGCCGCTGGGGATGGAAGTCGCGCGAGGTCACGAGTCCGAGCAGGCGTCCGGTGGCGCTCCCGTCGTGGGTGACGGCGGCGGTGCTGTGGCCGGTTCGGCCCATGAGCCCGACCAGGTCGCGAAGGCTGTCGTCGGGCCGGACGTTCGTGTCACTGGTGACGAACCCGGCCTTGAAGTTCTTCACCTTCCGGACGGCCGCTGCCTGTTCCTCGATCGACTGGTTGTGGTGGATGAAGCTCAGACCGCCGTTGCGGGCGAGCGCGATCGCGAGCTCCGGAGAGCTGACCGCCTGCATGATCGCCGACGCGAACGGGGCGTGCAGCTCGATCGCCGACGCCTCGCCCGCGCGGTGCCGCACCAGGGGCGTACGCAGATCGACGGCCGCGGGCCTGCAATCGGTTCGAGTCCGATTCGGAAGGAGCAGATACTCGTTGAACGTCCGCGACACCTCGGCGATGATCTGTGCCATGCATTCCTCCTGATCCCATCGGCCGGCGCCGGTCGGCCCAACCGTGAAGCCCGCGCCCATGTTCGATGGCTCGGCCGGTCGGGTGCGCGGAAGGGCGTGGCGGAGCTCCGCCTCCCCAGGGCGTGCATCCTGACCGGATCTCACAAGTGAGGCGCGGTAGTTGATCCCGCACCCTATCGACTGCCCGCCCTGTTGACGAATCATCGTCATATCGTCAGCTGACACCCGACAGCAGCCCCTGGGCGAGGACCCGGACAGCGCGCTGCAGGCCAGTTGATCCAGGGTCAGGATATTCGGGGCCGACCCCGCGCGCCGACTCCTCCACCCACCGGTCCGGCGCCTCGGCCCGCAGCTCGCGGAAGAGCCCGTACGGCACGTCCTCAGCGTACGTCTCCGGCCGGAAGATCCGGTTCACCCGCGCCTGGTCGAAGCCCATGCCGACCGACCGTACGCGGCAAGTCGGCGGCCCGCCAGAACCCGGGGCGTCACGGTTGCAGCGATCGGCGGCCGACATCCCGTAGGGTCGGCCAATGGCGAAGTACTTCGACGTGCACCCAGAGTCCCCCCAGCCGCGCACCATCAGCACCGTGGCCGACAGCGTCCGGTCCGGGGCTCTCATCGCGTACCCGACCGACTCCTGTTTCGCCCTGGGCTGCCGACTGGACAACCACGAGGGCCTGGAGCGGATCCGCTCGATCCGGCGCCTCGGCGAGCGGCACCACTTCACCCTGATGTGCGAGGACTTCGCGCAGCTCGGGCAGTTCGTCCAGCTCGACAACTACGTCTTCCGGGCCGTCAAGGCGGCGACCCCGGGCAGCTACACCTTCATCCTCCCCGCCACCAAGGAGGTTCCGCGCCGGCTGCTGCACCCGAAGAAGAAGACGGTGGGCGTCCGGATCCCCGACCACGCCGTCACCCGGGCGCTGCTCGCCGAACTCGGCGAGCCGCTGGTCTCCAGCACCCTGATCCTGCCCGGCGAGGACGAGCCGATGACCCAGGGGTGGGAGATCAAGGAGCGGCTGGACCACGTGCTGGACGCCGTGGTGGACTCCGGCGAATGCGGAACCGAACCGACCACGGTGATCGACTTCTCCGACGGGGAGGCGGAGATCGTCCGGCGCGGGGCGGGCGACCCGGCACGCTTCGAGTGAGCGCTGACGGGGGCAGTGTCGGGTGAGGGCTCTCGGGTGAGGCTGCGGCGCCGGTCTCAGCGGTGGCGGAGGTCCACGAAGGCCCCCGCCAGGCCGCCGAGCGAGACGGCCGGGACGAGCGACGCGTCCCAGGGCTGACCGCCCGCCACTCCCGAGACCACCACCAGCGCGAGGACGGCGACGCCCGTCACCCGTGCCGGGACCGAGCGCGGCACCAGCGGTAAGGGCTTGCCGTTTCGCCGTTGTCGGGCCAGTTTGATGATGAGCAGGAGTACTGCGACCGCGAGCAGCGGCGGCGCCATGTCGTGGGTCATGGCGCCAGGATGTCATGGACGGTGAAGAGTTGTTCGAGTTGGGCGGGGTCGTCGGTCCGGAACACGGCCGCTTCCACGGCGAGTTGGAGGTCAGGGCCGTGCAGCCATTCGGCGAGGGCACGGTACGCGGAGCTCTGTTTGTCCCGGAAGGCGTTCGAGGGTTCGAGCCACCCGGCGAGGGCGAGCTCGTGCAGCCGCTCCACGGCCGTCGGGGTCGCCAGGCGGGCCCATTCTGCTAGCCGGTCACCGGTGCGGTCCGGGTCGGCGGCGGCGAGGGCACAGAGGACGGACTCGGCGTCCCACCACTCCTCGGCGTTGTGGAGGGCGTCCGACCAGAGTGCGTCCAGGAGCCGGCGCAGGTACCCGGCCTCCGGCCAGTCGTACCAGCCGGCCCGGGCGAGCTTGACGCCGACCACTTCCAGGTCGGGGACGGTGAGTTCGCCGGTCAGAACGAGTTGGAGGATGCGGGGGGCGAAGTAGCGGAAGTCGCCGGGCGAGCCGACGGTGCTCAGCGCCGAGGTGGCGTAGTGCGTCAGCTCGTCCGGCCCCAGCCGCTCGCGCGGGGTACGGAGCAGGGTCTCGATCCCGGCCGGCGCGTTGCAGCACGGGCAGGCGTCGATGCCGGTGGGGCGCGGGGCCGTTGCGAACGCGGCGGGGAGCCCGTTGACGAGGTCCTGCAGTGCGGTGCCGTCCATGATGGACACCATTGGACACGCCCTCAGCGACTGGCCGACCAGTTGAGCAGCAGGCGGAGGGCGTCGTCGGAGGGGGTGCCGGGGTCGGCGGTGTAGGTGACGAGGGCCTGGTCGGGGTCGTCGGCGGGGCGGAGGGTGTCGTAGGTGAGGTCGAGGAGGCCGGCGACGGGGTGGTGGAAGCGTTTGCGGCCGGAGGTCTTGTCGGCGACCGGGTGTTCGGCCCAGAAGGCGTTGAACTCCGGACTGCCGAGGCAGAGTTGGCCGATGAGCTCGGCGAGGCGGGGGTCGTCGGGGCGGCGGCCGGCCTCCAGGTGGAGGAAGGCGACGTTCTCCCGGGCGCAGGTGGACCAGTCGGCGAAGAGGTCGCGGGAGGCCGGGTCGAGGAAGGTGATGCGGGCGATGTTGCGGTGTTCGGGCGGGAGGGCTCCGTAGTCGCCGAAGACGGCTGCCGCGGCCCGGTTCCAGGCCAGGATGTCCATCCGGTGGCCCATCACCACGGCCGGTGTGCCGTCGAGTCGGTCGAGCAGGCGCAGCAGGGAGGGGCGGGGCTGCTGGCGCGCGGTGGGGCGGCGGCGCACGCGGCCGGACGGGCGGGCGAGGCGGTGGAGGTGGCCGGACTCGTCGGGGGCCAGGCGTAGGGCTCGGGCGACGGCGTCGAGGACGGCTTCGGAGGGGTTGCCGACGCGGCCCTGTTCGAGGCGGGTGTAGTAGTCGACGCTGACCCCGGCCAGGTGGGCGAGTTCCTCTCGGCGCAGGCCGGCGACCCGGCGCCGGCCGCCGTAGTCGGGGAGGTCGACGTCGGCGGGCCGGAGGGCGGCACGGCGGGTGCGGAGGAAGTCGCTGAGGGCGGTGGTCGGGTTCACGGAGACGATTCTGACCCGTCGGGCGCCCCCGTGCCTGGCCCCGGCAGGACCAGGCACGGGCACGGGCACGGGTACCGGTACGGACCCGGGTACCGGTACGACCGCGGCCTCAGCCGGTGAGCGACGGGAAGGCGGGGACAAGGCCGCCGTCGATCACGAGGTCCTGCCCGGTGATGTACGAGGACCGCTCGGAGAGCAGGAACGCCACGGTCTCCGCGACGTCCTCGGCCCGCCCGAGCCGGCCGAGCGGGACCTGGGCGCGGATCGGCTCGTGGTCGGCCGGGTCGGGGACGGCGGCGTGGAACGTCGGCGAGGCGGGCGAGGTCGGCGGGCATCGTGACGTCGGCGCGGACGGTGAGCAGGCGCTCCTCGGGTCGCTCGGCGGCATCGCGGCCCCCGGCGGCGAGTTCCTCGGCGGCACGGGCCAGGCGGGCGTCGTCGCGGCCGGTGATCACGACCCGGGCGCCGGAGGCGAGGAGGAGGCGGGCGGTGGCGAGGCCCATGCCGCTGGTGCCGCCGGTGACGAGGACAGTGGCGTGGGAGGTGGGATGGGTGGCGTTCATGGCCCCACCCTCACGGCGGGCGCCGGCACGGTACCAGGCCCCGCCCGACCCCGGGTGCGCCGGAACCACCCTCGGGAACGGATCGGGAACAGATCCGTTCACCGCCGGGTTGGGGCATGGCGACGAGCTTGCAGCACACCCGAACAGCGAGGGCTTTCCCATGAAGATCGGCATCATCGGTGCGGGCAACATCGGCGGCAACCTGACGCGGCGTCTGACCGCGCTCGGGCACGACGTCTCGGTGGCGAACTCGCGCGGTCCGGAGTCGCTGAAGGCGCTCGTGGAGGAGACGGGCGCTAAGGCGGTGACGGCCACCGAGGCGGCGAAGGGCGCGCAGGTCGTGGTGGTGACGGTGCCGCTGAAGAACGTGCCGGACCTGCCCGCCGGGCTGCTCGACGGCGCCGCCGAGGACGTGGCGGTGATCGACACCGGCAACTACTACCCCAAGGAGCGGGACGGCCGGATCGACGCGATCGAGGACGGCGGGCTGACGGAGAGCCGCTGGACGGAGCAGCACCTCGGCCACCGGGTGGTCAAGGTGTTCAACGGCACCTACGCGCAGGACCTGCTGGAGCGGCCCCGCCCGGCGGGTGACCCGGAGCGGCTGGCCGTACCGGTCGCCTCGGACGACGAGGCCGCGAAGCAGGTCGTGCGGGCACTGGTCGACGAGTTGGGCTTCGACACCGTGGACGCGGGCGGCATCGACGATTCCTGGCGCCAGCAGCCGGCCACCCCGGTGTACGGGCTGCGCGCCGGGGTCGAGGCCGTGAAGCGGGCGCTCGCGGAGGCGTCCCCGGAGCGCCCGGCGGCCCACCGGGCCTGAGCCCCCGTCCGGCGGATCCGCCCGGACAGGGACAACGGTCAGCGGAGTCGGCGCGCCCCCTCGGCCGGTACGGCGGTGAGGGCGCGCGGCTCGGCGGGACCGGCCGTACTCCCCCGCACCACCAGCTCGGCGGCCAGTTCCACCCCCGCCGGGGGCGGCCCGGCTCCGCGCACCTGGTCGAGCAGCCGCTCGACCAGCGCGGCGGCGATCGCCCCCAGCGGCAGCCGCACCGAGGTCAGCGCCGGGTGCAGATGGCGGCAGAGCGGAGTGTCGTGGAAGCCGGTGACCGCGATCCCGCGCGGCCCGACCGCCAGTCCCTCCGCCCGCACCGCCTCGTACACGTCCAGCGCCAGTAGGTCGCTGCCCGCCGCGACGGCCGTCGGCGGCTCCGGCCCGCGCAGCAACTCCCGTACGCCCGCCGCCTCCGGACCGGGGGCGGTGACGGCGGCCAGCCCCAGCCGGCGCGACTCGGCCAGGAAGCCCGCCCGGCGCGCCGCCATCCACGGCAGGTCCTCGGAGCCGCCGAGGTACCCGATCCGCCGGTGGCCGAGCGCCGCGAGGTGGCGCACCACGGCGGCCGTCGCCGCGTCGTTGGCGATGTCCACCCAGTGCTGCGGCTGCGCGGGCCCGGTCCGCCCGAAGGTGACGAACGGTACGCCGAGCCGGGCGACGTGCTCGACCCGGGCGTCCTCGGCGAGCACGTCCGCCAGCACCAGTCCGTCCACCTGGCGGGCCGCCACCAGTTCGTCGATGGCGGCCGTCGGGTCCGCCGCGCCCCGGGCCCGGCGGAACAGCAGCACCCGCCAGCCCTGCTCCCCGGCGGCGTCGACCAGGGCCTCCAGGAACCCGGCCATCAGCGGGTTGGGGTCGTGGGGGTCGTCCGCCGGGGCGAGGTAGCCGATGGTGCGGCGGGCGCCGCTGCGCAGCGAGCGGGCCGACTGGTCGGGCTGGTAGCCGAGTTCACGGATCATCGCGGTCACCCGCTCCAGCGTCTCCGGGCGGACCCGGTGCGGGGCGTTGAGCGCGTTGGACACGGTCTGCCTGGAGACCCCGGCCGCTCTCGCGACATCCTCGATGGTGGTGGCGCCGCGGCGCGGCCGGTGTGCTCCCTCGGGCGGCATGCGGTCCTCCAGGCGGTGCGGCTCGGTCGGGCGTGCTGCTCGGTCAGGCGTGTGATCCGGGCGGAGGGCTCGGTCGGAGCAGCACGGTCAGGCGCGACGCAGCGTCAGCAGACCGCCGCGCGGCACGGGGATCGGGGCGGCGAGGCCGAGTTCGACCTCGCCCTCGCGGACGATACGCCCCCTGGCGTCCCGCACGGTCGCCACGGCCGTCCCGCTGCCGCCGGTCAGCCGCACGTCCGGGTCGGCGTCGGCGTTGGCCACCAGCAGGGTCCGCCAGCCGTCGCCGGAGGCGTCCACCGGCAGGGCGGCGTACCGGGCGACCGCGACGGTGTCCCCGCCCAGTGCCGTCACCAGCGGGTATCCGAGGTCCGGGCGGGACGGTCGCAGCTCGCCGAGCTGCAGGGTGTCCAGGTGGGTGCGGAAGACGCCGAGCCAGAAGGCGATCGCCTCGCGCTGGGCCGGGCTCTGCGCGGCGAGGTCGACGGAGACCTGCGGCACCGAGAACAGCACGTTGATCAGGTGGCAGGCGATCTGCTCGGGCGGCTCGGCCGGGTGCCACATCAGCATGTCGGAGTGGACCGGGACGGGCCCGGCGGCGAGCCGCAGGTCGACCGTCCGCTGCCGGTTCTCCTGGGGGCCGAGCGGGCAGTCGGTGGCGCGGATCATGGTGACGTACGGCCACAGCGCCGGGCTCACGTACGGCTGGCGGTACTCGACCATCGCCTGCGGGTCCGCCGCGGTGATCCGGTGGCGGATGGCGGCGAGCAGTCGCTGCACGCCCTCGTCCACGCTCGCGCAGTCCGCCTCGGGACCGGCGGCGGGGGCCGGCCCGCGGGAGAACCAGTCGACGAAGTCGACCTTGAGCCCGTCCGTGCCCCACTCCTCGACGGCCCGGGCGAGCCGGTCGGTGAGGAAGTCGCGGACCTCCGGGTAGCGCGGGTCGGCCACGACCGCGCCCAGGTGGGCGGCGTCGGCGAGGGCGTGGCGGCCGAGCTTCCCGAAAGCGGCGCTGTCCTTGCCGATGAACGGCAGGGCGTACCAGAGCAGGTAGCGCACGCCGAGCCCGTTCACCCGGGCGACGTGGGCGGCGGTGTCGGGCAGTGACACCGGCTCCCAGTCGCCGCAGTGGGCGTAGCCGCGGGTGCGGTCGGCGGTCATCCAGCCGTCGTCCACGATGATCACGTCCAGGCCGAGCGCCTTGCCGAGCGCCGCCTGGGCCTCGACGCGCTCCGGCGTGACGTCCTGGTGCATCGAGTACCAGGTCGAGTAGGCGGGCCGGCGGGCGGCGTCGGGGATGTCCACGGTTCGGCCCTCCCCCCACCAGGCGGCGAGGTCGGCCAGGCAGCGGGCGAAGTGCCGCCCCGAGGTGTCGATCCGTACGGTGAGTTCGCCGTCGGCCTGGGCCCAGAACCGGAACTCGCCGGTCTCCTCGACCACTCCCGCCCCCGCCAGCACGTCGGGGCGCCCGGCGGCGAAGGCGCACAGCGCGACGTCCCCGGTGCCGACCAGCGCGGCGATCGGTGCGCCCGCGGCGAGGCCGGTGCGGCGCGGCGCGCTCCAGGCGGCGGGCAGCCAGCCGGTGCCGCGCGGCTCCGGGGTCCAGAAGGCGGTGGCGTCCACGCAGGGCACCCGCCACTCGATCCGTACCGGCCCGGCGTCGCGCGCGGTCACCTCGACCACCCCGTCCGCGACCGGCCGGGCGGTGGCCGCTCCGCTCGCTGCGAGGCTCGCCCCGAGGCTCGCCCCGAGGTCCGGGCCCTCGGCGTGCAACGGGCGCAGGCCGCCGGCGGCGGCGGGGGCGTGCGGCTCCCAGATGTCGGTCCCGGTCATGCTGCTCAGCCTTTCGTGGCGCCGGCCAGCAGGCCGGAGATGAACTGCCGCTGGAGGACCAGGAAGAGGACCATCATCGGCAGGGTGGACAGGGCGGTGCCGGAGAGGATCGCGCCGTAGTCGGTGGTGGCCTTGTTGCCGTACAGCGTCGCGAGGGCGACCGGCAGGGTGTGCATGTCCGGACTGCGCAGTGCGATCAGCGGCCAGACGAACTGGTTCCAGGAGCCCAGGAAGAGGAAGATCGAGAGCGCGGCGAGCACCGGTCGCATGACCGGGACGACGACGTTCCACAGCACCCGGAACTCGCCCGCGCCGTCGACCCTCGCGGCGTCCAGGAGTTCGTCCGGCAGGCCGGCCAGCGACTGGCGCATCAGGAAGACGGCGAAGGGCACGCACAGTCCGGGCAGGATGATCGCCTGGTAGGAGTCGAGCAGGCCGAAGCTCGTCATCATCTTGAACAGCGGTACCAGCATGACCTGTTCGGGCACCACGAGGGTGGAGAGCAGCAGCGCGAACAGCAGGGTGCGGCCGCGGAAGCGGAACTTGGCGAAGGCGTAGCCGGCCAGCAGGGCGACGACCAGCGCGCCGACGGTCTGGATCCCGGCCACCAGCAGGGAGTTGGCGATCGCCCGGAGCAGGCCGATCCTCTCGTCGAGGCGGTGCAGGTTGGCGCCGAGGCCCCCGCCGGGCAGCAGGTGCGGCGGCCAGTCGAAGATCTCGGTGTCCTTGCGGGTGGTGGAGATCAGCAGCCAGTAGAAGGGGGCGACGGAGAGGCCGGTGAGGCCGGCGAGGAGGAAGGTCAGCGGCCAGCCGCGGAGCTTCACGCGGTTCATCGGTCCTTCTCCCCCATCAGGCGCATCTGGACCGCGCCGAGCACCGACACCAGCAGCGTGAGCGCGTAGGCGATGGCGGAGGCGTAGCCGAAGTCGAAGTACCGGAAGCCGTTCTGGTACAGGTACATGGAGACGGTCAGGCTCGCGTTGTCCGGGCCGCCGCCGGTCAGCACGTACGGCTCGTCGAAGAGTTGGAGCGTGCCGATGGTGGACAGCACGACGGTGAACAGCAGGACGGGGCGCAGCGCGGGAACGGTGATCGCGGTGAAGCGGCGGACCGGTCCGGCGCCGTCGACCATCGCGGCCTCGTACAGGTCCTTCGGGATGCCCTGGAGGCCGGCCAGGTAGATGACGGCGTTGTAGCCGGTGTAGTGCCAGGTGAGCACCAGGACGACGGCCATCCGCGCCCAGAACGGCTGGCCGAGCCAGTCGACGGCGGGCAGGCCGACGGTCTCCAGCAGCCGGTTCACCGCGCCGTCGTCCGTCCTGAGCAGGAAGGCGAACATCACGCCGGTGGCGACCAGGCCGGTGACGGCGGGCATGAAGACACCCAGCCGCCAGACCGCCCGCCAGCGCACCAGGACGGAGTTGATGCCGACGGCCGTCAGCAGGGCGAGCGCCAGCATCAGCGGGACCTGGACGACGAGGATCTCGGCGGTGTTGCGCAGGGCCGTCCAGAACAGCGGATCGTCCAGCAGGCGGCGGTAGTTGGCGAGTCCGGCGGCGCGGGTGGCGCTGCCGGCGCCGGTGGTGAAGGAGAGCAGCAGGGAGTCGACGATCGGGTAGGCCTTGAACACGCCGAAGGTGACCAGGGCCGGGGCGAGCAGCAGGTACGGCAGCGCGGCACGGCGGCGGCGGGCGCTCCGGCTCGTCCGTAAGGTCATCCTGGCGGGTTTCGCGGTCGGCGTCACGGCCGGGGCGGTGGCGGTGGTCGTCATGCGATCGTGCGTCCGGTCTGCTGGGCGAGCCGCCCGGCGGCGTCCTGGAGGACGGCGGCCGGGTCGCCGGACTCGAGGAAGACCTTGGTCTGGGCGTCGCCGACGACCTTGAGGGCGCGGGCGTAGTCGCCGGAGTAGTTGGTCGGGTCTCCGCCGTCGACGGCGAGGTCCGCGAAGGTCTTCAGGACGGGCTGGCCGCCGAAGTACGGGCGGGGCGCGGAGTACAACGGGTCGGAGTAGGCCGCGGTGAGCGCGGGGAAGACACCGCCGGCGGCGAACATGGCGTTGACGGAGGCCGGGCGGGTGAGCGCGTACTCGACGAACTTCCAGGCGGCGCGGCGGCGCGGGCTGGAGGCCGAGACGGCCAGGTGGGTGGAGTTCACCAGGGCGGTGCGCTTGCCGCCGGGGGTGACGGCCGGGGGCTTGGCGAGGCGCCAGTTGCCGCTCTGGCCGGGGAACTTGGCCTCCAGGTAGTGCGCGGCCCAGGCGGGCATCGGGGCGACGGCGAGCTTGCCCGCCTTCATCAGGGTGGCCCAGCCCTGGTCGCCGGGGGCGTCGGCGACCAGCCCGGCCGCGTCCAGGCGCCGGACGATGGCCAGGGCGCGGACGTCCGGCTCGGAACCGAGGGTGATCCTCCCCTGGAGGTCGAAGTAGAAGGCACCCTGGAGCTGCATGAGGGACTGCAGGAAGTCGAGGTCGGGGTCGGGGTTGGCGGCCTTGTTGATGCCGATGAGGGAGATGCCGGGGTTGGCGGCCTTGAAGCGGTCGGCGACGGCGATCAGGTCGTCCCAGGTGGCGAGGGTGGTCGGGTCGATGCCCGCCTTGTCGAAGCAGTCCTGGCGGTAGAAGAAGCCGAGCGGGTTGACTTCCCAGGGCAGGGCGTGGACATGGCCGTCCTTGCCGGTGACGACCGGCCACAGGCCCTTGGCGAACGCGTCCTGGTGGGCCGTCGCGCCGAACTGCGAGAGGTCGGCGAGGCCGCCGGGGAACTTGTCCACGTAGCCGGGCAGGTAGTCGCAGCCGATGTGCAGCACGTCGCCGAGCCCCTGGCCGCCGGCCGCGAGACCGACGGTGATCTTGTCCCAGATGGCCGGGTTGCCGATGTCCTGGACGTCGACCTTGATGCCGGGGTTGTCCTTCTCGAACGCCGGGACCACTCCGCGCAGCGCGGCGGCGGCGGTGGCCCAGGACCAGACGGTGACCGTCCCGGTCTCCGCGTCCCCGCCCGAACCCCCGCCTGGATCGGCGCCGCCACAGGCCGCGAGGCCACCACCGGCGGCCAGCGCGAGCAGTCCGGCTCCGGAGGCACGGAGCAGGTCGCGACGGGAAAGGTGTGACATTGCATTCCTCCTGATGGGATGGCGCCGGACGAAGACGGGGCGGGGGGGCAGTGCGCTCGAAGGCCGTCGGCTTGAACGTTCAAACCCACAAAATAGACCACAACCCAACAGGTTCACACGAGCGGCAGCCAGCAAACGCCCACCCTCCCCACCCCGTCAACCCCTCCGCCCCGGAAGCCCCGTCTCCGCAACCGTTCCGTTATGAGTCGCTCGGTCGAGCGCGGCGGACTCGGAGGTTTGACGGTCCGTAAACGAAGGGGGCAGGCGGCCGTTCGCTCGGACGGGTTCGAGGTACCGGCGTGCTGCGAGGCGCGGGTTAGAGATCGTTCTGAACTTCTGACGAGCCATTGAGGCCGGGCCGGCCCCGCGCCTACACTCGCCCGGCCGTGACCTTGTGTCCCGGAGCCCCCTCGCGTACCCGGTGTCGCACGATCCGGCCCGGGTACCGGCCTTTGTCCCCCAACCCACCCTCGTGGAGGACCACTTGAAGGCTCCAAGCATGCGTCGAACACTCCTGGCAGGGGTGAGCGGCCTGGCCCTCGCGGCCTCCGGCGCGCTCGCCGTGCCGACGGTTACCAGTGCCGCCGCCGTCGGCTACCCGGTGGTGCACCCCGCGGTGGCCGACTACAGCCAGGTCTCGACCGGCACCACTCCCCCCACCCCGGCGCAGTGCGCGTCGGCGGGCCGCCGTTGCTTCAGTCCGCAGGGCATCCGGGCCGCCTACAACCTGGGCCCGCTGTACGCCAACGGTTTCGACGGCCGGGGCCAGACGATCGCGATCTTCGACTCGTACGGCAGCGACACCATGGCGCACGACCTGCACGTGTTCGACCAGGCCTTCGGTGTCAACGCGATGTGCGGCGAGGAGGGCGTGGCCTGCCAGCCCGGCATGCCGACCTTCAGCGAGCTGCACGTCCAGGGCGACCCGGGCACCACCGCGCCGCCGTCCACCAGCCGGGGCACCGGCCAGGAGAGCAAGGCCGCCTGGGCGCTGGAGGTCGCGCTCGACGTCGAGACGGCGCACGCCATGGCCCCCGGCGCCAACATCCTGCTGGTCAGCACCCCCACCGCCGAGACGCTCGGCGTCCAGGGCCTGCCCGCTCTGATGAACGCCGAGCAGTACGTGGTCGACCACCACCTGGCGAACGTCATCTCCCAGTCCTTCGCCTCCGCCGAGGGCGCGTTAGCCAGCAGCCAGTCGATCGAGCCGCTGCGGCACGCCTTCAAGTCGGCGGCGCTGAACGGGGTCACGGTGCTCGGCTCGTCCGGCGACAACGGCACGGCCGGCTCGGTGAAGACCCCGGTGAAGTCGGGCGGCTCGACCCTCCCCTACCCGTCCGTCGAGTGGCCGGCCTCCGACCCGCTGGTGACCGGCGTCGGCGGCACCTTCCTGTGCACCGACCCCGGCGCGACCGCCGGCCGGACCGTGGACAGCACCGACAACCCGGCCGCCTGCCGGACCAACGTCGGTGCAGCCGAGGTCGGTTGGAGCGGATCGGGCGGCGGGTTCAGCCAGGTCTTCGACAAGCCCGGCTACCAGTCGGCGCTGCCCGCCGGCTCCACCGCGATCGGCGCCAGGCGCGGCGTTCCGGACGTGGCCCTCCAGGCCTCGCCCGGCACCGGCGCACTGGTCTACCTGTCGCTGCCGCCGGACGGCTCCTCCGGCCTCAAGTGCGGTGCCACGCCGTGCAGCACGGGCTGGTACGACATCGGCGGCACCTCGCTGTCCTGCCCGCAGTGGGCCGGCCTGGTGTCGATCGCGGACCAGATCAACGGCGGCGGCCTCGGCCAGATCAACCCGGCCCTGTACAAGCTGGCCACCGACCCGGCCGCGTACGCGGCCGACTTCGACGACGTGACCCTCGGCAACAACACCACCGACCCCACGGTGCCCGGCTACTCGGCCACCACCGGATGGGACCCGATCACCGGCCTCGGCACGCCCAACGCGGCGAAGCTGCTGCCCGACCTGGTCAGCGCGGCCCACGCGGGGTGAGCCCGACACCCTCGAGGACGTCGCACTGAGGACGTCGCCCCGCCGAGCCGCTGCTCGGCGGGGCGACGTCGTTGGCAGGGGAGTCGGCCGCGACCGGTGGCGGTGCGGCACATGCCGCAGAGGCGAAGCGTGGGGATCCGGTCCATGTCCCCGGCCCGACCGGGCACTTCATGCTTCACCTCACGGTCTCCGCCCCCACCCACCCTGGAGCCCCGCCATGGACCGACCCGCACGCAGGCGCAGCCTGGTGGCCCGCGCCGTGCTCGCCCTCACCCTCGCCCTCGCTTCCGCCATCGGCATTCCCGCCGCGCTCGGCGCCGCCCCGGCCGCAGCCGCCACCGCCACCGCCACCGCCACCGGCGGGACGTACCAGCAGGTGAGCGACTTCGGCTCTAACCCCGGCAACCTCGCGATGTACACCTACGTCCCGGCCGGCCTGCCGACCGGAGCACCCCTGGTGGTCGCCCTGCACGGTTGCGGCCAGAGCGCGAACGACTACTACACCGGCTCCGGCTGGCCGAAGTACGCGGACGCGTACCGCTTCGCCGTGGTCTTCCCGCAGACCGACCCCGGCAACAACCCGCTGTCCTGTTTCAGCTGGTTCGACTCGTCCAAGGACACCCGCGGCAACGGCGAGGCCGCGTCCGTCGTGCAGATGGTGAGCAGGGCCGAGTCGCTCTACGGCTCGGACTCGCGCCGGGTGTTCGTCACCGGCCTGTCCGCGGGCGGCGGCCTGACCGCCGACCTGCTGGCCGACTACCCCGACGTGTTCGCCGGCGGCGCCGTCGACTCGGGCCTCCCGGCCCAGTGCGCCGGTACCCAGGCCGCCGCGTCCGGCTGTCAGAACGGCAGCCAGAACCTCACCCCGGGCCAGTGGGGCGACAAGGTCCGCAGTTCCGATCCGGGGTACACCGGCCCGTGGCCGCGGGTGGCGATCTGGCAGGGCACCGCCGACTACACCGTCCGGCCGGTCAACGGCACCGAGCTGCGCGACCAGTGGACCGACGTATGGGGCATCGGCCGGACCCCGTCCACCACCCGGAGCCTTCCCGGCGGCACCACCCTGACCACCTACGACGACGGCAACGGCAACCCGGCCGTCGAGCTGTACTCCGTGTCCGGCATGGGCCACGGCCTGGCCGTCGCCCCGGGCTCCGGCCCCGACCAGTGCGGCACGGCGGGCGCGTACTTCCTGAACACGATCTGCTCCAGCTACTACACCGCCCAGTTCTGGGGCCTCGCCACCCCGGTGAGCGGAAGCGGGCTCCCGGCCCCGAGCGGGCTCACCGTCACCGGTACCACGGCCGATTCGGTCTCGCTCTCCTGGAACCCCGTCGGCGGCGCGGCCTCCTACGAGGTCTACCGGGGCGGCACGAGGGCCGGCACCGGGGCCGTCACCGGCACCACCTACACCGACACCGGCCTGACCGCCGGCACCCCGTACGACTACACCGTCGCGGCCGTCGACTCCTCCGGCACCGTCGGCGCCCGCTCCGCCGCTGTCCGGGCCACCACCAGCGGCCGGGCACCGGCCTGCTACACCACCGACAACTACCACCAGACCCTGGCCGGGCGGGCCCACCAGAGCGGCGGCTACACGTACGCCAACGGCTCCGGCCAGAACATGGGCCTGTGGAACCTCCTCGTCACCCACACCCTGGAGGAGACCTCCCCCGGCTACTACGTGATCGCCGACTCGGGCTGCCCGGCGTGAGCGCCCTCACCCGTTGACCGGACCGCGCGAGAAGTCGGACCGGCCGACTTCTCGCGCAGCGGCGTCGGGGGTGCGGTCAGGCGGGAGTCCGGCCCCTGCTCGGTGGCGGGAGGGCCCGCGCGGGGGAAGGTCCGGAGCTGGTGCCGGTTCGGGGTCGGACCCGCCACGGGCCTTGTCCTCACCGGGCGGTTGACGGAGATCGGGAGTGAGGGCGCAGGCCGTTGTTTCAGCGGCCGACTTCGCGCAGGCGGAAGTCCTCCACCGTCTCCCTCCGGATCAGCAGGCGGGCGCGGCCGTCGCGTACCGCCGCCACGGCGGGGCGGCCGACCAGGTTGTAGCCGGAGGCCATCGACAGCTGGTACGCGCCTGCGGCCGGGACCGCCAGCAGGTCGCCCGGGCGCAGATCGGCGGGCAGGGCCGCGTCCCTCACCAGCACGTCCCCGGCCTCGCAGTGGCGGCCGACCACGTCGGCCCGCATCGCGTCCGCGTCCGAGCGCCGGCCCACCAGCCGCACGCTGTACTGCGATCCGTACAGGGCCGGGCGCGGGTTGTCGCCCATCCCGCCGTCCACCGCCGCGAAGCAGTGGCCGTCGGCGCCGTGCTTGACGGACAGCACCCGGTAGACCGCCACTCCCGCCGGTCCGGCGATCGCGCGGCCCGGCTCGACGATCAGGTGCGGCACCTCCAGCCCGGCCTCCGCGCAGCGCACGGCCAGCCGGTCGGTCAGCCGGACCGCGAACTCGGCGAGGTCGAACTCCGCATCGGACGGCAGGTACTTGATCCCGTGCCCGCCGCCGAGGTCCAGTTCGGGCAGCTCGACACCGTGCCGTTCGCGCACCTGGGCCAGCAGCCGCACCAGCGCGTCCAGCGCCCGCAGGTACGGCTCCACCTCGGTGATCTGCGAGCCCAAGTGGCAGTGCAGTCCGGCCAGTTCCAGCCCTGGCTGGTCCAGCACCCGGGCGATCGCGTCCGCCGCGTCGCCGCCCTCGATCGGGAAGCCGAACTTCTGCCCGCCGACCCCGGTCCGCACCGCCGCATGGTGCCCGGCGGCGATCCCGGGGACGACCCGGACCAGCACCTTCTGCGGGGTGTCGGCGGCCACCAGCGCGGCCAGCCGGGCGATCTCCGCCGGGCCGTCGATCACGATCCGCCCGACCCGCAGCCGGCGCGCCAGCCGCAGCTCCGCCGGGGACTTGGCGTTGCCGTGCAGCAGGATGCGCTGGGCCGGGAAGCCCGCCGAGACCGCGAGCCACAGTTCGCCGGAGGAGCAGACGTCCAGGCCGAGCCCCTCCTCCGCGACCCAGTCGGCCATCGCGCTGCACAGGAAGGCCTTGGCCGCGTACAGCACCTCGGCGTGCGGCAGAGCCTGCCGGTAGGCCCGCGCGCGGCTGCGCACCTCGCCCTCGTCCAGCACGTACAGCGGGGTGCCGAACCGCTCGGCCGCCTCGGCCAGCCCCACTCCGCCGACCAGCAGGTCGGCTCCCGGGCCTGGCCGCGCCGAGGCCGGCCAGGGGCCGCCGAGCACGTCGGCGGTCGCGGACGCAGGGCCGGGGGCTGGGGCGGGGGCAGGGGCGGAGGCACGGCCGGGGGCGAAGGCGGCGGAACGGGCGATGAGCTGGGTCATGGTGGCACTCCTCCGGGTCGGTCTTCCGCGTCAGTCTTCGAACTGCATCGCGATGCGGCATTGCGCCGGGCGGCTGCGGTCGTGGGCGGCGGCCGGCTCCGGGGTCCGCAGTCCGGGTTCCGGCTGCTCGGCCGGACGGTCGACGAGCCGGACCACCCGGCGTAGCGGAGGTTCGACGGCGAGGGCGGTGTCGTTCACGGCGGGATCCCTTCGGACGGTGGGCCGCTCGGCCCGGGCACCTACCAGTGGAAGCCCTCCGCTCACCGACCGCACCCTCCCTTGACGCAGGCCGTACGCCCCGGTGGCCGACCTTGACACCCTCCTGACGCACCCCCCGGAACGGGCGTTCGAGCCGGTCGCCCGCCGTGCCCGGGAGCTGTCGGGAACGGCCGCTTCGCCGCCGAGCCCGCGTCAACGGCCTTACGGCGCGGCGGTATCCGGTGGTGGGCTGTCCGCCGGCGGCGGCTGTCAGGGAGCCGTCAAGAAGCGTGTGACCGGCGTCATGGTGACGTCAGTACCGGTACGGACGGAATGGTTCCGCGGTTCACTGGAGGCATCCGAAGCAAGGAGCACCTAACCGCAGGACTCGACCGGAGTGAGCTACCGGAGAGACGGAGGCGAACGGTCATGACCGGGACCACCACCGCGACCACCACCGGGAACACGAGCGGCAACACGAGCGGGAGCGCGAGCGGAGCCGCAAGGGTGATCGTCGGTCTGAGCGGATCGCTGAGCAGCCTGGCCGCCCTCTACCACTCCGTCGGCGAGGCGGCCCGGCACGGGGCCGTACTGGTGCCCGTCGCCGCCTGGACGGTGGGCGACCGGGACGGGCTGCGCCCGCGGTCCGAGCTGGAGCACGCCGCCCGGCGGCGCCTGGACGTCGCCTTCGGGCAGGCCTACGGCGGTTACCCGTCCGGCCTGGTCATCCGCCCGCTGGTGGTGAACTCCGAGCCGGGGCCCGCCCTGGTCGCCGCCGTCACCGGCCCGGAAGACCTGCTGGTCCTCGGCGCCCCCACCCGGCGCCGCTTCGACCGGCTGCGTGGCACGTCGGTGGCCCGGTACTGCCGGCACCGGGCGGGCTGCCGGGTGGTCGAGGTCTCGCCGTCGGCGCTGCTGACCCGACTGGAGCTGCCCGCCCGTACGGGGGCACCGCTGCCGCTGCTGGCCCGCTGAGCCACCGGGCTACCCCGGAGCCGGCAGGCGGGCGCTGAGCCAGCTGAGCGAGGGCGGGATCAGCCGGTCCCAGGTGGTGAAGTTGTGGCCGCCGGTGCCCACCGTCGCCTGGGCCACCACCAGCGGCGGCCGGGCCGCCGCCGCGAAGGCGGTGGAGTCGGCGTACGTGCGGCCGTCCTGCTTGCTGTCGGCGAGCAGGACGGCGAGTGCGGGCACCGGCAGGTGGGTCAGGCGCCAGTTGAGGTCGGCCTCGCTCCGGCGCTGTTGGCTGCCGCCGAAGAGGTCGCCGGTGGTCACGTCCTCCGCGGCCTTGAAGTAGCCGGAGAGCGAGACCGCGGCCGGGAAGGTGCCGGGGTGCGCCATGCCGAGCTTGACGGCGCAGTAGCCGCCGGTGGAGTCGCCCATGACGCCGAGGCTGCCGGCGCCGCCGAGCACCCGGTAGCCGGCGCGCAGGTCGGCGGGCACGTCGGTGCTGAAGTACGTCTGCGCCTGAGGGCCGTACGGGACGTCCTCGCACTCGCTGTCCCGGGGCATGCTGGGCGAGGGCCGCATCAGGACCAGGACGGTCGGTTTCATCGTGCCCTTGTCCAGCAGGTCGAGTTCGGTGGCCGGGTAGCGCAGTTTGGTGACCAGGTTGGCGGCGTCCCCGGGGAAGCCGGTCATCACCAGCACGGCGGGGAAGTGTTCGGTCTCGTTGCCGGGCTGGAAGTACTGCGGGGGCAGGTAGACGTACCCGTCGGTGCTCAGGCCGGTGGTGCCGCCGGGCAGCCGGACCCTGTCGAGCCGGCCGATCCGGGCCGGGTCCCGGCTGACCGACCCGGCGCCGGTGATCTTGGCCGTACCGAGCACCTGCACCCCGGCCGGTCCGGTCGGTGCCGCCGGTCCGCTCGGTGCCGCCGGTCCGCCGCTCGGGGTGGTGGCCCTCGGGGTTCCGCCGGCGCCCTGGATGACACCGGCGCCGTGCTCGTGCCCGAGCAGGTCGGACCAGCTGCTGTAGAAGACGAAGTAGTCGTTGACGGCGAGCCCGAACACGACGAGCAGCGACAGCTGGGTGACGGCGAGGGTGCCGAGCCGCAGGAACATCGCCGGCCAGCTGCGGACGGCGAGCTTCGGCCAGACCCAGAGCGTGCCGAGCACCGTGAACACCGCCAGCAGCGCCGCCAGCGCCAGCAGCTTGTGACTGGTGAGTCCCATCGGTTCCCGCCTCCCCTACCACTGTGGACCACCGGCCGGGGAAGCGACGCACCTCACCCACCGTAGCCGTCGCCGTTCCTCCAGCGCCTGCCACCCCTGGTCGCGCAGGAACGGGGGGTCGGTGAAGCGGATGCCGGTGAGGTCGCGCAGCGCCGACCGACTTGGCGCCGAGCGGGTCGATCGCGTCCGAGCCGGTGCTGAAGTGCACCTCCGTGCGTTTCGGTACCGGCTCGGCGCCGGTTGGTCCTCCAGGAGCCGCCGGACGGTCGACCGCTCCGCGGGCGAACTTCGACAAGCGTGTCGAAGTTGACATGACCGGGTTATGCTGTCAACAGGTCCGAGGGTGGAATTCGGCCCCCGTTAACAGAACTCCCGCACTTGGTTGAGTTTTTGACGGCGCGTCAACCCGGTGCGTGAGCCTTCACCGTCCGGCCCGTCCGGGCGTGCCCCTGTCCGCCCGCCGCCGTTGTACGGAAGGTGAGTCGCCGCGCCCGCCCCAGCCCCCCGGTATCCCTGCCGAGGAAGAGGTTTCCCATGACGACGTCCCGGCTCCTCCCTCGCCCCGGCCGGGCAGCGGTGCTGCTCACCGCCCTCGGCCTGCTCGTCCTGGAGGAGGTCGCCCTCGGCCTGGCCGAGGAGGAGGACCGCCCGGTCATCGGCGGCGCCCTGATCGGCGTCTCCTGCTCCGGACTGCTGGTCGTCGGAGCGGTCCTGTTCAGCCGCTGGCTGGACGCCCGCCGCCCGCTCCCGCTGCCCCCGCCCGGTCCCCACGGGCGCGAGTACAGCGCCCGCGCACTGGAGGGCTTCCCGATGGAGGCCGTCCGCCCCCTGCTGCTCACCGAACACGCGCCGCAGCTGGGCCAGTTGTACTCGGCCTGGATGCTCGCCAGGGCCGGCCGCCCGGCCGCCTGGATCGCCCGCCGGCTCGGCCTCCCGCTCGAAGCCGTCCAACTGCTGGTCGACGCCGCCCGGCCGGATACCGGAACCTGCTAGGAACGACTCCGGCCCCGGAACCGCACCGTTCGGTTCCGGGGCCGGAGTCCGGTCGTTCGGTCAGCTCTCGCGGGCCGAGGCGTCGTCGATCAGGAACGCGGTGCCCGGAGTCGCGCCGGTCTCGTGGGAGACCAGCTTGAGGCCGATGGTGGTCCCCCAGCCGACCTGCCCGATGAACGGGGACAGGTCCACCGACTGGTACTGGTAGCCGCCGGTCGCGTTCTGGCTGGTCCAGGTCTTCACCGTGCCGAGCGGCTGCCCGGTGTACTGGTCGATCGCCACCAGCGACAGCGTGTCGGGCGCGGCGGCCGAGGTGTTGGTCGACTCGGTGTCGAGCCAGAAGGAGAAGGTCGCCCGCCCGTAGCCGGGGTAGGTGTTCAGGTAGGTGGTGATGGAGTCGTCCGTCCCGGTGTTCTGGCCGAGCCAGGCGTACCAGGAGCCCGAGTGCGGCGCGTGCAGGCTGGACGGGGTGATGATGTTGTACCCCGACGGGCCCCAGGAGTCCGTCATCACCGTGTGGTTGACGTCCGCCGAGCCGTTCTCGAAGCCGGGGTCGATGAGCTGCTCGATCCCGCCGCAGCCCGACCCGCCGCCGGCGCTGACGCTCTCCCAGAAGCCGCTGGACGCCGTCCTGCCCGCCGGGTCCGTCGCCGTCACGTTGATCCGCTGGTAGCCGTTGGTCGCGGCCGCGGTACCGGAGATCACCCCGCTCCTGGCGTCGATCGAGAGCCCCTGCGGCAGGCCGGTGGCGCTGTAGCTGAGGGCGGCACCGGTGCTGGACACGCCCACCGCCGGGATCGACAACGGCTGCCCGGCCTTGTCGGTCCGGTCGCACATCGTGCTCACCGACACCGGCGGGCTGGCCACCACCGGGTCCGAGGCCATGCACAGGTGGTCGGCGTTGGACCACAGGGTCTGCAGCGGGAAGCTGCCCGTCGCCAGGTCCTCGAAGAACAGCCCACCGTTGGAACCCTTGGGGATCCAGGCGCACTTGTCGCCGATCTCCTGGCCGGTGGCGTCCGTCCAGCCGCCCGGGGTGTTCGGGTCGGTCACCGTCTCCGCGTACTCGTGGCCGCCGATGATCCCGTAGCCGTCCAGCCGGCCCCTCGGGGTGTTCTCACCGAACCAGTTGGTGCCGCAGCCGGCCACGTCCGTCAGGTACGGCATGTTGGTGTAGGCGAGCTGGCCGTACGGAGAGCGCTGGAAGTCGTGCCAGGCGCAGTAGCCCAGTTCCTTCCACTTGTCCGGGTCGGTGCCCTGCGGCGAGTCGATGACGTACTGGACGTTGCGGTTCTGCGCCTCGGTCAGGTTGCCGAAGTGTTTCGCGGCGGCCAGCGCCTCGGCGCCGAGCTGCGGCTCGGTCGCGGCCTGCGGCGCGGGGGCGCCGTTGTCCACCCAGACGCCCGCGAGCACGCTGCCCTGCTGCGGGTACGGGATGTGCGCGGAGCCGGCCGGGCACTGGACGGAACCGGCGGCGATGCCCTCGCAGTACTGGGTCAGGACGGCGCTCCAGCCGTCCCCGGAGCTGCCGAGGCCCTTGAAGAAGTCCTGCTGGTACGGGGCGGCCTGGTCCGGGTCGCCGCTCACCACGGTGTCGCCGGACGCGTTGGTGGACGGAGTCCCCCACTGGGAGCCCCAGAGCACCAGGTAGACCTTCGGTGCGCCGATCACCACACCGGTCGACTCCTGGCCGCCCTTGTAGGTGACCTGGAGGTCGTACTGGTTCGCGACGTTGCCGTCGCCGTCCTTGCCGCCGGTGCCCGGGTCGGCACCGTCCACCAGCTGGGGCGTCTTCTTGACGCCGCCGTTCGCGGCGCCGGCGTTCGCGGCGGCGACCGGGCCGGTCCTGGCCGCCTTGGCCCGGCGCGGACCGGCCTTCTGCGGGGCCGCGGCGGTCTTCGGGGTGCCCGGCTCGGCCGCGACGGTGGCGGCCCGCGGCGCGTGGGAGTCGGCCATCGCGGACAGCGGACTGCTGAGCGCGGCCCCGGCCAGGGCGGCGGCCAGTGCCACCAGCGCGGTGCGCGGGGCGCGTCGGCCGGGTGGGGAGGTGCGGGATCGGAATCTGAACACGGGTCGGGTTCCGTCTCTCGTGACATGGGGGAAGGGTGCACGGATTGCGGTACGCGTACGGAGCTGACAGCTCGTCAACCGGATGCGGCGGGGGATGGGAACCGGATCTCGCCGGGACCGCTGTGCAATGCGCCATATGATATTTCACTGACTGGCGCACACAAGGCCCAAGCTCGCACAGGGGCACGGATTTTAACCGCCCCTTACCCGACCCGGCTTCGCCTTGGCATTCCGCACGCGGACGAGCCGCCCCGTCACACCTGCCGCATGTTCGCCTGCGCCACCAGGAACGGCACCAGCCCGCGTTCCGCCAGCGCCGCCCGCCACGCGTCCCGGGCCCGCCCCAGCTCCCCCGGCCCGTCCGCCTCCCCCTCGGCCGGCCCCTCCCCCCGGGCCGCCGCCCCCAGCAGGCCCGCCCCGCCCACCAGCAGCGACACCGCGCCCACTGCGGCCGCCACCCAGCCGGCCACCACCAGGGCGTTCCCCAGCACGTACCCGAGCAACAGGAACACCACCGCCGCCGCCACCGCAACGATCGGCACGATCACCCCCAGCACGCCCCACCACCCCGACACCCGCTCCCGTGACGGCTCGTCCACCGGCAGCCGCGCCTCCGCGTCGGCGTCCGCCCGCGCCGCGTACGTGCTGGCCGGCCGGAAGCAACCGCACGCCACACCTCGGTTACCGTCTGGTTGATCCCGCACGCGGCTCAAGGCGCGCCACGGGAAGAAGACGAGGGGACAAGGTGCATCCGAACACTGGACCGGGCGTGGGGCTCACGCCGACGGAGACGGCTGCTCTCCTGCTGGACAAGATCCGCCAGGGTCAGGACTACGCCCGCGGGAAGAAGGAGAAGTTCCGTCGGCGCGCGTCCGTGATCAAGATGCTGACGCTCGCGCTGTCCGCCGCCTCCACCATCCTGCTGGGCCTGCACCGGTGGACGGATCTGGCCTTCGCGCTGGTGGCCCTGGTGACGGCCCTGGCCGCCGCCGAGCCGTTCTTCAACTGGCGCTCCCGGTGGGTGCTGATGGAGGAGGCGCAGTACCGCTTCCGGCGGCTCGCCGACGACCTGGAGTACCTGGTGGCGTCGACGGACCCCGCCGACCTGGCACGTCGCCAGCTCGACGGCGTCTTCGACCGGTACCAGGCGGTCTGGGAGGACCTGAGCCGCACGTGGCTGGAGCAGCGCCGCGAAGCCGTACCGTCGTCCAGCGCCTGATCGTCCCGGCCCCCGGCCCGGACGGGCTGGAGGCCGGTCGGCCGGTCAGCCGGTGACGCTGGCGGAGCCCGTCTCGATGTGACCGGTGGCGCGGCGGATCCAGGCCGGGTCACTGCTGACGGTGACCGTGAAGTCGTACCAGCCCTGCGCGATGGTGACGGCGTTGAAGAAGTCCTTCACGGTGGCGCCCGGGGCGACCTGGTAGGTCCAGCTGCCCGTACGGTAGTTGCCCGCGGTGATGGTGAAGGTGACGGCGCTGGTCCCGCTGTTGGTCATGGTGAACCAGACCGCCGGGTCACCGGTGTCCGGCGCCGGCGCGTAGGAGGTGGTGGCCTCCGCCGTGCGGCCGGCCGCGGTCGCGTTCCCGGCGAAACGGCGCAGGGTGCGGTTGGGGCCGAGCACGGTGAAGTCGTACTGCCCGTTGCCGTAGCCCGCGCCGATGTCGAAGGAGTCGCGGGCGCTGCCGTCGGTGCCGGTGGCGGCGTCGTACGGGGCGACGGTGTACTGCCAGGGGCCGCCGCTGCGGTAGGCGTTGGCGTGGACCGAGTAGTGCGCCCACGCGGTGGCCTGCGGGCCCTGGTTGGCCAGGTCGATCCAGAGCCGGGTCCGGCCGTCGGTGCCGGTCTCGATCCGGTCGACCCAGGCGTTGGGCTGGTAGGGCAGCGCGCGGGCGGGCTTGGTGCCGGGCTCCTGGGTGGGCATGGCGTTGGTGCCGGGGCTCGGGTTGATCTGCACGTTGGCGGCGGCCTGGCTGAGGGTGGCGCTGGTGTCCGGCAGCGCGGGCAGGCCGTAGACCGGGCTGGTGAAGTCGAAGGCGCCGGTGAGGTCCCCGCAGACCCGGCGGCGCCAGTCGCTGATGTTGGGGCAGCGGGCGGGGGTGCCCAGGGCGGCCGTCCAGGTCTCCAGGAAGCGGATGACGCTGGTGTGGTCGTAGACCTGGGAGTCGACCCAGCCGCCGCGGGTCCACGGCGAGACCACGATCATCGGGACGCGGAAGCCGAGGCCGATGTTGGTGCCCTTGCAGAACTCCCCGGCGGTGCCGGCCGGGGCGACCGGCGGGGGCACGTGGTCGAAGAAGCCGTCGTTCTCGTCGTAGTTGAGGAACAGGGCGGTGGAGTTGAAGACCTCCGGGTCGGCCGCCAGCGCCTGGATCACCAGGTTGACGAAGTGGGCGCCGTTCTCCGGCGGGCTGTCCGGGTGCTCGGAGAACAGCTGGCTGGCCACCACCCAGGAGACCTGGGGCAGCGTGCCGGCGAGCGCGTCGGCCCTGATCGCGGCGGCGATGTCGTCCGGGGTCGAGCCGGTGCTGGGCACGGAGCCCATGCCGCGCTGGGCGAGCGGGCTCGAACTCGGCGCGCCGGTGAACTGGTTGAAGTAGGCGAGGCCGTTGTCGCCGAAGTTGTCGTGGGCGTTCTGGTAGACCTTCCAGCTGACGCCCGCGTTCTGCAGGGTCTCCGCGTAGGTCTGCCAGTGCAGGCCGGACTCGGAGCCGCCGTCGTAGGCCGGGCCGCCCGCGGTGGCGCCCGGGTCGATCGTGCCGGACCACAGGTAGGTGCGGTTGGGGCCGGTGGCCGAGAGGATCGAGCAGTGGTACGCGTCGCAGATGGTGTAGGCGTCGGCCAGCGCGTAGTGGAACGGTATGTCCTCGCGGGCCATGAACCCCATGGTCCGGTCCGAGCCCTTGGCGGCGATCCAGGAGTCCATCCTCCCGTTGTTCCACGCCTTGTGCTGGGTGGACCACGAGTGGTCGAGCGAGCCGTCGCACTGCGCCAGCTGCTCGGCGCTGACGCCCCACCACCAGGTCCTGGTCTTGCTGAGCTGCCACGGGTACTGCCGCCCGCTGCCGTTCGGCTGCTCGAACACGCTGGTGCCGCCCGCGATCTGGAGGGCGGTGCGGTCGCCGAATCCGCGCACGCCCTTCAGCGTGCCGAAGTAGTGGTCGAAGCTGCGGTTCTCCTGCATCAGCACCACGACGTGCTTGACGTCGCGGATCGTCCCCGTCGTGGTGGCGGACGCGCTGGACAGCGCTCCGGGCAGGGCGGTGTCAAGGCCGATGGCCGCGCCGAGGGCGGCGGCCGAGCCGAGGAAGGTGCGACGGGTGACGGGTGACACGTGAGGCCTCCGGGAGGTGTGGACAGCTCCAGCGCCTGCGACCGTTCGGTAGCGGGACGACTACCGCCCGGCAGCCGGGTGGCTGAGAAGTTATACCGGACGGGCCGTGGGCGGCGGGCCGCGCCCCGGCCCGCGGCCCGGCCCGTGTGCCCGGCGTGCCCGGTCACCGACCGCCGTGCGGCAGCTCCCGCGGCTCCTGCCCGACGCCGCCGATGAACTCCAGCAGCCGCGCGTTCACCACCTCGGGCCGCTCCAGGTTCAGTCCGTGCCCGGCCCGTTCCACGATCTCCGCGCGCACGCCCGGGATCAGCGACGTCACCCGCTCCACCACCTGCCGTGGCCGCAGCAGCGCGCTGCGCCCGCCCACCAGCACCAGCGCGGGCAGCCGGACGGAGGCCAACTCCTCGTCCGTGAACGGCCGGGCCGGCGGGCGGCTGCCCGGCTTGTAGCTGCGCATTGCGAGCATCAGCGGCGCGATCCTCTCTCCTCGCCGCCATGACCCGCCTGGCCGCCCGCATGGGAGAGCGGGTCCAGCGCCGCGTCCGCGCCATGGGCGTCGGCACCGACCCGCGCGGCATCGTCGAGGCCGTGCTGCTCGAAGGTGTCCCCACCGACGAGGAGAGCCGGGCCTTCCACCTCATCTACACCGAGTACGCCGTCCTCTCCGTCACCGACCCCGCGCTCGCCGGACAGGCCTTCCTCGCCGCCCCCGACGAGATGGAAGCCTTCCTGGCCACCCAGCTGACGGCCGCCCAGCGGGCCGGCACCGCCGATCCCCGACTGGACGCCCGTCAGGAGGCCGTCGTCCTGCTCGCCGTCTCCGCCGGCCTCGGGCTGAGCGTCCTGCTCGGCCAGCGCACGGCGGACGAGGCCACCGCCGTGCTCCACTACCACCTCGGCCGGGTCTTTCCCCACTGACGGCGACCGGGCTCCCGAGGAGAACGGCGGACGGGCAACGGCGGAGCCCGTTGCGGCACGCTCCCCGCCACGACGCCTTCCGGCCATCGGCTCGTGGCCGGGTCCTGCGGACAGCGCAGCCACGGACGCCGGGTCTGCTCAGATACAGGCCCTGGCGTCCACTCAGTCCCCGGCCTCGGCCCCCGCCCCTGCCCCTGCCCCTGCCCCTGCCCCGGCGAGGAGCGCGTGCACGGCGGCGGCCATGGTGCGGCGCGCCTGCTCGGTGCTCAGCCCGCCGCTGCGCCAGTGGTACCAGGCGCTCCACGTGGTCACCGCGTCCAGCCCGTGGAGCAGGTCCGTACGTGCGGACTCCGGCAGCGCGTCGAGCTCCGCGGCGAAGATCTGGGTGAGCCGCAGGCGGGCGAAGTCCAGCATCTGCTGGACTGCCTCCTGGATCCGCGGGGACGGGTTCTCCAGCCGCATGACGGCCAGCCTGGCCGGGGTGACGCCCTCCAGGATGCGCGCCCGCTGTTCCGTGAGGGCGGCCACCCGCAGCTCGCGCGGCCCTTCGGTGGGAAGCGGCCTGATCTGGGCCGCGAGCTGCTCCAGGCGGCGATTGACGGCGACTTCGGCCAGTTCGGCCATGTCCGCGAAGTGGTGGAACACCAGCCGGCGCGACACCCCCGCCCGCTCGGCCACCTTGTCGGCGGGGAAGTGCGCCTGGTTCTCGTCGATCAGCGACAGCATCGCGTCGGCGATCTTCTCGCGGGTCTGCCGCCCGCGTTCCGTCCGCCCGTCGGTGACGGGCACGGCGGCTTCGGTCCGCTTCACGTGGGCTCCTCCGCCCTCTCGTTGACATTCTTGCACCGCGAGTGCAAGTGTACCCATTGCACGGTGAGTGCAACTAGTTTGGGCGGGCCCGCAGCCTGCCCGCCGCGCGAGGAAGGGCTGTCCACCGCCGATGTTCACCACTGTGGGGCGCTGGTGCGCCCGCAGACCCAGGCGGGTCATCGCCGCCTGGCTGCTGCTGGCGGCCGCCGCGCTCAGCGCCGTCGCGACGTTCGGGCGCGTCACCAGCGAGGCCGTCTCCATCCCCGGCAGTGACAGCCAGGCCGCACGGGACATCGCCGACCGCGCGTTTCCCGCCTCCGCCTCCGGCAAGCAGCCCGTCCTGCTGCACACCCCGGCCGGCGCGGCCCCGCTGACCGCCTCCGACACCGCCGCGGCGGTCCGGGGCGCGGCGGCGGCCATCGCCGCGGTACCGCACGTGGTCGCCGTCACCACGCCCTACGACCCGGCCGGCGCCACGGCCATGAGCAGCGACGGCCACACCGCGTACCTCTCGGTCGAACTAGACGTCTCCGGGCGGGACGTGACGCCGTCGATGACGGACGCCGTGCTCGCCGCGGCGGCGCCGGCCACGGCCGCCGGCATCGAGGTGACCCCGGGCGGCTCCCTGGCCGCCGCGGTCGACCGGGGCAACACCGGCCGCAGCGAGGCCATCGGACTCGGCACCGCCCTGGTGATCCTCACCCTCTCCCTCGGCAGCCTCCTCGCCGCCGGACTGCCGCTGCTCGCCGGAGTGATCGGCCTCGGCATCGCCCTGCCCGTCCTCGGCCTCGTCGGCCACCTGATGGACGTGCCCGAGGCCGGCGAGACCATCGCCGCCATGATCGGGCTGGGTGTCGGCATCGACTACACCCTCTTCGGTCTCACCCGCTTCCGGGAACTGCGAGCCGCCGGGGTCGGGATCGAGGAAGCGGCCGTGCGCACCACCGCAGGCTCCGGCAAGTCCGTCGCCTTCGCCGGCAGCGCCGTCGTCGCGGCCCTCGCCGGGCTGGCGCTGGGCGGGCTTCCCCTGCTGTACGCGCTGGCCCTCGCCCCGGCGATCGCCGTGGTGACGGCGCTGGGCGTGAACCTCACGCTCCTGCCCGCGGCCCTGGTGCTGCTGGGCGGCCGGCTGACGCCCAAGGGGTCCGCGGCCTCCGCCCCGGCCGGACGCCCGCGCGGCTGGGGACGGGTCGCCGCCCTGGTCGCGGCCAGGCCCTGGCCCCTGCTGCTGGCCGGCCTCGCCCTGCTCGGTGCCCTCGCCGTCCCTGCGGCGCACCTCCACCTGGGCCAGCTGGACGCCGGGAGCAAGGCTTCCGGCAGCATGAGCCGCACCTCGTACGACCGGATGGCCGCGGCCTTCGGCCCGGGTTCCAACGGCGTGCTCCAGGTCGTCGACGTCCTGCCCTCCCCCGCCCAGCCGGCCCCGGGGAACACCGCCCAGCCGGGTGCGGGGAACAGCGCCGTGCCCGCCGCCGGCCCCACCGACCCGCGCCTGGCGGCCGTGACCACCGCACTGCGCGGAGCCGAGGGCGTCGCCTCCGTCAGCCCGCCCGCGCTCGCCACCGACGGACGCACCGTCCGCTGGCAGGTCACCCCCACCACGTCGCCGTCCGACCCCGCCACCACCGCTCTCGTCCACCGCCTGCGCGCGGACGTACTGCCCCGGGCCACCGCCGGGACCGGCCAGCAGCTGCACGTCGGCGGCACCCCGGCCGCCCAGGCGGACCTCAACGCGCGGATCGCCCAGCGCATGCCGGTCGTCGTCGGCTTCGTCCTGACCGTCGCCGGACTGCTCCTGCTCCTGGCCTTCCGCTCGCCCGTCGTCGCCGTGAAGGCCGCCGTGATGAACCTGGTGTCGGTGGCCGCCGCCTACGGCGTGCTCACCGCGGTCTTCCAGCACGGCACGGGCGCCCGGCTGATCGGCCTGGACGGCGCCGTCCCGATCCCCGGGTACGTGCCCCTGCTGATGTTCGCCGTGCTCTTCGGCCTGTCCATGGACTACGAGGTCTTCCTGCTCAGCGCCGTGCGCGAGGGCTTCCTGCGGGAGCGGGACAACCGCCGCGCCGTGGTCGCGGGCCTCAGCGGTACCGGACGGATCATCAGCTCGGCGGCCCTGATCATGATCGCCGTCTTCCTCAGCTACCTGCTCTCCGACGACCCCGTCGTCAAGATGTTCGGCATCGGCCTGGCGAGCGCCGTCGCCCTGGACGCCACCGTCGTCCGCGGCCTGCTCGTCCCCGCCACCATGGTCCTGCTCGGCGACGGCAACTGGTGGCTGCCCCGCTGGCTCGACCGCCTACTCCCGCACGTCGACATCGAGGGCGACGGCCACACCCCGCAGCCCGGCGAGTCCGGCGAGCCGGCTCCCGTGCTCCAGACCCGGTGAGCCCCGCGGATCCCGAGCCCCGCCCGCCTCGAACCCACTCCCGAACCCACACCCACGCTCACACCCGAACCACCCATCAGGAGCACGTCCCCATGCACAGCCACGTCCGCCGCGGTCTTCCGATGCTCACGGCCGTCGGCCTGACCGTCGGGGTCACCGCCCTCGCGGCGCCCGCCGCCCACGCCGAGCCCGACTGCGGGCGCGCCCCGGTCCAGTACTCCGTCGACGGCGGCGCGCACTGGACGAACGACGCCACCATGCCCGCCGAGTCCGGCAGCGTCCAGGTCCGGCTGGCCGGGGTGCCCACCGCGGGCTGCGACTACCACGTCTCGCTGGGCTCGTACGCGACGCAGGGCACGACCTGGGCCACCTCCGGTCAGCAGACCTTCCTCGGCTGGGCGACCACGACCCTCACCCGCGAGCACTACCGGGACACCCTCGACGTCACCGGCCACCTGCCGCGGTGCTACGGCGAGTTGGCCCTCTACTCGGTCGGCGAGAAGTACGACGGGAGCGACAGCGACCACCCGCTGCCGCACTACCCGGACGAGCCGTTCTCCGGCCTGGTGATCGCCTCCTGGAACGGCGGCACCGCCTGCGCCCCGACGCCCACCGGCAGTCCCACGACCCCCGCCCCGACGCCCACGTCCGCTGCCACACCCACACCCACGCCCACGCCGACGTCCGCCACCGCGCCGGTCACCACCGCGCCGGCCCCCACGCCGGTCCCGGGCGCACCGACCGCCTCACCGCGGGCCACCCCGCGGACCCCGGCCACGACGACGCCGGCCACCTCAGCTCCGACGCTGGCCGCCACCGGCAGCGACGACGGCCTCCTGACCGCCGCCGGCGTCGCCGCAGCAGCGCTGATCGCCGCCGGCGGCGTCGCGTTGCGCCTCGGCCGACGACGCTGACGGCACGACATCTGCGGCTCGTCCGCACGGCTTCTCCCACGGCAGAACGCCGCGCCCTTCCCCCGGCGCCCCGAATCCCTAGGCTGAAGGGGTGAGCACTCAAGCGCCGAACGAAGCCCGCGTCATTCCGCTGCGTCCGCAGACCTCGCCGCCCGGTTCCGGTGGGACGAACGGTACGCCCCAGGCACCCGCGCCGAAGGAACCCCTCTGGCGCGACCTCATCGGTGACGTCCTGCGGCGCGAACGGCTCGCCCAGGAGCGCACGTTGAAGGACGTCGCGGAGGAGGCCCGGATCTCGATGCCGTACCTGTCCGAGCTGGAGCGGGGCCGCAAGGAGGCCTCCTCCGAGGTGCTCGCGGCCGCCGCCAAGGCCCTCGGGCTCGGACTCGGCGACCTGCTCTCCCTCGCCCAGGACGAACTGGTCCGGCACAACACCCGCAGCCGGTCGGCCCACCGCCGGTCGGCACCGTCAGCACGGACCAACGGCCTCTGCCTGGCCGCTTGACCGACACCGGTGGGCCGGTACACCCCCGTGGTACCGGCCCACCTTGCTCGGGTCAGGCGAACGCGAGCCGCCGGCTCAGCACCTCGTCCGCCAGCCCGTACGCGACGGCCTCCTCGGCGGTGAGCACCTTCTCCCGGTCCATGTCCGCGCGCAGCGTCGCCACGTCGTGCCCGGTGTGCCGGGACAGCACCTCCTCCACCTGGGAGCGGATCCGGACCATCTCCTTGGCCGCGAGACTGAGGTCGGAGACCATCCCCCGCCGCCCGCCGCTGGCCGGCTGGCCGAGCAGCACCCGCGCGTGCTGGAGCACGAACCGCCGCCCGGGATCGCCGCCCGCCAGCAGCACCGCCGCCGTGGAGGCCGCCTGGCCGACGCAGAAGGTGGAGATCGGCGCCTGCACGAAGGTCATCGTGTCGTAGATCGCCATCAGCGAAGTGAACGATCCACCGGGCGAGTTGAGGTAGATCGAGATCTCCCGCTCCGGGTTCTCCGACTCCAGGTGCAGCAGCTGCGCGATGACCACGTTGGCGACGCCGTCGTCGATCTCGGTGCCGAGGAAGATGATCCGCTCGTTCAGCAGCCGGCTGAAGACGTCGTACGTCCGCTCGCCCTTCGCGGTCCTCTCGATGACGTACGGAACCGTGTAGGACCCCATGTCACAACCCCATCCGTCGACGCGAGGTGGCCGGACGAATGTCGGCCACCGACTCCACCACCCGGTCCACCAGCCCGTACTCCACGGCCTGCTCCGCCGTGAACCAGCGGTCCCGGTCGCCGTCCCGCCGGATCGTCTCCTCGCTCTGTCCGGTGTGCTCGGCGGTGATCCGCTCGATGGACCGCTTGGTGAACTCCAGGTTCTCCGCCTGGATCTCGATGTCCGCGGCCGTCCCGCCGATGCCCGCCGATGGCTGGTGCATCATGATCCGCGCGTTCGGCAGCGCGAACCGCTTGCCGCGCGCCCCCACGGTGAGCAGGAACTGCCCCATGCTGGCCGCGAACCCCATGGCCAGCGTGGACACGTCGTTCGGGATCAGCCGCATGGTGTCGTAGATCGCGAGCCCGGCCGTGACCGACCCGCCCGGGCTGTTGATGTACAGGCCGATGTCGCTGCGCGGGTCCTCCGCCGACAGCAGCAACAGCTGCGCGCACACCCGGTTCGCCGACACGTCGTCGACCTGCGTGCCGAGCAGCACGATCCGCTGCGCGAGCAGCTGCGCCGCGAGGTGGTCGTCGAAGGCGCTGGGCGGAGTGTCGCCCTGCTCCGCGCGGGGCGCGTCGAATGGTTTCATCTGGTCCCTCCTGGTCGAGGCGAAGATGCCGTCGACCCCACTCTCACCCCTGACCGCCGACCGGCCCCCGTTTCTCTGCCCGCCGCAGATTCGCCGAGGGCAGAGCCTCAGACCGCCACGGCCGGCTGTCCTCCGGGTCGCCGGAAGTCGCCGTGGAACACCTCCCGGACGTGCCACTCCCGATGGCGGTCCGCGACCGGCGGATTGCCTGGCTGTGGACCGATGACGGGCCGTCCGGCGAGCGTGAGCACGTGCTGGCGGCTGGCCTCGCTGCGGCCGACGAACCGTTGGGAGACCAGGATCCGGTGCCCCTCCCCCACCCCCAGCACGCCCTTGTCGAAGAGCTTGTGGTGCAGCGAGCACAGGCACAGCCCGTTGTCGACCGCGTCCGGCCCGTCGTGCGACCACCAGCGCACGTGGGCGGCCTCCAGACCGACCGTGCTCGCGCCGAGGGCGCCGTCGTAGCCGCAGAACGCGCACTGGAACTCGTAGGCGGTGAGTATCAGTTCACGCATCCCCCGGTCCCGCTGCCGCCGGGCCGCACCCCGCGCGATTTCGGTCCCGGCCTCCTCCAGATCGAGGCCGACGGCCTCGCAGAGGTCCTCGTGCAGCGAGGACGGGAAGTGGGCGTCCAGCAGCACCCGGGCCATCCGGCCCAGCAGCGCCGGCTCCCGGCGGAGCGCTGCCCGCAACTCGGCCGCGAGCCGCCCGGTGGCCCCGCTCGACCGCAGCAGCCCGATGCCGGTGCCGGGGCTCCCCGGTCCCCGGTCGGTGCGGACCTCCCAGACGCCGTCGCTGACCAGGTGGTGGAACGGGTACGCGGGTGTGGTCGCGTGCGACGGCCCGTACTCGACGAGCAGCCGCTTCAGCTCTTCCTCGACCACGCTGTAGCGCAACTCCCCGTCCGCGTCCCGCTGGTAGCTGCCCAGGGCGTAGAGCAGCAACAGCGGTTTGTGCGGCGCGCGGACGCCGTTGTTCGTCCAACGCCTCAGCCCTGCCACCCGATCCAGCCAGTCCATGCCGGCCAGCGTAGTGGCGGCCCTTGTTAGCCTGATCATCATGTTGAGGAGAAGTGCGGATTCCCGTCCCCAACTGGCCCTGATCACCGCCAGTTTCGTCAGCAGGGTCGGGAACGGCCTCTTCAACACCGCGGCCGTCCTGTACTTCACGCTGGTCGTGCACCTGCCCGCCACCCAGGTGGGAGCGGGACTGACGGTCGCCGGCCTCTGCGGCCTGGCGGCCGGCCTACCGGCGGGGAACCTGGCCGACCGGTACGGGCCGCGCGCGGTCTGGCTGACGGCCCTCGTCCTCCAGGCGGCCACCATGGCGGCCTTCGTCCTCATCGACAGCTGGCCGGCGTTCACCCTCGTCGCCGCCCTGGACCGGCTGGCCGCGACGGCGGCCGGCGCCGCGGGCGGTGCGCTCATCGCACGGGTCGGCGGCGAACGCCCGGCCGCCTTCCGGGCCCGGCTGCGCACCTTCGTCAACCTCGGTGTGGTCGTCGGCACCCTGGGGGCGGCCGTCGCGCTCCAGATCAACACCCGCCCCGCCTACACCGCACTGATCCTCGCCAACGCCGCCAGCTTCGCCGGGGCCGCACTGATCGCGTTCCTGGGCGTTCCCAACTACCGACCCCTGCCCCGGCCGACAGAACACCGCCAGTGGTCCGTTCTGGCCGACCGGCCGTACGTCACCTTCGTGGCGCTCTACAGTGCGATGGGCCTGCAGTACCAGGTCATCTCTTTGCTCCTGCCGATCTGGCTCAGCACCCACACCGATGCTCCCCGCTGGACGGTGGCGGCGGTGTACGCGATCAACAGCGGGGTGTGCGTGCTGCTGCAGAGCAGGCTCGGGTCGAAGGTGGAGACCCCGCAGCAGAGCGGCCGTGCGTTCCGCCTCGCGGGGCTCCTGTTCCTGCTCAGCTGCCCGTTGATGGCACTGACGGCGGACGTTCCGGCGTGGGTCGCACCGGTGCTCACCGTCCTTGCGGTGTGCATCCACAGCGTCGGAGAGGTGTGGGAGTCCTCCGGCGGCTACGCGCTCGGGTACGGACTCGCCCCCGACCACGCCCAGGGCCAGTACCAGGGCCTCCTCGGCATCGGCTTCGACGCAGGCCAGGCCCTGGCACCTCTGGTCCTCACCGGGGCGGTACTCGCCCTCGGCCACACCGGCTGGCTCCTCCTCGGCGCCCTGTTCGCGGCCGTGGGCGCAGCAGGCCCCCCGGTGGCCGCGTGGGCCGAGCGCACCCGGCTAGGTCGTCAGGTGGTCGAACTCCCCCGCCTTGACGCCGAGCAGCAGGGCACGTAGCACGTCGAGTGAGGTCGAGATGATGATGCCGGGGGCATCACTCTCACGAATCCTGATGCCATCGCCGGACGCTTCGGCAAGGTAGATGCAGTTGGCGGTGTCGCCGCTGAAAGAGGATTTCTGCCAGCTCTGATCGGCCACGATTGTTCCCGTCTCAAATGCTCTGGGCGATCCGGCGGATGAGGTCGCGGGAAGCGTCAGGCTTGAGCGCGCTCGCCTCCAACCGGTCCAACACGGCTCGATGCTTGATCAGCTGCGGCTCGGTGTCAATGAACTCGAACCGGTCGCCGTCGACCTGCACACTGTCCAACCGCGCGACTTCGGCGGCGAAGTACACGACCCCAGCACCGGAACTCGGGAAGCTGCCGGTGCCGAACGGGATCACGCGCAGGTCGATGTGCGGGTACTCGCTCACGGTCAGCAGGTATTCCAGCTGATCCCGGACAACGTCCGGGCCTCCGAATCCCATCCGCAGGGCGGTCTCATGGACGACGGCCGACAGCGGGATCGGCTGTTCCCTGTACAGCACCGCCTGGCGCTTGATGCGATGAGAGACAAGGTGCTCCACTTCGGGTGGCGACAAGGGAGGGACCACATCCCGGAAGAGTGCACGAGCGTGCTCAGGGGTCTGAAGCAGGCCGGGGATGTGAATCACTTTGATCCTGCGTCAGGTCCGCCTCGCTGTGGCGCTCAACTCCCGTGTACGTAGGAGACTTCCATGACTGCTGCGCCCTCGCCAAACCCCCGCATCCCGTTCGACCAGGAGCTGTGCGGGCTCGTCCTCGGCACCGCTCCCCGGCTGTTCGCCGTCGTCCAGGTGTGCGACGAGGGCAGGGAAGACGCCGACGGCTGGGTCGCAGCCTGGGGGCTCGCCGACCACGCCGGGCCGACGCACGTGATCAGCCTCGACGGGCGGGCCCGCATGACCCTCCCCTCCCCCGAGCGCGCCCTGCGCCACTTCACCAACCAGCCCGGCATCACCGCGCGCCTGGTCTGGCTCGCCCAGCCGGACGCCGCCGCCATCGACCGCCCCGCGGCCGCCTGACAACCCGTCCCCTCTGCGCAGGAAGTCGACCAGTCCGACTTTCTGCGCAGACGATGACTCACACGCCGGCACTCGGCATCACTCAGCTCGCGGTCCACCTGCCTTTCCCGGGTCGACTGCGCCCCTGTCTGTTCACTCGTCAGTGTGAGGACCAAGAGCGAGCCCAAGCACGGGGAGGCATGGGGTGGGTGGCTACATATCGGCGACCCAGCGCCTCCACCGAACCGGTCTGGCCCGGGAATTCGACATGGGGGGCGCCAGCAGGACCAGGAACAGGAAGCTCTGACGTGGCGCCCGGCACTTCGGATGGCAAGGCGTGGACGCGTTGGCTCCTGGGGGTCTTCCTCACGGCCTGCGTGCTGGTCACGGTGGGGTGCGTGTGGTGGGGCGTGGTCGAAATGCGCCGGTCCTTCGACCGGCCCGAGACCGACTACGACCGCGCGGAGCGGCTGGCGGGACTGCACTACAAGCAGCACCCCGGCAAGGGGCGGTACTACATCCCAACGGCCGCTGCGCTGTCCCGGGCAGCCGACGGGTCGCCGGTCGCCTACCTGCACTTCGGGATAGCCGGCGGCGACTCCGCCAACATCGACGACTTCCTCCACACCTACGACCTGCCGAGGCCCGGCTCCGTCGCCCCGCTGCCGCAGGACCTGCGCGCGGCGCTGTCCGGCGACGAGCCGGCCGAGGGCCTGCTGCTACCGGTAGGGCAGGCCGGGCGGCAGATCTTCGTGGTGATGCGGCCTTGCGACGTGGAGGGTGCGGGCGACGTCTACGTCCGGGCCACCGGCAGATGAAAGGGCTCCCGGTCCTCCGCGCAGGAAGTCGGCCGGACCGGCTTCCTGCGCAGGCTTGAACGCGACCGCTACCCCTGCTCGCCTTCGTAACTGAACGGTTCGACGGTCCAGGGCAGCCCCGGCCCGTCCCGGAAGGCGGCGAAACCCGGCGGGAGGCCGGCCAGCTCGGAGAGGGAGGGATCGTTCTCCGTCGTGCAGGCGATGCAGTACACGTCGCTGGAGCCGGGGAGGTTCGGATCGTTCACGCCGTCCCCGATCAGCCAGTCGCCCTCGCCGTCATGGATCACGACGAGGGCCGGCATGCGCCCCTCCGCGACGGTCCGCTGCACCACGGCGCCCAGATCGGGTGGAAACCGCCCGTCCGGGAACGGAAAGGGTGCGTGCCGGACGACCGGGTGGGACGCGTGGTTCATGGCAGCAGTATGGCGGCCGCCGCGCCGAGACGGCGCGGCGGCCCTGCCCGACAGGTGCGGCTACCGGGCGGCGGCGCGCTCGTTCCGGGAGTCGGAGTCCTCGTCGTCCCCGTCCCAGCCGTCGCTGCGGTCCCGGTAGAGGGTGAAACGGTCGTACAGCACCGGCGTCGGCACCGGGTTCGCGGCGGTGGCCGGGACGGAGTGGTAGTAGGAGACGGTGATGGTGGTGCGGCCGCCCGGGAACAGTCCGGGATCGACGTCGAAGACGGCGACGCCGTAGGGGTGGGTGGTGTCGGGGTCGGTGACGGCGGACCAGTGGGCCTTCTCCTTGGCGTCCGGGTCGGCCTTGAAGGTGAGGCGCTGGGTGCGGACGGAGGCCTCGCGGACGCCGTCGCCGTCGGCCGGCAGGTAGACGTCGTCGTGCCCGGCGGTGCCGCCGCCGCCCAGGATGAGGTGGACGGTGCCCTGGGAGGTGTCGATCTGCCGGAGGTCGTCGTCGACGACGGCCGGGGTGAGCAGGCCGCCGGGTTCGGTGCCGCGGACGGGGTGGGTGCGCTCGTAGTCGTGGTCGTGCCCGGCCAGGACGAGGTCGACGGAGTAGCGGTCGAGCAGTGGCAGCAGCTTCTCGCGGATGCCCATGTCGCCGCCGTGGCTGGCTGCGGAGGAGGACATCGCGAACTGGTGCAGGTTGACGACGATCCAGTCGACCGACCGTCCGGCCCGGGCGCGCGACAGCACCCTTTCCAGCCAACGGAGTTGGGCGCCCTCGCTGTAGTCGCTGATGTAGATGGACCGGCCGGTGGCCGGGTCGAGGCTGGCGTCGTCCTCGACGGCGATCTCGTTGCCGTCCAGGCTGGCGAACAGCACGGAGCCGACCTGGAAGCTGTACCAGTTGCCGCAGTGGTCGCGGGTGCCGTTGTCGGGAAGTTCGAAGCGGGTCAGGTAGGAGGCGTACCCGAGGTCGCCTCCCCCGGCCTCGACCTCGTGGTTGCCGGGCGCGGGCATCCAGGGGCGGTTGGCGGCCGACTTGGCCATGTTGTTCATGAACGCGTTCCAGGCCTGCGGCTGGAGCTGCTCGTTGTTGTTGGCGTACGCGAGGTCGCCGTTGAGCAGGTGGAACAGCGGGCCGAACTGCTCGACCTGGCGGACGGCGGCTGCGCCGTGGACGGACGACTTCTTGAACACGTTGTCGCCGGTGCCGAGGTCGCCGAAGCTTGTGAACCGGAAGGCGGCGCGGCCGCGGGCGGGGGCGGTGCGGAAGGTCCCGCGCACCGGCCGGGCACCGTCGTGCAGCACCTCGTAGACGTAGGTGGTGTCGGGGCGCAGCCCGTTCAGGCGGGCGTGGTGGGTGTACGTCTCGACCTTGTTGAGCCCGTCGACGTAGCTGCGGCTGGACGCGTCGACGCTGCGGTCCGCGCCGCCGCGCGGGGTGCCGATCCGCACCCTGGGGCGGCTGACGGAGGCGGCCGTCGCCCAGGAGACGGTCATCTCCCGGGAAGGCTCGTTGCCCCACTGGAGGTGGATCTGCTCCGGTCCGGGGGTGCCGGCGACGGCCGGCTGGGTCCACAGCAGGGTGGACGCGGGCAGGGCGGTCAGCGCGCCGACCGCCGTACCCGTCCGAAGGATCGTTCTACGCGAGGGTTGTGCCACCATGCCGGAACCTCCTGGGCTTCGGGAAACGCCGAGGAGGTTCCCAGCCGGACGGTACGTCCGGACCACGTTCGAACGTGCGCGCGGGGAACGGAAGCTGAACGCTGGTCCGAGCCCGGAGTCAGCCGGCGGCCACCCCCGGCAGGCCCTCCCCCACCCCCGGCAGTCCGGTGGCCACCCCGTCGAGGGCGTGCGAGCAGACGCAGTCCCGCTCGGCGGGCAGCCGCTCCAGCGCCTTGAAGAGCACCGTGCGCAGCCGGCCGACGTTGCCCGCGAAGACCTCCAGCACCTCGGCGTGGGTCACCCCGTCCCCGGCCTCCACCCCGGCGTCGTGGTCCGTGACCAGCGCCGACGAGGTGTAGCAGAGGCCGAGTTCGCGCGCCAGCACGGCCTCCGGGTGCCCGGTCATGCCGACCGCGGACCAGCCGTTGGCGGTGAACCAGCGGGACTCCGCCCGGGTGGAGAAGCGCGGACCCTCGATCACCACCAGCGCCCCGCCGTCCACCGGCTCCCAGGCCGACTCGCGCGCCGCCTCCAGCACGGCCCGCCGACCGGCCGGACAGTACGGGTCGGCCATCGGCACGTGCACCACTCCGGGCACCGAGCCGTCCGGCAGCGGCTGCCCGTCGTAGTAGGTCTGCACCCGGCCCGCGGTGCGGTCCACGAACTGGTCGGGCACCAGCAGCGTGCCCGGCCCGTACTCCTCCCTCAACCCGCCCACCGCGCACGGGCCCAGCACCTGCCGCACGCCGAGGGAGTGCAGCGCCCACAGGTTGGCCCGGTAGTTGATCCGGTGCGGCGGCAGCCCGTGACCACGCCCGTGCCGGGGCAGGAACGCGACCCGGCGGCCGGCCACCTCACCCACGAACAGCGCGTCGCTGGGCGGCCCGTACGGCGTGTCGACCCGCACCTCGGTCACCTCGTCCAGCAGCGCGTACAGCCCCGAGCCGCCGATCACGCCCAGTTCGGCCCGTGCCGTTCCCTGATCGATCGTCATCGCCCGTTCACACCCTTCGTCGAGAGGCGGTCCCGGCCACTCTAGGAGCCGAGCGCGGAGGGGGTGACGGCCGGATGGCCGCGGGCCGCCGGGGTGGTCCGTGACCGCCGGCCGGGTGACCTCTCCGACGTGTCGGCGGCCGCGCGCCCCCCTCGGCGTGCCTGGGTGGGAACGCGCCTCCTCCGGGCGGCGCACGCCCTGTCCCCGGACCTGAGAGCCGCCCATGCCTTCCACCGCCTGTCTCCGCAGCGTCGTCCCGACCGCGCTCTGCGCCCTCGCTGTCGCCCTCGCCGCACCCGCGGCCCACGCCGCACCCCCGGGCGGCGACAGCGGAACCGACCCCGGCGGGAGGGACGGCGGCCGGTACGACTGGGAGCGCGTGGCGGCCTGCGAGAGCAGCGGCAACTGGCACATCAACTCCGGCAACGGCTACTACGGCGGCCTCCAGTTCGACCAGCCCACCTGGCGGGACAACGGCGGCCTGGCCTACGCCCCGCGCGCCGACCTGGCCGGCCGCGAGGAGCAGATGGCCGTCGCCCAGCACCTGGCCGAGCGCCGCGGCCTCTCCCCCTGGCCGGTCTGCGGCTCCCGCGCCCTCGACGGCCACGGCCACGGCGCCGCCCGCGGCCAGGGGAGCGGGCCCGACCAGGAGGCCGCCAACCGCGACCACGAGCGCGACAGCGTCCTGCCGCCGCCCGCCGCCGGCCCGGCCCGCGGGGACGGCCGGTGGACCGTCCGGGAGGACGACACCCTGGACGGGCTCGCCGCGGCCCTGAACATCCCCGGCGGCTGGCCCGCGCTCTACGCCCTCAACCGCTCCACGATCGGCGACGACCCGGACCTCATCCAGCCGGGCCTGGTGCTGCGCCTGCCCTCCTGACCCCGGCCCAGCTCGGCACCCGCCCGGCACCCGCCCGGCAGCGGCCCGCCGGGACACCCGAACTCGCCGCCCACGCCGTGCCCCGTCCGGCGTGGGCGGCGTCCTCATGGCGCCCCGCGCCCCGCCGCACCACGGCCGGGCGTACGCCCGGCCCGGGCGAGGAGACGGTCGTAGTGCTCGGGTGCGGTACTCGTGCGGGCTGGGCCCTCTCTCGCGCCGTCCGGCGTTCTGATGATCCGACCGCACTCTATGAGCACCTACCGGAACGTCGAGGGCCCGCCCGGTCCTGGTGGACCGGACGGGCCGGGGCGTCGGACGGACGCGCGGCTCAGCCGACGTGGACGCGCGGACGCTTGGTCCGGTCCGGCTCCGCCTCGCGGAGCACCTCACGGGTGACCGGGGCGACCTCGCCCTGCCCGAACAGGAAGAACCGCAGGAACTGGGCGAAGGGGTTGCCTTCGGTCCACTCGAAGTACAGGTGCGGCCGCTGCCCGGTGCGGTCCCGGACGGTGAGCGCCAGGGCGGCGATCGCGTTCGGGATGCTGGAGCTCTCCAGGGTGAGCACCCGGTACCGGCCGTGCAGCACCTCGCCGCGCACGGTCAGCTCGGACTCGAAGTCCGACGCGTCGCGGACCGTCACCTCGACGAAGACCAGGTCGTCCTCGCCGGGGATGTCGTTGTCGGCGCGGATCTGCCGGATCTTGTCGCGGTACTCGGCGACGTCCCGGTTGGTCGGCTCGTTGGCGATCAGGCGCAGCGGCCGGTGGGCGTAGTCGCGGATGAAGCGCTCCGCCGTCTCGTCCAGCACGACCTCCGTGACGCGCAGCTCGAAGGCGCGCTTCAGGCGGGAGAGCAGCGAGACCAGGATGATGCCGGCGATGAAGCAGGCACCGATCTTGACGCCGTCCGGGCGCTCCATGGTGTTCACCACGGTGGTGTACAGGAAGACCGCGGCGATGACCCCGAAGCCGACGGTCCAGCCGCGCTGGCGCTTCTTGTAGGCGGCGATGGTGACGGCGATGGCCGCCGAGCTGATCAGGACCAGTACGCCGGTGGCGTAGGCCCCGCCCTGGGCGTCGACGTTGGCGTCGAACAGCCAGGTGATCAGGAAGCCGACGACGGTCAGGACGATCACCATCGGGCGCACGGCGCGGGCCCAGTGCGGGGCCATGCCGTAGCGCGGCAGGTAGCGGGGCAGCAGGTTGAGCATGCCCGCCATGGCGGAGGCGCCGGCGAACCACAGGATGGCGATGGTCGACAGGTCGTAGACGCTGCCGAAGGCGCCGCCCAGGTACTCGTGCGCCAGGTAGGCCAGGGCGCGGCCGTTGGCCTGGCCACCGCTCTCGAACTCCTGGGCCGGGATGAGCAGGGTGCAGATGAAGCTGGTCGCGATCAGGAAGGTGCTCATGATCACGGCGGCGGTGGTGAGCAGCTTGCGGGTGCCGCGGATCCGGCCGACCGGGTTCGCCTCGGTGTCGTCGGCGTCGCCCTTGATGTGCGGCATCACGGCGACGCCGGTCTCGAAGCCGGACATGCCGAGCGCGAGCTTGGGGAAGACGACGAGCGAGACGCCGATCATCACGAAGATGTTGCCGTGCTGGGCGGTCAGGGCGCTGGACCAGTCGGTGACGACGTGCGGCGCCTGGATGATCTTCCAGATGCCGACCGCGACGACCACCACGTTGAGCGCCAGGTAGACCCCGACCAGCCCCACGGCCAGGCCGATCGCCTCGCTGAAGCCCTTGAGGAAGACCGCGCCGAGCAGGGCGACCAGGATCAGCGTGATCAGCATCTGCTTGCCGCCGAGGACGCTGGTGAGGTGCGGGTTCTCGACCAGGTGGGCGCTGGCGTCGGCGGCCGAGAGCGTGATCGTGATGATGAAGTCCGTCGCCGCGAAGCCGAGCAGGGCGAGGACGAACAGCTTGCCCTTCCAGAACGACAGCAGCCGCTCCAGCATCGCGATCGAGCCCTCGCCGCGCGGGCTCTCCTGGGCCACCCGCCGGTAGACGGGCAGCGCGCCCAGCAGGGTGACTAGCACCAGCACGATCGTGGCGATCGGCGACAGCAGGCCGGCCGCGAGGGCGGCGATGCCCGGCTGGTAGCCGAGCGTCGAGAAGTAGTCCAGGCCGGTGAGGCACATCACGCGCCACCACGGCTGGCCCGTGTGCGCAGCGTGACCGGCGTCGGCGGCGGAGTCCCCCGGCTCCTCACCGCCCTGCTGCGCCCGCTCCGCCTCGGCCTTCCTGGCTGCGGCCTTCTCCGGGGACATGTCCTCCAGGAGCCAGCTGCGGAGCCGTATTCGCGCCGACGACGGGTCCTCCGTCGTCGTCTCCGTCGAACCCGACGAAACCACCTTGCACCTCTTGTTTAAAGACCCCGTAAAAGCGCCGTCGGGCGACGGCAGTGCGCCAGGCTATGCGACGGGCGTTAAGGACACGTCATCGGCCCGCGTTAAGAAAACGTCATGGATGCGCAGGTCGGGGCGGGTACCGCGGTGCGGCCGGGCGCGGGGCGGGCAACGGGCGGGCCCGCGCCGGGGCGACGGGGAGTCCCGCCGCCCCGGCGTCTCGGATCCCGGACGGGGTTACGCGTGGTAACCGAGAACGGTCATCATGCCGGTCTCGGAGTGGTACACGTTGTGGCAGTGCACCATCCACAGCCCCGGGTTGTCGGCGTCGAAGTCGACCGCCAGGGTCGTGCCCGGCAGCACGATCGCGGTGTCCTTGCGCGGGCCGTCGGCGCCGAGCGCGAAGCTGTGCCCGTGCAGGTGGACGGGGTGCCACATGCTCGTGCTGTTGCGGAACTCCAGCCGCACCCGCTCGCCCGCCGCGACCGGGTAGCGCTGCGCCGGGTCGTACCTGCGGCCGTTGAACGCCCAGTCGGCCTTCGCCATGCCGCCGGTGAGCTCCAGCCGGACGGTGCGGTCCGGCGCCTTGGCGGGCAGCCGCACGCTCGCGTCGGCCTTCAGCTGCCCGGCGGTGAGCAGCCGGCCGTCCAGCTCGGCCGGGCGCACCGAGGCGTCGGGCGCGGCGCCGCCGCCGGTGCGCAGTACGGCCAGCGCGGCGGCGTTCTTGCCCTCGGCGAGGGCGGTGAGCGGGAAGACGCCGTCCTTGACGGTGACCAGCACGTCGTAGCGCTCGCCCATGCCGAGCAACAGAGCCTGGGTGGTGGCCTGTTCGACCGGGAAGCCGTCGGTGTGGGTGACGGTCAGCTCGTGGCCGCCGAGGGCGACCCGGTAGGCGGTGTCGCCGCCCGCGTTGATCAGCCGGATCCGGATCCGGTCGCCGGGCTTGGCGGTGAAGGTCTCGGGGGCGCTCGGCAGGCGGCCGTTGACCAGGTGGAAGGGGTGGGCGACGTCGCCCGCGTCGCCGCCGAGCAGCGGGCTCGTGGCGCCCATCAGCATCCGGGAGGGGCCGGTGGCCGGCGTGGGCGTGCCGCCTCCCATGTCCATCCCGGGCATGCCGTGCGAGGAGTGGTCCATCCCGCCCATGCCCTTGGCGAGTTCGGCGAGCACGGCGTCCGGGGTGCTGCCGTCGACCCCGTCCAGCCAGTCGTCCAGGACGACGACCCACTCCCGGTCGTAGCGCAGGGGCTCCTTCGGGTCCTCGACGATCAGCGGCGCGTACAGGCCCCGGTCCTGCTGGACGCCGGAGTGCGGGTGGAGCCAGTAGGTGCCGGGGTGGGAGAGCGCGAAGCGGTGGTCGAAGGAGGCGCCGGGCCGGACCGCCTCCTGGGTGACGCCCGGCACGCCGTCCATGTCGTTGCGCAGCGCGAGGCCGTGCCAGTGCAGCGAGGTGGGCTGGGGCAGGTGGTTGGCGAGGGTGAGGGCGAGCGTGTCGCCGAGGGTGGCGCGGACCTCCTGACCGGGCAGGCGGTCGCCGTACGCCCAGCTGCGGACGGTGCGTCCACCGAGGTCGAGGGTGGTTTCGGTGGCGGTGAGCGCGACCTTGCGCTCGGGGCCGGGCCTGCGCCTGGCCTCGGCGGCCGCGACCTCGGGGCCGTTCGGGGAGACGAAGCCGGCGGGGGCGATGGCCTGGCCGGTCGGCCCGTGGTTCACGGCCGAGTGGTCCATGCCCTTCATCGGGTCCGGGCCGGCGTCGTTGGAGCAGGCGGCGAGCATTCCGGTCCCGGCGGCGGCGAGCGCGGAGACCAGGACGGTACGACGGGTGGGTGTGCGCATGACGGGTGCACCTCGTGCGGTGGTGTGGGCGTGCAGGACATCGCGTCGGCCGCCCCGTACTCGGGCACGGGACGGCGGACGCGCGCCTACTGACGCAGCACCGAAAGTCTGCCGAGGAGTATCCGCCCGCCCCCGGGCGGCGGCTGCGCCCGAACGGCCCGCAGCAACCGCGCCCGCAGCTCGGCGGCGGCGTCACCACTGCGGCGCAGCAGCGGCCCGACCAGCAGGAGCACCAGCGTCCAGCCGACCAGCACGGCGAGGCAGACCGCCATCGGGTCCATGCCCTCCGCGGCGACGGGCTCCACGGTCGCGTGCGCCGACCCGGCGGCCACCGCATGGTGCCCCGCCATCGGCTGCCCAGCCGTCAACTGCGGGCCGTGCCCGCCGTGCCCCCTGCCCGGGTGGCCGAGCGTGTGCATCGCCACGATCCCGAACAACAGGGCCGCGAGGATCACCAGCCGCGCCGGCGACGAACCGTACGAGCGCTGCTGCGCCATGACCCGCCTCCCGCGCCCGCCTCGATCCTCCGCTTACCCCTACAGGGTATCCGACCTCCCACCTGGAGGTCTTTTCCCCTGTGTCTGGTCCGACCGCACCCCGCCCACCTGAGCCGGCATCCCGTTCGGGGCCGCACCTTCCTGCCGGTGCGGCCCCTCCGCATCCGGCCGGTCCGCATTCCCCGTGTTGCGCCTGAGCGATCGGCTAGCATGCGCGTCAGTTTTTGATCACTACGGACCGACTGAGCGACCTACCGGTCCGGATCCAACGGGGGAACGAAAGAAAATGGCAGATCCTGACGCGGGCTTGGAGTTCAAGGTCAAGCCGGGCGAGTTGGACGGCTGCGGGCAGAGCGCGCAGCACATCGGCGGCCTGATACCGGGTGAGACCTCGAAGATCAGCGACCCGTGCAACCAGGCCGCCGGGGGGCTGAAGGGCTGGCTCACCGCCGGCGCCATCCAGAACTGCGGCACCAACTGGAAGACCCTGCTGGACAAGCTCGGAACCGACATGGGTGACGTGGGCACCAAGCTCGGCACCTCGGCCACCTACTACCGGCAGGCCGAGCAGAACGCCCACAACAGCATGAAGAACCCGAGCGCGCCCGCCGCGAACGGGTCGGAACCGGACCCCTTCGGCACCGACTTCACGCCCGGTCCGGTGAAGCCGCGCAGCGCGAAGGCGGCCGAGTAAGCGATGGACATCAAGACCCTCCACGACGCCGACATCATCGGCATCTCCACCGCGAAGAGCGCCTTCGACACCCTGGCCACCGCCTTCGGCCAGCACATCGAGTCCTGGCAGCACGACGTCGTCGACCGGCTGGGCCACTCCGAGTGGACCGGGACGGCCGCCGGGCACGCCAACACCCGGATCTCGAACCTGGGCACCGAACTCCAGTCCGCCAAACAGGAACTGGGGCTGGTCAGCCGCGCCCTCCAGGACGCCTACGACGGCTTCGCCGCCGCCCAGGCCCACCTGATCAGCGCCCTCGACGACGCCAAGACCCACAAACTCACCGTCGCCGCCGACGGCGGGATCACCTGGGACAAGGACCCCAACTCCCCGAACTTCGCGGGCAACGACGCCGAGAACCAGGCCAAGCAGATCCAGTCCCGGATCACCGCCGCCCTCAACGAGGCCGACCACGCCGACCAGACCATCAACACCAGGCTCGGCCACCTCGCCACCAACGCGAGCAACGGCACCGGCCTGGACTCCGCCACCGCCAAGGCCGACACCGACGCCGCCAACGCGCTGGAGCAGGTCCCCGCCGCCGGCACCGACCCGAACAGCGTCAAGGCCTGGTGGAACGGCCTGACCGACGAGCAGCAGCACCGGATGATCCTCAACCACCCCGACCAGATCGGGAACCTCGACGGCATCCCCGCCGTCGCCCGCAACGATGCCAACCAGATCAACCTGGCCCGCGGCAAGCAGGACATCCAGCGCCAACTGGACGGCCTCGGCCCCGCGCCGGCGACGACCATCGGCTCCGGCAGGTTCATCCGTCCGAACCCCGCCTACACGGACTGGCAGCAGAAGCACGACGACCTGACGGACAAGATGACCGGCATCAAAGCCATCGAGGCCCGGCTGAACACCAAGGTCGACGACCAGCACCCGCCGACCTTCCTGCTGGGCTTCGACACCAACGGCCACGGGCACGCCATCATCGCGGTCAACAACCCCGACACGGCGAACAACGTGTCGACCTACGTCCCCGGCACCGGCGCGCGCCTCGGCAGCATCAACAGCGACATCAACCGCTCAGACCTGATGGTCGCCTCGGCCAACACCGCCAACAGGCAGGCCGGGGACAAGAGCACCACCTCGTCGATTACCTGGGTCGGCTACGACGCGCCGCAGAGCATCATCCCGGAGGCCGCGGACGACACGTACGCGAAGAACGCGGAGGACAAGCTGGTCAGCTTCGAGAACGGGCTGCACGCCACCCACGACGGGAAGATCGGGAACAACACGATCCTGGCCCACAGCTACGGCACCACGACCGTGGGCTACGCCATGCGCGACCACGGCCTCCCGGTCGACAACGCCGTCCTCATCGCCAGCCCGGGCGCCGGCGTCGAGAACGCCAAGGACCTGCGCATCGACCCGTCCCACGTGTACGCCGCCCAGAGCCCGGCCGACGCGATCGGCTGGGCCGCCGCCACCGACCCCAGCGGGATGGGGGACAACATCTGGGACAACATCAAGAGCGACTGGGGCTTCGGCGACGGCGACCACCACCTGATGTACGGCCGGCAGACCACCGCCCCCCAGTTCGGCGCGAACGTCATGCCCGTCGACCCCAACGCCGGACACTCCGACTACTGGAACGCCGGTTCGCCCACCCTGACCGCCATGGGTCAGGTCATCGCCGGAAAGCCGATGCAATGAGCGCCAGCAACCGCACCCCCCTGACCAGGGCGGCCACCGCGGCGGCCGCCCTGGCGGTCACCGCGCTGCCGCTGACCGCCTGCGGCGCGGCCACCGTGCACGAGCGGTCGAAGCCCACGATCACCCTGGACCAGGCCAAGACGCAGATAGACGGCTACCTCGCCGACATTCTGGCCAAACTGCCGGTCCGGCCCGTCTCGACGCCGGCCTCGTTCTTCGACATGGAGTGCGACGCCAACGACATCGGCCCGCACGGCCGGCAGCAGACCAGCCGGGGCTACGACTTCGGCGACGTGTCGTCAGACGTCAAGGTCCAGGCCGTGACCGACTACCGCACCTTCCTGACCGGCCAGGGATTCCAGCCAGTTCAGGACCCCCCGAACTTCCATCACGCCTGGATCAAACTGAAGAACCCGCAGAACGACTTCCTCGCCACCCTGGACGGAACCTCCGACTCCAGCCGCGACCTCACCCTGAAGGTCAGCTCCCCCTGCGTCTGGCCCAACGGCACCCCGCCCGCCTAGCACCGGCCGCTGGCCCAACTCCCGTTCGGGGCCGCACCTTTCCAAGGTGCGGCCCCTTCGTACGCGCACCCCGCAATCCCCCTTGCCCGCTCTTCACGATCCGCTAGCATGCGTCGTCGGTTACCGCAACGGGCCGCCCCAGCAGTCGGCCCGTGACTGACGGGGGGACACATGGCGGACCCGGACGCGTCCTTGGACTTCAAGGTCAAACCGGACGAGTTGGACGGCTGCGGACAGAGCGCCCAGCACATCGGCGGCCTCATACCCGGCGAGACCGCGAAGATCACCGACCCGTGCAGCCAGGCCGCCGGCAGGACCACCTCGTCGATCGCCTGGATCGGCTACGACGCCCCGCAGAACATCGTCCCCGAGGCCGCCGACGACACGTACGCGAAGAACGCCGAGGACAAGCTGCACGGCTTCGAGGTCGGACTCCATGCCACCCACGACGGGAACATCGCCAACAACACCATTCTCGGGCACAGTTACGGCACCACGACGATCGGCTACACCATGAAGGACAAGGGCCTTCCGGTCGACAACGTCGTCCTCGTCGGCAGCCCCGGCGCCGGTGTCGACACCGCCCGTGACCTCCACATCGACCCGTCCCACGTCTACGCCGCACAGAGCCAGGGCGACCCGATCGGCCTGGCCCCGGCCGTCGACCCCGGCGGGCTGGCGGACAACGCCTGGGACAACATGAAGTCCGGCTTCGGCTTCGGGGGCGACGACCACCATCTGATCCACGGCCGGCAGACCACCGCCCCGGAGTTCGGCGCGCAGATCCTGCCCACCGACCCCAACGGCGGGCACTCCGACTACTGGAACGCCAACTCGCCCACGCTGCCCGCCATGGGGCGGATCATCGCCGGCAAGTAGGGCCGCCACTTCCTCCTCCCGGCCCGGGGCCGTACCTCCGCGAAGGTACGGCCCCGAGGCCGTTTCTCACACCTGCCGCACGGCGGCCGCCAGGTGCGTACGGAACCAACGCTGGCCCGGATCGGCCGAGTTGCGCGGATGCCAGGCCATCCCCAGCTCCAGCGGCGGCAGTTCGAGCGGGATCGGGAAGGTTCGCAGGCCCAGCGCCTCGAAGGTCCGCGGCAGCCAGTCCGACGGGCCGAGGGTCACCAGGTCGCTGTCCCGGGCCAGCAGCATCGCGCCGGTGTGGCTGGGCACCACCACCGCGACCCGGCGGCGCAGCCCGCGGTCCGCCAGCGCGGTGTCGATCGGCCCGTGCCGCCGGCCGCGCCGGGAGACGCCGATGTGGTCGGCGGCGGCGAAGCGCCGGGCGGTGATCCGCCCCTCGAACAGCGGGTGGCCGCTGCGCGCCACGCCCACCACGGTCACGGTGACCAGCGGCCGGGTGCGGACCTCCGGGTCCAACTGCCCGAGCACGCCCACCTCGACGTCCACCACGCCCTGGCGCAGTGCCGGTCCACCCTCCATGGCCTCGGGCAGGAAGACCACGTCGACCCCCGGCGCCTCGGCCCGGATCCGTTCGGTGAGCGGACCGGCCACCCGAACCAGCACCGCGTCGCCGGCCTGCACGGTGAAGGTCCGCTCCAGGTGCGCCGGGTCGAAGCCCGCCCCGGGGCGCAGCAGGTTGTCGCAGCCGCGCAGCAACTCCGCCACCTCCTCGCGCAGTTCGAGCGCCCGAGGGGTCGGGACCAGGCCCTGTCCGGCCCGGACCAGCAGCGGGTCGCCGACGGCCCGGCGCAGCCGGGCCAGCGTCCGGCTCACCGCCGCCGGTGAGGTGCCGAGCCGCTCGGCGGCCCGGGTCACGCTGTTCTCCTGGAGCAGGGCGTCCAGGGCCCGTAGCAGGTTGAGGTCCATCCATGGCTCCTGAACTGCGGTTTTGCGCTGTGGTCAATGATCCCGTGCCAATACTTGCATTGTTCGGCCGGCGCGGGGCGCGGAGAGTGGGACCGTCCGAACTGTTCCCGCGACACGTCATCACTTCCAGGAGCCCACGTGCCGAACGACCCCCGTTCCCACCTCACCGGCGACGTCCTCGCCGTCGTCAGCCAGAGCGGCGCGACCGTCTCGTTCTTCGACGCCGCCACCGACGCCCTGCTCGACACCCTCGAAGTCACCGCCGAACCGCACGAGTTGTGCTTCGACCCGACCCGGCGCCTGCTCTGGTGCACCACCGCCTACCACTCCGGCTACTACCACGCCCACAGCGGCCGGAGCACCAAGCTGACCGTCATCGACGCCGACACCCGCCGGATCGTCGAGGTGATCGACCTGGCCCCCGAGCACGGCCCGCACGGGCTCGCCCTGGACCTGGACCGCGACCGGCTCTACGTCAGCGTCGAGGCCTCGGCGGACCGCCCCGGCGGCGTGGTGGTCGTCGACCTGGCGACCCGCCGCCCGCTGGGCCGGATCGACACCGACGCCCCGGGCCCGCACTGGTTCGCCATCTCCCCGGACGGGCGCACCGGTTACGCCACGAACAAGGAGGCACCGTTCGTCTCCGTGGTGGACCTCGGCCGCGGCGTGCTGACCGCCAAGGTGGAGGTCCCCGGCAGCGAGGGCCTCGCCGTCTCCCCGGACGGCAGCCGGGTGTACGTCGCCGCGCCCTACCTCGGCTTCGCCGGCAAGCCGGACGCCGAGCCCGGCATCCACGTGATCGACACCCGTACGGCCTCCGTGGTGGAAGTCCTCCCCACCGGGTCCGCCGTCATACCGGTCCATCTGACCGCCACCGGCCGGCTGCTGACCGGCGAGATCAGCGCCACCCCCGGCACCGACTCCCCGCTCGGCCGCCAGGACCCCGGCCGCCTGACCGTCTTCTCCGCCGCCACCCACCGGCCGCTCGGCTCCCTCGAGGTGGGGCAGTTCCCGCTGACCATCACCTCCTCCCCCGACGGCCGCTTCGGCTACGTGTCCTGCGTCGTCTCCTCCACCGTGGACGTCGTCGACCTCACGACCCTGACCCCCGTCAGCCGCCTCACCGTCCCGAAGACCGCCGAACCGGGCGCTCACGGCCTGGCCTACCTCCCGCGCCGGGCCTGACACCACCGGGCTCCGGGCGCGGACCGCGCCCGGAGCCCTGCCGTGCCCGAAGCCCCGCCCACGCCCCGAGTCTTGTCGCCGCCCGGAGCGGAGAGCATCCTGAGGCACACCCGTTGTTCCGGGGGTGGGGGGAGGCACGATGAGACGCGGCTTCGGCGTGCTCTGCTCGACGCTCGCGCTGCTGGCGGCGCTGACCGCGGCTACCGGGTGCGAGCCGGTCGTCGACTCCGGCGCGTTCCGGCCCCCGGTGCTCAACCCCGAACCCGCCCCGTCGTCCGCCCAGTGGATCGTGGACCTCGTCGCCGGGCTCAACACACCACCCCGGTGCCCCAAGCCCACGCTGCCGACCCTCGCGGTCCTCGACACCGACGGCCGGAACCGGGCGGTCGCCTTCTGGCTGGTGGACCACCTCGACGTCTGCTACGCCGCCATCAACCACCGGGGCGAAACACCCACGACCATCTGGTTCTCTCCCATCGAGGACCTCGTCGCGCGCACCCCCATGCCCGCCGACACCACGCCGGGCGTCGACTCCTACGCCTTCACCGCCTACCGCGGCCGGGTCGACGACATCCAGGTCACCGGCGACCCCGACCACCTCGTCAGCCCCGTCCACCACCTCACCGTCGACCTCGGCATCGGCGACCTCGTCACCTTCGCCGCTTACCACTACCGCATCCCAGCGACCGGCAAGCCGCTCACCCTCACCCTCTGCACCCCAACCGCCCCCTGCCGCAACGCCCACTGACCCGGCCCGCCGCGACCGAGCCGCTTCCGAGACGCTCCGAACCCTGTCGCCGCAACTCGGCGGCGGAACCTGGCCTCATCGGGTCGCTACGGGAGTGCCCGAAGAAACGCCTTCAGCCTTCACCGTCTTCGACTGCCTCTCACACCGCACCACAAGAAGGCCTACGCATCGTTAGGCCGGTGTGATAATGGCAATGTTCTATGTGCACGTCGCTCTCAGGGGGATGCATGGCTATTGAGTTGCCGGGCGAACTGGTATGGGTCATGGACTTGTTGGGCCTGCCATGGCCCAAGGTCAATGAGGACAAGGTGCGGGAGTTTGCCGGCCACGTTCGGAAGTTCGCCTCCAACATCGACCACACCCACGCCGAGGCGACCGCCACCCTTCAGGAGATGGCGCACCATTACCAAGCCAAGTCCTACGAGCAGATGGTCGCCCGCTGGTCGAAGATGACCAACGATCACCTGCACGAACTGGTCGCCGTGTGCAACGCATCCGCGACCGCTCTCGACGCGGGTGCAGATGCCATCGTGGCGATGAAGCTCGCAGTGATCGCAGAACTCGGCGTACTCGCCGCCGAGGCCGTGGGCGGGGCGATAGCCACTGTCGCGACGCTCGGCCTTGCCTCGGCCCTTGACGCGGTCGCCGTGGCCGCGACCCGGCGAGTCGTCAGCACGGCGATCAAGGCGGCCGAGGAGGAGATCATCGCACTCCTCATCACCAGGGCCACAGAGCCGCTTCAGAGAGAGGTCGAGAAGGCCGTCAAGGGCATGGTCTTCGCGGGCGTGAAGAAGGCTCTGGCCGGTGTGGATGGGGATCTGGTGGCGGACACCGGCGAGGGCTTCGCCATCAACCCTCTTGAGCTACTCGCACTGGCCGACAAGATGACAGGTCACGGAGAGGCTGTGCGCGGCCACGCCAAGGACTTCACGACAGCGACCGCGGCGGTGAGCTTCGCTTGAGCCGCCACCCGATCACCAAGGCACTGGAAGACGCCGCCAAGAAGATCGGTGCCACGATCAGCAAAGAGGCTGCGGCCGCAGTCAGCGACATGTATCACCATGCCGCCCATGGCACCAAGCAGGTCGCAAAGAATGTGGCCGCAGCCGATGAGGCGCACAAGAAAAAAATACTGGAGCTGGCAGAGAAGATCGCAGCCAACCCAGGCAAGGGCGGCGAGGGCTCGCAGGCTCGGATCGCGGCGCAGCACGATGCGAGGACCAAGCTCGCCTCGGCAGTCGGCGTGAAGGGCGACTTCGATGTTGAGTACCAGATCGATAGCGCCAAGTATCCGGAGTCCGCAAAGCACATCGCGGAAGCTCAAAAGGGTATGATCTGGCGTGGCCATTCACATAGCTCCGGTAGTCCGCTCCCTTCCGTCCTGACCATCGACCGGGGGGGCGCCCATCAGAACCGCAAGGATTCGCTACGAGGGATTCGAACCAACCGCGGGACTCAACGCGATGAATACCCTCCGGCCATGTTTAAAGAGGGCGGGACCGGGGCCAGTGTAAAACACATCAACGGGTCCGATAATGGCGGATCTGGATCGACGATGGGGAATGCGCTAGAGCCACTCCTAGACGGGACGCGAGTAAAGATAAAAGTGATCTAATGGAGATTGGAGGCGGCTATGAATAAGAGTGAGAAAATTATTTCCGATGCGAGGAAAGGCAACTTCCTCGCCGATCTTCCGGACCTGCTGGAGATTGCAACCAGGAAGGGCGGGGCTCGGGGGCCGGTATGGGAGGCCGCAGCCGCGGCGGTACAGATCCTCTTCTGGACGGGCGAGTTCGCGCAGGCCGCCGATCTGACCCAGGATCTGATCGAGCGCGATGGCCCGCTCGGTGGAGAGCTGTGTGATCAGTCCACCCCCTTCCGGCCGGCGCTTCTCGCGGGCCAGCTCTACGCGGATGAGCCAGCTGCACCCCGGCTAGCCGCCTGTGCCGAGCGCATCCCGGACGGCCGCTATATGCGGAGGGACTTCGAGTGGCTCTCCCAGGAACTGCCTCGACAAGGCGTGGAACCCCTTCTCCCTTGCCACAGCGACTGGGGTGGTGCGGTTCGCCCGCTGGACGGCGTCATCGGCGCGGGACTCGTCGACCGGAACTACCACGAACTCGACAGGAAGCAGCGCCGACTGGTGTGGGAGGCGCTGTCTGAGACCAACGACTTCACAAGGGCGCACCAACTGCTCACCGACACGGGGGAGGAGCCCGAGCAGTACTCCATCTGTCTGTGGATGGCAGGGTGGTATGCGACCCGTGGCGAGGTCGAGCACGGCGAGCAGATGCTGCTGGCCGCGCACAGCCGCTGGTGGCCCTTTGCCAAGTGGGACGCCATCCCCGATGCGCCCGTTCTCCAGCCGACCCTTCGTTTGGTAGTCACCGACAAGGTGCGCGACCATTACCTCACCAGGCCGATCGGCCCAGAAGCACAAGCAGCGGAGTGAAACGGATGTCCGACAGCCCCCTGGACCAGCTGATCGGCCGCGCCCGCGGCCCGATGGGCCCGGCGATCGAAATCGACTTCGGCCACGAGACCGGACCGCTTCACGAGCTCGGAGTCGCGCTCGGCCGGATGAACGGCTTCTTCGCCTTCAACGCGGGCATCCAGGTCTTCCGGGCCGGGGAAGAAGGGCTGGGGCCCGACCTCCTCTCCTGGAACTCTGACGAGCTGTGGAAGAGCACGTACGGCGGCTTGGCCGACAACGTCCTCTGCTTCGGTCAGGACCTCTTCGGCACCCAGTTCGCGATCGTCGGCGGCGAACGCGTTGTCACCTTCGATCCCGAGACCGCAGAGACAGAAGATCTCGGAAGCAGCCTGAACGACTGGGCCGCCTGGCTGCTGAGCGACCCGGACGTGAACGCCGCCGCGTCCTTCGCCTACGAGTTCCAGAAGCAGAACGGCGCCCTCGCCCCCGAGCAGCGTCTCGTGCCGCTCCAGTTCTTCGTTGCGGGCGGTGACTACAGCTTCGAGAACGTCGTCGTCCGGGATGCGGGCGAAGCGATGCGGATCAGGGGCCCGATCGCCCAGCAGATCCACAATCTTCCCGACGGCGGCACACTCAGCCTGGGAGTCACCGAGTAGTCGGGCCGCAGTCCGCCAATGCCGCTCCGGGGCCGTCGACACAACGCCAACGGCCCCGGAGCAGTGTGCCGAGGCGACGACCCGGAGCCGTCCCTGAGGAACGGCCCCTAAGGGCGTAGACACGCTCGCCGGTGGGCATGGCACGGTCGTAGTTCCATGTCATCAGCCGTGAGAAGGTACCAAGCATGAGTGCAGTGAAGTTCATCCTCAATGTCATCTGGTTGGTTTTCTGCGGCATTTGGATGGCTCTTGCCTACGTGCTCGCCGGAATCATCTGCTGCGTGCTCATCATTACCATCCCGTTCGGCATCGCCTCGTTCCGGATCGCCGGGTTCATACTGTGGCCGTTCGGGCGGACCACCGTCGAGCGCCGCGACGCCGGGGCGGCGTCCTGCGTGGGGAACGTGATCTGGTTCGTCTTCGCCGGGTGGTGGCTGGCACTCGGGCACCTGATCACCAGCATCCCGCTGTTCCTGTCGATCATCGGGATCCCGTTCGGCTGGGCCAACCTCAAGATGATCCCGGTCTCGCTGATGCCCCTGGGCCGCGAGATCGTCCCAACCGACCAAGAATGGGGAGCCTGATAGTCCCCACACCCGCCGACGGCCGGCGGGGGCAAGATGACCCGCAGGCCATCAGTGAAACTAGAATGGAGGAGGTTCGTCCAAATCCTCCAGCAGAGGAGGATCCACGTCTTCGGAAACATGGTGACCGAACCGAGAGGCGTAGTCCTGAATGGTTGAGTCGTGCTGGACTGAAATAGTAAGCATCCAGAGCTGCTCGCCAGGCTGCTCGTAACCCACCAGAGGAACCGCTAGGCGGGCGAGGGCATCAGCGCTGCACCAAAGTCTCGTCTCCGACTCCTCGCTTGAAAGTGCGGAAAAATTCAAAGGCAAGAATGACTGTAGGGCATCATTTGACATCGACTTATCAATGAATGTCGTAAACTTCCGTTTACTGCCAATGATGGCCTCGCGTACGGTGCAGTGGAGGAGGAACTGCCCAAGGCCCTGGCCAGTGCTGTGCCAGTCGCGCGATCCTGATTCTGTGCAGAAAACCTGCCGGTCGCTACGACCTGCGTGGATGGCCCAGTAGTAGCCATGCTGGTTTTCACGCCAGAACGTGAGCATCCCGTCGGCTGCTGGTGCAAGATCCGGAAGCGCCACTGGGTGATCTTGGAATATGACCGGTGCGCCCACGCGCGCTACTGCTGCGTGCCACTCTGCAAGCTCAGGAGGAACGGCGGGTTCCATGCCTGCCTCAATGGCATCTGCCACTCCTGTGGAGCCGCACCAGCGCTGCAAGAAGCGATTGACGCTGTCTCTACCGATCGATAGCAGTTCATCCATGACAGCAAAATACGCCATCGATGCGCACTCTGGATCGCTTGAATTGGTTGCCATCACAGCTCGCGCACATAATCCAAGATGTTGCCGGGGTGATTTTGAAACTTCGCCAACATGCTATCAGCAGTCATCGCGCATTCCGTACGTGCTTGCGAGGAGCTACCCGAATTGGTTGTAAATCCAGAGCTTCGCACCCTTCGGCGGGCATCCTCAATCGGCTTGACCGGAACTCCTCCAGCGCGCGCATAAGCAAGCCGCGACAGAATTCATATATGCCACCCCGATGCGCCCGACAAAGTTCTCGGCGGTTGCACGAATATCCGCCCATCGGCGATCAGACGAAAGCGGGCTTCGCCGGAGCCGGGTCCAGCGAAGCCCACTACCTCATGTATTGAGCCCGAACTTTGGGTTGGGTCCGCGGCGCGGGTAGTAGTTGGCCCCGATAGTGCAAAGCGTCAACTCTCCGAGCAACGGAGCTCAGCCCTTATGGCAATGAAACATTCCTCACTTTTCGCCCAATTTATCCTGCATCACCATGATTGCATTGCCGCGCACCTTGACAATGTAGCCGTCATCCTGAACAACGATTACGAATCCAGTGACGGGCGAGACGACAATCACGCTCGCGTACATAAAGTAGTCGCGGACGCGAGTAGGGAACGCCTTGACGAAATCAACAAGACGTGAGGCCTCAACAAAGAATGGTCCTTGATCTTCGTCAAAGCTGGTGCTGTTCACTACGATGAGGGGGCCTTCGAGGTCATCGCAGTACGACAAGAAGTCATCCTCGATGACATCGGAATCGCGCTCTTCAATGTCAAAGGGTGCCCAGCCGTCCAAAGGGATGCCGGCAATCCTGTCCGGATCATACGCCGTTGACCCAGGTAGAACTGCAGCCAGCAGCATTTCCGCGAATTCCCAATTGACATGCTTCTTTACTGCGGTCACCTGAATTCACGCCCCTTTACGAACACCTTCAACACGGTCTTCCACTTATTCCCCTTGCTGACACCAAGGTCATTGTTTTCCAGCTCAGACAGTTTGACGCGAGGACCCTCCGGCGGGTTTTTATGCCCATCGAGATTAAAGTCAATATCGCGATGCCTGCCATTGGGGAGAGTGCCGCGCCAAAACTCTGGCTTCCTGTTCGCGAAATTATCCAGGCTTCCTCCAGCAAGGTGATCGGCGATCGCCAAAAGATCATCTTCGTTGGCGACGGTAAGACGCTCCACCTGTTCGCCAGCCGAGTTTGTCACCATCCGCGATTCGACGGAAACATCGCATCCTGCAAGCAGGCGGGCGGCTTCATTGTCGTTGTGTACGAGTATCGGCGTGGCGCCCGCCAGCGCGTAGTACGTGTGGAGGTTTGCGATGGTGCGGCTATAGGCCGGCCGGGGGCTGGTTCGGTAGCTGCGGACCTGGAGGACGGATGCGGTCTTGCCGTCCGCGGTTCGCAGGCATTGGCCGATTTTGAGGGTCACTGGCGTTAGTCCAGTGCTGGGTGGTCTCATCCCAGTATGGATGCTTTGGGGTGGAGGTGATCGTGGAGGTCTTGGACGAATTTGAGGGTCGGCGTCCGTCAGATCGGTGAAGTCGCGGTCGTTCGACCCGACGATGGTGTTGGTGACTGGTTCGGCGTTCGTCGTGTCGGTTTTTGGGTCTGTTGCGATGACTTCGCCGCCGAGATCAACCACCGCCCATGCAAAACGCTCGGCTGGGAAATCCCAGCCGAGCGCCTGCATAACAGGTCAGAGCTTGATCAACTAGCCCTGCTGCAACAACCCTGGGAAACCGCCGATATCCAACAGGGCTCAAGTTCGGGCCACTCTCCGACCACGGTCCCAGATGGTTCTGCGTGAGGGCAATTCGGTCGCGTCGATCTCACATCGAAACCCGGAAAAGACTATTATCCAGCTCACCATCAACCATCACCGGCGAGGATAGATTTTCTCGCAGGTGGTTGACAATCCGGGACGCATAGATGAGAGCCCCTGGTGAGATGACAGGCTGCCTATCAAAAACTGAAAGGCGAACATTTCCCGGAGCAGCCCCCACCAGAGCGGCAATTCCAGAAAATCCGGCACCGGGAGAGGGGAGCTCCATTCTAGACAGGTCGACAGACTCGGACAGCGACACATCCCAGCTAAAGGAGAACCAATCACCTACCTGAAGCGGATCAGGGATCCGACTAATCGAAACTCTCTCAGGATACTCTTCGTCCTTCATTTGATCCAATCTATCCCACCGGAATAATGTGCGGCCAGGTGGCATGTTGATTAATGGCCTCGAATGCCTCGGGCGAGAATATCGACTGCGTCGGCTTCTCTAGATTAATCAAGTGACCCCTACTTTCCAGGTCTTGCACGACAGACTTTGGAAGTCGGCAAATCAGCACGCACACGTCACCTTTCGCCGCATGTCGACTTCCCCAATAGGCGGCCGTCTCAACTGCAGCCGCGCGATCTGCCTGGTCAACCTGAATGGCATAGAAACTTCCAGGGGCCTTCGAATAGACAGAATTCGCGACATTGGCACCCGAGTCGAGGCCATTTGCTGCAATGTTGCGAGCTGACTCCATGGTTGTCCCATGCGCGAAGTCAACGGTCTCATCACAGTTATCGTTGTGAACGAGGACCGGCGTGGCCCCCGCCAGCACATAGTACGTGTGGCGGTCGGCGACGGTGAGGTCGTATGCGGCCTGAGGGTTGGTGTCGTAGTTCCGCACGGTCAGGACGGTGAGGGTTCGGCCGTCTGCGGTGCGGAGTTCATCTCCGGTGTGGAGTTCCGAGGCGTTGGTCCAGCGCTGGGTGGTTTGGTCCCAGAAGGGGTGGTGCTGGGTGCTGGTGAGGTTCTCCGCCTTCCTGGAGTCGCTGGTGGAGGCGGTGGCCTGCAGGGTCAGGTCGGTGAAGTGCTCGTCGTCCGGTGTGCGGATCGTGTGGGTGACGGGTTTGGGCTCGGTCTTCCCGGTTGTCGGGTCCGTCGCCTGGACCTGGTCGCCAGTCTGAAGGGTCTCGATGGCTTGAGATGTGCCGTCAGCCAGGAGGACGCGCGTGCCTGGAGGGAAGCTGTGCGCGGCGCCTGCCAGAAGGCTGGTGATATCGCACGCCGCGTTGGATGCGGCGCTCGCTTCTTGTTCGACCTTTTCTGCTTCGTTGGTGGCCTTTGCGGCCTTTTCGGCGAGCTGTGTGCCCTTTGCGGCGATGCGCTCGCCGGGGATGGCGCCGGCGAGGTTCTGGGCGGCACTCAGGTAGTTGCCGTCGTGGGCGTCCATGACGGCGGACCCGACAGCGCCGACGGTGCTCACCCCTGGGATGTACTGGAGCGTGTCAAAGAGTTCGTGGACGCTGTCCTTGACTGTTCCGCCGCGGTAGATGATGAAGATGTGCTTGGAGACGTAGACGGGGTGGTCCTTGTTGCCGCTATACCAGTTCCAGTAGCCCTCGGTCCAGGAGCCGTCGCGTTCGAGTTTGAACGTTTCGGTGGTGATGTTGCCCTTGTCGTCGGAGCAGGTGCCGAATCCGCCGCAGACGCCGTCGGGGCGTAGCCCGCTGGGGTCGCTGAGGTTGACGGGGTTGTTGTTGCTGTAGGCGTAGCCGTTCCACTGTTGGGGGTCGGCTTCGTCGAGGATGGGGTCGGGGCTGATGAAGCGTCCGCGGGCTGGGTCGTATTGGCGGGCGCCGAGGTTGGTGAGGCCGGTGGTGTCGTCTTTGCTGCCGCCGACGTAGCCCTTGGTGCCGGCCCATGCGGAGGCGTCGGGCTGGGTGCCGCGGGGGTTGCCGAAGGGGTCGGTGGGGCGGCGGGTGACGGTCTGGTTGGGGTCGGTGTTGATCTGGACGCCGTTGGTGCCGTGCGGGTCGGCGGCCTGGATCAGGACGGCGCCGCCGCCGATGGGCGCGGTGACGCGGGTGAAGGTCAGGCCGCCAGGGGCGGCGATGGAGCGGACGTTGCTCAGCGAGCCGTTGGGAACCGAGGTGTCGAGGGTTAGCTCGTCGGTGGGCAGGTTGAGCGTGGTCTTGCCGGGGTTGCGGCGGATGAGCTGGTTGCCGTCCGCGTCGTAGAGGTAGGTGGTGGTGGCGCCGGTCTGGCCGGACTTGGTCAGGGAGTCGAGTTTGTCCTCACCGTTCCAGGTCAGGGTGGTGGTGCCGCCGGTGTCGGTGATGGCGGTGGTTCGGCCCTTGGCGTCGTACTGGTAGGTGACGGCCTTGGTGCCGCCCGGGCCGGTGGTGGTGGAGGTGAGCAGAGCGTGCGGGCCGCCGGTGCCTCCGCCGCTGTTGGAGGCGGTGGTGGGGGTGTTGGTGGTCTTGGCGGCTCCGAAGGTCTGAGTGGTAGTGGTGTCGTTGAGGCTGTTTCCGGTGATGTCGTGCTGGACGAGGCCGGCGCGGTTGCCGGTCGCGTCGTAGGTGTAGGTGTTCCAGTAGGGTGAGGGGCCGCCGACGGTGCGGCCGCCGGGGTTGACGGTTGCCGGGGCGTCCTTGTTGGTGCAGCCGCCGATGCCGGGCACGCTGGTCGAGCTGCCGGTTCCGTGGATGGTGCCGGAGGAGTCGGTCCAGTCGGCGATCGTGGTGACGGGGCCGGTGTCGGTCCAGGCGCCTGTCAGTCGGCTGAGGTGGTCATAGGTGAAGCACTGGGTGTCGGTTGCCGAGGCGTTCTGGATGTTCGTGGCCGAGGTGATGCGGCCGGACGGGGTGTAGGTGTACGAGGTCTGGTCGACCGCAGTGGTTCCGACCTGGCGGTCGACGAAGGAGTTGATGACCCGTCCGGTGGCCCAGTCGTACTGCTGGGTCGAGACGACCTGCGTGCCGTAGTCACCGGCCGTCGTGCGGATGGGCCGTGCGAGCGCGTCGTAGTCGACCTGCATGACCACGGTCTGGTCAAGGCTGGCAGCGGAGAACAGGAGTCCCGTGTTGCTGTTGGCGTAGGTGACCGACTCGGCCGGAAGCCCGCCGGCCGCGGGGATGTTGGTCTTCGTCAGAGCGCCGAGGACCGAGCTGTAGGAGTTGGTTGTGGTGTAGGTGCCGGCGAGGGCGCCTTCCTTGGAGGGAATCGTGACGGAGGTGCCGAGGGGTCGGTACGCGGTGTCGTAGCCGGTGACGGCCTTGGTGTAGGCCACGCCGTTCGCCCCGCCGACGTATCGGGTGGAGGATGTAGGTTGGCCGTTGACGAGGGTGTCGTAGGTCCAGGAGGCCAGTTGGTTCGCGGGTGCGACGCTTCCGTTGTACGTGCCGGTCTTTCGGCCGAGCAGGTCGTACGAGTAGGCGAGGGTGTTGCCCTTGGCGTCGGTCGTGTGGTCGATGCGCGAGTTGACGTCGTAGGAGGTCTGAGTCGTACCGGTGTCCGGGTCGGACGCGGAGACCTGTCGGCCGCGCAGGTCGTAGGTGTAGTTCCAGGTGTTGCCGCTGCTGTCGGTGCGGCCGGCGGTCTGACCGGCCGGCGTGTACGCGTACGTGGTGACGTCTGCGTCAGCGCTGTTGCCCGTCGCGGTCGGCGTTCGGTACTGCCAGCGAGCAGTGGTACGGCCACGGGCGTCAGTCACGGTCGAGGTGGCAGTTCCTCCGCCGGGTGGGGTCACATCGGTGCGGTCAGCACCCGGGTAGCTGGTAGTCGTGGCCCACTGGAGGTTGCCGTTCGAACGGAACTCCGACCGCACGACACGCCCGTTGCCGTCATAGGTGTTCCAGGTCTGGCCCGGAACCTGCCCGTCGGCCACAGGCATGAAGATCGAGTTCGTCGGGAACGAGCTCTTCTCGTAGTACGGGGCGGAGGTCTTGATGACCCAGCCGTGTGTGTCGTAGACGGTGTCGGTGATCAGTCGCCCGTTGGGTCGGGCGTCGCTGGTGCGCTGGCTCTGCCGGGGGCGGCCCAGGCCGTCGTAGAGGTCGATGTTCGCCGAGTAGGTGCTGGCACCGTCGTTGAGGGACTCGGTCTTGACAGTGGACGGTCCAGCGGTGCCCCTGAGGGAGTAGGTGAACTTCTTGCTCGCCAGGTCCGTGGTCGGGCGTCCCGGTGCCCACACGGCGGTGAGGCGGCCGAGGGCGTCGTACTGGGAGGTCGTGACACGGCCGTTGACATCGGTGCTGGTCAGCACGGACCCGCGAGCCGGGTCCTGCGTGGTCGTCGTGGTCCAGCCCGCTCCCATGGGCCCAGTGGTCTGCACCTGAGTCGGGAGCGCACCGGAGGCAGGCGTGAAAGCGATTTTGGTCACTGCGGGCGTGACTGACGGGCCGCTGACCTGATTTCCGGCGGCGTCATACGTGGAGCCGTCGGTGGTCGACGTCGTCAGGCTTCGCCCGTAGGTGTCGAAGGTCGCGCTGCCGATCTGCACGTAGACGGGATTGCCGGACTGGTCGAAGTGATCAAGTGTCTGGGAGCCGGTCGGCTCGCCGGTCGCGCCCGCCTTGCCGAAGGGCTTGCCGTCGTAGATCGTCCGGCCTGCGGAGAGCGTGCTGGTGGATGTGGCAGTGCCAGAGCATGCCCCCTGGAAGGAGGTCTTCTGCGAGACGAGCGTGAGCAGCTGCGGGTTGTCGCTGGCCGCGTAACCGGTCGTGGTGCAGATCTCGGGGGTGGCGGCGGTGCCGTCGCCCTTGTCGTCGACCTTGATGACGCGGTTGCCGTTGGCCGGTTCGGTGGTCGTTACTCCCGTGGTCGTCCGCCATGTTCCGTCGGCGAGCTTGGCCTTGGTGATCGCGGTGGTTTCGGAGTCCGCGTACCAGGCGAAGATCTGCGGCGCACCGGCGCTCTGGGCGTGGGTCGCGGACTTCTGCTGCCCGTTGTAGGTACTGCCGGATGTCGTCGTGACTGTGCCGCCGGCCTGGTCGAAGGTCTCGGTGGCGACGACGCGGCCGTTCAGCTGGTTGCTGTCGGTGACGGTGCCGCCGAGGGGGCTGGGGACCTGGACGCTGCGCTTGGTCGTGCCGTCGGCGAGGTGGTCGCCGTCCATGCCGCGCAGGTAGGTGACCTTCTGCTGGCTCTTGGGGGCTTCGCCGGGGTCGGCGTTGCCGGTGGTGGTGGTCACCGACTGGTAGCCGCGGAAGTCGTCCCAGGTGCGGGTCTTGGGGTCGGTGAACTCGGCGTCGTTGCGGTGCCACGCGGCCCCGCCGTTGTAGGTGTACTCGGTGGTCTTGGAGATGGCAGGGGTGCTGACGAGGTCCTGCTCGACGACGGTCTTGACGAGGGGCTTGTCGAACCAGTCGTTGACCGGGTCCTTGGAGGACTGGCCCGGCAGGTACCACTTGACGGGCATGCAGGCCATCGCGTTGCCGTCCTCGGAGGCCGGCATGTGGTTGTTGACCCGGGAGCACTCGGGGTCGGCATAGATGACGTTGATCCGGCCGCCCATCTCGGTCGTGATGCTCTGGATGCGCGGACGCATGAACATCGGCGATGCCGGGACGAGACCGTCGATCCGGTTGGCGCGCATCTTGTACTGGAACTGCACCGGGGGCAGGTCCTTGATCTCCGCCTGGCCGTTGCTCGGGACGTGCTGGACGGCGTCGAGCTGCAGGAGGCGCTTGGTGCCGTCGCCCGGGTCGGCGAGTTCCTGGTTGAGGTTCCAGGTGTCGACGGTGCGGTAGGCGTTGTTGACCAGAACCTGGGTGCTGATCGCGGTCAGGCGCTTGGTGGTGAAGAACGTCGGCGCGGAGACGGTGCAGGAGCTGTCGGTGCAGATCTGGTCGACCGGTGTGTCCGGCCACGCGTTCGGGGTGCTGGCTCGCTTGGCCTCGGAGCAGTCGTTGGAGGCGTCGGGTATGCAGCGTTCGGCGACGGTGAAGAGGACCTTGGCCGCCGGGTTCGCGCCGCCCTTGGCCGCCTTCTGGTCATCCAGGCGCTGGCCGTAGCCGATCTCCTTGAGGTAGCCGGAACGCTGGTAGTCGGTGAGGGTGCCGTTGCCGTTGCTCTGGGCGTTGCCGCGCTTGTACTTGTTGCCTTCGGCGGCGTACTTGTAGGTGGTCAGGTTGCCGTGCGGGTCGACGACGTAGTCGAGCTGCCAGCGCCAGGCCATCTGACACCAGGAGCTGTTTCCGCTGCCGGCGTTGTAGCAGGGGTCGCCGCTGTTGGGCGAGTACACCGGCACGGTCAGGACGGAGTTGGCGGCCGGGTCGCTGCCGTCGCCGCCCGGCAGGTGGTTGAGGCCGAAGTAGTACTGGATGCCGTCAGGCGTGGTGATCCGCCAGTACTCCATGCCCTGGTAGTCGATGTCGCCCGCGGCCTTCGGGGCGCCCGTGAGCTGCTCGACCTTGGTGCCGTCGTCGCTCGAGAGGTGCCAGGTTCCGGTCGCGTCATCGCGCACGATCGCGCCGGAGTGGCCCGCAAGGGAGAGAGTGGCGTTCTGTCCGCCCCAGCACTGGTCTGCGGAGCCGGTGATGCCGGCCTTGTCGCAGCCGCGGTAGGAACGTTCGATGAAGCCGGGCTCGTAGCCCCAGCCGTCACCGACCCACGAGGGTTGCGCGTTCGTGGCGGACGTCTTGCCGTCCACGTCCGCAGAGTTGTAGCTCAGCGCCACAGCGGGTGCCGCGTTGCCGAGGGCGGGCGGCACCTGGATCGGGTAACTGTAGGTGAAGTTGCCCGCGTTGGAACCCGAGGTCCAGGCCGACGACGGGGACATGGGAGACGCGGTGTAGGTTCCCAGTGCGCCGGAGGGTGAAGGCGTCGCGGAGAGCACGAGCGATCCGGCGCTGCTGCTGGTACTGGCGGTGGCCACGGTCTGTGCGGGCGCTGCCGTTGTGGTGAAGGAGGCCTTCACGGCACCCGTCTGCCCCTGCCGGGGAGTTGCCGCGGGCGGCAGGGTGACATCCGCTGTGATCTCACCTTGCCCATCGGCTTTCGCCGTCACGGGGGTCTGGGTACGGCACTCCGGCAGGTCCGGGGTGGTCAGTGCACAAGGCGGCAGAGCGACAAGGGAGGCCCGGTCGGACCATCCGGTCGCCTGCAGCGCCTTCAAGTCCAGGGTGACGCTCGCCGCGCGTCCACCACTGCTGGCGGGCGCCTCAGCATCAGTCAGGGCGATGAGCGGGCCGTTGACTCCGGCGGCCTTGCCCTTGTCCTGCCCGGTCACCTGAACCGTGACCGTGTGCGCGCTTTCTGTCTTGCCGGGGCCGGGTGCGACGCGGACGGCGAGTGCTCCGGCCTTGGTGCCGGTTGCGCCGCCGGAGGCCGGTGATGCTCCGCCGGTCGCCTTGCGCGCGGCCTCGGCTTCGGCGCTGTCGGCCCCGACCGTCACCGTCGCTGTGCCCGTCGTCAATGGCGCCGTCGGTTCAGGCGTCCAGGCAGGAGCCTTGGCCGCCGGGGGAGGCGCCGGCTGGGCGTCGCGCCCCTCGACCGAGACGGTCCCGTCACCAAGCGGCGTGTTCGGAGGCGTCCAGACCTTCCCCTTCTGCGTGGGGAAGGTCACCGCCATCGCCGACGGCACGCTCACCCCGGTCATTGTCAAGGCGACCAACGCCGCCACAGCAGGCGACCGCCACCGGCCTCCTGCTGGTCTCCCAGCCCGTTTGCGGGCAGGCCAAGCCATCGTCACGTCTCCTCGGGTAACTATCGACGGAAAGTCAAATGAGCATGGCTATGCCATGGTTGATGTGACGATAAGTGAAGGCTCGGACACATCGCCAGAGTGTTCGATCGCCGCGCGTGAGATGTTTATTAAGTCTTGACGTTGGCATCTCGCGCGTATACGGACATGTCCACGCAAGGCGGTAACGGGTTTGACGGACCGACAGCTCAGGCCACATCGTTCCCATCCGAACGCAGACGCACGACGGTGTCTGCCTACCGGGAGGGATTCACAGAAGAGGCATGTCCACCACGCCACGGACAATTGCGCACACTCCGCCGCCACCATCGATACGCAAGCGCGCCACCCGCATGACCGCGCTCGCAGCGGGCTGCCTGGTAAGCCTTGGCCTGCTCGCCGCGCCTTCAGCAGTGGCGGCCGATACCCCGGCCGCACCCGCCCACGGGCCAGCCGGCGGAGTTGCGCCACTGGTTCCTTCCACACCCACCCCGGCCCACACGCCCCTGCAGCAGGCCATGCTGGACGCGATCGCCAAGGCGAAGTCCACCGGCAAGCCTGTCGTCATCGACGCTCTGACTGACGTGGCGTCCAAGACCATCGCCAACCCCGACGGCACGCTGACGACCACAGCCAACGCCCAGCCCGTCCGAGTGAAGCGGGACAGCGGCTGGGCCGATCTTGACCCCACGCTCCGCCAGAACCCCGATGGCACCGTCAGTCCCGCCGTCGTGACCACGGCACTCGCTCTGTCCGGCGGGGGGAGCGGCCCGATGGCCACCCTCAAGACCACCGACGGCAAGCAACTGTCCGTCGGTTCCCCGTTCTCGCTGCCAAAGCCGGCTTTGAACGGCGATACGGCCACGTACTCGAACGTACTGCCCGACGTCGACCTCCAGGTCACCGCCCTGCCAGTCGGTGGCTGGCGAGACGTGATCGTCGTACGGACGGCGAAAGCAGCGGCCAACCCGGCGCTGAAGACGCTGCGCTTTCCGATCACCGCCCAAGGACTGACGGTCTCTTCCGACGCCAACGGCAGTATCAACGTCAAGGACGACAAGGGCAGCCTGCGATTCCGGTCCCCGGCCCCACTGCAGTGGGACTCCTCCAACTCCTCAGCGGCTCCGGCCGGCGCCACCGCCGGGGTCAAGTTGGCGTCCTTCTCCGCCGCGGCACCGTCCTCCGACACAACTCCCTCGCCGGCCGCGGCTGGGACCCCGTCAACAGCTGAGGCACCCGGGGACGGCGCAAACGTCGCCAGGATCGGCAGCAACATCACGGAAGCAGCGATCGAGCTGACGCCCGATCCCCAGGCCCTCGGCTCCGGAACCGGCCCGTGGTACCTCGACCCGTCCCTCGTCGCCGCCACCAGCTCGACCCAGGGCTCGGCGGAGGTCCAGGAGAACTACAAGTCGGCGGAGAACTTCAACAAGAAGAGCAACCTGGCTACCGGCTACTGCGGCTTCCACAGCAGCGACCCGAACCTGGACTGCGGCAGTGAGGGCCGCCAGCGCGCCTACTTCCAGTTCGGCATCAACCCGGCCCTCTACACCAAGCCCAGCGGTGCCGAAAGCCCGCCGACCATCTTCAACTCCACCCTCAACGCCCAGGTCACCGGCGCGTCCAGCCCGGGAACGAACACGCCGCTGGTGGTGTACTCAGCTCCCAAGCCCATCTACGAGCACACCAGCTGGAACGACCAGCCCTGCGGCACCAACCGCAGCATCGTCATGGAGAATTGTCCGTCGGTCAACGGGCAATGGATCACAGGCACCGGCCCGCTGGCCATCGACGTGACCGACATCATGAAGCAGGCGATTGCCGGCCAGTGGCCGTGGTGGACCGCCGCCATCGCCCCGCAGGGCAATGAATTCGATAAGTCGTTCCGGCACCAGATTGCCAACAACCCGTACATCACCACCACCTACGACATCACGCCGACCGTCTGGTGGGCTCGCACCACGCCCACCCCGGGATTCGCGGGCAACAACAGCACAGCCGCGTGCACCAGCGGCGGCGCCAACCCCTGGGACAACCCCGGCTGGGTCGGCAACAACCAGGAGATCTACCTCACCGCCAACAGCTGGTCACCGGCCGGGCAGCCGCTCTACACCGGCTATCACATGTGGGACGACAACGACCCCAACTTCAGCGCGGTCCCGGGAGACTGGGGCGGAAGTTACAACGATCCGGGCCCGTCCAAGAGTGTGGGATCGCTGTCGGACGGCCACCAGTACGGCTGGACCGCCCGCGCCACCGACAACACCCTCACCTCACCCATGACTGGGTGGTGCTACTTCCGCGTCGACAAGACCAACCCCCGCGTCAGCATCAGCTCCACCGACTTCCCGCCCTCGGGGACCCCCAACCCCAGCCCGGCCAAGTACATGAACGACCAGGGCACCTTCACCATCAACGCCGACGACCCGTCCCCGGGTTCGGGCCTGCAGGCCTCCGGCGTCGCGTGTGTGCGGGTGAGCACCGACCCGACTCCGGTCGTCGGCTGGAAGTGCGGCCAGGACGGCACACAGGCACCGGGCACGCCGTACACCTACCAGCCGCGCCGGTGGGGCACCAACACCCTCTACGCCTGGGCCATGGACAACGCCGGCAACTACAGCCAGCCGGCCATCTACAACTTCTACGTTCCCTGGAAGCCCGGCACACAGCCACTGTTCGGAGACGTCACCAACGACCAGCAGCCGGACATCCTCCTCGCCGACAAGAACGGCGACCTGCGGATCATCGGCGGCAACACCGACCCCACGAGCTCGCTGGCTGCCCCTGCCTCAGCCGCGCCCGGCAACCGCGAGTACGGCACCACCTGGGCAGACTTCCAGATCAGCCACCACGGCGCCCTCACGGTCGGCCAGCCGGTCGACCAACTCGTCGTCCACTACAACAAGGACACCGTGCCCGCGCTGAAGCGCACGCTGTTCGTGGTGACCAACGACGGCACCGGGCACTTCGACACCTTCCCCCCTCTGACGCCTGACCGGCCCGCTTGCACGACCTACGGCACCGACGCACCCTGCGGCACCGACTACAACGCCCAGGACTGGAGCAACGTCTCCCAGGCGATCGCCTTCGGCACCCCCAAGGGCGAAGCCGTCGGACCCAAGGCAGGCGACCCGACGAAGACCGTCTTCACCACGCAGACCTCCGTCATGACCCTGGAGAACAACAAGCTCTACATCTTCAACCCCGCCGGCAACGCCTTCGGCAGCGCAACACTCATCCCCACCGCCTCAGGCAGCTGGACCGACCTCGAACTCATCAACCCGGGTGCGGCCAACGGACCCACGACCAATCCCGTCACCAAAGCAGCCAAGAACCAGGCGACGCTCTGGGCGCGCAACCGGGTCAACGGAAACATCTACGCCTACGCCCTCAGCTGGAACGCCGACGGCACCGTCGACTACTCCGCCCTCACCAAACCCGACGCCGGCACACCGATCCTGACCGGCGCCAACTGGACCAGCACAGCCCAGCCGCTGGTCGGCGCCGCCGACCTCAACAACGACGGCTCCCCCGACCTCTGGGCCATCAACACCGGCAACGCCATCACCGTCTTCCCAGGCAAGAGCAGCACCAACACGACGAACAAGGTCGACGGCTTCAGCGACTGGCAGTTCCTCGGCTACTCAGATGCCAGTGTCTCCCTGCACCCGAACCTGGTCTCCTGGCAATGCATGGACGCCTGGGGAGGTTCTCGGGACGGCGCTCCGCTGGCCATCGGCAGCTGCTGGAACACCGTGAGCCAGCGGTTCAACCTCAGCACGGATGGCACCATCCGGGCCGGCTCCTACTGCGTCTCCACGGTCGGCAACGCCAACACCAACGGAACCCAGCTCGCCCTCGCCAACTGCGACGGCAGGCCCACCCAGAAGTGGTCCGTTCAAGCGGACGGCCGCATCATCAACCAGACCACCATCACCGGAGGCGACCCCAACACCGGCCGCTGCATCGAGCTGAACAACTCGCACACCGAACAGGGCACCCGGCTCGACATCTGGGACTGCCCCGGCCTCTTCGACAACAGCCGCTGGACCCTCCAGGCCGAACGAACCCCGTGACCGGTCAGTCGCCCCGAGGGGGAAACTGACACGACTCCCGCAGGACGGGGCTTCGACCGTTCCGGCGAGGAACACCGGGTGGCCGACGAGGAATGGTCCTCGTCGGCCACCCGGTGTTGGTGCTGGTCAGGCCTACGGCAGCGTCAACCGGAAGCGCAAGGGTGAAGCTGCGTCATGCGGAGCGCCGGGACACGCTCCCCTTCGGCATCGCCTCGTTCCGGATCGCCGGGTTCATACTGTGGCCGTTCGGGCGGACCACCGTCGAGCGCCGCGACGCCGGGGCGGCGTCCTGCGTCGGGAACGTGATCTGGTTCGTCTTCGCCGGGTGGTGGCTGGCACTCGGGCACCTGATCACCAGCATCCCGCTGTTCCTGTCGATCATCGGCATCCCGTTCGGCTGGGCCAACCTCAAGATGATCCCGGTCTCGCTGATGCCGCTCGGCCGCGAGATCGTCTCCACCGACCAGGTCTGGGGCGCGCGGTACTGACCGCGCAGCGCCGAACGGCCCGCCCCTCCCACGGGGCGGGCCGTTCGGCGTTCGGGCAGGTCAGAGGCCGAGGATCCGGACGGCCATCTCCCGCATCTCGACCTTGCGGATCTTGCCGGTGACCGTCATCGGGAACTCCTCGACCACGTGCACGTAGCGCGGCACCTTGAAGTGCGCGAGCCGGCCCTCGCAGTAGGCGCGCACGGCCTCGGCGGTGAGCGGCTCGGCGCCCTCGCGCATCCGGATCCAGGCCATCAGCTCCTCCCCGTACTTCGGGTCGGGGACGCCGATCACCTGGACGTCCAGGACGTCCGGGTGGGTGTAGAGGAACTCCTCGATCTCACGCGGGTAGAGGTTCTCGCCGCCGCGGATCACCATGTCCTTGATCCGGCCGGTGATCGCGAGGTAGCCGTCCCCGTCCATCACCGCGAGGTCCCCGGTGTGCATCCAGCGGGCCGCGTCGACGGCCTCGGCGGTGCGCTCGGGCTCGTCCCAGTAGCCGAGCATCACGGAGTAGCCGCGGGTGCACAGCTCGCCGGGCTCGCCGCGCGGGACGGTGCGGCCGGTGGCCGGGTCGACGACCTTGACCTCCAGGTGCGGGCCGACCCGGCCGACCGTGGAGACCCGGCGCTCGACCGGGTCGTCGGTGCGGGTCTGGGTGGAGACCGGCGAGGTCTCGGTCATCCCGTAGCAGATCGACACCTCCGCCATGCCCATCCGCTCGATGACCTGCTTCATCACCTCGGCCGGGCAGGGCGAGCCGGCCATGATGCCGGTGCGCAGGCTGCCGAGGTCGTAGCGGGCGAAGTCCGGGTCGGCGAGTTCGGCGATGAACATGGTCGGCACGCCGTACAGCGAGGTGCAGCGCTCGGCGGCGACGGCGGCCAGGGTGGCACCCGGTTCGAAGGAGGGGGCCGGGATGACCGTGCAGGCGCCGTGCGAGGTGGCGGCGAGGTTGCCCATCACCATGCCGAAGCAGTGGTAGAAGGGCACCGGGACGCAGATCCGGTCCTGCTCGGTGTAGTTGAGCAACTCTCCGACGAAGTAACCGTTGTTGAGGATGTTGTGGTGCGACAGGGTGGCACCCTTGGGGAAGCCGGTGGTGCCCGAGGTGTACTGGATGTTGATCGGGTCGTCCGGCGCCAACTCGCCCTGGCGTTCGGCGAAGTCGGCGAGCAGGGCGGGACCGGCCTTGCGTCCGGCCGCCAGCAGGCCGTCCCAGGCGGGGCCGCCGAGCAGCACGACGCGCTCCAACCCGGCACAGCGCGGCCGGACTTCCTCGATCATCCCGGCGTAGTCGGAGGTCTTGAAGCTCTCCGCGGCGACCAGCAGCCGGATCCCGGCCTGGTTCAGCACGTACTCCAGCTCGTGCGCCCGGTAGGCCGGGTTGACGGTGACCAGGATCGCGCCGAGCTTGGCGGTGGCGTACTGGGTGAGCGTCCATTCGGCGCAGTTGGGGGCCCAGATGCCGACCCGGTCGCCCTTGGCGATCCCGAGTTCCAGCAGGCCGAGGGCCAGCGCGTCGACGTCGGCGGCGAGTTCGGCGTACGTCCAGCGGCGGGCGGTGGCGCGGTCGACCAGGGCGTCACGGTCGGGGAAGGCGCGCACCGCGCGGTCCAGGTTCTCCCCGATGGTGTCGCCGAGCAGCGGGACGTCCGAGGTGCCGGAGGCGTAGCTGCGCGGGGTCGGAGTGGTCGGCACGGGCTGGCTCCTGGGTGCGGCGGTGCGGCGGTGCGGGACGGCCACCATGGTCGCGGTCCCGGGCCCGCGCCGCCACCCCCGAACGGGGGTACCGACACGGCGCCGGGGCCGCCCGTCGGATCCGACGGGCGGCCCCGGCGCACGGGTCAGCCGTTGATGCAGACGTTGCCCGCCGTCGAGTTGAGGAACCCGGGCAGGTTGATCGTGTTGCCGCAGAAATTGGCCTCGAAGTTGATCGGGAACTGGATCTGGTTGCCGGAGAGCACACCGGGCGAGTTGGCGGCGACACCGTTGGCGGTCGCGTCGCCCGCGGCGGCGGTGCCGGCACCGGCCAGGACGGCCACCGCGGCGAGCGCGGCGGCGGCGAGGGTGGTGCGAATACGCATTGCGTGACTCCTTGTGAGGGTGGCAAACGTCCGTGTGACGATCACACTCGCACCGATCGAACGCGACAGCAGGCCGCGAGCGTCCGAATTGGTCATTCAGAGGGCGTGTCGCGCTCCGACGCCATCGGCGCGGATCCCGACGCCGACCCCGCGGGCCCGGACACGCTCAGTGATTCCAGCAGCTCCCGGGCCGGTTCCAGCCCCGGTTCCGCCGCCACCGCGCGGTGCAGCAGGCCGAGCGCCAGCGCCCCGTCACCCGCCGCCAGCGCCTCCAGCGCGCGGTTGTAGTCGATCCGAGCGGAGTAACGCAGCCGGAACAGCACGCCGAGGTCCTCCCGGCAGGACGGGCAGCCCAGCGACTCCCGGTCCGCCGGCACCCTGCAGAGCGGACACAGCACCTCCACAGACGTCGCGGCACTCATCGCGGACCGGCCTCCTCCGGACGGACCGGGCCCAGCGACTCGGCGGCCGGCTCGCTGCCCAACTCGCGCTGCGCCTGCGCGTACAGGGCCAGCAGGTTCGACATGTGGGTGTTGACCGCCTCCATGTTGGGCGCCTCCACCGCGTCGTCCAGCCCGCGCAGCTCCGCCATGATCCGCTGCGCCAGGGCCGGGGAGATCATGTTCTGGCTCACGTAGACGTTGCACATGGTGAGCATCCGGAAGGTGTGGCCGAGCGAGTCGCACAGCTCGTCCGCCTTCTGGGCCGCGCGCATCGCGCCCTCCCAGTCGGCCGCCTCCCGGCGCAGCCGCAGCTCGGCGGCCACCGAGCGCAGCCGGTCCAGGTCGCTCGGGTCCAGGTGCTTCTCGCAGTAGTGGATGAACAGGCTCAGGTACGCCTCCGAGCCGCGCACCCAGCGCTGGGCCTTGAGCTGGCGCTGCGCCCGCTCCAGCGCCTCGTCCACCGACTGACCGCGGGTCTGCCCGGCCGCCAGGTCGTCCAGGGCGTCCATCAGCCGCTGGGCCTCGCGCATCTCGGCCTCGGTGAGCTCCCCGCCCCAGCGGTCGGTGAAGGTCTCGATCTGCCGCTGCTGCTCCTCGACCTGCACCTTCAGCTCCGGGTCGAGGGTGACCCGCTCCAGCTTGACGGTCTTCTCGGCGCCGCCCTGGATCCGCACCGACAGGGTGATGGTGCGGTCGCGGTCGAGGCCGAAGGAGACCTCGACCGGGGTGCGGCCGCCGAGGCCCTCCGGCAGGCGCAGGGTGAGGTGACCGATCAGCTCGTTCTGCTGGGCGATCTCGTGCTCGCCCTCGTACACCGCGATCTCCAGCCGCTGACGACCGCTGCCGGAGACCACGAACTCCCGGCTGACCGGCGAACTGGTCGGGTAACTGGTGTTCTTGGGGATGATGACGGCCAGCCGGCCGTCGTTGAGCTCGATGCCGAGGTTCTTCGGGGTGATGTCGAAGGGGTTGGTGACCTGCATCAACTCCCCGCAGCCCGAGCAGACTTCACTGCCCGGCGGGTTGACCCTGCTGCACGAGGCGCAGCGCAGGCCGACGTCCTCGGCGGCGGTGGTCGCCACCTTGGTGTGGCCGGGGGCGGCCGAGTTGAGCGCTTCGCCGCACAGTTCGCAGGCGGTGACGCCCGGGGCGGCCGGGGTGCCGCAGCGCGGGCAGTTGTCGCCGCGCACCACGGCGGTGGACCGGGACTGCTCCGGGACGGTCGCGCCCGTTCCGACCGTGGCCGAACCGGCCATGTCCTGGCCGCACTTGGGGCATTCGGAGGCCTCGGCGTCCACCGGGACGTGGCAGGTCGGGCAGGAGACGCGCTCGCCGCCGAGCAGGGAGGTCGCGCAGTTGGCGCAGTTGGAGGCCGAGAGGTCCCCGGGGGCACGGCACTCGGGGCACTCCACCTCGCCGACCAGCGCGGACTGCACGGCCGCGCCGAGCGCCACGCACTGCATCGGGTTGACGCCGCGTTTGATCCGGCGGGTGCCGAACACCTCGCCGAGCCGCCGCTCGACCAGCGGGATCGAGGTCGAGCCGCCGACCAGCACCACCTCGTCGATGTCCCCGACGGTCAGGTTCGCCTGCATGATGGCCTTGTGGGTCAGCTCGATGGTCCGCTCGATCTGGGCCTCGATCAGCTCCTCGAAGCGGGCCCGCTCGAACTCCGTCTCCAGCACCAGCTGTCCGGCGCCCAGGCCGGGCAGGATCACCTCGGAGGACTGCTGGTTGGAGAGCTCGATCTTGACCGTCTCGGCGGTGGAGGCGATCTTCGGGCGGTCGCGCAGGTCGGGCTGGTAGTCGGAGCCGTACTCCTCGCGGATGTCCTCCAGCAGCGCGGTGGTGATCGCGCGGTCGAAGTCGTCGCCGCCGAGCAGGTTGTCGCCCTCGATGCCGAGCACCGAGACCGAACCGGGCACCAGCAGCAGGATCGAGATGTCGAAGGTGCCGCCGCCCAGGTCGTACACCAGGACGGTGCGGCCCTCGTCACCGGCCTCGCTGGCGAGCCCGTAGGCGAGCGCGGCGGCGGTCGGCTCGTTGATGATCCGCAGCACGTGCAGGCCGGCCATCCGGCCCGCCTCCTGGGTCGCGGCGACCTGCCGCTCGCCGAAGTAGGCGGGGACGGTGATGACGGCCCGGTGGAAGGGCTCGCCGAGACGCTGCTCGGCGTCCTGCTTGAGCCGGTGCAGGATGATCGCGGAGATCTCGATCGGGGTGTAGGAGCGGCCGTTGAACCAGACGTTGACGTCGCCGTCGGTGCCCGCGGTGACCTTGTAGTCGACCTCCTTGAGGGCCGCCTGCACCTGCGGGTCCTTGAACTTGCGGCCCATGAAGCGCTTGACCGAGCGGATCACGTTGGCGCCGTCGATGGCGATCCGGCTGCGCGCGGTCGAGCCCACCAGCAGCTCGCCCTTGCGGCCGCTGCCGACCACGGAGGGCGTGGCCTCCTGGTTCTGCCGGTTGAAGATGATCTCCGGCTCGCCCCGGCGGAGGTGGGCCACCACCGAGTTGGTGGTGCCCAGGTCGATGCCGAGTGTGCGGTACATGTCGTTCCCCTCTTGCCCCTCGTGGTCCAGCTACGTCCTGGCTACTTCTTGCGCTTGGCCCGCTTGGCCGGCCGGCCCGGCGCCTTGGCCTGGCGACGGGCCCTCGGCGGGACCGGCCTGGCCGGGGCCTCGGCGGCTGCGGGCTCGGCGGGTGCGGGCCCGGGCTCGGCGGCCTCCGGTTCCCCGGGCTTCTCCGGCTCCTCGAGGTGCTCCGCCTGCTTGGGCTTCTCCGCCTGCTCGGGCTTCTCCGTCTGCTCGGGCCGCTGGGGCTTCTCCGCCTGCTCGGGCTGCTGCGGCTCGATCAGCTCGACCCTGGGGTCCTCGGCCGACCGCAGCGCCGACTCCGGTGCGGCGACCACCACCTGGGCCCGGCGCAGCACCTCCTGCTCCCAGAAGAACCCGGTCACCACCGTCTGCACCACCGTTTCCGGCGCCACCCCCGGCCGCACCTCGGTGCCGACGATCTCGGTCAGCGCCGGGTCCGCCGCCAGCCCCTCCAGCCGCATCGGCTTCACCCCTGCCTTGGCCAGCCGGCCGAGCAGCCGCCGACGGGTCGCCTCCAGCCCGGCGCCGCGACCGTGCGCGACCAGCTCACGGTCCAGCCCGAGCGCGGCGAGCGCGTCGTCCACCTCGACCAGCACGCCCAGCAGTTCGCGCTGCGCGGCCCGGGCCTGCTGCTTCTGCTCGGTCAGTTTGTTCCCCAACAACGACGCCCGGAAGAGCAGTTGGGTGAACTTGGCCTCCAGGTCGACGGACTCGACCCCCGGCGGGACCTCCAGCGGCCGGTGGCCGTCGAGTACGGATGCGGTCGGTGCGTCGGTCATTCCGGTACCTCGATCTGCGGCAGCACGGACAGGTCGGCCGCGTAGCGGGCGGGGACGGGGGGTTCGGGGTCGGCGCCGCCGGGGGCGGGCTCGGCGAAGTCGGCGGCCGCCTCGGCCCGGTGCAGCGCGAGCAGTGCCGGGGCCGGGGGCAGCCCGGGGCGGTCGATCACCAGGAGCGGTTCGGCGAGCGCGGGGGCCAGCAGGTCGGCGGCCTGGTCGACCGGTTCGGGCGGCAGCGGCTGCTGGAGGTCCACCTCCAGGCGCCGGTCCGGGTTGCGCAGCAGCGCGGCCGCGTCCTGGATCTGCTGGCGGCTGTACCGGCCCGCCTTCAGCGCCTTCCCGACGGAGAGGTTGATCTCGCGCACCCCGGCCGTGAGCGGGATGCCCAGGACCTCGTACGGCGACGGTTCGTGCAGTGGCATGGCGGGCGGTCTCTCTCCTCACGGCTCGGGATTCGGGTGCGCGCTTCGTTCTGCCGGGTGCGACGGCACCGATCGTCGCGCGGTTGCGTTCAGTTGAGCTTCGCGATGCGCTGCTGCAGGGCGCGCAGTTCGCGGTCGCGCGGGTTGTGCGAGACAGCCCTTTCGATCGCCGCCTGAGCCAGGTGGTAGTCGCGGGCGTTGGCCTGGGCGACGGCCCAGGAGCTGTAGACCACGGCGAGTTCGCCGTGCAGCTTGGTGTTGTCCGCCGGGCTGGCGGCCAGGGCGAGCGCCTCCTCCAGCAGGCCGACCGCGACGGCGTAGCGGCGGGCCTCGAAGTGGGTGATCGCCTCGCCGCGCCAGACGCTGACCATCAGCCGGCGGATGTCGGTCGAGTCGTCGTAGGACATGGCCTTCTTGAGCATGTCGGCCTGGGCCGCGAACGGTTCGTCCCGCATGTTGTCGATGACGTGGTTGGCGAGCATGACCGAGATCCGGCGGTCGGCCTCCCTCCCGGCGTCGCCCTCCCAGTCCGGGTCCCAGAGCAGCGCCTGGATCATGTTGCCGGTGGCGCGGGCCCGGTCGTCGGCGAAGGCGGCGGAGCGGGCGAGCTGGCGCAGCACGAAGGCCATGCCGTGCCGGTGCTCCGGGTCGTCGCTGAGGTCGATCAGCTGCTTCCACAGTCCGACGGCCTCGGTCAGCTCCTCGTCGGAGGCGTCGACGCGGCTGAGCTGGCCGGCCCGGTTGCCGAGGGCGGCCTGCAGGAAGTGCTTGGCGGTCGGGTCGCCGGGGGCGAGTTCGAGGCTCTTGGCGAGGAGTTCGAGGGCGCGGGGATAGTCCTTCTCCTCGTTGTTGATCTTGCGGGCCCACTGGGCGTAGGTCGCGCCGAGGTCGCCGCGCACCTCGGGGTCGTCCGGCGCCAGCGCGTACGCCTTCTCCAGCAGTTCGGCGGCGCCCGCCTGGTCGTCCACGGTGCTCTTCAGCAGGGCGCGGGCGGCCCGTACGCCGGACTCGGCGGCGATCCGGGCCGTGTCGGCCGGCAGCACGAGGCCGGGTACTGTCCTGGCCCGGGTGAGGCACTCCAGCGCCTCGCGCCAGTCCTGGTTGCGGTGGTGCTCGCGGGCCTGGCTGACGAGCGCAGCGCGGAGCAGCGCCTCCCAGGCCGCGTCGCGGTCGCCCTCGGCCACCGTGTCCAGCGCGGCGACGGCGGCGGCCTGACGGCCCTGGAGGTGCAGGTACTGCTGCGGGCCGAGCGCGCCGAACAGGGCCAGGGCCCGGGTGAGCGCGGGCACGGGCGCGGACGCGTCGGGGCCCGTGGGGCGACGCCACGTCCGTACGGCCTCCTCGAAGGCCTCGGCCCAGGCGGCGGTTTCGGGCTCCGCGCGCAGCAGCCCGTCCAGCACGGGGCCGACGACCAGGCGCCGCGCGGGGCAGCCGGGCAGGGTGATCCGGACGTCCTCCTGGGCGAAGGCGTCCGCGGCGTGGGCCTCCATGCCCAGGCGCAGCGTCCAGGCGGTGACCTCGTCGCCGCTGCGGCCCGCGGCCCGGTCGAGGGCGCGCAGGTCCTCGCGGAGGCGCTCGGAGAGCGCGGCGCGGGCGGCGGCCGTCCGCTGCGGCTCGGCCGGGCGGCCGGTGATCCGGGCGGTCTCCGCCCACAGCTCCTCGCGGTGCAGGGCGGCGACCAGGCAGCCGACCGTCCAGGCCCAGACCTGCTCGTCCGGCGCCTCGGCGGCCGCCGCGAACCGGTAGCCGGCCAGGCCGAGCGCGTGCAGCAGCCGGGGGTGGGCCGGGTCCTTGAGCAGCAGTTCGCGGTAGGCCCGGTACGCCTCGCGGTGGCGGCCCTCGGCGGCGTGCTGGTGGGCCTCGTGCTCGCCCAGCAGCACCAGCGCCCCGGCGGCCTGCGGATGGCCGGGCGCCAGGGTGAGCGCCTGGCGCAGATCACCGGCCGCG